>CABJBK010000006.1 GCA_902363825.1 Lachnospiraceae bacterium
CACTTTATTATACCATCTTTGAGCAGAAAACACAGTAAAATCAATAGTTTTAAGCTCATTTTCTTTTAATCAGCAGACACTATTTAGAGGAAACTTCATGGAAGTTTCCTTTTTTATATGTTGAAACGGGGCTCGAACAAGTTCTCGCTTCTTTGCTCCGCTTCGGTCCGCGCAATACCGAGGTCCACCGGACCTCGTGCGCCGTCTATCGCTTTTTTAAAAGAAGCTTTGAGAAAAGCTTCTTTTTTATATGTTGAAACGGGGCTCGAACGAGTTCTCGCTTCTTTGCTCCGCTTCGGTCCGCGCAAGGCCGAGGTCCACCAGACCTCGTGCGCCGTCTATCGCTTTTGTTTTTCTATTTCTTCATAGACCGATCTCCAGTCATATTCCGGTGCAAACGCCGCTGCTGCTTCACAAATCGCTTTTACTCTCGGAAGGTCTTCTTCCAGCTCCTCCGCTATGGTCTCCGGCGTTTTTCCTTTTTTCAGTTTTGTGCAGATTTTTCGAAGAAGCATCTGTTCCTCTCCAACCGCAACGCCTTCCTCATAGCTCTGCTGCCCCAGCTGACGCAGGGTCTCTTCCTCATCATATTCAAAGATACACATCTCTATGGCCTCCTCCCTGTATTTTAACAGGAAATCCCTCAGAATTCCTTCTCTGATGCAGGCATCTACCGTATGCTTCACCGCTTCTTCCCGTCCCATGCTCTTCTCACAGGTTCTGAGCCGGTCAACAAACTGCGCGTACTCAAGCAGTGTATGGCACTGTTCCATCAGTTCTTTATTTCTGCCGAGGTTGATGTTTAACATCACAACTTTCAGCTCCAGTGCCGGATCTTCCTCCGGGTTCATAAATGCGTCGGACAGCTTTAACACCTGCCGTTCCGGCTGCATATCCCTTCCGTTATAAAACACGAAAAAGCGCGGTGTCGGTATCTTTACCAGCTGCCTGCCATAAATCGTCCGACCACCGCTCCAGCTTCGCAGCTCCTTTGCCACATAATGCAGGTTGCGGAGCGGAATGTTCGGGTTATAGGTGCTCTGATGCTCGTACAGATTCATGTAAAAATCCATAACCACTGCCAGATCATTCTTCATGTTCATGTAAATGGCATTTTCCAGTGTCACGACGGTAAGCGCCTCCGGATCGGTGTAGGACGTACCGTTCACTGCATTATACAGCCCGAGCAGCTCTTTTTTCTCCCGGAACACCATGCGGAACAACCGGTCTTTGTAACTGCGGTATACCTGATTTCCTGTTTCTTTTGTTTTGTCCATATTTTATTTTCCTCCTGTTGGCGCAGGAGTAATTTCTTCGAAAACCCCTGCTTTTTGATTGTGAAAAAGCATGAATTTTCTGAAATAACAAGAATGTTTAGAACCGCCGGACGGCGGACAGACGGACTGTTGTCCAATAGAAAATATGCTTTTATACATTTATCTTAGCACACGCCGATTATTGGGACAAATTAAATTATTATAAACTATTGATTACTAAAAAACCGGCGCACAGGTATTTCCCATGCACCGGTTTCAATTCCACTTCTGTTTTTCAATTCAGTTTCTAATTACTGCACCGGAAACTGTCCAAGGTAATGTCCATCTGTCGTGTCCATGTTGTAATAGTAGGCACCATCCGTAATCAGCCCTCTCGCTACCATTCCGTTCCAGTGATAAAACACCGTTCTGCCGTACGGATCCGCAGAGAACCCTGTCGTGATCAAAGTACCGTCACCATTTGCCCATCCATAATCCAGACCATTTGCAAACTGGAACCAACCATTCTGTTCCAGCGCTCCATTGGCATTCAGATAATATGTCTTGTCTCCCACAAACGTGATCTGATCCTTATAAAGATATCCCTGGGAATCAAAGTAACAGATATAATCCACGCTCGGGCAATACTGGAAATTGGCAAACACTTCATGCCCCTCGGTATCAAGATAGATGATATGCTCTCCGTCCGGATGGTAGGTCAGCCGGTCTTTCATCGGAGTTCCGTCTGCCTGCATATAATAGGTATACATTCCGTCAAATTTGAATTCATTGGTAACTAACTTGCCGTTTTCATAGCAGCGCAGATTTCCATCATCGCCCTGATAAAAGGTATCATTTCCGTAAGTTGCCACCTTAGTTCCCGATGGTGTTGCCGGGGTCGGGTCGCTCGGCTTTGGCGTATCCGGTTTTGGTGTATCCGGCTTTGGCCCGGGCTTTTCCGACAGCGGTTTTGCGGTAATTTTACTATTCGCACTTTTTGTCTCTAAAATCTCGTCAATATTCACATCGTCCGCATAATAAATCGTAAGCCCATCCCCTTCGGTGGCCGCATTTTCAAACATACCTACATTATATTCTTTCCCTGCATAATACCAATGGTATAATTTCTGTATTCTCCCCGAAATTTCCATGCTTCCTGACAATTTTGAACAATCCTCAAACATAGCACTTGCATCTTCTATACTTTCCGGCAGGTTCGGTGCTTTCACCAGCTCACTGCAGTCACTAAACATTCTGTTAGCGTCTGTCACTCTTAACGGGATGTCCGGAGCTTCCACGATACTTTTGCAGTACGCAAACATCATCTGACACCTTTCCACACCTGATGGGATTTCCGGTGCCTTTGCCATTTTTTCGCAGTGATAAAACATCAAATTACAATTTACCACTCCTGACGGGATTTCCGGTGGTTCTTCCAGGTTCTCGCAGTAAGCGAACATGGATTTACACTCTGTCACTCCCGCCGGGATCGTCGGTGTTTCCACCAAACTTGTACATTTCTCAAACATACTGGTACAATCCGTCACTCCCGACGGAATATTTGCTTTCTTTAAATTGCAACAATCTTTAAACAGATATCTGAAATCTCCGGTAATTCCGTCTTCTAAAAATACCTCTTTCACTAAATTGTGTTTTGAGAATACTCCCTCTTCGTTTAAATAATCTTTTCTTTTCAATGTAAATTTAACTTTGTATTTCGTTCCGTCAATCATATATGCTGCAGGAACTTTTATGTATGAATCAAATCCTCTATAGTCCTTGATCAATAAAATCTTATTGGCATCATCTTTCGTGTAATCCCAGTCTTTCAGTTCCGGAATAACCAGTCCGGTCTCCGAATCTATGTTTTTTCCTGCGGTATTTGTCTCATCTTCCGTGCTTTCCATTATCACTTCGGCTGCGCCGACCGTATCCGGAAATACCACGGCGGTCCCAAGTGCAGCAACCAGTGAAAGCATTATAAATACTTGTTTTTTCATAACTTTCCTCTCTCTCTTATATTTGCAGCTGCCCGATATCCCAATCGATATTCTCGTAACAGTGTGACATGCTTTTTTATTGTATCCCTATCACCTGATAAAATCAAGCAGGAAAACACCAACAGCGCCCGGCGCAAAAAAAGCAGACACTACGATTTCGTAATGCCTGCTTCACTTTTCCTGTAAATTATTTTCTCTCCTTCAGTGCCTTTTCCACCTCGTCCACAACGATCTTAAGCGCCTTCACGCGCGCGTATTTCTTATCATTGGACTCCAGGATATGCCACGGCGCATAGCTTGTACTGGTCTTTTTTAACATTTCGTTGACCGCTTCCTCATACTGATCCCACTTGTCGCGATTGCGCCAGTCCTCATCTGTGATCTTCCAGCGCTTTTCCGGCGTACCTTCCCGGTCTTTAAAGCGTTCCAGCTGGGTATCTTTATCGATCTGTACCCAGAATTTGATCACAACCGCACCCCAGTCGGAGAGTTCCTTTTCAAACTCATTGATCTCATTGTAAGCGCGCTGCCAGTCATTTTCACTGCAAAATCCCTCCAGGCGCTCCACCATGACCCTTCCGTACCAGGTTCTGTCAAAGATTGCAACATGCCCGGTCTTTGGCAGACGGTTCCAGAAACGCCAGAGATAATGTCTCGCTTTCTCATGCGGCTCCGGGCTCGCGATCGGATGTACCTCAAATCCTCTCGGATCAAGCGCCTCGGTGATCCGCTTGATATTTCCGCCCTTGCCTGCGGCATCCCATCCCTCATAGGCAATGATCACCGGAATTTTTTTGCGGTAAAGCTCATTGTGCAGTTCCCGCAGACGCTTCTGATATTTCTCCAGCTTTTCTTTATATTCCTCCTGCGTCAGTTCCTTATCCAGTTTTACTTCCGAAAGCTTCGGTGCCTGCTCAAGCGGGAACGGATTCTGCAAAAGCGGCACGGCAAGACTCGCGTTTTTCAGTGCGGTATCGATACTGCTCACCAGCGTCTCCAACACCTGAAGCTCCGCCCACTTTTTATCCTTCGCGTCGATCAGATACCACGGTGCCTGGGACGCATTCGTGTCACACAGATACTGCTCAAACACATCCATGCACTGCGCATAGTGTTTATTTTGCCAGCTGTCATCCTGGTTTACACGCCACTTTGTGTTCTTGTCATCCTTTAACAGCTCCAGACGTTTTTTCTGTTCCTTTTCACTGATCTGGAAAAAGAATTTCACCACGAGATAACCATTATCGGTCAGCTGACGCTCAAACCTCCGCACGCTCTCGATCTGTTCCTTATAATGCTCCTCATCCGTCTTTTTGTACAGCACCGCCTGCGTGATCTCGTCCATCCAGCCGCCATCTAAAAATTTAAATTTTCCTGCCTCCGGGATCTGGACAAAATACCGGTATAAAAATGGCTTTCTCGCCTCTTCCTCGGTCGGCTTCCCCATCGTTGCCACCTGAAAAAAGCGCGGATCAATGTTCCTTATCACCTTGCCAAGCACACTGCCCTTGCCTGCGGCTCCCCAGCCCTCAAACAAAATGAGCACCGGAAGCTTCTTTTCTTTGATCTGCATCTGCTGTACCGTAAGGCGCTCACGCGCTGCCTTTAATCGCGTCAAAAGTTCCTCTTCTTCCGGGCATCTTGGCTTATTCCAGTTTTTTAACATATTCCCCTTCTCCTTTCCGTATTTTCCATAGATTGCTATGGTTCTATTATACCGCATTTTTGATAAATTGATGATAAAATATATAAAAAAAGAACGTCATGCGCTGTCTCCTTTGTCCCGAAAAACTTCTGCCTTTCGGACTTCTTTAACAGACCGCATAACGCCCATCCTCTTTTGTTTTATACCGCTACGATCACACCACCGTCATTTGCGTACATGGTGCTGACTCCCGCCGTATCCACAACGATAATATCTTTGAATTTTGCCAGCTTTTCAATTTTTTCCCGCATGGACTGCGCACGTTTCGGACAATTACAATGCGCGATCGCAAGCACACGCTCCTCGGTATTTTTCGTCTTCTCAAGCATATCCTGTATCAGCTTATCCAGCGCCTTTGTCATGCCGCGTGCCTGACCGAGCTGGCAGATCGTTCCCTCCGGAGTAGATCCCATCACCGGCTTTATGCTGAGCGCGCTTGCAACGACCGCCTTCAAATTACTGAGTCTGCCGTTTTTGCGCAGGGTATCCAGTGTCTCAAGCACAAAAAATGTATTCTGCTCATTGATATAGGCTTCTGTCTGCATCACAACGCTGTCAAAATCCAGTCCTTTTTCTTCCAGTTCCTGTACCTTCAGACCGATCAGTGTCTCCCCGACCGAAGCGGAGCGGGAATCAAACACATGGATATCCGCATCCGGATGCTCCTCACTATAAATGTTCTTTGCAAGTTCCGCACTGTTGTAAGAGCCGCTCAGATTGGAAGAAAGCGTGATCATATAGATACGCTCGGCATCCCCGAACGCCTCCATATAGCTCTCCGGAGACGGGCAGGAAGACTTCGGGCAGTTCTTGCTCTCCTTTACCCGGCGAAGAAAATCCGCCTGGTCAAACGTCTCATCATCCGTGATGTGATGATCGTCTACACTCAGTTCCAGCGCGACATTACAGAAATGTTCATTCTGCTTCATCACATCGGTAAGTTCTCCACAACTGTCAATTATAATTTTATATGTCATTTTCTTTTCCTCTGCATCATGTAGTTTTTATTACTACATGATAGTAGCACAAATATTACCAGTTGAAAAGAGTTATTTTATAAAAAAACGCAAAAGTTTACGAAAAATATACTGTAAGTACGCCAAGATCCTGATTTTCGCGGTATCGGAATGATTTTAATCCATCACAGAAATCCCCGATATGCTGATCTGTGATAAAATAGTCCTTTGCCTCCGCATACAGCGCCGAATCCGCAAATTTCACCGCGACCGGCCCGGTTTTGTTTTCCCACGCCGCGCGGTAAAGCGCCCCGATCTCATCCGGATACCAGTCAACATAATAGCGGCCTTCCCTCACATAATAGTTATCTTCCATCGCGGTACAGTCCGGCAGCGGGAAATCGACCGTCATCGTATGTGTCCGCGTGATCTCCGATGTCGTCAGGTTCAGGTAATCATAGTTGACCTCTTTTTCATCCTCCCCCGCGTTGGCATAGGTCGGATCTCCCCAGGTCGTATCGATATAATAGTAATTTCCGTCGAGGAGCACCAGATTCCAGGCGTGGTTCTGTCCGTTCGCCATACCGGTCACGATCACGCCCGGAACATCTAAGAGATTTAACAGATACTGGGTCGCACAGGCATAGCCCTGACATACAGTCTGTCCGGTCAGAAATACACTGATAATGTTCTGATTATTGTCGGCATCCGGCACATAATCGACATTCTGTATCAGCTTTTCATAGACATATTTTGCCTTATCGTAATCACTGTCCGCCGGCGAGATACCCGAAAGGATCTGTTCCACACTTGCGTCGATCGCCGCCTGCGTGCCCTGTCTTTCCTCATAGCTCATCGTATACCGGGGTGAAAACGCGAGACCGGTCTGCTGCTCTCCTAACAGATACTGGGTATACTGATAACCGGACACCCAGAAAAGTCCGCCGTAATCGGCATTGACCGCGCGATACGCCTGATCGAGCACCTTTTCATCCAGTGTGGAAACCATCACGCTCTCACGCTGCTCCAGGATCGCCGCCAGCACCTCATCATATACTTTTTTTGTTTCTCCATCCAGACACTCATACACATATTTTCCGTCCGAGATCCCGTTCACATCCGCCGTCCCGTTTTCCGTTCCCTGCTCCGTTCCGGCTGCTTCGGTTTCGGTATCCTGCACAACGAGTCTTTCCGCCGTAGATAAAATACTGTCCTTCACACTACGGATCTCATCCACTTTTACGGAAGCACACCCGCTTGTCATAAGAAACAGCGCCGCAAGTGCGGATAGCATCCATTTTTTTCTATTCAAACGCATGTTGTCCCTCTTATCTGTTTTCTACTTTCTGCCTGACTGACAAACTGAGAAAAATTCACGGACACAGTCACACAATGCTTTCTGATCCTCTTTTCCCATGAGTTCCCTTGCGGAATGCATCGCGAGAAGCGGCAGTCCGATATCAACCGTCTTGACCGGAAGCAGAGCGGACGCGATCGATCCTAATGTACTTCCTCCCGGGATATCCGAACGGTTCACAAATTTCTGATACGGGATCTTTTTTGCCTCGCACAGCTGCTGCACGACAGCGATCGCCTCACAGTCTGTCGCGTAGGACTGGGAACACGCCTCTTTGATGCAGAGTCCCTTCCCGGTCACCGGCTGATTCGTGATATCCATCTTGCCCATCTGGTTTGGATGCAGGGCATGCGCCACATCAACCGAAAGCATCATACTGTTATACTTTGCCTCTTTCACCGCAACCGGATCCATTCCCATTCCAAGCAGGATCTTGTCTAAAAGCTCATTCAGCATGAACGACCCGGCGCCCTGCTTTGTCCGGCTGCCGATCTCCTCATGATCAAACAACGCGATCACATTCAGACCGTTTCGCTTCCCTGCTTTGCAGATTGCCCGGCTTAAGGCTGCCACACTCGTTAAGTTATCCAGACGCGGCGATGAGATAAATTCTTCCGCTCCGCCGACAAAAAGCGGTTTCTCCGCGCAGTAGATATAAAGCTCAAAATCAAGGATATCCTCCTCTTTTACCGAAAGCTCCTTCGCCAGATACGACAGAAATGACGTTTCCATCCCAAAGACCGGGATCATATCGATCTGTTTATTGAGCTCCACTCCTTTATTCACTTCACGGTTCATATGGATCGCCAGGTTCGGAATCGTAAAGACCGGTTTTTTAAGATCCACATAACGGATATCCGGTTTTAAGATCTCCCCGCTCTTTACCGCCACACGGCCGGCTGCGCTGAGCGGACGGTCCAGCCAGGTATTTAAGATCGCTCCGCCGTATACTTCCACATTGACCCCGGCGTATGAAGCGTTCTTTACATCGGGATTCGGTTTGATCCTGAGACACGGGAAGTCGGTGTGCGCCGCCGCTATGCGGATATCCCCCATCCGCTCTGCCCGCTCCGGCATCGTAAACGCAAAGATCGTGGAGCCATGGTGGTTTACATAATATTTTTCTCCCAGAGCAAGATCCCATGGCTCTCCAAAGGAAAGTCCAAAAAATCCTGCCTTTTTTAAATAGTCCTCTGTATGTGATACAACCTGATACGGAGAAGTTCCCTCCTCCAGCAACGAAAATAATTCTTCTAATTCTTTCATATTCCTGATTCCTCCTGTTTTGTATTCTACTATATTTTTGTTCATTTTTCGAGTATGTGAAAAAATCTTTTAAATTGCATTCGGCATTTCAAACCGCTATAATGAGAAAAGCAGGAGGAATTTTATGATTTCATTACAGATTACGGACGTCAAAGATTTTATGGCAAAGCTCTTAAAAACAGATTTATTTGATCATTTTCTCATGCCGGAGGCCGTGATCACCACCTCCGTCACCTGTCACATTGACGGCACGTTAAATACTTCCTTTTTCACGACGGACGAACTCGACATCCTCGGACTGAACGGACTCTCGACCGCGCCGTTTTCCCTGTTCCGGTCGAACTGTTTTGACCTGATCAAAGGGAAGCACACCCCTTCTTATTTTAAATTTGTATTCATGCTCTCTCCGGAAAATTTAAAAAATACACTCGTTCATTCTGGAAGTTCTCTTTCCGAGAATGACATTTCGGGCGCTTATCTGAATCTGCATTTTAAGGATCAGGTACTCACCTGTACGACAGGGGTCTCCTACCGCGTCTTTTCCATGGATCGTTCCTTTGAAAATGCGTGGGACGAACTGGTCTGCCGTTTTCTGAAAAATCACGGAATCTGCCACGAAATACTTTCTTAATTTCCTTTACTTTTGGAATGATGTATGCTATTCTGAACCTGTGTCAAAAATGGCATGATATATTAATTTTGGAGGTACTGAAATGAAAGGTACAGTTAAGTGGTTCAACAATCAGAAGGGTTACGGATTCATTTCCGACGAAGAAGGAAAAGATGTATTCGTACACTACTCAGGACTGAACATGGAAGGATTCAAATCCTTAGAAGAGGGCGCTAACGTAGAATTCGATGTTACAGAAGGCGCAAAAGGTCCTCAGGCTGTCAACGTAACAGTCTGCTAAACAATTTTAATCAGCCCGTTTTTTTCAATGTACCTTTCTCTGTAATATAGAATTTCGATTTTTTATTAGGACTAAGATATAAGGAACAAAAATGTGATTAATAAAAAAAGGCTTTGCCACTCCGGTTTGAAACCGGATGACAAACGCCTTTTTTTATTTTTCCTTTTTCCCGAACAGCACAAGCAGCAGAGCCCCCGCGAACACGAAGAAATCCGATACATTAAAGATAATGCCGGACAGCCGCCTGGATCTGGTTTTAAAACTAAAATAGTCCACAACATGTCCTTTTTTCACGCGGTCATAAAGGTTGCTCGCGCCTCCCCCAAGTATCATGGCGAGCGCCGTTTTCACGCCTTTGTCCCCTCTTCTTGATAACAGGGTAAAAAAGCTCCCTCCTGCCGCCGCCATAAGCAGGGTCTGGATCTGCCGCATACGCTCCGGCTTTTTTGCCAGGAAATTAAGTGCGGCTCCCTTGTTATAATACTTACGGATAATGACCTTTCCTTTTAAAATGGGAGTCTCTTCCATCAGCTCGCGGTTCTTATCCACATAACGTTTGATAAAACAGTCAAGCCCGAAAATGCCTGCTATGATCCCGAGATATATCATCTGACGTCCCTCCTGCTCTTCTTCTTTCGAAATGCCTTTTTTACGCGCATCCAGAAGATCCGGCTCTTTTTCTCCTTCTCCCTGCTCACGCGGCACGCAAGAATGGCGTCCTCTTTTTCATCAGCTGTCAGCATAAAGCCGGTCTTATGACAGAAGCGCAGCGATGCGATCCCGGAAATTTCCGCAAGCTCCTTATCGCGCTTTCCGTACCACTCCGCGGGAAACGGACATTTGGTTTCCTTTAAGACGGAATCTTTGACGCTCATCGCGCAATAGCCTCCGCGGTTGGACGGAAATACCACAAACGCGATTCCCTCTTCTTTCTCCACCGCCTTTTTCCACGGAAGATACTGATCCATCACAAGGATCCCGTCCGATGCCTGCGCCAGATACGGTTTTACCGCCTCGTCCGCGCGTATATTGCTCTTAATATAAGAGAACTTTCGTTCCAGGATCTGCTCCGCGAAATCTGCCGCCCGAAGGAACGCGGCATCCGTATCCTCGTCTGCATCCCAGACCGGATTAAAATCCGCAATCAGAGAAGCGATCTCATCCGGCTCTCCGGTATTGTCGTTTTGATCCAGGGGCTGGACAAAACGGAAATCAAATTTTTCCGCCTGCTTCTCATCTCCGAGTACCGCCGTGCCAAGCTGCTGCCACAACAGCCCAAACGCGGCATACGGCACACCGTTTTCCCTCTTTTTCTCATCGTTCCCATGGTGGTCAAACGCGCCTCCTCCGATATCAAAGACGATCCCGGTAAAATCCTGTGGCACCTCATTGCCGCGTCTCACGAGAAGTCCCGGATGGATCATGCGAAGCAGCGCATAGGAAAACACATCATCCGCATGAAATTTTCCTCCGTGTGTGAATACGCAGTCGGTCTGCCTTAACTGTTCTGTCAGCTCATTTTCCATATATAATTCCATTTTTTCTCTTCCTTTGTCTTACCTAAAGTACCCTTAGTTTATTCAAGGCTTCGTAGATATCCAGCACCCCGTACCCCCACTCTTTGTTCGGATAGGTTCTGCCCTCTTCCCGCCTCGCTCCACGCAGGATATAATTTTTAATATTTACACTGTTGACATTTCTGGCATACTGCCGTTTGATCGCCCACTCGAGCAAAAGCGCGCTTCCTCCCGCCGCGACTGCCGCCGCCGCGGAAGTGCCGGTTCTTGTCGTATAGCGGTTTCTAAGATCCGGTCCGTATACATTTACCCCGGGTGCCACATAATCCGGCTTGATGTCACCTACCGCAGTAAATCCTCTGCTTGAATCCAAAAACAGGCTTCCCGTCTGTACATCATAAGCACCCGCTGTCATCGGTACTTCCGCTGTGGACGGCACTGTAAGCGTCACATCGGGACTGGAACGCAGAAAGATCACGTCACCGCTCATAAACTGCCTGAGCGGAAGCCAGATATGATAATGTCCCTCCACGATGCTGTCCTCCGCATAGACCACGATCTCCCAGAGTCCGCGCGTTGGGCGGTCAAACCGGAAAAACACCAGCAGATCGCCGCTCCGCACTCCGACCATCTGATATTCCACGCTGACCACCGTCTCTTCAAAAATGAACTGGTACTCCACGCGGTTGCGCTGCATGACCGGGATCCGCCGGATCTGTTCCCCGGTCGGCGATATGATCGCGACGGAATAAAGCTCCGGTGCTTTCGCCCAGAGTTCCGCCGTGAATCCCCGGACATTTTCTCCCACATTGACCTCAACGGTCTCGGAATCCCCATGTTTCATGATCGTTCCGTAGTAATGATGTCTCGCGTTCGCTTCATTTCCTGCCGCGATCACCACGACATGATTTTTCAGGGTCGCAATCTCGTTTAGATACATGCAAAGCGGGCTGGTTCCGCCATGGCTTCCCATACTCGTGCCAAGCCCGATACAGAGCACCAGCGGACGGTTTTCTTCTAACGCCAGTTTATTCAGATACGCGATCGCTGCCATCACATCATTTTCCTGATATGCGACCGCGTCAGACGGGATAAAATAAAAATCACGGATGTTCTGCTTTGCCGGCTTTAACTTTACCACTGCGATATCCGCATAGGGCGCCGCACCGGAAAAATCGCCCGGCACATCCTCCGATCCCGCCGCAACTCCGGCAAGAAACGTTCCGTGCCCATCCTCGTCTACCGACGGCACGAAAGCAAGCGGATCTTCACTGCGAAGCGCCGCATTGATCTCCTCCGTCCGATACTCGCTTCCATACAAAAAGCCCTCCGGCTGCCTGCCATCCCGGATCGTCTGATCCCAGATACTCACAATGCGGCTGCTTGCCGGTCCGTTTTGAAACACCGGATTCTGATAATCGATCCCGGTGTCCAGAAAGCCGAGAAGGATACCCTCTCCTTTCAGCGAAAGCGTTGGCTGATTCTGCACCTTTAAGATCCCGCTGCCAGATAACGCCGCGTCATCCATTAGCGTAAAGCACTGCGGGATGGCGGAATAGGTATAATCCGTAATATTTAAATCCGGCAGACGCTCTCTGTTGAAATATCCGATACTGTACGCAACATTGATCTCCTGCCTGCAGTCCGCCGGGATCACCGATGTATTGGCACCGATACTCCCGTACTCTATGATAAGGTCATAATAATCCTCCGAATAAACTGCCTCTTTGCAATCCATACACGCCGTTTCCTTTTTTGCAACCTGCTCTCCTATGTATATGTATGCAGAAGCGAAAAAAAGTGAACCGGCTTTTTACACCTGGCAGATGACTAACACGTCTCCCTCTTTGATCTTCGTGGAACCGTTTGGAATGATGACCTCCTCGCCCCGCTTCAAAAGCAGCACCAGTTTTTCTTCCCCGAGCTTTAACGCCGCGATCGTCTCTCCGATCAGCGAACTGTCCTTTTCGATCGTCCGCTCCGCAAGGCACAGGCCCAGATTTTCCTCCGGCGAAAGCGCACTCAATACCACAATATCTCCCGACAGAAGAACGGTACTTCCATTCGGCACGATACGCTCTTCCCCGCGCAGAACGAGCACCACTAACACATCCGGCAGCGAAAGGATATCCATGATCTTTTTGCCTGCCCACGGATGGTTTTTGCGTATCGCGATCTTGATAAATTCCACCGGCATCTCATCCGAATAGTCACTGAATGTCTTCATGACGTTGCCCGTATCATCGATCATGTCAAGCTTCTTTGCGACCAGTCCGAGCAGCGAGCCCTGGATGCTGATGGAAAAGAGCACGATAAAGATCACAATATGGAATACATCATTTTTGGTATATGCCGGACTCACCGTTGCCATGATCGCGAATACGATGGACGCCGCGCCGCGAAGTCCCGACCACGAAACCAGAAGCTGCTGGCGGATCGGTGCCTTAAACGGCGAAAGGATCGCGAACACCGAAACCGGTCTTGCCACGAAGGTCAGAAATACCGCGATCGCAAGCGCATACGGCAGGATCTGCGGCAGCTGCGACGGGAACGATAAAAGTCCGAGCAGAAAGAAGATCAGCATCTGCATCAGCCCGGTGATCCCGTCAAAAAAATGCACCAGGGATTTTTTGTTGGTGAGCGGCTGATTCCCAAGGATGATACCCGCTATATAAGTGCTTAAATATCCGTTTCCTCCAAGCAGCGACGCAAGCGCGTACGCCACAAGTGCCATGCAAAAGACAAAGATCGTATCAAATCCGTCTGTCGCAAACTGCACTTTCTTTAAGATAAACGCTGCGCCAAGCGCCACAAGTACTCCGACGCATATTCCAAACACAAGCTGCGCAAATATCATCCATACCAGTTCACCCCCGCTGAATTTTCCACTCATGACCGTCAGAATGATCACGGTCATCATATACGAGCAGGGATCATTGCTTCCGCTCTCAACTTCCAGCATGGAAGCGGTATTATATTTTAAGTTCAGCCTTTTGGAACGGAGGATGGAAAACACGGACGCCGCATCGGTGGAACTTATGACGGCTCCGATCAGCATGCTTTCTAAAAATTCAAAGTGAAGCAGATAATGGCAGAACAGCCCAACCAGAAGTGCCGTCAGAAATACCCCGGCTGTTGAAAGCAGCACCGCCCTTCCTGCCACCGGCCTCGCCTGCTTAAAACTTGTTCCGAAACCACCGTAAAACATGATAAAGATGAGCGATATGGAACACACCTGTTCCGCGATCTCAAAATTGTCAAACGGGATCTTCAAAATTCCATCCGTGCCAAACAACATGCCAAGCAGAATAAATGCCAAAAGCATCGGCACCCCGATCTTTCCGGACAGTTTATTGAGCGAAAGGCATAACAGTATGACTGCTGCAACTAATAAAATATAATCTGTCATTCATTTCCCCCTTTTTGTTTTTTAGTATAACATAAGCCGCAGGGGCTCTGCAAATGCCTCCTGCGGCTTTTTTCTTTACATATTATGATCTTCAAGCTCCGCGCATCCACGCATCGCGATCAGCGGACCACCCTTTTTTTCCACATAATCTCTGGTGATCGTGACTTTTCCAATGTTGTCGTCTTTCGGAACCTCATACATGATGTCCAGCATAAATTCCTCGATGATCGCACGCAGCGCCCGCGCGCCGACTTTCTTTTCCTTCGCCTTCTTTGCGATCGCATAAAGCGCGTCATCCTCAAAGGAGAGTTCCACTTCATCGAGCGCAAGCAGTTTTCTGTACTGCTTTAAGATCGCGTTTTTCGGCTCCTTCAGGATCCGGACTAACATTTCTTCGGTCAGCGCGTCCAACGTAAAGATGACCGGCAGACGTCCGATGAATTCCGGGATCATTCCAAATTTGCGGATATCCTCCACCGTTACCTGGCGGAGCAGATTCTCATCCTCATCATATTTGTCCTTCAGATCTGCCTTAAATCCGATCGATGCCTCTTTGTTCAGACGTTCTTTGATGACATCTTCCAGTCCCGGGAACGCACCGCCGCAGATAAAGAGGATGTTTTTGGTGTTTACCATGGTCATCGGAACCATCGCATTTTTGCTGCTCGCTCCGACCGGAACTTCCACTTCCGCTCCCTCTAAGAGCTTTAACATTCCCTGCTGTACGGATTCCCCGCTGACATCTCTCTGGTTGGTATTTTTCTTTTTCGCGATCTTATCGATCTCGTCGATAAAGATGATCCCGCGTTCCGCCTTGTCCACATCATTTCCGGCTGCGGCAAGCAGTTTTGAGACAACGCTTTCGATATCATCACCGATATAGCCGGCTTCTGTCAGGGAAGTCGCGTCCGTGATTGCAAGCGGCACATCTAGGAGCTTTGCGAGCGTCTTTACCAGATAGGTTTTTCCACATCCGGTCGGTCCGATCATAAGCATGTTGGATTTTTCGATCTCAATCTCGTCTTTGGTATCTGCCGCAACACGCTTATAGTGATTGTACACCGCAACAGAAATGACTTTCTTCGCGTGCTCCTGTCCCACCACATACTCGTCAAGCTTTGCCTTGATCTTGTGCGGCGCCGGGATCGCGTGGATATCAAGCACCGGTTCGCTCTGTTCTTTCGGCTTTTTCTTTTTTACCTTCTGGTTATTCGGCATAAATCCCTGCATATCCGCCAGATTGATCATTCCAATGTTTGGCATGCCGCCACCCATGTTCATAAAATCGTTCATGTTAAGACCGGAGCCATTCATGCTGTCGAATGTCTTTTGCATACAGTCCTGACAGATACAGATATTACTCGGGATATGGATCATCTTGCCTGCCACGCTCTCCGGGCGGCGGCAGATATAGCAGATGTCTTCATACTCGTCTTTGTCTTTGTTCGTATTGTCATTTGGTATATCGTTATGATCTGTATGGATCAGATCATCTTTGTTTTCATTTTCACTCATTCCAAGTACCTCCAGTTTTCCTGCATGTTATGTTTTATCGGATCCATCCTACTTTAGGCCAGTATTTAAATTCTGCTTTTCCAAGGATCGCGTCCCTGCTCACATAGGAATACTTCTCCGCTTCCGACTCGGTCGCCGCGACGCCGTACTCCATCGCCTCATCTGCCCAGTACCGCGCATCCAGAGAAACATTTCTGTTATCCCCAAGCACCAGATAGGAGTCGTCCGGCACCTGAAACACATAGCCGTCGTTGTTTACGGTCCATTCCTCTTTCAGGTAATCCTCTTCCAGTGGCTCGCTTGCCCCATCGATATAGATCCTGCCCTCGCGGATCTCCACGGTCTCGCCTGGAAGTCCGATCACGCGCTTGATAAAGCTCTGCGATTCATCCACCGGATAACGGAAGATAATGACATCAAAACGCTTTGGTTCTTCCTTTAAATATGCCATCCTAAATCCAACCAGCCGGTCTCCCGGTTCAATCAGATTTTCCATGGAGGATGACGGCACTTCCGCATTTACGATAACGTATCTGCGCAAAAGAAAAGTACAGATCAAAATGATGAGGATCAGCTTGATCCAGCTTAGGATCTCTGTCTTAATCTCCTCGGCTGTCCATCTCTTTTTTCCGTTTTCACTGGTTTTTGGCTCGTTTTCGTATTCCTTCGTTTTTTTCATATTTGCACCTGATTCCCATCCAATAACCCTTTTCCCCAATTCCTGTCTTTCTATTATCACACAAAACCATGGCATTGTCTACGGAAAGAATGGAAAAGAAAATCGGACAGGCCGGTAATTTTTTCCGGTTTCTGTCCGATCTTCCATTTTTCTTTTTATTCTTTCTTCTTATTATATACTATAAGAGTTCTTTTAAGATCTGATTTACCATCGCAGGGTTCGCTTTTCCCTTCATCGCTTTCATGGTCTGTCCTACTAAAAATCCGATGGCTTTTTCCTTACCATTATGGTAATCCTCCACAGACTGTGGATTGTCCTTTATGATCTGTTCGATCGTCGTGCGGAGGGCGCCCTCATCATTTACGGTCTTTAAGCCCTTCTCCTCCACATATTTTTCCGGATCGATATCATTTTTAAATACTTCCTCGAAAACTTCCTTTGCCACGCTGCTGTTTATGGTTCCCGCATCGGCAAGATCGATGAGCTTCGCAAGGTTGCCCGGTGAAAACCTGATATCTTCCGGCTCCATATCGTTTTCTTTTAAGAGACGCATCGTCTCAACCATCAGCCAGTTGGATACTTTTTTCGGTTTGCCGCAGAGTTCCGTGGTCGCCTCAAAAATATCCGCCAGTCTCTTATGGCTCGTGATGATCTCCGCATCGTAATCCGGAATGTCATACTCTTTTTTGTAACGTTCCAGTTTTGCGGTACGAAGCTCCGGCTCTCTCGCTTTAACCTCAGCCAGCCATTCGTCCGATATCACGATCGGCACAAGATCCGGCTCCGGAAAATAACGGTAATCCTGTGCATCCTCTTTCGAACGCATCGCAAAGGAAGATTCCTTGTTGTCATCCCATCTTCTGGTTTCCTGCACAACGGATTTTCCCATCTCGATCAGTTCGATCTGACGCTCTCTTTCTCCTTCGATGGCTCTCGCGATCGCCTTAAAGGAGTTTAAGTTCTTCATCTCGGTACGGGTACCGAACTCGGTCGCTCCGACCTCGCGCACGGAGAGGTTGACGTCGGCACGCATGGAGCCTTCGTTCAATTTACAGTCGGAAGCGCCAAGGTACTGGATGATCATGCGCAGTTTCTCAAGATAGGCAATGACCTCATCCGCGGAACGCATATCCGGCTCGGATACGATCTCAATAAGCGGCACACCGGAACGGTTATAATCGACAATGGAAACATCTTCCCACTCATCATGCACCAGTTTTCCGGCATCCTCCTCCATATGGATCTCATGGATCCCGATCGTCTTTTTGCCTCCGGCTGTCTCGATCTCGACGCCGCCATTCCGGCAGATCGGCAGATACAGCTGGGAGATCTGATAGTTCTGTGGATTATCCGGGTAAAAATAATTCTTCCGGTCAAATTTGCAGTACTGGGTGATCGTACAGTTTGTTGCCAGTCCCACTGCGATCGCATATTCCACAACCTGTTTGTTTAAGACAGGCAGGGAACCCGGCATTCCGGTGCAGACCGGGCAGGTATGGGTATTTGGCGCTCCGCCGAACTCTGTGGAGCAGGCGCAGAAGATCTTCGTCTTGGTTGCAAGTTCTACATGGACTTCCAGTCCGATCACGGTTTCATATTCTTTACGCATTCTCTTCTCCTCCTCCCCTTAATCCTGTTCTGCAAGCGGGCTGTGTTCATAGCTTCTCGTCTGCTCGAACGCATATGCCGCGCGGATGATATTTTTCTCTTTGAAACAGTCTCCGATCAGCTGCAGTCCGATCGGCAGTCCGTTTTTGTCTTTTCCGCATGGAAGTGAGATTCCGGGCAGTCCTGCAAGATTGACGGAGATCGTATAGATATCGCCGAGGTACATCTTGATCGGGTCGCTTAAGGATGCTCCGATCTTCGGTGCGGTCGTCGGTGCCGCCGGTCCGAGGATCACGTCATATTTCGCAAACGCTTCATCAAACGCCTTTTTGATCAGCGCCTTCGTGCGCAGTGCCTTTAAATAATAGGCATCATAATAACCGCTGCTGAGAACGAAAGAACCGAGCATGATACGCCGTTTTACTTCCGGTCCGAAGCCTTCGGAACGTGTCTTTTTATACATATTGTGCAGTCCGTCATATGCTTCGGTGCGGTATCCGTATTTTACACCGTCAAAGCGGGCAAGGTTCGAGCTTGCTTCCGCGCAGGCGATGACATAGTAAGCCGGGATCGCGTATTCGACAAGACTCAAGTCAAATTCCTCCACGATTGCGCCTTTTTCTTCTAATTTCTTTGCCGCGCCAAGCACCGCTTCTTTGACCTCCGGATCCAATCCTTCTCCGAAATAATCCTTCGGGATTCCGATCTTCATGCCCTTCACGTCATCCACAAGCGCTGACGTAAAATCCAGATCTTCTCTCCGAATCGAAGTAGAATCCTTCTCATCATAGGAAGCGATCGTCTCCAAGATCGTCGCGCAGTCCGTCACATTTTTTGCGACCGGTCCGATCTGATCCAGGGAGGAACCGTAAGCGATCAGTCCATAACGGGAAACCGTGCCGTAGGTCGGCTTGATTCCGGTCACACCGCAAAAGGAACTCGGCTGACGGATCGATCCGCCGGTATCCGATCCGAGTGCAAAGGAGCACTCCTCTGCCGCTACCGCCGCGCAGGATCCACCGGAGGAACCACCCGGCACATGCTCCGTGTTCCACGGATTTTTTGTCACGCCGTAAGCAGAGGTCTCTGTCGTACTTCCCATGGCAAATTCATCCATGTTGGTTTTTCCGAGGATGACCGCGCCGGCTTCCTCTAAATTTTTTACCGCCTCCGCAGTATAGGTCGGTTTGAAATTGTATAAGATCTTAGAAGAACAGGTCGTACGCATGCCCTTCGTACACATATTATCCTTGATCGCCACCGGGACACCCGCAAGCGGTCCCGTCAGGGTACCGTCATCGATCTGTTTTTGTACTTCCTCCGCGCGCTTTAAGGCGCCCTCTCTGTCCACCGTCACAAAACTGCCGACGGTCTTTTCTTTTTTTTCGATCGCGTCTAAAGCTTCCGTGACTGCTTCCTTTACGGTCACTTCACCCGCTTTTATCTTCTTTCCCAGCTCAACGGCTGTCAAACTCATTAAACTCATGTCATTCCTCCTGCCTAACCGATCGTCTTTGGAACCTTAAAGCCGCCGTCTTTCATAACCGGGGCATTGGCAAGCGTATCTTTGCTGCCATCCCCGTTTGTGACAACGTCCTCGCGGAACACATTGTTTACCGGGAACACATGGGACATCGGCTCTACGCCTGACGTGTCCAGTTCATTCAATTTATCGATATAATCGAGCATGTCGCCCATATCCTTTTTGGCGCGCTCTTTTTCTTCGTCATTTAATTCCAGTTTTGCAAGGATTCCGACGTATTCGATCGTTTCATCGGAAATCATATTTTTTTCACTCATGGATCTGCTCCTTTCTTTTTCCTACGGTTCCAGACGGCTTAAATCTCTCGGGAAAAGAGTGGTCTCACGGACATTGTCCTCTCCGACAAGCTGCATCGTCAGACGCTCCAAACCGATACCAAGTCCACCATGCGGCGGCATTCCATGCTTGAACGCGCTTAAATACTGTTCCATACCCTCGGTCGTCATGCCGCGCTTTTCGATCTTCGCAAGAAGCTCGTTATAATCATGGATACGCTGTCCGCCGGTCGTGATCTCAAGTCCGTGGAACAGAAGGTCAAAACTCAATGTATAGGTTGCATCCTCCGGGTCATCCATCGCGTAAAACGGTCTTTTCTTGGATGGATAATGTGTGATGAACACGAAATCCGCGCCGCACTCTTCTTTGTAATATTTTCCGATCAGCGCTTCCTCTTCCGGCTCAAGATCGTAAGGGTTGCGGATCTTTCTGCCGTATTTTTCGGAAACTTTCTGTTTTGCCTCATCAAAACGCACCGCCGGGATCTTATCCACATTCGGGAGCGTGATGTTTAACATTTTCAACTCTTTTGCATATTCTTTTGACAGGAGTTCCATCGTGTACTGTAAAAATCCGGTCTCCATCGCCATGATATCCTCATAGCCGTCAATATAGCCCATCTCAAAGTCAAGACTGGTGTACTCATTCAGATGACGCTTGGTATTGTGTTTCTCCGCACGGAACACCGGCGCTGTCTCAAAGACGCGGTCAAAGACGCCGACCATCATCTGTTTATAAAACTGCGGGCTCTGCTGTAAGATCGCCGGTCTGTGGAAATACTCGAGTTTAAAGAGGTTTGCTCCGCCCTCCGCGCTCTTTGCGCCAAGCTTCGGGGTGTGGATCTCGGTAAATCCCTCTTTGTACAGGAAATCACGGAATCCTCTCACGATGCCTTCCTGGATACGGAACTTCGCGCGTTCTCTCACATTTCTGAGGGAGATCGCACGGTAATTTAAGTTTGCTTCCAGGGAGGTGTTTAATTTCCACTTGGAAATCGCAAGCGGCATCGGCTCTACCGGCTCAGACAATACATGAATCTCCGATAACCGGATCTCGATCCCGTTCGGGGCACGGTCTTCTTTTGATACAACGCCCTTTACTTCCACGGTCGCGCCCTCTTTTAAATCCTTTAAGTCAAAGTTTGTCTTTCCCTCTTCATATACGCACTGAAGAAGTCCCTCTCTCTTTCGCAGGATCACGAAAGCGACCTCGCCCATGTCACGGATGGCATGCACGGCTCCGTTTACTCTGACTGTCTCTCCGGTGAGATCCCCTGCAAGCAGTTCACTGATCTCTAATGTTTCTTTTTTGGTTACTCCTGTCACAAAATCCATATTTTTGTACGCTCCTTTTCTATCCGCCTTTTGCGGTGTGTCGATAGGTGCGGGACGGGATAAAAAAACGCCCCGGAATCCAAAGATTCCAGGGCGAGAATGTCAAATATCCCGCGGTACCACCCGCATTGAGAAAGGCTGTGCCTTCTCCACTTTATGCGCGTAACGTGCGCTCTCCGGGTAAACCTACTTGCATCCGGTCTTTTCGATCCGGGGTTCAATCTACCAGCTCCAGAGTGTTCCCGCTATCTCCTCTTTCGGACAGCGCTCTCAGTCGGTGACGCCGTGTTCCTGTCGAGGTCTGAAGATAGGAGTCTCTTTCTTCGCTTTTTTCTTTGTTTCACATACTATCACATATCATTTTTCTTGGCAAGAATTTTTTTCATAATTTAAAATCGCCTGTCTGACTTTTAACGTTTCAAGCCTGGTTCCGTAGAAATCTTTTCTCGCGCAGCCGGCTCTTCCTCCACCGGCACATGCACAGGCACACGCGCAGGCACAGCCGCCTCCGCCGCCATGTCCTCCGGAACGATGGCTGCCCACATAAGTGCTTCCCATTCCCCGGTCAGCCGTATAATGATCTTTCCCTGCAACCCGTTTCCGGAAGATCAGTGCCAGGACGCAAATCAGTACCGGAACCGCAACCACAAGCGCGATCAGCACAACGTCTGTTGCCTGTCTTGCGCTCTTTGCGGCATCATCCTGCTCCGTAAATACCCCTGCCGGGTAATAAACTCTGATATAATAGCGGTCTCCCGGATCCAGGGCTGTCTCCCAGAAATAGTCATCTTTATCCTCCACCGCTTTATACGGAAGTGAATCCACCCCTGTTTTATCCCAGTAAACCGCCAGACGATCTACTGCAATCTCATCAAACCAGCCCGGGGTAAATTCATAAGTACGTCCCTCTCCCGCCATTTCATACATATGATGCTGATGAATGGAAAAATCAATGTCAACCACTTCACCCGCGTAATATTTCCGGTCGAGATCCACCCGCACATAGTCCCCGCCGTCATAGCTCTTATACTTTGCGCTCTTTACGCTGTCACTGAGTGGACGCACATCCTCCACATATTCATTCGGGATGCCGATCTTTACCCAGGTAAGCGCGCCCTCACTCTCGTCATCCAGCACCTTCCACGCAATATGGTAGGTCATATACAAGGAACCATCTGATGCCGGTTTTATCTTTATCTCATAATCTTCGATCTCATCTAACGCATCCGAATATGCCATAACACGTTCTTTGGTTCCAAGCAGACAGATCAAAACAAGTGCAAGCAATGCGCAGATTTTCCATGTGTATTTTCTCATCTCTTTTTTTCTCCCCTTTCCTTTAGCGGGCAGCTCTTTTTATTTTTCGAAGCGTATGCCCGGTGCCTTCTGCTCGCGGCACGGTTCCAGATCTTTTTAAAACTTTCCGTCCGCATATCTCCAAGCGGTTTTTCTTCCAGCCAGCTCTGACACGGTATGACCCTGCCATCGGGTGCGATCGCCATATTGCTCAGACACGCGCCGCAGGACGGCACCGAAAGTCCGATCGCGAGCAGTTTTTCTTCTGCGATCCAACCCGGCGAGGTAAACGCGATCTCCATCCCGTTCGCATAGCAGTACGCCGCCGCGTCTTCTAAGATCCGATACAGTTCTTCCTCCGCAAGCTGCGTCCGCTCCGACTCCGCCTTTCTCGCGTTTCCGGTAATAATGAGCCCGGAGCAGGTCACATAGGTAACACCAAGCCCGTGTAGAAACGCGAGCGTATCCCGGTATTCCCGGTTCTTCGTGCAAAGCGGCGTATTGATACTCAGATTAAGTCCCGCCGCAAGCGCGTTTTTGATTCCGTCCACCGTCTTTTTATAATTGTCCGCCCCGACCAGCTCATTATGTACCGCTTCTTTGTCCGAATAAAACGTCACCTGGACGCTGTCCAGCTCCGCTTCTTTCAAATCCGCGCAAAGCTCCGGCGAGAGCAGCACGCCGTTCGTGTTTAATCTTGTGACAAACCAGCGCGCCTCCTTTATCAGCTCACAGAGATCCGCCCGGAGTGTCGGTTCCCCGCCGGTAAACGTCAGCTGCGGGATCCTCGCCTTCCTGCAGGCGGCAATGATTTTTTTCCACTCTCCGGTCGAAAGCTCCGGCACCTCCGACAGCTTCTGATCCGCCGCGTAACAGTGCAGGCATTTCTGATTGCAGTGCCATGCGCCGTTTACCGTCATTGCCGATACCATAAGATCCATCCGGTGCGGCGCGGTCATATTTTTCGCGTACCCGGCAAGCGACAGCCCTCCGATCTCCACTTCCGGGATCTCACCGCGCGCCACTGTGCGGAATGTATCCGTGATCGCGAGCAGATCCTCTTTTAGCATCTCATCCGTTGCCTGCGGATACACTTTTTTTACCCCGGCGAAGGTGCGGTCCAGAATCCCTGCCAGATCCTCTTCGCTCATTTCTCCCGCTCCATGCGCGTTTACCGCATTGGCAAACTCCGTAAACAGGATCGCCCATGCCTCATTTAGCGGCAGCAGCTCCTGCCCGTTTAAGATCGCTATGGACGGCACCTTGCGAAACGGCAGGAAACGCGGCGGCACCATATGGATTCGGATCACTTCCGAGCTGCCCGGATCCCATGTCATATGGATCACCGACCGCCAGTTTTTTCTCTCATATTGTTTTTCCCGTAACATATCTTTCCTCTATTCTCCCGCAAAAAGGATGATCATAAGCATGACAAATATCCAGAAACCCGTTTCGATCCAGAACACGATCCAGCCCATATACGGATTTCCCTGTACATGGCTCCAGCAGTCCGGCAGTTTTTTCTTTAAATCATCCCAAACTTTCTGTTCGAGTACCGCGTCCTTAAAAATATAGTAAAGCGCAATACTTGCGATCGCGCCGACAACCGCCCCGCAGACCCCCGCCTGGCCAATACGTGTAATATCGGATCTGAGTCCCCAGAACACAAGCGTGGTGACCCAGAGGATCGCGCTGTGTATCCTGCGGTTCTTCCGGTAAAAATATTTCCGGTCCAGCACCCCGCAGCAGGAATAATAGGTTGGCATTTTTTCGTTCAGATACGATCTCAACCGCTTGTGAAAGTCATGGACATGATTCTTCGCCTTCTGGTTTCCGATCTCATACGGAAAGCAGAGTTTATCCCTCCCTTTTCCGATCTGAAAACAGGAATCTTTGTAGTAGTATTTTTCCTCGCACAGCAGCCCGTCGTAATAGCTGTACGGCAGCATCCTTGTTCCGCCAAAGAATAACTCCTGCTCGATCCCTTCCTGCCGCAGCCAGAAGCCAAGCATCTTTTTCCTTTTTAAGACGCGGCCGCACGGCCAGATCACATAGATCACGACTGCTATGCTAAAAAATGCCACCATGTTCCATCCTGCGGAATAAAACGCTCTCTCCTCCGCCGCGAGAAAAGCTTCGATCCCGATAAACGCGCAGATGAATCCCCAGATAAGTCTGCTTTTTCCCCTTCCCGCGAAGTAACGCTCGGAATATTTTGGCAGAAATCCCTCTGCTTCCCGCCTTTTTACTATCTCGTCTTTTTTGCTTTTTTCTTTTTCATTCTTTTTTCCCATTCTGCTCTTCCTTACTCCCCCGGTTTTCTTTTCAGTATACCATATCAAATTTCTTTGCACAAATATCTGCACAATCATTGAAAAACAAAAACGAGATTGCTATAATAAATTAGGAAAAATCCAAGAACCCTATACAGAATCGAGGAAAAAACATAATGGATCATTTAATTATACCGAAAGATTACCATTCGGAACTGAATCTGCATGACACACAGATCGCGATCAAGACGGTAAAAGATTTCTTCCAGAATCTTTTAGCGCTGCGCTTAAATCTGTCCCGTGTCTCGGCACCGCTTTTCGTAGATCCGCTCTCCGGATTGAACGATGAGTTAAACGGCGTGGAGCGTCCGGTCTCCTTTGGCATTCTTGAGCAGAATGATAAAGAAGCACAGGTCGTACACTCTCTCGCAAAGTGGAAACGCTACGCACTTGGAAAATACGGCTTTTCCTGCGGTGAAGGTCTTTACACGGACATGAACGCGATCCGCAGGGACGAGACAACCGACAATATCCACTCTATTTTCGTGGATCAGTGGGACTGGGAAAAGATCATCCGAAAAGAAGACCGTACGGAAGAATATTTAAAAGATACCGTGCGCACGGTTTACAAAGTCTTACGCAAGACCGAAAAGTATATGTCCATTCAATATGATTACATACATGAGATCCTTCCGGAAGAGATCTTCTTTATCACTTCCCAGGAGCTTGAGGATATGTTCCCGGAATACACACCGAAGGAACGTGAATTTTACATCACCAAGACCAAAGGCGCTGTGTGCATCTTAAAGATCGGTGACACGTTGGAATCCGGCGAGAAACACGACGGCAGAGCCCCGGATTATGATGACTGGGCGTTAAATGCCGATATCTTAGTTTATTATCCGGTTCTTGACATCGCGCTTGAGCTTTCTTCCATGGGTATCCGTGTAGACAAGAAGGCTCTCCTTTCCCAGCTTGACAAGGCAGGCTGCCCGGAACGCGCAAAGCTTCCGTTCCAGAAAGCGGTCATTGACGAGAAACTTCCATACACGATCGGCGGCGGTATCGGTCAGTCCCGTATCTGTATGTTCTTTTTACGAAAGGCTCATATCGGAGAGGTTCAGTCTTCGATCTGGAAACCGGACGACATCAAAGCATTAGAAAAAGCAGGCATCCAGTTGTTATAAACTGGACCCTGCTTCTTTTATTTTTTCTTTTTCCTTCTTATCCCCGGATCACGTCACTCATATCATAACGTCCCGCCGGCTTTCCATTTAAGAATTTCGCCGCTTCGATCGCGCCTTTTCCAAAGATGGCTCTCGAATATGCCGTATGCTTCACTTCGATCACTTCATCCATTCCGGCAAAGATGATCTCATGCTCACCGACAATACTGCCGCCACGGACCGCGGAAATGCCGATCTCATTTTTTTCTCTCTTCTTGCGCTCTTTCGTGCGGTCATATTTATATTCATATTCTCCACCCACTGCGTCGTTCAGACAGTCCGCAAGCGCAAGCGCAGTACCGCTCGGTGCGTCCAACTTCTGGTTATGGTGTTTTTCCACGATCTCCATATCAAAGCCTGCCGGTGCGAGGATCTTTACGATCTTTGGCAGGATCTCAAGCAGCGTGTTGACGCCAAGTGACATGTTTGCAGACTTTAACACTGCCACTTTTTTGCTGCTCTCCTCCACTTTTTTTAACTGCTCTTCCGAAAGCCCGGTACTGCACAAAACCACCGGGATCTGACGCTTCACGCAATAATCAAGCAGGCCGTCCACTGCTGCCGCATTGGAGAAATCGATCACCGCATCTGCCTCGACCTCGCAGTCCTCGATCGAAGCGTAGACCGGATAATCGTTTTTGATCCCGTCATACTGATCGATCCCTGCCACGATCTCAACCGTTTCATCCTGCTCTATGAGGCCCGTAATGACCTGCCCCATTCTTCCGTTACATCCGTTCATGATCACTTTTGTCATTTTTTTATACACCTTTATCTTTCCGGTTCTTCCCTGCCTGTTGCCAAATTCCTATGCCAGCTTTATGCCATACGCTTTCATGACCTCTGCTAACTTCTTCGCGTTTTCCTCTCCCATTTCACAGAGTGGGGAACGCAGACCTCCGACATTCATTCCCATCAGGTTCATCGCCTTCTTTACCGGGATCGGATTGACCTCGGAGAAGAGCGCATCCACAAGCGGAAGTGCCTCTCTTTGCAGTTTCATCGCCTTTTTGGTATCTCCTGCGAGATAGCTTGCCACCATATCATGCACTTTCTGCGGTGCCACATTGGACCAGACAGAGATCACACCGATTCCTCCGATGGAAAGTAACGGAACAACCAGTCCGTCTTCTCCGGAGTACAGATCCAGTTTTCCGTCTGTCAGATACATGGTCTTGGATGCCTGCGCGACATTTCCGGTCGCTTCCTTTAAGCCCACGATATTTTCCTCATGTTCAAACAGGTACGCGGTTGTCTCCGGCAGCATGTTGCATCCGGTTCTTCCCGGTACGTTGTACATGATGATCGGTGTCTTTACCGCCTGCGCGATCTGGGAATAATGTGAGATCAGTCCGTTCTGGGTCGCTTTGTTATAGTACGGTGTTACCACGAGCAGGCCATCCACTCCTGCCTCTTCGGCTTCCTGGGAAAGCTGAATCGCTGTTTTTGTGCAGTTCGAACCGGTTCCCGCAACAACCGGAACACGATGTTTGGTAAATTCCACTGCCGCACGGATCACCGCTGCGTGTTCCTCCATGGTAAGTGTCGATCCCTCGCCGGTCGTTCCTGCGATCACGATACAGTCTGTACCGTTTGTGATCTGGTAATTGATGATCTCCTCAAGTTTTTCGTAATTCACATCCAGATTTTCCTTCATCGGTGTGACGATCGCAACTCCTGCTCCTTTAAAAATAGCCATAACATTTTCCTCCTGTATGTAATATATGGTAATTCTCTTTCTTATGAAATAAAGTGTGCGCTTACCGCACACTTTCGCGCGCGAGCGGTATGTTCAACATAAACTTCATCTCCGCGAGCTGCGCATCCCCGCGGAGCGTTTTTAAATCATAGGAAGGAATTTCCTATGGTTTGAAAAAGACCGGCCCCATGGACCGGTCAAAAGCTTCTTCTTGTATTACCCAAACCTCTGATAGCGCCCCATCCGTTGCCAGATGACAGTCAAATGGCTGTTCGCCAAGTGCCCAAGGAATATGCCTGTCAGGTAACATACCCTTTCGGCGTTCTCTCCTTTCACCCGTCGTCTCCTGTTCCTGCCACATCAGACCGGCTACTCATAGATCACGCAACCTCTATCTTCACATTTTTACTTGTTAAATTTACTATATCACTGACAAATATCTCTGTCAACTGTCATTACTTCTCCGAAGTAATATTGTAGATCTCATCGACGTACGGACGGATCTCTTCTTTTAATACACGCCCGGTAAGGATCAGATCGACATCATCTTCCTTCTCACGGATCAGAAGCTCCAATTCTTCCACCGAAACGATCCCGTTATCCACAAGTCCGAGCACCTCATCCAGGATCAGCATGTCGCACTCTCTGGTCGTTAATACCTTTCTCGCGAAGTTGATGCCGTTTCGCATATTGATCTTTTCTTCTTCCTGTTCCGCTTCCGACAGTTCGTCATAATATCCGGTTGCTTTCTCAAAGCAGAATACCTTGATCTCCGGCTCTAACCTTTCATAATAGGCACTGCTCTCGCCCTTGCCTTTTAAGAATTTTATGACGTACGCATTTCTGCCTTCACTTGCAGCACGCAGCGCATTTCCAAGTGCGGCATTTGTTTTTCCCCGCCCCGCACCATAGTAAACCTGAACATGTCCTGTACCCAATTTTGGCCTCCTCCGCTTTTTTCAAGCATCGTATCATATTATCAGATTTCTTTAAAATACCACAATACCGCAAAAAAAGCAAATTTTATTCCAGGAACTCGATCTTGCTGACCGAAATCTCATACGCCATCCGCTTCTCTGTCTCCGTCTCGCTGATCTTTTTTATGTACTCACGGCTCTGTATCCTGCCCCAGATCTGTACATGTCCGCCAACCGCGAATCCGGAAGCGAAGCGCGCGTTTCTTCCCCAGCAGATACATGGGATATAATCGGATTTTCCATAGGACCGGTTTACTGCGATCAAAAGATCCGCGATCTCACGTCCGAGCGGTGTCTTCCGGTAGATCGGTGCCTTACAGATATAACCGTCCAGAAAGATCTGGTTGCTCTTTACCTCGTCGCTCACTTCATCCACAAATTCCAGTTCCCGCACAAAAACAGAGAGCACAAGGCGGTTTTTCTTTTCCTCGTGGCGGTTGTAGGAACGAAACTGTCCGGTCACATAGATCTTCTGTCCGATGTAGTTTTGTTTCGTGTCCACCAGCCGTTCGGAAACCATGAGCGGTATGTAATCCATATAATTGCTCAACCGGTTCACCGCGATCTCTACCATATAAAAGCCTTCTCCGTAAACCTCGTGACTGAACGTGAAATCCGAAACGATCTCCCCTACCATTGATACCTGATTGTTTTCAAAAATTTTATCTGCCATGAATTTTTCTCCCTTCCTCTCGCCCGGCGCTTTTTCTTCTGCTGCCCGTCGGCTCATGTACATCGATGGCATATCGACTTGTATCCTGCTATATGTGTATTCCATGTCTTTGTTATTTAGAACTCCCTTCTGCATTGGTCTTCCCATTCCCCGGAATGGTTATTAAGTTATCACGCCGCGCACTCAAAATGTGCTTCAATTTGTCGATAACATTTCTTTTCTCTCTTCCACGCCCGCGATCCCCGGTATCCCCCGATATTTCACGAAAACTGCTTGCGTATTGAAAAAAATGTGATAAAATAAAAAGGTCGGTCATTTATAGACCCTTTTTTTGAACTGTTGTTTTTTCTTCTATATAGAAAGAGGTACAAATTTATGAAAATAAAACGAGAAGACGTTCGTAACATCGCCATCATTGCACACGTTGACCACGGTAAGACCACTCTGGTAGACGGTCTGTTAAAGCAAAGCGGTGTCTTCCGTGACAACCAGGAAGTACAGGAACGTGTTATGGACTCCAACGACATTGAGCGTGAAAGAGGTATCACCATCCTTTCCAAAAACACTGCCGTATATTACAAGGATACCAAGATCAACATCATCGATACTCCGGGACATGCGGATTTCGGTGGCGAGGTAGAGCGTATCTTAAAGATGGTAAACGGCGTTGTTCTGTTAGTCGATGCCTTTGAAGGTGTTATGCCGCAGACCAAATTCGTACTGATGAAAGCACTGGCTTTGAATCTTCCGGTCATTGTATGCTTAAACAAGATCGACCGTCCGGAAGCAAGACCTGCCGAAGTTGTGGACGAAGTGCTGGAATTATTCATGGATCTGGATGCTTCTGACGAACAGCTCGACTGCCCGTTCCTTTATGCTTCCGCCAGAGAAGGCTATGCCATGAAGGATTTAAATGATGAAAAGAAAGATATGACGCCTCTCTTTGAGACGATCGTTAATTATATCCCGGCTCCGGAAGGCGATCCGGATGCCAATACCCAGGTACTGATCAGTACCATCGACTACAACGAGTACGTTGGACGTATCGGTGTCGGCAAGATTGATAACGGATGCTTAAAAGTCAATCAGGAAGCTGTTGTGGTAAACCACCACGAACCGGACAAAAAAGAGCGTGTCCGCATCAGCAAGCTGTATGAATTTGACGGATTAAATAAAGTAGAAGTGACCGAGGCAAAGATCGGTGCGATCGTTGCGATCTCCGGTATCGCTGATATCCACATCGGAGATACGATCTGCGCACCGGAAAACCCGGAGGCGATTCCGTTCCAGAAGATCTCCGAGCCTACGATCTCCATGAACTTTATCGTAAACGACTCTCCGCTTGCCGGACAGGAAGGTAAGTATGTCACCTCCCGCCACATCAGAGACCGTCTGTTCCGCGAGCTGAACACCGACGTTTCCCTGCGTGTCGAAGAGACCGAGAGCCCGGACTGCTACAAGGTTTCCGGCCGTGGCGAGCTTCACTTATCCGTTCTGATCGAGAACATGCGCCGTGAAGGCTATGAATTCGCAGTCAGCAAAGCGGAAGTTCTCTACAAGACAGACGAAAACGGCAAACGCCTTGAGCCTATGGAGATCGCTTATGTCGATGTCCCGGATGATTTCACCGGAGCCGTAATCCAGAAGCTCAGCCAGAGAAAAGGTGAATTACAGAATATGGGACCGATCAGCGGTGGTTACACCCGTATCCAGTTCCGTATCCCGTCCCGTGGACTGATCGGTTATCGTGGTGAGTTCTTAACCGATACCAAGGGAAATGGTATCATCAACACCATCTTCGACGGCTATGACGCTTACCGCGGTGATATCGAATATCGTCCGACCGGTTCCCTGATCGCGTTCGAGACCGGCGAATCCGTAACTTACGGTCTGTTTGCCGCACAGGATCGTGGTACCCTCTTTATCGGACCTGGCGAAAAGGTTTATGCCGGAATGGTCATCGGCCAGAGTTCCCGCGCGGAAGACATCGAGATCAACGTATGCAAGAAGAAGCACCTGACCAACACACGTTCTTCTTCCGCAGACGAAGCGCTGACACTGGTTCCGCCTAAGATTTTAAGTCTGGAACAGGCGATCGACTTTATCGACACGGACGAGCTTCTTGAGGTAACACCGGAAAATCTCCGTATCCGCAAACGTATCCTTGACCCGACCCTCCGCAAGAGAGCAGGTTTTAAGAAAAACTAAGAGATGAAAAATGCTGCCGCACAGTAAAAACTGCACGGCAGCATTTTTTTACGGAACATTTATGGGATGCGCCCATTCTCATCATAAAGTGCCTTCCATGGAATATTCCTCGGCAGCATTCCAAAATCTTTTCTCTGATACTCCGTCACAACGGTTCCTTTATCGATCCGCACCAGCCTGTCTGCCAAAGACAGCGCGTCCGCCATATTCACGGCAAGTATCACGACCGCGATCCCTTTTCGCAGCAGCTTCTCCTGCAGCTCCCAGATGTGGATCCGATGCCTTAGATCCGCACCCTTAAACGGCTGCACACAAAAGACGATCTTCGGTTTCTGGAGCATGATCCTTGTATAGACCAGATCATATTTTTCCATTTCGGTAAGTTCCTGCATCCTTTTGTCAAATACATTCTCTCCGAGGATCTCCTCAAAATCCGCCCGGATGCACCGTTTCATCTTACGGTTTCCCCAGATATTTTTTACTCTGTGATCCATGGCAATACAGAGATTATCCATGTAACTCATGTCATAAAAAAGCATCGTTTCCGTCGGTTCCTCCCGGATAAACGCAATGCCACGGTCGCCACAGATCTTCGTCGCCCTGCCCTCCAGATAACAGGTTCCCGGATGGATCTCATCCTGTTTTTCCCCCTGAAAAAGCAGATACAGATCCCGGAAGATCCCCTCCTCCAGACTCTGGATCACCACGCACTCGCCCTGTGCCACTTTTAAATTAAAATTAAAAATGACATCTCCGCATAAGTGCCTTCCCTCAAAAACGATCTTGTTGGACTGTCTCTCTTTCAGGCTTTCGATATGATGTCTGACCTTCGCATTGTATTCTTCCGAATAGAAGTTCAATGTCTGCGCCTGCATCTGCTCTCCCGCCAGCGCTTTTATGACCTTTCCGTTGCTCATCACGACTGCCCTGCCGCAGATCTGAAGGATCTCCTCAAAATGCGGACTGATATAGAGAAACGAAAATCCCTGTTTCGCGTAATGTTTCATAAACGCATGGATCTTTTCGAGTTCTCCCTCATTGACCAGCGTTCCGATCTCGCGCATCACGATCAGACGGTAATCCGCGACGACCGCCCGGAGCAGTTCCACCACGAGCCGTTCAAACGAAGACAGTTTTTCGACTAACGTATCCGCCTCAATCTCCACTTCGATCTCATCCAAAAACGGCTGCAGCTGGCTTTTCAGCAGTTTTTTGCGGATCAGCTCCTGCCTAAATCCCTGGCGCAGGATAAAGATATTCGTAAGAACACTCTGTCCCTCCACAAGAGACGTCTGATCTGAGATCACCGCGATCCGTTTGTCATAATTTTTTCCCGCCTGCCACGAATTCGAATTCTGCCACGAATTGACCAGCCTCTCCTTGTAATACATATAACCCGCATACAGCAGCGGATTTTCCCGCAACACGGAAAGCAGCTGCGGAAGCCCGTACGCGTTCACCGGAAGTAGCCCTACGATCTCCCCGGAAAAAACATTCAGTTCAAAATCTTTTAAGTACGTTGTCTCCTCCTCTTTGTAGGTCACGCGCTCCATTCGTAAGATCTCTTTTTTCATCTACACACTCCGCTTCTTCCATTCTCTCTCGTTTTTGATGATCGGGATCGTGATCTCAACCTCTGTCCCGACACCTTCCATCGAAAAGATATGCATCCCGTATTCCTTCCCGAACAAAAGCTGGATCCGGTTATTTACATTTACCAGGGCGATCCCGCCGCTCTCCTCATTTTTCTGGAGATCAAACTGCTCAACGGTCTTTCCGAGTTTTTCATTTAACCGCTCTAGGGTCTGCTCATCCATGCCTACCCCATCATCGGAGATCTTGATGAGCAGTCTGGTCTGCGTCAGTCCCAGGCGGATCGTGAGATTTCCGGTTCCGATCTTTAATTCCGTTCCGTGAATGATACTGTTTTCCAGGATCGGCTGTAAGGTGAGTTTCGGTATCCGGCACCGCAGAATGCTCTCCCGGTCTTCCTCGTCACATTCGATGTGGAGTCTTAGCCGGTCCCCAAAACGATACTGCTGGATCTTAAAATAGGTCTTGCAGTTATCCAGCTCCTCCTCCACGGCTACCATATTCTCCGTTTTGCTGATCGTATACCGGAAAAACGCCGCAAGCGCCTCTGTCATCTCCGCAACACTCTCCACGCCGGCGATCAGCGCCTCGCTCCTTATCCCGTCCAAGGTGTTGTATAAAAAATGCGGATTGATCTGGTTTTGCAGGGCGAGATACTGCGCCTGCCGCTTGTTCAAGTTTACCACCTGCGTAGAATTTAAGATCTCGCTGATCTTTTTTTCTTCCAGATAGGTATAGGGCGTGAGCATGATATCCTGGCTGTCGATCTCCTCAAACGGAAGATAGCCGTCCAAAAACTGCTCAACCTTATGCCTCCAGCGCAGATACGGACGCGCGATCCCGAAATACGCAAAGGAGATAAGAAGCAGGAAGCAGGCCGTCATGACCACAAACGGTACGATCGCCGCTCCCTTCCTCACTGCCTGGTAAAAATAGCTGCCGGTCATAAAGATCCCGAGCAGACCTGCCGCCACCGTAAACGCCACGATCCGGTTGGAGATAAAAGACATTTTTTTGAATTGTTTTCCCATGTGTTATTCCAAGCTCCTTTTTCGATCATCCATACAGTTTCCGGTATACCGCAGGTTTTACTCCCGCGAGCTTCTCAAAGGTATGTGTAAAATGTTTGAGGTCGTTGTACCCGACTTTTTTGCAGATTCCTGCCACCGGAAGGTTGGTCTCCCGAAGCAGCGTCTTTGCCTGCTCCATGCGCACATTCATTAGGTATTTCGCAAAGCCGACCTCCGTCTCCTTTTTAAAGAGGACACTGAAATATGCCGTGCTCAGTCCAACCTCCGCGCTGACCTCCTCAAGCGTGATCTGCTCCCCGTAATGGTTCTTTATGTAACACTTTGCCTTGCGCACCGGTCTTGCTGAATCCGCCTCGCGCACTTTTAATATTTCCAGGATCTGTGCTTTCTCAAACTGCTCCAGCTTCTGAAAGAGTTCCTCCGCGTTCGAGGCCGCATCACAGTTTTCTTTCAAATTTTTCATCAGTTTTTCTTTCTCTTTGACATCTAACTGCATGACAAAGATATTTCCAGCCGCACAGACCAGCTCAAACAATTCAAAGCCATGCACGTTCGGAGTGTCCACTGCTGCCTGGAACAGCTCATGCACCGCCTGTTTCATTTCCTCTATGTTTAAGATCTCAAGCGCATGCCCAATCCGCCTCGTATATTTGTCTAACAGCCGCTGTTCGTACAATACCGGCGTATGCTCGATATTTTCAAGCAGGATTCCGCTTCCGCACAAAAAGCGCTCCTGCACGGCCAAAAGCGCCTCCTCCATCGAAGCCTGCAATTCCGGCGAGGTCTTTTTGCTTCCCCCGAGCCCCAGGGAAAATACCCGCACACCGATCAGGTGCTTTGCCGCCTCTAACTGATTCAGGCAGTCCCGCATCATCTTCCGCACTTCTTCGACCTGTCTGGCATCATAATTCATGACTCCGTACAAAAAGCAGTCATGCCAGTATAAGATCCATTCCTCGCTGAAACGCTCCAGTCCGCTCTTTATGATCTTTTCCGTCCGTTTCCACACCAGCTCTTCCGGTCTGTCTTTTTCTTCTTTCGCCTCATGATCCAGGCGCAGGGCAAACGCCTGACACACCCCGTTTTTCGCGGAAAAATGATACTGCGCCTCCATTTCTTCTTCCGTAGACGCCTTCACCTGTCCCGAGAGAAGATCCTGGATCAGCACATTCCGCAGCCGCTTCCTGTCATTGGTACGCTCCTCCGCCAGGGAAGCATCCGCTTCCTTCTGCTCCTGTTCCAGACGGATCTCCGCCGCCACCTTCTGCAGCGATGCCATCAGCTCTTTCTGATTGATCGGCTTTAGGAGATAATCCTTTACCCCATACGCCAGCGCGGTCTTTGCATATTCAAAATGCGCATATCCACTGATAATAATCATGCAGATGGACGGACATATGCTCCGCGCCTGCTTGATCAGATCGATCCCGCTCGCTCCCGGCATACGGATATCGGTAATGAGAATGTCCGGGCGCTCCTTACGCACCATCATAAGCGCCTCAATCCCATTTGACGCGATGCCCGCGATCTCCATCCCAAGCGCGTCCCAGTCCACCAGCACTTTGATCAGCTGACAGATCCTCGCTTCATCATCTGCTATGACTACCTTTATCATAAAATCCCCCTCCTGTACAAATGCGAAATACGCCATTAGCCGCCGGATGATCCGGCGGCCTGGCGCAGTTTCTATCAAGTTTTACTGATTGATTTCTTACTCTTTTTTCAGAACGGAAACACCGGTATCTACAACTTCACCACCGAGGTCTTTTCCGTTTAGCGCATCCACGCAGGCATCCACACCCTTTTGTCCCATGACATCCGGATTCTGTGCCATTGTGCAGAGTAAATATCCGTCGTCGATCAGGCTTAAGATCGCGTCAGACTTATCAAAACCAACACCGATAATGTCTGTTTTTCCGGATGCTTTGATCGCGTTTCCCGCACCTGTTGTGGAACCTTCGTTACATCCGAAGATACCTACCACACCCTGGGTGATATAGTTTTCCGCGATACTCTGTGATTTTGCAGCATCACCTTCCCCGTACTGGGTCTCTAACAACGTATAATCTGTTCCGTCGAATGCGCTGCGGAATCCTTCCTCACGCGCAACACAGGAATCGGTCGCTGCGTTGACATTGATTACTCCGATATCACCGGATGTAATGCCAGCTTCCTCTAATGCCTTTATCATTTCCTCACCGGCTGTTTTTCCTGCCGCTTCGTTATCTGTTGAAAATGTTGCCTCTGCCTCTACGTTTGCAGGAGAATCAACATATACGATCTTTACTCCGGCTGCGGATGCATCTTTTAATGCGGATGAGATCGCGTCCGGTCCGTTTGCCGCTACCATGATCGCGCCATATCCACCTGCAACCGCATTGTTTACACACTCGATCTGCTGTGCGTCATCTTTGGTATTCGGAGACATGAAAGTGACTGTCACGCCAAGCTTCTTTGCTTCCTCCTGCGCGCCTTCATTCATCGTTACCCAGTGCTGATCTATGGAATCCATCGTGATCAGTGCGATCTTGCAGTCTGTTCCACTGCCCGACGCATCGCTCTCGGTCGAAGCCGTGCTGCCCTGTGTTGTCGTGCTGGTCTCTGCTGTATCCCCACTTGTGTCCGTCGCATTTTCTTTTGCGCCACACCCTGCCATCATTGCCGCTGCCATTGTCGCGCAGCATAATACGGATAACAATTTTCTCTTCATTTCTACTTCCTCCTTTAATTTAAAATGAAACATTTATTTAACAAACCGGCCCCCGACCGGAAATGTCCTATTTATTACGGTTCTTTTTGCCGATCCCTTTTCCGTTTCTTACTACAACATCCAGTAATACCGCAAGCACTACGATGATTCCGATCACAAGTCTCTGGATACCAACCTGCGCACCGATCATGTTAAGACCATTTTCCAGTGTCTGCCATACTGCAGCACCTGCAAGTGTTCCAAGTAAGAGACCGGATCCTCCGAGCGGTGATACACCACCGATAACACCGGCTGCAACGCCATACATCTCATACATGTTTCCGGCTTCCATATTTCCCATTCCCGCCTGTGCGCAGAGGATAAATCCAACGACTGCCGAGCAGACCGCACTGACGAGATATGCCTTGATCGTGGTGGAAACCACATTGACACCGGAAAGCTTTGCCGCTTCCACATTAGAACCGATCGCGTAGATATGACGTCCGGTCCTTGTCTTTGCAAGCAGGAAGAAAAATACTGCAAACAAAATCATTGCGATCCAGAATGTATTGTAGATCCCGAGTGTCTTTCCATAGTAAAAGAAATTCTGGAAGGTATCCGCTTTTTCTTTTCCGATCGCCGATGCGATCGCATCTGTATTTCGATTGCCGTTTACAATATACGCGATACCTCTTGCCCCAAACATGGTACCGAGTGTTGCGATAAACGGCGGCAGTTTGAATTTTCCTACCAGGATACCATTGATCACACCGATCACCAGCGCTACAAGCAGTGTAACGATGATCGCGACGATCGGGCTTACCCCGTGTGTCATCAGTGTTGCCGATATCATAGCACTCATACCGACGACCGCACCGATGGAAAGATCAATGTTACTTGTGATCATTACAAAACTCTGTCCCACACCGATCAAAAGATATTTGGACATCGAACGCAGCAGGTTTTGTACATTCTGCCCGGAAAATACTGTGCTGTTGATCAGACCGAACGCTATGTAAATGATGATCAGTCCGCAAAACGCGGTAAGCGCTCCCCCCATTCCCTTGATCTCAAGGAATTGTTTTAACCGACTCTGTTTTTTTGCTCCCATTTATTTAACCTCCACACTAGAACTATTCTGCTTTCATCTTGTTTTCAAATGCTGTCGCGTATGTCAGGATCTCATTCTGCGATGTGTTCTTCGCATCGACTTCCCCCGTGATCCTTCCATCGCACATGACGATGATCCGGTCCGCGATCCCCATGACCTCCGGCATCTCCGAAGATACGAACATTACCGCGATCCCCTGCTTTTTCAGCTCATTCATCAGATTGTAGATCTCAACCTTCGCTCCGATATCGATTCCTCTTGTCGGCTCATCAAAGATGACCACTCTCGAATTTCTCGCCAGCCATTTTCCGACTACGACCTTTTGCTGATTTCCACCGGATAATGTCGCCGCATCGACTTCAAGGTTTGCCGTTTTGATCTTCAGATCCGCTACTGCCTTTTTGCAGAGCGCATCTTCCTTTTTACTGCTGATCACTCCCGCCCTGTCACAGACAAGATCGAGATTTGGAAGCGCAAGGTTCTGCCTGATGCTGAGCTTGGTACACAGTCCGTCTTTCTTTCGATCCTCCGGCGCAAGAACGATTCCGTTTTTGATCGCGTCTTTCGGTCCGGTGATCTTTACTTCACGGCCATCGAGATAAATCTCCCCGGTCTCTTTTGGATCGACCCCAAAGATCGCCCTTGTCGTCTCGGTTCTTCCGGCACCCATCAGTCCCGCGAATCCGACGATCTCTCCCTCGTACAGCGAAAAATTGATGTCACGGACCAGCTTTCCAGCGTTTAAGTTTTTCACTTCAAAAATCTTTTTTCCTTTTTTGCATTCCACATGCGGGAATTTTTCTTTGATCTCCCTGCCGACCATATTTGCGATGATCTCATCCATGGTCATGTCTTTAAACTCCCCGGAACAGATATACTGACCATCCCGCATGATCGTGACACGGTCGGTGATATGCTGTAATTCCTCCAGCCGGTGTGAGATATATACGATCCCGCATCCCTGGCTCTTTAACTGCTTTATGATGCGGAACAGTTCTTCGATCTCTTTGGATGTCAGTGCCGATGTCGGCTCATCCATGATCAGTATCTTTGCGTGGATTGAAAGCGCTTTCGCGATCTCGATCATCTGCTGTTTGGAAACCGGAAGATCTCCGACGGTCTGCCGCGGATTGATGTCCACCCCAAGTTCATCTAATATCCGCTTTGCCTCCGCTTCCATTTCCGCATTTTTTAAGCAGAATTTTCCTCTTTTTTCCCTTCCAAGGAACATGTTCTCGGCAACCGATAAGTGCCTGCACATGTTTAACTCCTGATGGATGATTGCAACTCCTGCCTGCTGTGCCTGCTTTGGTGTAAAATCCCCATATTCTTTACCAAAGACCTCTACCTTTCCAGTGTCTCTGGTATAAACACCACTCAAAATCTTCATCAATGTCGATTTTCCGGCACCGTTTTCCCCCAGCAATGCCATGACCTCTCCTGATCTTAGTTCGAATCGGACATGGTCAAGGGCTTTCACTCCCGGGAATGTTTTGCTGATGTCTTCCATTGAGACAATTACTTCATTCATTGTGATTACCACCTGTCTTTCCGAAATTATTTGAGAACCATTTCTTTATAATTCCATTATACGGTTTTCTTTTTGTGCAAAAAGGGTGGTAAATTTTGTTTTTTAGGTGGTAAATTATATATTTTCACTATTCTGCTTAAATAAGTATACCTTATTTATAGTTTAAATGTACATATTTTTTGCCTAATTTTTTGATTAATTTTTATCTGCTTTAAAATAAAAAAAGAACACCTGCTTTTTACAGATGTTCTTCTTCCTGTTCTTTCCTGTATTTTATGCGGTTTTCGTTACAGATTCGCGGCTCCGATGATGCCGGCGCTGTTTCCGAGGATCGCACACCGCACCTCCGGGATAAATGCCTTTTCTCCGGCGAAGCACACGGTTTTTATGTATGCTGTCAGCGGTCCTGTCAGTTTCTCCTTCTGGTTGCACACACCTCCGGAAAGCAGTACCACATCCGGGCGGAAAATATTGACATAGTTGGCGATCGCCTCACCCAGGTAGGTAATGTAATCATCCACCACTGCCATTGCCGCCTCGTCTTTCTGCTCTGCCGCGTCAAACGGGATCTTTCCATTCATCGCCGAAAGGTCTCCGCCGCACAGCTCGTTCATGAGCGAATCTTTCTTCTGCTCTGCGGCTCTTCTCGCCTGCCGGATCAGTCCTGTCGCGGAAACATATGCCTCCACACAGCCCTTTCTGCCGCAGGTACAGGGTTCTCCGCCAAAGATCAGGCTTGTATGCCCAAGCTCCGCGCCGCCCGCATGCGCCCCCTCAAACACTTTTCCGTCGATGATCACTCCGCCGCCGACTCCGGTGCCGAGTGTCAAAAGAATCGCGTTTTTGGTCTCTTTTGCCGCGCCTGCCTTGACCTCGCCGAGTGCCGCGCAGTTCGCGTCATTGGAAATATGGATCGGACAGGTAAAATAAGTTCCGAGTTCTTCCGCCAGCGGGATATTCTCCCAGCCAAAGTTGTTGGAATACCGCACCATTCCGCTCTCGGCATCCACCGTTCCGGGACTTCCGACTCCCACGCTGGAAAGCTCGCGCTCCTCTGCCCCGATCTTTCCAAGCAGATCTTTCACCAGATCCGCCATATCTTTTATAATCTCCTGATAAGGACGTTTTACCATTGTCGGCACGGAACCCTCCGCCAGGATCTTCTGATCCTCATCCACGATTCCTGCCTTAATATTCGTTCCTCCTAAATCAATTCCCGCTCTGTACATATTTTCTCACCTCATCATTTTAGTAAAAACAGTTCTCATGCATTATTTATATCAGTTCCCCCCGGAATTGTAAAGAGATTTTTTCATATCATAGCAGCGTTCCCACTCTTTGGTGCCATCGATCTTGCGCACTTCCATCTGATTCTTCTTTAAAAATCGGGTAAGTTCATAGCAGCTGACCCAGATCTCGTTGTCACTGTCCTTCTGCGATTCATCAAAGATCAGCTCCAGCCCGAAATGCAGATGCACTTCATCGATGTTATTGACATTCTCCGTCGTGCTGTAGCCCGTGTGCCCCATATAGCCGATCACATCCCCCGCCTTCACGGTGCCACCCTCTTTCAGCCACTCCGCATACGGATAGTCCTGCCGCAGATGCGCGTAATAGTAATAGCGCTTATGGTCAAAGCTGCGGATCCCGATGCGCCAGCCTCCATACTGGTTCCAGCCGAGCGCCTCCACATAGCCGGATTCCACGGCGATCACAGGTGTGCCGATCTGCCCCATCATGTCATGCCCCAGATGCTCCCGCTCAAACCCATAAGTGCGCGACACGCCAAAATCATCATAATCCCGGTACTCAAATCCCTTCGCGATCGGGGAAAAACCTTTTAACCCATACGCTTTCCGGTATGGAGCCGTCCCGTCCTTTTCGGGCTTCTGCATCTCATATTCTCCCACCAGTCCGCCAAGCACCGCCGTATAGGCATCCCGGTAATAGTTATAATATTTTAACGTTTCCGCCTCCGTTTTTAATTTCGTCGTTCCGTCCGCAAGCTTTTGTGCCAGCGCATCCATGTCCGCCACCGCGCTTTCCGAAAAATCCCCGCCGCACTTTGCCGCCTCAAGCGCCAGAAGGTCGATCCAGTTGATATGGATATCCGCTCCGTAAGTGTTCACGTCCCATTCATACGCGGTATCAAGCGCTTCACATGTCACCGTAAAATCCACCCAGCGGATGAAATCTTTTTTCCCGGCATTTTCTTCCGTACTCTCTGTGCTCTCCGTGCCCTCTGTACTCTGCCTGTACATCGTCGGCACCGTCCGTTTATACATATAATTTCTGCCCGCCGCAACACACAGGACGACCACAAAAATGACTAACTCCACAAGTATCCCCATTTTCATTTTTTCTGACTTTTTCATAAAACAGCTTCCGTTTCAAATCTGTCCGTTCCCGTTTTCTCTTTATATGTATGCAGTCCGCCGCCCTCTTATCCCAAAAAATAAAGTGTGCGCTTACCGCACACTTTCGCGTGCGAGCGGTATGTTCAACATAAACTTCATCTCCGCGAGCTGCGCATCCCCGCGGAGCGTTTTTAAATCATAGGACGGAATTTCCTATGATTTGAAAAAGCCGGAGAGACACTTCTTTCGCATCTCTCCGGCACTTTTTTTATTTATCTTTTTAATTATAACGCTTTGATACGCTCTAACGCCGCAACGGTATTTTCGTAGCTGCCGAATGCAGTCAGACGGAAATATCCTTCTCCGCTCGGGCCGAAACCACAGCCCGGAGTTCCGACTACATTTGCCTTCTCAAGCAGGTAATCGAAGAAATCCCAGGAAGTCATCTTCTCCGGTGTCTTTAACCAGATGTACGGTGCGTTGACACCACCGTATACTTCATATCCGGCATCTTTTAAGCCTTCCTTGATGGTCTTTGCGTTCTTCATGTAGTAGCCTACCTGATCTTTTAACTGCGCTTTTCCGGCTGCGGAATATACTGCTTCTCCGGCTCTCTGCACGATATACGGCGCGCCATTGAACTTGGTGCCATGGCGGCGTGCCCACATGTCATGTAAGGATACGTTTCCGCATTTTAATTCCTTCGGGACAACCGTGTAGCCCAGACGCACACCGGTAAATCCGGCATTTTTGGAAAAGCTCTTGAGCTCGATCGCACAGGTCTTTGCTCCTTCGCACTCATAAATGGAATGTGCCACGTCATCTTCGGAGATATATGCTTCATACGCTCCGTCATAGATGATGACTGCGCCCACTTTATTCGCGTAATCTACCCATTCCTGTAACTGCGCCTTTGTGATCGTCGTTCCGGTCGGGTTGTTCGGCAGACACAGATAGATCATATCCGGTGTCTCCTTCGGGAATTCCGGTACAAAGTTGTTCTCTCTGGTGCACGGCATGTAGATCACATTGCTCCACATCTGGGATGCCGCATCGTAAGTACCGCATCTTCCCGCCATAACGTTGGAATCCACATAAACCGGGTAAACCGGGTCACACACCGCGATGCGGTTGTCAAGGGAAAAGATCTCCTGGATATTTCCGGAATCACTCTTTGCTCCGTCGGAAACAAAGATCTCATCTGCCGCGATGTCGCATCCTCTTGCCTTGTAATCATTCTCTGCGATCGCGTTACGCAGAAATTCATAACCAAGATCCGGCGCATAGCCGTGGAAAGTCTCTGCCTTTGCCATCTCATCCACTGCTCCATGCAGTGCGTCAATGATCGCCGGTACGAGCGGCTGGGTCACATCTCCGATTCCGAGACGGATGATCTTCGCATCCGGGTTCGCGTCGGAAAACGCCTTTACTTTCTTTGCAATATCACTGAACAGATAGCTGCCCGGTAATTTCTGGTAATTGTCATTGATCTGATACATGATCGTAACTGCCCCTTTCTTTTTCTTCTATTGATCTTTTAAAAATTTATTAGTATTCCTCATTGGTACTACTATTTTCATGTTCGTAGTATAACAAAAAAGAAGTACCTTGTAAAGTACTTCTTTTCCTCATTTTTTCTCATTTAGCCGTCCATCAGGCTAAGGATCATCTGCGCCGTCTCCACCATATCCGTTCCGTTATTCATGCTCCGTTTCTGGATATAGCGGTGCGCCTCCTCTTCCGTCAGATTATTGCGGCTCATCAGTACGGATTTTGCCTCCAGAATGATGTTTCTTTCCGCTTCACTTCTCTGCTTTGGCTGCGCGCGCATCTTTTTCCGCTTCCGTGCGATGGTGTACTCCATCATCTCTACCGTCTGCACCAGCTCATGCACTTTGAGCGGCATGGAAAGACAGACGATGTCCGCAATCTCTCTTTCGCTGCAGACCGCGGGGGACGCAACCAGAAGCATCTGAAACTGAGGTGGGAGATATTCATATAATTCCTGGTACATCATGTCGATAAAATGATGGCTGCAGATGACGATGCCGCCTTCAAGCGTATTCGCGCTCTGTAAGGTCTGTGCTCCTGTCGTACAGACGGCAGCGACATCATATCCGCTTTTGACCAGTATATTTTTTATACTCTTCGCATTTTCCAATTTCGGGAACGCAACAATTACATTACTCACAACGCCTCACCCTGACAACATCAAATTTTATAGAGATACTCATCGATCTCCCACTGGGTTACCTGCGAACGGTACGCAGTCCAGTCGGCTCTCTTGGCTGTGATATATTTTTCTGTGATATGTGTGCCCAGTACGTTCTTTACGAATTCGTCTTTTTCCAGTTCTTCTACTGCTGCCTCGAGATCCTGCGGCAATGCCTCGATCCCCAGTCTCTCACGCTCTGCCTCTCCCATGGAAAATACATTTTCATGCACATCTTCCGGCGGCTCGATCTTTCCACGGATTCCATCCAGTCCGGCTGCAAGGCAGATTGCAAGCACAAGATACGGATTGGCTGCCGGATCCGGGCTGCGCAGTTCCACTCTGGTGGATTCCCCTCTCGATGCCGGGATCCGGATCAACGGACTCCGGTTCGTTGCGGACCACGCGATAAAGATCGGCGCCTCAAATCCCGGAACCATACGTTTATAGGAATTGACCAGCGGATTCGTGATCGCTGTCATCCCTTTCATATGTTTCATGATACCGCCGATAAAATAATATGCTTCCCTGCTCAGTCCGAGCTTGTCCTTCTCATCCACGAAAATATTTTTTCCGTCTTTAAACAAAGACATATTTACATGCATCCCGGAACCCGCGATACCATGCTTCGGCTTTGGCATAAAGCTCGCAAACAGACCGTGGCGTTTCGCAATCGTCTTGACCGCAAGCTTAAAGGTCATGATATTATCCGCGGTGATCAGTGCCTCGTCGTATTTAAAATCGATCTCATGCTGCGCCGGTGCCACCTCATGGTGGGACGCTTCGATCTCAAAGCCCATATCTTCCAGCGTAAGGACCATATCACGTCTCGCGTTCTCTCCGAGATCGACCGGTCCAAGGTCAAAGTATCCTGCCTTTTCATGGGAGATCGTAGTCGGCTGTCCGTCATCATCGGTATGGAACAGGAAAAATTCGCACTCCGGTCCGACATTGAACGTATAACCCATCTCTGCCGCCTCTGCGATCACTTTCTTTAAGATGTAACGCGGATCGCCCTCAAACGGTGTCTGATCCGTGCAGTATACATCACAGATGATACGCGCAACTTTTCCCTGCTGCGGACGCCACGGAAAGATCGTAAATGTGTCGAGATCCGGATGCAGATACATATCCGATTCCTCAATGCGCACGAATCCCTCGATCGCGGAACCGTCAAACATGCACTGGTTATTCAACGCTTTTTCCAGCTGGCTCGCCGTGATCGCCACATTCTTCAATGTTCCGAAAATATCTGTAAACTGAAGACGGATAAACTCAACGTCCTCTTCGTCTACCATACGAATAATATCCTTTTTGGTATACTTGCTCATCTTTTACACTCCTTTATCTGCTTTCATATAATCCACTACTTCGCGATAGGAAAGTTTCCCGCCGAACAGATCGAGCGCGCTGCCGATCGTCACATTGAGCCGGTTCTTTCCCAGTTCCTTCAACTTCTCAATATCGGAAAAATCCCTGACGCCGCCCGCATAGGTGAGCGGGATCTTTCCCCAGCTTCCAAGCATCTCCGCAAGCGGTTCTTCGATTCCGTCTGCTTTGCCCTCCACATCCACCGCGTGTACCAGAAATTCATCCGCGTAGGACGCAAGTTCATCCAAAAGCGCCGGCGTCACCTTTTCCTCGGTAAATTTCTGCCACCGGTCCGTAACGATATAATAGTCATCGTCCCGTTTCCTGCAGCTTAAATCCAGAACCAGATGATCCTTTCCGGTCTCCGATGCCAGACGCCTCAGATTTCCGTAATCGATCTTTCCGTTCCGGAACACATAGGAGGTCACGATCACATGGCTGGCTCCCGCGTCAAGAAACTCCGCCGCGTTCTCGTCCGTGATGCCGCCGCCTGCCTGCAAACCGCCCGGATAGGTCTTTAATGCCAGAAATGCCTGCGCTTTCGTGTCATTATAATAGGAAGAATCCCTCGCGTTTAACAGGATGATGTGTCCGCCACGGATCCCGTCCTTTTTGTAGAATTCCGCATAAAACGAGGCATCACAGTCCGCAACGAAATTTTCCTTCGCGGTATCGCCCTGATCCCGCAGGGAACTGCCGACGATCTGCTTTACTTTTCCATTATGGATATCAATACAAGGCCGAAATTCCATTTTTTCTCTCCCGTATGATTTATAATATTTATTAATCTTAATTATTAGCTGAATTTATAACGCATTTCCGCTTTTTCAGGCGTTTATACGAAAAAGGACAGAGTTCTCCCACTAAAACCCCGTCGTTTGATAAAAGAATACCACACCATGAATAAAAATAAAATACCCAAATCCATTTTTTGCTTTTCTTTTTCCCGCCACCCGCATTGACAACCCCGGTTATTTTTGCTAGAATTGAAAAAATTATTAAAAGTTAAATACGACAAACAGGAAAGAGAGGAATGAAAAAAATGGGTACAATTATCGGCGAAGGAATCACTTTTGATGACGTATTATTGGTACCGGCATATTCTGAGGTTACTCCGAATATGATCAATTTACAGACAAGACTTACTAACAAGGTGACACTTAATATTCCTATGATGAGTGCTTCTATGGATACCGTTACAGAGCACAGAATGGCGATCGCCATGGCAAGACAGGGTGGTATCGGTATCATCCACAAGAACATGTCCATCGAAGCACAGGCTGATGAGGTAGATAAGGTAAAACGTTCCGAGAACGGTGTTATCACGGATCCATTTTCACTTTCTCCAAACCATACATTACAGGACGCGGATGATCTGATGGCAAAATTCCGTATCTCCGGTGTTCCGATCACAGACAACGGCAAGCTGGTCGGAATCATCACAAACCGTGACCTGAAATTCGAAACCGACTTTTCGAGACCGATCCATGAGTGCATGACCTCCGAAGGTCTGATCACTGCTCCGGAAGGGATCACACTCGAAGAAGCAAAATCCATCCTTGCAAAGGCAAGAAAGGAAAAACTTCCGATCGTAGATAAGGATTTCAACTTAAAGGGTCTTATCACGATCAAGGATATTGAAAAGCAGATCAAGTACCCGCTTTCCGCAAAAGACGATCACGGCCGTCTTCTGTGTGGTGCCGCAGTTGGTATCACCGCAAACATGATGGATCGTATCGATGCTCTTGTAAACGCGCATGTAGATGTCATCGTTGTGGATTCCGCACACGGACATTCTTTAAATATCTTAAACGCAGTAAAAAAGATCAAAGCTGCTTATCCTGACTTACAGGTAATCGCCGGGAACATTGCTACCGGTGCTGCTGCAAAAGCCCTGATCGAAGCAGGTGTTGACGCTGTCAAGGTAGGTATCGGACCTGGATCTATCTGTACCACCCGTGTTGTTGCAGGTATCGGTGTTCCTCAGGTTACCGCGATCATGGACTGCTACGCAGTTGCAAAAGAATACAACATCCCGGTTATCGCCGATGGCGGTATCAAATACTCCGGTGATATGACAAAAGCGATCGCCGCAGGTGCAAGCGTATGTATGATGGGAAGCATGTTCGCCGGATGTGACGAAGCTCCGGGAACTTTTGAATTGTATCAGGGAAGAAAATACAAAGTATACAGAGGTATGGGATCTCTCGCTGCCATGGAAAACGGAAGTAAAGACCGTTATTTCCAGGAAGGCGCAAAGAAACTGGTTCCGGAAGGTGTCGAAGGACGTGTCGCATACAAGGGTTCCGTAGAAGATACGATCTTCCAGTTAGTCGGTGGTATCCGCTCCGGTATGGGATACTGTGGCTGCCAGACCATTCCTGAATTACAGGAAAGAGGCCAGTTCGTAAAGATCACTGCCGCTTCCTTAAAGGAAAGCCATCCGCATGATATCCATATCACAAAAGAGGCTCCGAACTACAGCATTGATGACAAATAAGATCGGCTTTTAAAAGCAAAAATAAAAGGTGTCTTTAAAACCTGTTCCGGTTTTAAGGGCACCTCTTTTTTGCTCTTTCCTAGCGCGCGTTCGCTGCGGCTCCTTCTCTCACGCCGTTTGCGTTTCCGTTTGCCGCTGTATCGTTTGCGGTTGCATTGTCTGTCGCGTTTTCCACGGTGTTTCCGATATCATTTGCCACATCATCCGCAGTATCTATCACATCATTTCCGACATCTGCCGCTCCGTCCACGACGTCTCTTCCTGCCTCGGTGGTTCCGTCTACCACATCATCCACGGCACCATTTCCGTTGGTTCCGTTCATTCCTGTGGTTTCCGTTCCGGTCGTTGCATCATTCACATTTTCATCCCGGTTCGTCTCTGTCTCCGTCGCATTGGTATTATCCTCCGCCCTGTTATTATTCGTTCCACAGGCAGCAGCCATAGATACCGCAAGTGTCATAACACAGCAAAGTGCAATTCTTTTTAAGTTCTTCATCTTTATTTCTCCTTTTATATGTTGTTTTTATTTTTATATCCTTAATATGAGTCAATCCAGACGCTTTTATGCATGCATTTTACTTTTTCATCTTGGGGTCAAATAAGAGTGACGCCAGATAGCCAAACACCAGAGCGGCTGAGATTCCGACGGCGCTCGCCTTGAATCCGCCCATAAAAATACCGATAAAGCCAAATTCATCCACCGCCTCTTTCACGCCCTTAAAGAGGGTGTTTCCAAAGCCAAGCAGCGGTACACTCGCGCCCGCGCCTGCGAATTCCACAAACGGCGGATAGATCGCCACTGCTCCAAGCAGCGCGCCGGTACATACCAAAAGCACCATGATCCGTCCCGGCAGCATTTTCGTTTTTTCCATCAGGATCTGTACCAGCGCGCAGATCACGCCTCCGACCCAGAATGCATTGATATAGTCCATGTCTTCCCTTCTTCCTTTTCTTTTTTATTCTTCGTGCTCGATCACCACCGCGTGCGCGATCCCCGGCACATTCTGTCCCTCATTAAAGCTGACCGTGGAAAGCAGCGCGCCGGTCGGAACAAACAGGATCTTTTTCCATTCTCCCTGCGCAATTTTTTTCAGGAAATGGGCGCTGAGCGTCACTGCCGCGCAGCCACAGCCGGATCCACCGGAATCCGTCCCCTGTGTCTGCCTGTCAAAAATTTCGATCCCGCAGTCCGTATGCACACCGCTTATGTCATAACCCTTGTCCAAAAGTAGCTTAATTAGAATCTCCTGTCCCACATACCCGAGATCCCCGGTAATGATCTTGTCGTAATCCTCCGGCTTGGTGCCAAAATCGCAGAAATGGTGGTAGATCGTATCGCACGCCGCTGGTGCCATGGCAGCACCCATATTCATGGAATCCCGGACTCCGTAATCCACGATCCGCCCGGGCGTAAGCCCCGTGATCTTAATATCTGATTTTTTCGTCCCGAGGATATATGCCCCGCTTCCCGTAACCGTCCAGGTCGCCGACACCGGTCTCTGATTGGCGTATTCCAGTGGATAACGGAACTGTTTTTCCGCGCTCGCAAAATGGCTCGAGGTCACGGTGAGTACATGATCCGCATAACCGCCCGCCACACACATCGCGCCAAGCGCCATGGATTCTCCCGCCGTGGAACACGCCCCATACAGTCCAAAAAGCGGGATCTGATAATCCATCAGGCCAAACGAAGTCGCGATCGTCTGCCCTAACAGATCCCCCGCAAAGATGTAGCGGATGTCCTCCGGCGCAAGCCCCGATTTCCCAAGCGCAAGTGCCGTCGATTCCTTCTGCAGGGAGCTCTCCGCCTCCTCCCAGGTATCCTCTCCAAATTTGTCCGTATCGCATATCATGTCAAATTCATTTCCAATCGGCCCTTCTCCTTCCTTTTTTCCGACCACTGACGCGCTTGCAAGAATGTAGGGCGCCTGTGTGAAATGAATACTCTGCGTGCCAATTATCTGCAACTTTTTGTCCTCCTTCTTTTTGTGTAGAAATCCATATTCTCTGTTTTCCATTCACGTTTCAAAGTATTGTTTCTGTTTCTTCTCTTAATATGCTCGGACAAAACAGTTTTTATACCAATAGGAGATGAAATGCGCTTTGCGCAGGCAAAGAACAAAAAAAACATGCCAGGCATCTGCGGCTCCGGAAACTTTTCCGCGAAGCAAATACCTGACATGCTTTTTTGTTTTATTAGTCTTCTTTAAAAATGTGTTCTTTATATCGATCCAGCACACGATGCAGAATACTTCCCAGCAGATAGCAGGAGATCACTTCTCCGATCCCTACGGTCAGCATGAAAAACGGGATGGTTCCCTCTGCCAGATACACATACCGCAGTACAAACGGTACAATGATCGTATTCGCAACGATCGGCGGCAGTGGTGCCAGCCATTTGTGTTTGCGCAGCGCGTAGGTTCCGCAGGCTCCGATCAGTGTTGCCAGACTGCCGAATACCACATCAAGCGGCATACAGCCGGTCACCAGATTACTGATCAGGCATCCGAGGAAAAGTCCCGGGATCGCTGCCGGTGTAAAGACCGGTAAGATCGTGAGCGCTTCGGATATGCGCACCTGAATGGCTCCGCTCGCCAGATTAAATGCGCTGATAAAGACCGTCAGTACGACATAGATCGCAGCGATCATCGCTGCCTGGGTGATTCGTAACACTTTTTTGTTTCTCATATGAAATTCTCCTTTAGTTTTGTTTTACGAGTGGAAGGTCTCGAACACTCGGTATTTCGCCCTGAAAAGACCTTGGTTTTTGGGCTTTTTGCAACGTCAGTCAGTATAACACAGATTTTTTTTCAATGCAAGAAAAAAACAGAAGATTGCCTTCTGCCTGCTATATACGTATCGTTTACGCCTCCTCCTCTACCCGCTCAAATAAATCTCCAACGGAACAATCTAATATGGCGCACAGTTTGTCAAGATTTTCATAACGAATCGAATTTGTTTCATTCATGATCATTCGATTAAAATTCTGATAACTTAAATCCATCTGCTTATAGAGCCAATATTTCGTATGCTGCTGTTCCTCTAAAATATGCAAAACCCGCAAACGTACCATGTGTACACCTCCCAAATTTATGTAGAGATTATAACTGAAAACAAATGCTTGCATAAATGATGTGCACATAGTATAATGTTCCCATTATCTAATGTATGCATTAGATAATGGGAACATTGGATTTCACGTAAAGATCTGTGAAATTCCAAAACTATATCAATACTTAGAAAGAAGAGTTTACAAATGAAAAATGAACGTCTAACCTGGATCGACGGCCTGCGAGGTCTTGCATGCATCCTTATTTTTACCCATCATTTTCTGGTTTCTTTTTTTCCTTCCAGTTATAACGGAGATCCAAACACCTCACGAATGATCTATGGACTGGATGTTAAGTGGGCTAATTCTCCACTGTCTTTTATTATCTGTGGTAATTTCTGGGTAAGTGTTTTCTGCCTGGTCAGCGGACTGGTACTCGGCTATCAGATTTACCGCGCAAAAACTACAAATGAAGTCTCCTCTATGGTTTTAAAACGTTATCCAAGACTTTGTTTCCCGCTTGCCGTTGTCTCCTTCGCCGCATGGATCATGATGCAATTTTCACTTTTTCCAACTGCTGAAGTTCAAAAGCTCTCCACTTCATCCTGGATCGTTTCCGCATATGGAGACAAGCCCAGTTTTCTTCAATTTTTAAATACAACTTTTGTAGCAACCTGGCTGAATGGAGATCATACATATTCTCCTGCTTTCTGGCTGATGAATATTTTTCTCAGTGGCTCCTTTCTCGCGTATCTGCTTTCACTTATGACCAAAAACCGGAAACTGCCATCCATCCTTGTTTTTATCTGCTTCACCGCTTTCTTTCTCTATACCGATGCACTGTTTAATTTGGCATTCACGCTCGGTGTTGCACTCGCTTACCGTATTTTCTACTTTGAACCGGAAAAATATGCAAAATATTTCGGTGTACTGTTTGTTCTTCTCGGGCTGTATCTGGGCGGCTATCCGTCCGAGGCTTATCCACAGGGCTTTTACCTGTGGCTCGGTGTCAATGTCAATCAGCGCTACGCACCGGTCTATCAGTTTTTTCACATTGTAGGAGCACTATTTCTCGTATGGGGTATCTACTGTCTGAAATCGCTTTGCACCCTTTTTAGCACCAAATTGTTTCGTTTTCTCGGAAAAATATCTTATGCCGTATTTTTAATCCACTGTCCGGTTATTTTTTCATGGTCCTGCTTTCTATTCTTAAAGCTGTATCACGCGTGCGGCAGATACATGGTTTCAGCTGCGGCAAGTTTTCTTACCTCCACAATTCTGCTGATTCTTTTATCCACGCTGTTCCAAAAATATGTGGAAGCTCCGCTTGGAAATCTGATAAAAAAGCTGGATCATTGGCTGTTTCTTTCGGAATAGCCTTATGCAAATATTCCATAAAAAACTGGCTGTGAATCCGCTCACAGCCAGTTTTTATTTTCTCTCTACTATTCTATTTATCTGATCTTCCTCTAAATATATACTCCATCTTGCGATCCATACAGCGGCTCTTCTTTGCCGTGATCTCTACTGCTCCATCCCGGAAACGCAGCTCCGCCGTCACCCCGAGCGGATTGTTCGGATAACACAGCTTCAGTTTTAACGTATCCTTTTCCCAGGAAAACGCCCCTGCCGTATTCACAATGCGGATATCGGCGCAGGTATAATAATGGGAAAAACGGACACTTGGCAGATCATTGCACTCCCAGTGGCGGAATCCATAGAAAAGTGTCCGCTCTTTTCCATCTTTCCACACACAGGTGATCGCAACGGTATCTTCCGTCTTTCCTGCTTCCACCTGTATCTTTTCCAGCTGATCCTCATTTTCTTCGAGCAGATACGTTCCCACGACACCGGAAATCCGCTCTTTATTTTTCGCGCCTTCGATATCATCCCCTTCCGGAAACGCAACCGTAAACTGCTCCTTTTTTGATGTTCCGTCAGGATCCGGCGCAATATCCACATCCGCGCACGCCGGAAGCAGATGTTTCCACATTTCTGCCATCAGCCCGGACATATCCTCGGTGCCGGTGAGCGTTGCGATCACAAGATCCTTCTCCGGTGCCACGATAGCAAACTGTCCGTATGCGCCATCGCCACGGTACACGCCCTTTGGAATGCACTGCCAGATCTGGTAGCCATAGCCGACGCCCCAGTCATTTCCGTCGCTGTACACCTCTCCGCCGGAAGAATCCACGAGATTTGAGGTCATCCGCTCCATCCACGCGCGGTTCAAAAGCTGCTTTCCATTCCACATGCCCTGCTGTTTTAAAAAGACGCCGAGCTTTGCCACCGTCTCGATTGTCACGTTCAGTCCGATCCCGCCAAGTGAATTTCCCTGCGGGGACTCATCCCAGTAATAATCTTCCACGCCAAGCGGTTCGAAAAAGCGCGGTGTCAGATAATCCACCAGCTTTTCTCCGGTCACCTTCGTTATGATCGCGGAAAGCACATAGGTTGCCGTTGTATCATAGAAAAAATGCGTTCCCGGTTCATAGGATGGCTCGATCTCCAGAAATTTTTCGACCCAGTTTCCCTCAAACGCATAGTTTAAGATCGGCGGCTCCGTTTCCTGTCCGGTACACATGGTAAGCAGATGTTCCACCGCGATCCGTTTCGCGCGTTCTCCGATCGTATCCGGAAGTTCCTCCTTAAAAAAGGAGTATACGGTATCTTCCACCACAAACAGCCCTTCCTGCACGGCAAATCCGACTCCGACCGCGGTAAATGCCTTGCTGAGCGAATAGAGCATGTGCAACCTGTCCTCCCCATACGGATACCAGGACGCTTCATAGCACACCTTCCCGCCGCGCACTATCATCAGATCATGCAGTTCGATCCCACGCTCCCTGACTCCTTCTAAAAAGCCTTTGATCCCTTCTTCCGAAATGCCTGCTGCCGCAGGACTTATCCTTGGCAAATTCATGTCCGTTCCTCCTCATTTTGTCTTTCACACTTTGTTATCATTATAAAAAGGATCCATAAAAATGTAAAGAAAAAAGAGCCTCCGTCCCACAGATACCTTCTGTGTAACAAAGACTCTCTCTCGTTCTTTTTTAGCCCTTTACCGCTCCTGCGACCATACCTTTGATGATCTCTTTGCTGAATACAAAATACAGGATCACGATCGGTGCCATCGTAACTAACATTGCCGCCATGATCTTCGGATAGTCTGAGTTGAACTGTCCGGTGAACTGCGTCAGTGCCAGCGGAACCGTCTGCAATGCCTGATTCTTGATAAGGATCAAAGCGAAGGAGAACTCATTCCAGCATCCGAAGGACTGGATGATCGCAACCGTAACCATGATCGGACGGCAGATCGGCATGATGATAGAAAACATCGTCTTGGAAAATCCGCAGCCATCGATCGCTGCAGCCTGTTCAAGCTCCGTCGGGATCGTCTTTACGAATCCTTCCACAAGGAAGATCGCGATCGGAAGTCCGAATGCCACATACGGGATCACAAGTGTGAACCAGTGGTTGGAAAGTCCGAATTTCTTAAATACAACATAGATCGGTACCAGCAGGGAATGCTGCGGGATCAGCATACCGGTAAGGAATACACCAAACAGCAGGCGGTTTCCCTTGAATTTTACACGCGCCAGAATGTATCCAACGATAAAACCGAACAGTACGATAAAGAATACGGAAAGGATCGTTGTTCTCGCGCTGTTCCAGATCGACTGGCCCAGATGATAGTTTGCGTTGCTCAAAATATTGATAAAATTGTCCAGTGTCGGGGACTTTACAATCCCGATGATATCCGCATTAAACTCTCTTTTCTGTTTCAGTGCGGAGTTTAACATCCAAAACAGTGGGAAAATACAGCTGATTGAAAACAGAATCAAAATTGCGTTTAATACAACTGCAAGTACGCCCTGCGCCGGTCCCATCTTTGCTTTTCTTTTTCCTGCAACTTTTACTTCAGCCATATTATTCCACCCCCTTGTCTTTCAAAAGGAAATTAAACAGCTTCTGCGCACCACCGATAACGATCAGGCTGAGAATGAAGATCGCAACCGAGATACAGCATCCATATCCCATGTTGTTCTGCTTGAACGATACGGTGTATCCGTATAATGCCATAACCATGGAAGATGTTCCAGGTCCACCGGATGTCATAACATAGATGTTATCAAATGCTTTCATGTTTCCTGCGATACAAAGTATGATACAGATCAATAATGTATTTTTGATCAATGGGAATACGATATAGATTGCTCTCTGCACTGCGTTTGCGCCGTCAATCTCCGCACTCTCAAAAATTTCCTTGTCAATAGAAGCGATACCGGATAACAGGATTACCATATAATATCCGATATACTGCCAGATCAGCGGTATGGATACGAGTAACATAACTTTGTCCGGTTCATTTAACCATACCTTTGCTGCGTCCGCGTGTCCGATCAGTTTTAAAAACCAGTTCAAGATACCGCGGTTATAGTCATAGATCATTTTCCAGATAAATCCTACACATACAGCGGATATCGTACTCGGGAAGAATCCGAAGGTACGATGCATTCCTTTTAATTTTACCAGTTTCGAATCGATCATTAATACGAAGATAAATGCGATTCCGATCTGCCCCACAATACAAATTGCTACCAGATAAATATTATGCCAGAATGACTGCCAGAATGTTGTATCCTGAAACAGTGTGATGTAATTTTGTATTCCGTTAAATGTTTTCTGCGGTCCGCCTTTCCACTCAAAGAAACTGTCGACAAAGGCTGTGATCAGAGGTACAAACACTGAAAAAACGTATACGATAAGTGGTACTAAAAGATACAGTGCGACAACTCTTTTTTTCGCACGCATGGATTTTTGTAACATAAAACCCCCTCCTTGCTCTTACAGGCTGCTCTTTTCTGATTTAAGGAAGGCTGCTCCAAAACTCATACTTCCCTGTCTTGAAACAGCCTCACCTGAAATTCTTACTTATTCTGCTTTAGTAATTTGCTTCATAAGCTGCCTGTGCGTCTGCTGCCACTTCTTCCGGTGTCTTGTCACCATTTACCATATCCTGAAGATCTGTGTTTACTACACTCCAGATATCGCTGGATAAGTAGGAATCATAGATTTCACACGGTGTGGTATCTACATAAGAGTAGTTGTAGAAGTCCTGAGTGAACTGGTCAAATTTGCTTAAATCAACATCAGATACTGTGGTAAGTCCGCCTAATGCATATTTGTCTGCTACAAAACTTGCAAATTCCGGTCCGGTGATGTACTCAGCAAGGTCGATCGCTGCTGCGAGTTTGTCCGGATCATCTTTTAATTTCGCATTGATCGCTACAGCGTAGCCAAGACCGATGTTCTGGCTGTCTGCGTCATAAGTTGCGTCAGCCGGCTGCGGTAATACTGCGAATTTTGTTGTATCATAGAGATCTGTTCCTTCCAGAGAAGCCTGAATATAGGAAACATCCCAGTTACCACCGATGAATGCAGGTGCATCACCGGAAATGTAATACTCACGCGCATCTTCATTGGAGATTGCGTTAAAGTCTTTGTTAAAGATATCGGTATCCTTGAATAATCTCTGTGTTTCGGTAAGCGCTGCTACAAATTCCGGATCTTCGAAAGATGCGCCACCTTTGTTGATCATGGACTGGAACCAGTCTTTTCCGGTATATCTGTCACCTAATGTGGAAAGGAAGCAGGAGTTCATCTGCCACTGTGCATTGTTACCAAATGCGATCGCTTCCTGATATCCGGCATCCTGTAACTTCGGAATTGCTGCTTCTACGTCATCCCATGTCTCCGGGAATTTGTCGTATCCAGCTGCTTCCCATGCTGCGGAATCATAAACAACTACGGTACAGGTTCCACCGGTCAGTACCGGGAATCCGTAGATCTTTCCGTCTGCATCCTTAAACGGTGTGAAATAATCCTGTTTGTAATCTGCTGCATACGGAGAACTGTTGATCGTATCGGTCAGGTCGAGGATCAGTCCCTGATCTGCCCATGCTTTTACGTTCATACCCTGGATCAGGAATACATCCGGAAGGTCGTCCGCGTTTGCAAGTGTCTGGATCTGTGTCTTGTAATCTGTGTTTGCGAGAACGGTCTGTGTCAGTGTGATATCCGGGTTTGCGTCATCCCACTGCTGTAATACAGTACGCATACCATCGGAACCACCATTTCCCTGAGATTCCTCTTCTGTTGAGAAGTGCATGATCTCAAGATCTCCTGTGTAAGCAAGTGAGCCTGAGCTTGAACCGCCTGCGCTCTCTGTGCTGTCTGTTGAGCTGCCCATGCTCTCGGTAGAAGCTGCTGCATCGTTTCCGGTGCTTGCTGTTGTGCTGCTGTCGCTTGAACTTCCGCATCCTGCAACCATGGATGCTAACATTGATGCACACAATAAGGTACTAATCACTTTTTTCTTCATAAAAACACCCTCCTGCTTTTTACTTAATCGTTTTCGTACTCTTATAATACCATTTATCGAAAAAAATGCAAGAGTGTTTTGGTCATTTCGTCAATTTTAATGAAGCAGTTGTGCTGTTTTTGGATGTTTTGACCAATTTCCGTGTGTTTTTTCGAAAATTTTAGGTTTTTAGTTTCGCTGAAAAATGTCCAAAAAACACGCAAAAGCGGGCTGTGCAACTGCGCAGCCCGCTTATTTCCTGTACTCTATATGATTTTACTCAACGTCCTTCAATGCCGCAAGGTCTTCCTCACCGGTACGAACCTTAACAACTTTCGTAACATCATATACGAAAATCTTTCCGTCTCCGATATGTCCGGTGTAAAGTGCCTTCTTGGCTGCTTCCACTACCGCGTCCACAGACAGATTTCCGATAATGACATCTACCTTGACTTTCGGAAGAAGGGTCGCATCCATTTCAACACCACGGTAATACTCTCCGGCGCCTTTCTGGATACCACAGCCCATAACCTGTGTAACCGTCATTCCGGTAACACCGAGGTCATTTAACGCTTTCTTTAAGGTATCAAATTTGGAAAGCTTAACCACAATGGATACTTTGTGCATTCCGCTGGATGCTGCCCCACCGATGGTGGTCTGTTTTACCACTTTGACTGCTGCATCAACCTGTGACGGAGTTGCCTTCTCGACATCATCCTCCCCTAAATCTGTGTTTTCGTTGACATCAAGCGCTCCGGAGATCTCTGTGATCTCAAATCCGGAATATGCACTTGCAAGGCCATGTTCATGGATATCAAGACCATCGATCTCAACTTCTGCCGGTACCCGTAAGCCAACTGTTTTGTCGATCACTTTGTAAATAATGAGCATTGTTACTACCACCCATGCGATCACGGATACCATACCAAGAAGCTGTACTAAGAAATAATGGATACCGCCGCCATAGAAAAGTCCGCCGTCTGTGGAGAAAAGTCCGACACACAGGGTTCCAAGCGCTCCACACGCTCCGTGTACGGAGATCGCTCCGACCGGATCGTCGATCTTTACTACTTTATCAAAGAATTCTACGGAAAATACAACCAGGATACCTGCAAGCAGTCCGATAAAGAATGCGCCGACCGGTGTTACCTGATCACAGCCTGCGGTGATCGCTACCAGACCTGCAAGCGCTCCGTTTAATGTCATGGAAACATCCGGTTTTTTGTAACGGATCCATGTTACGATCATTACGGTACAGGTTGAAACTGCTGCCGCAAGGTTTGTTGTCATAAAGATGCTGGATGCTGATATGAGATCCGCGTCTGTACTCATTGCTGTGGTAGAACCACCGTTGAAACCAAACCAGCAGAACCATAAGATGAATACGCCAAGTGCTGCCAGTGCAAGGTTGTGTCCCGGAATTGCACGCGGTTTTCCGTTCTTGTCATATTTACCGATACGCGGTCCTAAGATCGCTGCTCCGACGCATGCTGCCGTACCACCTACCATATGTACTGCGGTACTTCCGGCAAAATCATGGAAGCCAAGCTGCGCAAGCCAGCCGCCGCCCCAGATCCAGTGACCGGAGATCGGATAAACCACTGCGGAGATCAGTAAACTGTACAGACAATACGCTACGAAATTTGTTCTCTCTGCCATACTTCCGGAAACGATCGTTGCTGCTGTCGCGCAGAACACGGTCTGGAATATTACATAGCACCAGGTCGGAAGTGTTCCGAAATCATAAGTTCCACGGATCAGCGGATCAAAACCGCCAATGAGCGCTCCGCTTCCGCCAAACATAATGCCAAATCCGATGAGCCAGTAGATCGGTGTCCCGATACAGAAGTCCATCATATTTTTCATTAATATATTACCTGTGTTTTTCGCTCTCGTCATACCTGCTTCACACATTGCGAATCCGGCCTGCATAAAATAAACCATTGCCGCTGCAACAAGCGTCCAGATGACATCTGCTGATGAATAAGTCATAATCATTCCTCCTCAACTGAAACTAGTAGTATTACACAACATTCCACGCGTTAAAAACATTGCAAAGCAACAAAAAAAGCGCCTAAGGATCTCTCCTTAAGCGCCTTTGCTTTATGAACCTTATTATATCCACTTTCTGACATTTGTCAATGCAAATTTTATAAATTTTTTATATTTTTTGCAAACGCAGTCCCACACCCCTTGAAACCTGCAGGAATATGCTATAAAATATTTTCATATCAAAAAATGACAGACAAAAGAGGTTTTTTATATGCTTGATCCTGAACTGGAAACTGCCATCCGCCAGATAAAGGGCGCGCAGCAGAACGGTTTTATTACATTTTATAACAAAACATTTCATTATGTTTACACAAGGGCAAAATATCTTTTTCCAAGCCTGATGGAATGCCGGGAATTTATCAAGCAGGTCTATCTTTCCTGCTACTTACATATCGCGGAGCTCACGCCCGGCACCGACCTGGAAAAATGGCTGTCCGGACGCCTGCTGTCCCGTTACCACAAGCTTCTTGTGGAAAACAGCATCGACGCGTTCGCGCAAGCGGCAAACAGCGAGGTCTTCTCTGTGTCCTTAGATCCCGGTGCGGAATCAGTTCTCGGATGCATGGATCTTGAGACCTGCTCGCATATCCTGCAGGGGCAGTTAAAAGAGCTTCCCGCGCTTCCGCGTATCTTATTTTTAAGTTTCTTTCACGACGGACTCTCAGCCCAGGAGCTGTCCGTCTGTTTTGAATGTCCGGAATCCGCGGTATTATGGGAATTAAACCGCACCAAAAACGTCCTGCAGAAAGCGTATCTCCAGTCGGCACCGGAAAACGGCCAAGTTCTATATCCGTTCAACTTAAAGCTGGTATACCACGCGCTGGAACTGCAAAACAAAAAGTTTGTGAGTACCACGGAATTTGCGCGGCTCGTATGGGATTCCATCGCATGTGAGCTGACGTTCAAAAAAGCTCCGAAAAAGAAAGTTCTGACGCTTCCGTTACTTCTGTGCTTCTCGGCGTTGATCCTGGCATTTATCGTGTGCGTGATGTATTCCCACGGATATTTTTCCTCTTCTGCCAGCACAAAAGAGAAACAGGATGCCGCAAACTCCGTCTACGAGAGCACGGAATCGAGTGTCTCTTTCCCGTACAGCGAGGATGACTTAAAGCCTTCTTCCACCACAACAATCAAGGATGAAAACGGAAATGTGACAACTTATGATGAAAGCGGCAGTGAGATCCCAACTCCGCAGACAACAACTCCGAATACGGATTCAAATACCAGTTCAAATACTGGTTCAAGTGCCGGTTCCAATACCGGTTCTACTTCTTCCGAAGAGACCGAGACCTCTGCTTCTTCGGGAAATACATCCAAAACCGCGCCCACGGTCGCTGCTCCTACGGTCACAGAGCCCACCGTAAACGCACCTACGGTAGCGGAACCATCCGTGGCAGAGCCATCGGTAAAGACACCGACGCCACCGGATGAGCCAAAGACTTCTTCCAATTAAAAAGTTCCGGCATTACGCCGGAACAATATGAAGTACAGACATCTGATAGGTAATGCCCTGTGCGGTATCAAACGGCCAGCGCAGGGCAATCGATTCATCGATCAGACATTTTCCTGCGTCCTGACGGTCTATGGCGTCCTTTAACGCCTGACACGCGCCCTGGATGCCTCCGTCTCTGCCAATCCGCTTGCGCTCGCACGCAAGTACCGCCCCCTTTTTCACAGAACGGTAAAACGCCTCCTGAAAGCGGGGGATCACTTCTTCATTCTTTTGTTTTACATAGTCAAACACCGTAGTTTCCCACGTTCCGACTGCTTCAAGATAGACCTGCCAGAGCCAGGCAAACATGTTGTTGATCTGACTGTGGACACCGGCGGCGATCGCGTAATCGTAGGTCTTTTCCCCGAAATCAAGCGGTCTTCGTTCCGCCCGCGCGTAAAGTTCCTTCATGCGGAGGATCGCATACTCCGCCACTTCCGACATATCGGTATCTTTTCCCTCTACCTGGATCATACGAAGCACATCATCCGCGTATTCCCGGTATTCCGCCGGTGTGATCCCGAGAAAATCCGCCTCTTTTAATACCAGCGACGCATCCTCTCTTAACTGATAGGTATCAAGTGCCGCGAACATGCTCTCCTTCTGGCAGTCGATCAGCGTGATCTGTGAGAAATGTTCCCGAAGCATGCAAAGATCGAGGTCATTGCAGCTGCCTGCCCCGAATACCGCAAGCGTACTTCCGGCATCGGTGACACCGGTCAGATACTCGGTCAGTTCTCTCCGGTACTCCGCCCAGTTTTCATAGGCGTGCGGTATCGTCTGTGTCTTTAACAGCTCATCGTAAACCGACATGCCTATTTCGTCCGTTTGCTGTCTGCTTTTGCCTGGAATTTCTCATTCTGGATGATAAAACGTTCATGCTCGCCTTCTCCGATCACGCCGGTCTCATCCATCGCCTTTACATGGAATACCAGTCTGCGTCCGTCTATCTCGGTCAGCTCTGTCTCGCAGGTCACTTTCATGCCGACCGGTGTCGGTGCCATATGCTTAACGTTTAACAAAGTACCCACGGTTCCTGATCCTTCCTCAAGATACTCGGAAACGCTCATCCAAGCGGTTTTTTCCATTAACGCTGTCATCGCCGGTGTCGCGAACACCTGAAGCGTTCCGCTTCCCATTGTCTTTGCTGTATTGCTTTCATCTACCATAACCGTCTGTGTACCACGGATTCCTTTTTCCAACATCTTTTTATCCTCCTTGTATGTCTGATGGTATCTTTTTGATCCTTTGTTTAGTTTACCATGGAAAATCATCCGCGGCAATACCGCCCTGCCTCTCTTTTTGTTCCGGTTTGTAGACATTTTTTGACTGCGCGCGGTACATGCGCCCCGTCTCATCACGGATACAGCCGTCTTCCTCGGACAGCGAAAAATGTTTTGCCCGGATTCCCGGCTTCCAGTCTTTTTGCTCCATACTCTCTTATGACCCTTTCTTTTTTGCTATTTTATTCAGATTTTCTTAATTTTTGCACTTTCCCTATACAGCCGGTAATATTTTCCTTTATAATGATTTCGGAGTTAGTTAAAATATTTATCTATATCAGGAGGTACCAATGATATCACTTAACAATCTGGCAAATAATCCAAATATGACTGCCATCGCAAACAAAGGCGTGTTTACGGTATTCGAACATCAGAAAGATATGAGTGTTTCCCCGGCATACGCGTCTGTTGCTTATTTTATGCACGAAATGAACGTGCGCAAACGTCAGGTTCTCTGTAACCTGAACAATTCCGCTGTCCGCATCCAGGCGGGTGCCATGCAGTGGGCCGCAGGTCAGGTCGAATCCGAGACCGGTGTAAAAGGTGTCGGTGATTTTATCGGCAAGGCATTCAAAGGTGCTGTCACCAACGAATCCGCTGTCAAACCGATCTACCGCGGATCCGGGTTTTTGATGTTAGAGCCGACTTACCGCTATATCATTTTAGAAGATATCGGCGCGTGGGAGGGCGGCATCGTATTGGACGATGGTCTGTTCCTTGCCTGTGACGCAAGTCTGGATGAAAAGATCGTATCCAGAACCAACGCTTCCTCTGCTTTCCTTGGCGGAGAGGGACTTTTTAATCTCTCACTGACCGGTCAGGGCATCGCGGTTTTGGAAAGCCCGGTTCCAAGAGAGGAGTTACTTGAGATCGAAGTACAAAACGATACCGTAAAGATCGATGGAAACATGGCGATCGCCTGGTCTTCCTCCCTGCAGTTTACCGTAGAGAAATCCTCCAAAAGCCTGATGGGCTCCGCGATCAACGGCGAAGGATTTGTAAACGTATACCGTGGCACCGGAAAGATCCTGCTCGCGCCGACTATTAACGGCACGACCATGTCCTCCGCAAACGGACCGAAGGAGAGCAGCACCATCTCTTCCAAAGGCCTGGTATCCAGTGTGGTAAAAAGCGCGCTTGACCTTTAAAAAATACGCAGGGACTGTCGAACCGGCAGTTCCTGCGTTTCTTTTGTATTGTATCTGCGATCCCGTTTAAACCATCGCATCCAGATTTGCGATATCGTTCACCAGATTCTGCATCTCACGTTTGGAGCGCACATTGCGTGCCGCCTCGATCACCTGATGCTTTTCTTCTTCTCCCATCGCGGAAAAATTATTCATTGCCTTTTCATTCATGGCAAGCCCGAATCCGAGTCCCATCGGAAGTTCATTCTTATTGTCTAACATTACATCACCCCACATATTTTTAAGATCCAGTAAATAAATCCAAGCACCCAGCTCGAAAATATTCCATATAAGATGACCGGTCCCGCGATCGTAAAGATCTTACAGCCGATCCCGAAAACCTGTCCCTCCTTTTTGAATTCGATCGCCGGAGCGGCAACGGAATTGGCAAAACCGGTGATCGGGACGAGTGCGCCTGCGCCGCCGAATTTTGCGATCTGCGGATAAATATTAAAGCCTGTCAGAAGAACACTCAAAAGCACCAGAAGCATACTGCACCAGGAACCGGAGGTGTCTTTGTCCAGCCCGTAGTTTCTGCAGATGTTTAAGATAAACTGACCGATCACGCAGATCACGCCTCCGACCAGAAACGCCTTTGCCATATTCGCGGCAAGGTTGTGTGTCGGTGTCACCTGTTTTACATACTCGTTGTATGCCTCCTGCTGCATCTGTTTTTTTTCTTTCTTATCCACGTTCTTTCCTCTTTTCCAGTCACTTGTTTTTATTTCCTTTTTAGTATGCAAAAAGGAGCAGAGTTTTATTCACTCTGCTCCCTTTTCTTTTTTCCGCTATGCAGATTTGCTGCGGACATTCAGCATGCTTTCCATCGAATGCGCAATATAATTTAAACATTCCAGTTCCACTGCATTCTGCTCACCATGCTCCATAAACTGGATCAGCCAGAATGCCATACTCTGTCCGAAACACTCTGCGGAAATGCTCGGATTTTCCATGTGCTTTCCCATAGAACGCTGTATCACGATCTTTTTAAAGTAACTCTGTAAATATCTCTGAACGACCATCCGTCCTTCCGCCGACGCGACCGTCCTCTTATAAAAAACGCCACTCTCCCAGACCTTTTTTGCGTACATCAGTACAGCATCCGGCATTTCGCCCTGCATCAGCAGCGGCTCTGCCGGTACCAGAAGTTCCTTTTGTAAAATCCACTCGACCAGCCGGTACTTATCCGCAAAATGCTGATAGAATGTCGGTCTTACGACCCCGGCATCATCTGTGATCTGTTTTATTGTGATCTTTTCCAGCGGCTCCTGCCGTATCAGTACTTTCAGACTGTCCGCCAGTCTGTGATCCATAAGATCTTTTCTCGTTTGTTCTCTCTCATATCCACGCATATATCATGGTCCTTTCAGCCTGTTATTTTTCAAACTTTGTGCCGTAAGCTTCCATTTCCTCCCGAACTCCAAGCGCTATTCCGTTTGCCAGTTCGATATTTCGTTCCATTTTTTCACCAAAGCGGCTCATCGGAAGAAAGATTCCAAGTTCCCCGGCAGCACTTTTTTGTCCGCCACATTCCATTTCGCCGTAATACATAAACGCCCGTGGCAGAACATCCTGAACACGCATCAGCGCATCCCAGACATGGACATAGATCTCCGCGTCCGTCAGATGCTCCTTTATCTCTTCCGGCATCCGGTAAAGCAGCAGCACGCCCAGATGCTGACCGATCTCCACGCTTTCAACCGCCGTTCCCGCTTCATCATACTGATGCGCTTCGCGGAAACCGTATGCCAAATATTCTTCAACCTGCGGGATCTGTTCTTTATTCTTATATATTTTTAAAAATTTCTGATAGGTCTTTTCCGGAACGTGGATCCCGATATCCTTACGCAGACCGCCTGTTTCATCGGTAAGCAGGATCGGGTTTGTTTTTCCTTTATCATTAAAACGGATCGGTATCAGGAAAGAATTCCGAAGCAGGTCAAACATGCTGTTTCCGCATACTGCCATCAGAAATGCGGATAAATCCTTGTTTTCATATGCCTGAAACAGGGCTCTTGTAAATGTAACCCCGGTCACGTCCCTGGTATCCGCCTCCGGGTTATCTACATCCGGAAGATTATCAAAGAATGTCTCCTTCAGCCGCTCACAGGCATCCGGATTTTTCAGTATTTTTTCAAATAACTGCTCTGCTTTTTCTTCTCTTGGAAAAATGGTAGGCATTGCGACCTCTCCTTTCATCTGCTTTTTATCGTCTTTTCAATCCTTCTGTATTATACGTTTCGATTTTAAATATGTAAAAAGTATATTTCATATATTTGTTATACTATTTTTATATTTCAGAAGTGCATTCTTGACTTTCCAAATGAAACGGCTATACTGAAACAAAAAGCAGATGAACGGAAAGAAGTGAGTTTTATGCCGCAAAGAATCATCCCTAAAAATCATATGGATATCCCCTGGCATGACTATGTAACGCCAGACAGTGATCTGCCCATCACACAGGCAGACTTAACCGCAAAAGCCTCTGTCATAGGGCGGATCGGTCTTATACTGCTCTCCTGCGGGACCGGAGCATGGCGTGTGAGAAGTTCCATGAACACATTATCTGAAAATTTAGGCATCACCTGTTCGGCGGATATCGGGCTCATGTCGATCGAGTATACCTGTTTTGACGGAGAACGCTGCTTTTCCCAGTCACTCTGTCTGACCAATACCGGTGTCAACACCTCAAAGCTCAACCGGCTTGAACAGTTTATCAATGAATTTCCGACCAAAAACAAATACTTATCCGGCGAACAGCTCCACCGGCATTTGGACGAGATCGAACGGATACACGGACTCTACTCGCCCATTGCGCTCGGCTTTGCCGCTGCGCTCGCATGCAGCGCGTTTACTTTCCTGCTTGGCGGTGGTCCGCTCGAAATGTTATTCGCATTCTGCGGAGCGGGGATCGGCAATTTTGTCCGCTGTAAACTAACGAAACATCATTTTACGCTGTTTCTTGGCATTGTCGCGTCTGTTACCTCGGCATGCCTCATCTATACCATTTTCCTCCGGATCGCGGAAATGATCTTTGGAATCTCGCTCCAGCATGAATCCGGGTATGTGTGCTCCATGCTCTTTATCATCCCCGGCTTTCCATTTATCACAAGCGGGATCGACCTTGCAAAGCTTGACATGCGTTCCGGCCTTGAACGTCTGACTTACGCGATCATCATTATCGTTGTCGCAACGATGACCGCCTGGATCATGGCACTGGTTTTACATCTTGCGCCGGTAGATTTTCCACCGCTTGCCCTTCCGCTGCCACTGCAGTTCATTTTCCGGCTGCTTGCCAGCTTCTGCGGCGTATTTGGTTTTTCCATTATGTTCAACAGCCCGAAACGGCTCGCTGCGACGGCTGCCATGATCGGTGCGATCGCAAACACGTTCCGTCTTGAGCTTGTGGATCTGACTGCGTTTCCGCCGGCTGCCGCCGCTTTTTTAGGTGCTCTGGTTGCCGGGCTTCTCGCCTCGCTGATCAAAAATCAGGCAGGCTATCCCCGCATCTCACTCACCGTTCCTTCTATCGTGATCATGGTTCCCGGCCTTTATTTATACCGCGCGATCTATAATCTGGGTATCATGTCGCTCACCACTTCGGCTTCCTGGTTCGCGTCCGCGTTCCTTATCATCATCGCACTGCCGTTCGGACTGATCTTCGCCCGTATCTTAACCGACCGGACGTTCCGATATTGTACCTGAAAAAGAAAACAGCAACCGGTCATCCGATTGCTGTTTTCTTCTTTCTATTCCTGCCATATCGCGTTCTCTGTAAGCCCCCACGAGAAAAGTTCCTTCATCTGCTCGTTCTTTTCCTCATCGGGCTTATAATTGGAAAAGATATGCGCCAGATATTCTTCCCTGTCATCCTTTGGCGTGTAATTCTTTAACGCCTCCTGCGCCGCAGCGCTCATCTCCTCCGGCGACACATCAAAATCAAACGTCTGCCCCGTCAGCTTTCCGATCAGTCCCGCCGCGTAATAAAATTCATAATTTCCAAGCAAAATGGATTTTTTTAATTTGCATTTGATGACAATACTCTGTCTTGCGATCGAAGTTACCATGACAATCCCGCTCTCTCTTTCTTTTTGGGACTATTATAGCACATCCGCTATTACGCCGCCATGTCAAAAAAGAAATAAAAAAAAGAGCCGAGCATCTTTCCGAGTGCCATAAAAAGCACGAGCCACGGCAGTCCCTCCTTCATGCGCACACGCCGCAAGAAGATCGGCAGTGCCTTTAAGATCTCCGCTAACGCCACCGCCACGCAGCCGACGAAAATACCGGCACTGAAGCCATAGAGGATCAGAAGCGGTCTGCCGCCCGGAACCTGCACATCTAAAAAGACCGATAAAATATCTCCGCAAAGTCCTCCAAGCAGGATCGCGTTTTCATAGCAGAACGTGTGCTTTGCCGTATTGCTTCTCGCCGCGATCCGCGGCACGATCCCGATCATAATGATAAACGCGAATGTTCCCGCAGCGATCGCGATGCCTGCGGAAAAACCGAACAATCCCAAAAAAGCATGCCTAATCCACATCCAGACTGTGCCCATCCCTTCCCGCTTCCTCGATAAAGGTTGTATCCACATCCTTTTCGTATTTGCGCATCTCCACCTGGATCGGTGTCGGATCCGGCGTGATCTTCTTCTTTCCAAAGTGGTTAAAGAACACTAAAATACCAACCGGCAGTCCGATACAGTATGCCACTTCCAGTTCCGTCATCCCGTTGGATTCCGTTCCCATCACCTGCAGATAAAACTTCTCAAACGCGTCATCGATAGAAACGTCGTTGTTAAACGCCATGATCGTAAATGCCGCCCCGAAAAAGACGAGGATCGTAAGAAGAACTGTCTTGGTGCAGTCCCAGACCTTGTTTTCCTCTTTTTTCGGCTCGTATTCCAGCACAAAATCCGGTTCGCCCATATTCTGGATATCCACATTCGGATACTCCTCATGGATCCACGCGATCACCTTCATGATGGAAATCACCTGTATCTGCTTTTTGTTCTTTAGATTTCCCTTCGGCTTTTCAAACGAGTAAATCTTTTTTTGTTTTAACTGTCTGACCATGCTCTTATCACTGCTTTCCAGCTTTGCGATATCGCCTAAGGTCACATGATAGTCATGCACCAGGATATTCTGGTCTATCTTGATATAAAGTATTTCTTCCTGGCTCACAGCAGATCTCCCCCCTCTTCGCTTACCGTATACTGCACAAGCGTTGCATCCTTGGAAAAAGATTCGCTTTCCTTATAATTCATATAATAAAAAATGCCGGCAATTCCAATCACTATAATTGCAACCGCCAGGCATATCCGATAAATTCTTTTTGTCATACTTCCCATTCCTTTCCGTTTTACCTGAACGTCCAAAAGGTAGTATGACCTAAAAACATTTTCCTATGCATCCAGATTCAGAAAACGCTCCCATTCCTCGGTATCTTCTGTTCCGGAAACCCTGAGCAGATAGGTATGATCTTCCGTATCAATGGAAATCTCATAGATATCTCCTTCTTTTTTCAGCGTATAGATCACGCAGCCGATCAGCTTTTTAAATTCCTCCGTATACGCATCGGCAGAAACCACGCGGTCTTCCTTTTTTTCTTTTAAATTTCCATTCGCGTCATAAACTTTATAGCCTTCTTCCACAAAGTCCACGATCTTCGCGTCACAGATCTTTAACACCAGTTCATTCGTGCGCATTTTGCGGATGTCACGATTCTTTGTATTTTCCGGTAAGATCTTTACATTGTCAAGCCCGATCGTAAAGGTATCGCTCATCGCGCGGATCTCTCCGATATACGCCTCTGTAAAGTCAAATCCCGTCAGTTCATTTGTCGTCTTATATTTCATTTTCTTCATCTCCTGTTTCTTTTTACCGTCTGTCTTTTATTATATCAAATACGCCTGCTTTTTCAACTCACAGATCCTCTGGATCCAGCTGCGTCATGCCACCGAGTAAGATCCTTTTGTTATCCTCGTAGATTTTCGGAAACTGTGTGACCGGGAGCGGATTTTCTCCACGTCCGGCTTCTATGGTATACCCCGGTCTGTTATAGGTCTGGATGAACCAGTCCTTATACCCCGCATAACCGGACGCGACCGGTGTCACCGCAACCTCATAGCCGCTGACCGCTCCGAAATACCGGGCGATACGGGCCGCCTGTCTTGGATTGTAGTCAAGGTATTTCCAGTAAATGACTTCTCCCTGCGTGTGATATGCGAGGATCAGCCGGAACTCATGCTGCGTGGTAAAACGATAGACCGCGATACTCTCCGGCTGTGACAGCGGTGCCGTCCCGACAAAATCTCTGGGTGCCGGTGACGTAAATCCCTGTTCATATTTGATCTCGCGCGCATTCTCCCATCCGGCCGGAAACTGAAGATTCAAGTCAACACCATTGATATTCGCCTTCCAGCCACTTGGAAACGGAATCGCCGGATAATCTCCGCTGATCCGCTTTGCCAGTTCATAGTAGGCACCACCATCGATCTCGCCATTTACAAGATCCACTCCGTCCGGATTTACCATGGGCATCAGATACAGGCTGAAATTTTCATAGAGAAACGATGTGTGTACCCCGTAGAGCCTCTCATCGGCTGCATAGGCTTTCGCGTACTCTTCCGCGAATTTCAGCAAAAGCGGCGTTGTGATCCACTCATTCGCATGAAAGGATGCATTGTAAAATACCTCGGTCTGCCCCTGTCCCAGCCGGATCGTATAAAGCCTCCGCCCCATAACGCTGTTGCCTGCCTCGCCGATCTCGATAAACGGATAGCGGTCTGCCAGATCTCCAAGGATCCGTGCGAGCAGAGAGGAGGTATACGGTACATCAACCGGCACAATATCCTCCGGTGTTTTCGCCTGACGAAAAATATCCATAATTTTGCTCCATATTCTCTTTGCTGTTATTCTATGCAAACACGCAAAAAGGGATGCACAAAAAGTGCATCCCTCTTATTCTTTCAAATGCCAGGTCCGAATCGGATTATTTCTCAGCCATTTCTTCCTTTAATGCTTTTGTTAAAGCCGGAACGATCTTATTTAAATCTCCGACTAAGCCGTAATCAGCTACATCAAAGATCGGAGCTCCTTCATCTTTGTTGATTGCAATGATGAGATCAGAGTCTTCCATACCTGCAACGTGCTGGATAGCTCCAGAGATACCGATTGCGAAGTAGATCTGCGGACGAACAGTCTTACCTGTCTGTCCAACCTGAAGATCAACCGGTAACCAGCCGTTCTCTACAGCTGCACGGGAGCAGCTTACAGTTCCGCCGAGAACCTCTGCAAGATCCTCTAACAGCTTGAAGTTTTCTTTTGAACCAACTCCACGTCCACCAGATACTAAGATCTTAGCGTCCATGATGTTTGCTGTATTCTTAACTGCCTTAACAACATTTAAGATTTCAACATATCTGTTGTTCGGTGTGAATCCCGGATTGTATTCAACAACTTCTGCCTTAGCACCCTTAACCGGAGCGATCTTCTGCATAACACCCGGACGAACGGTAGCCATCTGCGGACGATTATCCGGGCAAGCGATCGTAGCGATTGTGTTTCCACCGAATGCCGGACGGGTCATCAGTAACTGATTGTGTTTCTGCGGCTGATTTCCAACTGCATTGATCGGGAAATCACCGATCTCAAGTTTTGTACAGTCAGCGGTCAGACCTGTTGCAACTCTTGCGGAAACGGTAGGACCAAGGTCACGACCGATCGCTGTTGCACCAACTAACATGATTTCCGGTTTGTACTCGTTGATAACAGAAGCGAGTGCATGTGCATACGGCTCAGTTCTGTAATCCTTTAATTCCGGATCATCTACAACGATAACTCTGTCAGCACCGTACTCTGCTAACTGGTCTGCAAGACCTTTTACACCAGAGCCGAGTAATACTGCTGTAACGTCTGTATTTAAATCTTTTGCTAAGTCTTTACCTTTTCCAAGTAATTCGAATGCAACGCCATCTAATACGTTGTCTACCTGCTGTGCAAAGACATATACTCCTTTATATTCTTCTAAACCCATCTTGTTCACCACTCTTCCTTTATTTCTTAGATAATATGTTTCTCTTTGAATTTTCCGATTAAGCTTGCAACTAATGCGTCTGGGGAATCACCCTCTAACATCTCACCTGCACCCTTTGGTACCTTATCAGATGCTTTTGCGATCTTGGTCGGTGAACCTTTAAGACCCAGGTTAGAATCATCTACATCCTTTAAGTCTGCTCTGCCCCATACGGTAACTTCTTTGTCATAAGCATCGAAGATTCCGCCCGGAGTCATGTAACGCGGCTCATTTAATTCAGATAATGCAGTAACGAGGCACGGCATTTTAGCCTTTACTTCGTGATATCTGTCTTCATACTGACGCTGTACGATCACAGAATCTCCTTCTACTTTGATATCCTGTGCGTAAGAGATAACCGGAAGTCCAAGATGCTCTGCGATCTGCGGACCAACCTGAGCGGTATCTCCATCGATAGCCTGACGGCCTGTGATGATAAGGTCATAGTCAAGGTTTCTGATTGCACCAGCGATTGTAGTAGAAGTAGCCCATGTATCAGCTCCACCTAATACTCTATCTGTTACAAGAACGCCCTTGTCAGCGCCCATTGCCATTGCTTCACGAAGAACTTCATCTGCTTTCGGAAGTCCCATGGTAAGTACGGTAACTTCTGCACCATACTGATCTTTTAATCTAAGTGCTGCTTCCAGACCAGCTTTATCATCCGGGTTCATGATAGTAAGCATTGCAGCTCTGTTCAAAGTACCGTCCGGGTTGAATTTAACTCCGCCTTTGGTATCCGGTACCTGTTTTACACATACAACTATTTTCACGGTAATTTCACTCCTTGTTTTTATTTTTTATTGTTTACGAACGCGGAGCGAGCTCTCACTCCGCCGGATCACGACTATTTCAATAATGCGCCAGAGATAACCATACGCTGAACTTCAGAAGTTCCTTCGTAGATCTCAGTGATCTTAGCATCACGCATCATACGCTCTACATCGTACTCTCTGATGTATCCGTATCCACCGAATAACTGAACAACTTCTGTTGTAACTGCCATAGCGGTTTCTGCTGCGAATAATTTTGCTTTTGCTGCTTCTACAGAATATACCTTCTGAGTAGCCTTAGCCATTGCTGCTTTGTATACTAAAAGCTGTGCAGCTTCTACTCTTGCAGCCATATCAGCCAGTTTGAACTGTGTATTCTGCTGCTGAGCGATAGAACGGCCGAACTGTTTTCTTTCTTTTGTATATTCGATACAACGATCTAAAGCGCCTTCTGCAATACCAAGTGCCTGAGCAGCGATACCGATACGTCCACCGTCAAGTGTATGCATAGCGATCGGGAAACCTTTTCCTTCCGGTCCGAGCAGGTTTTCCTTCGGGATTCTGCAGTCTTCAAAGATCAGTTCGTAAGTAGATGATCCACGGATACCCATCTTCTTTTCTTTTGTTCCGAATGAGAATCCAGGAGCTCCCTTTTCTACGATGAATGCAGAGAAGTTTTTCTTCTTTCTGCCTCTCTTGTCTTCTGTGATGCTTGTGATCGCGATTACGATGTAAACATCTGCAACTTTACCGTTTGTGATGAAGCACTTGGAGCCGTTTAATACCCATTCATCTCCATCTAATACAGCCTTGGTCTGGCATCCCTGAGCATCTGTACCAGCGCCCGGCTCAGTAAGACCGAATGCACCAAGCTTCTCACCTTTTGCAAGCGGAGTTACATATTTCTGTTTCTGCTCTTCCGTACCATAAGTCATGATCGGATCGATGCAAAGAGAAGTATGCGCGGATACGATAACACCAGTAGTACCGCATACTTTGGATAACTCTTCTACACACATAGCATATGTAAGAGGATCACAGCCCTGTCCGCCGTATTCCTTCGGCACCGGGATTCCCATGAATCCGTATTTTGCCATTTTATCAACTGTTCCCTGCGGGAATACTTCTGTCTCATCTACTTCCTGAGCCAGAGGTTTTACTTCATTTTCAGCAAAATCTCTGAATAAGGATCTTGCCATTTCATGTTTTTTGTCTAAACTGAAATCCATGATTTAACTTCCTCCATTAATTTAATATTACTGTGCGTCGATCGCTGTCTTGGTACGGTCTGCATTGTATACATAGAAACCTTTTCCACTCTTAACACCAAGGTTTCCGCCACGAACCATCTTACGGATCAGCGGGCAAGCACGATATTTGCTGTCGCCTGTTTCATTGTAAAGTACATCCATGATTGCAAGGCAGATATCAAGACCGATAAAATCACCTAATTCAAGAGGTCCCATCGGATGATTTGCGCCGAGTTTCATAGCTGCATCGATACCAGCAACATCAGAAACACCTTCCATCTTGATGAAAGCTGCTTCGTTGATCATCGGGATTAAGATACGGTTTACAACAAAACCAGCTGCTTCGTTTACCTGTACCGGAGTCTTTCCGATTTCTACGGCGATCTTCTTGATTGCTTCAACAGTCTCAGCCGGAGTATTTACACCTGCGATAACTTCAACAAGTTTCATACGGTCTGCCGGGTTGAAGAAGTGCATTCCGATCATCGGACGGGTAAGTCCGTTTCCGATCTCTGTGATAGAAAGACTGGATGTGTTGGAAGCGAAAATGCATTCCGGTTTTGCGATCTTGTCTAATTCGCTAAACGTTGTCTTCTTAACTTCCATATTTTCAAATGCAGCTTCTACGATAAGATCGCAGTCTGCACACAGATTTTCTTTTAAACCTGGAGTGATCTTTGCAACGATCGCGTCTACTGCTTCCTGGGTCATTTTTCCTTTTTCTACCAGTCTGGCATAGCCTTTTTTGATTTTTTCTTTTCCAGCGTCTGCCCACTCCTGCTTGATATCGCAAAGAGCTACTTCATAGCCTTCCACCTGGGCAAATGCTTTTGCAATACCCTGTCCCATGGTTCCTGCACCAATAATACCTACTTTCATGATATATCCTCCTTGTGAGATTAGAATTTTTTAAATAATTCCAGTGTTATTTTAACACAATATCCGGGAAGCAGTAAATACTTCCCGGGTAAATCGTTTATTTCTTTTTTGAGAAAATTAGTCTCTTTCTACGATTGTAGAGCAGCCCATTCCACCACCGATGCACAGTGTTGCAAGACCTCTCTTCGCATCTCTCTTCTGCATTTCATGTAATAAAGTAACAAGGATACGGCATCCAGATGCTCCAACCGGATGTCCAAGTGCGATCGCACCACCGTTTACGTTTACTTTAGACATATCGAATTTCAGATCTCTTGCTACTGCGATAGACTGAGCAGCGAATGCTTCGTTTGCTTCGATCAGGTCCATATCGTCGATAGAAAGACCTGTTCTTTCTAATACTTTTCTTGTAGAAGCAACCGGGCCAACACCCATGATTTCAGGTTCAACACCGCCAAGAGCGCCTGCAACCCATGTAGCCATCGGAGTAACACCGAGTTCTTTTGCTTTTTCTTCGCTCATAACAACGATTGCTGCAGCGCCGTCGTTGATACCGGAAGCGTTACCAGCTGTAACCAGTCCGCCTTCTTTGCCTGAGCAGCATCTTAATTTGGACAGGGACTCTTTTGTTGTACCAGCACGAGGTCCTTCATCCTTTGCGAACATAACTGTTTCTTTCTTAACTTTAACCGGTACCGGAACGATCTCATCGTCAAACTTGCCTTCAGCGATCGCTTTTTCGCATTTCTGCTGGCTGTTTGCTGAGAACTCATCCAGTTCTTCACGGGTAATTCCATATTTATCACATACGTTTTCTGCTGTGATCATCATATGATAGTGATTGAATGCATCAGTAAGTGCATCATTTACCATGGTATCGATGATCGTTGCATTGTTCATACGATAACCAAAACGAGCTTTTGTCATAGCATACGGAGCCATGGACATATTTTCCATACCACCGGCAACAACGATATCAGCCTGACCTGCAAGGATCTGAGCTGCTGCTTCGTTTACACATTTTAAACCGGAACCGCAGACTACGTTTAAGGTAACTGCCGGAACTTCGATCGGTAAACCTGCTTTGATGGATGCCTGACGTGCAACGTTCTGTCCCTGTGCAGCCTGGATAACACATCCCATTAATACTTCATCAACCATTTCCGGTTTTACGCCGGCTCTGTTTAACGCTTCCTTAATTACGATTGCTCCTAATTCCGGTGCCGGAGTATTGCTTAATGCTCCACCCATTTTTCCGATTGCCGTACGGCAAGCGCCTGCTAAAACAACTTTCTTTGCCATTGTCTCGTCTCCTTTTCTTCTTTGTTTGTTCAAGATTTGAAAATATAGATGTTAATTTTTTAACAATCTTTTGAAAAAAAAATAAAAACGCCTGATTTTCTGGCTCTTTTTTACATGTTTAGAATAGCATATATTTTTCCCCTTTGCAAGGTATAAAATATTTTTTTCTACGCTTTCCGCTGTTTTTGTTCATTCTATTTAATTTCTTTCGAATAAGTCAAAAAAAAGAAGGACTTTTTGTACATTGTGTCACAAATAAGCCCCTCTTATCTTTTTTTGTCCGCGTTTCATTAATAAAAGACGTGGTTTCCGATCACGCTTCCCTCGATGACTCCGTTATTCTGTCTGAAATGCAGATAGCCGTTTGTAATGTTGCCGTTTAAGACCTCCTGCGCCGCCTGGCTGCAGGATGCCGACGTAAGCCCGGATCCGAGCACCGTTGCCAGACGTCCGCTTGCCACCGGCGAAAACTGTCCGCCCTGATAGATGACGCCCGAGACGGAATTCGGATATGCCTGGCTGCGCACGCGGTTCATGACCACGCTGCCTACCGCAAGCTGGCCTTCATAGCTCTCTCCGCCCGCTTCACAGTATATTAACGCCGCAAGCAGTGCCTGATCTCCAGCCGCCACGCTCACCGGTGCGCTGGCAGTTCCGGAATTTGCCGCTGCCGCCTTTGCCGCCGCGAGTTCTTCCTCCTGCCGCTTGATCTCTGCCAGCCTTGCCGCATCTTCCCGCGCCTTTTGTATCTCAAGCTGCTGCTCGTAAGCCTGCTGTTCCTCGATCTGTCTTTGCAGATCATCCGCAACGCTCTGCTGGTCGGAGATATTGGCGGCATACTGCGAGATGCTGGTCTGCGTATCCGCGATGACCGTAGACAGCTCGCCCTGTTTGTCGCTCATCTGCTGCTCTAAGGCGACAAGCTCTGCCTGCTCTGCCTCCAACTGTGTCTCCTGCGCCGCGATGTCTGCCTGGGTCTGCCGGTAGGAATCGAGCATCTGTCTGTCATACGCCGTGATCTCTTCCACATAATCCGCCTTATTCAGAAAATCCGAGAAGGAATCCGACTCAAACAGAAGCTGCATGAAGGTGTCGTCCCCGTTCTCATACATGAACTGGATGCGCAGCTTCATATCCTGATACTGCCGGTCCGCCCGCTGTCCCGCCTCGGTGAGCGCTGCTTTGGTGTCCTCGATCTCCTGATTTTTATTTGCGATATCGGTCTCGATCTGTTCTAAGGATGTGCTGATGTCCGAGAGCTGCTGGTTCAAGCCGCCAAGTTTTTCTTCCATCTCGCTTTTCTGCGCGTTTAAGCTGTCGATCTGGCTCTGCGCGTCCTGCATCTGTTCATTTAAACTGTTGATCTGGTTTTGCGTGTCTTCCAGTTTCTGCTGCGTATCTGTTTTTTTGCTCTTTGCCCCCGCGTAAACCGGGAGTGAGATAAGCAGTGCCGCACTTAACACACACACCACCATTCTTTTTAATCTTTTCGTATTTAAAAGGAATCCGTGCATCGGTTCTCCTCTCTGCTTTTGGAAATTATATCTGAAACAGATTATACATTATTGTATTTCAGGTTTCAATATGCTAAAATTCTTTACATAAATGGAAAATACCGTATACTACTTTTACGCAATATACAAATATACAGATCAGGGAGGGTATTTATTATGCAATTTGTAGAAAGCAAAGATCTAAGACCCGGTATGCGCCTTGCGAAACCGATCTATAACAAAAACGGCGTTCTTCTCTATGAGAGGGACACAAGGCTCAGCGTCCAGGTTATCAACAACATCCAGAATTTCATGCTGATCGGCGTTTATATTCTGGAACCGGCAGAACCGCTTCCGCCGCTTTCCAAGGAAGAACTGGATTTTGAGCGTTTCCAGACCATCGCAATGTTCCAGCTTCGCAACAACGTGAATCTGTTAAAGAACGAAAAGCCGCCAAAGACGCTCGATCTTCTCGTAGAATCCATCATCCGTGATTACGGTTCCTTGGATCACAAACTGAATTTCACGCAGAATATCCGCAGTTCGGGAGATTTTGTATACAAGCACTCGATCAGCGTCGCGATCCTCGCGGCCATGATCTCCCATACACTCGGAGCTTCCGCTGCCATTCAGCGTTCGCTGGTAACCGCGGCACTGCTTTATGATTATGGATATATTTTTGTTCCGCAGGAGATCCTCGATAAAGGAGACGATCTTTCTGCTGAGGATATCAAGCTGATCCAGTCTCACCGCCTTTCCGCGTATGAGCTTTTGAACAGCCTGTCCTCCTCCTTTGTGTTTCCGGACAAAGCCCTTGCATACATCTCACAGATGGTGCGCTATGATATCCACCCGAATCTTAACAGTCTCGCCGGTGACGCGCGCATCGCATGGCTCGACGGCACCAAGATCTTGCAGGTTGCGGATGCGTTTGACCGTATGACCGCCATGCACTTAAACGGCGATCCGGTTTCTGAATTTCAAGCGATCCGCACGATCGCAGGACAGACAGAAGCCTATGACCAGGATGTTGTAAAAGCGCTTGCCGAGAGCATCCACATCCTTCCTCCGGGAAGCTGTGTCGATCTCACCAACGGCAAAAAGGCTCTGGTCATCGACGATTCCAAGGGTGATTTTTCTCATCCGCTGCTGCTTCTGTTCTCCGACAATTCACTGTATGATCTGAATGCGACCGGTTCCCGCAGTCCTTTCCAGATCCGTGATGTCATGAAGACCATGGACAACCGTATCGTCATGGACGAGGATACTTTAAAACAGTTTATCGCGGACGAACCGCTTAAAGCTACCGCAGAACGCTTCCGCAAAAAGAAACGCAGAAAAATGCTCCGTGAGAAAGCGCACGGTCAGTCATAAATCTTATATCAAAAACACCCGGGTCTCACGGTCCGGGTGTTTTTTTATTGATGACCAGGGCTTTTACGAGCCCCGATTTTATTTATTTTTAGTTGCTGCCCTGGTCTTTTACCTTTGCGATATCGACCAGTGTCAGCGTATCTTCCGCATTTTCCAGGCTGGTTGCAAGCGCGTTTGCCGTATCCATTGCTGTGATGACATTCACGCCTGTCTCGATCGCGTTACGGCGGATCAGGAAACCATCTCTGGATTTGTCACGTCCCTGAGTCGGTGTATCAATGACCAGATCGATCTTGTGTCCTAAGATCAGATCCATGACATTCGGAGATTCCTGGGAGATCTTGTTAACGCGGAGCGCATCCACACCTTTTTCCTGTAAGAATTTTGCGGTGCTTCTGGTCGCGTAGATCTTATAGCCCAGTTTTTCAAAACGTTTTGCGACTTCTGCCGCTTCCGGCTTGTCGGCATCTTTTACAGTGATGATCATCTGCTTGTACTTCGGCAGCTTGACACCAGCACCCAGGAATGCCTTATAGAGCGCTTCGTTAAAGTTCTTTGCGATTCCAAGGCACTCACCGGTTGATTTCATTTCCGGTCCAAGACTGATCTCAGCACCACGGATCTTCTCGAAGGAGAATACCGGCATCTTGATCGCAAAATAATCTGCCGCCGGCTGAAGTCCCGGTTCATAACCAAGGTCACGGATCTTCTTTCCGATGATGACTTCTGTCGCAAGGTCAACGATCGGGATTCCGGTTACTTTGCTGATGTACGGAACGGTTCTGGAAGAACGCGGGTTTACTTCGATCACATACACTTCTTCGCCCATGGCGATGAACTGGATGTTGATCAGTCCGATGACATGCAGCGCTTTCGCCAGTCTTCTGGAGTATTCCGCGATCGTCTCTTTTACCGTATCGCTGATCGTAGGCGCCGGATATACGGAGATACTGTCTCCGGAGTGGACACCGGTACGCTCGATATGCTCCATGATACCAGGGATCAGGATATCGGTTCCGTCACACACGGCGTCAACCTCAATCTCTTTTCCCTGCAGGTATTTATCAACGAGGATCGGGTGATCCTGCTCGTAGCGGTTGATAACCGCCATAAATTCTTCAATCTCTTCATCTGAGAACGCGATCTGCATACCCTGTCCGCCAAGTACATAGGACGGACGCACCAGTACCGGATAGCCAAGACGGTTTGCGACTGCCTTTGCCTCTTCGGCTGTGTAGACGGTTCCACCGGCTGCTCTCGGGATTCCGGTCTGCTCGAGGATCTCATCAAACAGCTCTCTGTCTTCTGCCGCATCGACATCTTCTGCCTTGGTACCAAGGATCGGCACACCCATTTTCATGAGGCTTTCGGTCAGCTTGATCGCAGTCTGTCCACCGAACTGGACGACTGCTCCATCCGGGTGCTCCACGTTTACGATATTCTCCACATCTTCCGGTGTAAGCGGCTCAAAATAGAGCTTGTCCGCAATATCAAAGTCGGTACTTACGGTCTCCGGGTTGTTGTTGATGATAATGGTCTCATATCCTTCTTTCGCAAACGCCCAGGTCGCGTGTACGGAGCAGAAGTCGAACTCGATACCCTGTCCGATACGGATCGGGCCGGAACCAAGTACCAGTACTTTTTTCTTCGGGTTGGTCTTTATGACTTCATCCTCGCTGCCAAAGCAGGAATAATAGTACGGTGTGGTCGCTTCAAATTCTGCCGCACAGGTATCTACCATCTTGAACGCTGCGGTGATACCGTTTCTGTAACGCATCTCTTTGATATCTTCTTCGGATTTTCCGGTCAGTTCCGCGATCACTTTGTCCGGGAACTCAATGCGTTTTGCTTCTTTTAAGAGCTCTACGGTGAGCGGCTCGTTCTTTAACGCTGCTTCCATCTCAACGATGATCGCAAGCTTATCGATAAACCATTCATCGATCTTTGTGATCTCATGGATTTTTTTGTAATCCACTTTTCTGCGCAGTGCTTCCGCGATCACCCAGATTCTGCGGTCATCTACCACATGAAGCTGTTTTTCCAGTTCTTCATCGGAAAGTCCGGTAAAATCATAGGACATCAGGCTGTCCACATGCTGCTCTAAGGAGCGGATCGCTTTCATCAGCGCGCCCTCAAAGTTGGTGCAGATACTCATGACCTCGCCAGTCGCTTTCATCTGTGTGGTCAGAGTACGTTTTGCCGTGATAAATTTATCGAACGGAAGTCTCGGGATCTTGACTACGCAGTAATCAAGCATCGGCTCAAAGCTTGCGTAAGTCTTTCCGGTGATCGCGTTCTTGATCTCGTCCAAGGTATAACCGAGCGCGATCTTTGCGGCAACCTTTGCGATCGGATATCCGGTCGCTTTGGATGCAAGTGCGGAAGAACGGCTGACACGCGGATTTACTTCGATTACGCAGTACTCGAATGACTCCGGATTGAGTGCGTACTGTACGTTACATCCACCGGTGATATTTAACTCGGAAATGATCTTTAACGCGGATGTACGGAGCATCTGATACTCTTTGTCGCCCAGCGTCTGGGACGGAGCAACTACGATACTGTCTCCGGTATGTACACCGACCGGATCGATATTTTCCATATTACATACGGTGATGCAGTTTCCTGCGGCATCACGCATTACTTCGTACTCGATCTCTTTCCAGCCCGCGATGCAGCGCTCTACCAGTACTTCTCCGACACGGCTCAAACGCAGTCCGTTGGAAAGGATGTCGATCAGTTCATTCTCATCATGCGCGATTCCGCCGCCGCTTCCGCCAAGTGTGTAGGCCGGACGCAGTACGACCGGATAACCGATGGTGTTGGTGAACTTGATACCGTCTTCCACATTGTGTACGACCAGGGAAGCCGCTACCGGCTCATTTAATTTTTCCATGGTATCCTTGAATGCCTGACGGTCTTCCGCGCGGTAGATCGTCTCTGCCGTCGTACCGATCAGCTTCACGCCATGTTCTGCGAGGAATCCGCTCTCCGCAAGCTCCATACCAAGGTTCAGACCAGCCTGTCCGCCGAGGGTCGGGAGCACGCTGTCCGGTTTTTCTTTTAAAATGATCTGCTTTAATACTTCAACGGTAAGAGGCTCGATATAAACCTGATCCGCGATGTTTTTGTCGGTCATGATCGTAGCAGGGTTTGAGTTTACCAGACATACTTCCACGCCTTCTTCTTTTAAGGAGCGGCATGCCTGTGTTCCGGCATAGTCAAACTCCGCTGCCTGTCCGATTACGATAGGACCTGAACCAATTACTAATACTTTTTTGATCTCTTTATTTCTTGGCATTATTTCGCTCCTCCCATCATTTCAATAAACCGGTCAAACAGATAGCCGGAATCCTGCGGTCCCGGACACGCTTCCGGATGAAACTGCACGGTAAAAATATTTTTTCCGATGTACTTTAATCCTTCGTTCGTTCCGTCATTTACATTAACAAAAGCAGGCTCTGCGATATTTTTATCGAGTGTATCCGTATCCACCACATAGCCATGGTTCTGTGAGGAAATATAGACACGGCCGGTCGCAAGATCCTTGACCGGATGATTTCCGCCTCTGTGTCCGTATTTCATCTTGTGTGTGTCAGCTCCGGTTGCAAGCGCCATCAGCTGATGTCCGAGACAGATCGCGAAGATCGGCGTATCCGAATCATATAATTTTTTGATCTCTTTTATGATGTCCGCACAGTCCTTTGGATCTCCAGGTCCATTGCTGAGCATGATGCCGTCCGGATCTGCCGCAAGGATCTCCTCTGCGGAAGTATGTGCCGGATAGATCGTCACTTCACAGCCTCTCTCATTTAAAGAACGGGCAATATTTTCTTTCGCGCCAAAATCCATCAACGCAACTTTCTTTCCTTTTCCTTCTAATACTCTCTTTTCCGTACAAGTGACCTTGTCTACCACATTTCCGGTCCTGTATTCTTTTAAACGGGGAATAATCTCATCTACATTATAATTTTCATTTGTGGTGATCATACCGTTCATGGTTCCCTTTTCACGCAGGATCTTGGTCAGCGCTCTGGTATCGATGCCTGCGATCCCCGGTATGTCGTGTTTGGTAAGGAAATCCTGGACCGTGCCTTCGCAGCGGAAGTTGCTCGGCATTCTGGATAACTCCCTCACAATATAGCCATCCGGCCACGGACGTCCTGACTCCATATCCGGTGTGATACCATAATTTCCGATCAGCGGATAAGTCATGACAACTGCCTGTCCCGCATAGGACGGATCGGTCAGAACCTCCAGATAGCCCGTCATGGATGTGTTAAACACGATCTCACTTATGACTTCTTTTGTGGAACCGATGCTGGTTCCGGTAAATACATTCCCATCTTCGAGTATAAGAAAAGCCTTCATTCGTTTACCTGTCCTTTCTAATTTTTCTCAAAAAAAAAGAGGTAAAATCTCTTTTTCATCGATCACTTTTCCGTATAAAGGTAGTGCAGGACAGGCGAAAAACCATAGTCCTGCTTTTTATACCTAAATTGTAAAAAGTGTATCATATCCGACCTTTTTTTTCAACCTTTTTAGGGAACAAAATCTACCGAGATTTTTTTTAATTGTATGTGAAATTTTATTCACTTTGCCAGTCCGCACCGGTCTCCGGGAACGCCAGTGTGACTTTAAAGAGATCTCCATCCACATCCAGTTGGAACGCTCCGCCCATAAGTTCAGTCAGATTGCCCGCGATCGAAAGTCCGAGGTGTTGCGGAAGATCAGGCAGGCCTTGTCATCCCTCCGCTCCAGGTTCAGATATACCCGGGTGCCCGGCTGTGCATATTTATAAATATTGTTGAGTAAATTATCAAAAACGTGCCACAGATGCCTGTTCGATCCGCCCCATATAATTGATTATTGTAGAGAAAAACTGTTTAAAAACCAACCGGGAAAATGTTTAAGGTTTGTTTTAGACAAAAAAGCTGTACGCCGCCTGTGAATCCAGGTCATGCATACAGCTTTCTTTTTTTGTTTGATTTTTCACCGGAACTTACTGCACCGGAAACTGCCCGAGGTAATGTCCGTCCGTGGTATCCATACTGTAATAGTAGACACCGTCAGAGATCAGTCCTCTTGCCACCATTCCGTTCCAGTGATAGAACACAACTCTGCCATACGGATCATAGGAAAATCCGGTTGTGATCAGTGTTCCGTCACTGTTTGCAAATCCGTAGTCCAAACCATTTGCAAACCGGAACCAGCCGCTTTGTTCCATCGCGCCGTTTGCGTTTAAGTAGTATACGCTGTTTCCGACAAACGTGATCTGATCCTTATAGAGATAACCCTGGGAATCAAAGTAGCAGGTATATCCCACACTCGGACAGTACTGGAAGTTCGTAAACACTTCGTGCCCTTCCGTGTCAAGATAGATGATGTGCTCGCCGTCCGGATGATAGGTCAGGCGGTCTTTCATCGGGGTTCCGTCCGCCTGCATGTAATAAGTGTAACTTCCGTCAAAGACAAACCGGTTGATCAAAAGCGTGTTACTGCTGTCATAGCATCTGAGCTTTCCGTCACTTCCCCGGTAAAATGAGATCCTGTTATAAGTTGTCACCAATGTACCCGATGGTGTCTCCGGTTCCGATGGCGTTACCTGCGTCTGTTTCCAGTGCGCGTACAGCGTCTGATCCGCAGAAATGGAAACGACCGAATCCTCCTTTATCCGGGTTCCCGCGCTCGCATCGGTGTACCATCCGAGAAATTCATAACCATCTCTGGCCGGCGTTGGAAGCGTTCCGTAGGTCTTTCCCTTTGTCACGACCACAGAAGATGTAGCTACATTTCCGCCGTTTGCATCAAAATGTACCGTATATGTGCTAACTGGCGTATGTGTAGCATCCACTGTGTACGCTTTGATGCGGAAATTTGCATTATCACTGGCGCCATAATCATTCCATGTCAACTTACTCCAATCACTTGCCCATCCCCACAAAAAGCTCTGTCCATCTTTAGCACTGGCCACACAGTGAACAGATTTTCTAAATTCCCCATCAAAATCGCTCTCGCTGCGTTCCATTTGAAGTCCAACTGACTGTCCGTCTTTTTTTACTTTTACAATTACAGAAAACGTATCTCCCTTCTTTAAGTCTACTTCCTGATTTAGCTTTACCGTATAAGCTCCTGCAAAACTGGTAGTTCCTGTCGTTGTCGCTTCAGAAATCTTCGTCCCACTTTCCGGATTTTTAGGATCTGTTAAATTTTTATAAATATTAACTGTATAAGTAACTTCTGAAGTAGTTGGCACAAACGATACTGCTTTTAATTTTTCTCCATTTTCCGCCTTTGATGTAAATACATTTGCAGCAGCAAATTCATTGCTCTGACTGAGGTTTGATGACAATATGCTTCCATCATACTGGTAATTATGGTCATAATTATCCGCAGGCTCTGCCAGGAATACATATGCCGCATTGCTTAAGGACGCGTCTGCATAGGACATCCAGAAATATCCGTTCCGGCTCATATCATCACTGCCCCAGCTGTTTCGGATCAGCCATGCGCCATCAGCAGACGGCTGGTCGGAACTATCACTGCCAAAATTGGTCCTGGAAAAAGCATCATCCCATCCAACGATCGTGACCGCATGTCCGTCTCCACTCGTCGTATTGTTATAGTACGCATTCGTGGAGTAGGAATAGGCCAACAATCGGTCGAGATAACTCACTCCGACCGCGCCGTACTCCATGATCGCCTTTTTCACCTCCTGCGGATCTGTCTTGATATTGATCCTGTAATAGTTCTGCAGGTGCGCGACATCATAGCTGTATTCATAAGACGCATCCAGGCCACTGCTCAAGGTCGCTGCGGCTTTACTGTACGGAACCGCCGTTTCATCCGCAGCACCGATCCAGTTCATCATCGATACCACTGAAAAATTATAATTTCCACCGAGATTCAGATAGTTCGGATACGCATCCGAAACACAGGACACAGAATCCCCTTCTGTGCCGCCAAGCGGGTCTGTGCTGCTGTGATAGGTAAAGTACGCAAGCTGAAGCTCCGACAGATCTTCTGAGGTCTGATAGCTGCGCAGCAGGCTCAACTCCGATGACGCGAGAGACGCAAATGCCCAGCAGGTTCCATAGGGATTCTGGTTGCGCACCGCCGGCAGTGTATATCCTCCGGTAAATCCGGATGCTTTCGGGTTGTATACCGAGGGAACCTCGGCATCCCTTAAAAGCGCTTCCGACCCGTCCTCCTCCGAAAGCGATGGCACGTCCATATCATCCGTCGTCCTGAGGTATCCACCGGCCGCTTCTGTCTCCTCTTCATTTTCCGACACGGTTTCCCCGTCATCGATCAGGGTGACATCTGTCACAGTCAGTTCATCACTGTCCGTGGTATCCGCCCAAAGCGTCATCGGGATCATCCCGGAAATGAAAAACGCCGCCAAAGCACCGGTCAGCCATTTTTTTCGCATACATTATCCTCCTTTGTAATACAGTCACATTTTTATGCTCATTATACCATAAACGCCGTTTCTTTTCCATCGCTATTTCAGCCTATTCCCGCCAAAAAGCGCAAAAAAGCCGCATGCCCCGCCCGCAATCCTGCGAACAACAGCATACAGCTTTCTGCTTTTTATTTCTATTTCATTCTTTCGGTATTACCGGTAATTACTGTACCGGGAACTGTCCAAGATAATGACCGTCCGTGGTATCCATACTGTAATAGTAGACACCGTCAGAGATCAGTCCTCTTGCCACCATTCCGTTCCAGTGGTAGAACACGACTCTGCCATACGGATCATAGGAAAATCCGGTTGTAATCAGAGTTCCGTCACTGTTTGCAAATCCGTAGTCCAAACCATTTGCAAACTGGAACCAGCCTCCCTGCTCCATCGCGCCGTTTGCGTTCAGATAGTATACGCTGTTTCCGACAAATGTGATCTGATCCTTATAGAGATAACCCTGGGAATCGAAGTAGCAGGTATATCCCACACTCGGGCAGTACTGGAAGTTCGTGAATACCTCATGTCCTTCCGTGTCAAAGTAGATGATATGCTCTCCGTCCGGATGGTAAGTCAGACGGTCTTTCATCGATGTTCCGTCCGCCTGCATATAGTAGGTATAACTTCCGTCAAAAGCAAACTGGTTTGTCACCAGCTGATTTTTTTCATTGTAGCAGCGTGTTTTTCCATCGCTTCCCTTGATAAAGGTCTTTCCGCCATAGCTTCCCACCTGTGTACCGTAAGTCTTCCAGTGCGCGTACAGCGTCTGGTTTGCTTTGATCGTTACGGTCGTTCCTGATTTTATCTGCGTTCCGCTGTTCGGATCTGTGAACCAGCCGAGGAACTGGCTGTTTGATTTGGTCGGCGTCGGCAATGTTCCGTATACATCCCCGGATACTACCGTTTTGGATGCCGTACCCACAGAACCACCGTTCGCGTTAAACGTAACTTTGTAAGTAGCCGGTGTGATATTGCTTGTATATGCCTTGATTCTGAAGTTCTTATTGTGGTTTACACCATAATCAACCCATCTTGTTCCGGATTTAAAGAAACTCTGTCCCTTCTTCGCAGTTGCCACACACTTGATCGAATTCCATAAGGTTGTGCTCTGTTCTGCCTGAACCGATATACTCTCTCCTGACTTTTCCAGTTCAACGATCGTTGCGAACGTTGTCCCCTTCTTTAAAACTACGCTCTTATTCAACTTGACCGTATACGCTCCCGCATAGGAAGTCGTTCCTGTTGTCGTCGCCGATGATATCAAAGTTCCGCTTTCCGGATTGGACGCGTCTTTGAGATCTTTGTATACACGGATCTTATAATTGACTTTGGAATTCTCCGGCAATACAAAAGATACCGCCTTTAATTCCTCATACGCATTTGAATTCGCCTGAAATACGTTCGCCGCTACCATTTTACCGCCCGAAGCCATATTGATATTGACAGACGCGATACTTCCGTCGTACTGGTAGTTATGTCCATAGTTGTTTGCCGGCTCTGTCAAAAATACATATGCCGCATTCTTTAAAGATGTATCCTCATAGGACATCCAGAAATATCCGTACTTGCTCATGTTATCTTTGCCCCAGCTGTTACGGATCAGCCAGGCACCGTTTCTCGACGGCTGCTTTTTAAAATTGGTCTTTGAAAAATTGTCATCCCATCCTACGATAGAGATTGCGTGATTCGTATAGGCGGATGAATAATTGTAGTACGCATTGGTACTTGAGTTGTAGTAGCTGTCGCTGTGATAATAACTTGCCGCAACCGCTCCGTAGGTCATGATCGCCTTTTTCGCACCATTAGGGTTGGTCTTTATATCGATCAGATAATACCCCTGCACATGTGCAGTATCCTTATTATATTCATACCCGCTGCTCAGTCCGTTGCTTAAGGTGCTGCTCGCCTTGCTGTACGGAACTGTGGATTCATCCGCAGCCCCTCTCCAGTTCATCAGAGATACTGTGGAATAGATATAGTTTCCACCACGATCCAGATAATTCTCCGACGCATTAGACAGATAGCTTACCGAATCCCCGGCAGTTCCACCAACCGGATCCTTGCCTCCGTGATAGGTAAAATACGCAAGCTGAAGCTCGGAAAGATCCTTTGACACATTATATTTGCGCGCCAGACTCATTTCCGCCGAAGCAAGCGAACCAAATGTCCAGCAGGTTCCATACGGATTCTGGTTGCGCACTGCCGGAAGTTTATATCCTCCGGTAAATCCCGAAGCTTTCGGATTGTAGGTCGCCGGGATCGAAGATGCCGTCAGCGCCTCATTTTCCAGTTCCACATCATCCATAAGCGGTACATCGGTATCTTCCGGTGCCTCAACATAACCACCGTAGATATCCTGTCCATCCTCGGTCTGTCCGATCACTTCTTCCTGGAACACAGTACCCTCCGGCACACCGGATTCTGTTTCAATCACATCTCCTTCCGGCGCGTCCATAATGATATCTGTTTCCTCGTCTGTTCCGTCCTCTGCCGCAAACAGTTCTTCCCCTGCTTCCGCCTCCGGGAGCGCCATGTCATCCTCTGCTTCCGCTTCTGTAATGACCGATTCTTCCTCTGCTTCTGCCTCATCGACAACCGGTGCCTCTTCTGCTTCTGCCTCCGCTTCTGTCTCCTCGACAACGATCTGTTCACTCTCTGCCTGAAAAGGCTCTGCAAACAGTGTGGTTGGAGTGGAAGCAAACAGCATACCGACTGTCAGTATACCAGCTAGCCATTTTTTCTTCATTTTCTGATAACTCCTCCTCTTTTCGTGTTTGGTTTGCCTGTCCATTATAATATAATGCACTGTTTATTTCCATTATTTTCTGTTTTTTATCTTTCCGCTATTCATGCCGCAGTGCCTCGATCGGATCCAGATTTGCCGCTTTATACGACGGCAGCATCCCAAACAGGATTCCGATCACCATGGAAAAAAGCACTGCTCCCACGGCCGCCGGAGCACTGATGGCAACCGGTGTCTCGCTCACTTTTGCGATGATCTCGGCAAGCGCGATCCCGACTGCGACACCGATGAGTCCGCCGAAACTCGTGAGCACCGCCGCCTCGGTCAGAAACTGCGCCAGGATCTTTCCTTTTCTTGCCCCGATCGCTTTCTTTAACCCGATCTCCTGCGTGCGCTCCGTCACCGACACGAGCATGATGTTCATAACGCCGATACCGCCGACCAGAAGGGAGATCCCGGCGATCCAGATCAACATTGTGTTGGTGGACGCGCTGAGTTCCTGGATCTGTTTTGCCTGCTCTAAGAGATCCTCCGCCTTATACTGGATCGTATCGTCGGAAACGCTTAAATGATCGTTTAGGATTCCGGCGCATTCCTTTCCGACCACAGTCATATCATCCGTGCTTTCCACCTTCACGATCAGATTCTGCGGTTCATCATACTGATAAATGATCGGCCAGGTCGTATCCGGTATGTAAACTTTTCCACTGCTGTCTTCCGCGTAAGTGTAATAATCATCGATGCTGTTTATAACCGGCTCAAATGTCTTTTGCGCAACTATGATCCCAACGACCAGATACGGTTCCCCCCGGATCTCGATCGTCTTTCCGACCGCGTCCTCTCCCTGAAACAGCGCCTCACTCGAATTTTCATCGAGCAGCGCCACTTTATGGTAATTCTCATAGTCAGAGGTATCAAATCCCCGTCCCTCCCGCAGAATATAACCGCAGGTGGCAAGATAATTCTGATCGATCCCCATCACATATCCGCCGGACAGTGAATTTTCAAGATAATATACTCCGTCATAATCCTGACGGCTCAGATAAACCGACGCGTTTTTCACCCTGTCTGCCTGCCGGATCTCTTCTAACTCCTCTTGCCCGATGACCGGTACCCCGGCCGGCAGCTCGGAATAACTCATGTCATAGGGATAATCGCCCTGATAGAGCTGGATGCTCACCGTATTCTGCCCGGATCCGATCAGATTTTCCTTGATCTGCTCATTTGTCCCCTTAATTGTGGAAACAATCGCGATAATTGCCGCAATTCCGATAATAATGCCGAGCATCGTTAAAAAGGAGCGCATTTTGTGTGACCAGATGCCTTTAAACGAAAGCCGGATATTCTCAAACATTCGCACTCCTCCTCTCTGTCATCCCATAATAGGTGGTGTCTGCCTGCTTGGTACGAACGCCTTCCTTTGCTGTTTTCCCATAGGGAAAGGCAATATAATCGTCCGCCGTAATACCGGATCTGATCTCTATGGCACTTCCATATACCGTCTTTCCGGTCTTTACATACTGCTTTTTGAGCCGTCCGTCCCCGTCTTCTTTTAAAACATAATACTTTCCGTTCTCTTTTCTGACATAGGCTTTTTGCAGATAAATCGCGTCTGCGGACACATCCTGAGCTCCCTGGATCGTGATGTCCACCGCTTCTCCATTTGTCAGGGCTCCCGCATCCTCAATGTACGCGGTAAATTCATAATAGGAACTGTTTGGATTGCCGGAACCGTAGTATCCGTCGTCGGACGGGTATTCCGCGATCTCCGTGATCGTTGCGTCACACATGGCATTGCTCTGCCAGGAAGTCAGTGAGACCGGTGTGCCCGGTGTCACCTGATCTAACAAAAGCTCGCCGATCTGCCCTTTGACATACAGTCCGTCCGATCCTGTGACCACAAGGAATGCGCTGCCGTCACCGGGCAGATTGTCCACATCCTGAAGCGTCTTTACCACACCGTTTATGGACGCGTATACCGTTGCGTCCTCCGCCTGTTTTTTTAATTTGGTCAGCTCCAGCTGCGCCGTGCGCAGGCTTACATCCAGATCCCTTAGTTTATTCTTGGTCGTTAAGATCTCCCTTGCCAGTTCTTCCTTTGTATAGCCGATCTCCACCTCCGTGTCCTCTTCGGGCTCTTCCTCAGGCTGTACCGGTTCCTCGGTAACTTCCGGTTCGATCACATTTTCCCAGGCTTCATCGGTCTCAAGATCCGCCGCATCATACGCATCGCTGATCTCATTCGGATTTCCGGACTGCTGACTGTCCTCCTGCTGCTGAAAAAGCCAGTCCTCCCGGTCGTCCTCCGGCGTCACATCTGCTGTCGTTTCCTCTTCGGTATCCTCCTCGATCCATGGTTCTTCCGGCTTTTCCTCGATCGGCGTCATATTTTGCAACCTGTTTAACGCCCGTTCCGCGATCGCTGTATTATTCTGAATGGTCTCTATATCCAGTTCTTTCATCTGGATTTCATACTGTATGGAAGTCTCATCGTATTTTAACAGGGGATCTCCGACCGACACGGTCTGACCTTCTTCCACATAAACTTCCTCCACCTGCTGTTCACTGTTTAGATAGATCTGCTGCGCCACATCATTGGTGACCACACCGGAGCACTCCATATCCGAACCCCAGTATCCCCAGTCCAAAGACGCAACCGACCAGACTTCTGCTTCCGTATGTTTGTCCCGGTAATTTTTATAGCCGGCATATCCGCCCGCGCCTCCGCCGCCAAGGATCGCCGCAGTGAGCAAAAAGACAAGAATTTTCTTTTTCATGAAGCATCCTCCTTCTCTTTTAAGATCTCACCGTCCACAATGCGGAGTGTTCGCTTCGCATGCGCCGCGATCTTCTCATCGTGGGTGATCATAACAATCGTAACGCCTTCTTCATTCAGTTTCCGGAACAGATCCATGATCTGCGCGCCCGATTTTGAATCCAGTGCCCCGGTCGGTTCATCCGCCAAAAGGATCTTTGGGTTATTGACCATGGCCCGCGCGATCGCGACACGCTGTTTCTGTCCACCGGAAAGCTGCGTCGGCTTAAATGTGACACGATCCGAAAGTCCGACACGATCCAGCGCTTTCTTTGCCGCCTCACGCCTTGCCCGCTTCCCGACTCCCGCATAGGAAAGCGGAAGCGCCACATTTTCCAGTGCGGTTTCTCTCGGCATCAGATGAAAGCTCTGAAACACAAAACCAATGCTGTTTAATCTGAGATCGGATAACGCACGGTCTTTTAACCCGAGTACATTCTGCCCGTCCAGTTCATAGCTTCCGGAAGTCGGATGATCCAGACAGCCGATGATGTTCATCAATGTGGTCTTTCCGGATCCGGATGGACCCATGATCGCCACATATTCGCCCTTGTCCACCTGAAGAGATACATCCTTAAGCACCGGTATCACCAGCTTATCCTGCGTATAGTCCTTAAAAATATGTCTGAGGTCAAGGATCATGGCGCCACCTCCCCATATTCCGTATCATACATGCTCTCCATATCGTAACTCTCGGTTCCGTACATACTTTCCATGTCATAGCTCTCGGTTCCGTACATGCTCTCCATGTCGTAGCTTTCGGTTCCGTACATATCGGTATAAAGCGGCGAACTGTAATCCACCAGGGCTTCATCGTCAACTGCTTCCACTCCCTCATACAGACCGGGCATCGGATACGCGATCCGGTCTGTCTCCTCAAGCCCGGAAACGATCTGGTATTCGTCGAGGTTCTCATCATACTCCCCGGTTTCCACCTGACTTTTTTTCAGTCTTCCATCGGCATCCGCCACCCATACATAAGGCGTCTCTTCCTCAAACACCAGATAACTGCCGTAAAGCCAGATCCCCTCTTTGACCTCCTGCTGTCCGAAATCCGGTTCTATGTATACATGCTGTCCGAGCATCAGTCCATCCGCCGAATCCAACGTCACATAAAACGGATAACTGGATGACTGCTGCATCGAATCGCTACTGCTGCTGCTGTAAAACATCGAAGAGTCCGAATCTGTCTGTGTGCTCTCCGTATCGATCTTTACAACTGTTCCCCGCCAGATCAGGCTCTCATCTACTCTGGAATGGACGATGACCGCCTGTCCTTCACTGATACCGCCGATATTCTGTTCATTGACCTTTCCTTTGATCTGAAATTCCCCGGTCGCAAGGATCGTCATGTACGCGCCGCCCGATCCCGTATCATCATTCCCGGCGGTGTTTATGTTCTTCACGACACCCGGTATCTTGCTTTTGATCACGGAATCACTGATCGAGGTATTGATCTTGTCGATCCCCGCTTTCTTACTCGCAAGCTCATACTGCGACTGACGGATCGAAGTCTGTACCGTCTGTATCTGTGTCGTGTAATCAAACCTCGCGTCATCGGTCGTCGCTTTATCCCGCTCGTTTGTAAGCGCTGTGATCTGTTCGGTGTAGGTCGTGATCTGATTGTTTATATTTTCGATCTCAAGCTCCGCCTGCTGAAGTTCCAGCTTCAGATCCGAGGTATCGTAGGAAAATAACGGTGTTCCTTCTTCCACCTCATCGCCCTCCTCCACATACACCTCAAGAAGCTTTCTGCTTGTATCCAGATTCACTTCCCAGGTATCCTGCGGTTCAACCACACCGGAATACCGGTTGTTTGCGCCGGTCGCCGTCTGCATGATCTTTGCTACCGACTCCACATATACCTTGTCCTCACAGCTCTTTGCCGCGTTTTTGTAAAACTTTCCGTAAAGGTACCAGCCGCCCGCACCGACTGCCGCGAGCACTGCCACTGTCCCAAGAATGACCCCGATCTTCTTTTTCCTCATCTCTTCTCCTTTTCTATTTCAGATAATCTTCTCTTCGCTTCCTTTTTTAATAAAAAACAGGATGATCAAAAACCTGTTTCGTTCTTAATCATCCTATCATATCCGCCGCGAAATTACATCCCGCGCACTCTTAATTTTTCTTAAATTTTCTTTTATTTAAGCGGATATTTATCCGTTAATTCCTTAACGATCGCTTTTGCCTGCTCTGCGCCGCTCTCACCGTTTTTGATCATGATCGCGATCGCTTCCGCTACCTTGTCCATATCCTCTGTGTTCAATCCTCTTGAGGTAACTGCCGGTGTTCCAAGACGGACACCACTGGTTACGAACGGAGACTGCGGATCGTTCGGGATCGTGTTCTTGTTTGCCGTGATGTTTACGGAATCTAACAGTTTTTCCACTTCTTTTCCGGTCAGTCCGAAGTTGGTAAGGTCTACTAACATCAGATGATTGTCTGTTCCACCGGAAACGATCTTGATACCGCGGTCCATCAGACCCTTGCAGAGTGCCTGCGCATTGTCCACGATGTTCTTCTGGTATACCTTAAATTCCGGCTGAAGCGCTTCTTTGAAGCAGACTGCCTTTGCCGCGATCACATGCATGAGCGGGCCACCCTGGATGCCCGGGAAGATCGCTTTGTTTAATTTATACTTATCGGCGATCTCTTTGTCCTTACATAAGATCATGCCGCCTCTCGGTCCGCGCAGGGTCTTATGTGTCGTTGTCGTAACGATGTGCGCGTACGGGATCGGGCTTGGATGAAGTCCTGCCGCCACAAGACCTGCGATATGTGCCATATCGACCATAAGAAGCGCGCCGCATGCGTCCGCGATCTCACGGAACTTCTTAAAATCAATGGTTCTCGCATAAGCGGAAGCTCCCGCGATGATCATCTTCGGCTTGCATTCCATCGCGATCTCCATCACCTTGTCATAATCAATGAATCCTTCGTCATTGACACCATACGGAACGACATGGAAATAAGTTCCGGAGAAGTTGACCGGACTTCCGTGTGTCAGATGTCCGCCGTGGTCTAAGTTCATACCCATGATCGTGTCGCCCGGTTTTAACACTGCGAACTGCACTGCCATATTTGCCTGTGCGCCGGAATGCGGCTGTACATTGACGTATTCACAGCCAAACAACTCCTTTGCTCTCTCTCTTGCGAGTTCCTCTACCACGTCCACGCAGTCACAGCCGCCGTAATAACGGTGCGCCGGATAGCCTTCTGCATATTTATTCGTCAGAACGCTTCCCATCGCGGACATGACCGCATGGCTGACCCAGTTCTCCGACGCGATCAGCTCGATGTGGCTGTTCTGTCTGTCAAATTCAGCGGAAATCGCGTCTGCGATCTCAGTATCAACTGCTTTTATATCTTCTAGTGTGTACATAAAAAATCTCCTTTCGACCCAATTCCTATTATGCATAATTATATAAGAATCATTTTTTTATTTCAACCACTTTTCCAAATTCCGCCACAATTTCCTTTTATGGAAGAAATGTTATGATCAAAACCGCAAGCACGCAGATGTTTACGCCAAGCGCCAGGGTAAGCCCCAGTCTGTCATTTTCCAGAAGCTCATTTTCGTCGTCGCGTCTTCCCGCGATCGCAAGACAAAGCGGCAGTAAAAGCGGGATAAAATATCTTCCCTGCACCCCTTCCACGACCTGTGCGCGCACCGCAGTCCACTCCACATAGAGACTGGTCAGGATTAGGAGCACGGTACTTGCGAGGATCAAAACCGTCACCCACGCGAACGGGCGGTCGGTGCGCTTTTTTCTTGCAGCATCCGCTGCGATCGCCGCAACCACGACAAACGCGAACAGATACAGCAAGATCTCATCCACTTCCACATTCAGCCATCCGAGTTTTGTCCCAAGCATGGTATTAAAATAGTAAGTTGCCTTTTCCACCAGTGTGTTTATCACAACTCCCGCATAGAAAAACGGGTGCGTCAGTATTTCATGGGTCTGCTGCCCGGAATCCACGCCCGGATTGAACGGGAACAGATAGCGTGAAGAAATGCGCATCCATCCTCCGAGAAATACCGCGACTGCCGCCATCACGCCCGCCACATGGCCAAAATACCTCTTTTTGCTTCCAAACTGTTCCCGCGGGATCAAAAAATACAGCAGGCAGAACGGCAGGTATACGATCTTGTAAAGGCTGATCGCGACCGCAAGCACATACAGTGCCACAAGCTGACCGCGCGTAAGCGGCTCTTTTCCCCGCTCCCGCAGATACAGTACAAAGGCGATCAGCAAAAAGACCAATGCCGTCACCATACCATCCGGCGCAAGCGAGATACACTCATGCAGGTTCATCGGTATGAGCGCGATCAGGATCAGATATTTCTTTCCGTATGGCATCAGATGCACCGCAAGTGCCATGACCGCACCGATCGCCGCGAAATTAAAGATCCGGCCGGCGAGAAACAGGATCCAGACTTTTCCGGTAAAAAGCCGTGCCGCCGCGATCCCGAGCGACTGCGGCAGATACGAAAGCGGTGAATAGAGCGCCGTCGCGTTAAAGCTACGTCCGGCATCATTTTCTTCCGATTCCACAAGCCCCGTCTGCTCTTTCACCTCATACTGCGTGATCAGGTGATCCTTTGTCTCCTCCCACTCCCATGGATAAGAGATCAGATACGCGGCATGTCCCTCCTCATCGGTAATATCCGAGATGAAATTACCGTCCGCGATCTCATAGGCACGGAAATAGTGGATGGATTCATCCGGCACCATGCTAAACGGGATCACGCCGAGATATACCGCTCCAAGTGCGCCATACAGCAGAAGAAATACTTTTACCATTGATACTTTTTCGCGATTCAAAAGCAAAAACAGCAAAAGATTTCCCACCGCGCATCCAAGGATAAACAGCAGATTTACAAGAAGGACGCTCACCCTGTCGTAAATCAGCTGCAGATCAAGCGCCATGCCATCCACATCCGAAGTGCCAAGGTTCCCGTCCGGCTGCGGATACATGCGGATATTTAACCCTGCGGTGCGTGCCGTGATCCGCACGAGAAATACCTTTCCCTTCGCGTCTCTTTCCTTTTCGTCGAAAAAAAGACAGATCCTTCCTCTGTCATCTAAATCCTGCTCTGTCAGATCCTTCCATTCCCTGGTTATCCCGCCGCCCTTTTCCTCGATTTTGACATCAAAGCGGATATCCTTCTGGTTCCGTCCCACAGAAAGCCGGAATCCCTCAAGCGTACTCCTTCCGACCAGGTATTCTTCGGATACCCCCTGGTCTTTTTCCAGCGGATAATTATAGATCAGATCGTCATTTCCTTTTTCGTCCGCCTTTAACAGATAGCCGTCCTCCGCCTGTCCGTTAATCTTCGTAAGTCCGAACACCACACCGAGCACAAAAAGAAGCACATAAAAGAGCGCTCTTTTTTTGTTCTGTTTCATAACTGTTTTCTCCTTTATCTCAATTCCTCTGTCTGTTCCTTTACAAACTCCGCGAGATCCCCAAGCACCTGTTCTTTCGAAAACAGATACCCGTTCGCACCGCCGAATTCTTCTGCGTGTATCGTATGGAAATCATAATCAAACGGTTCTTTTGCCAGTTCATTTACAAACTGCCCTCCGTTTAAGTAAGCATAGACTTCCTGCACCGATAACGGTTCCACTGCAAGGTTCAGCTTGCGGATCCCAAGCTTCATTGCCCGTTCGATGTGTGTCCAGAGATATTTTAACGCATAAAACTGATAGACACTTCTCGAATCCGTAAAATTAAGCGCAGAGAATCCCACACGCTTAAAATAATCCCTGAGCTTTGCCGCGTCCTCTTTGTCAGGATTGCCGCACCGGTAAAATCCGTTGTCCTGCAAGGTATAATATTTTGTAAAAAACGGATCTTTTTCCTTTAACTCCTCATATTTCGCCTGATTTAGCATGGCAGGGATCACATGGATATAATCATAGATAAAGTTCTTTTTCATGTGGATCCCGTAGATCGCCGGAAGACGCACGATCAGATGGTCTTTTACATTTTCTTCCACCCACTGCTCAAGATAGCGCCTGTTTTTGCCGTACGCTGACAGATCCTCTGTCCGGATCACGTCTGTCTCATCCACTCCGTTCGGCTTTGGATACACCGCGACCGTGGAGATGAGCACCAGTTTTTCCGGCATGATCTTTTTGATATTTTCGATCGCGTTTTTTATGATGGCAAGATCTCCCTCCGGGTCTTTGTTTGCCAGAAACATTTCCGCCGGAACACCGGAATAGACCAAAAGCTCCGGCCTGCTGCCAAACGCTTCTTTGATATTTTTTGAATTATACTGACTGGCAAATGTGTGATGGCTGCACAGATTCGAGCCGACAAAGCCGGTATAGCCTACGATTGCGTCCATAATCCCTCCTATTTTGTGATCTTTTCGATCGATGAAAACGAATACTTCTGTTTTTTAAATACCAGCTGCAGGATCAGCGACAGATACTTGATGATGATCGTCAGAATGGAGAACAGCCCGAAAAAGGATACTGCCAGAAACAGGATCGTGGTCGTCCAGCCCTGGATCGGATTTCCAAGCGCAAAGACCGCGACCGCGTAGATCGCCACCGCCAGTGTCGCAACCATCATAACTCCGGTCATGGTGACCGCCGCCTTGTAGCCGATGTTGGTAAACAGTACCAGGGAGTCCACCGCCAGCGTCCGGCGCATTTTTGCCTGTTCATCGGAAAAACTGCGCTCAAGTTTTTGGGACGGCGTATAGGAAATGCAGTCCGCGAGCAGTCCACAGTTCGCGTAAAGCACTTTCCGGTAGGGAATGGTCTTACTGAGCGAATGCACGCGGTTGATCGCTCTGCGGGAGAGAATCCGGAACGTCTCATTCTGTATCTTATACTGCGTCTTTGAAAAATGATTGAACACACGGTAAAAAAGATTGGAAGTCCACTTATTTTTCCGCATTGCGGAAGCGCTCACAATATCAAATCCATCAAGCGACCGGCGGTAGACCTGCATCAGAAGCTCAGTCTTGTAGTCCATGCACACCGTATCAAATTCAAAGACAAAGTCTCCGATCGCGAGATCGACTCCCGCGTTCATTGCGACCTCAAGCCCCTGAAAATAACTCATATGAAGCAACGACACCGCTTCCTTCGCCCTGTTCTTTCCATATGCGCGGACCGCCTCTTCACTTGCGTCCATGGAGCCGTCATCCACGCAGATGATCTCGTATTTTTTAAAGTTTAAATCCAACTGGGTATCGAGCCACTCCAAAAACGGCGTGATCTCTCTTTCATTGTTATGTATGTAAATAACTGCGGAGACAAAATTTGCCTCTTTTATTTTATTATCCATCAATCAGCACCTCATCCAAATCGTATACCGTATTTATCTTTCCGGACAGCACGCTCACAAACGTCGGTCCCTCACTGAATTTCCGGATAACGGTCGGTCTGGAATCATCCACCTCCGATGATTTTAAGATCGGCTTCATGGAAAACAGAGAGGACTGATACGCAAAATGGTACTCGTCCTTTAAATATTTTTTCGCCAGGTTTGACATATAGCTCCACGCGCTCTCCGGATGGTTTTTGCATTCATTGCAGTTTCCAAGCTGCGCCGGCGAACAAAACGCTTCATTCCCCTTCTGGCACTCAAAAGCCGGCAGTGTGTCATAACTCGTCTCATGCGGCGTGAATGTCACTGACGTGAGGGAATGGAAGCCGGTCTTTCCAAACGGCATAATGGAAAAAAACGGTCCGTCCATGACGGTGATCCCAAACTTTTTGAAGACCTCATCCACTTCGCAGAGAATGATCTCGCACAGTTCATACTTGATCTGAAACGGTTCAAATCCAAGCCTTGCGAGGATCTGGTTTTCCGACGCGTAAGTCGCGTTTAACAGAAATCCCGCCTCATATGTTCCGCCGTCCGCCAGTGTCACCTCATAATGCGTCTCCCTGCGGCAGATGTCCTTTATCCTTGCATGAAAATGAAGCTCCACGTTTGGATGCTTTGCGAGCTCCTCCAAAAAATATTCTTTTAAGATCATCGCGTCGTAGGTGTACTCCTCGGTCAGAAACGCGCCATCGCACATTCCGCTGTTAAAATATTTCGACACCGCAACTTCCTCACACCGGATCCCCGCCGCGCGGCAGAACTTTTCAAACTGCGCCGCGTCCGTACAGGAAAATGCCGCTGATGTCGCATAGATCTGGTCAAAGGACCGGTGTACGCAAAAGCCATATTCCTCATTAAAACGTCTGAAATAACCGGCAGATTTGATCGCCGTTGAAAAAGATCTGGGATAGTGATACCCCATATGGACACGCGCCTGATTGATATAGGTTGCACGTCGAAACGGCGCGTCATCATACTCGAAGACCGCGACCTTTTCGCCCCGCCTCCCGCAAAACAGCGCGGAGTAGAGGCCGTAGAGTCCCGCTCCGAGGATTATCTTATCGTAATTCATTTCTTCCCCTGACTTTCCTTACTTTACATTGTATTTCCGAAACAGATTCGCGAACAGGATCTTTAAAAGCTCGCTGTTTCCTTTTACAAATGAGATCTTGGTCGGCACTTTCCCCTTCGCCGGATACGCCCTTGTCACCGGGATCTCACAGGTCTTTAAGCCGAGCTGATCGGCACGCACCGACAGATACGCCAGCAGCTCATAGGTCATAAAGACATCCCGGAAGATCCCGACACGCGCGTCCTTTAAATAACGCGCCGAATAACCACGGTAGGCATTGGTCGTATCGGTGTACCAGTGTCCCGCCGTGAGTGAGATGACCGGCGCGTGCAGCAGTCTGACCGAAAGGTATCTGACCTTCGGGGTATTTACCGCTTTCCCGCCTCTGATAAAACGGGAGCCCTGGATAAAATCATAGCCCTCTTTTAATTTTTCGATAAACCGTCCGACATCCTCTATGCTGTCTTTGTTGTTTCCGTCTATCGTAACGATTCCGAGATATTCTCGCTGTTCCAGTGCAAAATGAAAGCCCATGCGCAGCTGAGCGCCCTGTTTTCCGGTGTCCCGCTTTACCAAAAGCGTATTGACGCCAAGTTTTTTTAAGGTTTCCGCATCCGTACAGCCATCGGTAGAACCGCCGTCGCAGATGATAATATCCGCGATCTGATCGATCCCTGCCTTTTTCGCCCGCGCAAGCTCCTTTGCAATGCGCTCTCCCTCGTTGATGATCGGGATCAGCACACAGTAATCCGAGTGTTTTTCCTGATACTGCGTACACTCATATTTCGGTACGCCGAATATTCCTTCCACGATCACGCGAATACCTCCTTCATATAGGAAAGTACCGCAAACACATCCTCTGTCTGTTCCGCCGTTTTCATCTCTGCCGACACATACCGGTCATAGCCGAGCGCGCCAAGCCGCTTCGCGAATTCCTCATGCAGACTGCGTCTTTGCACCGGCGCAAGGTACGGCTCACTGATATGGATGTGATTGATATAAGGAAGGTTCTCCTCCGTAAGGAAAGAAAGATCCTCCTCGTTTGCGAGGATCGTACCAAAGTCAATATTTACCGCAAATCCTTTGGAATCCACCTCTTTTACCAGTGCAAACGCCTCTGTGGTACGATTGATAAAATCCGTTCCATAGATCGCCGGATTTGCCTCCAGCGAAAGGCAGGTATGATGTTCCGCTGCGTACTGCCCCAGCTCACCAAAGAACCGAACCGCCGTCTCATGACAGTCCGCCCCCTGCGTCACACGGTTTTTTGGCGATCCGAACACCAGATTCAGACAGCCTGCAGCCTCCGCGAAATCGATCGCCTGCTTTGTATAGGAAAGAAGTGCCTCACGCTCTGCCTCACTGCCAAACAGCTTCTCTGTTCTCTGATACCAGATCGACTGCATGGAGGCGACCGAAAGCCCGTACTCCTTTTTTAACTGTTCCGCAAACAGACGTGCCCCGCTTAAATGCTCATAGGGCACATCCGGAAAGATCCTGGTCGGTGCGATCTCAATGCCCTCCATGCCGAGTTCTTTCATCTTCCCGTACATTTTTGCATCATGCTCCGCCGTCCAGGCAATATTGCATACTGATAATTTCATCCCACATTTTCCTTTCACCACGCATATTTTTGCATCAAAAATGCCGTTTATGCACACGATACCGTGATTATATCATATTTCAGGCAAATGTAAAACCCGCGCCGCCGTTGGAGAGCCAGACTGCCACCGCGATCTGCACTGCCAAAATAAGCGGCATTCCGACGACAAAATACCAGTGTCTGGTCTTGTGGCGGAACAGATACATTCCAGCCCACGCCCCTGCGCTTCCGCCAAGCAGCGCGCATAGGAAAAGCGTCCGCTCCGGGATCCGCCATTTTCTTTTTCTCGCCTTTTGTTTGTCGATCCCCATCAGGGCAATGCCAAGGAGATTCACCGCGATCAGATAACCAACAAAAAGAACTGTTTTTTGCATTTTATTCTCCCGATAAGGAAAAATGCTCCTGCGGCACCCCGCCGCAGAAGCATCCTTCTCTTTTTCTTTATTTTTTCTTTGCTTTCTTGCTGCCAAGCTTGTGGAAAGAGAACCACAGGTTCGTTGCAATACAGATGGACGAATAAGTACCACTTACGATACCTACCATGAGCGGCAGCGCGAAATCCCTGATCGATGTCACGCCGAGCAGCCACAGTAAAAATACCATGACAAAGGTGGTAAGTGAGGTATTGATACTTCGTGAGATCGTCTGGTTGATACTCTTGTCCGCGATCTCCTTTAACGCCGCCTCATCCTGTGTGCGCACATTCTTTAATGTCTCACGGATACGGTCAAATACAACGATCGTATCATTGATCGAGTAACCGATGATTGTAAGCATGCAGGCAATGAAGGTACTTCCGACTGAGATCCGAAGCAGGGAATAACAGGTCAGCACAACCAGTACGTCATGCACTAGGGCGAGGATCGCGCTGGTCGCGAAACGGATATCATTAAAGCGGAACCAGATGTAGATCAGCATACAGATCGTCGCAATGACAACTGCCCATACCGCGTCCGAAGTCATTTCCGAACTGATCGTTGAGCTGATCGTATTGCTGGAGATCGTCTTTTCATCTACACCGAAGTTATCTGCCAGTGTCTGATTTAATGCTTCACGCTCGTCAAGATCCAGATTTCTGGTCTTAAATACGATCTGGGTACTGTTCTGGATCTTCTGCGTCTGGATCTCTCCGCTTCCGACTACTTCCTGGATCTTCGGAACGATCTCGCTGTCGATCTCACTTAAGGTATAGTTCTTGCCGAAGTCTGCGGTAGTTGAAGTACCGCCGACAAACTCAAGGCTTAAGTTGAGCGCGCCCTTTCCGTTTGCCTTGTTTACACCCATTCCGATAAATCCGGCCGCAATGATCGCCAGGGAAATGATGTAAAATACATGGCGCTTGGATACAAAACTGATCACCTTACGTTCTTTGGATTTTCCATAGAATTTCGCATCCTTGAATCCGACCGCGTAAAGCGCTCTTACCAGAAAACGGGTTACGATTAACGCAGTGAACATGGAAAGGATGATACCGATCGCCAGTGTATAGGCAAATCCCTTTACCGTACCACTTCCCTTGATCCCAAGTACCGCCGCCGCGATCAGGGTCGTGATATTTCCATCGAGGATCGCGGAAAGCGCTTTCTTAAATCCGGTCTCGATCGAGGTGCGGACCGTCTTTCCGGAAGCGATCTCCTCACGGATACGCGCGAAAATAATGACGTTCGCATCTACCGCCATACCGATGGAAAGAATGATACCCGCGATACCAGGCAAAGTAAGTGTGACATCAAATAAGTAGATGATCGCTACCACAAGTGTAGAGTAAACACCGAGCGCGATCGTTGCCGCAACACCTGCGATCCAGTAGTACGCGATCATAAATACCGCTACAAAGATAAGACCGATGGCTGCCGCCTGCAAAGCGGTCGAGATCGCTTCGCTTCCGAGCTGCGCTCCGACAACCTCTGACTGCAGTTCCTGCAGGGTGAGGGACAGAGAACCGATACGAATATTGGAAGCGAGTGTCTCTGCCTCCTCATAGCTGCTCATACCGGAGATCTGTGCGGAGCCTCCGGTGATCGCTTCGTTGACACGCGGCATACTGATGGTCTGCTCATCATATACGATCGGGCAAACCTCTCCGACATGCGCGGAAGTAAGATCCGAAAACTTCTTGGTTCCCTCTTCGTTGAACTTTAAGTCTACAACATATTCCGTAGAGCCCATCTTGTTTGTCTGGGCAACTGCCTTTGCGGTTTCCACATCATCACCGGTCAGGCACACATTTCCGTCCGGATCACGGAATTCCAGAGAACCAGGTGTTCCCAGTTCCTCAAGGATCTCGTTGGCGTCTGTTACACCCGGGATCTCAACCGTAATACGGTCATCGCCCTGTTTGTAAACCTGTGCCTCCGTACTGTAAGATTCAATACGTTTCTGAAGCTTATAAACCGTATCACTCATTTCCTCATCTGTCGGATTATCATCCATTACCTGATAGGTAATGCTGACACCGCCTGCAAGATCAAGTCCGAGTTTGATGTTATGGTTCTCTCCCTTGCCCGTAGACGACAGAATGATAGATGCACTATACGCAAGCCCTGCCAGAATGATAAGGACGGCGGCAAGGATCGCGATACCTCTGCTCTTTTTCATGGTCATTTACCTCTCTTGTGTTTTAATCTTCGTCCGCCAGTGCCGCTTTTATCATGATCGCGCACTCTACACGCTTTCTCTCAAGCTCACATCCGACGTCGTATGTATCTGTAATATTACCGTGGAAGTTGTAGGAGTTGGCCGCACATCCGCCGCTGCAGTAAAATCTCGCGAAGCATTCTTTGCATTTTTCCTTCGCATAGACATTGCAGCACTTGAATTCATCACGGATCTCCGTATTCTTGACCCCGTCATATACATTGCCCATTAAGAAATCTTCATTTCCGACAAACTGATGGCACGGATAGAGATCTCCCCACGGTGTCACCGCGAGATATTCGGTTCCGGAGCCACAGCCGGAAAGACGTTTTGCCACACATGGGCCGCCTTCCAGGTCGATCATAAAATGGAAAAAGTTAAAGTCCTTTCCCTCTTTATGACGCTTTACCATCTCTGCCGCGAGATTGTCATATTCCGCAAACAGCTGTGGCAGATCTTCCTCCCGGATCGCGTAGTCGTCGGTATCCTGCGCAACAACCGGCTCAACCGAGATCTGCTTAAATCCGAGATCCGCAAGATGCAGTACATCCTGTGAGAAATCCAGATTGTTGTGTGTGAAGGTACCACGCACATAATAGTTGTTCTGGTTTCTGCTGTCCGCAAATTTCTGGAATTTCGGAACGATCAGATCGTAGCTTCCCTGTCCGCCTCGGAACGGGCGCATACGGTCGTTGACCTCTTTTCTTCCGTCGATACTTAAGACCACATTTGCCATTTCCTTATTGGCAAACTCCATGATCTCGTCATTTAAAAGGACACCGTTTGTTGTAAGGGTAAAACGGAAATTCTTGTTGTGGATCTTTTCCTGTTCCCTGCCGTATTTCACTAAATCCTTTACCACCTGGAAATTTAATGTCGGCTCTCCGCCAAAGAAATCCACCTCGAGATTTCTCCGGTTTCCGGAATTGGCGATCAGAAAATCCAATGCTGCTTTTCCTACTTCGTAGGACATGAGCGCTCTTCTTCCATGGTATTCGCCTTCTTCTGCAAAGCAGTAGCGACAGGCGAGGTTACAGTCGTGCGCGATGTGGAGACACAGCGCTTTTACGACGGTCGGACGTTTCTTGAAGTCCATGATGTAATCTTCATACTCGTCCGGTGTAAATAATTCCTGGTTTTCTTTTAACTCGCTCACTTCCTCGCAGGCTTCTTTGATCTCTTCTTCCTTATATTTATCTTTCAGGGCAGCCACGATCTCGCCTGTGGTATGTGCTTCAAACAGTGGGATGACATCATATGTCACGTCATCCACAACATGAATCGCACCGCTGTTGACGTCCAACACGATATTGTAGCCGTTATTTCTATACTGATGAACCACGATGCAGTCCTCTCTTTCTAATTCTAAAAAAATTTCTTCTTGTAAACGAACAAATGACCGCACGCCTTCGCGAACGGTCGTTTGTATCACACTATTCCATTACATTTCCGTGCTTATTTGCACTGCTCACATGTCTGGTTTCCTACAGTACAGGAAGTCTTGCATGCAGACTGGCAGGATGTCTGACATTCGCCGCATCCACCTTTTCTTACTGTATTCTGTAATTTTCTTGTATTTAATGTCTTTACGTGTTTCATATTCGTTCTCCTTTCCAAAAATACCTTTGTATAGTATAGCACATAGTTTTTCATAAGAAAAGCATTTTTTTCATCTTTAGCCAAGCATTCCGCCCGCCATGCCGGATGCCACACAAAGAACAAATGTAGTCACAAAATGTCCCGCGTCATTTCCGAGTCCTTTTTCAAACAGCACGGATGCCGCAAACAGGATCAGAAAATACAGCCCGCCGATCACCATGCCCCACAGAAATTTTCTCGTTTTTTTCACTTTCCCCAGAATAAATCCTCCCAGGAAGCCAGAGATTATGTAAACCGCAATCACGCCGAGGTTGATCACATTTTCTCCGATATCAAATTTATAAAGCAGTGCCGTAAGAAGCAGCAGGATCAGCCCTGTAACGATATACATGGCAAACAGCACCTTTACGACCAGAAATATTGTTTTTGATTTTTCCATTGTCAGATCCCCCTTTACCCAAACTATATGCAAAGGGGCCACGCTTTATGCTTCGGGAAATGAATAAACATAGCGCTGCATGTACGCGCCGTCCATAAAAAGTTCTTCCCTCCATACAAAGCCCAGTTTTAAAAGAAGCTGTACGGACGCCTCGTTTTCCTTATCCACCAGGCAGTTGACGCGCGAAAATTCCAGAAATTCCCCGGCGTACTTCAGGATCGCAAGACAGATCTCCGTGGCATATCCCTGTCTGTGATGATCCGCGGCGACGGCATATCCCATTTCCAGTTCGATCCCACCGTGTATGTTCCGGTTGTCAAGTCCCGCTCTCCCGATCAGCTTCCCGGTTGCCCGTTCGATCACCACCCACATGCCATAGCCATAATAGTAATACTGGCTCGCAATATAGGCGCGCATATATTCCGCCTCTTCCTGCCTGTCCTCATAGAGCGGCTCCATATATCTGGTCATGCCCTCTCCCGCGTACAGTTCATAAAGCGCGTCCAGATCATCCTCTTTCATCTCCCGCAGATAGCACCGCTCCGTGTCAATGACCCGCCACGGGATGTTGTGCTTTCTGTCGTAGATCCGTTCGAGGAAATAAAAATCAACTTCCTCAAATCCCTCCACCAGAATCTGTGCCGAAAGAAGGCTTTGCCCCGGAAATGCCGGATGAAGGAACGCGACAGTCGCGATGGGAAGCCCCGCCGTCTGCGCCAGCGAAGCGTCGGTTGCCACAAGCGCCAGCCCCTCCTCCGGTTTTAAACTGTTTTCTTTTAAGATCTGCGCGAGCGTTTTTTCCTCCGCATAGGCAGCGGGGATCAGAAATGCCTCCGCGCCATATTTATGTAAACCGGATAACAGACCGGATATGGAAAGATCCGCGTGTTCTTCCCCGGGCAGTTCCGCTTCCCAGGCGATCACAAATTTTAATGCCACCGGCAGTTCCTCCTCTCATTTGTTTCCGCTTTATTATATTTATTTTTCCCGTGCTTTACAATCCCGTACTTTTTCGTTACAATGAAAGCTATCTGAAAAAAGGAAATCAAAAAGAAAGAAGGAAAATAAAATGGCACAGAATCCAGTTGTTACTTTTGAAATGGAAGACGGCGATATCATGAAAGCGGAATTATATCCGGAGATCGCTCCGAATACCGTAAATAACTTTATCACTCTGGTTCAGAAAGGTTTTTATGACGGACTGATCTTTCACCGCGTGATCGAAGGCTTTATGATCCAGGGCGGTGACCCGGAAGGAACCGGAATGGGCGGCCCTGGCTACGGCATCTACGGCGAATTCGCGCAGAACGGTTTTGACAATGAGTTAAAGCACACCGCAGGCGTTTTATCCATGGCAAGAGCCATGCATCCGGACTCCGCAGGTTCCCAGTTCTTTATCATGCACAAAGATGCCCCGCATCTCGATGGCGCTTACGCTGCATTCGGAAAGATCATCGAGGGCATGGATATTGTAAACCACATCGCAGAGACCCCGGTCGATTACAGTGACCGCCCGATGACTCCGCAGGTCATGAAAAAAGTAACTGTCGATACCTTCGGCGTTGAATATCCGGAACCGGAAGAATGTTAGGAAGATCTTAATCTGACAGAGACCGCAGAGAAAAGAGCAGATACCCATGCATCACACATGGAGCATCTGCTCTTTTTTACTGTTCCGCTTTTTTCGCTTCCAGAATCGCCTTATTTAATGAGAGCATCTTTGCATCCAGCATGGATACAATATCCGCACATTCCTTTAAATCCTCGCTGATATAATCCGGCGCGTTTCCTTCAAATTTGTAATAAATCTTGTGCTCTAAGCTCGCCCAGAAATCCATTGCGATCGTCCGTATCTGGATCTCCACCTTGGTATCCACTACCCGGTCCGATAAAAAGATCGGAACCGTCACTAACATATGGTAGCTCTTGTATCCGCTGTCCTTCGGGTTCTTAAAATAATCTTTGACCCACACCACGGTAAGATCGTTCTGCTTTCCGATCATGTCCGCCATCCGGTAGATATCGGAGGTGAAGGAGCATACGATGCGGATCCCCGCAATATCATTCACATAATTGACCATATTATCTATGGTGCTTTCGTATCCGTTGCGCCGCAGCTTCTTTACAATGCTCTCCGGCGTCTTGATCCTTGATTTTATATATTCGATCGGATTATACTGATGCACATGCTGGAACTCGTCATTTAAGATCTCCAGCTTTGTGCCGACTTCCTTTAAGGCCGAATGATACAAAAGCATGACCGTATTCCAACTGTCAATTCCCTCATTCAGCTTTTCCGGCATATCCATCTGATTCCCTTCCTTCCGGTTCATACTTTTTTTATCATATCATACTTTTCGGAAATTGTCTGCCCCTAATCCTCCTCGATCACATGGATCTCCAGATAGTCAAATTCGATCTCCTCGATAAAATTGTCCTGATAAAATCTGGTCTTTGCGTGACGTTTGAATTCCTCGACCGTCGCGTCCAGCCAGAGCGGCTTTCCAAGGTCAAATTCGTAGCACACCTCTTCGAGTGCCCGGAATACTTTGTGTGTCCTGGTGTCTTCCGTGTCATCGCAGATCACGGTATCCCGCATCATATGATTATTTTTAAATTCCTTTGCCCATAAACGGAACATCGCTTTCTTCCTTTCTGCTGCTTTTGCCGTTATTTTGCCGCGCGCCGCTGTCTCGCCGCTTCGTAAAGCAGGATCCCCGATGCCATGGCAGCGTTTAATGATTCTACTTTTCCCTCCATCGGAATGCGCACATAGGTGTCCGCAAGTGAAGCTGTCCGCTCGCTCAGTCCATTTCCCTCATTTCCGATCAGAAATGCGGTACTTTCCCGGTAATCAAACCGGTCGTATGACTGCTCGCCTTTTAAATGCGCCGCATACAGATGTACGCCCTGCTTTTTCATTTCCCCGATCATCGCCTCTAAGTCATCCGCGATCAGAAACGGTACTCTGTATACACTTCCCATCGTGGAACGGATCGTCTTGGGATTGAACAGATCCACCGTATCACGGCTTAAAATAACGCCGGAAATTCCCGCTCCCTCTCCGGTCCGGAACATGGTTCCGAGGTTTCCAGGATCCTGGATATTTTCAAGTACCAGATAAAGGCCTCCGCTCTCCGAAAAAAACGTCTCTTTGCTGTATTCCGGCATACGCACCACGCATAGGATCCCCTGCGGTGTTTTGGTATCGCTGACCGAAGCGAAGACGGAATCAGAAACTTCCTCATAGTCATATCCCTGTAAACATGCCATATGCTCCGGGTCTTTTAAAAAGCTCTCCGACGCATAGACCGCCTGCACCTGCTCCTTCGGTGCCTCCACAAACATACGGATCCCCTCCACGACAAAGACCCTCTCTTCCCTTCGCGCTTTTGATTTTTTGATCAGCTGTGTCAGCTCTTTGATCTGTTTATTTGCTGTACTTGTAATCATCTTTTTCCTTCCTCGTTGCCATGATAAAGGACAGGGAAGTGCGGCAGTACGCGCTTTCCTGTCCCCTTTTTCTTTCTGACAGCCCGTCCTAGATCGACAGGTTGCGGCAGATCTCATACTGGTATTCCGGAATGGATTTTTTCATTGCGAGTGCCTCGTCAATGTCATAATCCACAAATTCACCGTTCCGGTATGCCACTACACGGTTGGATTTGCCCTGGCAGAGCAGATCGACCGCATAACATCCCATCGTGGACGCATAGACACGGTCTTTACAGGTCGGACTTCCTCCACGCTGCATATGACCGAGGATCGTTGCTCTCGTCTCGATCCCGGTCGCCTCCTCAATGCGTCTTGCCATGCTGGTCGAATGACCGATGCCTTCCGCATTGATAATGATATGATGCTGCTTGCCGCGCTTTCTGCACGCTATGATGTTATCGATCAGCTTTTGCTCATCATAATCGTATTTTTCCGGAAGCAGGATATCCTCCGCCCCGTTTGCGATTCCGCACCACAGCGCAATGTAGCCTGCCCCGCGTCCCATAACCTCGATGATCGAACATCTCTCGTGCGAAGTCGAGGTGTCACGCACCTTGTCGATCGCCTCCATCGCCGTATTGACTGCGGTATCAAATCCGATTGTGTAATCGGTACACGCAATGTCAAGATCGATCGTTCCCGGAAGACCGATCGTATTGATCCCAAGTGCCGCCAGTTTCTGTGCCCCCTGAAACGAACCATCGCCACCGATCACGATCACACCGTCGATCCCGTGCTTTTTGCAGATGTCCGCGCCTTTTTTCTGTCCCTCCGGTGTCGTAAATTCCTTGCAGCGCGCAGTCTGCAAAATCGTACCGCCGCGCTCAATGATGTCGGACACGCTTCTTGCGTCCATGTCCACGATCTCTTCCTGAAGCAGTCCGGCATACCCCCTTTTGATCCCCTTTACGGAAAGACCCTTTGCCAGTGCTTCACGGACAACCGCCCGGATCGCCGCGTTCATTCCCGGTGCGTCACCACCGCTTGTAAGAACGCCGACCGTCTTTATCTGTTTTTCCATGTAAAAACCCTCCTAATGCTAATTGTAATCGACCTTTTCATTTTAGATGTTTTTCTAGCTGTTTTCAATAGACTTTTCAACGACTTTTACGTTATTTTCGCCTAAATATCCAAAGAGTGTCTGGAGCAGTCCCGGCTCCACATGGATACTCCTGCTTTTCGGCAGCCGTTTCATCCGTTTTTCCGCCGCCAGATAAATGATCACTTCATCTCTGCCATCCGAACCCGCCAGCATACCGGAGAGTTTTGCTTCCTTTTCCTGGTAGGATGCCAGATCCGCAAACTGAAGCCAGAGTTCTTTTTTGCTGTCATCAAAGCTGATGATCTTTTCACAGATCACCTTTCCGTTTTTTTCTTCCTCCACATTGGCTCTTCCGGTCACAAAGATCTTTGCGTCCTCCTCGAGGTATGTGTGATATTTTTCATAGTCACGCGGGAAGATAATGACCTCCACGGTGCCGACCAGATCCTCGATCGTAAAAAATGCCATGACCTGATTCGTCTTTGTGTATTTGATGGTCTTTGCCGTGACCATTCCGCCGATCACGACTTTTTCGCCGTCATGGATCTTTGTCGCCCCAGTCTCCTCGTCCAGCATAAAATCGGACGTGACTGCGGAAATGTTTTTCCGCCATTTTTCCTCATAGGCTTCCAGTGGATGCCCGCTGATGTAGACGCCAAGCACCTCTTTTTCAAATGCGAGCAGTTCCTCTTTCGGATATTCTCCCACATCCGGCAGTTTTAATTCAAAATCCGCCTTATCTTCTTCCGGTGCCAGATCAAACAGCGTCATCTGTCCTGCCATCGAATTCTTTTTCTCCTGATTGACCGAATCCAGCACGGAGGAATACACCATAAGGAGCTGCTTTCTTGTCCCCTCAAGGCAGTCGAGCGCTCCGGCTTTGATGAAGTTTTCGATGCTGCGCTTGTTGACATCTTTGCCCGACATCCTTGTGATAAAATCATTCAAAGTTGTAAATACCCCGCGCTCTTTGCGCTCCTCGATGATCGCCTCGATGACCGGACGCCCCACGCTCTTGATCGCGGAGAGCCCGTAGCGGATCGAATTTCCGGATACCGAGAATCCGCTCTCTCCCTCATTGATATCCGGCGGCAGGATCTCGATGCCCATCCGGCGGCAGGTTAAGATATATTCGGAAACCTTGGTGGAATTATCAAGCACGGACGTCATAAGCGCCGCCATGAATTCCACCGGATAGTAATATTTCAGATAAGCGGTCTGATAGGAAACCACTGCGTAAGCCGCCGCATGTGACTTGTTGAACGCGTATTTCGCGAAATCGATCATCTCATCATAGATCTTGTTCGCAACCTTTTCATCAATCCCGTTCGCCACACAGCCCGGCACGCCTTCGGCTTTATTGCCGTATACAAAGTTCTGCCGTTCTTCCTCCATGACCTTGGTCTTTTTCTTTGACATGGCACGGCGCACCAGATCGCTCCGTCCCCATGTATAGCCCGCGAGATCACGCACGATCTGCATAACCTGCTCCTGATAGACGATACAGCCGTAGGTCGGCGCAAGGATCGGCTCAAGCTGCGGGCAGTCGTAGGTGATCGTCGCTGCATTGTTCTTTCCCTTGATGTACGCCGGGATAAAATCCATAGGACCCGGCCGGTAGAGGGAAATTCCCGCGATCACGTCCTCCAGGCTCTCCGGCTTTAACTCCTTCATGAAGTTCTTCATTCCGGCGCTTTCCAGCTGGAACACGCCCTCGGTCTTTCCGGTGCCAAGCGATGCCAGCACTTCTTTATCGTCATAATCGATGTGGTCGATATCGATCTTCACACCCTTGCTCTTATTTACCATCTTTACCGCATCATCGATGACTGTAAGCGTACGAAGTCCCAGGAAATCCATCTTTAATAATCCGAGTTCTTCGATCGTCGTCATCGTAAACTGCGTTGTGATCATGCCGTCCGAACCACGGGAGAGCGGCACATACTCGTCCATCGGCTTTTCCGAGATCACGACACCGGCCGCATGCATGGATGTATGGCGCGGCAGTCCCTCCAAGCGCTTTGACATATCGATCAGCTTTCTCACCTGCGTATCCGTCTCATAGAGAGTGCGCAGTTCCGGGTTTTTCACCAGCGCCTTTTCGATCGTGATGCCAAGCTCATTCGGAATACTCTTCGCGATATTATCGACATACGCATACGGAAGATCCATGACACGGCCGACATCACGGATGACACCGCGCGCCGCGAGCGTACCGAAGGTTACGATCTGCGTCACACAGTCCTTGCCGTATTTTTCAATGACATAGTCGATGACTTCCTGTCTGCGGTTGTAGCAGAAATCCACGTCGATATCGGGCATGGACACACGCTCCGGGTTCAGGAAGCGCTCAAAGATCAGTCCGTAACGCACCGGCTCGATATTTGTGATCCCTGTCGTATAGGAAACCAGACTTCCGGCGGCACTGCCTCGTCCCGGTCCGACCGGGATCCCGTGCGTCCGCGCGAAATTGATATAATCCCACACGATCAGGAAATATTCAATATAGCCCATCTCCTTGATGACGGAAAGCTCATACTCCAGACGCGGGCGCAGCTCTTCTGCCTGCTCCTTCGGATATTTTTCCTCAAGTCCCTCATAACAGAGCTTGTTTAAGTATGTCCAGGTCGTATAGCCCTCCGGCACGTCAAAATGCGGCAGCTTCGTCTTTCCAAACTCGATCTCCACATGGCAGCGGTCCGCGATCTTCTGGGTATTTTCGAGTGCTTCCAGCGCATACGGAAACAGCTCCTTCATCTCCTCTTCGGATTTCACATAATACTGTCCGCCCTCATAGCGCATACGATCCTCGTCCGCCAGCTTCTTTCCGGTCTGGATACAGAGCAGGATGTCATGCGCCTCGGCATCGTCCGCATAGGTGTAGTGAACGTCATTCGTCGCCACAAGCTCGATCCCGGTATCCTGGCTTAAACGAAGCAGCTGCTGGTTGACCAGACGCTGTTCCGGGATGCCGTGATCCTGAAGCTCCAAAAAGAAGTTTCCTTTTCCAAAGCAGTTTTCATATTTTTCCGCTACTTTTTTTGCTTCGTCATACATGCCGCGCACCAGATTACGCTGTACCTCGCCGGCAAGGCAGGCACTAAGCGCAATGATGCCCTCATGGTAGGTAGTTAATACCTCCATATCCACACGCGGCTTATAGTAATAACCGTCCACAAACCCCTTGGAGACGATCTTCATAAGGTTGCTGTAACCGGTATTATTCTCGGCTAACAGCACCAGATGATAATAGCGGTCCTCTCCGCTCACCTTCTCACGGTCAAATCTGGAATTTGGCGCGACATAGACCTCACAGCCGAGGATCGGATTGATCCCCGCCGCGTTTGCCGCCTTGTAAAAATCGATCACGCCGTACATGACACCGTGATCCGTGATCGCCGCCGCTGTCATGCCAAGCTCTTTGACCCGCGCAACATATTCCTGTATTTTATTGGAACCGTCCAAAAGACTGTATTCTGTATGGACGTGTAAATGTGCAAATGCCATTTTCTTCTCTCCTTTGTACTCGTAGTGCTATTATAGCAATTTGCACAAACTGCGTCAATCGAAGAGACACACCGCCCACGCCGCGATCACGCAGTATATCACTGTGATCGGAGTGATATCCGGTTTCGTTCCAAGACGTATGGATGTAAGGATGTCAAGTACCGTACAGATGCTTACAAGGATCAGTGCGACATACATTGCTTTCTTTCCTGATACTGCCTGAATAAATTTTTTCATGATCGTTCCCTCGCTCTTCGTTTGTTTTTTCATGCATTTATCTTAGCAGATCAAAGACACGGAATCCATCGAAGTGCCTTACCTTTTCCTTACAAAAATGTAAGGTTTGGGGTTTGCCGTTAAGATCATGATTTTCCTACACTGCAATCTCATAATGCTCTTTCAGGTCATTCATCATACTATGCGTAATGCATCCTTCATTCTGTAATCTTCCCACAACTATACCAGGTGCAATTCCCATCCTCTTTGCAAATGCTCGAATGCTTGCTGCTGAGAAATTCGATTTTTCTCTAAATTCTTCAAAAGCTTCTTCTGATATCAGAGTATCCCGTGCCCAAATATCTGCATCTTTTTCATCCTGATCGGTTGTTCCATCCATCTGTCCTGTATGACCTAAAATAATGTGAGCTAATTCATGAAATAAACTAAACCAAAACTTATCTGCATCTTTACCTCTTGCTGTAAGTCCTACAACAATCTTATTTCCATCCATAAATGAAGCCCCCTGAAGGAGGGATCCCTTTAAATGTGGTAAAAAAACAAGTGCTATTCCACACTCTGCTAACATTCTTTTTATCTTTGGACAAAATTCCTTTGGTTTCAAAACAGTCATTGTTCTGATTTCAGGAATAATCCTTATCAACTCTTTCATATTAATTGGTGATGTCTCGATATTACGCGCTTTTATCTTTGCTTCCTGCACCCATGCCAGCAACGCAAAATCACCTTTTTCTGTTACAGCAAGTCTTCTGCAGGCTATTCTGGTTATTTGTTTATTTTCCAATAACGATAATTCCACAACTTCAAAATACTTTCTCAGATTCATTACTTTTTCTTTCGAATCTCTCGTCTCAGGAATCCATCCAAACTTAGCCATTTCATTATATGGAAGCTGCTTTGCCAGGGCTTCATCTTTGTCCATTGCATTCTCCGCCGCAACCTTTATCAACTTTTCTCTGTAAATAGCTTCCAGGTTATTCCAGAACTTTGCAGGCGCTCCTAATACGATTTCTAATCTAACAGCCACCTCTGGAGTCAACTGAACCTCACCGTTAATAAGTTTACTGATATGCTTCTCAGACATATCCATCCTTGCGGCAAACTCTTTCTGGCTCATTTTCCTGTCCTTCAGCTGTTCCTTAATTGTCGCTCCAGGTGGTGTTGCAATAAAACTGCGACTTCTCACCATAGTGCTACCTCCTATCTGATTTCCTTTTCTTAATGGTAATCAACTATCTCCATGATATGCACCACTTGAATTTCATTACCATGTTTCTCAAACACCAATCTATACGGATGCACCAAATCTACTGCATATTGTCCTTTGCGATTATTGGTCAACGGATGACATCTGCCAATATGATACTTGATCATTTCTTCCACAGTATCGGCTGCTTCCATTTCTCCTATACGCATTTGGATCTTTTCTGACATTTCATTTCCATATGTTCTGTCAGACATCTTGGCATCCGTACAAACTTTTTCAATCTTCTTATTTTTGTACGTAATATCCAACGCATCACCTCTTTCTCAATTTACCTTTGAGGTAAATTTATAATAACATAACAACGTAAAATAGTCAATTTATGGATTTACCTCAAAGGTAAATTTATATCTTTCCTATCCTGTTTTCTCTTTTAAAATCACGATTTTTCTGCACTTTTAACATTCTCTCCTCCAAATTATCCTTGGCATCAGTCTTAATTAGGACTATCTTATCTTTGAAAAGAGGTAAGAAAAACATGAATGAAGAAATCCGGCTGCTCATGAGCAATGTAAACACTTCGATCATCCAGATCCGGGCGGCTTACGCCATGTGGGCCAAAGTCCACGGACTGAACTATCACGAAGTTCTCATCTTCTACGCCATGCGCGACAACGAAGAATGCACCCAAAAAAAGATCGCTGACAGTTACCGGCTGCCCAAACAGACCGTAAACAATATCATTACTTCTCTAAAAAAGGACGGCTATCTCACACTCATTCCGGGGCGAAAAAACGCGAAGAAAAAAATCCTTGCCCTCACCGAAAGCGGAGAAGCCTACTCCCGTTCGATCATGGAACCCATACTGGAATTTGAAACGCTTGCCTCCGAAAAAATGGGAAAAGAAGAGATCCGCCAGATGACCGCCCTTGCGATGAAATTTGGTCAGATCCTGGAAGAAAGCATCTCACTTCAGACAAATACAGATGTAACAAAAGAAGGAAATCACAATGAATGACAATGTAACACAGACTTCGATGTTTGGCACCGAAAAGATTTATAAGATATTGCTGCAGCTTGCTCCGCCTGTCATGTTCGCGCAGGTGTACGCGGCTTTCGCAGGCCTCCCGCAGTGCGTGAAATGAAAAAGTGCGCAAAATGGATCTATCTGCTCGGCTATCCCTCCATCTTAATGCAGATGCTCTACACCGTTTATATCATAGCGTTAAATATGATCCTTGCCGGTTTTTCTGACGCTGCGGTCACTGTCCTCGGATTATATTACAAAATGCAGACCTTCTTTTTCATTCCACTTTTAGGTCTGCAAACCTGCATTGTTCCGGTTTTAAGTTATAATTATGCTGCCAAGAAATACAAGCGCTGCCAGACGATCCTAAACGAATCCGTTTTGTTTTCCATGCTCTTTATGCTGATCGGGGTCTTTTGTTTTGAACTGCTTCCGGGCACGCTCCTCGGGCTGTTCTCGCACGACCCCGCCGTGTTCTCGATCGGTATCCCGGCTTTCCGGATCATCGGTCTTAGTTTTCTGCCGGCTGTGGTATCGCTGCTGTCACTGATCCGCCAGTTAGGATGTCTGATCCCGATCTTCTTTGTGCTCTCCAAGATTGGGCTCTCCTACACCTGGATCGCATTTCCCGCCTCAGGGATCATTACCGGGGCGATCGGGATCTCTCTCTATCTGCGGCAGATCAGACAGTGGGCAGGCGGCGTGGACTAATGCTCCTCCGCCGTCTCCGCACCCTGCACGCCGTTTGCCTTTTCATCCTCCACCTGATTCTTCATCCGATCCGCCATATTGTCCGTCTCGATCGCTGCCATGATCTTATTGACATCCTCCGGCGAAAACAGATCGAGGATCTTCGCAATGTCCCCGATATTTTCCCGGTTAAAATAAAAACAGTAACCGTTTGAGAGCATGCCGGCATTTATCACATCTCCGCTGTCCATATTTCCAAGACACATCTTTTTGTTCTTCCTGTCAAAATTTAATGTCACGCCGTTATAAGTAACGCTTCCGCCATTTTCCTCCGCGATCTCCGTGAGCCGTCCGAGGGACTTACACTCGGAAAGCGCTTCATCCAGCTTCATCTGCTGATAACGCCCGGGATCTTCCTTTTTCATCCGCTCAAGCATTTCCTGATATTCCTGCGCCAGCGCAAATTTTTCCTCAAAAGATGCCATATGGCTGGATGCCGTATACGCATCCCGTTTCTCACCTGACTGCACTGACGGATCGATCTTTACGTTTATGCGCGATACCGCGTCAACCGGCGCATATGCGCTGCTTATCTTCTCTACTTTCATAACCATGCCTCCTTTTTCCTCGTCGCCATTAAATAAAGTTTGCGCTTACCGCACACTTTCGCGCGCGAGCGGTATGTTCAACATAAACTTCATCTCCGCGAGCTGCGCATCCCTGCGGAGCGTTTTTGAATCATAGGAAGGAATTTCCTATGATTCAAAAAAGGGAACACAGGCATCTGCCTTTTGTGTTCCCTCCATGGACCGCCTGTTCTTTTTTCTCATATACCTGTTTATCGGCATATTTTGCCGGAAACTGAACCTGCGTCTCTTATATTTTATTTTTTCTTTCTATGTGTCCTACACAAACGGATTATAAAATCTGCTTCCGTCATGATAGGTAATGACAAGCGCTGCCGCTGCAAACAAAAGCACCGCGATCAATGTAAGGTAATCGTTCCGCTGTAATTTTCTTCCCATATACCAGGTGCGCTTTTTGTACTTTCCAAATCCACGCAGCTCCATTGCGTTGCTGACCGTGTCGATCCGTTCCACACTCGTGAAAATAAGCGGAAAGATGATCGCCGCCACACTCTTGATCCGCTGCGTGAGTTTCGCTTTTCCCGACATCTCGATCCCGCGCGCCTCCTGCGCGTTTTTGATCTTATGGAAATCATCCTGCACATCCGGGATGTAACGCAGCGCGATCGCGACCGCGTATCCGATGTTATAGCTGATCCCGATCCGGTTTAGCGACGCCGCGAACTCCGACGGATTGGTCGTCACCACAAAGATAAAGACCGCCGGAATGATCGTGAAATACTTTAAGATAATGTTAAGTTCATAAAAAAGCTGCTCTGCGGTAATTGCATAATTTCCTGCAAGCTGCACAAGCACATGCCTGGTTCCGTAGATCTTTACTCCCTGATCCGGCGCGAACAGAAAGATCGCGAGCACATTCACGACCAGGAAAAATAAAATGACTTTAAAGATCGATCCGACCTGCTTCCACTCGGTTTTGGACGCCTTAAAAAACACAAAGCTGAGTACGAGCATGACCGCAAGCACTCTTGTATCATAGGTCAGCATACTGGTGATCGACCATGCGAGAAAGTAAACTAACTTTGTCACTCCGCAGAGTTCATCCATCCAGGTATCTTTTTTCTCATAGGTTAAAAGTTTTGCCATTACCGCACCGTCCTTTCATAGCTGATAAAACGTTCTACGAACTGAGACGGCGAAGAAATGCCGCATTTTACTGCCATCTCATATAACGATGTCTGTTTTAAATATGCTTTCTCTGTGAGTTCTTCATCGGTCAGGATATTTGCGGGCATATCGTCCGAAAGCAGTTTTCCGTCCGCCACAACGAGCGCGCGTCCGGTATATTCGAGCATCAGATGCATGTCGTGCGTGATCATGATGATCGTTGTTCCCTGCTCCTCGTTGATACGTTTCAGAAATTCCATGATCTCCGTGTAATGACGGTAATCCTGTCCCGCTGTCGGTTCATCCAGGATCAGGATCTCCGGCTTCATAACCAGAATAGACGCGATCGTCACACGTTTTTTCTGTCCGAAGCTGAGCGCCGACACCGGCCAGTTGCGGAACGGATAGAGCCCGCAAATCTTTAAGGTCTCATGCACACGTTCTTTGATCTCGTCCTCCGGCACGCCGCGCACGGCAAGCCCTAAGGCAACCTCATCAAAGATCATCGGTTTTGAGATCATCTGATTCGGGTTCTGCATCACGATACCGATCTTTTCTCCTCGCTCCTTTATGGATAACGGTGAGATATCTTCTCCGTTTAATTCAATGCTTCCGCTCTCCGGAGTCAAAAATCCGCAGATCAGACCTGAAAGCGTGGTCTTTCCCGCCCCGTTTTTTCCAACGATGCTTAGCATTTCTCCTTTATTTACGGTAAAGCTGACATCCGAAAGGATCGGCTTTCCGGGCTGATAGGAAAAATTTAAGTGATCCACTTTTAAAACCGGTTTTTCTTCGGCTGCACGTTTTTTCGTCTCCGTTGTCTCAAACCACTCTTTTACCTGCGTCTTATATGGCTCAAAATCCATCGTCTCCACATGGCTCGGACGGTATTCCTCTCTGATCGCACATCCCGCGTGTTTTAATGCCGTAATATAGAGCGGCTCCCGTATTCCCTGCTCTTTTAAGGTGTCTCCGCTTAAAAGCGCATCCGGTTTCATGTCCGCGACGATCCTTCCGTCGCCGATCACGACAATACGATCCACATCTTTATATAACGCATCCTCCAGACGGTGTTCAATAATGAGGATCGTCTTATTCTTTTCTTTCTGGATCCGGTCAATGAGTCCGATCGCTTTTTTTCCGGTCGCCGGATCAAGGTTGGCAAGCGGTTCATCAAACAAAAGAATATCCACATCGTCGATCATGACACCTGCCATGGAAACCCGCTGTTTCTGTCCGCCGGAAAGTTCCGACGGCGCATGCGAAAGAAGCGGTCTTACCTCTACGGTATCCGCCACCTCGTTCACACGGCGAAACATCTCCTGCTGCTCCATCCTGTCGTTTTCCAGTACAAACGCGATATCTTCCGCTACCGTCAGTCCGATAAACTGGCCATCGGTATCCTGAAGTACGGTACCGACCATCTTGGAAAGTCCGAAGATCCCAAGTTTCTTCGGATCCTTTCCACCGATCTTTAGCGTACCTGTACTTTCGCCCGGATAAGAGAACGGGATCAGCCCGTTGATGCAGTCCGCAAGTGTTGATTTACCGGAGCCGGACGGCCCGACGATCAGCACCTTTTCCCCGGGATAGATCTTTAGATCGATGTCAAAAAGGGTTGGATTTACCTGGGAGCGGTATTTAAATGTAAATTTTTCAAATTCAATAATAGGTTCCATAACAAGTGTCTGTCCTTTTGTACTTCTTTTAATCTTCCTTATCAAGACTGGAGGACTTTGCTCCGATCTTTGTGTAACCAACCCCGAGCAGACTGCCAAGGATGGCGATGATGATCACATTTCCGATAAATGCGAAAATCCCCTGTACAAATACTTTTTTTGCCGGTTCCGCATAGATCAGGATATCAAGTACCGGTGCAACAACGATCCATGCGATCGCGTTTGCGATCACCTGTACCGCATTAAATAACGCAATGTTCTTTCCGTGGAAACCGCCTTCTTTGATCTGGTATTTCTTTACGAAAAGACCTACCAGGATACCGAAGATCGCATCCGGGAATACCCAGCTCCACCATACTCCGCCGTAAAACAGCGCGTCACCCAACGCATGACCCAGAAAGCCAATGATGCCGCCTACAACCGGTCCGAACACAGCCGCCAAGAATGCGAGCACTGCCGCTCTCGGCTGTAATGAGGTATTCGGGATAACTCCGAGCGGGATCTGCACTTCTGTCAGTACGACAAAGAGCGCGGTTCCGATACCTGTCGCTACAACTTCTTTAATTCCAAACTTCTTCATAACGAATCCTCCTTTGTATGAATGTTTCAGTTTCAGCAACTTATTATTAAATATAATTGGGGGATTGTCAAGAACAATCCCCCAGGTTTGCATTTATAACACTTTGGAAAGGAAATCACACAGTCTCGGATTCTTCGGATTTCCAAAAAATTCTTCCGGTGTGTTTTCTTCCCTGATATTTCCTTCATTGATGAACATCACGCGCGTTGCGACCTCTTTCGCAAATCCCATCTCGTGTGTTACCACGACCATGGTCATGCCGTCCGCCGCCAGTTCACGCATCAGTCCCAATACTTCACCGACCATCTCTGGGTCAAGCGCCGAGGTCGGCTCGTCAAACAACATGACATCCGGGTTCATCGCAAGCGATCTCGCGATCGCGATACGCTGCTTCTGCCCGCCGGATAACATGGACGGATAGCTGTCCGCCTTCTCCGGCAGTCCGACGCGCTCTAAAAGTTCCATCGCCTTTTTGTCCGCTTCTTCTTTTGTCATCAGACCAAGCTTCACCGGTGCCAGTGTGATGTTGTCTTTGATCGTATGGTTCGGGAACAGGTTGAACTGCTGAAACACCATTCCGATCTTCTGTCTTACTTTATTGATATCCACGCTCTTGTCCGTCAGATCGATCCCTTCAAACAGGATCTGTCCGGAGGTCGGCATCTCAAGCAGGTTTAATGATCTGAGAAACGTTGACTTTCCGCAGCCGGACGGCCCGATGATCGCAACGACCTCTCCCTGGCAGATATCCGTAGTGATCCCGTCTAAAACCGTATGATCCCCGAACTTCTTCGTCAGATTTTTTACTTCGATCAGTTTTTTTCCATTATCGCTCACTGCTTCTCAGTCTCCCTTCCAGCTTATGTACGCCCGCCGTCAGAATCATGACGATCACAAGGTAGATCGCCGCACAGCCGAGCAGCGGCATCATCGGCTCATAGGTCTGGCTTCTGATGATATCCGCACCCTTTGTCAGATCCATCATGCCGATATAACCGCTGACGGAAGTTTCCTTTAACAGCGTGATCAGTTCGTTTGCCAGTGCCGGAAGCACGTTTTTGAATGCCTGCGGCAGAATGATCATCTGCATGGTCTGGCGGTAATTCAGGCCGAGACTGCGTCCCGCCTCAAACTGTCCCTCGTCGATCGACATGATACCGGAACGGACGATCTCTGCCACATACGCTGCGGAGTTCAAACCGAACGCAATGACCGCGACAAGGATCTTGTTATTGACCGCGACAAGAATGACATAATACATGATCATGACCTGCACAACGGTAGGCGTACCACGCCATACCGTCAGATAAACTTTGCAGATAAAGTTCAGTACATTCAGGCCGCCGTGCTTTTCATGGGTAGAACGTACGACTGCTACCAGAAATCCCAAAACAATTCCGATCATAAGGGCAAACACCGTGATGATGATGGTGTTTCCAAGACCCTTCAGCAGATACATATACCTTGTATTTTCTATAAAATTCTGAGTAAATTTCTGTACAAAAGTACTCACGTTCCATCCTCCTTTTATTCTTAGTTACCGCGAACGATGATCACCTGACGCGCAGTCGCATAAGTATCCGTAAAATCAATGTTCTTTAAACGGTCTTCTGTCACTGTCATACCTGCTGCGCCGAAATCAGCTTTTCCGCTGGAAACCGCTGTGATGATAGAGTCAAATTCCATATCATCGATCTCAAGGTCATAACCTAATTTATCGCAGATCGCTCTTGCCATATCCGCATCGATTCCTGTGATCTTGTCTCCGTCATAGTATTCATACGGCTCGAATGCAGCGTTGGTCGCCATTTTTAAAGTTCCCTTGGAATGGTCTGCGTCTGCCGGGGACTCATACGGTGTTTTTCCCTTTGTGTCATCACCGATGTAGTTGTTTACGATATCATCAAGTGTTCCGTCTGCTTTCAGCTCTTCGATGGCTCCGTTAAATGCCTCGGTAAGATCGGATCTGTCTTTTGAAATACAAATCGCGTATTCTTCATCCGCAAACGCGTCATCCAAGATCTTTAAGTCGCTGTTTTTTTCAACGAAAGCCTTTGCCGGCTGTTCATCGATGATCACGCAGTCTACTTTTCCCTGCTTTAACGCCTGAACCGCATCGGTTCCCTTGTTGTAACGCTCAATCGTGGTACCCGCGTCATCGCCTTCGTAATCAGATGCATAAATATCACCTGTGGTTCCGAGCTGGACACCGATCTTTTTGCCTTCCAGATCATCCACGGAATTTACAGTGTTCTTCGGGACAGAATTTCCACATCCTGCCATTGCTATTGTCATTGCAGCCGCAAGAGAGATTGCGGCGATCTTTTTCATCTTCTTCATAATGAATCACTCCTCTTTGTTATTTTTCACCTGCATATTTATGCAACATGCACTTATTATATCAGCTTTTCGGCAAAAAACAAGTAGATTCGTCATCCTTATTTTTTCTCCGGTTCCGGGTTGATCCCGATGCCACGGCTGATATCGCCTCTGACATCATCCCCGAAATGATAATCATTTCCCGGAAGGATCGCGTTTAAAACGATTCCCGCGATCGCTGCGATCGCAAGACCGGTCAGTGTAATGGAAGTTCCAGCTACGGTAAAGGTAAGTCCGTCACCAAAGCCAAGTCCGCATACCAGGATGACTGCCGCGATGACAAGGTTTCTGGATTTGGTAAAATCCACATGATTTTCCACCACATTCCGCACACCGATCGCCGAGATCATTCCATAGAGCATAAAGCTGACACCGCCGATGATCGCGGATGGCATGGAACCGATGATCTCCGCCATTTTCGGAATAAAGCTCAAAATAACCGCAAAGCATGCCGCGATCCGGATGACACGCGGATCATGCACATGGCTGAGTTCCAGTACCCCGGTATTTTCGCCGTATGTGGTATTGGCAGGTCCGCCGACCAGTGCGGAAAGCGCCGTTGCAAGTCCGTCTCCGATCAGGGTACGGTGCAGTCCCGGATCCGCGATAAAGTTCTCGCCGACGGTCGCTGAGATTGCGGACATATCTCCGATGTGCTCCATCATGGTCGCAAGCGCGATCGGCGCCATGACAAGGATCGCCGTGATATCGAATTTGCAGATCTGGAATGGCGGGATTCCCACCCATGCCGCAGATACTACGTTGGAAAAATCAAGGATCGCGGAGCCATCCGGGTTTGTCATGCCGCAGGCATTTAAGAGCACTGCCGCCGCATAGGAGATCACAACTCCCATCAGGATCGGGATGATCTTAAACATTCCTTTTCCCCAGATGTTAAAGATAATGATCGTGGCAAGCGCGATGACCGCGAGCAGCCAGTTCGTGGATGCATTGCTTACTGCGGACGGCGCAAGGCTCAGTCCGATACAGATGATGATCGGGCCTGTCACGACCGGCGGAAGGAAATGCATGACACGCTTTACGCCGACAACTTTGATCACAAGTGCCAGGATCAGATAGAGCAGTCCCGCAACAACGATACCGCCGCAGGCATACGGAAGTTTCTCTCCCATTGTCATATCCGCAAATTTTCCGGTATCCAGATTTGCCACCGTTGAAAATCCTCCGAGGAAAGCGAAGGAGGATCCAAGGAAAGCCGGCACTTTCAGTTTGGAACAAAGATGGAAGAACAGCGTTCCAAGTCCCGCGCAGATCAGCGTCACCTGGATCGAAAGCCCCTCTCCGTTAAAGTAGTTATTGACCAGGATCGGCACCAGGATCGTAGCTCCGAACATGGCAAACATGTGCTGCAGTCCGAGCAGCAGCATCTTTGGCACACCAAGACTTCTCGCGTCTTTTATCGCCTGTGTATTCTCGTTCATAAAAAATTCTCCTTTACAATTTCTTTAAAACCTCTACCGCATCCGCAAGTTCCGGGTTGTCCACACGGTAAAATTCTCCTGCGTCCGCAGCTTCCGCTTTTTTCGGATCAACCGGCAGTTTTCCAAGCACCGGAACTCCGAGCTCTTTTGCCGCTTCATCGACATGGCTCTCTCCGAAGATCTTGATCTTTCTGCCGCAGTCCGGACATTCTACGAAACTGAAGTTCTCCACGATCCCGAGCACCGGAATGTGCATCATGGAAGCCATGTTAAATGCCTTTTTCACGATCAGCTGTACCAGTTCCTGCGGGGAGGTGACGGTAACGATGCCGTCCACCGGAAGTGACTGGAATACGGTAAGCGGAACATCTCCGGTTCCCGGCGGCATATCCACGAACAGATAATCCAGATCGCCCCAGATGACATCCGTCCAGAACTGTTTTACCGCTCCCGCGATGACCGGGCCTCTCCATACGACCGGTGCTTCCTCATCCTCTACCAGAAGGTTGATGGACATGACTTTCACGCCGTTTGCCGCCTCGACCGGGTACACACCCTGATCTGTGCCCATCGCCGGTCCGTGAACGCCTAACATTTTCGGGATAGACGGTCCTGTGATATCCGCATCCATGATGCCGACTTTATAACCTGCTTTCTGCATCGCGCAGGCAAGAGAAGCGGTAACAAAAGATTTTCCGACGCCGCCCTTTCCACTCACGATACCGATCACCTTTTTGATCGATGACTGCCCGTTCATTTCCTCTTTAAAGCTGTTCTTCTGATTTGAAGTATTTGATGCGCATCCTGCGCAGCTCTCCTTGCTGCATCCGCCTGCACTGCTGCAGCTGGAACGATTATTGTCTGCCATTTTTCTTCCTCCTTATATCTTCTTCTTTTTTCTTAAAAATCTCTTTTAATGATGTTTCATAAGGTGCTCTTGCCACACCGTACTCGGTTACGATACCTGCGATCAGCTCGTGATCTGTCACGTCAAACGCCGGATTGTAGACTTTTACGCCTTCCGGTGCCATGCGCTCTTTGTACCACATCTCGGTCACTTCTTCCGCCGGGCGCTCCTCGATCTTTATATCCGCTCCGGTCTTAGTGTCCATGTCGATCGTTGAGGTCGGCGCACAGATATAGACCGGTACTTTATAATGATCTGCCACTGCGGCAACTACGGAAGTTCCGATCTTGTTTGCCGTATCTCCGTTTGCAGCCACACGGTCGCAGCCCACGAAGACCGCATTGACCCAGCCTTTTTGCATAACGGAGGATGACATGTTATCGCAGATAAGTGTCACATCCACGCCGGATGACTGCAGTTCAAACGCGGTCAGCCGCGCCCCCTGCAAAAGCGGTCTGGTCTCATCCGCAAATACACGGAAATGGTATCCGCGCTCCTCCCCGAGATAAATCGGCGCGGTCGCCGTCCCGTACTTGCTTGTGGCAAGCTGTCCGGCATTGCAGTGTGTGAGGATGCCGTCTCCCGGTTTTACGAGGGAAAGTCCATATTCCCCGATCGCCTTGCATACACGGATATCCTCCGCCTGGATCTCCTTTGCCTCTTCTTTTAAACAGGCAAGGATCTCTGCCACCGGCAGTTCCTTTTCATCCAACACAACCTGCTCCATCCGGTTTAATGCCCAGGAGAGATTGACTGCGGTCGGTCTTGAGGAATTTAAATATTCTTTCTTTTTCTTAAACTCCTCATAAAACGCCTCATAGGTATCCGCGCTGCTCTCTGCCGCTAAAATATAGATCCCGTATGCTGCGGCAACGCCGATCGCCGGCGCTCCCCGCACCTTTAACAGATAGATCGCATCCCAGATCTCTTTTGCCTCTTTCAAACGGATGATCTCAATCTTTCCCGGCAGTTTGGTCTGGTCAATGATGACCAGCTCATTTTTTTCCTCGTCCAGCGCCACCGTATCATAATCCATAATGTTTTCTTTCTGCATCTATGACATACCTCCTGCCTTAACTATTCTTCCCATTTTTCTGCGCTTCGATCTTCGCCGCAAGCTCTTCCAGATATTCCCAGCGCTCTAATTTTTCCTCGAGCTCGGTATTGACTTTTGTTTTTTCCTCTGTCAGTTCGTTTAACCGCACAAAATCTGTCGCACACTTTGCGATCTCTTCATCGATCTCATCCATGCGTTCCTCGAGCGCCGCGATATCCGTCTCGATCGTCTCATATTCTCTCTGTTCCTTGTAGGAAAATTTAAGCTTCGGCGCATGTGTGCGCGTATCTTTTGCCGCCGGCTTTGCGGTGCTCTCCTTTTCGGTCTGGATCTGCGGCTCTCTGTCTTTTTCTTCTTCCCGTTTCCGGTTTACATAATCTGTATATCCACCCTCATACTGGCGCAGCACACCGTTTTCTTCAAACGCGAAGATCCGTCTCACCACACGATCCAGAAAATAGCGGTCATGGGATACCGTGATCACGATCCCGTCGTAATTGTCCAGATAATCCTCTAAGATCGAAAGCGTAACAATATCAAGATCATTGGTCGGCTCGTCTAAGATCAGCACATTCGGTGCTTCCATCAGCACCCGTAGCAGGTTCAGACGGCGTTTCTCTCCACCGGAGAGTTTGCCGATCACGCTGTACTGCTCCTCCGGCGGGAATAAAAACCGCTCCAGCATCGCGGATGCCGAGATCAGCCCGTCCTCCGTGCGTACAAACTCCGCCGTATTTTTGATGTAATCGATCACGCGCATCGAGGGATCCATGTAGGCAATGCCGGCTTCTTTTTTCTCCTCGATCTCCTGCGAGTAGTAACCGAGTTTGATCGTCTGACCAAGGATCACTTCCCCGGAATCCGGTTTCTGTCTGCCCTCGATCATCTTCATGAGCGTCGTCTTTCCACAGCCGTTTTTCCCGACAAATCCGATCCGGTCATTTTTAAGGAAGATGTAGGAAAAATCCTGTATCAGGACGCGGTCGCCATACGCTTTGTGCAGATGCGAAAGCTCCACGGTCGTTTTTCCCATGCGGGTCGAAATGGAACTGATCTCGATCTTTTTGTCCACATCCGGTGCGGACTGGTCACGCAGCGTCTCATAGCGCTGGATACGCGCTTTCTGTTTCGTGGAACGCGCCTTTGCTCCACGTTTGATCCACTCGATCTCCTTGCGCAGCACCGACTGGCGCTTACGCTCCCCTGCGATCTCACTCTCCTCCCGCATGGCTTTCCGTTCCAGAAAACCGGAGTAGTTCGTGTCATAGCTGTAGATATTGCCTTTATCGATCTCCACAATGCGGTTCGATACACTGTCAAGGAAGTAACGGTCATGCGTTACCATGATAAGGGAGCCCTTCCATTTTTTCAGATAATCCTCCAGCCAGTCCGCCATCTCATGATCAATGTGGTTGGTCGGCTCGTCCAAAAGCAGGATGTCACACGGCACTAAAAGGATCGCCGCCAGCGCGAGACGTTTCTTCTGTCCGCCGGAAAGTTCTTTCGTCTTCTGCGTAAAATTTGTGATGCCGAGTCTGGTCAGAAACGCCTTTGCGGAGCTTTCCATCTCCCAGATCTTTTCATTGATCTCGTGTTTTCCGCCGGCATTTGCCCCCGCATAGATCGTATCCTGTTTTCCCGCTGCCGCCTCAAGGACGCTCTCCAACACGGTCTTCTCCGGCAAAAAGACCGGATTCTGCGGCAGATAGCGCATCACAACGTGATTGGCGCAGATCACCTTTCCGGAATCCGGTTCCTCAATTTTTGCAAGTATCTTTAACAGCGTGGACTTTCCGGTTCCGTTGATACCGATGATACCAACTTTTTCCCCTTCTTCCAGATAAAAGGAAGCTCCGTTTAAAAGCTTCCTTTCTGTAAATGATTTTTCTATATTTTCAGCAGTCAGTAAATTCATTTCTGTCTCCTGTTTTTAAATTTCACAGTTACCTACGGTACGCGGGAACGGAATGACGTCACGGATGTTTGACATACCGGTCAGGTACATCACGCAGCGCTCAAATCCAAGCCCGAAGCCCGCATGACGGGCAGAGCCGTATTTTCTGAGATCCAGATAAAATCCGTAATCTTCCTCTTTTAATCCAAGTTCCTGCATACGCGCGAGCAGTTTCTCATAGTCGTCCTCTCTCTGGCTTCCTCCGATGATCTCTCCGATGCCAGGTACCAGACAGTCTACTGCTGCCACGGTCTTTCCATCATCGTTCAGTTTCATATAAAACGCCTTGATCTCCTTCGGATAATCGGTAACAAAGACCGGACGCTTGAAGATCTCTTCGGTCAGATAGCGCTCATGCTCGGTCTGCAGATCCACGCCCCAGGAAACTTTGTAGTTGAACTTGTCGTTGTGTTTTTCCAGAAGTTCCACTGCCTCGGTATAGGTGACACGGGCAAAATCATTGTTCACCACGTTGTTCAGGCGGTCGAGCAGTCCCTTGTCTACGAAGGAATTAAAAAAGTTCATCTCTTCCGGTGCGTTCTCCAATACATAACGGATCACATATTTTAACATGCTCTCCGCAAGGATCATATCGTCCTCAAGATCCGCGAACGCGATCTCCGGCTCGATCATCCAGAATTCCGCCGCATGTCTTGTCGTGTTGGAATTCTCCGCACGGAAGGTCGGTCCGAATGTATAGATATTTTTAAATGCCATCGCATAGGTTTCACCGTTTAACTGTCCGCTCACGGTAAGGTTGGTCGGCTTTCCGAAAAAGTCTTTGGAGTAATCCACACTGCCGTCCGCATTCTTCGGCACATCCTTTAAGTCCATGGTCGTAACCTGGAACATCTCGCCCGCGCCTTCGCAGTCACTTCCGGTGATCAGCGGAGTGTGTACATAGACGAAATCGCGCTCCTGGAAAAATTTGTGGATCGCATATGCGATCATGGAACGCACGCGGAATACTGCCTCAAACGTATTGGTACGCGGTCTTAAATGGGAGATCGTGCGCAGATACTCAAATGTGTGACGCTTTTTCTGAAGCGGATAATCCGGCGCAGAAGCGCCTTCGATCATGACTTTCTCCGCCTGGATCTCAAACGGCTGTTTTGCCTCCGGTGTCGGCGCAAGTGTTCCGGTAACGATGACCGCCGCACCTACGTTCAGCTTCTGTACTTCCTCAAAATTGGAGAGTGTCTCGGAGAAGACAACCTGTAACGGTTCAAAAAATGTTCCGTCATTTACCACGATAAATCCAAACGCTTTGGAATTACGGATGCTTCTGACCCATCCTCCTACTGTGATCTTCTTATTCTCATACGCTTCTTTATTACGAAATAAATCTCTGATATTTGTCAGTTCCATTTTTCTTCCTCCAACTGCAATTCTATTCTTCCGTTGCTGCTTCCGTCTCGGTGATGTCCTCAGCCGCAGCTGCCTCTTCGGTACTCTCTTCCGCCGCATTGTAAGTTACGTTTGTGTTTTCGATCACACGGTCCAGTGCCTTGTTGCATAAATAGATCGTCTGTAAATAAGCTTTTCCGTCTTCCGCTGTCTGTGCATAGTTTTCATACAGCGCATCCTCGCTGTCATAGCCATAGCTGCTTAACAGGCTGGATACATAACTGTTAAATCCGTCCTCGTCAAATTCTATGTTTTCCACTGCGGCGATCGCCTCTAAGATCAGCTGGGTATCCAACTCTGTCTCGATCTCGGACTGCACCTGCGTCTTGAAATCATCCACGGTGGTGTTGTATGTGCTGGAGAGATAATCTTCAAGCGTAGTATCCTTGCAGTAAGTATCCTCGAATTTCTTTAAGTATTCCTGCATTCTCGCGTCAAGCAGACCATCCGGCAGTGCGTTTACCGTGCATACTTCCGGGAGTTTTGCGATCACTGCGGAGCGGATCGCCTGTGTTCTGCTGCTGTTTGCCTGCTCTTCCAGATATGTGCGGATGTCGGAAGTCAGATCGTTTACGGTCTCATAGGACGCGCCGAGCTTATCCGAAAGATAGGTGACATACTCATCCGTCAGCGTATCGTATGTGATATCCTGTTTTTCCTTGATCGCGTTTACCGTTACCTTAAATACGACTTCTTTTCCCGCCAGGTCGGAATTTCCATAATCTTCCGGGAACGTCAGATTCAGGTCTGTCTCTTTTCCGACTTCCGCGCCGATCAGTCCGTCTTCAAATCCGTCAATAAAAGAACCGGAACCGATCTCAAGATCATAATCCTGTGCGGTGCCGCCGTCAAACGCTTCCCCGTCAAGCAGTCCCTCGTAGTCGATGTTTGCGACATCTCCATTTTCCACAACGGTCTTGTCGGACTCCACATAGTATGGATAATTTGCGATCACGTTATTATTGACATAATTTTTCACCATGTCATCGGTCACCTGATAATCTTTATCCAGTGTGACTTCCATATTCATATAGTCACCGAGTGACACATAATCGCCCGCGTCATATGTGATATCCGCGCTTGACGGAATTACTTCCGTCTCGGTCTCTGCCACTGTCTCGGTTCCCTGTGTATTATCTTTGTTCGTTTTGCCACATGCGTTTAAGGTCATCATCATGCTGACACATAAAAGAAGGGCCACTGCTTTTTTCTTCATAAATCTTTACCTTTCCTTGTCCATCAATCTCGATTCAGGTCCCCTTATATACACCTGTATCACAATTATCTACGATACCATAAAACTGCCCAAAATAAAAGGTTTTAATTGATTTTTCTAAAAATCAATGTTACAATATTTGTCGTATTTGAAAAAAGGGAGGATTTTTAAAATGCCTACGGTTACATTGGTATTACTGATCATTGCCATCGTTTTGATCGTTGCGGTGATCGTACTTTATTTTTTGGGAAAGAAAGCAGAAAAAAAGAAAGCAGAACAGGATGAACAGATCGCAGCAGCAGCACAGTCTGTTACGATGCTCATCATAGACAAAAAGAAACTTCGTTTGAAAGATGCCGGTCTTCCGGCTGCTGTCGTAGAACAGACACCGAAACTGATGCGCCGCACCAAGATGCCGATCGTAAAGGCAAAGGTTGGTCCCAAGGTCATGACTTTCATCAGCGATGCCTCCATTTATGAACGCATTCCGGTAAAAAAAGAGGTAAAGGCAACGGTCAGTGGTCTTTATATCACAGGCGTCCGTGGGGTTCACGGTTCGATCGAGCCTGCCGCTCCTAAGAAAAAGGGCATCTGGGCAAGAGCCAAAGCCGCTGCGGAAGAAAAAGTAAACAAAAAATCGAAATAATAACATACGAAAATGGAGTGTGAAAAAACGTGGGTCTGTTTTTTCACACTCCATTTTTTATCTGTTTTTCTTTAACCGTTCTTCTATGCCCTCTTCGCAAAGAAATCATCGATCGCGGCATGCAGTTTCTTCGGCTCCATACTCTTTAAGAGGTAGCCTTCCGGTTTTAATTCCATGACATTTCGGATGCCGATCCCGGAGTCCTCCACTTCACAGTACAGTAAGATCTTATCGTCCAGTCTCTGCTGCACCGATGCGGTTTTCAAAGGTCATTTTCATATCGTGGAACAGAGAAAGCGTATCGTAAGGTTCTTCAAACAGCTGCATCTTCCCGGATTCCATCTTGGAGAAATCCAGTACGTCATTGATGATCGTAAGCAGTGCCCGACCTGAGCTCTGGATGTTCAGAAGATATTCCTGCTCCCGCTTTTCATGCGGCGTCCGAAGTAAGATCTCCGTAATGCCAACGATCGAATTCATCGGTGTACGGATCTCGTGGGACATATTGGATACAAACGCTGTCTTCGCCTGATTCGCCACCTCTGCCAGATTCACAAGCTCTTTCATCAGATGGTTCTGTTCAATGATGCGGTTTTTGGCATTTTTTACCGGATCGAACAGACCGTATTTCACAACAGCCACCGTCATAAATATACAGGATAACAGCAGACCGAGCGGTGTCGGATCGTCACCTTTTAAGATGCCGAGAAGCCGCAGTGAAAGAAGGATCATCGGGGAGAGCACCGAAGCGAGCAGCATCAGATGCAGCCTCACCTTGTCCGGAATATGTTTTTTCGCCCGAAAAGAAGAAATGATCGTGACTATGGAGCCAAAGATCTCAAGCAGCAGAAATGCCATAAAGACATAGTACATCGGAGCTGCCTCGATCTCCAGAGTATACCCGCCCAGATTTACCCCGGATGGCTCCAGCCAGTAACTTCTGTAATAGAAATGATGGTGATCCACCGTTGCGATCAGCATATAAAACGCGATATTTAATGAAAGAAGTCCTGTGATAAACCACTGGGAAACCTTTCCGGTTTTCCAGCGCAGTAAAAACATCAGGGCACAATAGTTTGCGAAACATTTGCCCAGATATTCCAGCTTTCCCAGTGCCAGCAGTGTTTCCTCATCGCCGCCCATGATATAAAAGCTTTTCGCGACCAGTGTGACCAGGCAGCAGGAAAACGCCAGTACAAGCTCACATTTATAGTTTGTATCCTCTTTTCTGCAGACGATCACCAATAATGCCAATGCGACAAAAACTCCAAATATATGAAGCGCAAGCCATGCTGCTGCCAATCCCATATCCATGATTACTCCTTATCTTCTGTAAAAAAACTGCCTATAATCTCATTATAGTTACTTTGGGTATGTTGTCAACGCAAAAGTCAGTATATTGGTAAATATTTCGAAAAGATTCAGATAATTCCTATTGGATTCGGAAATCAGCTCCCTGTCTCGCCTGAATATTCATACTGATGTTGCAGTCTGCCATATGCTCGCAGTTTACTTCCAGACCATATGCCACGTTCACCTGTATGCTCTCATCCTTTTCCTCGATCTTTATGTCTTTCGCGTCAATGCCGATCATAAGGCTTCCAAACGGAGTATTGTAATAAGTGATGTTCTTTTTGTTCTTCTCGAATACCATGTGGACATTCGCCGCGCCTTTTTTCATGACATCCAGGCAGCCATCCTGTATCTTCACGATATTTTTGGTGACACCGTCAAATCCTTCCATCACCTCATCATAGAGCACATAGTGTTTTCCGTTCCGTTTATAATAATCCCCGGAAGTGATCATCTCGACCGGTTCCGGATTTTCATTTTCTTCCTGCAGAAACTGCAGTCCCTGAATACGAAGCAACACGTCTTTCGTCATTTTTTTGCTTATCTCCTTATCTGAAAATACTCTGTATCTCATTTTGCACCAAAGAACCGATCGTATCCGCCAGCCGTCCGATATCCGTGATCCGCGCGACACTGCTTCCGTAAATATCCTTTGCCGCTTTTACGTTCTCGTCCTGTCCGAAAAAAAGTCCGATGACATGGATCCCCTGTTTTTTCAGCGCGCGTACCTCCGCCGCGGTATCCGTAAGCCCGTCCCCGCCTGCATACGCTTTTTTCCCCGGCAGTTTTCCTCCGTTCGGGCTTGCGTCGGTCAGCACGATAAGAAGCCGGTTTTTGTAGCTGTGCTCCGGCATCTGGGTTCCGACGGCCCGGATCGCCAGTCCGTCCCGGTTAAATCCGATCGCGGTATACTGGAATACTCCGTCACTGCCCGTCTCCACGCCCTTTAAGCGCTGGCAGACCGTATACCCCGAAATGCTGCAAAATGAATAAACCTGTGTAGGAATATAACACAGTCTCAGACTTTCCGCAATCATATATGCCTCCGCCGCGATCTGCTCCTGCCGCTCCAGCTGTGAGGAAGATCCGTCAAGCAGCAGCGTGACGAGGAAATCCCCGGGCTCTTTCTGGTCTTTCCGCTCAAAAACCATGCGCTCGTTTAACTGCACCGCCCGCCACACTTTCGACGCGTTTAAGGTTCCCTGCGCAGCCGGGATGCTGTCTGCCTCCTGCTCCATCAGAAGCACACGGAAGATCTGATCCCGCAGCCGGTGTATCTCGGTACGGAATTTTCTTTCACGGGCATGATAATACGCGGTATTTTTTTCTTTCTGCCCGCGCATCCGCTCGTATTCCACCGGATCCACATGCTGTTTTAACCTGGTATACGCGCCTTTTCCACCGCAGAAGCAGATATGGCATTCCGCGTGGTTTCCGACACAGATCTTCTGTTCTAACTTCTTTCCCGTCCGCTCATCAAAAAGCGGCTCCCCGAAGTAATCAAGGATCTTTTCTTTTAACTTCTCCTCATTCTCTCCAGTCAGTCCCGCTGCCAGTTCCCGCAGTTTCTGTGACGCCTTTTCCGGCCGGGTTTCCTTTTTTCCCCCGCTCTCGTCGACCGGATCCAGGCGCTGTACTGCCTGCACCTTCTGACGCGGGCGGAAAAAGACGGGCAATTTATGTTTTAAGTAAATTCTCCCGTCTCCTCTTTTCTTCTGTACGTCCATATGGTAATACGCGCAAAGCGCCTTATTGATCCGAAAGAGCAGCGTATCGGTATCCGCGTCCGCCGCCGCAAGCAGATCACGCAGCAGCTTTTCCTCATCCGGGGAAAGCACTTCCCTTTTGCCCAAGATCCGTCTGCACTTTGCCTCATTGATGCGCTCCTCCGGCAGGGTCTTTACCAGCATCGCGGTGCGGCTTAAGATCTCCTCCGCGTACTCCTCCCGCAGATCCGAAAGAACCGGCCGCTCCTTAATCTCCCGCTCATACACCGCGTTCTCCAGCGCGACCCACGAGAGAGCATCACACGCGCCCTGATGCTCTGTTCCGCCGAGTGAATCAAAATATGCCGCCACCTTGTCCGTGTCATACCATTTATGTACGAGCCCGATCACCATATTTAAATACAGATCCAGTGTCTCGTTTCCATTCTCCGCCAGAAACTGCGGCCGGAATGTGTAATCGCCCGCCGCTGTCCATATGATGTTTTTTGCCCTTAAATTCTCTTTTTCCCCGTCCATACTCAGTTTGAAAACATCTTCTCTCTTTCCAGTTTTTTCGGGATCCGTTCCCGGATCACATCCCGGATCAGTTCCTGTTCCACCGGATCAAAGGATTTGTTGACAATGCCCATCGCAAGTGCGCAGTTTGCCTCAAGCCCATGTTCCATCAGTGTCACCGCATCCAGCAGTCCACGCAGATCCAGCGCCTTGGTGGAAATTTCACCGCTCTCACATTTTTTCTGGATATCAAAGAAAAGTTCGGTAAACTGACCGGCGTATTTTTCCTTCAGTTTCGGGAACTGACTGCTTAACAGCCGGTTCAGATAGGCATCGGAGATCTGCGGCATCGCGATGACGACAAAACGAGATGCAAGCGCCTCGTTCAGCTCTCTGGTTCCCGCGTATCCGTAGTTCATTGTCGCGATAAAGCGGGTCGCCCCGGAGAGTGCGATCCTGTCATACCCAGGCACATCAATGACATGTCTAAAATCCAGGATCCCGTGCAGAACCGCAAGTGCCTCGTTCTTCGCCATATTGATCTCGTCGAGCACACCAAAGCCGCCCTCCGCCGCGCAGCGGTAGACCGGTCCCTCGCGGAATGCCACCTCACCGTTTTGAAACGTATCGGTTCCGATCAGGGACGCCGCATCCGTATTGATATGAAAAGAAATATCAAATAACGGTCTTGCGAATACCGCCGCGAGATTTTCCGCAAGCACATTTTTTCCGGTCGCCTTCGGTCCCGTGAGCAGCAGATTCTTTCCGCAGAGTAACGCGACTGCTGCCTCCTCCCATACCTCTTTTCCGTAATACAGATATTTTGGTTTCGGTATCCGCGCGCACATCTCGTCCGTCACCGAATGTTCTTCCCGAAATTTCAGGATTCCCTCTATGATTTCCGGTTTTACCTGTTCTTCCCGCAAAAAATCGATCATACCGCATCCCCTTTTTCTCGCTTTTTCTTCATTATATTACATTTTACGGTCTTTGCAAGATATGAGGGGTTCGTTTTTATTATAATTTTATTGTAAAGAATTTAACGATCCTTATTTAAAAATGTCAGATATTTAAACGATACCTCATAGTTTTTGTTTTCCATCAAAGAGGCATATTCTTCCGGTGTGAGCGCCTGCTCGAGCGCCTCCTTCGCCTCCCTGTCAACTACTTCATATTCTTCCCCGGAAAAGCACATGTTCGGATACATCACACACCACCAGTTATGCCCCTCTCCCGCTCCGATCACCAGATTCAACGCCTCATAGGTTCCCGCGGGAAAGGTATACGCGCCATAGGTCTTGACCGGAAATTTTACATCCCCGAGCTGTGCCGTCACGGTATAATCATAGCCCTCCTCACGGATCACTTCCTCTGCGGCCGCTGTGATCTTTTGCATGTTTTCTTCTACAATCCGTTCGCAATCTTCCACATCCGACGCCTCTTTCATCTTCGGCGCCATATAGCTTCCCACCGCATCCCGCACTTTTAATTTCAGAGCCTGATCCTCTTCGCTGTCGCTGTTTGCCAGCACATGGAACCGCAATACCCGTTTTGCGATATCCTCCTGATAACTTCTATGTATATAGCAGGTTTTTCCAAAATACGCTGCCACAAGCAGGCTTGCCATGAGCACACGGCACAGCACTTTTTTTGTCTGATCCATTTTCCCATCCTCCGGCATTTTTATTTTCCGGCGGTCACGGGATTGCTCCCGCCCGCCTTCTTTTTTCATTATTGCCGTTTTTTTTCGTTTCATTCACCGGTTCTTTATTTTGTGTCCACAAGTGTGACCTCTGACTTTACCTCATAGTTAATAACCGCGTCATAATGCGTCTTATCCCCGGCATACCTGTCATAGAGCGACCGGTCCGATCCGCCGAGCTTGCGGAAGCTGTCGGCCAGATCCACACCCTTTTCATCCTGCGCCGCGCAAAGCGTCTCTTTTAGTACCTCCGTCAGTTTCCGGTTTGTCTGCGCTTCCAGTTCCTCTCTTTCCTCACTGTCTGCGCACATTCCGTTCATCAAAGCCGCCTCACTTTTTACGGTCAGAATAAGCTGTGGTTTTCCACGATACGTTGTGATCTCATAACTGCAGTCCGGTGCGTCCAGTTTTATGATCTCCCCGCCGGAAAGTTTGACGGAAAAACTGCGCAGTTTGTTTTCCGCCAAAAGTCCCACCAGCGCATCCTGCATATCTAACGTTCCGACCGGTTTAAAATCCCGGAACACATAAAATTCCGAGATCGCCGGTATCCCTCCATTTTCACTGAGCACCGGCAAAAACAGCACGGAATTGCGGTTATAGTATTCGTTATAGAGATCTCCGAGCGTTGGCATCGCGTACGTTTTGTATACGGTCGATCCGGTCACCATATCCTCTAAAAAAGTTCCGACCGGTTCATTTAACCCACCGTTCAGTGAAAGAATGTCCGAGGCATCCGGGCTTGCCACAAATACCAGCGTATTCCGCGCGAAGTTTTCCTGGCTGACCGCAAATTCTAAAAACTGCTCCAGTGCGTTTTCATTTTCCAGGAAATCCATTCCGAACACGAGCACCTTTAAATGATTGTAGTCGAGGGAATTTTCACTGTCTGCCTCATAGGTCTGCCACGCCTCGTAATACGAGTCCGCCACCACACGAAACGATTCCCCCTCGTCACTTTTCGCTTTTTCATCCGCGATCTCCGAGAGCTGCGGAAAATAGAACGCAACGCTGCACCCGCTGCCCGTCTCATCGATCCCGATGGCAAGCGGGAAGCTGCGATCCTCTAATTCCCGCGTGTTGCACCCTGCAAGCGGAAGTGCCGCAAGAAGGAGAAACGCGGCACACAGATTTCTTTTTATCTTTTTCATGCGCTCCGCCTTCTTTCCGCAGACAGATATGCTATGACCGGGATCAAAATGACCGCCGGCGTTCCCACATACCAGAGGAATTTAAAATATAAGCCCTCCGCCCACGCGGTCCGGTAGAACATGCCGGAAATCCCGTAGACCGCCGCCGTCACGCCAAACAGGACAAGAAATTTTTTTCCGGTATGAAAGATCTGGGTCAGCGCTGTCTGCGCATAGAAAAGCCCGGTGCAAAGAAACGCGAACAGCGTAAAAAACCAGATCGCGACCATAAACGCGTCCTGCCGCTTCAAGAAGCCGCCCGGCAGATCTACCATACTCATAAGCGTGACAACCGGAAAGCGCTGTCTGCCAAGCGCTTTTTCCTGAAATATCCCAAGCAGGATCAAAAACATTGCCACATTGATCGTAAAATGAAACGCAGCCGCCTGTCTTGCCGCCGCCACGATCTGTGCCTTCTTCGTGGCATATCCCACCAAAAAGGGCAGCAAAAAGATCACACCGGAAAAGATCACGACCAGATAGATCCCCTCCACCACCGGAAGCGCACCTGCCACAAAGACCGGTGTCCAGTAATCCGTATTCCACTGAAACATCGCGAGAAACAGCATCAGAAAAAGCGGCACCATCAAAAACCAGAACAGCAGCTCATATACCCTGGCTCTTCCTTCCATTCCCTGATAGATCCCGTACGCTCCGACCAGGCACAGGAAAAACGCGATCAGCCAGAACGATTCCTCTCTTAGCAGGCACTTTTGGATCAGTGAAGTTTCTGTATACAGTGCATAGGCGCCGAGCAGTATGCAGTATACAAAATACAAAAAAGCAAACACCCAGGAAAGGAACGTGCCACAGCTGCGCTTTAAATATTCCATGTAGCCGCACGGCATGCGCCGGTGCAGTTTCTCCAGGAAAACGAGATAGCACAGCAGAAGCACCCAGGCTCCGAAAATACTGAATATTCCGTCCTTTCCCACATACTTTGCCAGAAGCACCGGCAGCAGAAGTGTGTTAATCCCGAACAGATCATAGATCAACAGGCGTCTGATCTGGCGCTTTGAAATTCTTCCATTTTCCGAAAACATAACTATCCCTTTCGTTTTAATTTGATGCGCTCTTTCACATGAGCAAAAATCGGTCTGCGGTTCAGATAAATGAGCGGCAGCCGCAGCATGGAGTCCCGCTCATCGTGATACCCGGTCAGATCGGCACCGACCACCGGCATCAGATACGGGATCCCGAAGCTTTTTAAGTGCGCCAGATGGATGAGCACGATCAGTATGCAGAGCAAAAAGCCGAAAAATCCAAGCCAGGCGCAGAGGAAGATAAAGAAAAACTTTAAGATCCGGAACGCCGTGGCAAATTCCTCATTCGGGATCGCAAAGGAACAAAGCGCGGTAAATGCCACCACGATCACAACGATCGGACTGACCAGATTTGCCTCGACCGCCGCCTGCCCGATGATCAGTCCGCCGACGATACCGATCGTATTTCCCATCGCCCCGGGGAGGCGCACGCCGGCTTCCCGCAGGAGTTCAAACGAAAGCTCCATCAAGAGCACTTCCACGATCGATGGAAACGGAACCCCCTGCCTTGCCGCCGCAAACGATAATAACAGGGGCGTCGGCAAGATCTGCGTGTGGAAATCCATGACCGCCAGATATAACCCCGGCAGTGTCATCGCGAAAAAGGACGCAATGTAGCGCAGAAAACGCCCGAGCGAAGCGATCTCAAACCGGTTGTAATAATCATCACTCGTCTGTATAAACGAGTTGTAATCGGTCGGCAGGATGAGCGCGACCGGGGAATTGTCACAAAGCAGTACGATTCTGCCCTCCAAAATCGCCATTGCCGCGCGGTCCGGGCGTTCCGTCGTCTGAAACTGCGGAAACGGGGAATACCATTTCTCCTCCATCAGCTGTTCGATCACGCCGCTGTCTAGCACGCCGTCGATCTCGAACGTATCCAGCCGTTTTTTGATCGTTTCCAGCAAGTCCGGGTAGATCAGATCCTCTATATAAACAAGATCCACGTTGGTCTTTGACCGTACCCCGGCTTTTTTCTCCCATACTTTCACACGCGGGGAGCGCACCCGTTTCCGCACCAGCGCGGTATTGATCTTGACCGAATCCGAAAATCCCTCATTGGAACCGCGGATGACTTTTTCGGATTCCGCCTCCGTAACACCCATGCCGGGATACCCTTTATCCGAGACCTTTAACGCATGAGGGTAGCCATCCACAAAGAGTACCGCGTCTCCGGTCAAAAGTCCGTCCGCCGCCTCCTCATAAGTATCAAACACCGTCACATCGGACAGCCCGAGTCCGTTTTTTTCCAGACACTCATACATTTTTTCTGTCTGCATGCCGCTAAACGCATTGAGCATTTTCCCAAGCGCTGACTTTTCAAACAGGACATTTGCCACCGCCACCTCTATGTAGGCAACCAGGCACTCAATATTCTTTTCTTCTCCCAAAAACATCTGACGCATCTTGATATCCGCGCAGTCCGAAAAGATCTCCTCAAACTTTTTCTTATCCGTCTTAATATTTCCGGTAATCGCTCCTGCCTGTGGCATCCGTATCTCCCCGCTTTCTTTCACATCATAAAAAAGGAGCCAGGCATCTGCCTGTCTCCTTTTATGATGTACATTTTTTTATGTTTTATACTAGATCTTCTGCTTTCTTATAATATTTTTTACAGCCTCCGCCTGATTCTCCACATGACGCTTCATCACCTGGGAAACATGCTCTTTGTCATGCTTCTCGATCCCGGCATAAAGCTCCTCGTGCTCCTCGATCAGTGACGGGTAACTCTTTTCATCTTTTAAATACTCCACACGGTAGCGGTAAACCTGCTCACGCAGATTGTTTAACATGCTCACCAGCTTCTCATTGCCGGTCGCCGTGTAGATCGCATCATGAAATTCCACATCCGCCTCGGCAATTCTTTTGACATCGCCGCTTCTTGTGGATTCCTCGAAGTTTTTCATTGCCTGTTTTAACTGTTTTAACTGATCCTCCGTGATCGCGTCACACGCAAGCTGGACTGCCAGTTCATCGAGTGCCGCGCGGATCTCCAAGGCGTCCTCCATGTCCTTTTCTGTCATGCCTGCGACCTGTGCCCCCCGGCGCGGTATCGTCACGGCAAGTCCTTCCTGTTCCAGCATCCGGATCGCCTCACGGATCGGTGTACGGCTCACGCCCATCTTTTCCGCAAGCTGTAACTCCATCAGCCGTTCCCCCGGCTTTAATTCTCCTTTTAAGATTGCCTCCCGCAATGTACTAAATACCACATCCCGCAGCGGAAGATACGCATTCATATTCAGCTCCAGATCATCCATCATATGTTTTTCCTCCGTTCCTTCTCCCTTTGTTATAAGTTATATGGTCTTGTAATATAAGTCTGCTTCGCAAGCTGTTTACTCCTGATTTCCCGCTCTGCCGCCTCCGCAGCGTCTTTATCGGAAAAGATGCCGAACACGGTAGGGCCGCTTCCACTCATCATCGCGCCGAGCGCGCCGTTTTTTTGCATCGTCTGCTTGATCGTATCGATCACCGGATACTCCTTTATCGTCACGGTCTCAAGCAGATTTCCCATATGCCCGGCAAGCGCGGCAAGATCCCGCTTTTTTAAATCCCCGATCAGTCCGTCGATCCCCGGATGCACGGTTTGTTCATCCAGAATCAGGTTGTCATAGACAAATTTTGTAGATACCGCAACCGGCGGCTTCGCGATCAGTATCGTACAGGGCGGCATCGCCGGCAGTGCCGTCAGCTTTTCGCCGATTCCCTCCGCAAGCGCAGTACCACGCATAATGCAGTACGGCACATCCGCGCCGAGTTTTACCCCGCGCGCCATGAGTTCTTCTTTGGAGAGCCCGAGCTTTAAGAGCTTATTCATTCCAAAAAGAACTGCCGCCGCATCTGTACTTCCGCCCGCCATGCCTGCCGCTACCGGAATGTATTTCTGGATCTCGATCTTTACCCCGGACCGGATCTCAAATTCATCGATCAGAAGTTTCGCCGCCTTATAGGCAAGATTATTTTCATTCGCCGGAAGATAAGACAGATTCGTTGAGACCGCGATCTCCGGTTTCTTCGTTATTTTCAAAAAAATACGGTCATACAGATAAATGCTCTGCATGATCATCTTCACCTCATGATAGCCGTCCTCTCTCACGCCTGTTACATCCAGCCCCAGATTGATTTTTGCCATCGCCCTCAGTTTTAATTCACTCATTGTTCTTCTCCTGTACTTTGTATACATTATACTAACATTTTCCCGGAAAAAGTCAATCTTTCCTATCAATGATTTTTATCAAACAGCCGATATAAATAGTAGAATACCAATAGTTTACCATGCCAAGGAGGGTTATATATGGATGTAAATGGACTTAACAAATTACAAAACACAGATTATCTTTCAAAGGTTACGGACACTGCTTCTGCCGCAGCCGCAAAGACCAATACCGCAAAAACGGATGCTTCCTCTGCTGAGGGCGTGATCTACGATAAAAGTTCTTCCACTACAACAGGCACGGACTACAAGACGAACAATGCCGCTCTGATCCAGAAATTAAAACAGGATTCCGAGAACCGCATCAACCAGTTAAAAGACATTGTAAGCCAGATGATGACCAAGCAGGGAACCGCGATCGGTAAAGCCGATGACATCTGGAGTTTCCTCGCAAGCGGAGATTTTACCATCGATGAAGCCGCAAAGAAAAAAGCGCAGGAAGAGATCTCTGAGGACGGCTACTGGGGTGTCAAACAGACCTCTGACCGTATCCTTGATTTTGCAAAGGCACTTTCCGGCAATGATTCTTCCAAAGCGGATCTGCTCTTAGACGCCTTCAAGAAGGGCTTTAAAGAAGCGACCAAGACCTGGGGCAAGGATCTTCCGGATATCTCCAAGCAGACCTATGATGCCGTTGTCGAAAAATTCGACAAGTGGAAAAACGGCGAGGACACAACTGCGGACGCGGAACAAAAAGCCGCTCAGGCAGCAGATGCGGATCTGAAATAGTACCTTCCATTTTCCTCGTCGCTATTATAAAAGACAGGCATAGCAGGCGTGATAATAACTCCGCCTGCTATGCCTGTTTCTTTTATTGTCTATTCATCGATGTCCAGATCGACTTTGATTCTGTTCAGATGCCAGATATCATCCACATATTCCTGGATCGTACGGTCAGAAGAGAATTTTCCGGAATGCGCCACATTTAAGATCGCGCTCTTCGCCCAGTTCTTCTCATCTTTATATGCTTCCATCACGCGCTTCTGTGCTTCCACATAAGAGCGGAAATCTGCCAGGATAAAGTAGGTATCCGCATACTGGGTACACTGCGTGTTGAGCAGTGAATTGTAAAGATCACGGAACAGCTCAGGATCGTTCGGTGAGTACATACCGTTGATAAGCTGCATCAGTACCTTGCGCACATCCTGATCCTGATTGAAGATCTGCATCGGATCATAATCACGTTTCTTTTCATGCTCAATGACTTCATCCGCGCTCATACCAAAGATAAAAATGTTGTCTTTTCCCACTTCCTCAGCGATCTCGACATTCGCGCCATCCATCGTACCGAGTGTCAGCGCGCCGTTCAACATAAATTTCATGTTACCGGTTCCGGACGCCTCTTTGCTGGCTGTTGAGATCTGCTCACTGACATCCGCCGCCGCAAAGATCAGCTCGGCATTCGATACCTTGTAATCCTCGATAAATACGACCTTGATCTTGCCATCGATGGATTTGTCATTGTTGATCACATCCGCTACCGAATTGATCAGCTTGATCGTGAGCTTCGCGTTCCGGTATCCGGCTGCCGCCTTTGCGCCAAAAATAAACGTACGCGGAATGAATTCCATATCCGGATGCTCTTTTAACTCGTTGTAGAGATACATCACATGCAGGATGTTTAACAGCTGTCTCTTATACTCATGCAGACGTTTTACCTGTACATCAAAGATGGAACGCGGATCTACTTCCACGCCATTGTGCTGCTGGATGTATTTTGCCAGACGCAGTTTGTTCTGATACTTGATGTTCATAAACTCCTGCTGCATCTTCTCATCATCCGCATAGATCGCAAGCTTTGACATATAAGAAAGATTCGTGATCCAGTCCGCGCCGATATGCTCCGTCACCCAGGAAGCGAGCAGCGGATTTCCGTGCATCAGGAAACGTCTCTGCGTGATACCGTTTGTTTTATTGTTGAATTTCTGCGGGAACATCTGATAGAAATCATTTAATTCCCGTTTCTTTAAGATCTCGGTATGAAGTCTCGCAACACCGTTGACCGAATAGCTTGCAGCGATCGCGAGATGTGCCATCTTCACCTGTCCGTCATAAATGATTGCCATCTTGCGGATCTTATCACCGTCATTTGGAAATTCCTCCTGGATCTTTAAGATAAACCGGCGGTTGATCTCCTCCACGATCTGATAGATACGCGGCAGAAGACGTGAAAAGATCTCGATCGGCCATTTTTCCAGTGCTTCCGCCATGATCGTATGGTTGGTGTAGGCACAGGTTTTGGTCGTGATGCTCCATGCTTCATCCCAGGAAAGTCCCTCGTCATCCAAAAGGATACGCATCAGTTCCGCTACCGCAACGGTCGGATGTGTGTCGTTCATCTGGATCGCCACTTTTTCCGGAAGCATGCTGATGTCCGCATGGTTCTTTTTAAAGCGGTCAACCGCGCGCTGAAGGCTGGCAGAAACAAAGAAATACTGCTGTTTTAAGCGAAGCTCCTTACCTGCGATATGATTGTCACTCGGGTAGAGCACTTCAACCAGATTTCTGGCGAGATTCTGCTGTTCTACCGCTTTTTTGTAATCACCCTTGTCAAACGCGTCGAGCTCAAAGGACTGTTTTGGCTCCGCATCCCAGATCATCAGTGTATTTACAACATTATTATTGTATCCGATGATCGGCATATCGTATGGGATCGCCATGACAGACTGGTAATTTTCATGGACGAAACGTGTTCTTCCGGTCTCATCCGTCCTGGCGCTGACATAGCCGCCGAATTTTACTTCATAGGAATGCTCCGGTCTCTTTAATTCAAACGGATAGCCGTTCTTTAACCAGTCATCCGGCTCTTCGATCTGAAAGCCGTCCTTGATCTTCTGGCGGAACATACCATAGTGATAGCGGATGCCGCAGCCGTAAGCCGGGTATCCGAGTGTTGCGAGCGACTCCATAAAGCACGCCGCAAGTCGTCCGAGTCCGCCGTTTCCAAGTGCCGGATCCGGCTCCTCGTCCTCGATCAGATTTAAGTCCACACCCATTTCCGCGAGTGCTTCTTTTACTTCATTGTAACAGGTCAGATTAATCAGGTTATTTCCAAGCGCACGCCCCATCAGAAATTCCATGGACATGTAATAAAGGATCTTTGGATCATCGCGGTCAAGCACATGCTGTGTCGCGATCCACTGATCAATGATGACATCCTTGACCGTATAGGACACTGCCTGAAAGATCTCCTGTCTGGAAGCTTCAGTCAGCGTCTTACGGTACAGATTCTTGACATTGTCGCTGACGCTTTTCTTGAAGGCATCCTTGTTGAAAACGATATTTTTCATAAATAATACCCCTCCATGCCGTTTTTTGTAATCACATAATTTTATGATATACTTTCATGTTCTGCGCGTCAAGCAACATTTCCCGCGCAAAGTCACGCTTTCGCAATTTTTACAGTTTCTCTACTGCGAGTACGACCTTTTCGCCATTGATGTTCCATTCTTTCTCATAACCGGTGAGCGCACCTGCGGTCACTTTCTCGGCAAGTACTTCTTTTCCGATCTCATCCCCGTATTTTTCAAAGATCTGCCGGATCTTATCGTCTGCCTGATAGGACACGGCGATCTTATCCATAACCTCGAATCCGGCTTCCTTACGCATGGTCTGGATCTTGCTGATAAGTTCGCGTTCAAAGCCTTCCTCTAAGAGTTCCGGTGTGAGGTTCGTATCCAGTACAACGGTAACTTCGTTGTCACCCTCTGTGACATAACCTTCCATCTGTGTCATGGTGATCAGAAGATCTTCTTCATAAAGTACCACGTCCGCTCCGACTTCCGGAAGTTTCAGGCCGGCTCCGCTTCTTACGTCAGCCATTGCCTTGTTTCCGTCCACATTCGCAAGTGCTTTCTGGATCTGTCCCAAGTATTTTCCGTACTTCGGTCCCACGGTACGCAGCTGCGGCTTGAAGGTATAAGTCGTGTAGCCTGACACATCATCCGTAAATGTCACGTTCTTTACATTTAATTCATCCGCGATGATCTCTGTGAAAAATTCCGGCAGTTCAAACGGTGCCTTCACATACATGGTTCCGATCGGCTGACGGTTTTTGATGTTTGCCGCGTTTCTGCACGCGCGTCCCATAACAACGATCTTTAGTACCTCGTCCATGTTCTTTTCCAGTTCCGCGTCGCTGTAAGCCGGGTTTGCAACCGGGAAATCGCACAGATGGATACTTTCCGGCGCGTTCTTGTCAATGCTCTTGACCAGATTCTGATAAATCTCCTCTGTCATGAACGGGATCATCGGCGCTGACGCCTTGCAGATCGTAACGAGTGCCGTGTAAAGTGTCATGTACGCGTTGATCTTATCCTGCTCCATGCCCTTTGCCCAGAAACGTTCTCTGCTTCTTCTGACATACCAGTTACTCATGTCGTCCACAAATTCATCCAGTGCTCTTGCGGCTTCCGGGATCTTGTAGCTTCCGAGATCCTTATCCACCTCTGTCACAACGGAATTCAATTTGGATAAGAGCCATTTATCCATAACGGAAAGTTTGTCATATTCAAGCTCATATTTTGTCGCGTCGAAGTTGTCGATATTCGCATACAGGATAAAGAACGCATAGGTATTCCAGAGTGTTCCGAGGAACTTGCGCTGTCCTTCTGTCACTGCCTTGTCATGGAAACGGTTCGGCAGCCATGGTGCGCTGTTGATATAGAAATACCAGCGGATCGCGTCTGCGCCGTGTTTCTCTAACGCGTCAAACGGATCGACCGCGTTTCCTTTGGATTTACTCATCTTCTGTCCGTTCTCATCCTGCACATGACCGAGTACGATGACATTTTCATACGGTGCCTTGTTAAACAGGATCGTGGACTCTGCCATCAGGGAATAGAACCATCCTCTGGTCTGATCCACTGCTTCAGAAATGAATTTTGCCGGGAACTGACGCTCAAACACTTCTTTATTTTCAAACGGATAATGATGCTGTGCAAACGGCATTGCTCCGGAATCGAACCAGCAGTCGATGACTTCCGGTACGCGGTGCATGGTCTTGCCGCAGTCCGGGCAGGTGAAAGTCACATCATCGATATACGGGCGGTGCAGTTCTACCTTTGCGTCTTCCGGATTTCCACTCCGCTCGGCAAGTTCCGCACGGCTTCCGATGCATTCCTGATGGCCGCACTCACATTCCCATACCGGAAGCGGTGTTCCCCAGTAACGGTTTCTGGAAATACCCCAGTCCTGTACATTTTCCAGCCAGTCGCCGAAACGTCCTTTTCCGATGGATTCCGGGATCCAGTTTACCGTATTGTTGTTGCGGATCAGATCCTCTTTTACTTCTGTCATCTTGATGAACCAGGATTCTCTCGCGTAGTAGATCAGCGGGGTGTCACATCTCCAGCAGTGCGGATACTCATGCTCGAACTTCGGTGCCTCAAAGAGCAGTCCCTTCGCATCGAGATCCTTTAATACCATCGGATCCGCTTTCTTTACGAATACGCCGGCATACGGAGTCTCTTCGGTCATCTCACCCTTGCCGTTTACCAGCTGTACGAACGGCAGGTCATATCTTCTGCCGACCTTGGCATCATCCTCACCGAATGCCGGTGCGATATGAACGATTCCGGTACCGTCTGTCATCGTAACATAAGAATCACACACGATGTAATGTGCCTTTTTGTGCTGTTTTTCGATAATGTCCTTCGCGCAGTCAAAAAGCGGTTCGTATTCTTTTCTTTCAAATTCGATACCCTTTTTCGTCTCAAGGATTTCGTAGGCTTTCACGCCTTCCTCTTCGTTTCCGAGCTTTCCGAGTACCTTGTCAAGCAGCGCTTCCGCCATATAATAGGTATAGCCGTCCGCAGCTTTTACCTTGCAGTAATTCTCATCCGGGTTCATACAGAGTGCAACGTTACTCGGCAGCGTCCACGGTGTGGTCGTCCATGCCAGGAAATAAGCATCCTCTCCAACGACTTTAAAACGCGCGATCGCGGAGCGTTCCTTTACGGTCTTATAACCCTGTGCCACTTCCTGCGCGGAAAGCGGGGTTCCACAGCGCGGGCAGTACGGCACGATCTTAAAGCCCTTGTACAGAAGCTTTTTGTTCCAGATCTCTTTTAATGCCCACCATTCGGACTCGATAAAATTGTTGTCATAGGTAACATACGGGTGTTCCATATCTGCCCAGAATCCAACGGTTCCGGAGAAATCTTCCCACATGCCCTTATATTTCCATACGGATTCTTTACATTTTTTGATGAACGGCTCCATACCGTACTCTTCGATCTGCTCTTTTCCGTTCAGCCCGAGCATCTTTTCCACTTCAAGCTCAACCGGCAGTCCGTGGGTATCCCATCCTGCCTTACGCGGTACATAATTGCCCTTCATGGTCTGGTAACGCGGGATCATATCCTTGATGACACGGGTCAGTACATGTCCGATATGCGGTTTTCCGTTTGCGGTAGGCGGTCCGTCATAAAAAGTATAAGTCGGTCCTTCCTTTCTGGAATCCATGCTCTTGTTAAAGATGTCATGCTCTTTCCAGAATTTTTCTGTTTCTTTCTCCTGCTCCACAAAATTCGTGTTCGCCTGAACTTTGTTATACAACATTTTGCTTTCCTCCTGGCTTTGTAAAAATAAAGTGTGCGCTTACCGCACACTTTCGCGCGCGAGCGGTATGTTCAACATAAACTTCATCTCCGCGAGCTGCGCATCCCCGCGGAGCTTTTTTTAATCATAGGAAGGAATTTCCTATGATTTAAAAAAGCCCCTTCATCCTGTAATAGGACGAAGGGACATAGATTCGTTTACCACCTGTTACATTGTACTTGGGAATCTCCCGCATACAAGGTTCCCGTAACGTGGGAACAGCCGTCGGTACCTACTTCTTTCTTCAGCCCGCAGCTTGGAAGTGATCTTCACATATTCTCTACTCGCACCGGCTCTCACCCGCCCGGCTCGCTTTGCCTTTCCAAAATATGCTACTGTCTTCGTCATTGCCTTTTCATATTAACGCTAAAAGTATAAAACCTTACTTTTTTCTTGTCAAGGCTTTTCTTCCTGTAACTGAAAATAATCAGAATTTAGAAAGAATCGTCAAAATCGCTCTGGAACTCTTCTTCCCAGTATTCCGGAAAACTGTATCCATTGGTAATGCTTTCATCGATCGCATTGACGGAAATCAGCACCCAGAAAACAATGCACAGTACGATGGATACGATTCCTGTGATCATTCCAGCGATCGCCATGCCGTTCTTGCCGTTTTTCACAAACTGCACGATTGCAAGTATGATCGCTGCGATTGCAAGCGGGACATTGATGCAGGTACAAAAAAGTACCAGAGATACGATTCCGAGTATCATGGACGCGATCGCGAATCCCTTGCCCGGCTCCTGTTTCTGCTGCTGTGCCTGTGGATTGGTATACTGCTGCTGCCATCCGTTTGAACCTGCGCCCGGCGCGGTGTTATAATTCTGTGCGCTTCCCTGACCGGTAAAATCCGGCTGTCCCTGATAATTTCCCTGGCTCTGGAAATTTCCCTGATTCTGGAAACTGCCCTGGTTCTGGAACTCCGGCTGCTGTGGCTGCTGCCATCCGCCCTGGTTCTGCCAGCTCTCTGTCTGCGGTCCATTTTCCGTCACCGGTGTAACCGGTGTCTCCGCCTGACTGCCTGCATTGCTGTAGCTCATATCTGGTGCGCTGTAATCCTGTGGTGCCGCATAATCCTGCGATGTACTGTTTTCTTCAAACTTTTCTTCGCTCATAACAAAATCTCCTCGTTTCTTTCCTTATTGCCTATTGCTGTTTTCGTTTTGTCCTTTATTATAACAAATCACGGTTTCCGAAACAATTATCAATTTCTTAATTTTTACAAAACAATTTGCAGGGCGCATAATTTGAAGTATAATACGTTTATACTGATTTTAAATCATTCGAACCATTCTATCAGAAAGGAGCGCACGTTCTCGTGCAGTAATTTATGAGTACATTAAATCTGACTTTACTGACCGATCTCTATGAAATGACCATGATGCAGGGCTATTTCAAATCCGCCAACCATGACGTTGCCGTTTTTGATGCCTTCTACCGCAAAAACCCGTGTGACGGGGGCTATGCGATATGCGCCGGCCTGGATCAGGTCATCGACTATATCAAAAACCTTCATTTCTCCGCGGAAGATATTTCCTATCTGCGGGGGCTTCATATTTTTGATGAGGATTTTCTTTCCTATCTGGAAAACTTCCGTTTTTCCGGTGATATCTACGCGATCCCGGAGGGCACGCTGATCTTTCCGCGCGAACCGCTCATAAAGGTCATCGCCCCGATCATGGAAGCGCAGTTAGTCGAGACCGCGATCTTAAATATCATAAACCACCAGAGCCTGATCGCCACAAAAGCCGCCCGTGTCTGCTACGCCGCCGGTTCTGACGGCGTCATGGAATTTGGTTTGAGACGCGCGCAGGGACCGGACTCCGGCACATACGGCGCAAGAGCTGCTGTGATCGGCGGCTGCAAGGGAACTTCAAACGTTCTCGCCGGACAGCTTTTTGACGTTCCGGTGCTCGGCACCCACGCACACAGCTGGATCATGAGTTTTCCGGATGAATACACCGCGTTTAAGACCTACGCGAACCTCTATCCTTCGGCATGTATCCTGCTCGTGGACACCTACGACACCTTAAAATCCGGCGTTCCGCACGCGATCCGGGTATTTCGGGAGATGCGTGAAGCCGGCATTCCACTCACCTATTACGGGGTAAGGATTGACAGCGGCGATCTCGCCTATCTCTCCAAGCAGATCCGCAAAATGTTAGACGACGCGGGCTTCCCGGATGCCGTGATCTCCGCCTCCAACGATCTCGACGAATATCTGATCGAGAGCTTAAAGTTACAGGGCGCAGAGATCACCTCCTGGGGTGTCGGCACCAACCTGATCACCGCAAAGGACAATCCGGCCTTCGGCGGCGTTTACAAGATGGCTGCCATCCAAAAGGAAGACGGCAATTTTGTTCCAAAGATCAAGATCTCCGAAAACTCCGAGAAGATCACGAATCCGGGCAACAAGACCATCTACCGTATTTACGATAAGGCAACCGGAAAGATCCGTGCCGACCTCATCTGCCTTGCCGATGAGACATTTGACGAGGCATGCGACATGAACCTCTTTGACCCGAATGAACCGTGGAAAAAGACAAGGATTGCCGGCGGCACCTACACCCTGCGCGAGCTTCTGGTTCCGGTATTTGAAAATGGCAAATGCGTCTATGACTCCCCGAAAGTCATGGATATTCAGGCTGCCTGCACAAAGGAAAAAGATACGATCTGGGATGAGACCAAGCGTTTTGTCAATCCGTCCCGTATCTATGTCGATCTTTCCGATAAGCTCTACCGCCTGAAACACGACCTGTTAAATGATATGAGTGAAAGCTGACCGCTATGCCGCCACTAAAAGACCGGGTACCCGGACGAACCTTTTTCCCGTTCGTCCGGATCCCCGGTCTTTTTCTTACTTAATTAAATCCCACGACCTTCTGCGTGATCTTATATGCCGCAATGGATATCTTGCGTCCGCCTCTGCCCGGCAGATTCGTGGACTGTCCTAAAATTCCGTTGCGCAGATGATGAAACAGTCTTAAATCCTTCCGCTTGATGTATCCCCACAGTTCGCGCTTTTTCTCCAGATTTTCATCTGTCCCGGAACGGATACACATGACGGTAGAAATGACCGTGATGATCTCAAGGTAATTAAACATATACCCCCGCAGTTTGCGGTTCGTGATCTTCCAGAGATCAAATTCGTCCACCATCAGCTTGTTCACCTTGATCTGCTGATCGATCCGCCCGATCATGACCTTTTCATTGACGGACTGGTCCTCCCTTCCGATAAAATAACGGTAAAAATCCACATCGAGATAGTACATCGTGTTTACCGACGGGAGCGGCTTGTATACAAAAATGTTATCCACATAAAACGTATGCTCCGGCAGCTGTAATCCACACTCCCTGAGCAGTTTGGTACGGTAAATGACCGAATGCATCAGCAGATACTTTCCTTTGGTAAAACGTCTGATATCGCTCCAGGTAAAGATCTCATTCTGCGGAAGCTGCTTGGTGTAACGCATGACCTTTTTGTGCTTCGCGCCCTGCTTTTCATACACAAAATTGCTGATAAACATATCAAGCGTCCTGCTGCCGCCAACGATCTCCTTTAATTTGTCCAAAATCTGATGATAGGCATCTTCATCCACCCAGTCATCACTGTCAACTACCTTAAAATAAAGTCCGGTCGCATTGGCGATCCCGGTATTGACCGCACCGCCATGTCCCGCGTTCTCCTGATGGATCGCTCTTACGATGGTCGGATACTTCTTCTCATATGCGTCCGCGATCTCCGCTGTCGCGTCCTTCGACCCGTCATCCACGATAAGGATCTCCACATCCTCTCCGCCCTTCAACAGGGAATTCACGCATTTTTCCATATAATCCTGTGAGTTATAACACGGAACCGCAATCGATAATATCTTCATTTATCTGCTCCTTAGTTTCTATTTTATTTTATCTTGTCTTACTTACTTATGTCTCTTACTCTTCCATTATACACAGACCTGTCGCAATCTCAAAACTATTTTTTCTTATAAATTTCTTAACAGCTTCCCATTTGTTCATATTTTATTTACACAAATATCATAAACTCAACATACCCTCTTCATATCTTCCAGATATAGTAAGAGCATAGAAAAAAAGCCGAATGATATGACATCATTTATACTTTTTCATAGACCTTGCATTGATATGCAAGGTTCCTCCCAAAAATAATGAGTTGCTTTTTCATACATAATTCTTTTCATAGGAAAGAGGTCGCCGCTTTGGCGATCTTTTTTATTACTGATCCGTATCCGCCGAAAAGCGGTCATTTCCGAGCCGCAGGTTCATGTACTTTGTATATGCCGCAAATGCCGCCGGGATCGGATAGCGCTTCTCTGAGTCCTCCACTTCCACAAAAAGCAGACCGGACTGTTCCGTCTCAAGTTCCGACACCCGAACCATATATCCGGTCATATGCCATTCGATATGCGAAAAAATATGCTTGGCATCCTCAAGCTTTTCGATGTGTACCGGCACAAGATCCTGCTCCCGCACATAGGAAAGCACTTCTTCCTCGCTCAGATGCCCCGCAAGATTTGGAAATTCATAAAGTCCCGCGAGCAGTCCCTTTGCCCCGCGCTTGTGGAGCACGATCCGCTCTCCGTCACGGATGATAAGAACCGTCTTCTCCTCGATCCGGCGCGGCTTTGCCCTGGATTTCACCGGAAGCGTCTGCCAGATGCCCTGCTTTCTTGCTTCACAGAAGCTCTCCCACGGACACTGCGCGCAGTGCGGCTCTCCGTTTGGCAGACAGACCGTCGCTCCAAGCTCCATTAACGCCTGGTTGAACGCGCCCGCCGCGTCTTTGGGGATCACAGCGAGCAGTTCCTTTTCCACTCTGCTTTTTACACTCTGTTTCATGATATCCGAATCGTCCGCCGTCACCCGCATGATAACCCGCAGCACATTCCCGTCCACCGCCGGGACCGGGATCCCGTAGGCGATCGACGCGACCGCGCCCGCCGTATAGGATCCGATCCCTTTTAATGTAAGAAGCTTTTCATAATCCGCTGGCAGTCTGCCGTCATACTCCTCCATCACCGTGCGCGCCGCCGTCTGCATATTGCGCACACGGTTGTAATAGCCAAGCCCTTCCCAGAGCTTTAACAGCCGCTCCTCACTGCACGCCGCGAGCGCCGCCACATCCGGCAGCTCCTTCGTAAATCGCTCAAAATATGGTTTTACCGCTTCCACCCTGGTCTGCTGCAGCATGATCTCCGACACCCAGACACGATACGGCGTCGGCTCCTCCCGCCACGGCAGGACTCTCGCATGCCCGGCAAACCAGGACAGCAGCGGTTTTTCGATCTGCTTTAAATCAAATTCCTGTCTCATTGTTTCCTTCTTAAATCTTTCTTCCTCGTTCTTTTTTGTCATTATACTACACTTTTCCTCTTCCTACTATACAAAAAACCCGGTAAAGTATGGCAAAAGAGATTGACAAAAGTTTATCAAAGTTATAAGATGAATTTATATAAACTTGGTCACAAAAACCGAACGAAATCAAAATTTTTTAGGAGGTTTCTACAATGAACAATTTAACATTAGACGTTGAAAACGAAGTTGCAGTCCTTACGATCAACAGACCGAAGGCACTTAACGCTCTGAACTCTGAAACATTAGACGAGCTCACCGAAGTACTTACCGAGATCGAAGGCAGAGACGACATCAAAGTCGTAATCTTAACAGGTGCAGGCGAAAAATCTTTCGTAGCCGGCGCTGATATCTCTGAAATGATCAACTTTACCGCTCCGGAAGCAAGAGCTTTCGGTATCCGCGCATCTGTTCCGTTCTTCAAACTGCAGAACATGCGTCAGGTAACGATCGCAGCTGTAAACGGATTCGCACTTGGTGGTGGATGTGAGATCTCCATGGCATGTGATATCCGTATCGCTTCTGACAACGCCGTTTTCGGTCAGCCGGAATGTGGACTTGGTATCATCCCAGGATTCGGTGGTACACAGAGACTTGCACGTTTAGTTGGTATGGGCAGAGCAAAAGAGATCATCTTTACCTGCAGCAACATCGATGCAGCAGAAGCTTACCGCATCGGTCTTGTAAACAAAGTAGTTCCGCAGGCAGAGCTTATGGATACTGCTAAGAAGATGGCTTCCAAGATCCTTCGTAACGGCAGCTATGCTGTTGCTGTTGCAAAAGCAGCGATCAACAACGGTTACGATATGGACATCAAGAACGCTGTTGAAATGGAAGCAAATCTGTTCGGTGTTGTAAACGATACACACGACAAAAAAGAAGGCATGAGCGCTTTCTTAGAGAAGAGAAAAGAAAAGAACTTCACAGATTTCTAAATCGAAGAAAACTTCACAATAAGGATACAAAGGACCGCTTGCTTTTTGCTGGCGGTTCTTTTACAATTATTTTTAAATAAGGAGGAAATTGTTCATGTTAGAAAAAACCATTGGATTTATCGGATGTGGAAATATGGGAAGCGCCATGATCGGCGGTATCACAGGCTCCGGTCTGGTGCCGGCATCAAAAGTCATCGCGAGTGCCCATACCTCTGCTACCGTAGAAAAGATAAAGGATCAGTTTGGAATCCGCACCACGTTAGACAACCAAACAGTCGCCAAAGAGGCAGACATCTTATTCCTTGCTGTCAAACCTTATCTCTATGCGGAAGTGATAAAGGAAATCAAAGATGTGGTTTCCGAAGACGCCGTGATCGTAGCGATCGCCGCCGGACAGTCCATCGAAAAGATCGAGGGCTGTTTCGGACATCCGGTGAAACTTGTGCGCTCCATGCCAAACACCCCTGCCATGGTCTTAGAGGCAATGTCCGCACTCACACCGAATGACAATGTGACACCGGAAGAACTCGATACGGTCATCTCCATTTTCAACAGTTTCGGAAAATGCGAGGTCGTCCCGGAAACACTGATGGATGCCGTGACCGGAGTCAGCGGATCCTCCCCTGCCTATGTCTATATGTTCATTGAGGCGATGGCTGACGCCGCTGTATGGGACGGCATGCCACGCGCACAGGCTTACAAATTCGCCGCACAGTCTGTCCTCGGCGCAGCAAAGATGGTGCTTGAGACCGGCAAACATCCGGGTGAATTAAAGGATGCCGTATGCTCCCCGGGCGGAACCACGATCGCCGCAGTCGCAGCCCTGGAAAAACAGAATCTGCGCAGCACGGTCATGAACGCACAGCACGCATGCACGGAAAAATCAAAAGAAATGAGCAAATAATCTGATATAAAGTCAGATGTTACCAGAATGGAGGTTATACTATGTGGGCTGAAACAAGTGTATTTTACCAGATCTATCCGCTCGGCTTTTGCGGCGCGCCGTTTGAAAATGACGGTGTTCCAAAAAACCGTATCGCAAAGGTCGATGACTGGATCCCCCATATCCAAAAACTTGGCGCGAACGCGATCTATTTTTCCCCGGTCTTTGAATCCGATACGCACGGCTATAACACCAGGGATTACAAAAAGATCGATGTGCGCCTCGGCACCAACGAGGACTTTAAGGCAGTCTGCGACCATCTGCATGACGCTGGGATCAAAGTCGTCTTAGACGGTGTCTTTAACCATGTGGGACGCGGATTTTTCGGTTTTCAGGATGTATTAAAAAACCGTGAGAACTCTCCGTATAAAGACTGGTTTTTCATCCATTTTGACGGAAATTCCAACTACAACGACGGACTCTGGTATGAGGGCTGGGAGGGCAACTTTGATCTGGTCAAATTAAATCTTCGGAATGAAGAGGTAATTTCCTATCTTTTTTCCTGTATCGAATACTGGATCTCCTATTTTGATATAGACGGGCTTAGGTTAGATGTGGCTTACTGCCTGGATCATGATTTCTTACGGCGGCTGCGTGCCTTCTGTGATTCCAAGAAGCAGGATTTTTTCCTGGTCGGAGAAACTCTGCACGGCGATTACAACCAGATCATGAACGACGCAATGCTGCACTCCGTGACAAACTATGAGTGCTACAAGGGGCTTTATTCCAGCTTTAACTGCATGAACATGTTCGAGATCAACCACTCCCTGCTCCGCCAGTTCGGACCGGAAGACTGGACACTCTACAAGGGAAAACATCTGCTCAGTTTTGTCGATAACCATGATGTCACCCGCGTGGCAAGTATCTTAAACAACGAAAAACATCTGCCGCTCATCTATGCGCTGATGTTTTGCATGCCGGGCATCCCATGTGTCTACTACGGCAGCGAATGGGGGGCAAAGGCAAGAAAAGAGGACGGTGATCCGGCACTTCGCGCCTGCTTTGACGCACCGGTGGAAAATGAGCTGACCACTTACATCTCCCGGCTCGCCGCGATCAAGAAAGCGTCTGACGCTCTAAATTACGGAAACTTCCGCTCCGTCCTGCTCACCAACAAGCAGTGCATCTTCGAGCGGAAAACCGGTTCAGAGCGCGTCCTGCTTGCGCTGAATGCGGATGAAGCTCCGTTTGATGCGCATTTCGATGCCGGCTGTGGGCGTGCCGAAGAACTGATCTCGCAGACCACACACGATTTTGGCGGCGGCACCACGCTTGCCCCTTACACGGCTTATATCTGGAAAATGGAAACTGTATAACAATGAAAAGAGCGGAGACGTTTTAAAAACGCCTCCGCTTTTTCCCGGCTGTCCGCTCCTGCTACCACTCGCAGAGCACCTCATCATAAAGACAGTCTAAAAACCGCTTTACCAGTTTTTCCATATTATCAAAATAGATCTCTGTCACACTGTTATCAAACGACAGTTCATTGCCGATCTCCGCGATCACATCCGCGATATCCTGGTTTAAAGCGTCCACCGCATTTTCCACGATCTCCTCAAACGCGCAGTACGCGTCACTGGTCAGATACAGGATGTAATTTTCCTTCTTGATCCTGCCTTTCGCCTGATACTCTTCGGTAAACAGATCTCTGCCGTACTCTGCGGCCACTTCCTCGAAATCATTTTTTACTGTTTTATATTCCACCGGCACATAATTTTCCTCGAAAAATTTTTCAAAGGATGCCTTATCCTGTGGTGTATTCTCCTTCATGTTGTTCTCCAATCTTTTGTTATAGGCTGTGAAGCTGCTGGACGGCCTGCTTCTTTAAGAGCAGTGTCCCATGCTCCTCAAGATATGCCTTCATCCTTCCGTCCGAGTAGATCGCCTCCGCGAAATCGAGCGATGCACCGAGCAGCTTACAGAACTCTGCATCCGTCAGCGGCTCTTTTTCCAGCAGCAGATAAAACCGTTCATTGCCCGCAAGTTTATACAGGCTGCTTTTTACCACATCCCCGCAGATCACACCGGCGCAGAAGCGCATGACATGATCCAGTGACAAAAACTCCAGCTCATAGATATCGCGATCCAGCCGTCCGCCCTCGCGGATCAGATCCTCAATACTCTTTTCCGCTTTCTCTGCCGGCTTCTCTGTCTCCGGCTGTCCCGCCGTCTGGTTCGTAACCTCTTTTAAGACCTCCACCGCAGAGCGCAGATTTTTTATCATCTCCATGATATTCTGCTCCTGCTTCTCGGAAAGCGTCAGAGCAAGCATCCGGTTATCCAAGACCGCAACCTGCACGGAAACCGGGCCGCCCTGCACCCGGTAATCCACTTCCTGTTCCGCCATGGCGATGACCCTGCGGACAAATTCTTCTGTTTTTCCCTTATTATTAAAAAAATCATCCAGCACAAGTCCGTTCTCGCTGAGTTCCTCCTCCGAGATCAGACAGCGCACGGTTTCTGTATCAATCCTCTTAAATTTCATGTCATCACTTCCTGTAAAAACAAAAAAACGTTTCCCCATATCCTATCCATTACTATACAATAAAATGAAAATTAATTCAATCAATTTTTGCAAACATATGTTCACATTTTATGAAAATTATGTTAAAATATCATTATCCCAAACGAAAGGAGCAAGTGTATGGAATCCGTTATTTTTCATATTGATGTCAATTCCGCTTTTTTAAGCTGGACATCCGTCCATAATCTGGAAACCGGAAGCGGCCCGGATCTTCGCACGATCCCTGCAATCATCGGCGGTGACAAAAAGAACCGTCACGGGATCGTCCTCGCGAAATCCGAATCCGCCAAGACATTTGGTATCCACACCGGAGAGCCTGTCGTCTCCGCCTTTCGGAAATGTCCGTTTCTTACCACCCAGGCACCGGATCACGCGCTTTACCATGCGTACAGCAAAAAAATGATGGATCTGCTGCATACGTATTCCCCGGATATCGAGCAGATCTCGATCGATGAATGTTTTCTTGATTTCACTCCGATCCTGCGGCTGTATGAATCTCCGATCGCCGCTGCCACACAGATCAAGGATGATATCAGAAACCGCTTCCATTTTACGGTAAACATCGGGATCGCGCCAAACAAACTGCTCGCAAAAATGGCGAGTGACTTCAAAAAGCCGGACCGCATCCATACACTGTTTTTTGATGAGATACCGGCCAAGATGTGGCCGCTTTCCGTCGATGACCTTTACATGGTCGGGCATTCGAGTGCCAACCGCTTAAAAAGTTTTGGTATTCGCACGATCGGCGATCTGGCACATACGGATGTGGATTTCTTAAAACGTGAGTTTAAAAGCCACGGCGTCCGGATGTGGGAATATGCCAATGGCATTGACCACTCCGTAGTGGATGCCACCGAGCACGAGCTGAAATGTGTCGGAAACTCCGTGACGCTGCGCGAGGATGTGACCGCAGAAACGGAGGCAAGGCGTGTGCTTTTAAGCCTCTCGGAAACCGTATCGGAGCGGCTGCGAAGCGGCAGTCAGATCGCGCAGTCCGTGACGGTTGAGATCAAATACTCCGACTTTTCCTCATTTTCCCACCAGATGCCCCTTTTTTCGCCAACCAACACGACAGACACGATCTACGATGCCGCCTGTCATCTGTTCCATGAGCTCTGGAACGGGAAACCGGTACGGCTTCTCGGCATCCGCACCGGGAAACTGCTGCCTGCGGACGCACCGGTGCAGATGAGCATTTTCGATTTCGCCGATACCAAAAAAGCGGCATCCGATCCTGCCGCTTTTTCTTCCAGTGTGCCAAATGCTGCCGAACGCGCCAAACGCTTAAAGCGTCTGGATGCCGCTGTGGACTCGATCCGCCACAAATACGGCAGTGATGCCATCGTGCGCGGCAGCTTTTTAAATAACGCCAATGAATTCAAACCAAAGGCAAAACCAAAAACCGATCCGCCGCCGGAATCACCCGACGGCTGATCCCGCCTTTTCTTTATTCATCCAGCGCTTCTTTTAGTGTTCTCCAGCCCAGGACTGCGCATTTTACACGCGCCGGCATATGCGCGATATCGCGCAGTGCCGAGGCTTCCTCAAGGTTGTCGATCTCCTCATCCGTTGCCTCTCCGCGGATCATTTTCATAAAGATCTCGCCCATTTGTATGGCTTCCTCTTTCTTCTTTCCGATCACCATGCCAAGCATAATATCCGCGGATGCCTGTGAAATGGCACATCCATCGCCGACAAAGGCTCCGTCACAGATCGTATCTCCATCCAGTTTTAATTTGAGCCAGATATCGTCTCCACAGCTTGGATTGACGCCCTCTAACACGATATCCGCATCCGGCAGATCATGCTTGAATTCCGGCCTTATGTTGTGCTCGGTTAAGATCTCATTATAAAATGTTCTATCTGCCATATCCCATACGCTCCCTTATACTTGCTATACTTTTGACCAGACGGTCTGCCTCTTCGTTTGTATTATAAAACATAAAGCTCGCTCTGGTTGCCGAATTCACGCCCAGATACTGTAACAGCGGCTGTGCGCAGTGATGTCCCGCGCGCACGGAGATCCCATCCGCGATCAGCACCTCACTAACATCGTGCGGATGCACCTGATCGACCACAAAGGTGAGAATGCCGGTATGTTCCTCTGCACGCTCCGAGCCAAGCACATGCACATGCGGGATCTCCTTTAAGCCGGAGAGTGCCCGCTCTGTCACCGCAAGTTCCCGTCTTTCCATCTCATCAAATCCGATGCCCTCGATATAATCGATCGCCGCAAGCAGACCTGCCGCACCCGCCGCATTGACGGTTCCCGCCTCGAATTTATGCGGCAGTTCCGCAAATTTTGCGCCTTCTCTCGTCACGGAATCGATCATCTCTCCACCACTTAAAAACGGCGACATCTGATCCAGCAGCGCTTTCTTTCCATATAAAACGCCGATCCCCATCGGGCCAAACAGCTTGTGTCCCGAGAATGCAAAGAAATCCGCGTCCAATGCCTGCACATCGATCTTTTTGTGCGGGGTGCTCTGCGCACCATCCACAACGACAACGGCACCTTTTTTGTGCGCGATCGCCGCGATCTCACGCACCGGATTTTCTCTTCCGAGCACATTTGAGATCTGCGTGACCGCAACCAGCTTTGTGCGGTCCGTGATCAGTTTTTCCACAAGATCCAGATCCACACTGCCGTCTTTTCCACATTCAAGGAACTTTAAAGATGCTCCCGTCATCCGCGCGGCCATCTGCCAGGGCAGAAGATTGCTGTGATGCTCCATGATCGACACCAAGATCTCATCGCCCGCTTTCAGATTGGTGAGTCCATAGCTGTACGCGACCAGATTGATGCCTTCTGTCGTGTTTCTGGTAAAGATCACTTCCTCCGTGGATGCCGCATGGATAAACTGCGCGACCCGCGCTCTCGCCTGCTCATAAATATCGGTTGCCTCCACGCTGAGCGGATAAGTGCCACGGAGCGGATTTGCATTGTGGTTTTTATAAAAATCCATCTCCGCATCAATGACGCACTGCGGTCTCTGCGCGGTTGCCGCGTTATCGAGATATACCGTGCGATCCTGCATCAAGAGCGGAAAGTCTTTTCTGTAATCCCTCTCCATCCTATGCTTCCTCCTTTACTCCTGCTGACATCTGATCCAGCTCTGCCAGTGCAAGTTCTTTGATCTTTGGATCTTCCACTTCACGAAGCAGTTTTTCGATCGATGCCCGTGCGCAGATGTCCTCTGCCACTTCCTTTTTGATGCCGCGGCTCTCAAAGTAAAACAACGTCTCCTCATCCAGTTCCCCGATCGTTGCCCCGTGGTTTCCGGCGACATCCTCCTCCGCGCAGAGGATCAACGGGATCGTTTTGTTTTCCACGTCATCTCCGAGCATGAGCACGGTTTCCAGTTCATCCCCTGTGGAACCGGAGGAGCCTTTCTTAAAATCAATCGTTCCGCGGAAGATCTTTTTTGCCGCGTCCTTTAACGCTCCTGCCACCTGTATCTCGCTCTTGGTATTTTTCCCGAAATGATTGGCGACTACATTCATGTCCAGGCACTTTTTGTTCTGTCCGAGATAACCGATATCGGTCTTTAAACTGCTGCCATCCCCATTCAAATCGATCTTTTCATCCGAATAGATATCGCCCTCGCCCAGATAGATCTGCACGAGTTCCACGCTCGCAGACGCATCACAGTTTCCGCAGACCTCGTTATACACCTTTGAATCCGCTTTGTTGCGCTGGATCTGCACAAGTTTGATCTCACCGTTTTCCTTCGCGTTTAAGTTAATATGGAGCGCGCTGTTTCCCTCTGTGCCTATATCCATAAGAACCGTAAGTCTGCTGTTTTTTTCTGCTGTAAATGTAAAGGTACGCTCAGAAAAAGCGTCCGTTCCTTCTATTTGATATTTATATGTTTTCGCCTCGCCGTCCGCGTCTGTATGTTCCTGTATCTCCGGGAACCGCACGCACTGCTTTTCATCCCACGGAAACCTGGTCTCATTGACACCCAGCCAGTACCATGTTTTGGATGGCAGCCGATTTATCACTTTGTTACTGTTTTCCGCCATTTTTGTTCCTCCTTCCGAAATACCAAAGATCATCCGATGCAGCCCTTCATCTCAAGCCGGATCAGATTGTTCATCTCCACTGCGTATTCCAGTGGAAGCTCTTTTGAAACATTATCCGCAAATCCGCTGACGATCAGTGCCCGCGCGTCCTCTTCGCTCATTCCTCTCGACATCAGATAAAATACCGCGTCATCACTGATGCTTCCGATCTTTGCCTCATGACCTACGGATGCCTTTCTGGTGCGGATGTCCATCGCCGGGATCGTATCCGATCTTGACTCTGAATCCAGCATGAGGGACTGACAGGAGACTGCCGATTTGGAACCGCAGGCATCCTTATTTACCACCACACTGCTGCGGAAGGTACTGATACCGCCGTCCTTGCTGATCGATCTTGTATTCATATAGGAGCTTGTATCCGGCGCGGCATGTACAACTTTCGCACCGGTATCCAGATTCTGTCCTTTTCCCGCAAATGTAATTCCGGTAAACTCCATCTTCGCGCCTCTGCCCTTTAAAATACTCATCGGGTACAGATAGCTTACATGGGAGCCAAACGAACCGGATACCCATTCGATCGTGCCGCCTTCTTCGACCAGCGCACGTTTGGTATTTAAGTTGTACATATTCTTCGACCAGTTTTCGATCGTCGAATAGCGGAGCTTCGCGTTTTTCTTCACATATAATTCGACACAGCCCGCATGCAGGTTCGCGACATTATATTTCGGAGCGGAGCACCCTTCGATAAAGTGGAGGCTTGCGCCCTCGTCCACGATGATCAGCGTATGCTCAAACTGTCCCGCGCCCTTTGCGTTTAAGCGGAAATAGGACTGTAACGGGATCGATACCTGTACGCCCTTCGGCACATAGACAAAGGAACCGCCCGACCAGACTGCGCCGTGCAGTGCCGCGAATTTATGGTCTCTCGGCGTGACAAGCTTCATAAAATATTTGTGGATCATGTCCGCGTACTCGCCCTTTAAGGCACTTTCCATATCCGTGTATACCACGCCCTGCGCCGCGACCTCATCTTTTACGTTATGGTATACAAGCTCAGAATCATACTGCGCGCCAACTCCCGCCAGTGATTTCCGCTCTGCCTGTGGGATGCCGAGACGCTCAAAGGTATCCTTGATGTCCTGCGGGACATCCTTCCAGCTTCCCTGCATCTTTGTGTTCGGTCTGACATAGGTAACGATATGATCCATGTCAAGTCCCTCGATCGAAGGCCCCCAGTCCGGGATCTTCATTTCATCATAGATCTGCAGAGACTGCAGACGGAACTGCTGCATCCAGACCGGATCGTGTTTTTCTTTCGACAGTTTATCGATGATCGCAGGCGTCAACCCTTCCTCGATCCGGTATTCATCCTTCTCCTCGTTCCGGATGTCATAAATACTTCTGTCTATATCTTCTACATAACTTTTTTCTTCCAAATCAGGTACACTCCTTTCCGGTCTGCTTATTCTGATATCCGTTCAAATCCATTCTCGTTTATGGTATCCACCAAAGACGCGTCCCCGTTCTTTACGATCCTGCCGCCTTCCATGACATGGGTGACATCCACCTTCAAAGACTCCAGGATCCTGGTGCTGTGCGTAATGATAAGGAGACTTCCCTTGCACTTTTCCTGATAGGCATGAATGCCCTTTGATACGGTTCTTACCGCATCCACATCAAGCCCGGAATCCGTCTCGTCCAGGATCGCGAGTTTCGGCTCTAACATCAGCATCTGCAGGATCTCCGCCTTTTTCTTCTCTCCACCGGAAAATCCCACGTTTAAGTCACGCTCCGCATAGGACTCGTCCATCGAGAGCAGTTCCATCGTCTCTTTTAATTTTTTCTTAAAATCCCAAAGGCGGATACGTTTTCCGCTTTTCTGTTCAAGTGCGCTGCGGATAAACGCGCTTAACGTGATGCCCGGCACCTCGAGCGGATTCTGAAACGAGAGAAAGATCCCCTTTTTCGCCCGTTCATTGACCGGCATTTCGGTAATATTTTCTCCGTCAAAAATAATGTCACCTTCCGTTACAATATAATGCGGATTTCCGGTGATCGCATATCCGAGTGTAGACTTTCCGGTTCCGTTTGGCCCCATCAGTACATGAGTTTCATTTTTTCCTATCGTAAGATCCACGCCGCGCAGGATATCCTTATCATCCGCGCTTACATGCAAATTTTTTATTTCCAATATATTTTTTTCAGACATAGAGTTCCTTCCTTTCTGATATCGTCAATTTTCCTTCCATTACGTTATATCACAAATTCCTAGTATGTCAATAGGAAAAGAGATGTTTCCAGCAAAAAAGCAGACATCTGCACACTTTATCCTGCGTAGATGTCTGCTTCTTTTCTGTTGTTATCCATGTATCACTTTCTGATATGCGAAAGTGATAAAATATATCAATGACGCCACGATGATGATCATCGGTCCCGTCGCGACATTCGTAAAATATGAGATGATCAGCCCAAGTATCCCGGAGAACATCGAAAATAAAACTGCGAAAAAGTGATATTCCCTGAGATTGACCGCAAGGTTTCTGCTGCTTGCCGCCGGCAGAATGAGCAGGGCGTTAATGATAAGGATGCCCACCCATTTGATCGACAGCATGACAATGAGCGCGATCAGTACCGCAAACAGGTTTTCCAACAGTATTGCCGGTATGTGGCGGCTCGTCGCCAGTGTCCGGTGCATGCTGACCGCGTTTAACTTATTGAACGCAAAAAACCAGAATACCAGTGTGACCGCAAAGATCAGTACCAGATACACAATCTCCCGGTGCGTGATACTTAAAATATCCCCGACTAACAGGCTCGAATATTTGCTGAAATTTCCGCCCTTCGAGAGGATCGCAAGTCCGATCGCGACCGAGCAGGAAGAAAAGACCGATATGATCGTGTCGGTGGATGCCGTACTCTTACTGCTGATCTTATTTAACAAAAGCGCGAAGATGATCGCAAAGATCACCATCGAAAGATTCGTGTCCGTCACGCCGAGCACCACGCCGACCGCGATCCCGGTCAGTGCGGAATGTCCGAGCGCATCCGAGAAAAACGCCATTTTACGGTTTACGATCATCGTTCCCAGTATCCCAAACAGAGGCGTAATGATCATAACCGCGAGAAATGCGCTGCGCATAAAACTGTACTGCCACCATCCGGTAAAAAATTCGATCATACCCTCACCTCCGTTCCAAATACCCGTTTAAACTCATCCGACTGGAATACTTCTTTTACCGTGCCCTGCTTTAAGATCTTCTGATCGAGTAAAATGACCTTGTCCGCATATCTTTCCACATAATCAAGATCATGGGATATTAAGATCGTCGCGAGATCAAAATGCTTTTTCAGGTAATCGATCTTTTTGTAAAACAGATCCATCCCGTTCTGATCTATCCCGGATACCGGCTCGTCCAAAAGCAGAAGGTTCGGCTCATCCATGATCGCCATTGAAAGCAGCACCCTCTGGAGCTCTCCGCCGGAGAGATTGCACACCTGCTTATCGATCAGATAATCCGCCTCAAACACTTTTAAGCTGTCTTTGATCTCTTCATAGAGTGCCCGCTTCTTCCGGAAAAATACCGGAAAATTGGACTGATAACTCGCGATCATGTCATAGACACTGATCGGCGTATTCTTCTCGATATTCATGCTCTGCGGCACATAACCGATCTTTAATTTCTGGATCTTTCCGTTTTCCCTGTCCTTAAACTCGATATTTCCCTCGTGCGGGATATCGCCAAGCATTGCCTTGATCAGCGTAGACTTTCCCGCTCCGTTCTTTCCTATAATTGCAGTCAGTGTCCCACAGTGGATGTGCAGATTGATATCGGATAAGATCTGCTGTCCTCCGATCGTAACGCCCAGGTGGTTCACCTTGATACAATGAAGTCCGCATGGCTCAATGATCTTTTTCATCCGAAAACGCCTCCTTCAACAATGTGATATTCTGCTGCATGGCATTTAAATAGCTGTCCGCGTCATAATCCCCTCGCACCAGCGTATCCAGATAGCAGATCTTTGCGTCGGTCTCGCTCTCCACAGTGTCACCCATATCCTTTCCGTAAAGTTCCTCGGCAAGGATCACCCGGACACCGCCGTCTGTGACCGTGCGCACGACATCCGCGACTTCCCCTGCACTGACCTGACGCTCCTCGTCAAGATCCATCACATAGGAAACCTGCATGCCAAATTCTTCTGCCACATACTCATACGCCTCGTGGAAGATCACGATATTTTTTCCTTCGGTCAGCGGCTTTACCGCATCTGCCTGCTCTTTTAAGGAAGAAAGTTTTGCGAGGTATGCATCCGCATTCTCCGAAAATTGCTCCGTATCCGCCGGATCTGCCGCGGAAAGCTCCGCCTCGATCGTTTTTACCTGCGTCATATAGGCTTCGATATTCATCCACGCATGGGCATTATCCTCGATCAGATCCACCTGCTCACTGGCATTTATGATCGTAAGATCCGGATACTGCTCCGCGACTTCACCGAGAAAGCTCTCGATCCCGCCGCCGTTTATGATAAAGGCATCCGCAGTCGATAACAGCTGCATATCCGCCGGCGTAAGCTGATAATCATGCAGACAGCCGGTCTGCGGTTCGCTTAAATTCTCAAGCCGGATATGATCGTTCTCCCCCACCACATTGAGTGCGGCGATATACATAGGGTAGAACGAAGTGACAACTGTGTACTGTCCGTCTTCTTTTTCTTCTGTATGGTTTACATAAATCTCAGTCAGCCCGACACCAAGAAACAACAGCACCGCAAGCATGACTGTGACAAACACATATTTATTCTTCATAGATCTTATTTTTTCTCCGTTTCATAACCGACCAGTTCATCCATCAGTTCCCAGATCTCATCCCGTCCCTGCTTGGTCAGCGCGGAATACGGGATGATCTTTGTTCCCGGCTTTACATTTAACCCTTCTTTTACCATCTTTACGGATTTCTGGATCTGGCTGCGCTTGATCTTGTCCAGTTTCGTTGCAACAATGATCGGATCATAACCCTGATACACGATCCACTCATACATCATCTTGTCATTCGCAGACGGCTCATGGCGGATATCGATCAGCAGAAAGACCGCCTTTAACTGTTTTGAGGTGTGAAGATAATTTTCGATCATCTTTCCCCATTTTTTCTTTTCATTCTCTGACACTTTCGCGTAGCCGTAGCCCGGAAGATCGACTAAATACATAAACTTGTTGATATTATAAAAATTGATCGTCTGTGTCTTTCCCGGCTGGGAAGATGTTCGCGCAAGTGATTTCCGGTTCATCAGTCCGTTGATCAGGGAAGATTTTCCCACATTGGATTTTCCCGCAAATGCCACCTCCGGCAGATCGGTATCCGGTATTTTACTTGTCACGCCGCACACGATTTCTAATTCTACATTTTTAATGACCATAATTTTCCTCTTTCTATTTTACAAGCGCCACGTCTAAGACCTCCTGCATGTGTTCCACATACACGATCTCGAGTCCTTTTTTGATCTCCGGTGAGATCTCCGCAATATCCTTTTCATTCTTCTTCGGCACGCATACCGTCACGATCCCCGCATTTTTTGCCGCAAGGATCTTCTCTTTCAGCCCACCGATCGGCAGTACCCTGCCGCGCAGGGTGATCTCTCCGGTCATTGCGACATCCGCGCGCACCGGCTTCCCTGTGATCGCAGAAAACATCGCCGTCGCCATCGTGATACCGGCTGATGGTCCGTCCTTTGGCACGGCACCTTCCGGAATATGGATATGGATGTCATGCTCCGAAAAATACTTCCGGTCGATCCCGTGATCCTCACTGATGGAACGGATATAGCTGATCCCCGCCTGTGCCGACTCCTTCATCACATCACCGAGCTGTCCGGTCAGCTTGAACGCGCCTTTGCCCGGCATCACGTTCACTTCGATCTCCAACGTATCTCCGCCGACACTCGTCCACGCCAGTCCGCGCACGATCCCGACCTCATCCGTCTCATTCTTCCTGTCATAGGTATACCGCTCCCTGCCGAGGTAACCGGAAAGATTCTGCTCCGTGATCTTCACGGATTTTTTCTCACCCTCATAGATCTTCCGTGCAACCTTTCTGCAGATCTCCCCGAGCTTGCGCTCTAAATTACGAACCCCGGCTTCCCTGGTATAGCCCCGGATGATCTTTCTCATTGCCGCGTCACTGATCGAGAGCTCGTCCTCTTTTAATCCGTTCCGCTCTTTTTGCTTCTTTAACAAATGCTCTTTCGCGATATGCTCTTTCTCATTTTCCGTATAGCTTGAGACCTCGATCAGCTCCATACGATCCAGAAGCGGTCTCGGAATCCCCTGCACAGAATTTGCCGTCGCGATAAACAGCACCTCTGAGAGGTCGATCGGGATCTCCACATAGTGATCGCGGAATTTCTTATTCTGCTCCGCATCTAACACTTCAAGCAGTGCCGATGCGGTATCTCCCTTGTAATCGCTGCTCATCTTGTCGATCTCGTCTAAGAGCATCAGCGGATTTTTCACACCCGCGCTGCGCAGTCCGTTTACGATACGTCCCGGCATTGCCCCGACATAGGTTTTCCGGTGTCCGCGTATCTCTGCCTCATCGCGCACGCCGCCAAGCGAGATCCTGACGTATTTTTTATCCAACGCCCGCGCAACCGAACGCGCGATGCTGGTCTTTCCGGTTCCCGGCGGTCCGACCAGACAGATGATCGGGCTCTCGCCTTTCTTTGTCAGGTTGCGCACCGCCAGAAATTCCAGCATACGCTCCTTTACTTTTTCCAGTCCATAATGATCCTCATCCAGGATCTTTTTCGCGTTTTTCAGGCTTCTGTTGTCTCTTGATACTTTGTTCCACGGAAGTTCCAAAAGCGTCTCGATATAGCCCCGCGTCACCGCGCTCTCGGATGAATTCGAGCTGATATTTTTAAACCGGGAGATCTCTTTTTTGATCTTTTCCTTGGTTTTTTCATCCGCTTTTAACCTGCCGACCTCTTCTAAAAACTGATCCGCATCCGACTCCGTATTTTCCTCTCCGAGTTCCTCGCGTATGACTTTCATCTGTTCCCGCAGCAGATACTCCTTCTGGTTTTGATCCACATGCGCCTTGACTTTTTTCTGAAACTCGTTTTTGAGATCCATGATCTGTATTTCGTTTAACAGAAGCGTCACTAACACTTCATACCGTTCTGTCAGCGTAACCGCCTCCAGGATATGCTGTTTTTCCTCAAAGCGCACCGGCAGATTGTTGGAGATCTGATCCATGGCTTTCTCGAGATCATCCGCCTCTTTGATCTGTTTTAAAAATTCTTTGCCCATCTTCGGGTTCGCCATGCAGTACTTGGTAAAAGTTTCCTGCACGCCGCGCAGCATCGCCTCTTTCGCTCCGTCTGAGAGGTCTTCCGTATCCGAAAAGGTCATTACCCCTGCTGCAAGATACGTTCCCTCCGAAAAAAGTTCCTGTAGCTGCGCGCGCTTTGTTCCTTCCACCAGAACGCGCACGATGTTGTCCTGCATCTTGATGACCTGCTTGATCAACGCAAGAATTCCGATCTGATAGAGATCCTCGGCTTCCGGTTCGTTTTCCTCGGCATTTCTCTGAGTAACAAGGAAAATCTGTTCATCATCCATCATCGCCTGCTCCACGGCATGGATCGAGCGCTCCCTGCTCACATCAAAATGTGCGATCATGCCCGGCAGAATCGTCATTCCACGCAGTGCCACCGCAGGAACTTTCTTTATCTGTTCACTCACGATCCGTTTCCTCCTGTTGTCTTTTATACTTAGAAAATAAACTGCCTGAAAAGGACAGGCAGTTTATGGCTTTTTGTTCTTATAACACTTGTATTTCGATCTTACGCGCTCTTTTCATTTCCTGTACAGGTAAGAAGTGCAGGCGCGTCTCCCATCACGGTATCCTTTGTGATCGTACACTTCGTAATACTCTCATCCGACGGGATCTTATACATCAGATCCATCATCGTCTCTTCCATGATCGCACGCAGTCCTCTCGCTCCGGTCTTACGTTCCATGGTCTTTTCCGCGATCGCCTCGATCGCGTCCTGATTAAACTCCAACTCCACGCCATCAAGTTCAAACAGCTTTCTGTACTGTTTTACCAAAGAGTTCTTCGGCTCGGTCAGGATGCGCACCATGGCGTCCTTGTCTAACAGATCCAAAGATACTGTGACCGGTACACGGCCTACAAATTCCGGAATCAGTCCGAATTTCATAAAATCCTGCGGCAGTGCTTTTTTGAACAGCTCGCCCACATTCTTTTCTTCTTTTTCGGAAAGGATTCCGTTAAATCCGATTGATTTTTCATCCATACGGCTCTCGATGATCTTGTCAAGTCCGTCAAACGCTCCACCGCAGATAAACAGGATATTTGTCGTATCGATCTGGATCAGCTCCTGCTGCGGATGTTTTCTTCCACCCTGTGGCGGAACGGAAGCAACCGTTCCCTCTAAGATCTTTAACAGTGCCTGCTGTACGCCTTCGCCGGAAACATCTCTTGTAATAGAAACATTCTCAGATTTCTTGGTGATCTTGTCGATCTCATCAATATAGATGATCCCGCACTGTGCGCGCTCGATATCGTAATCTGCTGCCTGGATCAGCTTTAACAGAATATTCTCCACGTCCTCACCGACATAGCCTGCCTCGGTCAGTGTTGTGGCGTCTGCGATCGCAAACGGTACATTTAACACACGCGCAAGTGTCTGTGCGAGCAGTGTCTTACCGGATCCGGTCGGTCCGAGCATCAGGATATTACTCTTCTGCAGCTCCACACTGTCATCCGTCTCCGCCGTGATCCTCTTATAATGATTGTATACCGCAACAGAAAGCACTTTCTTTGCCTGTTCCTGTCCAATGACATAGTCATCGAGAAACGCTTTCATTTCTTCCGGCTTGATCAGATTGATCTCCTGTGCCTCTGTCTCTTCCGGCACATCGTTCTCATCCAATTCTTCCTCTATAATCTCAGAACAGATGTCCACGCACTCATCACAGATATATGCCCCGTTCGGGCCTGCGATCAGTTTGCGGACCTGATCCTGGGATTTTCCGCAAAATGAGCATCTGATTTTTTCATCGTTATTTCTGCCTGCCATTCTTTCACCCCGTTATCTCTTAATTTTCTACTACATCTTATCTGATTTTCTCAAAGAAAGCAACAGGGACAGTGCATAAAAACGTACTGTCCCCTGATTTTTTCTTATCTGCTTGTAATTATATCATCAATCAGACCATATTCTTTTGCTTCTTCCGCAGAAAGATAATGGTCTCTTTCGGTGTCCGCGCATACGGTTTCATATGGCTTTCCGGTATTTGCTGCTAAAATCTCATTTAATTTCTTCTTGGTCTTTAAAATGTTCTCCGCAGCGATCTCAATCTCAGTAGCCTGACCTTTCGCTCCGCCGGATGGCTGATGAATCATAATCTCTGCATTCGGGAGTGCAAAACGTTTTCCTTTCGCACCGCCTGCTAACAGGAATGCGCCCATGCTTGCTGCAAGTCCGATACAGATCGTGGACACATCGCATTTGATATACTGCATCGTATCGTAGATCGCAAGTCCTGCTGTAACCATTCCACCCGGGGAATTGATGTATAACTGGATGTCTTTTCCCGGATCCTCAGACTCTAAAAACAATAACTGCGCAACCACAAGGCTTGCTGTTGTCTCGTTGACCTCTTCCCCAAGGAAGATGATACGGTCTTTTAATAATCTGGAGTAGATGTCGTAATTCCGTTCTCCTCTGCTTGTCTGTTCAATGACATAAGGTACTAAACTCATAATCCTGATCCTTCCTCCAATCTGATCTTGAAAGGGCGCTTATTCCTTTTATTCTTCGCTTTCAGCGGCTTCTGCTTCTTTTTCTTTCTTGCTCTTAGCTTTTGCGCGCTCTTTTACATTTTCCATGATAAGATCTACTGCTTTCTGGATCGCAAGATCTCTCTTCATGCTTTCTTTCTCAGAATCGCCCATATATTCTTTTAACTTGTCAGCTTCCATACCGTAAGCTTTTGCCATCTTTTCGATCTCTTCTGCTACTTCATCATCGGAGATCTCGATGCTTTCTTCTTTTGCGATCTGCTCTAATACAAGGCTGCTCTTAATGCGTGTTACCGCTTCCGGGCGAACCTGTTCTTTTAACTTATCCATAGTTACACCGGAGAACTGCATGTACTGATCTAAAGTCAGTCCCTGGCTTGCCATTCTCTGTGCGAACTCGTTGATCATGGAGTTCACCTGTGTATCGATCATTGCATCCGGCAATTCCATGGTAGACTTGTCGATGATCTTCTGTACTGCTTCGTCTTCCTTGGTGCGTTTTGCTTCGTTTTCTTTTCTTTCGGTAAGTTTCTTCTTTACATCTTCCTTGTACTCAGCAAGTGTATTAAACTCAGAAACATCCTGTGCGAACTCGTCGTTTAATTCCGGAAGTTCTTTTGTCTTGATCTCATGGATCTTAACTTTGAATAATGCCGGCTTTCCTGCAAGATCTTTTGCCTGGTATTCTGCCGGGAAAGTAACGTTTACATCTACGTCATCTCCTGCATTCTTGCCAACTAACTGATCTTCGAATGTATCGATAAAGGTATGGGAACCGATCTCGAGCGGATGGTTCTCTCCTTTGCCGCCTTCAAATGCAACGCCGTCTACAAATCCCTCGAAGTCGATGATCGCGGTATCGCCTTCCTGTACCGGTCTGTCTTCTACGGTAACTGTTCTTGCGTTTTTATTTCTTTCGTTTTCTACTTCTTTGTCTACTTCTTCATCTGTTACGGATGTATCGATCTTTGTAACGGTTACACCCTTGTATTTTCCTAAGGTAACTTCCGGTCTTACAGCTACTTCTGCTGTGAAGATGAAAGATTTTCCTTTTTCGATCTGTGTTACGTCAACGGTAGGCTGGGAAACAATATCAAGTCCGCTTTCTTTTACAGCATCCGGATAGTTTTCCTGCATTAAGGTGTTTGCCGCATCTTCGTAGAAGATTGCCGGTCCATACATTTTTTCAACCATTGCTCTCGGCACTTTTCCTTTACGGAAGCCCGGAACGCTGATTCTGTTTTTCTGTTTCATGTATGCAGCCTGTAAAGCCTCTTCAACCTTTTCTGCCGGAACTTCAATCGTAAGTTTCGCCATATTCTTTTCTAAATTTTCTACCTGTACACTCATTGTTACTGTTTCCTCCTTATATATAAATATCCATGTACGCTCGAATTTCGCTATTAACAGTCATTTAAGCATTATAGCATAACATTTTCAAAATGAAAAGAGTTTTTTATGCAGAAAAAAAGACCGCCGTTTCGGACGATCTCTTTTTCCACTCCGCAAGTGCGGATTTTTATTTGCCGGACATCTGTTCTTCCTGCTTCATGATCATTTTTTTGACCATCTCGCCACCGATAGAACCTGCCTGTGCAGAAGTTAAATCTCCGTTGTAACCCTCTTTTAAAGGTACTCCGATTTCGCTTGCAACTTCCTGTTTGAAACGGTTCATGGCCTCTTTTGCCTGCGGCACAGCCATTTTGCTTGTGTTAGAATTTCCTGATCCTGTCATGATTCTTACCTCCATAGTATTTTCTTCGTTTTATCTATATTCAGATAAGCTTTTTTCGTATCGCTTATCCTGATTCTATTATCTGCGAATCTCAAAATATTATGTTTGGTAAGTTTTTCTTATGATGCAAAATTTTTGTATCACAAAAACAATGCCGCGTCCGGTGTCTTAACGATTGTATACCAGATGCTTTCTCACATCCTCCACGAGCTCTTCGCTGCCGAAATAGGAAACGATCGCAAGTCCGAAATCGATGACCGTACCCATGCCGCGGCTGGTGATCACATTTCCGTCCGTAACCACATTGTCATAGGAAACTGACGCGCCGGTCAGTTTCTCTTCAAAGCCCGGATGGCAGGTCGCCTTTTTTCCGTTCAGAATGCCGCACGCACCAAGAACGCTCGGTGCCGCACAGATCGCGCATACCAGTTTTCCTGCCTCCGCAAATGCCTTTACCTGTGCCGTCACGCCCGCATGTGCGCCAAGGTTTAAGGTTCCCGGCATACCGCCCGGCAGGATGATCCCGTCAAGTTCAGAAAAATCAACATCCTCAAACAGCGCATCGGTCAAAAAGGTGATCTGATGGGAACCGGTCACTTCTTTTTTCCCGGTAATGGATATCGTTGTAATATCCATCTTTGCCCTTCTTATGATATCGACAACCGCAAGTCCCTCGATTTCCTCACAGCCGTCTGCAAAAAAGATTCCAAGTCTGCTCATTTTTTTGTTCCTCCATGCTCCTGTATTTTTCTGAAAATCATTATAGCATGTCTCCTTTTTTTCCGCCAGTCTCGGATTTTCTTTTAAAAAACGGGTATCCTGTGTTATACTGACTTTATTATTTATGAGGAAGAAAGGACGCGACCGGACGTGGAAATCGAACGTAAATTTTTATTAAAAGAGCTGCCGGAACATTTAGGCCGGTATCCGTGCCACCGCATCGAACAGGGGTATCTGTGTACCGAACCTGTCGTGCGCATCCGCAGACAGGATGACGATTACATTTTAACCTACAAATCAAAAGGACTTCTCGCAAGGGAAGAATATAATCTCCCGCTCACCAAAGAAGCCTATGACCATCTTGCCCCGAAAACGGACGGACTTTTGATCCAGAAGACCCGCTATAAGATCCCGTTTCTGGAAAAATATACGATCGAACTTGATATTTTCGACGGCGAACTCGCTCCGCTCACACTTGCCGAAGTGGAATTTGAGAGTGTGGATGAGGCAAATGCCTTTGTTCCGCCGGAATGGTTCGGCGAAGATGTCACCTATTCCACCGAATACCACAACAGCACTTTAAGCCAGAAAAAGCCGAACCGCCTTGCTTAACGCAGGCGGTTCACTTCATACTTGCAGAGCATTGCAAGCGCAGATTTCAATTTTTCATACCGTTGGTCAACCGGGCCATCATCCACCGCAATATCAAGCGCCACCGCCAGATCATTGATCAGACGGTCTGTCATATCTCCCTGCATGGATGAAAGCAGTTTATATTTTTCATTATAGGTATCCGCATCCAGGATCGCAAGCAGTCTCGGATCAACCCCGTTCGTTTCCTCCGGTTCCTGCGGCGTACTGTCTTTTGGTTCCCCGTTTTGCTGCGGCTTTGCGGTTTCCGCTTTTTTACTCTCAGGTTCCGCTTTTTCTTCGGGCTCCATGTTCTCCACAGTATCTTCCGCGGTTCTCCCGCGCTCTACTTTTTCAAAGCGGTACTGCTCCCGGCTGTCCGGACATTTCTCATGGTCCACTTCCCCAAGAAACATCGCAAGCGGACGGACATACACGGCAAAATCTCCATACAGTGCCTGATAGACCACCATATCTTCGCCGGTCTCTGTGTGCTTTGCGACCGCGATCACCTGATATAATTTATTTTTGAAATGCCGGTAAAGTTCTCCCGGCTTTGGTATCTGTCTCATGCTAACCTCTTCTTTCCTAACCTACATGCTGATCTAAGAGCGCAAGCCCCTCCATCACAAAATCTCTCTGCTCCGGCATTTTTACCTCATAACCGGTCACCATCATCTGATGTACTTCTTCCATGTACGGACTTTGCTCGATCTTTGGCATAGAAAGTCCCATAGAATCCAGTATCACCGTTTCTTCCACGTTGTATTCCCGCGTGTCTGTATCCTGATTTTCACGGAGTACACGGTCTAAGATCGCGCTTCCACTGCTCTTTTTTGCGGCCGGGACGTTTTTTTGTACACTGCTGCCCTGTGCGGTCTGCACCGGTCTTTGTCCATATCCCATCGCCATCTGTTTCTGATACGCACGCATCTGCCCCTGTGACGGCTGCTGATTTACCCGCTGCTGCACCGGCTGACCCTGCGGTATCGGTGGACGGTTCGCCCACGCCTGCTGCATTGGTGCGGTCTGCCCCGGCTGGCCGTTCCGCCACGCCGGATTCGGCGGTATGAACTTCCGCGTTTTTTTCATTTTCCCTTTTCCCGACGCCGCTGCACCGAGCGCCACTAAAACGATCGTTATAACAAATGATAACAAAGAACTTGCCATTTCATTCTCTCCTCCCACGTTATGTTCCTATTATACTAAATCCCCCTTTTTTTCACAACCGGAGATTTTGAAACGTCCCGGATACCTGACAACAAAGGGAGCCGTTCCAAACGGAACCGCTCCCTTATAAATGCGTTTTTATTTTCTTTTCATGGGCTTAAGTGGACTCGAACCACCGACCTCACGCTTATCAGGCGTGCGCTCTAACCAGCTGAGCTATAAGCCCTTCTCCTGTCGTGACAGGCTTTTTTGTCACGCAACAGTAGAAATTATAGTATAGAAAACACGCGTTGTCAATCACTTTTTTATTTTGTCATTTTCTGCTGGATCATCCACAGTTTCATCATCCATTTCTGCGGAAGTATCTTCGCTGCGACATGGCACATTTTCGCGTAACTTCCCGGAATGGAACAGTCTTTTTTCTTCTTCACATCACGAAACGCCTGCTCTGCCATTTTTCCCGGATCTGCCATTCCGCGAAAGATATGGATCGTATGATCCGCCCCGATATCCGCGCGCTCGAACAGCGCCGTATGCATCCAGCCCGGACAAACCGCCGTCACTGTGATGCCTCTTTGCTTTAATTCTACATTGAGTGCCCGCGAATAGTTGCGCACAAAAGCCTTTGACGCACTGTAAAGGTTCAGATACGGAAGCGGCAGAAAAGCTGCCAGCGAAGCGATATTTACAATGTGGCTTCCCTGTTCCATATACGGAATGCAGAAAAGTCCCATTGCTACGACCGCGTTGCAGTTTAATTCCAGCATATTGAGTGACTCTTCCACACCAAGTTCGTCATAAGCACAAAATTTTGCGTAACCCGCATTGTTTACCAGAAATTGGATCTTTACCTTTTCCTGCTCCAACTTTTCCGCAAACGCCCTGCGTTCCACGGGATTGGTCAGATCCATCGGGATCACGCAAATCCGGCTGCCAAACTCATCGCTCAGTTTCTGCAGTTTTTCTTTATTTCTGGCAACCGCCCAGATCTCATCCACGGTATCCTCTTCCAGTAACAGACGTACAAATTCCTTTCCAAATCCACCGCTTGCGCCTGTTACGACCGCAATACTGCGCTTATTTTCACTTGCATCCACGCAGGACTCACTCCTTTACTCTTTTATATTTTTTCTCCTATACTCCCCTGCCAGCAGAAAGAATCCAAAGCAGAGACCGTTTAAGAGCAGTGATACCGGAAGATCACTCCATCTTACGACCTGATCCTCCAGAACATCCGCCGTAAATGTAGCGGTAATGATTGGGATCAGATTATTGTTCAGATAGTGCAGGCATACCGGCACCCAGATATTTTTCGTCTTCATATAGGCATAGCCAAAGAAGATCGCCAGGAAAATGCAGGTGATCTGCTGTGCAAAGATCATCTGAAGTCCCGTAGTCTGTGTATAATAAAACAGATCGATCGGCAGATGCCAGATGCCCCATGCCATACCAAGTAAGATCACGCCGCCTCTTAATCCGAATTTTTTCTGCATGACAGACTGTAAATAGTATCTCCATCCGTATTCTTCACCGAAAAACGCGATAAACACCAGGAAGTAATTGATCGGCAGTGAAATAATACTGATCCAGACCATCGGATCTTTAAATATCGCAAACCACTCTCCTGTATACTGCAGTCCCACGCCTTCAAACACACCGGATGCCGTAACGGAAACCACGGTTCGCGCAAAGTAAAGCGCGACAAATACGAGCACGACCAAAACTGCGCTTTTCCAGTTTCTTCTCGTCAGCCCCGCCTCCGCTCTTTTTTCTTTTCCTGCAACCGCAAGCAAAATTAATGCGACCACACTTCCAATGATCAGAATATACTGTGAGATCAGATTATAAACTGCGATCGTCATTCCCTGCAGCTCAATATCATCGACCGGTGCAAACACCGACACCAACGCCAGGATCACAAGGATCGCCGTTGTCACAAGAACCGTGACAAAAAATCCAACCGGCAGTTTCTTCTCACGTTTATTCGTCACAAGCAGTCCAAGGATCACGCCCGCCGCCGGATATAACATCTGCGCTGTCGGAAACACGGACAGATCATAGCCCTTCCTGCTGCCGTACCACATGAAAAGTCCCATCAGATAGGTCAGCCCATAGGCAATCCCTATAAAGATGAGCAGTTTCGTTTTTTCTCTTTTTTGTTGTTCCATTTTTTCCTCCATAACTCTTCCAGCATTTTTGCAATTCTTTTCTATTCTATCATATTCATTTTGTAAGAACAATTCCATTTTCTCATCGCCACTAAAATAAAGTGTGCGCTTACCGCACACTTTCGCGCGCGAGCGGTATGTTCAACATAAACTTCATCTCCGCGAGCTGCGCATCCCCGCGGAGCGTTTTTGAATCATAGGAAGGAATTTCCTATGATTCAAAAAAAGAGCCTCTCCCCACACTCTGGGATCAGCTCTCTTATGTCTGCGGGCAACAGGACTTGAACCTGCACGGTCTCCCACCAGAACCTAAATCTGGCGCGTCTGCCAATTCCGCCATGCCCGCTTATCTGAAAATATACTGTTATAAAGAAAAAATGACCAAAACCTTCTCAGATTCGGTCATGTAGGAATGAGACACGGGGGAGTCGAACCCCCGACAACTTGATTAAAAGTCAAGTGCTCTACCAACTGAGCTAGTATCCCATAATATAATTATAGTGAAACTGGGCTAACCAGATTCGAACTGGTGAATGCAGGAGTCAAAGTCCTGTGCCTTACCGCTTGGCGATAGCCCAACATTTTAATCGATGCTTAAAATCTCAACTATCGCATCAAGGGTGGATACAGGGATTCGAACCCTGGGCCTCCAGAGCCACAATCTGGCGCGCTAACCAACTGCGCTATACCCACCATATGACGACCATTTGGCCACTTTCTTCTTATTAATAAGAAAAAAGAAATGTGCTCGAAGGGATTCGAACCCCCGACCCACGGCTTAGAAGGCCGTTGCTCTATCCAGCTGAGCTACGAACACATATAAAAATCTCCGCCATGAAAATCTCATAGCAAAGCGGGTGATGGGAATCGAACCCACGTATCCAGCTTGGAAGGCTGGTGTTCTACCATTGAACTACACCCGCATAACATCGGGGTGACAGGATTCGAACCTGCGACCTCCTGGTCCCAAACCAGGCGCTCTAGCCAAGCTGAGCCACACCCCGTCACACAAAAATGCTAATTGCAATTATTTACTTTTTATCGTCCCTTGCCGTGACGCAAGACATATTATATCTCACCACCAAAAGGTTGTCAACACCCTTTTTCATTTTTTTTCAAAAAATGTATCGAAAAATGCGCCTGCCCTGTTTTATCAATTTCCATCAGAATATAGGACGGCTGATGCCCCTCCTGCCTCGGATGGGAAAGGCTCCCCGGATTGAGTGCAATGATGTCATCATCATAATCAATGACCGGGATATGCGTATGTCCGAACATCACGATATCCGCACCCTTGGACTTCGCCACGCTTTTGATATCCGCAAGTCCGGACTGCACATAATAGTAGTTTCCATGCGTAAGAAATACCTTATAATTTCCGATCAGTATCATTTTTTCCCGCTCCAGTCTGGAAAAAAAATCGCTGTTTCCGGCAACGATCTCAAGCGGACAGCCAGCCAGTTCCGCAATATAATCCTCGCATCCTTCCGCGTCTCCGAGGTGGATCAAAAGATCGATCGGCTGCTGTCTCTCCAGCGCGATTTCAAGATTCTTATGTTTTCTGTGGGTATCACTTACGATCAGTACTTTCATGCTATGCTTCCTTTTTCAGAACTTCTCTCATGGCACGCAGTGCTTTTCCCCTGTGGCTCACTTCATTTTTCTTTTCCTCCGACAATTCTGCCGTAGAACATCCGTATTCATCTACATAAAAGATCGGATCATAACCAAAGCCATTGGTTCCCGCCGGCTTCTCTCCAATATAACCCTCGATCGTCTCCCGCACAACAAACTCCCGTTTATCCGGCAGCACTGCTGCGATCGCACAGACGAAACGCGCGGTGCGGTCTTCTTTTTTCACGCCCGAAAGACGGTCTAACAACACCTGGTTTTTGATCTCATAGGAAGTATCCTCCCCCAGATAGCGCGCAGAATAAATACCAGGCTCCTTGTTCAGATAATCGATCTCAAGCCCCGAATCATCCGCGAGAACCACTGCGTCGGTATCTTCCGCCACCGCGCGCGCCTTTATCAACGCATTCTCCTCGAATGTTTTGCCATCCTCGTTGATCTCCTTGTCGATCCCTGCTTCTTTCATGGAAAGGATCTCCATTCCAAGATCGCTTAAGATATCACGGATCTCCCTCATTTTATTTTTATTTCCAGTCGCAAAAATAATCTTATCTGCCATTTTCTTTCCTTTCCCTTAAAATCCCTTAAAAACCTTCCTGAAACGCGCGCATGATCGCATTGTAAATTCCCTGTGCTGTCTGCCTTTGATATTCCGGCGAAGACAGGTTCTGTAATTCTGTCGCGTTTGTCATAAATCCGACTTCGATCAGCGCCACCGGCACCTCACTGTTTCGGATGATATAGATCTCATTTCCGTTTATGATACCACGGTTTCTGCTTCCGAGCGCTCCGGACACTTCATCTACGCAGATCTGCGCCAGTTCCTTCGTTCCATGCCCGTTATCCTCTTTTAATTCGTCATACATGACGGCCGTACCATTTACACTCGATGTCTTTCCACTGACCGTAGAGTTGTTATGCACACTGATAAACAGATCCGCATCGGATTTATTCGCGAGTCCGACCCGGTCCTCAAAAGACGGATTGGTATCATCCACCCTTGTATAATATACGCCGATCCTGCTGTCCGGATTTTCCTCAAAGATCTGTTTTAACTGCAGAACGATCGCAAGATCAATATCTTTCTCACACTGTCCGCCGATCGTCGCGCCCGGCATGTTTCCGCCATGTCCGGCATCGATCACCACTACCTTATCATAAATATCGTGCAACGGAATAAAATCAAGATACAGATAGCCATCCAAAAACGTAGGCTGAACCTCAAACACTTTATCCAATGTGATCTCGATAACGCCCTGTCCACCTTCACTTTCAAATGTCAGATTATCGATGTGGTCACTGCGTCCTATGATCGGACTGTGATACAGATAATCCGTTCCCGCACCCGGAAACATGATATCCACAGTCTGTGTCACATACTGATCCTGTATTGATACCTGCTCCTGTGTCACTCCGTCCGGAAGTGTAATGCGAAGCTGCTGCGAAAAAGTGATCTCCTCCTCAGCCGCACCATCCGTGCTTCCGATCTCTACCATATCCATATGCATCCCGGCATCTTCCTGTGACATCGTCTGCTCCTGCGCCGCCACCATCTTTTCATGAAAGCCGGGCAGATAAAACAATACAACACAGGTAACTGCCATAAATAGTACCATAAAAATGGCCGCGATCTTAATGACCCGCTGTTCCATATGTAAACCGCCTCCGACTATTGCTGATTCCTGCCATATGCTTTGATACACAGATTACAGTTCTGTCCGCTCTCCACATTTTCCCACGAATTTCCCTGTGCGCTGATGTATCCTTCTCCATCACTCAGATCCACGTTTTCTGTCGTCTCATCTGCCGCGTATTCAATCGCAAGCGGATGTACCGAGTCCGGCGTGGTAAGTTCCACTACCACTGCGAACCGCTCCCCTTCTTTTACCGTCACCGGCGTATCAAACGCTACCGTGTAATAACCGGCGCTTCCGAATTTTCCTTCCGCAACCGGCTGCCTTTCTGCCAGCGACGCGGTATCTGCAAAATCAGACACCATATAAACACGATATTCCGTGTCCGTACCAAGCGCGTAAAAACCTGCCGCGCTGATATCCTCTGTCTTTTGCGCCGAAAATACATTTGCCCCGAAAATATGACCGGAGTTAAACCCAAGCTGTCCAACCCATCCGCAGAGGTCTGACTGGTAAATGTCATCGTAATTATCGACATCCTCGATCCCGGTATACACCACATTATGAATACCGATATTGGTATCATAATAGGAAACATAAAAGATCCCGTTATCCCCGAAATCATCTCCCCAGCTGTTCTGGCAGATAAACGCGCCGTCACCTTCCAGATCCACCGGGAAATTATCCTTTGAATAATTGTCATCCCATCCGATGATCACGACATCATGGTTCGGCTTCTCCTGTCCCATATAACAGTATGATTTTGTCTTACTGTTGTAAAACTCCGAATGGCTTTGTGAACTTTTTAACGCACTGTAAATGGACGTCTGTACGCCGCCATATTTAAATACGGCCTCTTTGATCTTCTGGAAATCTTTACTTCCAATGATCTGTACCTCCTGCACATGCTTGACCGGCATCAGACTGTCATCGGATTTGTCATCTCCATACGGATCATCCTCCTCAAGCACCGGTCCCTGCCATGCGAGCAGATACGCCAGACTCATCGTGTAATCCCCGCCATAGTCCTGATTCAGCGCAAAACTGTTCTGAATACTCATATGATCCGGGGAAAAGTCATAGGATTCCTCCGGCAGAAGTGAAGATTCCAGTGCCGTGAGCGAAGCAAACGCCCAGCATGTCCCATGATTTCCCTGATCCTTAACCCCCGGTGCGCGCAGCTTGTCCCTCAGATCATAGCTTGCCGGCACGATCGTCACATCGCTCGACTTGCCGCTTGCGGTAACTGCGGAATTTTCCTCCATGTTCCAGGAATAGGTGTATCCCAGGCTGTCGGAAAGTGTCTCGAGCGGCACATAGTATTCCCCATCGATCTGACGCATTCCGGACGAAACTTCTTCTTTCTCACTGTTGACCGTGACCTCGTCCTTATTCAGCGGAAACGTCACTTCATTGGCGTATTTTTCAACCAGAAGCTCCGTTCCATGATAAATATGCGCACTGCAGTCAAAGCTGTCACGCAGTGTTTTCACAGGGATCATGAGATTTAAATTATCATCCATAAAAACATTCATATCCCTGCTGGTATAGGACTTCGCGTCCACCAGAAGCGAAATCTCTTTCTGGTTTACGCTGTCCGCGATCAGCGGATTCCAGATCTCGGTCTGGATACTCGCCCCGCGAAAAGGCTCCACTTCCTCGTAAGCCTGATCGATATTATTAAATTTAAGTATCAATGCTCCCGCTAAAAAAGCGGTCAAAATCGCATATCTTCCCGAATAACGCATTTATTATTTCTTCCTTTTTGGCGGTTTCGGCCCCATAAACTGGTAAAAATAGGTTTTTAACATTCCATTGTATATCTTGCGGTTTTTATCTGCCTTACGCCCGATATATTTCTCGGTATCCTCATAACTTGTGATCATATACATGGACCAGGAATCGAGATTCCGGTATGCCTCCCCGATCTGTGTATACAGTTCCGGCAGATCTTTTTTATCCTCCAGACGCTCTCCATACGGCGGATTTGTCACAATAAATCCATATTTCTTTGGATGACGCAGCTCACTCACCTGGCGTTCCTGAAAATGGATCATATCCGCCACACCCGCGCGCTTTGCGTTCTCGCGTGCCGCCTTCACCACTTCTCCGTCAATATCATAACCCTGGATGTCAACAGAAACACTGGTATCTACCATCTCTTCCGCTTCCTCTACGGTCTCATACCACAACTTCCGGTCGATCAGATTTGTCCACTGCTCGGCAATAAATTCGCGGTGCATTCCCGGCGCGATATTCGCCGCCATCATCGCCGCCTCGATCGGAAACGTTCCACTTCCGCAGAACGGATCAACAAAAATCCGGTCGGCTTTCCACGGGGTCAGCATAAGCAGAGCCGCCGCCAGCGTCTCTGTGAGCGGTGCCTTACTCGTCATCGTACGGTATCCTCGTTTGTGTAACGATTCCCCGGAGGTATCCAGCGTGACCATTACCTCATCTTTTAATAAAAATACCCGGATCGGATATGCCGCTCCATCTTCCGGGAACCATTCCACCTCATATTCACGCTTCAGCCGCTCCACAACAGCCTTTTTTACGATCGACTGTATATCGGAGGAACTGAATAATTTACTCTTGATGGAAGAGGCTTTTTTCACCCAGAATTTCGCATCCTTCGGCAGATACTCTTCCCAGGGCAGTGCCTTTACTCCTTCAAACAGCTCATCAAACGTAGTCGCGCGAAACCGGCCGACTAAAAGAAGTACACGTTCCGCCGTCCGCAGGAAAACATTTGCCCGGCAGATTGCCTCCGCGTCTCCCTCAAAAGTTACTCTTCCATCCTCCACCTGCGTGATTTCATAGCCGAGATCATAAATTTCTCTCTTTAAAACTGCTTCTAATCCAAAGTGGCAGGGTGCCACCAGTTGATACATTTTCATTCATTTTCTCCATTTTTCCGTAAAATTCGTACATTTATCTAGCTTTATATTATCTGTTCCGGCCCCGGCTGTCAATCGAATTTCTCTTTTCCAGATCATATACCGCTTTTATGCCTCCGATCAGCGTAAAAACCTCATTATTCCTGCGGTTCAAACGTCTCGCCGCCATGAGGCTCTCGCTTCCCCTCTCGCAGTAAAGGAGCAGTCTGCGCTCCGCTAAAAGTTCCTTTTCCCACTGTTCCATATCATCATACGGATAATTTTTTGCCCCCTTGATATGATATTTCCGGTACGCGTCCGCCGTCCGCAGATCCGCGATCAGAATATCCGTTCGGGGAAGCAGTTCATCGAGATCCTCCACACCGATCATCTTTATCATCCCGTTACCCCCTTTTTGATCACAAAAGAATATAAAAACAGGCTGCAGATGTGAATCTGTAACCTGTTCTTATTTATCCTATTCTTTTCATTGTCCCGATGTGACTGACTGCTTCCTAGCGATTTACATCTTTACAGTCAGAGCCGGCTTCATCCTCTGTTTTGTCCTGGCTCTTGTTCTTGGTGCTGTTCTCTTCAAAACCATTCTTCGCACGGTTGCTGCCAGTCATGTTACTTCCTGTAGTGTTAGTACTCTTATTTCTTGCATTTTCGCTGTTCTTTGCCATGATAAATCCCTCCTGAAAAATACTTACTACAGCGTTAGTATGTCTTTTCCGTTCACATATTATTCATGGTTTTCTAATTGCTTTTTCATTTAAAGTATATTATAATTTGCTCGTAAAAAGATAATATCTTTTTATAAGTTATACCCCTTATTAATTATTTATACTCCCCTCAAAAGAGGGCAGCCGGTTTCCCCCGTCTACCCTCTTTTTATTATACTTCTGAAATTTTATAACTCGTAGAAATCCAGATTGTCCTGCATCTCCTGCGTGATCGTTCCACCACTCTTTTGATATTTATCGTAGAAGTTCGTAACATGACGAAGCTTTCTCTGCTTAAAGATCTCATATTTTTCAAAAAGATTCTGATACATTGGATTTCCTTCCAATACCTTTCGGATATCCTTGGAAAACGGACAATAGGTAAATACGATCTCTCTTGCCACCTTATTCAAACGGCAGCTTCCCTTTGCCTCATACTTGATCCAGCACTGATAATCCTTGACAAATACTTCACGATAATTGTTCTTCGCCTTAACCAGCGCGTTTTTGATTTTTTCCTTGGTCTCCGCGGACAGATCATGATTTTTGCGGTAAAACTGCATATAATCACAATACTCCGAAGTCAGCGAGCGCTCGGTCACATCATTCCAGCGCATACCCTGGATCTTACGGCACATCTCCCAACGATATCTGCCGCAAAGTTCTGTCATCATCTCACGCGGCTCCACTACGGTAAGGATCGGCATAATAAAACGTGCCGGTGTATCCCGTCTGCTTCCTGCCGTTTCCTGCCACATCATGGATCTGCTTCCTGCGTTCGGCATCAGTATGATGTATGGCAGAATTTCTTTTTGCAATGTTTCCTTGGTAATGCCGTGATCCGGATCCGAAAAAACAATTTCGTGATAAAACAGTGAATAATCCACAGACCGCAGATAATCCAAAGCATCGTTTAATCGGTCTACTGTAATGAGCATACTTGTCGGTGAATTGATAAGATCCTCTTCACAAAGTGCCGGCTGAAACGTTGCGAACTTTCCATAAGTCGCGCGGTTGGTCGATTTGAACATGTTGTCCATTTCATAAACCGTCTTATTCCAGTTATCATCTAAAAATGCTTTTTCCTGCGCCGCCGTGATCTCGCCCATACGTTTCTGCTCGCGCAGATATCCCACATAGTCCAGATCAAATTCATTTTTCGATGGTTCGTTCTCGCCTGCGTAAATACTCTTTAACCATTCATAAGCCGTGTATACATTGGAAGATTTGCATTTTTCTTCGATTGTCTCCGCAAGCTCGTATAATTCACTGACATTATCTTCTCCCGCAAGCGTCACATCCATAAATCCGAAATTCAAAAACATTTTTACTATGGTAGGGATCTTACTCTGTTTAACGCTCCGCTTAAACACACGCATATATACGTCATAGAACATCTTGGCAATATCTCTACGCAGTTTTCTCACTTCATCTGAGGTGGAATACATATCCGGCAGCTCCCGGTATTCCTCGATCATCATCACTGCTCGTTTACATTTTTCCTCATCGTAGGAAGCATATTTCAAAATATAAGTCAGCCATTCGTCTCCCATTGGCGGCTCTTCAATCTCTTCTTCTGCTTCCTCCTGCTCCGCCTTGGAAACTTCTTCTGCCGCTTTCGAGAAATCATAACTTTCAAATTCCGCAAACCGTGTTTCAATGGATTCCTTGTCGTATATCTTGCACATCTTTGCAAATTCCACGATCGTCATGATCTTTTTCTGAAAGAGTGCCAGTTCCATTCCCTGTGCTGCCGCCCGCTTCGTCAGGTCAAAATACAATGCAAACAGATCGTTTTTCTGTTCATTCAAAAGGATATCCTGATTATCCAACAGATACTGATACATCTCTTCGATCAGCGGAACACTCTGGTTCATGCATTCCCCTGCATGAATGATCTCGCCCACGATCAGCGCATTGTCTTTTCCATAAAACGCATCCATGATCGCCTTCGGCATTTTCGCCAGACTTGCAAAATAATCAATCTTGCTTTTTCTTACTTTTGTTTCCAGAGAAAGCGGCTCAAAATAATCCATCTTTGAAAATGGTTTTTCCTCTATTTTTAATTTTTCACAAATGATCTTATACTGGCGGTATAATTCACTCGTAAATGTATAAAATTTATGGCACAAAGTCCAATGCTCTGCATACCGGCGCAGCGTTGCATCCGCCCCACGAACCGCCGACATCAGAAACACAACTGCATTCTTTGGCTGCGCTTCAAAAATCTTCTTTAAATCCTCTTCTTTTTCGTACTGATAAGAGTAAATGACACAATCCTCGTTCGTCACATAATCACATGTGAAAACTCCTGTCGTTCCTTCCGCAAGACCGATCATATGTCCCTTGTCGATCACAATCTTTTTATTGCTTAAAACCTGAAGTACACTTCCCTGGACAATCCAGTAAAGTTCGGTCACTTTATCCCCACTTTTGATAAAATGTTTCCCCTTTTCAATATTTACGACTGCCATTCTCCGCCTCCAAAATAACTTGATCCATTACCTGTTCTTTGCACATTTCAATGTCTGTAAATGGTCAAAAAATTCTACCTTATTATATATTTTGTCTATTTTATATTTTAACACAGCTCAACTGTGCTTGCAATTTTTATCTTGGTTTTCCAATATTTTTTCACCATTTTCACAATAAAAAAACCGGGAACATTGATCAAATCAATGCTCCCAGCCTCTTATACCGTGCGTGAGAAGATTCGAACTCCCGACACCTTGGTCCGTAGCCAAGTGCTCTATCCAGCTGAGCTACACGCACCTATGAAATTGTGATACCTTAGTATCAAATGCCCGCGACCGGAATCGAACCGGTACTGTGTCACCACAACAGGATTTTAAGTCCTGCGCGTCTGCCAGTTCCGCCACGCGGGCATGACATGATATGAATCATATCGAATGGGACCTATAGGGCTCGAACCTATGACCCTCTGCTTGTAAGGCAGATGCTCTCCCAGCTGAGCTAAGATCCCATAACGACCCAAGCGGGACTCGAACCCGCGACCTCCGCCGTGACAGGGCGGCGCTCTAACCAACTGAGCCATTGGGCCAAACAATTTTTTACATTTTATAACTAGTGGACCTTCGGGGACTCGAACCCAGGACCGACCGGTTATGAGCCGGTTGCTCTAACCAACTGAGCTAAAGGTCCAAAAAGCCGATGATCGGACTCGAACCGATAACCTGCTGATTACAAATCAGCTGCTCTGCCAATTGAGCCACATCGGCATCTAAAGAAAACTCAGCTGATTTCCACCAGCCCGCTCTTTATACGGATAAAGATAATTAAATGACTCCGACGGGAATCGAACCCGTGTTACCGCCGTGAAAGGGCGATGTCTTAACCGCTTGACCACGGAGCCGTTCTCTCTTGTTTGCTTCTTTCCTCTTTTCGGAAAAAAAAAGCTCCCCGAGTAGGGCTCGAACCTACAACATCACGGTTAACAGCCGTGCGCTCTACCATTGAGCTATCGAGGATTATTCATATACATTCAAAATTTCACACAGATCCGTGATACCGCTTACTCTTACATCTGGCTTTCGCCTGATGTTTCTTGGTCAAGCCCTCGACCGATTAGTAACAGTCAGCTCCATGC
>CABJBK010000007.1 GCA_902363825.1 Lachnospiraceae bacterium
CTGCTTTTTGTGGGCTGTCTTTTCTTCTTGCCATAAAAATAACCTCCAAACTGAGTAATTTTATCTTACATCAGTTTGGAGGTTTACACAAACTTTGGGATACTCCCCAATGTAGCGTTCCATTTTCCCCATTTACAACTAATATTTTTCCATCTATGTTCACGACAACATATGAATGGCAGGAGGCATGAGTGTAGCGGATATAATCTCCGAAAATATCGTTTTTGAAGTTTCCCATAGCATACTTCAGGTTTCCAAAACCATTAGTTCTGTAATCATTATCGTTCTGCAGTACATTTTCTTCATAAGAAATGCTGTCAATTTGCGAATACTCCCCTGTATAATCATTCCATCCTTTTGCTTCAATGTTAAAATCACGATCATTACAACGAATCTGAATGCTTCCCCAAAACAAAGTCCATATAGTAAACACAATAGCGGAAATTGCGATGATCAGATATATCACACTTTTTTTATATTATACTGAATTTTTAAGCCTTCTCCGGTTGCCAGCTTTTTCTTATAAAAAAGGTAGGAGTAGAGAATGCTAATGATTGCAGCTGCCATAATGCTTATAATATACACAACCAGTGCAGCCATGCTTTCCCCAAAAAGTCCACAAATCATACATAAAATACCTGATGCCATCCATAATTTTCCGCTGAATCTATGTGTTGCATTCCAGTTTTCTTCATCCATTAAAGACCATACAACTCTTATTCCTATGGTATTATTCTGTTTCACTTTTGGCAAATAATTTCCAATAACCATAAACAGCAGTCCAGTTCCATAGTAAATTACTGCCATAAACAGATTTTCCATATCTGCACCCATATTGACCAGTCTTGCAATACCATTATAGAGTAATGTTATAATTGGTATAATCCACATCGTCATTCCTATAATCTTGCGGCTCTGCTGTCTGTTCCGGTTATCATAAAATATTATTGCCACCAGCGCACAATCCGTCACTACAAAAAACACATTTGCCCACATGCTCTGTGTACTAGTGAATCCTACTAAAACCCCGATGAGCATTACCAGAACAGAACAAATTAATGAACCTCTATATTTTTTTATCATTTCCTTCATCGTCCGATACTCCTTTCAAATCTATAATCCACAACATGACATCTTCCAATACGGAAGTGTTTAATTCATAATAAATAAATTTTCCCTCTCTTTTATTTCGAATTAAATCAGCCTCCTTCAATATTGCCAGATGTCTGGATATAGAAGCTCCCGTTACTGAAAAATGTTCACATATCTCTCCAGCAGAAAGCCGTCCATTCTTCAATAAATTTAAAATCTCACGTCGTATTGGATCTGCCAGTGCTTTTAATGTATCTTGTATACCCAAGAATTCATCACGCTCCTCGTTTAACATTTAGCCTAATTGTTAAATGTATTATGTCTGTAATACATTTTTCAAGAGGTTTTTGGGTTGCGAAATCTCGTTTGATTAAGTCATCTAATTTACGGGCTTCTTTATCATAGAGTTGTTTCTGTTCTTCTGGTGTAAGGTTATCTAAAATATCTTGCAATTCTTCATTTGTGAGTGCCATGGTATGAACCTTCTTGCATAAACAAAATTCATACCCTTAAATGCACTACATGAATATAAAAAGGCTTCCCAGATTATCTGAAAAGTCTCATTGGTTTGTATTTGAATTTGGACTACTTGATTTTCTAATTGCATACGCAATTCGTGAAATGTATAATTATACTGTTGATACATCAGACACACAAATGTAAATAGGGACTAAAAAAAGACCATAAAGAGAATCTTCTTCTCCTTACAGCCCAGACATCTGTGCGGTACGTTTTTTATTTTTCTTTCGTGCTGCCGGTCAGATGGCAGGCGTTATGATGCGGCACGGTCTTTTTTTTCCGTTTTTGCCATGTAATCGATCATTCTGTCTACCAGAGTTTTCTCTTCCCTTTTCTGCTTTGTCTGCAGATCGTCTGTTACTTTCTTTCCTGTTTTCATGCTGCTTTCTCCTTTCTTTATTTTCTTTCTTTTATTATAATATCACCTGCGGGAAATTTTGCCAATGCGGTCAACCTGTTTTCTCTGTTTTTTCACCTTTGGTTCTTACTATTTTGTCCATATTGAATAAGTTTTATTCTCTGTTTTTCATATTTCATTCTTTTTTTGTATACTTTTCACATATTTTTGTTTTGTGCAATCTGCGCATACCATCATTTTGTTTTTGGCTGTATGATAAATTCATAAATACCAATCGGAAGAAAGGAAGGAACATCTGTATGAAAAAAAGTATAGACATCTGTGTAAAAAGTCCACAGTACGTTACCATCACAAATTTAAGTTTTACACAGGTAGATTCCTGGTTCGGACACTGCAAACAGGATCTGAAGATGGATCTGATCTATCCGGAAGATCCGGGCAGAAAATACCCGTGCATCGTCTGGATCTGTGGGGGCGCGTGGCTGGAAATGGACAAATCCGCACATCTTGCCTACCTTGCGGGTCTTGCCAGAAGTGGTTTTGTCGTTGCAAGTGTTGAATACCGAACCAGCAACGAAGCAAAATTTCCAAAGCAGTTAGAAGATGTCAAATCTGCCATCCGTTATCTGCGGGCACATGCAGACCGGTTCTGTATCGACCCGGAACATTTTGGTGTCATGGGCGAATCTGCCGGCGGTTATCTTGCCGCAATGACAGCTCTCGCCACGGATCCCGGATACGATGTCGGAGATCACTTATCCCTTTCAAGCGCCGTGCAGGCCGCAGTCTGCTGGTATCCGCCATCTGATTTTTGTACCATGCCGCGAAGTGCTGCGGATTCACCGGAATCTCTCCTGCTTGGCAAAAACGCAACTGATCACGTCAGCGAAGCTGCTGCGATCTGCCCGGTCAGTTTTGTTACAAAAGATGCCCCTCCCATGATGATCCTTCATGGTCAGAACGACCATACCGTTCCTTTCGATCAGGGGGAGCGTCTGCATGATAAAATGGAAGAACTCGGATGTGATGTGACGCTGATCGCGCTCAAAAACGCAGATCACGCAGACATTCGTTTCTTCCAGGACGAAATCTGGCAGATGATCGCCGACTTTTTTAAGGACAAACTGAAACAGCCATAGAATCTGAGAAAATGTGTGCATAAAAAAATTTGCCATGCCCACGCTCTTATGGTATACTCAATCATAAGAATCTAAATTAAACTGACGGTGTTTTTCACATTCGCAGTAAAACTATATGAAAGAATACGGGGTGTTTTTATGGCTGTAAATGAATCTGCGGAAAATTATCTGGAAACTATATTAATGTTGAGCCAGACGCTTCCGGTCGTTCGTTCCGTAGACATTGCAAACGAACTTAATTTTACAAAACCGAGCGTCAGCGTTGCTATGAAGAATTTAAGAGAGAAGGGCTATATCACGGTAACCGATGCCGGTTTCATCTATCTGACCGATAGCGGCAAAAGTATTGCCGACATGATCTACGAACGGCATTCACTGCTCTCTTCCTGGCTGATCAGCCTTGGCGTAGACGAAAAGATCGCTACCGAGGATGCCTGCAAAATGGAGCATGTCATCAGCAAGGAGAGCTTTCAGGCGATCAAAACTCATGTTTTAAACAAATAGATTTCCATCTTTCCTTTTTAAGACAGAAATTTAGAAAAGATAGGGAGCTGTCACACAGACAGAATGATCAACATTCCGTCGTGTACAGCTCCCTTTTTATATCAGGATCTCGCTTTCTTTGTTAGACGCGATAAATATAGTTTTCTTTCCGTGGCTTTGCCGGTGCCGGAGCATCTTTTGCGTATCCGAGCACACAATGTCCGATTCCGACATAATCGCCCTTGATCCCCCACTTTTTAAGCAGAGCCTTTCCCTCTTCGCTCTCGAATTCTTCTTTTGCGCGATGGATCCAGCAGGAATCTACGCCAACCGCATGCGCCGCATTCATCAGATTTCCCATGACAAGGCTTCCGTCTTCGAGATAAGTCGGACGGTTTTTATCCGCAAGCACGATCACAACAGTAGGTGCTCCGTAAAAAGGATCTCCATCGGTTCCCATGATCTTTGCGTTCATCCGTGAAAGCTGCGCGATCGTCTCTTTATCCTGCACGACCACCATGATCGGGGACTGCATGCCCATTCCGGTCGGTGCGTATGTGCCCGCCTCAAGAATCTGGTTTAACTGCTCCTCACTGATCTGGTCTTCTTTGTAACCTCTGCAGCTTCTTCTTGTTTTTAAATCCTGTATTGTTTCCTGCATTTTTATCCTCCTCTTCCGGTTTGATTTTTTTTATGATATCTGCATTATACCACAAACATTTCTGCAATCCTATGCCGAACGTACTTCCTGCCTGAGCTGCATCCTGCCAAAAACCAGTAATAGGATCGCTAAAACTGCGTAAATTACCAGATAAGATCCAAGCCCATTCCAGAATGTCAGTATTTCACACACTTTTCTCATGATCTCCGCACAGATCCCATCCGGATTATCCGCCGCGCGCGTTGCGATATTCCCTGCACCAAAGATCAGTATCATATACCCAAACCATACAACGTAAAAACCGGTTCTGCCAAAATGCAGTGCTATCATCCCGGACACAAATTTAAACACAATTGCCGCAACCAGGATGGTCAGCACGATCTTTAAATCGAGCACCTCACCAATGGATGCTTCCACATCATTTCCCTCCTGCGCCGGAATGAAACATCTGTAAACAAACATTTCCAGATGATATAACACCCACAGCATCAAAAGCTCCACAACCGAAAATACTGCTGTCGTACCAAAAAACGCGGACAGGAAACGCCTTCTGCTGCATCCCATTGCAACCGCAATATTAAACTGCTGGCTAAATGACATCATTGACGCGAAAAGCGCCATCATCAGAAAAGCTCCTGTCATAAATCCCGTACCAAACGGAACTCCCCATTCCATTACACCTGTTTTCCACATAATGATACTAATGATCATTCCAATCGCGAACGCGATCAGTCCCGCGCACGCATCCAGAAGAAAATTATTTTTAAAATATTTAAACCAGTCTAACACCGAATTTCTTTTTTCCATCTCTCATCTCTCCTACACATGTATCTCATATTTACGAACAATGCGATATTGAATGACAGCAGACACGATATACAAAACTGCCGGGATTATCATAACCAGAGCTTTTGGTACACTGGGAAAAAAAGGAATATATCCGTCCGCCAGCATGGATGCCATTCCTCCCATCATGCCTCCCCAGCATGCCGCCAGTATCACAAATGCCACCATGCCTGCTTTTCCAAAGCGTGCGCATAAAATACTGACGATATTTCCCAGTCCATTTACCAGAAGGACTGCCGCCACATAGAAAAACACTGTCTGTCCGCTCCACATATTGATCCCCCAGTCATTCATTCCTGTCGTCCCGGTCACAAACTGACATATCAGGGCAAAAAGATATATAACGATTGCCGGAATCCAGTTTGTATACTGCATACCGAAGAAAACATCCTTTCGCTTTGCTCCCATTGCAATACACTGACCCATATATACCTGTATCGCTGCCACCTGCATTGCGCCTCCGCACATAACTCCAAATAAAAGCAGGTAAAAGCTGGTCACACTTAAAACTTCCGGGACTCCACCGTCAAGCATGCCGAACAGGATTCCAAAAAACACTGCAAAACCGATCAGCATCAGCATGTTTTTTCCTGATATCCAGCTCCAGTAACGGATATTTTTCTTGATTCCCTCCATTTTCTACACCTCCGCGCCGCACATTGCCACAAAAAGTTTTTCCAGTGTCAGCTTCTGCACCGAAACCGGATACTGTCCGTTTAAACTCTCACCTTCTTTTAACAGAACCGTCACGCCGGTACTCCGGCCCATGGTTTCTTTCCCATATACGGTAAGTCCCGCTGTTGCCGCTTCCACATCCTCAGACTTTCCACTGACATGGTACGCGCGCTCAAGCAATTCCTGCGTATTCTCCTTTAAGAGGATCTCTCCACGGTCGAGCATGATAACTTCCTCGAAAATATCCGCCGCTTCCTCAATGATATGCGTAGAGATCACAAACGTCCTTCCTGATTTTCCATATTCATGCAACAGCAGCTTATAAAACTGGTCACGCGCAACCACATCAAGCCCCGCCACCGGCTCATCCAAAAAGGTGTATTCCGCCTCACTCGCCAGTGCGATCACGATCGTCACCATAGACAGCATACCTTTGGAGAGTTTGCTGATCCGTTTCTTTGGCTCAAGTCCGAATTTTTCGATCAGTTCTTTTGCCAGTTCTCTGTTCCAGTTCGGATAAAAGATCGAAGCGGCTGTCATATAATCTTTGATCTTTAAGTTGTTCTGTCCGAAGCCGCTCATCTGGCTGATCTCTCTGGAAAAACAGATCCGGTCGATGCATTTTTCATTTTCCCATACATCTTCTCCATCCAGCGTCACCCTTCCGCTGCCCGCCGGATTCTGCGAAGACAGGATCGATAAGAGCGTGGTCTTTCCGACGCCGTTTCTTCCGATCAGACCGTAGATCTTTCCGGACTCCAGTTCCAGATTTACATCCTTTAATACTTCCTTTTTTCCATATACTTTTTTAATATTTTCACATTTCAGACTTCCCATGAGTTCTCCTCCTGCTTTCCTTCTCTATTCCTGCCTTGTGGCATCATTTTTTCTTATCATCTCAATCAGTTCTTCTCTTGTGATCCCAAGACTGTCCGCCTCATTTAATAAAGAACGGATGAATTTATCCGCAAATTCTTCTTTTCTCTTCTTCATAATGGCCTCCTTCGCCCCCTGCTGGACAAACATTCCGATTCCGCGTTTCTTATAAAGGATCCCGTCATCCACAAGCAGGTTGACGCCCTTCGCCGCAGTCGCCGGATTGATCGAGTACAGCTTCGCCAGTTCGTTTGTACTCGGCACCCGCTCCTCTTCCAGCAGAATATCCCGCAAAATATCATTCTCGATCATTTCCCGGATCTGAATATAAATGGATTTTTCCTGCGTTAAAATCTCATTCATGCCACTGCTCCCTTCTGTTCTGTTTTTTGTTCTTTGGTTGTGTGGTTCATTACTTGTGTAATTAACCATAACACTGGTAAAGTCTTTTGTCAATAGTTTTTTATTTAAAAAACAGATATTGCCCATAGATAACAAATACATTTTGTGGAGGATTTTATGGCAAGATCAGATATTTATGAGCCAAAGCAGAAACGCTCGATTGAAAAGAAAAATCATATTATTATAGAAACTGGAATTGAACTTATGACAGAAAAAGGCTATCATCATACAACGACGGATGATATCGCTGCGGCAGCCGGGGTTTCTACCGGCATCATCTACCGCTATTTTAAAGATAAACACGACATTTTGATCGATGGACTTCGGTTTTATTTTAAGAAAATGGAACAGGAACAGTATTTTTCTGTCAAAACAGCAAATTCGAACAATATCGAGATTTTTGCCGAAAATCTGCTTGCGCGGTTTTTGGCGATCCATCTCGATCACCGGGATATTCATGAAGAACTTGAGGCTATGCGCCACAGCGACAGCGAAGTGGCTGCCTTATACGATAAAACAGAGGCTGCGATCATCCTGCAGATCACCCTTATGACCATATGTAATCTTTTCTATCCGTAAATTTACAGTACATTTACCTTGCACTTGCGAAGCTCCTCGATATAGATCTCTGCCATCTCACTGAGTGTAGATCCCTTGCGCTTCACATAGCCGATGTGCATCGTATCATCGCCCTCTAACGGCACGGCTTTATAGTCATAACCGTTTAACTCTTCGCAGATGATACCGGAACAGAGTGTATAGCCGTTTAAACCAACCATCAGATTTAACATGGTCGCACGGTCACTTGCTTTTATGATCTTTTTGTACTCATAGGTGCTTAAAACCTCTTCCGCAAGATAAAACGAGTTATTCGTTCCCTGGTCGAAAGAAAGACACGGATAATCCTTCAACTCCTCCATGGAAATACTCTTCTGCTCCGCCAGCGGATGTCCGGTCCAGAGGTACACACAGGTCTGACACGGAAACAGCTCCACAAAATCCAGGCTGTTCTCATGCAGCAGCTTTTCCATGACTTTTTCATTAAAATCATTGATATAGAGAATGCCGAGCTCACTCTTAAAGCTCTTGACCGCCTGTATGATGTCATACGTCTTTGTCTCGTAGATTGCGAACTCATACTCATCCATGCCGACCTGCTTGACGAGCTCCACAAACGCCTTGACTGCAAACGTATAATGCTGCGCCGAAACGCTGAACTTCTTTTTTACTTTCTTTTCCACAAAACGGTCTTCCATCAGGCGGTACTGCTCGACCACCTGCCTTGCGTAGCCAAGGAACTCCTCTCCCCCCGGCGTGATCAGAATACCACGGTTGGATCTTAAGAAAATCTGCATATCGACTTCCTCTTCCAGTTCCTTGATCATCCCGGAAAGACTCGGCTGGGAAATAAACAGTTTTTTTGCAGCCTCATTCATCGATCCGTTATCCGCAACGGCGATTGCGTATTTTAACTGCTGTAATGTCATAATAAGCTCTCCTGTTTTCTAATAATTTCTGCATCTATTATAAACTGCCGTCTCTGTTTTCGCAAACCATTCTTCCCCGTTTTGTCTCTTTGATCCGTTTATGATCTGCTTATTGCACGACAAAACGGCAGTACTTAAGATAGCAGCCCGCAAACTCCGGCTGATCCGGCAGAAAGAGCATAGCACCAAACTCCGAAAAGACGACCTTTTCGTCTTCCGCCGGTTCTCCCTTCTGTGAGATCCGGGAAAATCCATCCATAAACCCGAACTTCTTATAATATTCCCTCAAGGCGTCGCTCTCCGGCTGAAGCGCAAGCGGCATGCGGTATTTTTCCTTCGCGTAGTTTAAGATCTTTGCCGCGTAACCCCGTTTCCGGTATTCCGGCCGCGTTGCGACCGCGTAAACGTAACGGGCAGGAAAACTTTTCTCCTCTCCAATGGAAAGTTCTGCCGGAAGAAAGCTCGCCATAGCAGCCACTTTTCCGTCTTCATGTATCACAAGCATATTCTGTTCCGTAAAATATGTCTCAAAATAGCATGTGATCTCTTCTTTTGTGTCACCAAAGCATTTCTGCCAGATCTCTGCGATCTCCTCTTTTTCACTGGAGAGCGCAAAGACCACATCACTTTGCACTGCCCGGTATTTTTTCAGAAGAATATCCGGGAAATAGGATAACTTCGATTTGCGCAGCCCCGGATCTCCGGTATCCTCCTCCCGGTTGATATAGGAAAATTCCTCACAGGCATGCAGCACGAACTGCTGATTGATCATGGGATATGCCCCCTGCAGATCCGGCAGCGCCTTTTCAAAATGTACCACGAATGTATCGGAATTTAACGCTTCTCCGATCGTAAACGCGACGATGTTTCCATTTTTCCGCAAAACACCGCCGCTAAGCCCAAGCTCGTCAAAATGCGCTAATGCCTCCCGCAACGCTACCATCTCCTGCGTCATCGCGTCATTCCACTTTTCGGCACGCTTCTTTTCCCATACCTCCGCCAGTTCGATACACGCATCCCGGTTTGACGCTGTGACCGGCTCATAACTCCAGTCCCCGCCATCCTTGAAACGCGCGATATGATTCCGCTTTCCGTGCAGCTTCTTTCCTTTTAACGTGGCAAGCTTCTCATAACTGTAAATATAGTCAAAATCATCCCGGTCCGTGTCGATCTCGAACTCTCCCGGGGACAGCGCAAGCAGTTCCGCTCTCTGTTCTTCCACGATTGGATAAAATTCTGTCTTTATATTCTCTATCTTACATATATTGCATATCTTCTCTATTGCTTTTTTGTGATCCCCGTCCCCAAAAGGATAGAAAAATACGGTTTTTCCGTCCTTTCTGCATCTGCACACGCCACATCCCTCAATCTGCGTGACCTCGATCTGATACGCGTGTCTCCAGATGAAATTTGTAGCAAACGAAAACTCGCAGGCGTTAAGATCTGCCGCGCCAAAATACCCGGTCATCCATTCCCTGTCTGCGAGTGTTATCTCATGAAACTCCATTTCTTTTTTCCCTTGTCTTCTCTCAGCCACCCAGCGTAACATCCTGCGTATTGTACCACCCAAGCGCGTCCGGAAGATCTCTTTCCTTAAAATCCGGCCACATATGCGGAATCGTATAAAAATCGGCATACACAGACTGGATCGGGAGCAGCCCGGAAAGGCGGTTTCTGCCTCCCCACCGCAGGACAAGGTCGATCCTCGAAACATCCCACGACTCCGGTCTTCCATCCTTTTTCATATGCGCCAGATCCCATTCCCAGCCGTAATTCACCAAAAAATTCAGGCGGATGCCGCCATCGCCCACTTTTTTCCGCACCCGGTACTCTTTTAATTCTTCCGGAAAACACCGGGATTTTGTATTTCCAAGTACCAAAAAATCCGCGCCTTCCGCCTTTAACAGCTCCGCCGCGTCCACACACGCCCTGCGAAACGCCCCGACCTGTTCGCTGGGGCGTTTGCAGTTATCAACGGTAAACCCGTAATATGTGATCTCCCGGATCCCAAGTTCCTTTGCGCGGCGCAAAAGCAAAAGCCCCGGCCGCAGTCCGTAATGGTATCCGTCTCCTTTTGCCATGCCGTGCGCCACCGCCCAGCGCCTGTTTCCGTCCGGTATCACGGCAATATGTTCCGGTATTCTCATAATCTGTCACACTCCTGTTTTTATACAGTATCTGTGACCTTCCCGGATTCTATTCCTGTCCGATCTGTTTATCTGTGTGTAAAATATGCTCCACGAGCCAGTTTGTCAAAAATTCCAGGATATCATCGATCATCTGATCGGAATTTTCGTCAATATCATCCAGATTGATCTCGTCTAATTTGTCGATAAACGCCTGATGCTCAATCTTCTGCGTGAACATTTTTTTATACTGGATGCTTTCCATATATTCTTCTTCATGTTTAAAGTGTTCCTTTGTATATTCGCGCAGTTCCTCCAAAAGATCACGGATATTATCATATTTATCCGGGATAAACTCGTTTCTGCGAAGCTCATAAGCGCTTTCTGCGATCTCAAACAGTCTTTTATGCTCGGCATCGATCTGTGGGATTCCGGTGTAGTATTCCTCTTTCATTTCGTACATGATTTTTCCTCCTTTATCCTTTGTTTATTATTATATATTATTAAGAATCATTCTTAATAATATATAATATACCACAGAACATGAGCATTTTCAAGCTCATAATTTCTTATTCTTGATTTATTCTTCATCTGTTTTATCCATCAGAAGAACCAGTCCCTGCCTCGCATCAGAATGACACATCAAGCAGCATCATCACGACAAATCCCGCCAGCACACCGGCAGTTGACAGATGTTTATTATCTTTAAAAGATTCCGGTATCAGTTCCGAACACACAACAGCGATCATTGCTCCTGCAGAAAAGGACAGCGCCATCGGAAGTGCGCTTTGCACGGTAAGCGCGAATAATGCCCCCAATACACCGGCTATCGGCTCTACCATTCCAGAAAATTGTCCAGCCAGAAAGCTTTTCGCCCTGCTTATCCCTTCCCGTCTGAGTGGCATTGCCACACAGATCCCTTCCGGAAAATTCTGTATTCCGATTCCAACTGCAAGCATGATTGCGGCAGTCACTGCTTCCCGGCCTCCGCAAATTCCTGCACAGCCAAACGCAACTCCGATTGCAAGCCCCTCTGGTACGTTATGCATTGTCACTGCCGTTATCAAAAGGATACATCGTTTAAATCCTTCTTCTTTATAGTCTGTAACCATTCTTTTTTCAAGTAGTATATCAGAAGCCACAATAAACAACCCTCCCATGAAAAATCCCAAAGTGACTGTTACTGCCGCGTTTTTATCCAACTCTTTTGCCAGCGCAAATGCAGGTTCTAACAAAGACCAGTAAGATGCTGCAATCATCACACCGGCTGAAAAACTCATCATTACATCCAACACTTTTTTATTCACACATCTGATTGCCAGCACCACTGCCGCTCCTGCTGCCGTCACTCCATAGGTAAACAATGTTGCAATAAATCCCTGTATTAGCGCACTTTGTTCTACAAACCATCTCATTTCTTTTTCCACTTTCTAACTTTCTTTTTACCATATGGAAAATGTCTGTATCTTGTGTCTGCTTTGTCGCTCTTTCGATTGACAAAAGTTTTTTCCTTCGTTACTATCAATTTGTGGGAATTTTTCCCCGCTACAACAATGATAAAGGAGAGAGTTATGTTCGAATGCCCGAATTGCGGCGGAAATCTGCGGTTTGACATCCCGTCACAGCAGCTTGCCTGCGATTTCTGCCACACGTTTCATGATCCCTACGCCGTCACCAAAGACCACGACGCCGTAGAACAGGATATGTACGATGTTACTGTCTTCACCTGTCCGCAGTGCGGCGGTGAACTGATGAGCACGGAAAACTCCGCAGCTGAATTTTGCACCTTCTGCGGCGCTTCCACGATCTTATCCGGCCGGATCAGCAAAGAAAAACGACCAAACTACATCATCCCATTCAAAAAAACAAAGGATGACTGCAAAGACGCATACGCGAAATTCGTAAAACACGCGATCTTTGCCCCAAAAGAATTAAAAGACCCGAAATACTTAGACCGCTTCCGCGGTATCTATATGCCTTACTGGGCATATTACATTTCCCAGAACAGCGGTCTCAGTCTTGAGGGAACCAAACAGTACCGCCGCGGTAATTATATCTATACCGATACCTATCACCTCAGCGGAAATATGCGTTCCTACTACAAAGGCCTGTCTTATGACGCGTCCTCTTCGTTTTCCGATGAGATCAGTCAGAATATCGCGCCTTATGATGTAAAAGGAATGAAAGCCTTCACGCCGTCTTATCTAAGCGGATTTTACGCGGATACCGCTGACGTGGACTGTTCCCTTTATCAGGACGACGCCGTCCGCATTGCCAACGAGACCAGTTATGAAAAGCTCTCCAAAGAGCCTGCTTTTCACGGCATGCACATCAGCACACCGGTAAACAGCTTTTCTCTTTCGTCTGCTTTTGGCACAAAACTTGAGCAGACCGACAGTGCCATGTTTCCGGTCTGGTTTCTTTCCTATCGGAACGGCAGCCGTGTCTCCTACGCCACAGTAAACGGTCAGACCGGTAAGATCGCAGCCGACCTTCCGGTCGATATCCGGAAATATTTCCTCGGCTCGCTGATCCTCGCCCTGCCGATCTTTTTACTGTTAAACATTTTTTTTACGATACGTCCGACTACAACACTCATGTTGTCTTCGATCCTTGCTCTGGCAGCCGCGATCATTTATGTTGTGGAACTGTTCCAGATCAAGAAAAAAGATGCCAGAGAGGATGATCTCGGCTATCTTGCGAAAAAAGACGGCGTAAACTCGCCGGGTGTAATGGAAAATATGAAACAGCAGCATGATTACAAAAAAGCGAAACGGAACGGTAAAAAGTTTACCGGAACCACTCTTGTGCTCCTGTTCATAGCTGCTTACGGCATCCTCGCCATCGGCGGTTCCATTTTTGCGGTTTCCGGTACATTTTTCGGTCACTCGGTGATCGGTTACTTTGTTATCCTTATCGCAGCCGCGGCAACTACCTCGATCGGCTGCACGATTTCCGCGAAAGCCGAGATCAAACACGGAGCAACCGGCTTTTCCGGTTCAATCGCAGCGATCCTCATTTCCGCAGTGATCACCGCGTTCCATCCGGTATCCGATCTGTATTATTACGCAGGAACTATTTTTTCCTATATTGCGACCTTCTTTACGCTGTATTCGATCATTCAGAAATACAACGTTTTAGCAAGCCGCAAGCTTCCACAGTTTGAAAAGAGAGGGGGAGAAGAATATGAAAACCGCTAAACATACAGCTACATACCGTTTTTTGACCATTCTTTTTCTGCTGCTTTGTGGAATCTTCTTCGCGCGTCCGTGCAAGGCGGAAGTGACGTATGAAAACCCGGATACTTCCTATGTCGTATCCATCGAAGATGAAGCAGATCTTCTTTCCGACGAGGAAGAATCCCGTCTGAGCACACAGATGGAGGAGATCACCGCTTACGGAAATGTTGCCTTCGTCTCATTAGATACCAACTATACTTCAACGGATTCTTACGCAAGAGAGCACTACCGTCAGTTATTCGGCAGTGACAGCGGCACGCTTTTCGTGATCGACATGGATAACCGCAATATCTGGATCCACAGCAACGGGGCGATCTACCGCACGATCACAAAAAGTTATGCGGATACGATCACGGATAATGTTTATACCTACGCGTCCGCACAGGACTACTACGGCTGCGCGTCCGAAGCGTATACACAGATGGCAACTTTGCTGGCCGGTCGTCGTATCGCCCAGCCTATGAAATACATCAGCAATGCCCTGCTTGCGCTCATTATCGCGCTTCTCATCAATTACTTTGTGGTAAGGGCATTTTCCCGTTCAAAGAAACCGTCTGAGAACGAACTTTTAAATAATATCTACACACAGTACGCGGTCAGCAATCCGCAGAGCACTTTCGTGCGTCAGTCCAAGGTATATGATCCGCCAAGTTCAAGCGGTGGCGGCAGCTCCGGTGGTGGCGGTGGAAGTTCCGGCGGCGGTGGAAGCAGCGGAGGCAGCTCCGGTGGTGGCGGCGGCCACTCCTTCTAAAACAAAAGTCCTGGCATACGGGATCCGGTTTTAACCGGTTCCCCGATGCAGGACTTTTATTCTTTACTTTCTATTTCTTGCTTTCTATTTTTCACTTTATTTTCTGCTTTTATTTTTCATTCTTATTCAATATCGCGACTCCGAGGTATCCCCCTGCCTGTGCGATCAGGTTGTAACGCCGTACAGGCGCCACAGGGACAAAATTTACGTCTCCCGGTACATTTTCCTTATTGCAGGAGCAAACGTCCTTTACGGTGTCATTTAAGCGCACACGGCACCACACATGCGCGCCCTCTCTTATTTTCTGTCTTTTACTGCGGCTCTCATAGAAGTCCGCCTTTGTCGTATAGACAAGTTCTGACCGGATATTGACCTTCTTTAAAATATAGTGGACGCACCACGCCTGCTGCCAGGAGTAGCCCTTTCCCTTGGAAAAAGCGGTTCTCGGGGCGTCTGACGTGTTGTCCAGCGAAAAACGCATATATTTATTTACATACTTCTGTACAAAAGTTACCATCTGCCAGCCGGTATACTGGCTTTCCCTGCATGCTTTCACTGCCTCATCAATGTTCAATGATCCCGCTCCTTTCCATCCGCTGTCCGATCTTTTTATTTTTCTTTCCGGATAAATCCTTCTTTTTCTTCATCCGTAAGCCCCGCATAATATGCCTCTACCATTTCGATCTGTCCCGGATTTACATAAATATTGCAGATCTCTTTCGCGTTTCCGTATTTTTTCCGTTTGAATACCGAAATTTCTTCCCAGCGCTGTAAATAGGAGATCTCCTGTTTTTCCAGCCCTTTTACAAAACTTCTTGCCTTCGTTGTGTCTGTTGTACTGCAAAATAAAATTTCGTTTAACATATTTCTCATTCTCTTCTCTTTATTTCTCAATTACTTCTAAAAATTATGCCTGATTATTGTCAGATTTTACCTGAATTTTCGTTTTGAAATTCCAGTATATCATTTTATGTATACCTGTTTTCTATTTTTTGACTGTTTATCTTTCATCCAATCTTTTTTATGCAGATGGCTGATTCATCAGAACGCGTCATATTCACCCTGTCTCGGTCCCTGTTCTTCTTCCCGTCTTCGTTCCTCGGAAACGATATGGTTAAAGAATGCTGTCGCGTTCATTCCATGCATTGCACCGCCTCGTTTTAAGAATCTCGCATTGGATTCCTTTAATACCAGCGCAACGATCGCGGAATTCTGACCTCTGCGGTAATTCATATCCAGATTGTTCTCAATATCGTTAAGATCTGCCATCTGGCCGTTTTTCTCCCGCTCGATCTCCTCGTCGATCAGAAGATTCACATATTCCTGAATGCTCATGCCAAGCTGGATGGAACGCAGACGGATATATTTGTTGTTTTCCACCAGAAGTGCCATACTGGTACGCTTTGTAGCCTCTTTTTCCTTCTCCGCAGCCGGCTGTTTTTTTATTTCTTTCACCGGTTCCTCTGCTTTTTCTGTTGAAACAGACGCCACAGCAACTTCTTTTTGCTCATTTATCGCTTCAGCTGCCGGTTTACTGACCGGTTCATTTTCCGGTTCGTTCACTGATTCGTTTACCGGTTCCGTTGCTGCTTCATTTATTGGTTCGTTCGCGGACTCTGTCATCTTTTCATGTGCCGATTCGTTTGTTTCCTCATCTACTGGCTTGCTGACCGGTTCGCTTACCGGCACTGCGTTTGCCTCTTTTTCTTTTGCATCCTCTACGACCGTTTCTTCCTGCATTTTTACGATATCCACGCCATTTACATGATCTTTGCGCTCTTCCGCAATCGGTTCTCCGTTGTTATCCAGCTTTTTTAAGGTATCATCCACAGGCGAGGACATCTCCTGGATCGGTTCTTTTTTTCTGCCCTCTTTTAATTTTCTGAGCTGATCTCTCTTGCTTGGCATTACTTCTCCTCCTCAATTTCCTGTATTCTCTTTTCGATTTCCTTCATCAGTTTCTTATAATCTTTCGCGCTGTTATTCGTCTTCGCGTATTCATTGATGCTCTGTCTCGCCGCCTTTGCCTCAGCTACCGTAATAGACTTGCGTATGGTGGTCTGAAACGGTTTACAGCCCAATTCTGCGCCGATCTCCTCCATTTCTTCGTACGCAAGGTTGTGCATGACCGTATTTTCCGTCTTATTTAACAGGAGTCCAAGCACTTTTACATGTGTCTGTTTTCTCTTCTTAAAGCGGTTGATATCTGTTCCAAGCTCTCTTAAGCCTTCCAGTGCGCCGTCATCACATTCCGCCGGAGCAATGATATAATCGCTGACCACATAACTCATATAAAGCAGCGGGCTTCGCGCCGGTGCGTTATCTATAAATATGTAATCATAGTCTTCCACGTCTTCCAAAATATCCTGAAGCAGGTAAATATCATCCGGCTCACCAAATGTCTTAGAAGCCTCCGCAAGTGCCTTGCTTCCGACCAGAATATCGAAATTATCCAGATGCTGTACTGCGTCTTCCAATAAAACCTGCGCATTCAGCACTTCATTTACGGTTGGTACGTCCTCAAGATCCGCTCCTGCATACATGGAAAAATTTCTCTGGGAATCCAGATCGATCCCAAGCACACGATATTTCTTTCCAAATAAAGAACATAACTCCAATGTTGTTGTTGTTTTTCCTACCCCGCCTTTTTGATTTGAAATCATAATGACATGTTTCATCTTACTATCCCTCTCATCCCTGTTTTTCTATATGTTAATTGTAAATCATACATTACATATGTATTATATGATTTATACTACCATAAAATGCTCTGTTTTGGAATAGTTTTCTTATTTTTCATAATTAAAGTATAATACATATTTTGCATATCATACATATTATATATAATTCTTTTATTCTTGTCATGTATTTTGTTTATTATATGTTGTATATGTCATTTATACATATACCTATGTTACATATGTATCGTATGGTATTCCATTAAATATTTATTAAACACTTATTTCATATACATGTTATGTGCTTTCTGTGTTCTATATATCTTATGTATTATATGTACATTATTAAAACTATGACATTTGTGTAAAGTATGTACTGTATTCTTCTTATTTTTCTTATCATGATTATGTTTGCTATGATAAATATACAATAAATGTATTTATATATAATAATATTTTTATGTTTATTATGTTTGATATCAATCTTATTGTTTATATTTTGATTATATTGTATATGTATTATATGTATCATGCGTTGTATAATAATCTTATTTTACATTCTACAATTTTACGTTTCTATAAATTCCTATATTACATGTGATACATCGATTACATATGTTATATATTATACACATATCGCTCTCTTTATATAAAAACACAATCTGCATTCATTTTTTCTTTCCCTTTACCCAGGTGAACAGCCTGTTTGTTCGCAATTTCCATACAATATATCTAATGCACATGTTATTTGTTTTCTATTTATTCTATATATTACATATTATACATATCTATATTATTCAAACAGAACTGGAACTACGTTAAGCCACGATTATTATGATCTATTCTTTATCCTTCTACAGGACGACCACTATGACCAGATCGCTTTATTCTTTTCAGGAATCTATGATATATCTATTATACTCATGATACGCATAATGTATATTATACATATGTAATTTAAGTGTGTTATTTGTTTTATATATTATGTGTATCATATATTATATGAATTTAATATTTTATGAATCTGATTTTGGGAATTTCAAACATCTGTAAGAGAAGCGGTATGGCTTTCTCTTTGATGCCACATATTTAAAGATTATATGTTTCACCTGTTTTATGTGCATGATAAATTTTATATACAAAATATGTATCATATGGTTTTACATTTTAATATAACAGAAGAAAATTTTCTACTACAGCTCAGATCTCTGATTCATCGAAAGTTCAATCTGATTAAAACTATTAAACAATCAGGAAATCATTTAGCCTTGGCTGCATCGTTGTTTCATAGATAATTTATAACTGCCAGATACATTATATATACATCAACATAATATTTTATTTTGTTTATATTATTAAAAACAACATATTGATTATTTATATTAAGACCCTCGAAAGCCGCTAAACATGAGGGGTTCCGGTTAAAGTAAACTCTTTTTCGGAAAAAGAAGACGAACAAAAAGAGAAAGAAAATGGAAAAAGGATAATAAGAAAGCGGAAAATCGGAATCTGACCGGTTTCAAAGTGCTGAAAAATTGAAAAAAGAAACTGCCTGTTTGGGAAAAGAGACGGAAAGAAAGGAGAAAGTACCAATTTGACGGTTTGTTACTCCAAAATAACAGTTATATATAGAAAGAAACGGTTTAGAAATAAGAAAGAAGCTGAAAAAAAGGAGTCAGAATTTTTTTGACGAGAAATTTGGAGTGAAATAACGAGAAAAAAGGAGTCAAAGTTGAAACACTCCACATTACTACTGTAAAAAAGGAAGATAGTAGAGAAAAAATAGAGTAATAAGGTAAAATAGCATGTATTATAAACGAAAAAATGGAGTTGAAGGAGTATTTTACGAGGAATATGGAGCGACTATCGAACCAGTTACTCCGAAAAACCAGTAGAAAAACGAAAGATAGAGACAAAAAGGAGTTAAATGAAGAAAAAATAGAGTTTATAACTGAAAAAAAGGAGTGAAAACGAATTGTAAACGTGAATTACTCAGTAGAAAACATCTTCCAAAACGGTGTCTGGATGTCGGGGAAATATCGCGGAAATCCTGCGGTTTTTGGACGTTGAAACAGCCAAACTACGGAGAAATAAAGAGTATAGAAAGAGAAATATGGAGCGATATAAAGGAGTAATGTGGAATATAACTACGGAGAAATATGGAAAAAGTGATTGACTTCTCCATTTAACTCCGTTATAATTCAAAATAGTAAATGAAAAAGGCTGTTTTTTGGGGAAAGGCAGAGAGATACACATGTCGAATGAGGCAAGAGAAATCTACAAACATGAAGAGATTACCAGATCCAATACCTTAATTTCTGCAAAATACAAGTCAACACTGACAGAAAATAAGATTATGGTTCTGGCATTGAAAAGGGCAAAACGAGATGAGTTTGGCCGGCCGACGATCACGTTTACCACATCAGAGATAAAAAAAGTGATGGGACGGGATGACGGAAGTTTTTATACACAGTTGAAGTCTGTCGCGAAGGCAATGACCGGGCGGACGATGTTTATTGAGGATAAAGAGCAGCATTCCTTTAAGTTCATCAACATCATACATACCGCGGAATTTGAGAATGGGAAGTTCACGGTGAATTTCACGCCGGAGATGAACAATTATCTGGATGATTTGAAAAGCAACTTTACTACAATGAACATGGGAATCCTGGTTGATTTCACATCGAATTACGCATACCGAATCTATGAGCTTTTAAAGACGCAGGCATACCGGGTGGACAAGGATAACACGCCGTTGCAGATCGACTATAATTTATCGGAATTGAAACTGGCGATCGGCTGTGTCAATACGCAGGAAGAGAGGGTTCAGAAAGAACTTGACCGGCCGAATCCGGATTTTGACTATATTGTAAACTCGGTTGCGAAGGAAAAACATTTTGATAAATGGTATGATTTCCGGGTAAATGTGTTAGATGTGGCGAAGCGCCAGATCAATGAAAAGAGTGATCTGGAGATCGATTATGAACCGATCCGGTCCGGGCGCGGTGGAAAGGTCGTAGGCATTACCTTTTTTATCAAGAAGAATGTCAACTATAATGAGATTGAGGCAAAGACAGAAAAGGAAAATGAGATCCTTTTAAAGAATGGAAACAGTGTGGTAGATTCCGCGAAGCGGCCGGATGATTACAATGAGCGGTTTGAAGAGATCATGGATTACATTGATGTCCGGGTTTCTTCTAAGGATCTGAAAGCATTTCTAAAGGCAGCGGATTATGATGTCGAACGTGTAAAGAAAGCATATGATCTGTCAAAGAAGCAGAAGGAGATCAAGAATTTTGTCGGCTGGATGAAGAAGGCGATTGAAGAAGGGTATTCGGAAGACGTGATTCATGTCATAGATGGCAGTGAAGAGAATGCGAAGAAAGCGGATGAGATACTGGCGGAATATGAAAGGGAAAAAGCGACCGGAAGTCTTGCAGAACGAACCTGGAATCGCATTAAGAAAAAAGAAGAGTATCAGGAATTTTTACAGTACATTGCGGATCAGGGAATGACAGAAAAGACACTTGAAAGTATCTATATACCGAAAGAGCGTATGGAACTTTACCAGAGCTGGATAGCAGAAAATAAATAAAAAAAGAAAGAAGAGGAATCGATAAGTAACGAGAAAAATGCTTATCGGTTCTTTTTTTTGCTTTGATTATGCAGGAAAAGCATGCAAATATATTTCTGGTGGAACAGAAAAACGTCATTCGTCAGACAATAAAAGATATATAATCGAAAAAATAGATAGATGAGTGGAAATTAATCCGGAGAAGAGACGATTTTTATGTTCGTGTAGTCTACAGCGGAAACCTGAAGTTCCTTTAAGACCTTATCGTAGCGGTGCATCCAGCCCGGATGGATACCGATATAGTCGGCAACCATTTTTCCGGAAGCGCCGCTTTGCAGCATGTAGGCAGCGGCACCGTTTCTGAGATCGCTTAATGTAAATTTAGGAAGTGTTTCATCAAAAACGATCGTTGCAGCATAAAGCCGTTCAAGATCTCTTGGACGCATGGGATTTCCACGGTTATTGGAAAAAAGGCTGGGGCTGTCTGTCGCTGTTGCGGAAATATAATCATTTAGCAGGGCTACCATGTCAAGCGGCAGCTTTACGAAACGTGATTTGTTCCGGTAAGTAATGCGAACGGCGTAATTTCCGGCGGCATCCTGAATGAAGGCGTCAGAACGCATGGAACAGATCTCGCCAACCGTGAAACCACAGCGGACGATCAGGCTGACAATGAAAAAAAGCCGCCGATCCGCCTTTGCCTGGGAGAGGATCCGATCCATCTGCGCGATCGTCGGAACATGGGAAATATCAATATATTCACTGATCTGCGGGATCGTTACATAGGAAAACGGATTTAAGTAGGTAATCTTATATTTTTCCTGATTTAAGCTGATATATTTCGAGAGAGAGTGCAGACGGTAAAATTTGACATTGATGGTATCTAAGGATAGTTTTCCGTTCATCTGGCGGGAGAGCAGAAGATCAAAGTAAGCCTGCGTGTCATCATCCGTCAGCGCGAGGAAATCCTTCCCGGCAAAGTCGCAGATATCGCAGCAGAGCATAAAATAGTCGGATTTTGCACCTTTCGATTTGAAAGAACGGGAGAAATCCTGCCATATTTGTGGATAAAAGGTGGGAGAGAAGTAGATACTTGGTTCGTGCATGTGTTTCCTTTCTGCTTGTTTATGTTTGGTGCGTTGTTCGTTTGTTGTGTTGTGGTTGAGATAAAGTAGTGAGGAGAAATTGTGTTTTTATGGTTTGAATATAACATATGACGTCATTTATGTAAAGAAAAAGATCGATTTTTACATCTTAGTGCGAAAAAGTAACCTCTTACTGCTCTCCTATTTACAAGAGGCTGTTTTTTTCGGATAATAGGTACATGGAGATGAAAACATGAAGATACGAATAGAAACGGATCCATCCATCACAGAGGATGAAGTGATCATCCGCTGCGGAAAGATCAGTGATTCCATCCTTAAAATGGAACACGCACTGAATGATCTGTGCATTTCAGACACAAATTTCATATTTTACAAAGGTGATACGGAATTTTATCTTCCGCTGGACAGTATCCTGTTTTTTGAAACAGAAGATAACCAGGTCTTTGCCCACACAAAGAAAGATGTATACCAGACAAAATATCGCCTGTATGAACTGGAGGAACTGCTTCCCGGTTCTTTTATCCTGGTATCCAAATCGACGATATTAAATGTCAGTCATGTTTTATCCATTAAAAAGAACCTTACCGCCTCCAGCGAGGTCTGGTTTGAGGGAACGCATAAACAGGTGTATGTGTCAAGAAATTACTATAAACAGTTAAAACAGAGATTAGAAGAAAAGAGGTTAAAAAGATGAAAAAAAGAAATATTTTCTGGGGCGTGGTCTTTCTTGTGATCGCCGCCTGCATCCTGATCACAGAGCTCGGATATTTTCCGGGGATCAACATTTTTAAGCTTGTACTTGCCGCTGCGTTGATCGCGCTGCTGATCCAAAGCATTCCGCATAAAAATTTCGCCGGCATTTTATTCCCGATCGCGTTTTTGTGCATTCTGTTTGCCAAACCACTGCATATCACGAATCTGACGCCATGGCCGGTACTCTGGATCGCGCTTTTTGGCAGCATCGGTCTTTCCTTTTTGTTCCCGAAAAAGCACTGGGAAAACAAACATGCATTTTCCGGATCTTATAATAATGAAAGCACTGCATACACACAGTCAGCCGGCGAACAGGAAAATGGCAGTTATGTCCAGACGGAAGTGACGTTTCAATCTGTGATCAAATATATCAACAGCATTCACTTTGAACGCGCAGACCTCTCCGCAAGCTTTGGTGCCTTAAAAGTCTATTTCGATCAGGCAAGACCGGAACACGAAGACCTTCTCATCCACACCGAGACTTCGTTTGGCACTACGATCCTTTATATTCCACGCGAATGGAACACGATCTTAAATGTAGACACCGCTTTTGGAAATGTGGAGGAAAAGGGAATGCGCAGTCCATCGCCTGACGCGCCGAAGATCCATATAAACGGCGATGTAAACTTTGGCAGTCTTGAGATCAATTATATTTAAAATACAAAAGAGCAGGAGCAAAAAGTGAAAACTTACAAAATACTGATCGTGGAGGACGATGAAACGATCGCATCCTCCGTTGAAAAACAACTTACCTGCTGGGGCTATGAAACCAAATGTGTCCAGGACTTTTCAAAAGTTCTGGATACATTTCTTGCGTTTTCACCTGAGCTTGTCCTTCTTGACATTTCCCTGCCGTTTTTTGACGGCTTTTACTGGTGCAGGGAAATCCGTAATCTTTCCAAAGTGCCGATCCTTTTTCTGTCCTCCGCGGCAGATAATATGAACATCGTTATGGCGATGAACCTGGGCGCAGATGATTTTGTTGCAAAACCATTTGACTTTTCGGTGCTGACAGCAAAGATCCAGGCGATCTTAAGGCGTACCTATGATTTTTCCACCGAGAGCAATCTGATCGCATGCGGGGATGCGATCTTAAATCTGCGGGACGCATCTTTTTCCTATCAGGGAACACGCTTAGAACTGACAAAAAATGATTTCCGCATTTTGCAGACGTTAATGGAGCACAGCGGCAAAACGATCTCGAGAGACGAGCTTATGACCGCACTCTGGGAAAATGACAGTTACGTCGATGAGAATACGCTGACGGTCAATATTGCGAGACTGCGGCGGAAACTCGAAGATATCGGTCTTGAGAATTTCATTATCACAAAAAAAGGAATGGGGTATCTGATCCAGTCATGAAAACATTTTATCTGTTTTTGAAATCCAAAAGAACAACTTTGCTGCTGTGGCTCATCGTTACCGGTATCTTTTTCCTGGTACCGATGCTGTATGATATGCCACTGTACGCGACCGGATATGCCTCCATTCTTGCCCTGGTCTGTCTTCTGATCGGCTTTCTTTTGTCATATGCACGTTTCTGCAAGAAACATCAGACATTAAAGCAGATGCAAAAATCGGTCTTATATAACCTTGACGCGCTTCCGGAACCCAAAGATCCCGTTGAACAGGATTACATCGACCTGATCACGCTTCTTTTTAACGAAAAACAGCATTTTATCACAAAAAAAGAAGAAGAGTGGAAGGAAACCATCGATTACTACACACTGTGGGCGCATCAGATCAAGACCCCGATCGCCGCAATGCGCCTGCTTTTACAGTCCGACGATGCATCCGGTATCCCGGAAACAAAAGAACTCGCCGCAGAGCTTTTTTCGATCGAACAGTATGTGGAAATGGCATTACAGTTTCTGCGTCTCGGCAGTTCCTCCACGGATTACCGCTTTGTTTCCTGTGAGCTGGATGATATTCTGCGCGGTGTCATTCGCAAATTTGCGCCTGTTTTTATCCGGAAAAAGATTTCCCTGCAATACGAGCCGGTCTGTCATCAGATCACTACCGATGAGAAATGGCTTTCCTTTGTCTTGGAGCAGATCCTGTCCAATGCGTTAAAATACACCAAAAAGGGATTCATCCGTATCTATATGGACGAACATCAGGAAAATACGCTGGTGATCGAAGACAGCGGGATCGGGATCAACCCGGAAGACCTTCCACGAATTTTTGAGAAAGGTTACACCGGATTTAACGGAAGACGCGATAAACGCGCAAGCGGGATCGGACTCTATCTCTGCAAAAGAATCCTTACAAACCTTTCTTTCGGGATCTCGATCACTTCCTCTCCGGGAGAGGGCACAAAGGTTTTCCTCGATTTTTCCCAGTATCACCTGACTGCAGATTAGAAAACACCAAACCTTACAAAAATGTAAGACAGAGAGGCGCAAATGTAAGCCAATGAAATGGCAACACCGTTTTCTTTCTTTTATACTGTAACTATCAAAACGAGATGGAGGAAACAAAATTGTCATTATTAGAAGTAAGTAACGTTAAGAAAACATATACGTCACGACTGGGCGAAAACACGGTCGAGGCATTGAAAGGCGTAAATTTTTCCGTTGAAAGCGGAGAATATATCGCGATCATGGGGGAATCCGGTTCCGGGAAAACCACACTGTTAAACATCCTTGCGGCGCTTGACCGGCCGACCAGCGGGGAAGTGCGCTTAAATGGAATCAACCTGGTGTCCATGAAGGAAAAAGAGATTTCCGCGTTCCGCCGGAAAAATCTTGGCTTTGTATTTCAGGATTTTAACCTGCTTGACACCTTTTCCCTGCGGGATAATATTTTTCTCCCGCTTGTGTTATCCGGTGAAAACTATAAGACCATGGAAGCGAAACTGATACCGCTTGCGAAAAAACTCGGCATTGAACAGCTGTTAGATAAATATCCATATGAAGTATCCGGTGGGCAGAAGCAGAGAGCAGCGGCAGCGCGTGCCCTGATCACCAACCCGGCACTGATCCTCGCTGATGAGCCGACCGGCGCGCTTGATTCAAAGTCCACGGATGAACTTTTATCCTTATTTAACACCGTAAACGAAGACGGACAGACGATCGTCATGGTCACACACAGTACCAAAGCCGCAAGCCACGCAAGCCGCGTGCTTTTTATCAAGGACGGCGTTGTTTATCATCAGATCTATCGTGGCGATATGACCACCGAAAAGATGTATCAGAAGATTTCCGATACGCTGACAATCCTTGCGACAGGTGGTGAGAGACATGAATAGATCCTACTTTCCGAAGTTAGCAGCTACCAACTTAAAGAAGAACAGCCAGACATATATCCCTTATATGCTTACCTGCATCTTTGCGATCGCCATGTTCTTTATTCTGGATTCTTTCGGGAAAAATGACGGTCTGCTCACGATCCGGGGCGGTGCGACTTTGATCGCCATTCTGCATTTTGGTGCGATCGTCATTGGTATTTTCTCTGTCATCTTACTGTTTTATACCAACAGTTTCCTGATGAAACGGCGGAAAAAGGAGATTGGGCTTTACAATATCCTCGGCATGGAAAAGAAGCACCTCGCATACATGATGGCCTATGAGACACTGTTTACCTTTGGGATCTGCCTTTTATGCGGTCTTGGTATCGGTCTGCTCTTAAATAAGCTCATGTTTTTGCTGCTGCTTCGTATTTTACAGTTTAATGTGCGTATGACCTGTCAGTTTCATTTTAGCGCGCTGGTTAATACCGCTTTATTGTTTGCCGGTATTTTCATTTTTATGCTGCTTTATAATCTCCTTGAGATCCGGCTTGCAAAACCGGTGGAACTGCTTTCTGCGGAAAAGAAAGGCGAGAAGGAGCCAAAAGCAAAACTTTTTTCTATGATCCTCGGCGTCCTTTGTCTGGCATCCGGATATTTTATCGCAGTAACCACAGATGACCCGTTTTCCGCAATTAATTTATTCTTTTTTGCGATTTTACTCGTAATTTGCGGAACGTATCTGCTTTTTACCACCGGAAGCATCGCGCTTTTAAACGCTTTAAAACGCAACAAAAATTATTATTATAAGACCGAACACTTTATTTCTGTTTCATCCTTGATCTACCGCATGAAACAGAACGCAGTCGGACTTGCCAGTATCTGCATTTTAAGCACCGCTGTACTTTTGATCCTGTCCACCACGATCTCTACTTACTGGGGTATGGAGGATATTTTAAAGACGAGATATCCTGCTGATATCTCCATTACACTGGAAAACCTGACTCCTGAGAATCTGAATACGATCGATGAGGTATTAAGTACAAACTTTGCGGCATATGATGTGACCACCGAAAAGGAGAACACGTTCCATCAGGTTTTCCTCCTTTCAAAAAAGGAAGATCCGACCGGAAGTAAACTGAAGTTAGGAAACATTGACTTCTCCAATGAAAAAATGTCCGACTGCTGTGCTCTGTATCTATTTCCACTTGAGGACTACAATCAGATGACCGGAAACAACGTTTCCCTTGCCGCAAACGAGATCCTTTTTTCTTCTTCAAATCGTGATTTCTCGGCAAAAACTTTAAATTTGAGCGGTGATGCGTATAAGATCGCGGGTGAATGTTCCGACTTACAGGTGATAGACGCTTCCGACACCAGCTTTATGGATGTCGCCTGCATCGTATTTTCCGATGCCAGCCAGGTTCTGGATTATGACATCCACTATAATGGAAAAGCAGAAGATGCTTCGCTCCCAACCTATATCCAGCTGGATCTTAGCGGCGATAAGCAGAATATCCACAATTTTTCCACCACTGTGTTTGACACCTTAAACGCAGTTGACGGCATCGATATTGAAAGCCGGGAAGAAACAAAAGAATCGTTCTTCGCCCTTTATGGAACGCTGTTTTTCATCGGAATTTTCCTTGGCGCGCTGTTTTTGGGTGCAACGGTACTTATTATCTACTACAAACAGATTTCCGAAGGTTTTGATGACCGCGAACGTTTCATCCTGATGGAAAAAGTCGGTCTCTCAAAGGCGGAAATCAAAAAGACCATCCACAGTCAGGTGTTAAAGGTATTTTTCCTGCCGCTTATCATGGCTGTCATACACATCGCCTTCGCGTTTAAGATGATGGTTCAGGTTCTTGCCTTGCTTTCTATGTCAAATATACAGCTGTTTTTGCTCTGTACCGTCGTAACAATCCTAATTTTTGCAGTGATCTATGCGCTGGTATATGAAATGACCGCTAAAACGTACTACAAGATCGTTAATTATGAAATCATTTCATATCTATCGGAAAAATCAGTATTTATCCGATAGATGTGTTTAAGAAGGGACTACTCTTGTGACATGAAAAAGTAAATACACAAACGGACAGTGCGCTGACGCTGTCCGTTTTTGTTGTCTATATTTGCTTCGTTCTCTTAGCCATATCGCATAAACCACACTTACGAATGAAGCAGATTAAAAATAAGAATCGCCTGATGGATCTCAAGCAAATGGCTTTTAAACGCATATCCGACAAAATACGGACTCTTCATGACTTCCGCAGAAACTTCCTCGCCACGGTAAAACGGCGGACACGGATTTAACATGGCACCTCCGTTGGCAAGCTGCATGATCTCTGTTGTAACCTGATATTTCTTAAAATCATGCAGTTCTCCATGCGTCAGGGAATCGGTACAGATGATATCCCGCCCCCGGACAGCTTCTTTTAAATCCCGGATCACCTCAACGCCATCCAGTTCATAGCCCTTCGGACAGCACTGTGCAAGTTCAAAGCCCATCACCTGCGCGGCTTCCTGCCATGCGCCGCCGATATTTCCTTTTGCGCCCACAAACAGGAATTTATCCGTACAGAAATTATTGCGCAGTTTGGAAAGTGCATACAGGTCTGAAAGGATCTCGCACGGATGATTCTCATCAGTGAGGGCATTGATCACCGGAAATGATGCATACTGCGCGATCTCGTCCATAATTGCGATGTTTTTATGGCGGATCACAGCTGCATCTGCCCAGTTATTTAAGTATCGGATCACATCTTCAAGTTTTTCCCGCTTATCAAGCGCTTCCGGAGGAAACAATATCGTCTGTCCTCCGAGCAGATGGATTCCTTTTTCAAACGCGACACGCGTGCGGATACTCGAATTCGGAAAGAAAAGGATCACTGTCTTTCCCTCTAAAAACTTCTGATATTTTCCGTCTTTGATCTCATCCGCGATCTGAAAGATCTCGTATACATCGTCTTTTGTGTAGTCATCAAATCTGATTAAATGCTGCATTTTCGTCTCCTCCCTCAAGCTGCTTTTATGTCCATTCCATCACCGACTTTATTTTTGCCACCAGCGCTTCTGCCGCTTTGGCATGCGAGCGCTCGGTCGGATGATAGGAGCTGACGCGCCCATCCTCCTCTGCCTGTTCCTTCAGACAGAAAGTGTCGATATTTTGATCTCCTGTCTTTTCCTGATAAAGAGAAACGGCCGCCTGCATGGCAGGACAAAGACGCTCGCCCATCAGTCCGAGCACCGCAAGAATGCGTGCGTTTGAATTGTGTTTTCGGACCGTCTCCAAAAACTCTGCATATGCGCTGCTGTATGCTTCTTCTCTTTCTTTGATCCCGGCGCAGTAAGAATCATCGTTTGTTCCAAGGTTTACAACGATAAGATCCGGACAAAACGCGCCAAAATCCCATGAAATGTCCGAAAGTTCCAGTTCTCCCATCGGTTTTGCATAGGAAAAGCCGACCTTTTCATAGTAAGGCGGTACCCGTTCCGCTTTATTTGGCTCACCCGATTCGGTATAGCCGCTGAATATGCCGTATCCACTGTACGATACCATACTGTAATCCGCATCCAGTGCCGCCGCCGTTTTGTACGCATATGCTCTTGTCACGTCCTCTGTGTCCGTGCGAAACGCAGTCTCCGGGTCTTCTAAATCCACCCCGTAACCACAGGTGATGGAATCCCCGATAAATTCGATCTTCCGTTTCTTGTCCGGCAGCGGATCCGGCTTGCCGTCTGTCTGGATCTCTGCAATACCGACGGTGCTCATGGCGCATTCTGACAATTTAATGACCATGACCTCTGCGCTTTGCGTCTTTTCTCCGTCAAAAACGGTGATCACTTCCTCCGGCTGTGTCACGACCCGGTCGATCACACGTTTTCCGTTTAAATAAATCCCGATACGCGCACAGCCTTCCGTCACTCTGCCCGCAGTCGTATCGTCCCCCACGATCTTTATTCTCGCATAGGTTCCTGTCACTTTAAAAGCGATACCGCTTCCGGAAAGCCCGCACCAGCGGATCCCCTTATAAGAACAGGTTCTGCCAAGAAATTTTACCACGTAGCCATCCACCGCATAATTCATTTTCACATTACCCCTTCTGCCTGTATTTTCTTCTATCATACGTTATCGCGGATATTCTGTAAATGTTTTTTCGCAAAAAAATAAGGCGCAACCCCACGGAATTGCGCCTCATAATCATTAAATTCTGGTAAATATAGCTGTTTCCTGCTGCAGTTCTTCGGAAATCTGCTTGTTCTCGTCCATACGTTTTGAAATGTTCTCCATATCGGTAACCAGTACCTGCGTACTTTCCGCAACACCGGTAATTCCCTTAACGCCTTCCTCGATCGCGTTTGTGATCGTGTGGATGGAATTTGCGATCTCGACCGCACCGCCCTGCAGCTGATCGGTCTGCTGCGCGAACTCATTCATAACGCTCTCAATATGCGTTGCGTTTTCGCTGTACTGATTTCCGGATGCCACAAAGTTCTGAAATTCCGGAAGAATGCTCTCATTCATATAGGAAACCAGGTCGTTCGCGTGATCCGCAAGATTGTGTACCGCATTGGTAACTACGGTATTGATCTCCTGGATTCGGTTTGCAGTCTCACGGCTCGAATCAGCAAGCTGACTGATCTCTCCGGCAACAACCGCAAATCCTTTTCCTGCTTCACCGGCTCTTGCCGCCTCGATCGAAGCATTTAAGGACAACAGGTTGGTCTGACTGGAAATACTCAAAATATCGTTTGTAAGTGTATTGACCTGATCGACGCTCTTGCTCTCCTCGATCGCCTGATTCAGGATATCCACGATCTCATTGATCTTGGCACTGGTTGTTTCCATATTTGCTCTTGCGGAACTTTCCATCTCCTCGGCATGCGTTTTCATCTCTTTGGAGAACGCATTAAGTTCGTTGGATTTTTCCGCGATCACATTTACTTCATTTCTTACATTATCTACATTTTCATTGATGACATTCGCGTTGCTGGATACTTCTTCCATGGTCGCCGATAATTCTTCGGTCAGCGCGGAAAGATCGGATGCACTGTCACTGGAAGTATGTACACTCTGAAGTACTTCGTTTACCACGCCATCCATCTTTTCTGAATCGCTCGTAAGGATCTGGAAAATGTGCTGTAATTTTTCCATAAAGGTATTGATTCCCACGCCGAGCGCGCCGATCTCAAGCGCATTTGCAATTTCGACACGCTTGGTCAGATCACCCTCTCTGTTATCAATATCACGGATGATTCCTGAGATCTCACGCTCCGTATAGGTGATCGGTTTTACGATTCCTCTTAATACACTGATGACCGCAAACAGGATCGCGCCGATACTGATGATGATCGTAACTGTATTCGTGACCAGAGATGCTGCGTATACGGTAGAAAGCTGTGTTTTTGCCGCATCTGCCTGTGTGGAAATATCTGCTGTGATCGTATCAATGTTCTGCTGCATGGCATTTCCGTAAGAAGCCAGATCACCGTTCGCGCAGGCATACGCGTCCGCTGTCTTGGAGTTTGCACTGAACGCAACGACATTGACTACCGCATGTTTAAACTGCGCGTAATTTTCCATCAGTTCATTGTAAGCAGCCTTATCATCATCCATGACCGTATCTCCGTACTGGTCTAAAAGATCATCCAGTTCGGCTTCCTGTGTTTTGATGGAATCCACAACATTGATCATGGTATCAAAATCCGTCGCAATGATATGCGAAAGTGCCTGCCGGTAGATAACCTGCGTCTGCTCCTGGATCGTATTGATCTGGAGCATGTTCTCCATACACTCGTTCGCGATCGTAGATGCCTTTTTATTGACATTTCTGATATTGTAAACCGCCATGATATTTGACAGAATCGATACCACGCCAAGTAAAATGACCGGTATCATGATCAGGCTTTTTACACTCGTTTTTTTGCCTGTACGGCTGTAACTCTGCTTTTTCGTTTCATTTGTATTCATCCTGATTCCCCCTGTCCTTATTTAGCATTTGACGCAGTGATCTCGTCAACCATATCATCTAAAGTCAGCTGTAAATCTTTACCGGAAGGATTTCCGTTTGCCATGTCAGCACCGAATTCCTGTACCGGATCCCAGTAATTTCCACCAATGCGCTGTAAGCTTGCGTACTGTGACTGCGCGAGAACCGCCTGGATCGCCAGAGAATTCTTTACAGCCTCGGAATTTGCCGCATTTATATTTGCTGGTCCCTGCTGCCTTTCGGCAAAACGCAGTTCCTGATTCTGTTCGTTTGCAATCCAGTCTGCAAGCTTTAATGCCCAGTCTGTATGCTTGGAATAGGCATTGACACCCACCATCTTATATCCGGAAAAGGATGCCATCTGCACCTGCTGTCCCGCACAGGTATAAGTAGGAAGTTTGACTGCTCCATAGTTTGCGCCCCATGCCGCCTCAATATTCTGCGCACTCCAGACACCACTGATCCCTGCCGCTACGGATCCGTCCTGGACGCCTGCGATGAATCCGTCATCAGTGGTATTTAAAAATCCCGGATTCGCAGCGATCGCAAGCATCGCGCCCGCAACATCAACTCCCTTGATTGCGGTATCATTCGCATTCCAGTTGCAGTAATTGGAAATCCCATCATCATTGAGACCACATTCAAGCCCTGTATTTCCAAAGAAAGAATACAGATACCAGCCGGAAGACCAGTCCATTGTTACTTTTTTATTTGCTGCCGCAGCAACGGAAAGCATCTGATCCAGGGATGCCACATCCGCATCAGAAAAAACGGATTTGTCATAGTACATAAAGTATCCGTTATCCGCAGTCAGTGGATATGCGTAAAGTGTATCATTTACGGAACAGGCGGAAACAGCTTCCTCAAGATCTGCTTTTTTTATTTCATCGGCGTTGTCTACCGGTTCAAGCGCCCCGGCAGCCACCAGACTCATCAGCTGGTCGTCAGCAAAGGTAAAGACATCCGCGCCGCCTTCCAGATCACCGAGCAGGGCATCTTTACAGTCGGACTCACTCTGTGCCGCTACTGTAATGTCAAACTGCGCCTGGGAGCCATATTCTTTCTTGAAACTGTCCACGATCTCGTTTAACAGTGCCTGATCTTCCTCTGCGCCCCAGACAGTAAGCGATACTGTACCGCTGTCATCAGATGAATCTGATTCTCTGCCTGCCTCTGTGGAGGTTTCCATGTCACCGTTCTCCTGACTTGCTGCAGAAGAACCGCATCCACTTATGACAGAAATTAACATAGCGGATACCATTAATAATGATACTACTTTTTTCTTCATCTAATCATCTCCGTTTTTCGTATTTTTTCGTTCTTTTAATTAATTTCCAATGTATTATACCAGAATCTTGCATAATTGCAATGTTTTTTTGCAAAAAAGCAAGCGAATTCAAACGTGTTTTTAGCAAATAGCGTCATATTTCAAATTACTTTCCTGTCTGGCTTCTCAAATCTGCCCAAACGCTTAATTATTGATCTTATAACCGCATTTCGGGCATACATTTCCGCCCTTGTATACATAACCACAGCGCAGACAGCAGATCACCTCATGCTGCTCCTTCGCAAGATAAGGGATTGACCGGGATTCCGGTTTTTCTTTCAGATAATCAATAAATTTCGCAAGGCATTCCGAAAACGCCATTGCCTCACCGTTGTCCACCACATAGTGCAGTCTGGTCTTCGCACCATTTTTCTGGGAAATATAAATGCCCCGGTTTAGCAGACCGTTTTTGGCGGACACTGCGATAATGGCGCATATCGGGATCGTTCCCGCATCAAAGCGGCTGCCGTAAAAGATATGATCCGCCGAAAGGATCACTCCTTCCCTTCCATCCCCGGCTTTTGACGTATCAAACAGCACGATCGGTTCCTCATAGCGGCTCCGATCCGCCGCAAAGATCGCAAGTGCGGTATCAAAACGTTCTTTTTCCACTGCATCCGCATTCCCGAGCAGGATCTTTCTTGCCGGATAATAATGGATCCTGGCGTTTTCTTTGATCTTTCCTGCGAAAATATCCTGTAGTTTTAATACGAGCTGTTCACACTCATCCGCTTTTAGTTTCTTTAAGCGGCGATCCAGCATTTTTAATGCATCCGCTTTTAACTCCGGCAAAAAGACACCGTTTTCTATCGTCTCATATGCTGTGACCGCATCCGAAAAAGAGGCATCACTCGGAGGAAGCAGCGCATCCAACGCCTTTTGATCCAGTTCGCCTATCTTCTCCAGGATCTTATTTTCGTATGGTTTTACGAGCACCGGATCAAAATCCTGCTTTTCCAGACGGTTCAAAATATCGGTATAATCTTCCCGGCTGATCTTCCGCGAGCGGTTTACCAGATTCGCGATCTCCTGTTTTTCCGCCTTTTCATATGCCTCGTCAAACACTTTTGTGTAGGGTGTGATATCTACTTCCGGGTAACTTTTCATTCGCTCTTTTAACGCCTTGTACTGTCTGCGGTCCAGTTTTCCGGAAAGCCCTTTCGCAAGCTGTGCCACTTCCTCTTTGGCCTTTTTCTTTCTGCATGCGGCAAGCGGCGCAAGCAGCTGTTCTTTTTGTTCCTGGGAAAGATCTTCTTTTTCGATCTCCTCCATCACGCGGCAGATCTGGGCGTAATTTTTCCGTTCCGGTTCCTCTGCTTTCTTTTTTAACTGTGAAAAATGTCTCTCTTTTTTCGCTTCCGTCACCTGTGTGAGATAATGTTGCTTTTCTTCCGGCGAAAGTCCTCTTTCCTCTTTTAGCTGTCTTGTGAATGCCGTACACTGTGCCTCCGACATACGCGGCAGGACTTTCATATGCGCATCATATTTTTCGACCAGCTTTTGATGCGCCGCCGTCTGTGCCAGTTCTGCTTTTTGCTGTGAAACCGTCTGTCCGGATGACCCGGCAGGATCCAAAGAACGGAAAGATTCATTTCCCCCGGAGGCAGGATGTTTTGATTCCCTGCCTGTCTCTCTTTGTTTTTTCAGACGCTTCCGCAGCACCTTCCCTGCTTTTTCCTCAAAATGTCTGACGGACTCCGGCGGGAAAAATCCCTCCTCGATCTGCGCCGCAAGTCTTGTGCATTCCGCGTCTGGCATATTTTCTATATCTTTCTCATCTTGTATATCTTCAATATTTTTTACGCTTTTTGCATTTTTTGTATCCGCTGCATTTTTTACGTTTCCGATGTTTTCCGTGCTTTCGGTGTTTCCGGTGTGATCGGTGTTTCCGGTCTGCGCTTCGTTCCCATCGCCCTGCGGCTGCTGCGCCGGTTCTTTCTTTTTGTCCACAAACTCGTTGAACTTGTAATTGGAAGTGCGGGCACCATTTTTTCCGAGCAGTTCCAGATAATCTTCATACGCCTTTTTGTCCCGCTCAAACAAAAGCTCATAAACATCACCCTCGACTAACAGTTTTTCCGGTCTTGGCGTATAAAAACTGTTGCACTGATCGCAGGTATAGGCTCTCGCAATGCGGACTTTTCCCTCCTCCGTCTCGATCACGTTCTCCTCGCCGACCGGATATATGACCATATGGAGTTTCTCCGCACAGACCGGACACTGATAACCGATCAGATAAAAATTATTCCCCGGACGCGAACTGAGCCGCTCCTCCGCCGTCGTTTCCACCTGCCGGAAAGAAGCAAGCGTTTTTTTCCAACAGATCTTATGCCACAGCCCCAGGGATTCTTCCTCTTCGACCGGCTCCTCACTCTCATTTTTCGGTGTATACTCTACCGCAAAGCCAATAACATCCTCATAAGTCAGCCGGATTCCCTTTTTGTAAAAGCGGTAGTTTTTTTCGTTAAAATCCGGTGTCACATTGATCTCCTGCAAAATACCGGTAAAGAGCGCGTCAAGCTCGGCATAGTTTTTGTCTACCTTTAGCCCGCTCAACGTGTCCCATTTTCCAAATGCGTAAAGCACCATATTTAACACATTCGGCAATACCTGATTTTCTCCGACGGTAACGACATTTTCCTCGTTCACCGGAATGTCAATGATATTTGTGACCACCCGCCTGTTTTCAAAATCAAAAAATAAAGACCGCACTTCTCCCTGTAAGATCAGATAGTTGTCAACTACAGCGAAAAGTCCGGTCCATATTACATTTATTTTCATCGTCTGTATCAGACGCTTAAATACTTCTTCGAGTTCATGATTTGCGCGCAGCAGGATCATTTTCCATCGCCTCCCATCCTTTTTCACTTATTATAGCACAAAGAATAGCAGCTGGAAAAGGGTTCGATCTGTTTCTATTCGTAACGCAGCGCGTCGATCGGATTCATTTTTGCTGCCTTATTGGCAGGATAATAGCCGAAAAACAGACCGATCATCAGCGAAAATACGAGCGAGAAGACGATACTTCCAACCGACGGGCTGACTGCGTATCCGAGTAACGATGCCCCGACCGCGCCAAGCGCGATGCCGACGATCACTCCGATCACGCCGCCGATCAGACAGATGACCATTGCCTCCAGGATAAACTGCATACGGATATAGGCATTGGTCGCGCCGAGTGCCTTTCTGGTTCCGATCTCTCTTGTACGCTCCGTGATCGACACCATCATGATATTCATCACACCGATACCACCGACAAGAAGCGCGATTCCAGCTATGACAGCGATCGCGAGTGTAACGGTACCAAGCATGTCACTCATTGTAGACACCATGGATGCCATGCTGTAAGTGTTTACCTCATAGTACTGATTGCTCCGGTAATATCCGTTTAAATAGTCCTCGATCTGCGTTGCAAGTGTCTCGGAATCCGTGCCCACCTTAGACACGACACTGAATGAAGTATAATTTTTACTGTGGTTTAAATTCTGCGCCGTTGTGAGTGGAATATAAGCGGTCGTGGTCTCCGATGCCGCAAATAAAGATTCCTCATACTGGTACACGCCGACAATGCTAAACGACACCGCTTCTCCGTTTACAGTCGCGGATATGGTCTTTCCAATCGCATCCGCATAAGAACCGCCAAAAAGATCGTCCACTAAAGTGTCCGCGACCAGAATCACGTCTCTAGCGTTGCTGCTTTCATTAGAAGAGAAGGAACCACCCGTTAAAAATGTCAGCTCGTTTGCCGTAAAATACCCTGTGCTTACGCCGGTCAGACTGACGGTCTCACTGTTTTTCCCGTTTTTTGCCGTAATATTTCCGACAGACTCACTAATCGATACCGCTTCGATGGAATCGGAAAATGTGTCGGTCATCAGATCGATCATTTCATCGGTAAAATAATCATCCTCTGTCATATTCCGGTGTCTGGTCGTCTCCCCGAATACAATACCGTTTTCCCGCTCATCTGTTTCTGCATCCCGCTGTTTTAGCGAAACGGTGATGTTGTTTGCTCCCATCGACTGCATGGAGGAAGACACCGACATGGAAAGCGAATTTCCAACCGTCATGATCGCGATGACGGAGGCGATCCCGATGATGATGCCGAGCATCGTCAGAAATGTGCGGGAGCGATTTGCCTTTAAACTTGTGAACGCAAGTCTGATATTTTCAAGAAACATTGTCATAAATTCCAACTCCCTGCCCTTTCTCCTGTGATCGTTCCGTCCGATATCGTGATGATCCGGTCGGTCTCCTCCGCAAGTCCCGTTGAATGTGTGATCAGAACGATCGTCTTTCCCTGATTGCGGTTTAGCTCATGAAACAGATCCATGACTGTGCGGCCGGTTTTGGAGTCCAAAGCTCCGGTAGGTTCATCCGCAAGAATGATCGCCGGATCATTTGCCATCGCGCGGGCGATCGCAACTCTCTGCTTCTGCCCGCCGGAAAGTTCGTCCGGCGTATGTGACATGCGTTCCTTCATACCGACCACCTCTAACAGTTCTGCCGCCCGTTTTGCCCGCACCTTTTTGGAGACGCCTGCATACATCATTGGCAGTTCCACATTTTTTAACGCATCTGTCCGTGCGATCAGGTTATAGGTCTGAAAGACGAAACCGATCTTCCGGTTGCGGATCAGCGAAAGCTCCTGATCCGAAGCTCCCGCCACATCCCTTCCCTCGATCTCGTAACAGCCATCGGTCGGCCGGTCGAGAAGACCGATCACATTCATAAGGGTTGATTTTCCGGAACCGGAAGCCCCGACGATCGACACAAATTCTCCTTTTTGCACACTTAAAGATATGCCGTGCAAAATCTCCAGTTCATTTGGCTTTCCAATATAGAAGCTTTTTTTGATGTCTCGCAGTTTTATTACGGAATCCATCTTAAAAACCTCCTCCCTGGCCAGGACCTCCGCCTGCTCCCGGTCCTTCGCCGCCATCACCGCCAGGCATGCCATCCTGTCCGCCTGCCGTTCCATTACTGTCACTGCTGTCACTGTCATCGACAATTTCTACCATATCGCCCTCTTTGATGTCCGAAGCAGAAATCTCCGTATAGTAATTGCTTTCCATCACCACTTCCACTGCAACATCCGTGCTGTTCTCTCCGTCCACAACCGTGACAAAGGAATTTCCGTCATTATCTGTCCAGACCGCGTTATACGGAACGGTCAGCACATCCTCATGCTCCTCGATCACAATGCTTAGGCTTGCCGACATGTCAAGACGCAGGCGCTCATCCGGTTCTTCCATGCTGATACGCACTTTGTAACTCACATCGGTACTGCCGGAAGAGGAAGATGCTGCTGTACTTCCACTCGCGGAAGCGCTGCTGCTCTGTTCGCTCGCCGTTGACGTCGGTGAGATAAACGTAACGCTTCCCTTTAATTCATCATCTCCGGTCGCATCTGTTTTGATCAGTACTTCCTGTCCTTTCTCGATACTGCTGATATCATATTCCCCGATCTCGGCTTCGATCTCATAGGAAGAACAGTCCTGTATGGTAAGAATCGTTCCACCGTCATAGGTATCTCCGGCTTCATAATTGATCGCGGTCACAGTCCCGGAGATCGGCGCATACAAAACGCCCTCCTCCAGCTGAGACTGGTATTCTTCCACTTTATTTTCCTGTTCCGAGACATCTGAACTTAATTCCGTTGCACTCTGACTGCTCTTTGCCTTTGCGACTGAACTGTCCTGCTGGGCAACCGTGTAATCATAGCTCTTTAACTGTTCATTATAATCGGAATAGGTAGAGCTGACCTGGGTTTCCGCCTGCTGTACCGCAGCTTCCTGCGCGGATCGGTTTGCGACAGCCGTCTGATACGCGTTTTGTGCCTCGGTATACTGTGCGTTTATGGTATTGTATTCGCTCTGTGCGCTTTCATACGCTGCCTGTGCTTCGGCTAGTGCCGCCGCAAGTGTTGTGTCATCCGGATTTTGTGCGGCATTATTCTGTGCCGTCTCATATGCACTCTGCGCCGCGTTTACTTTTTCCGCTGCCTCCGAAAGGCTGGTTCCAAGTGCTGTATAGGTATCGTTTGCCTGGGTTTCCGCCGCCTTTAAGGAATCCAAAGTTGTTTTTGCCTGTGCGCAGGTTCCCGCCGCCTGCTGATACTGGCTGTACGCATTGTCCACTTTGGTCTGTGCGGAGGATACCTGAAAATCTTTGGTAAGCTCACTGTCACTTACATTTCTTGCGGCATCGGATTCCGAAAGCGCATTCTTTTGTTTTGCCTCGGAAAGTTCCGTCTCCGCATCCGCAAGATCCTCTTCAATATCCGACGTGTCAAAGGTTGCAAGCTCCTGTCCGGCTTCTACCGTATCTCCGACTTCCACCTCGACACTCTCGACCTCAATGTTGGTAAGATCCACACTCAGATCCTTGCTGTCCACACTGACTACGGTTCCCGTAGCTCCGACGCTCTTCATCAGTGTCTGTTTTTTGACCGCTTCCGTCCGCGTCATCTGGTTTCCGGCATTTTTTGCCATCGCCGCTTTTCTCTTTCCATTTACAAAAAAGAAGGAAGCAAGTAAGGCAACGATCACGACCACAGCGATCACGATCACTTTTGTCTTCTTCCCTCCGCGTTTAAAAATTTTTACCATATCCACCTCTCCTGATGTATGTTGATTCCTTGATTTCTGCACCAGTGTATCAAAGGCAGTTAAATATTCCGGTAAAAAGTTTTAAATAAAAGTTAAACGATTTATAAAACATCTGAAAAAAAAGCGGGCTGCCGCTTAATTATTTAAGCGGTAGCCCACTCCCCAGACCGTATCAATGATCTTTGGTTTCTTCGGTTCTCTTTCTATTTTCTCACGGATCCGGTTAATATGTACCGACACGGTCGCGGCATCCGATTCATAATCATATCCCCAGATCCGCTCAAAAAGCTGTTCCCTGGAAAATACCATGTTCGCGTTTCTTGCCAGAAACAATAGCAGTTCAAATTCTTTGCCCGGCAGCCGGACTTCTTTTCCGTCTACATAGACTTTCCAGTTTTCCGGATAAATACAGACGTTCTGAACTGTGATCTTGGATTCCGGCAACTCTTCTTTTTTCTCAGATGCTTTCCCAACCAGCCGCTCATAGCGCTCCAGATGCGCCTTTACCCGGGCAACCAGCTGCGCCGGATCAAACGGCTTTGTGATATAATCATCGGCGCCCAGTCCAAGTCCCCGGATCACATCGACCGATTCCCCGAGTGCAGTGACCATGAGGATCGGAATATCCGTCTTTTTCCTCAGATTTTCACAGATCGTATGTCCGCTGCAGTTTGGCAGCATAAGGTCTAATAAGATCAGGTCGTACTGATTTTTTTCCGCCTCGGCTTCCACATCTGCCCCGTCATAGACGCAAAATGTTTCATAACCGCCCATTTCCAGGTAAGCCTGTTCTAACTGCGCAATCTTTTTATCATCCTCTACGATCAGTATTTTCTTCATCCTGCTTCGTCCTTTCCGGGAAACTCATTCGGATCGTCAATCCGTTATCATTGACTGCCTGCACCTGTCCGCCATGCGCTTCCACAATGTATTTCACGATATAAAGCCCGATGCCGCTTCCTTCTCTGCTTCTCGCCTCGTCACAACGGTAAAAACGCTCAAAAATATGTGGCAGTTTTTCCGGCGGAATGCCAACGCCATTGTCCGAAACGGAAATGACCTGCTGCGAACCGCATTTTTCCAGACGGATCGTCACCACAAGCGGCGTATGCTTTGCATAGCGCAGACTGTTTTCCAGCAGGTTGACCAGTACACGCTCCAACTGTAGGAGATCATAATATCCCGCCGGTATCCCCGGAGTAAGTTCCATTTTGATCTGCATACCACGCGCTTCGTACGACAGCCGATGCTCCTCTGCAAAGGTCAGAAGATACGTCTCAAGATCCGCCTTTTCCAGATGAAGCGGCATCTGCCCGGTTTCCACCTTGGAAAATAAGAATAATTTCTGAAGCAGCCGATCCATATCTCCGGTTGCGTCGTATGCGATCTTTAAATATTCCCCGGTCATTTCCGGGGTTTTCGGCACACCGTCGAGCACCGCCTTGATATACCCTTTGACCGAAGTGAGCGGCGTACGCAGATCATGCGAAATACTTGTTATCATATCCGTCCGGCTTTGCTCGTACTGCTGTCTCTCCGCTTTCTGCGTCCGGATCGTCTCCTGCATCTGATTAAACGCAAGGCAGACCGATTCCAGTTCCGCGTCTCCATGATAATCCACCGGATGTTCCAGATCTCCTGCCGCCGTGCGCTTTAATCCATCCATCAGAAGATCCAGCGGCTCCATCATGCGGTTAACCAGATAGCGGGAAAACGCCCAGCCCATAAGGATCAAAAGAAGGATCAAAAGAAAAAGTTTCCACAGCAGCCCGGAAAAACGCTGCTCCATGTGTTCACTTTCCCGCATCATATCCTGATGGTCAAAAAGCGCCGCCACATAATAAGTATGTCCGTCCACAGTCACATCCGCATCGACATAGGTATTGCCGAACGCGGTGTGAATGCCGCGTTTATCGCTCCGCAGACGATCGATCATATTGCGGTCCTGCGGCGGGTCTGCCGGATCAGCCGGGTAGATATTCTGGTCGCCCTCGTAGACGACCAGCGCGCAGTGATCATTTTTCAGCTCACCGGCAAGCACTTCCCAGTCTCCATCCGTCTTCTCCAGCTTTTCTAACACTGCCTTCGCGTCATCTTCCACATTGGAGATCCATTCCCCGCTGTCCATGTAACCGCGTATCCCCTGACGCACGGATCCGAAGATCACGGCAAATAAGATTGCCATGCCCCCGATCAGCATCAGCATATGGATCAGAAATATCCGTTTTCGCATCGACATACCAAATTACTCCTCGTTTATGACCTCGATCTGGCAGACTTTCATGGCGGCAAGCGCCTGTCTGTGGCTCTCCGGCGTAACGCCCGCACAACAGGAAGCATCAACAATAATCGGTGTTTCCGGCAGAAATGCCTTGATTAACATGGCATTGGATATGACGCAGATATCCGTGCAGAGTCCGACCAGCGTAATGGAGTCGATCGGTTCTTTTTCATTCTCTCTGGCAAGCAGTTTTCCCAGTTCCACGCTTCCAAATGTCGGCTTTTCGATCTCATTTGCCCCCTCGCTGTTTCCTGCGGCTTCGGCAAGTTTTTGTATCTCCGGTACGAGTTCCCAGCCCTTTGTGCCACGGATGCAATGCGCAACCGGAAGTTTTTTCCCTTCCGCCGTCTCCAGATAATTATTTTCATGCGTATCCTTTGTATACAGTATCCTGCCATCAAAATAGCGGATCTTTTCTGCCACTCCGTGAACGATCTTTTCCGCTTCTTTAGTTCCAAGCGCCCCGTCCACAAAATCATTCTGCATATCTACTACGATCAGATATTTCATACTGCACTCCTTTTATAAAAATGTCCTCCCCTTTTTAAATTTTTCATAACGAAAAAATTATAGCACAAAAGGGAGGACCTTATCCATATTTTATTTTTTAAGACGCTTCTTCAAACTGTGAATTGTACAGTTCCGCATAGAAGCCATTTCTTGCGAGCAGTTCTTCATGATTTCCCTGCTCAATGATATCCCCGTCTTTCATGACAAGGATCAGATCCGCGTTACGGATCGTAGAAAGACGATGCGCGATGATAAAGCTGGTTCTTCCTTTGGTTAAGTTATCCATTGCTTTCTGGATCCGCGTCTCGGTTCTCGTATCGACCGATGACGTTGCCTCATCCAGGATCAGCACCGGATTGTCTGCTAAAATTGCACGCGCGATCGTAAGGAGCTGCTTCTGTCCCTGGGAGACATTGCTTGCGTCCTCATTCAGCTCCATGTGATATCCGCCCGGCAACGTCTGGATAAAATGATGCGCATGTGCGGCTTTTGCCGCAGCGATCACTTCCTCGTCTGTTGCATCCAGTCTTCCGTAACGGATGTTTTCCATGATCGTTCCCTTAAACAGCCAGGTATCCTGCAATACCATGCCAAACGCGTCACGGAGCTCTCCCCGGTTGAAATCACGGATATCATGACCATCCAGTGAGATCGCACCGCTGTTTACATCATAAAAACGCATCAGCAGTTTTACCATGGTCGTTTTTCCGGCACCGGTCGGTCCGACGATCGCGATCTTCTGTCCCGGTTTTACATCTACGGAAAAGTCATTCACAATGATCTGATCTTCTTTATATCCGAAATGTACATGATCGAACCGGACTGCGCCCTCGATCTGATCCAGATGAACCGGATGCTCGGCAAATTGATCTTCCTCTTCCTCTCCTAAAAATTCAAAGACACGCTCGGATGCCGCCGCCATGGACTGCACCTGATTGACTACCTGCGCGATCTGGGTGATCGGCTGCGTAAAACTCTTTACATACTGGATGAAAGCCTGGATATCACCGATCGTGATCACGTTTCCTATCGCGAGAAGTCCGCCGGCTAACGCAACCGCCGCGTAACCGAGATTTCCGACAAACATCATGATCGGCTGCATCATTCCGGATAGGAACTGGGATTTCCATGCCGAATCATAGAGCACACGGTTTGTCTTTTTGAACTCTTCTACGGTTTCTTCTTCCTTATTATATACCTTAATTACCATATGGCCGCCATAGACTTCTTCGACCTGTCCGTTGATGTGTCCCAGATACTCCTGCTGCGTTTTGAAGTATTTCTGGGATTTTTTTACAACCAGTGAGATCAACGTCATGGAGATCGGCAGGATCACGCAGGCGATCAGCGTCATGAGCGGTGAGATGCTGAGCATCATGATAAGCACACCGATGATGGTTGCCGTGGATGTGATGATCTGCGTAATGCTCTGGTTCAGTCCCTGCCCAAGCGTATCCACATCATTGGTGATACGGGATAATACTTCACCGTAGGTACGGCTTTCAAAATATTTCATCGGCATCCGGTTGATCTTTTCCGAAATCTCTTTTCGCATCCGGTAGCATACCTTCTGTGTGATCCCGGTCATGATCCATCCCTGGAAAAAGCTGAAAAGGGAACTGATCGCATACAGTGCCAGCACAAAGAGCAGGATCTGTCCGATTCTTGTAAAATCAATGCCGCCCGTTCCCGCGATCTTATTCTGGAGCCCGGTCGCAAGTTCTGTCGTTGCCTTTCCGAGCACTTTCGGTCCGACTACGCTAAATACGGTAGAAACCGCGGCGAAGATCATAACAAAGAATATGCCGACTTTGTAACGTCCGATATAAGAGATCAGTTTTTTGATCGAGCCCTTAAAATCCTTCGCCTTTTCTGCCGGTACCATGCCTCTGCCGCCCATCGGCCCGCGTCTGCGCATTTTGGTATTTGTTTCACTCATTTACGCTTCCTCCTTTCCATCGTCTTCTATGCCAAGTTCCTTCGCGGAAAGCTGTGATTTTGCGATCTGGCGGTAAACTTCACAGTTTTCAAGCAGTTCCTCATGGGTACCTCTGCCTACGATACGTCCCTCGTCAAGCACAAGGATCTGCTCCGCATGCAGGATCGTACTGATTCGCTGTGCAACAATGATAACGGTACTGTCTTTTACCTTTTCCGCCAGCGCTTTTCTAAGCGCCGCGTCTGTCTTTAAGTCAAGTGCGGAAAAGCTGTCGTCAAATACAAAGATCTTCGGATTTTTCGCGATAGCACGCGCGATTGCGAGACGCTGTTTCTGTCCACCGGACACATTGGTTCCGCCCTGTGCGATCGGGCTTTCGTATTTGTCGCTCTTTTCTTCGATAAATTCGGTTGCCTGCGCGATCTCTGCCGCCTCTGCGATCTCCGCATCGGTAGCGTCTCTTCTGCCAAAACGCAGGTTGCTTGCGATCGTTCCTGAGAACAATACGCCTTTTTGCGGTACAAAACCGATCTCGCCACGCAGATCATGCATTCTGATCTTGCGGATATCTTTGCCATCCAGTGTGATGGAACCGTCTGTCACATCATAGAGACGCGGGATCAGGTTGACCAACGTGGATTTTCCACAGCCGGTACTTCCGATGATCGCCGTCGTTTTTCCAGGCTCTGCCGTGAAATCAATATCACAAAGCACATTTTCCTCTGCGCCGGGATAACGGAAATTCACATGGGAGAAAGTAAGCTTTCCATTATGCGCGGTCAGGCTCTCCGGCTCTTTTGCGTCGGTGACCGTAGACTTTGTCTTTAATACCTCATCAATACGGTTTGCCGCAACACCCGCACGCGGTAACATGATCGACATCATGGTAAGCATCAGAAACGCCATAACGATCTGCATTGCATAAGTGATAAACGCGGTCATTGCTCCAACCTGAAGCACACCTTCATCGATCTTATGCGCGCCAACCCAGACGATCAGTACCGTAAGACCATACATGATAAACATCATGCAGGGCATCATCAGCGTCATGACACGGTTGGTAAAGAGCATTGTTTTCGTAAGTTTTGTATTTGCCTCATCGAAACGTTCTTCTTCGGTTTTTTCCCTGCCAAACGCGCGGATAACCGAAATACCGGTTAAGATCTCACGGGATACCAGATTCAGACCGTCTACAAGTTTCTGCATCAGTTTGAATTTCGGAAGCGTAACCGCCATCAGCACGGAAACGAATCCCATGATCACCAGTACCGCAAGTCCGATCACCCATCCCATACCGGCGCCGGTCTGGGAAACCTTGATGATACCGCCGATTCCAAGGATCGGTGCGTAAATAACCATACGGAGTAACAGTACCGTAACCATCTGGATCTGCTGCACATCATTGGTACTTCTCGTAATGAGGGAGGCCGTGGAAAAATGATCCATCTCCGCATTGGAGAATCCGACAACTTTCTTAAACAGTCCCTCACGCAGGTTCATACCGACACCGGCTGCAACCTTGGAAGCAAAAAGTCCGACCAAGACGGTCGCAACTCCCATCAGAAGCGCAAGCCCGATCATGCGTAAGCCCTCTGCCCAAAGATAAGACGTCTGGATGTGATCCACATCGATTCCTGCGTCTTTGTCACACTGGATCGCATACGCAACACCGATCGACTGGATCATCGTATCGCCCACAGCGTTAAAGGATTCCTCCATCTCATCCCTTACAGACAGCAGGTCTGATTTTTGCATCATTCCGGCATTTAACATATTCTGGAACAGCGGTCTTACATCCACGCAGGTAACTTCGGTTTTATTTCCGTCGTCATCTTCTTTTTCCCTGGTGAACGTTGTAAGATCGGCACCAAGCATCTGTCCGATCTGCTCTACGCTCAGATCCTTTAAGTTCTCCGGATCCATCTGCATCTGCGCCGCGATCGTTTCTTTAAATGTTGCCTCGTCCATCATGGACATCTGATAATTCATGACAAGCGCCATGGAAAGATCACCATCGAGATCATTTAACGTATCGCCATCATTTTCGGTACGGACAAAATGGTCTCCGTCTTCCTCATAGGCATTTTCCCACTCGGTAATCTCATCTTCTGTCATAAATGTCTTTGCTGTCTCAAATTCCTCTTTGGTAACAGCTTCCGGAAGCACATGTTCCACACCGCTGTTCTGGATCCCCACATCGATAATGTCCGATGTATACTGCGGCAGGGAAAGATCGCACCATGCCTGCACCAGTAACAGCGCAAGAATAATGATCACTGACTTCCAGAAAGGAAGCAGGTTCTTAAATATTTTACTCATACAGATTCCTTTCCTTTTTTCCTTTTTTCAAGTTCCGTTTGCATTCTGGTCTGAAATTCATCCAGATAATCCAGCAGACGCTCCACATCCTCTTGCTTCATATTTAAGAGCGCAGCCTCTACCAGATCGTTCATTTCCAGTTCTGACTGTTTTAAGATCTTCTTTCCCGTATCGGTCAGTCTCACAAAGGTATTTCTGCGGTCTTTACTGTCCGTCTCCCGGTAAATGAGATCTTTTTTCTCCAGACTCCGCATGGTACGCGAAACCGCCGGTGTTGTCACACGAAGCTTTTTGGCAAGCGCGGAAATGCTGATCGCCGTCTCTCCGTCTTTATCTCCGACATGCCCGATGCACATCAGGGTCGTAAATTCATTTCCGGAGATTTCATCCGGCAGGAGCACCGAAAATGGCATCTGGCGAAAACGATGAAACACCTGAAACAGTCTGTGATTCACACTGCTCATGATTCACCTCCATCAAAAAATGCTTAACAATGTAATCTAATAACATTGTTAAGCATTCTATCACCCCTGTCAGTCACTGTCAACTGATTTTCTAAGTCTTTATAAATTCTTTAGAAAAATATTCTTTTTTATTCATATCTTAATGCATCGATCGGGTTCATCTTTGCGGCACGGTTCGCCGGATAGTAACCGAAGAAGATACCAAACGCTGTAGAAAACAGTAATACCGCAACCACATTCTGTACCGTGACAGTACCCGGATAGCCGATCGCATTCGTGATCACATGACCAAGCAGCATACCAAAGCCCAGTCCCAAAAGTCCGCCGATCACACAAAGCACGATCGCTTCGGTGATAAACTGCAAACGGATACTTCCGTTTGTTGCCCCGAGTGCCTTTCTCGTACCGATCTCTCTGGTTCGCTCTGTGATGGAAACGATCATGATATTCATAACACCGATACCACCGACTAAAAGTGAAATCGCACCGATACCGCCCATAACCAGCTTGATCATGCCGATTTCCTGATTTAACATCTGCGCCTGCTCCTGCATTGTGATCTTTTCAATGTAAAAGTTCTCATTTTTCGCGTAGTAAGTATCATTCAGATAATCCGCAATTTCCTGAGACAGCTGGATCGAATCGATCCCGTCCTTTCCGTTGAGATCAAAGTAACTTAACTCCGTTGCGTTCGACACAACACGATGTACGACCTTGAGCGGCACATAGAGTGTTGTAGACATATCATAAGCAGAGGATGTCATCTGCTGACTGTCGTAAGATTTGTATACTCCGACGATCGTAAAGGTATAATACTGATTGTTTACTAAAACATCCACTTCTTTTCCAACCGCCGCGTCTGGATTTCCGTTAAACAGATTATCTACAAATTTATCCGAAACCAGTGCAACATTTGATCCATCCTGCTGTTCGCTCGGAAGGATCTCCCTTCCGGCAAGGATATCTCCATCTTCCCAGAAAAATGAGGCGGAGTTTGCTCCCTGCACCGTAACATTGGCGTATGATTTTCCATCTTTGACCACGCCGTCTCCCAGATTTGCAGTCAAAGACACATCCTTGATCCGGTCTTTGTAGCGGTCACAGACATCACGGATCATATCCTGTGAGATCAGATCCGATGATTTTGTATCCACATTATTATCCCAGTTCTTCTGGGATACATAAAATTCCATTTTATTTGCGCCGATGCTGTTCATCTGATTGGAAATGTACTGCGATACCCCGTTTCCTGCCATTGTAATCGCGATGATCGCGGCAATACCGATCATGATACCGAGCATCGTCAGAAAAGAACGCAGTTTATTTGCCTTGATCCCTGCCAAAGCCGCTCCGATATTCTCAAACAGCATATGCGCTTCCCTCTCTTTCTCCGATGATCGTACCGTCTTTTAATGTGATGATACGCTGTGTTTCCTCCGCCAGTTCGTTGGAGTGTGTGATCAGTACGATCGTGATCCCTTTTTCTTTATGTAACTTATGAAACAGATCCATGACCATACGTCCTGTCTTGGAATCCAAAGCTCCTGTCGGCTCATCGGCAAGGATGATCGCAGGATCATTGCCAAGCGCTCTTGCGATCGCGACACGCTGTTTCTGTCCACCGGAAAGTTCATCCGGCGTATGATCCATACGTTCTTCCATATCGACCAGTTTTAACAGTTCCTTTGCTTTTGCGGTACGCGCCCGCTTTGACATGCCGGCATACATCATCGGAAGCTCCACATTTTTCAAAGCGCTTGTACGGGCGATCAGATTATAGGTCTGAAATACAAAACCGATTTTCTGATTGCGGATATGGGACACTTCCTTATCGTTTGCCTTACAGATATCCACACCTTCCAGGATATAGCCGCCGGATGTCGGACGATCCAGGATTCCTATAATATTCATTAATGTGGATTTTCCGGAACCGGATGCTCCGACGATGGAAACAAACTCTCCACGTCTTACTTTAAGATCGATCCCATGCAGGATCTCCAGTTCATTTTCCTTGCCCACATAAAACTTCTTTACGATCTGATTTAAATCGATGATTACCTCATTTTCCATGCTATCTCCACCTCGATTATTCGTAGATTACGTCATCTGTCTCAGTGGCTGACTCTGTGGTTGCTGCATCCGGAATAATCACCGTCATACCTTCTTTTAAGTCTTTTCCCTGTACTTCTATCTCGTAATCGGTCTCAAGTCCGGTCGTGACATCGATCTCTTTTGTCTCTCCGGTTGTCTCATCCACAAGAACCGTCACATATTTGTGGTCACCATCTGTCTGCACGCAGCTGGTCGGTACGGAAAGGACATTTTTCGCTTCCGCGATCAAAATGGTCGTCTTTGCGTTCATACCCAGACGCAGACGCTCGTTCTGCTCTTTAAAATCTGCCTTGATCTCATAGTCTGTTGTCACTGTAACTTTTCCGGTATTGTCCACACTGCTCTTTGGAACCGGCGATACAAAGGATAAGGTACCCGGCATTTCAAGATCTCCTGTGGTATCGGTCTTTATGATGACAGACATTCCTTCTGTGATATCACTGATCGTATACTGATCCACTGTTGCGTCTACCTGCAGCTCTCCTTCGTTCTGGATCGTTGCGATCGCGTCTCCCTTATAAATATCTCCCACTTCCACATCAAGTGAAGTGATCGTTCCGTCAATCGGTGCGATTACGGTACATGCGTCTTTCTGCTTCTGTAAATCATCCAGCGCCTGTGCCGTGTCACCGCTGTTTACACTCTGTGCGTCAAGTTTTGCGGAATCCAGGGCGGAATCCTGTTTCGCTACGGTTCTGCCATCGTTTACCGCGTTATCCTGCTGTTTCTGCACCGCATTCTGATACTCGGCTTCTTTGGAAACTACCTTCGCCTGCGCAGTATCCAGCGTTGTGTATGCTGCCTGTTCATCGATCTGTGCCTGCTGATATGCCTGCAGGGCCGTACTCTTTTGATCATCTGTCGCATTCGGATCGTTTAAAACCGCGTCATAAGCACTCTTCTTTGCGTCTGTGTCCGCCTGCGCCTGCTGGTAAGCAGTATTTGCTCCGTCACGTTCCGCGATCGAAGTCTGATATCCGTTGAAAGTATCGGTTACCGCCTGTGCGTCTCTGGAAGCATTGGTATTTTTGTCTGTCACCGCGTCATTGTAACTGGTCTGTGCATCGGAAACTGCCTGGTTGGATTTCTGCGCTGCAAGATCCGCGCTTTCTTTTGTATTTGCAATCTTGCTGTCAATGCTTGAACTGTCAAATGTGCAGAGCACATCGCCGGCTTTGACCTGATCCCCGACTTTGACATTGACTTCGGTCACTTCCACGCCGCTAATATCCGCTACGACCGACTTTTTGTCCACACTTCCGATCGTACCATTGACACTGACTTCTTTCTTCAGATCCTTTTTCTCCACAGCAGCTGTATTATACATCGGCTCTGCCGCTGCCAGCGCCGCTTTTGCTTTTGCATTAAAATACGAAACCGCGCCAATGATCACGACAAGAACCAGTACGATAATCACTACTTTCTTCTTTGTTGGTTTGAATACTGCCTTCATTCCTCTTAAATCCTCTCTCTTATTCTGTTCTGATTTTGTATATTCTTTAAATTTTTTAATTTTTATACAAAAAATATCCTAACCTATTTTTCTTAAACGCACTTTGGCAATTTCTTAAAATTTTCTTAATATGGAATTTTTTTCAATTCTTCCCTGCGCTGCATAAATCGAACGATCCCCGTTCATCAGATAGGCGATCACGCAGACGATCACAAACGGAAGCATCTCAGCCGGTCCAAATACTTCAAGCCCGATCATGATCGGCGCAAGCAGCGTATTGGTCGCGCCTCCAAAAACTGCCGCATACCCAAGTGCCGCGCAGGTCATCGCAGGCAGTCCTAAAATTCCACTTAAGACAACTCCAAGCGTCGCTCCGATGGAAAAAAGCGGTGTGACCTCTCCGCCCTGGAACCCAATCGCAAGTGTCACAATCGTCAATAGCAGTTTTAAGATCCAGTCATAGGCATACACCGTTCCACCATGAAAGCTTTCCCGGATCAGATTCGTGCCAAGCCCGCTGTATCTTCCGCTATGTAAGAGCAAAAGAAAAACTGCCAGGGGCACCGCGCCAAACCCGATACGCCAGAACGGGCTTTTTATTTTTTCACTCAGGATTTTTTTCATTTTCTGCAGGAAAAACGAAAACAGACGCCCGGTCAGCCCGAATGCGACACCAAGGATCAGGATTCCAAAAACATTCTTTTTCTCGGAAAGATCCAGCGTCCCGGTAAGCGTTACCACAAATTTTTCCAGTCCGAGCGCATGCGAGGTAAAAGATGCCATATAGGATGCAATGAGTGCCGGTAGCAGCGCCTCATAATCCAGATATCCAGCGACAATGACTTCCATTGCAAAAAATACTGCCGCAAGCGGCGTCTGGAACAATCCACCGAATCCTGCCGCCATTCCGGTCACAAGCATGATCCTGCCGTTTTCCGGGAGATGGCACCTGCGCCCCAGTGCATGGGACAGAGTTGCCCCGATCTGCACCGCCACGCCCTCTCTGCCGGCACTTCCTCCGAACAGATGCGTGATCCAGGTTGTGACCATCACAAGCGGAATGAGCGCCAGCGGGATTTCTTCCCTCTTCTGCTGTCCGGTCTCAAAAACCAGTGTCATTCCCTTTAAACTTTCCTTATTAAAATGTTGATACAGCCATGCGATAGCAAGACCGGCGACCGGCAAAAAGGGGAGCAGATACAGGTAGTGCAGATTTCTTATATCAGAAATAATAAGAAGCCCCCTGCCAAATATCGTATCCAGAATCCCGACCAGTACCCCGGTTGCCACGGCAAGCAGCACGTACTGAAACGAACGCTTTATTTTTTCACCTGTCTTTCCCATAAAAACTCCTCCTTACTGTAAAATTTCTAAAATAAAGTGTGCGCTTACCGCACACTTTCGCGCGCGAGCGGTATGTTCAACATAAACTTCATCTCCGCGAGCTGCGCATCCCCGCGGAGCGGTTTCGAAATCAATCGAGGGAGAACTTCATTCCCTTTTCTGTTTTCTAAAATAACATAGGATATGTGTTATGTCAAATACTATGCTTCTTCTTTGGGTATCTTAGTTTCCACTGCATCCATGATGATTTTCACCGCAGGAAGAATGATTCCCGCAATTATGTCCCTCTTCATGCGCGTGATGGCTGCACTGTACGTTTGGATCATACTCCAGTTTTTCGTCAAGCAACGCTTCTACCGCAGTATCCGCATCACCAGATACTCCGCCATAAAGTTTAACACCGATCTGGGCGAGAGCTGCCCTCGCGCCGCCTCCGATGCCACCACAGATCAATACATCCGCTTCCAGTCGCGAAAGTACTCCTGCGAGTGCGCCATGCCCGCTCTCCGTGGTATCTACGACCTGGCTTTCTACAATTTTTCCATTATCCACATCATATACTTTTAGCTGAGGTGTGTGTCCAAAATGCTGAAAAATTTCTCCATTTTCATAAGTTACTGCAATTCTCATCTGATGATCCCCTTTCTTTTTCACATCTGCAAATACATCCGCTCCATCTATCCGAAAGCGGCAGTCTTTTTTACAACATCTGGCAGTCCCATCACAAAATCGGTAATTTCCACCTTCAATTTTAAAACTTCTGCCATTTATGATTGCATCCGCTATTTTTTCCCGGGCACTTTCATAAATTTCCGTCACAGTCGTCCTCGAAATATCCATCTGCTTCGCACATTGTTCATGCGTCATTTTTTCATAGTCCACAAGCCGAATCACTTCATACTCATCCAGCGTAAGAATCACAATGTCGCTTGTTTTTTTTTCACATGGTGAAAAGCACTGGTATTTTGGTTCATCACAAATTCTTCTACTGCGCACAGGTCTAGGCATTGTTTTTTCTCCGTTTCCGTCATATGTCGTTTTCATTATAGTACAGCATATATAATATTGCAATATTTCTTTTCCATTATTTCTAGATAATGTCAGAAAAATACTCCCTGACCAGTTTTACAACCACACCGGACAACAGGAATACCGCGATCAGGTTCGGAATGACCATAAGTCCGTTAAATGTCTCTGCGATACTCCACATCAGTCCGAGATTCATGGTTGCGCCGATGATCGCCACAAGCGCATACAGAAGCATAAACGGTTTGTTCGCACGGAAGCCAAATAAAAACTCAATACATCTTGTTCCGTAAAGTCCCCAGCCGATGATTGTTGAAAACGCGAAGCAGCACATCGCGACCGCAGTAAAAATGGACACCCAGCCGCCATACACCGATGTAAATCCGTTGATCGTAAGCTCTGCCCCGGCGGCTTCTCCATATCCGATCGGAACACCACTGCAAAGGATCACAAGAGCTGTCAATGTGCAGATCACGATCGTATCCACAAACACTTCAAAAATGCCGAAAAATCCCTGCTTTACCGGTTTTCTCGTATCTGCGCAGGCATGCGCGATCGATCCGGTTCCAAGCCCCGCTTCATTGGAAAAAATACCACGGGACACGCCCTTTTTCATACTCATAAAAAAGCTTCCGACTGCCCCGCCTGTTACAGATGCCGGACGAAACGCGCCCGCAAGGATCGCGCCAAAAACATGTGGCACATTTTTTATATTCAGCAAAACAACGCCGAGCGCAAGCACTATGTACATAACTGCCATAAACGGCACCAGCTTTTCCGTAACCTGCCCGATCCGTTTAATGCCGCCAAGCAGGATCAGCGCGATCAGTCCGGCAAGCACGATCCCAATGATCAGATTTAACATCGGTGCCGCATCTTCCGAAATGATATTATAATTGTACAATGCCGAATCGATCGCTGTCGTGATCGTATTTACCTGTGTCGCATTTCCGGTTCCAAACACGGTCAGCACGCCAAACGCGGAAAACAGATACGCAAGCCAGTGCCAGTGCTTTTTCAGACCATTTTTGATGTAATACATCGGCCCACCGACCAGCTCACCTTTTTCGTTTGTCTCCCGAAAATGAACCGCAAGCGTAACTTCCGAAAATTTTGTACACATACCAAGGATCGCGGAGATCCACATCCAGAAAACGGCACCCGGTCCACCGATCGCGATCGCTCCCGCCACACCGGCAACGTTTCCGGTTCCGACAGTTGCCGCAAGTGCCGTACAGACTGCCTGAAACGGTGTAAGCGCACCGTCCGATGCCTCTCTCTTTTTCAGCATACGCCCCAGTGTCACTTTCATCGCATAGGGAAATTTGCGGATCTGAAGGAAACCGGTTCGGATACTCAACAGCAATCCGACCCCGATGATACAGATCATCGCCGGAACTCCCCAGATGAAATTATTTACCACATTATTTACAGACTCTATCACAGATAACATATCTCTACCCTTTCCTCATGAACCGTAATGTCAGAATTATATCATAATTTTCCGGTCATGTGCGGTTTTCCCGCAAATTTCGGACTTATTTTTTCTTTCGTGCTCTCCGGTTGTCGAATAAATCGAGATACGTTATAATAGCTTATATTTATTTTTCAGATAAGGAAAAGAAACGTATGACAGACAGGATCCAGAAAATTGACGATTTAGATGACGGCAAACTTGATATTTACGCAAGGCTTTCGGAAGTACAGCTGCTGCGCCACAACGAACCCAAACCCGGACTTTTCATTGCGGAAAGCCCGAAAGTCGTAACACGGGCGTTAAATGCCGGGTACGAACCGTTATCTGTATTAATAGAAGAAAAACAGATTGCCACAGAAGGGTGTGATATCCTAAACCGGTGTCCTGACATTCCGGTATACACTGCAGATTCTGCGGTACTGACAAAGCTTACCGGCTTTCAGCTCACGCGTGGTCTGCTCTGCGCCATGAAACGCAAACCGCTTCCGGATGTGGAAACGGTGATCCGTGACGCACACAGGATCGCCGTTCTGGAAGATGTCGTAAATCCGACCAACGTCGGCGCCATCTTCCGTTCTGCTGCTGCACTTGGGATGGATGCCGTCCTCCTTACCCCAGCATGCAGCGATCCACTTTACCGCAGAGCTTCCCGCGTCAGCATGGGAACCGTTTTTCAGATCCCATGGACCATTTTGCCAAAGAAATCTGACACCGCAGACGCGATCGCCCGATTACGCGAAGCAGGATTTCAGACGGCAGCCATGGCTCTCTCGCACGATACAGTAAATATCGACGATCCCACGCTCCATGCCGCAGATAAACTGGCGATCATCCTCGGTAACGAGGGCGAAGGCTTAAAAGCCGGGACGATCGCCGCCTGTGACCACACCGTCAAAATACCGATGGCACATGGCGTGGATTCCTTAAATGTCGCGGCCGCGAGCGCGGTTGCGTTTTGGGAGCTTACAAAAGACAGTTTCTTCGGATCCTGCTAGAGTTCTTTCTCCATAAATTTTTTTCATCCGAACCGGTTCCTTTATAGCATCCCGCCCAGAACAACAGGCAAAATACGATGATAACGACTGCCAGCTCTCCGGATGCCTGTCAGACGAAGATCTCTCTGTCCTCGCTGCAGATCTGGTCGTGCTAAGCGATATGCTCGCGAATATTATTGCCCGCAATGCCTACTGCGGCGGCTTGCAGACCGAGCAGGGCGTATAGCCCCGGTCTTTTGCTTCTGACAATGGCACCTCGATATCACTGTCCTTTAAATAACGGCAGCCTGCCGCATGATATTTTGTGCCTGTGTTGGTGATATGTACGGTCACATCCGCGTCCGTATCCGGACTTGCCGCATCATCGCTGTTTTCCACCACTGCGCTCTGTGAAGCGGTACTGCCGGTACTGCCGATACTGCTGCCCGTCGGCTCTCCTGCCTGCCAGCTCTCTGACGGGGAACAGTTCCAGGTGATTGCGCTGCCGTCTGACGTGGCAACGATCGTTCCCTGCTCATCGGTACGAAAAATGGAAACCCCATCTGCCCGAAGCTTATTTAACGTCTCCGCATTCGGATGACCGTATTTATTTCCCTCACCGACACTGATCACCGCGTACTGCGGGCTGACTGCCGCAAGCAACGCGTCACTTGTAGAAGTCTTACTGCCATGATGTCCCGTTTTGTATACATCTGCCGAGATATCAATCCCGGTCGATAAGATATCCGCCTCTTCCTGTTCTTCCGCATCCCCTTCAAAGTAAAAACGGTTGTTTCCATGCTGTAAGAGGATCGCGATCGAATTTCCGTTGGAATCGACGCCAAGCTTTGTCGGACCGACGATCGTAAACGCTGCGCCGCCAAGCGCATAGGAATTTCCGACGACCGGAGCTGTTTTGCTGTAGCCGCGGTAATCCATGGCATCAATGACATCCCGGTAGGTTGCGGTGTCTTTTTCGTCATCGGTCATAAAGATCGTGCCACAGTCAAATTTCGTGATCACGACATCCAGACCACCGATGTGATCCGCATCCGGGTGTGTTGCGATCACATAATCGAGCGCCGTGACATTCTGGTGCATCAGATACGACTGCACCGCCGTACCTTTGTCATTATTTCCGGCATCAATGAGCATCGCGTGTCCGTTGCAGGTGATCAGTGTCGCGTCACCCTGCCCCACATCGATATAATGGACTTCCAGTGTCGAATCCCCGGTCTTTTGCGCACTTCCATCCAGGGTTCCCGCATGCTTTGTGCTTTCCGCCCGTTCTTCCGTTGTCTGTCCTGCCGTATCCTGTGTTCCCGCCGCATACTGCGCTGCTTCTTCCGGCAATGACCCGCATGCCGCAAATACAAGCAGAAAAAGCATGGAAAGCAGACCTGCAACTCTTGACTTTGGTATCTTTTTCATGTTATCCCAAACCTCTTTTATCTTACTTTACACTTACATAAATAATTCCGTGAATTCCATCCGGTGCCTTCTGCCGGTCTACCTTGAACCGGTCTGAATGATTCTGCAGCATCTTTGTCATGTTGTTGTAGTCATAATTTCTGGCGTCAAACCCGAGGAATTTCTCTTTGAGTGCCTTTCCAACCTCCGACAGATTGATCTTTTCATCCTCGGACGCTTTCATAAAATCATAAATATAGGAGATCACTTCCGCTTCGGACGGAATACTGATCTTCGACTCCTCGATCGGTTCCTCCCCAATGATCTCTTCTTCCTCCTGCGGAACTTCCTTTTCCACAAACGGGATCTTTTCTGTCACCTTCTGCGTGATCTCCTGTGTCTCAAGATCCGCGTCCTTATAGATCAGATCCAGGATCTTAAACTCATCACACGCTTTTGCAAGCGCCTCCTTGGTCTTTGCTTCCCCCATTCCGATGACAACTTTGCCGGCTTCCTTCAAACGGTACACCAGCTTTGTAAAATCGCTGTCACTGGACACGATACAGAACACATCGATATCCTGTGTATACAAAAGATCCATAACATCGATCGTCAACGCCTGATCTGCCACACTTTTTCCGTTGGCATAAGTGATCTGCAGCATCGGCATGATCCCCTGAAGCGGCATGACCTTGTACCACGGCCGGACACTCGGTGAACTGATGGAACCATAAAGCCGGAAAATCCGCACATTTCCATAGTGCATGGCCTCCCGCTTGATATATTCCGCATATTTGTACGAGATGTTATCCCCATCGATCAGTACAGCTACCTGTTTTCCCATATACGCTCTCCTTATCCACTAATTTTGAAACAGACAGAAAAAAGGAGTCCTGCACGCAGAACTCCCCCGCCCTATGATTCCATCATATTTCAACACTTCCAAATTGTCAACCTTAGCCTTTTCTTACCGTATTTACTTTCCCTTTTTATTTTTTTGGCTTAACTCCCCAGAATACGACATTCATGAAAATTACAATCAGCAAAACTACTTACCATGGATACCCAAGAAGCCCATATTGATTCCAAGCCATTCTCATGTCCCCAAAATGTCATCCAAAGTTCTTTCCAGTTCACTTCTTTCCGTTAATCATCAATCGTTTTTCTGTATTCTGGCATTTATTGAACCTGTCCTCATGCCTGTGCGGATACTTATACTGCCACCCTTTATACGTTAAAAGTTACCTTATCATATGATCTTCTGAGCGCCACATAGGAAATCAAAAAATTGGCAAGCCAGCCAACCGGTACGGCAAGCCAGACAAATGCAATACCAAAACGCGGTGCAAAAATCAAAGCAACTGACAAGCGGATCGCAAGGTTTACCATGTTTGCAATGAGAAATGGGCGCATAATCCCAAGTCCACGAAGAACTCCATCGGTTGCCATCTTGATACCCATGAAAATGAAAAAGCAGCCGAGCCATCTCATATAATCCCCGGACACCTGGTATGCTAAAGCGGTTCCATCTTTACCCAGAAATAATGAAGAAATTTGCGTATGCAATGTTTCAATGACTATAAAAGCAAGAACTGCAAAACATATATCTAACACCAGTGCGGCGTGATATCCTTTTTTGATACGTTCAATTTTCTTTGCACCAAGATTCTGAGAAACATATGGCGATACTGCATTGCCAATAGATACAAATATCAACGAAAAAACATTCTCCACCCTCATCGTTGCCGCATAACCTGCGAGTGCCTGTGTACCAAAGGGATTTACAACTGCCTGTACAATCATCATACCAATTGACACTGTAGACTGCTGCAGAACTGATGGTACAGCAATTTGAAGCATTGAATGTAATTCCTGCCTGTCAAACCAGTTAAAGTGACTTTTATATCGACGCATCCGGCAAAAGAAAATCGAAAGTGAAAACACTGCGGAAATCCCCTGTGCAATAAGAGTTGCAAGAGCTGCGCCAAACACCCCCAGCCCCAGACCAGCCACCATCCAAAGATCCATAAAAATATTTAAAACAGAAGAGAATATCAAAAAAATCAATGGAATCTTAGATTCACCGATTGAGGTGAACATCGTTGACAGGATATTGTACATAAACAGAAACGGGAATCCTACAAAATACACACGAAGATACAGTACCGCTTCCTCCAGTATATCAGCCGGTGTCTGTAATAAACTCATCATCGAATGGGAAAAACAAAAACCAAAGACACCCAGAAGTATGCTTAGAATCAGAAAACTAATCAATGATGTTGACACAATCGTTTTCATTTTGCTGTAATCTCTGGCCCCAAAATAGCGGCTTACAAGCACACCTGCGCCTACACCGGCACCCAATGCTACACAAATGAATACATTCGTAAGAGCAGCACAGGCACCAACTGCCGCAAGTGCAGAAGATCCGACAAACTGCCCAACGATAATTGAATCAGCCATATTATATACCTGTTGAAAGAAACTACCGAAAATCATGGGCATTGCAAAAACAGTCAACGCTTTAAGTGGCGCATCTGTGATCAAATATTCATCTTTTGACTTCATTATATTTCTCCTGTCTGTGGATGTAATTTTTCTTAGAGCACTAATATCGCAGCATCAAGCCCCTCTACTTTTCCATCAAAGAAATTCCCTCTAAGCAAATTACATTTTCCCGCATGTCTCAATCAATTCGCCTTCTACAATGCATGCATGTGTTTTTCGAACCCGCAAAAGCTGTTTATACCATTCAAACATCTCTTTATCCTGATATTCTTCATCTCAGCACATACCTCGTCTGCAATCCGGATCGTTCGCTCCCGGCATTGCGAACTCATCTCCATAATAAATCCATAGCCGTAATATACTTTTTCCCCTGCATGTCCGTAAATTCAAAAAAATAGCGGCGACATATCAAATGCATCTGAAGTTATGCTTCATAATAATCATGAAACTGTGATGTGGCAACCTTCTTCATTGGAATCACTTTTCGTGTATCCTTTAATTCCATTGGTATATACTTATCCTCACAGTGAAGTATTATCTCCTTCATATCATCCTTTTTTACCTGCACACATATCACGAAGATATCCTTATCAATAGCATAGCAGAATCTTTTATCCATATCATGAAAAATTGCTGAATATTCCATAAATTATTTCTTTACATATTTTAATACAATTCTATCATTATATCCACAATATTTTTGACTTTTTCTACCATTTTCCTGCTTTTTATTTTTTGCTTTATTTTCCAGAATACAGCATGCCTGGACTTTTCCTCATTGCCCGCGCAAAAATCGCCCAGATTAGAATTTTGAATCTAATTTGAGCGATACTTCGTCAGGCTTGCTTCTTCATGCAGGAAAACCATATTTACATTCACCGACAACCCCAGGTCCATCTTACACTGTAGTTATCGCCATTAGAAATATATAGAATTTATAACAAATTTAAATCCGTGAATTTCTTGATTTAACTATTCGGTTCCACCAAGTTCACTTAACTGACCCTCATTACAATTCGGCTTTGCAACAACGATCACCGGATATAGAAAGACCGTCTCTCGCATTGAGAAACGGCCTTTTTATTATTTCATATATTTATCTAACTGATGTGAGTAGCCAAGTACCTGCTCTAACATATCTCTTGCCTGTTTGGAGCTTGTCTGATTGCTTCCGGTGATCTCGGAAGCCTCCTCAGTACTTGCCGCGATCTGATGGCTCGCTGCGGAGAGCTGGCTGATACTGTCAACGATCGCATTGTTGGATTCTTTGAGATCCTCCATCATGCTGTTGATATTCATCATCTCATCGGTCAGTTCCTGCATATTGGTATTGATCTTTCCAAAATCTTCCGACGCGTTTCCAATCAGCGTGGTCTGCTCTTCCGTCACATGCAAAGATTCCTGAATGGACTCGGAAGCCTCCTCGGAGTAACTGCTCAATTCCTCCACGATCGCCGTAATATTTTCGGTGGACTGTTTGGTCTGTTCCGCAAGCTGCCTGATCTGTTCCGCGACAACCGCAAAACCTTTTCCTGCCTCGCCTGCTCTTGCCGCTTCGATCGACGCGTTTAACGCAAGCAGGTTGGTCTGGCTTGAGATCTCAAGGATCATATCCGTGATCGCTTTTACATCCTCGGTCTTTTTCTGTAATTTTTCCATCGAAGACACTACTTTGGAATTGGTATCCGCGATATGACCGGAATGTTCACTGAGTTCATCCATTGTCTGCAGGCTTTCCTTTACGGTCTCCATGGATTCCGTTGCCTTGCCGGCCGCGTTCTTTGTCCGCGCTGCGGCATCCTGAATGGATTCCTGGATATTCTGCGTCATAATGGTCTGATTCTGGATATTTTCCGAGGTACTCTGTGTTCCGCAGGTGATCTCGCCAACGATCTTGTTGATATTCTGCGCTGAGTCATACAGCTGCTCGATCATGACATCCGCGTCACCAGTCTTATCCCGTACGCCTTTCGCGATCGCAAGCACGTCCTCCATGATAATGCCCTGGATCTGCTGTTCATCCACCATAGAATGCATCGCGTCATGATTGAATCTCCATGAGATCCTGGTTGCCTGTGTAATACTGATCAAAGACGCGATCATCGTCAGATAAACGATCACCTCCTCATTCATACTGTTTGAGGACGGCAAAACTTCCATTCCAATCATAGCGATCCGCGCCGTACATACAATGCCGCATATGATACTTACAATGTTCATCTGTCTGCGGTTATTGTACATCAACGTCGCGACAAATACCGGAAGCGCTAAAAATACTGTACAGTTATTTCCGTTTAAAAAAAGTGTAAGCGTATAAGCCACACCAAACTGAATGATCATGATATGGTTTAACGTAAGGCTTCTCGGATTCTGAAAATACAATACAAAAGAGACGATCTGTCCGAGCACGATCCATGCGATCGTGATCCCGACCATCACCCTGGAATTTCCTGTCACACCAAGGTATCCCATATTTAACAGCATCCCGAATTCGAGAAGCAGCTGCATCCAGAGCACGATCGTGTTTGCCAGCTTGAATCTCGGTTCTTTCTCCCGGTAAATACGGGAACTTATTTTTTCACGCAGCTGCGCTACCTTTTGATCCCTTGAACGATTATCTTCCTTCATCTGTTTTTTCCCTCTCTTATTCTTCTGCATAATCTATAAATTTATTGATACAGCAAAACACCCGGATAAACACCTCTTACAACGTCTATCCGAGTGGTCTTATCAGCAGATAGCGGGAATCGAACCCGTCTCTCCAGCTTGGGAAGCTGGCATTCTACCGATGAACTATATCTGCACTCCTTTTATTATATACACATTGGAAGCAAAAGGCAATGCTATTTTTCTAATTTTCTTCCTCGAAATCACAGAGTGAGTCACCGCTCTCCGAACGGAACGTATACGCTTTCCGCTCTCCATCCAGCTCCATGGAAAAACTGCCTTCCATGTCAAGAAAAGAATGCATATGCGCAATATCAAAAAGCAGATCCACCATATCGTCCACGAAAGCCTTTGCATCGTTTTCACTGTCACAGACATCCTCCGTGATCTCCTCATCCGCATAGAGTCTCACGATAAAATCATCCATGTCATTTTCGTTTGTGACCTCTGCTCTTGCAATGTACGGGTTTGCGTGATTTTTTACGATCTCATCCACAAATGAGGTGCAGGACTGTATTCTGGACTGGGATACATCCTCCGCCTCCAGATAAATTTTATAACTGATCTTTAATGCCGCCATTCTTTTTTCCTCTTTTTCTTTTGCAATTTATATCATATTATACTGACGATTCCGGTAAATGGCAAGCCATATTTTTCGGAATCCGCCGCATCGTTTCTTCCGCTTCTCCGGGCTTTGTACAGAGCACGCGCACTGCCACATAAACTGCCGCGTCACTCACCTGTTCCCACGGAAACGCACTGCAAACATCTTTCGCGTCCCCGCCCTTTCGCACAGCCTCAACCGCCGCATTGAGCGTCCGGAAATATTCCATCAGCTCCGCAAAAGACATTCCACGGTCTAAGACACATTTTTCTGTTTTGCTCTCTGTGCCGTCAGCCACCGCATTATCCGCGCGATCACCGAATTCACGCTCACAGGTCGCGATCACCTGCATACACAACTTCAGCTCCCCGGTAATATCCGATGCTTCCATGAGCACATCCGGGCGCTTTTTTAAACGTTCCATAAAATATGTTTTCGCGCCTGCCACATCTTTCCGTTCGAAATAACCGGCAAGCTTTTCTTTCATCTCCCGCGTCTCTGCCTTTTCCCCGATCATCCCGACCTGGCACTCATAAACCGAGAGCCTGTTCGCCCGCACCCAGACAAGTAAAAGGATCTCGGAGATAAAGCCAAACACCCGCTTATGATAATCGTCATACGAGTCAATGTCCACACGCTTTTCCACTTCGGCAAAAATGGAAAACAGCCAGTCCGCATACGCGTCGTACAGCTTTTTGCTGCAGATCATGATATTGCCGAAATAGGTCTCTTCCCCATGTACCAGACGGTCAAAATACGGATAATAATCCGGGTACATCTCACGGATCACCTCTCCGGTCGCATCCAGATTTTCAATGTGGTGCGTCGCCTTATATCCCTCATAATACGGATAACGCAGCTGTACTCTCTTTGTCGTGACCACATCCACTTTCTGCAGGATCTGTTCCAATTCCCCTTTTGTAAAAACCTTGCCCTTTTCGTTGATCAGATATCTGCGATAATGGCACACCCCGACATAGTCTGTGTCTTTTACATTCTTCCATACCCAGTAAAGTCCCGTCAGCTCACTGTAGTAGCAGTTTTTTGCCGAAATGTTATCTCCGGTGTCATCCCCGGTATAACCGAGATCTTCATGCACCGCCCGTCCAACCTGTAACGGTACATACATCGGATCCGGCGGCACCTCAAATTTCTTATGTGTCATGGTATAAATGCGGATATTCATCTTTCCATCCCCTTTGTTTCTTCTTATTCCAGTATAAAAGTCCACTCCTTTTCTGTAAAGTAAAAACAGGCTTTTTAAGATCTTCTCTTAAAAAGCCTGTCCCGTTATTCTTTTTTATTCAGCCTGTCTGTTATGCCTTTGCGCCATCTTTCTTAAATACACTCTTTGAAAGGAAGAGGATCAGGCATGCTGCTGCTGCGATCAGTCCGATCGGATATGCTACTTTGGTTCCAAGATTCAGGCACTCCGGAGCATAGAAGAAATATGTTACGGAAACTGCCGTCATGAAAGTAGCCGGAAGAGCGGTAACCCAGAACAGCTTTTTGTTCTTAAACAGATACATGGATGCTGTCCACAGAGCGATCATTGCAAGTGTCTGGTTCGACCAGCTGAAGTATCTCCATACAACCTGATAGTCTAACTGACTGATCAGTGTGCCTGCTGCCAGTAACGGTACGCAGATCACAAGACGTTTGCTGTAGGATTTCTGATCGATCTTGAACCAGTCTGCAATAACAAGTCTTGCGGAACGGAAAGAAGTATCACCGGAAGTGATCGGACATGCGATAACACCGATCATTGCAAGGACAATACCAACTCCACCCATTGTCTTTGTGCAGACATCATATACAGTACCGGCCTGACCTGCGTCAGTAAGCATCTGGGTAAGGCCTGTGGTAAGGCCACCGGTTCTCTCATATACAGCACATCCTGCTGCTGCCCAGATCAAAGCGATGATACCTTCACTTACCATTGCGCCGTAGAAAACGAAGTGTGACTGTTTCTCACTCTTACAGCAGCGAGCCATAAGCGGTGACTGTGTTGCGTGGAATCCGGAGATCGCGCCACACGCTACACTGACGAACATAACCGGCCAGATCGGTGTTTTTGCCGGATGCAGATTCTGTAAGGTAATCTCAGGAATGGTATAACCATGTGTGAAAATACCTACGCCAACGCCGATCGCCATGATGATAAGGCAGATACCGAAGATCGGATAAATCTTACCAATGATCTTATCGATCGGTACGAATGTTGCGATAAAGTAGTAAATCAGTACAACTGCCAGCCAGAAATAAGAGTTGGTCAGAAGGCCGGAACCGCCGTTCTTACCGATCAGCATGGAGATCAGGGAAGCCGGTCCTACCGCAAATACGGTACCTACCATGACAAGCAGGATAACACTGAATACACGCATAACCTGTTTCATAAAGTTTCCAAGATACATACCGGTCAGCTCGGAAACAGAAGTTCCATCATGACGCATGCTGATAAAACCAACACTGAAGTCATGTACCGCACCGGCTAAAATGGTACCAAACGTGATCCAGAGGAATACTGCCGGTCCCCACTGTGCGCCTGCAAGTGCGCCGTAGATCGGTCCAAGACCTGCGATATTTAACAGCTGTACTAAAAACAGTTTCCATTTCGGCATAACGACGAAATCGACACCATCATTGATACGAACTGCCGGAGTCTCACGGTCATCCGGACCATAGATATGTTCGATCACTCTACCATAGGTAAAATAACCGATAATTAAAATTGCAAGACAAACGAAAAAACTTACCATAACAAAACGCCTCCTTACGTCTTTTCTTGAAGTATGGTTATATTATACAACTTTTTTCAGTTTTATCTATGCCTTTTGTATATATTGTATGTTTTTGTGTATGAAGTGTCGTTTTTTGAGGATAATGTGAACATGAATTATGTCAACCGAAAGGTGGTTTTTCAAATTTCAAACAACTGCTTCAAATGACGGATCTGACTTCTGCTGACCGGCAGCAATTCGCCCGGGCAATGCTTTAAGCACACCTCATATCCATTGCTTAAATTTGGCACCAGTTCTTCCATATACTGGAGGTTTACCAGATAGCTTTTGTGGATCCGGAAGAAATTTTTCTTTTCCAGCTTTTCCGTAAGCGCCGTCATGGTATAGTTCTCTGTGTAGACATTGTCTGCGGTATGGATCAGTGAATTTCTCTGGTTGTATTCAATGTAGATGATATCCCGGTAATCAATGAGCCGGATCTTATCTCCGGCATTTACAGCCAGCTTATCCAGTTCCTCATATTTTTCCGTCTCTTTCTCCTCTGCGAAAAATCCCTGATCTTCCAGCCGCTTTAAGGTCTTTTTGATCCGGTCGAGATCATAAGGTTTTAAAATATAGTCAACCGCGCCCAGCTCAAATGCCTTGACCGCGTATTCCTGGTAGGCGGTCACAAACACGATCGCCGCTTTTTTCTGATGCTCCTTGATCGCTGACGCAAGCACGGTTCCGCTCACTTCGCCCAGATTGATATCCAAAAAGATTGCCTGAAAGATATGCTCTTTCATCAGCGCATCCGCCGTCTTCACACCGTCCGCCTCAAAGATTTTCGCTTCCGGGAGAACCTGTGACAAGAGATATCTCAGTTCACTTCTTGCCGGTCTTTCGTCGTCTATGATTGCTATCTTCATCTTCTGTCATCCTTCCCTGTCCGTAGTTTTTTGTCTGCATCTGTCTGATATGCCGGTTCTTTATAAAAATGCATGGTCACACGGGTCCCATCTTCCCCGGTATCAATGAAAAGTCCGCTGTTTTCACCGTAAATGCTGCGCATTCTCGCGTCTACATTCTGCAGCCCGTACTTTCCTTCCTTTTTCCGCTGTCTGAAGTTTTCCAGTGCCTGCGGGCTTAATCCCGGCCCGTTATCCGTCACAACAACGGAATAGCCCGGTTCTTCAAAACGTCCGGTTATCGTGACCACCCCATGCTCCCGTTTCATTGCGCCATGTTTTACCGCGTTTTCCACGATCGGCTGCAGAATTAATGTCGGCACCAAAACCTCTTTTTTTTGTTCCCCGCCGCAGGAATCCGGATCCACATTGATCTTTACGGTCAGACGTTCCTCGAATCTTGCCTCCTCCAGTTCCAGATATGCCTTAACATGCGCAAGTTCCTTTTCCAGCGGGATCATATAGGCATCCGTCGCCTCTAATGTATTTCGGAAATAAACGCTTAACGCAAGCAGAAGCTCTCTCGCCCGCTCCGGCTTTTCCCTGCAGAAAAACGAGATCGTATTTAAGGAATTGAATAAAAAATGCGGGTTGATCTGGGACTGCAATGCCTGATATTCCGCGCGCTGGCGCAGTTTTTTCTGTTTTTCGGCCTGCGCCAGTTCATAGTTGGTGGAAAAGAATTTGGCAAATCCCTCCAGGAAATCCATTTCCGCCTGTGTGGACAACACCTGTCTCGGCAGGAAGATCACCAGATACGCCCAGATGACCTTTCCCTGCGTGAGCGGTGCCCCAAACGCGCTGTAACGCCTGAGATAACGGTAATTCACGTCTTTTTTATCTGTCACACGGCAGAATGCCACACTTTTATTTTCCTCACAAAGCTCCAAAAACAGCTCCGGCGGGATGACTAACTTCGTATCGTTCAGCCCGGTTTTTCCATCCCGCTCCAAAAAAAGAACGCCGTTACAGTTTGCGTATTTTTTTATGATCTCCGCCATCGCGTCATAATCACTGCGTGTCCTTGCCGTCTTCTGGATATACGGAATGCATTCATCCGCGATCGTGAGCGCCAGCCGGATCTTATTCGCCGCAAGCAGATCCTGACTGGTAAAGACTTCATCGAACACGGAAAAAAACAGGATCATCCCAAGTGAATTGACCAGTGTCATCGGCACCGCGATCACTTTTACCAGCGCAAGCGCGTCCGAAAACGGCCGGGCGATCGCAAGGATAAATCCCATCTGGGAACATTCCGCGAATGCCGTGATCAAAAACAGGGACAATGTGGTCTGCTTTCTCTCGCGCCGCTTAAAGATCAGCCATACAAAGGAGCCGATCGCCCCCTCAAAAAGCGTGGACATCGCACACGCAAGTGAGGTAAATCCGGTCGGATCGTAAAGGAACCGGTGAACCGCTCCGATCACCGCGGCTCCCATTCCGACCATCGGCCCGCCGAGCAGTCCTGCCGCCAGCGCCCCGAGCACCCTGGTATTTTGAATCGCGCCGTTCACCCGGACGCCGCTGCAGGTGGAGAAAATACAAAAACCGCCAAAGATCACCACAAGGATCAGCTGATCCATCGTGCGGTAGGCGTGTTCTTCCGCCATAGCCTGTTTTACAAATGTTATTTTCGTGAGCAGTGTTGCGATCAGTACCAGCAGACTGATATTGATGATCAGACTGGAATACAGACTGTACATAAGACGTTTCCCCTTTATCGTTCCAACCGCGCGGATGAAATTCCGTATTTCATTCACCGGTTTTGTCTGTTATAATTATGTTATGTATTTTATCATTTTCGACAGAAAAGGACAAACTATTTTATACACATCGGGGTTTTTGATATGTTAGAAAAGAATAATTTTGAAAATATCAGGTTTCACAATGACTATCCGATCAATCTCACCTCTACCTGTCTTCCGGAAACTTTCCCGGAGCACTGGCACAACTATGCGGAGATGATCATTTCTTTACAGGAAGGGATCCGGTACAGTATCAATAATACGGTATTTACTTTAAATACGCACGATATTCTGCTGATCCATCCCGGGGAACTGCATTCTCTTGTATACAATCCGCCGGGGACACCGTCCTATCTGCTGATACAGTTTGACTACTCCCTGCTTTTGTATATGACCGAATTTAAAAAGCATCAGTACTGGCTTCAGAAATTCCGCTATTTTCCAAACGGTGAAAACAGTGCGCTCACGGATACCATTGTAACATGCGCGCACGAGATGTTTGCTACCGATGCCTCGGATCTTCCGTTTAAAGATACCCGCATCTGCTGTAAACTGTATGAAATGTTTATCGCAATCGGGGAATATGTCACCTCCGAGCAGTTCATCCATTTTCTGGACAACCATTATTCTTCGGTCAAAAGCACGGCCACAAAGGGGACGCACCAATCTGAGATCACACAGAAAATGATCGATGTCTGCTCTTACCTCTCCCAGAATTGTACGGAGAACATTTCCCTTGATGACGCTGCGGATTACGCCGGTTTCAGCCGCTATCATTTTTCCCGGCTGTTTAAGGAATTTACCGGTCTTTCCTATGTGGAATTTATTACAAAGGAGCGTTTAAACCGCGCCTGCGAGCTGCTTGCCAATGCCACGCTCTCCATCACGGACGTAGCGCTGATGTCCGGATTTGCAAGTATTTCCACATTCAACCGCTGTTTCTTAAAATACCGGAAGGATACGCCGAGTTCTTTCCGTGCGAAATATTTACAGGACAAATAAAAAGGAAGAAGGCAGGAAATTTTCCATGTCCTCTTCCTTTCTTTTATGCACCCGCATGCTGTCTTTCTCTCTGAACAGGCTCGACCACACCTTTTTCTTTCCATTTTCCCTGCAGATAACGAAACAGACTGATCAGTCCGGTGATAAGCCAGGTAAGCCCGGTTGCGAGCCAGACGCCCCATACCCCGATCGCACCGATCATGGTAAGCGGTTTTGCAAGTCCGATTCTTCCGCACATCTCCATGATGCCGTTGATCAGCGAATACATCGCGTCTCCCGCGCCATTCAAAAGACCTCTGGTAATATAGATCATGCCAAGCGGGAAATAAAACCAGCTTGTGATGCGCAGTGCCTGCGTGCCGAGTACGATCACTTCCGTCTCGGAACTATTTACGAAGAGCTGTACGATCTGATGTCCGAAAAACTGTGCCATCGGAAGCATCAGCAGCGTGAACGCGCCCATGATCAGATAGCTCTTGCGGTATCCGGCTCTCACACGCTCGATCTCTCCCGCGCCCATATTCTGTCCGGCGTAGGTTGACATTGCCGTGCCAAGTGAGCCATACGGCTGCTGTACGATCTGTTCCACACGGCTTGTCACGGTAAACGCGGCAACTACGGTAGATCCAAAGGTATTTACAACGCTTTGCAACGCGATACAGGAAACCGCGATCATCGCATTCTGGATCGCCACCGGAAAACCGAGTCTGGAGCATTTCTTTATGATCGAGGTATCCACTCTCATGTAATCCTTCCTGAACTTAAAATACGGATTTTTGCGCAATGCCCAGATCAGACATCCAATCCCGGAAATTCCCTCGGAGAGAACCGTCGCGAATCCCGCGCCAAACACGCCCCAGTGAAACGTCAGGATAAAGATCAGATCCAGCGCAATATTTAAGAAGCTTGAGATCACGAGAAAAACAAGTGGTGTCTTAGAATCTCCAAGCGCTCTTAATATAGAAGAAACACCGTTATAAACTGCAACGGTAAAAATACCACAGCAGATCACTTTCATATATAAGGCCGCGTCCCCAAGGATATTATCCGGTGTGTGAAGTGCAATCAGAAACGGTCTCGCAAATCCGAAACCAACCACAAACATCACTGCTGCCGATGCAAGCAAAAGATACATTGCGTTTACGATCGCACGTTTCACATACTCCTCATCCTTCGCTCCGAAATACTGGGAGATTACGATGCCGACACCGGCCGCCATTCCAAAACACAACGAAAAAATAAGGAAATTGACGGAACCGGTCGCCCCTACCGCCGCGAGCGCATCCGCGCCGACGAACTGTCCTACGATGATCGAATCCACGATGTTATAAAGCTGCTGGAACAGATTGCCCACTAACATAGGCATCGTAAACGAAAGCAGTAATCTGGTCGGATTGCCCTTTGTCATGTCATTTACATAGTTTTTCATTGCTATCACCTCATATCCCGTTATTTTCTTCAAAATCTTGTTGTATGATAGCAAATTTTTTTACGGGCTACTACTCAAAATATGCAGTTTTTCTACTCACTTTTTGCGATTTTTTAATCAACAAGCTGTGCTTTGACAAGCTGTTTGTGGATCTGCGGTCCGATCAGAAGCGCAAGTACCATTTTGATCAGATCCTCGATGATAAACGGGATAACACCGGCTGCAAGCGCGGCTTTAAATGTCATATTTGCCTGGAATGCCAGCCATGCGGTTCCAAACAGATAACATACCCAGGTTCCTGCGATCATCGCAAGCAGGCAGAAATACCATTTTTTCATGCACTTGTCGATCACAATGCCTGCGATCACTGCCATCGGGATAAATCCGATCAGATATCCTCCGGTCGGTCCGAATAATTTCTGTGGTCCACCGGTGAATCCGGAAAATACCGGTACGCCGACAAGTCCGATCAGAAGATAGATCAGGTAGCTGATCGTGCCACGTTTCATGCCAAGTACATACAGCGCGATGTAGATCGCAAGATTTGTAAACGAGATCGGAACCGGTCCGATCGGCAGCGAAAACGGTGCCAGGATACAAATAACCGCTGTCATAACACCAATGACCGCAATCTGGGTAATGCTGAATTTCTTTTCTGTTTCCATAGTTCTTCTCCTCACGTAAAATGTTTTGTTCTCCTGTTTTTTCAGGAAATAAAAATACCGCAGGTGCATACAGCTCACCTACGGTGTATTATTATAAAGATTCGCCTTTTGATTGTCAACTCTTTTATTGTTTATGGTTAACTATTGTTTGCTTTTGCAATTACAAGTGTACAGGATTCGAATGCATGAACCACCATCTCTCCATGCGAGGAATCCTCATACAGGAAATCCCCTTTTTTCATTTTCTGATATTTTCCATGATAAGAAACATCCAAACTGCCTGTGACAAGATAAATGCCAAGCACATCCGTTTTCACATCAAATATTTTTTTCTCCCCTGCCGTCAGTTTCAGATATTCCAGCTGACCGTCTGCCCCTTCTTTTAACATCAGATTGAAATCCTGACAGGCTCCATGACTGACCGTCTTTTCCCCTCCCGAAAATGCGTCCTGATCACCGGGACACAGCCGGACTGTCTTTCCGCTTTCGTGACACAGTTCTACCGCGCCATCAAGCACCATAAGAATTCGTTTTGTATCGGAAAGTTTCGTAAACACAGAAGTCTCATCCCTGCACACTGCCGTGCTTAAACGAACTTTAAATCTACGCTCCCTGTAACTTCCATCCGGCGGATACAGATACAGTTCGGTTGTTGTTCCGCCAGACCATTCCGATACCTTTTGTTCTGCATTTGGAACGTATCTCATATCGTAATCCTCCTCTATTCTACCGCTGTGATCAGTTTCATACTTTCTTCCCGGATAATATCGGAGCAATGCATTTTGTATTCCATAAATTTCTGTGTGTTTTTAATATGATAGTCTCTCGGCCGCTCCAGATCAATGTCAATTACTTCACGGACAGTTCCCGGCCTTGATGTCATAACTACTACCCGGTCTGCAAGGAAAACAGCTTCTTCAATATCATGTGTTACCATGATGATCGTCTTCGGCGATTTCTGCCATACATTTAAAAGCAGTTCCTGCATGACACCTCGCGTCTGCATATCCAGTGCGCCAAACGGCTCGTCCAACAACAGAACATCCGGATCATTCGCCAGTGCTCTCGCAATCGCGACACGCTGTTTCATACCACCGGAAAGAGATTTCGGATACTGCTTTTCAAATCCTCTGAGTCCGACAAGATCAATATAGGAATTGACGATCTCGTTAATCTCTTCTTTTGTCTTGTTTTTTCTCTGATTCAATCCAAACGCAATATTTTTTTCCACTGTCATCCATGGAAATAAAGTATAAGACTGAAATACCATTCCAATATCAGCACCCGGTTTTGTAATTTCTTCTTTTTTAAACATGATCTTTCCGGTTGACGGATGCTCCAGACCGCCAATCATCCGAAGCAGTGTAGACTTTCCACATCCGCTGGTTCCTAAAAGTGTAACAAATTCTTTGCTGCGCACATGAAGATTTGTTTCCGCAAGCGCCTGTACCGTTCGCTCTTTGGTCGCAAATGTTTTTGTTACACCGATGATATCCACTCCTTCATGCAATTTTATTACTTTTCCATTTGCCTCTTCGATATATTCTCTACTCATAATTCAGCCTCCTGTCTGTTTTCGCGACTTATCCATTGACCAGATCGTCCGGTCTTTCTCCGTTAAACATCTTATACGCATTTTCTACAGTTCTGACTTTTAATGTATGGAAAGATTCCTCTGAAATATAAGAAATATGTGGTGTCACAATAATGTCGCTGCACTTCCAGATATTTTCATCACCCTTCGGTGGCTCTACGGATATCACATCTACTGTCGCACCTGCAATTTCTTTCTTTTCCACCGCCTCGATCAGATCTGTCTCATTTAAGATATTTCCTCTCGCTGTATTGATCAGATATGCCGTTGGCTTCATCTCGGCAAATTCTTTTTCCCCGATAATATGATGGGTTTCCTTTGTATACTTCACATGTACGCTTACATAATCTGCCATCTGAAATCCTTCATCCCAGGAAACCGGCTCAATGCCAGCTTCTTTTAAGATTTCCGGTGGTACATGGAGATCATAACCGATTACTTTCATACCGGCACCGGCTGCATACTTTGCAAGTGTTCTTCCGATCGTTCCGCAACCAACAATAAATAACGTAGCTGCACTCACGCGGTGTACAATGTGCGACACCGCACCGGCGCCCCATACACCCTTTCCATCGGTAATCCGATAAGACAGGATCTTCTTATTATAATTATAAATCGCAGCCATGACGTACTCTGCCAGATCATCTGCGCAATAGCCCTGCACATTTGTCACCATGATTCCCTTTTCTCTGGCTGCGTCAATATCAATTCTGTCATAACCGCCACCATAAACTGCAATTCCACGACATTTTTCCAGACGATCAATCACTTCTTTGTCAATCTTTGTATAAACCTGTGCAAGGATCAGGTCTGCCTGATATCCAAACTCTTCAAGATCTTTTTTATAGTCATACCCGGAATGACGGATTTTTGCATCCGGAAGCAGCTTTTTTATAAGTTCCTTTTCCACTTCATAATCCGACCACTCTTCGTCAATAATCCATACCAGTAAATCATTCATTTTATCTTCCCCCTATTCTTCGTTCCACGGAAACAGTACTTTGCGTAAGAACATACAAAACATATCGAGCGCAAGACCAATGATACCAATCGTAATAATTCCGACAAATATTTTTGAGATCATAAACTGCCGTCCTGCCTGTGTGATCATAAATCCAATTCCCTTGGATGCACCGATCATCTCTGCCACAATAATATAGGTCCATGCCCAGCCAAGCACAATACGCAGGGTATCCACAATATCCGGCAGACATTTCGGCAGGATTACCTTAAAAAACACACCAAACCTGGAAACGCCAAGCGTATAGGATACTTCAATCAGGGAAATGCTCACATTTCTTACATTCGTCGCAACCATTAAAATGATCTGTGCAACGCTTCCTACAATAATGATCGCCACTTTCGAAGATTCTCCGATTCCGATCCATAAAATAAACAGCTGAATAAACGCGGATGCCGGAAGGTAACGGAAAAATGAGAAAAATGGTTCTAAAAATGCAGCAAACGGTGCATAAGTTCCGATCAGCAGGCCAAGTGGAATACCGACCACTGCTGAAATTAAAAATCCAATCAATACACGCTGCACAGACATGCGGATATCCGTAAGAAATCCTCCGGTTAAAAACATGTTTTTTGCCGATTCAAAAGTTTTTGCCGGCGATGGTAAAAACATACTGTCTACATGTTTTACATAAACGGCATACGCCCAATATAAAAAAATAAGCACAAAAGACAGCACTGCCAAAAGTGCATATGCCTTTTTTGAAATGGATGCCTTCGGTGTAAAAGCATCTTCCAGACGAACTTTTGCGCTTTTCTTTTTTGTATCATTCGCCATAATTACACCTCACCTTTCTGATATACAGTTTTTCCGTTCTTTATTACCTCACAGACCAGATTTTTTGCGGTATGATAAACAAGGAATTCATATTTGGGGTCGGAAAGAACTACCAGATCCGCTTTCTTTCCGACTTCAATACTGCCGATCTCCTTCTCCATGCCAACTGCCGCTGCTCCGTTTAAGGTAAGCGCGCACAGTGCCTCTTCCAGTGTCATGCCCATGTGAATGACTGCCAGCGCAAACATGAGTGGAATCGAGTTTGTAAAGCAGCTGCCCGGATTGTAATCACTTGCCAGCGCCACCGCGCATCCGGCATCGATCATTTTTCTCGCCGGTGCATATGGTTTCTTCAGACAGAATGCGGTACACGGAAGCAATGTGGCGATTGTCTCGCTTTTTGCCATGTCACAAATGCCCTGCTCTGAAACAGCAAGCAGGTGATCCGCCGATACTGCCCCAAGCTCCGCCGCCAGTTCGGCGCTTCCCGTAGATACGATCTCATCCGCATGGATCTTTAGTCCAAAACCAACTTCTTTTGCCGCAGACAGCAGTCTTTTTGACTGTTCTCTGGTAAACACGCCTTCCTCACAGAACACATCGGTAAACTCCGCAAGGTTTTCTTTTTTTATCTCCGGCAGCATCTCCGCGATCATAAAATCCAGATAAGAATCCGGATCCTTTTTATATTCCAGCGGAATGGAATGCGCACCGAGATATGTATTTACCACGGAAACAGGCTGTGCTCCATTTAGTTTTTTCATCACCTGAAGCTGTCTTATCTCACAGTCATGGTCAAGTCCATAACCACTCTTTCCTTCCACCGTTGTAACTCCCATAGACAGCATATCTTTTAACCGCATCTCTCCCAGCCGGTACATTTCCCCATCATCAAGTGCCCTGGTGGCCTCTACCGTATTCTGGATGCCGCCGCCTGCCTTATGAATCTCGATATACGGAACGCCCTTCTGGCGCATCATAAATTCCTCCGGACGATAGCCGCCAAAAATAAAATGGGTATGCGAATCCACAAATCCCGGCAAAACGGTATGTCCATGCATATCCCTGACATGTTCTCCGTCCAGCTGATAAGCATTCTTCACTTCTGCCGTCGTGCCGACGAACGCGATCCGTCCATCTTCCACGACGACTGCGGCATCCATAATCTTTTTGGATTCATTCATTGCACTGCCATGCTTCGCCGCACGGCCTTCCGGCGTGACCAGTTGTGAAATATTTATCAATATCTGTCTTTCCATATGCATTCCCCTGTTCTTTAATGAAAATGCGCTTTCACTGCATCTGCAACCAGATCTTCATCTGCGAGATACGGGATCGTGATCTGGCTTTCTCCTTCGTAGGTCTTGTTGTAAGAAATCGCTGTCTCCATGGAATGTTCATTTCTCGCCCAGTTTCTTCTTGCAACGCCGCCCATGACGTCCCAGAGAAGACCGCTTTTTACCACTTCATCTGCGCGTTTGCTTCCATCCAGCACCAGTCCGAATCCGCCGTTAATGGATTTTCCGATTCCGACACCGCCGCCATTGTGAAGTGCCACAAGGCTCATGCCGCGCGCTGCATTTCCGACGTAGCACTGTACTGCCATATCTGCCATAACATTACTGCCGTCTTTGATGTTTGCTGTTTCACGGAACGGAGAATCTGTACCGGAAACATCATGATGATCACGTCCCATCATAACCGATCCGATTTCACCGTTTCTTACCATCTCATTGAATTTCAGGGCGATCTTCACACGTCCAACGGCATCCTGATACAGGATTCTCGCCTGTGTGCCGACGACCAGCTTATTCTCCTCTGCCTCTTTGATCCAGTTGTAGTTATCGAGATCCTGATAACGTCTGTCCTTATCAATACAAGCCATTGCTGCCTGATCAGTCTTCTTTAAATCTTCCGGTTTCCCACTTAAACATACCCAGCGGAACGGTCCATAACCATAATCAAACAGATGCGGTTCCATAATGTCTTCCACATAAGACGGATAAATAAAGCCGTCTTTATCATCCACGCCGTTCTTAGAGATTTCCTTTACACCTGCGTCATAAATTGCCTTTAAGAAAGAATTTCCATAATCAAAGAAATAGGTACCGCGGTCTACACAGGTCTTTACGAGTTCATAATGTTTACGCAGCGACTGATCCACTAATTTTGCATACTGATCCTGATCCTCCGCAAGCATTTTTGTTCTCTCTTCAAAGGTAAGACCCTGCGGGCAGTAGCCACCTTCGTATGCTGCATGGCAGGAGGTCTGATCAGAAAGAAGATCGATCTTTATCTCATGATCCACCGCATACTGCAAAAGATCTACGATATTTCCATAGTAGGCAATCGAGCGCGGCTGTTTCTTGTCCATATATTCTTTCGCTGTTGTAAATACCTTTTCCAGATCATCGGACCATTCCGATACCCAGCCCTGATCCAGGCGGGTCTCTATTCTTGAAAAATCAACCTCCGCAATGATACCAACACCTCTTGCGATCTCAACTGCTTTTGGCTGTGCACCACTCATGCCTCCCAGTCCGGAACTTACAAATAAATGTCCGCTCAGATCCCCGTCATTCGGTATGCCAAGCTGCTGTCTTCCCGCATTTAATAACGTATTATAGGTTCCATGTACGATACCCTGCGGACCGATGTACATCCAGCCTCCGGCTGTCATCTGCCCGTAGTTTGCGACACCCATTTCTTCCGCGATCTCCCAGTCTTTCATATTGTCAAACATACCGACCATCAGCGCATTTGTGATCGTAACTCTCGGGGCCTCCGGCCGGGACTTGAAAAGTCCCAGCGGATGTCCGCTCTCCACAACAAGTGTGGTATCTTCAGTCAGTTCTTCCAGGTATTTTTTGATCAGCCGGTACTGCATCCAGTTCTGACATACACTACCGGTCTCTCCATAAGTAACCAGTTCGTAGGGATACAGAGCTACTTCAAAATCCAGATTGTTATCGATCATGACCTGAAACGCTTTTCCCTCGATACATTTTCCCTTGTATTCGTCAATCGGCTTTCCATAGATACGTCCTGCCGGACGGAAACGATATCCATAAATACGTCCTTTTGTATACAGTTCATCCAGGAATTCCGGTATCAGCTGTTTATGGTACTCCGGTTTTATATAACGAAGTGCATTTTTCAAGGCTGTTTTTGTCTGTTCCTCTGTCAGATGAAATCCTCTGGACGGCGCACGCCGGATCCCCGGCTCAAATTCCGGCATTTCCGGTAATTCATCATCCAATGTAATTAACATATATTCACTGCTCATTTCATTCATATCCTTTCTGTTTTATTCAAGACCTGTCAGATATTCGCCATCGATCATTGCGTCAATATCCGGTTTTGCATCGATCAGTCCCATCTCGACCCAGAGATCTCCCGCTTTGGATGCAATATCCTGGATTTCTCCGTTAAAATACTCCTCATTCCCTGCTTTGTCATAGAAAGAAACTTCTTTCATGGATTCCTGTAATGCTTCCGGTGTCTCATCTCCGGTATATTCCATCATGATCTTATAGGCATCATCCGGATTGGATTCCATATAAGCCAGCGCATCGTACCATCCACTTATGATCGCTTTTACTGTATCCGGATACTCTTTCGCAAACTCTTTGTCCATTGCCAGTGCATCTACGATAACACCCGGAGTACTTGAACTGTCTACCAGAACACTTCCGTTTTCTGCCTCTTTTGCTTTGGAAAGCCATGGCTCCCAGGTAACTGCCGCATCAACTTCTCCCGCAACAAACGCTGCGCCGGCATCACCGGAACTCATATTTACAACCTGGACATCATCCAATGTCATCCCCTCCTGCTGAAGCAGATACTGGAACCAGAAATAAGACGCTCCACCGGAAGTATCAAGTGCTACGGTATGTCCTGCCAGAGACTTGACATCCTGAATGTCAGATTTTGCAGAAACACCGTCGCCACCATCTGAAGTATCAAGCGCTAATACAACACTTAAATCCATGCCGGAAGCCTCACTCATGACATGTGTATCAACGGTTGTTGACATACCCTGAATTTTTCCCGCTGCAAGTGCGCTCTTGGAATCTGTCTTCGATTCAAAGAATTCTACATCCACATCCGCACCATGATCATCGAAAAATCCTTTTTTGTCTGCCAGATAAAGTGGTGCGTATCCAATCCAGGAAGCCTGACCAAGCAGTACTTTTCCATCATACATGCCAGAAGCTGCTGCCTCTGTTCCGGCTTCGCCCGGTGTTGTTTCTCCGGTATCTGCAGTTTCTTCCTTTGTATCTGTTGCTGTACTTGCCTCATTGCTGCTGTCACCACATCCGGTTACCATGGCAGCTATCATTGCCGTTGTCATTAAGGCCGCTAAAATTCTTTTTTTCATAATTGTTTCCTCCTGTCTTTTGTGACTGTTTTCCAAGTGTCTCTATAAATGAAAATCGCAAGGATTCACATTTTTTATCCAAGGCGCCTCATGGTTTTTCGAACCTTTTCTTTGATAAGCTCCTCATCCACCGTTTTAAGCTGCCCGTCTAAAATCGTCGTTTTTCCCTGTACGATCACGGTCTTTACCGCCTGCGGTTCCATCGAATAAACAATGTTTGGAAGTACCTGTTCCAGATTTTCACTGACTGGCATCATAGAAAGATCATTCAGATCGATACCGGTAAAATCTGCCTCCAAACCTTCCTCGATCTTTCCTGCCGTAAAGCCCAGAAGATCCGCTCCGTTTGCAGTTCCCATCTCAAATGCCTGCATATAGTTCACACAAAGTGCATCACAGGTATTCGCCTTCTGAAGCAGGGATACCATCCGCATCTCCTCAAAAACGCTGATCCGGTTATTGCTGCATGCCCCGTCACTGCCAAGCGCGATCCTGACACCGGATTTCATCATAAGTGGAATGTCTGTAATACCGTCTGCCAGAAACATATTGCTGGACGGGCAATAGACCAATCCACCGCCCTTTGCCCCAAGCGTTTTAATCTCTTCCGGTTTTAACCAGACGCCGTGAATGATGACCATCGTGTCATCCACGACTCCGATCTTATCAAGGTATTCAAGCGGTGTCAGACCGTCATGCTCCTTTTTGACCTGCTCAACCTCAAAAGGCTCCTCCGCCACATGCATATGGAATTTCGTACCGAGTTCTTTTGCCAGTTCATGACCGGCCAAAACCATATCCGTTGATGCTGCATGCAGACTGTGTGGTGCCGGGATCACATTTACCATCGGATCCGCTTTGTATTTATTTGCCAGAGTTTTTGTATTTTCCACAGCTTTTGGAATAGTCTCCACATAACCCGCCGGAGCTCCGTCCCAGTCATACATCGTCCGGACCAATCCAAGCCGCATACCCAGATCTTTCGCAGCCTGAATAATGGCTTCATCACTGTCCGTTCCATAATTATGTAAATAGAAGAAATCACCTACACAGGTCACTCCCCGCTTCATCATTTCGCCAAACGCGAACAATGCTCCCGTGTAAATGTCTTCCAACGTCATAAGCGGGGAATAGTGATACAGGGAACGGTCTCTCCACTCGAGAAACGGCCGGTCTGCTGCAATTCCACGAAGGAGGCTCTGGAAGCAGTGGTTATGTGCGTTGACAGTTCCAGGTACCAGCACCTGATGTGGAAGTTCCAAGATTTCGGCTCCTTCTGCCTCTTTTTTTAACTCAGAAGCAGGACCAATCCTTCTGATCTTTGTTCCATCTACGGTTACCGCATATTCTTTTTTGAATTCTCCGCCTGTATATAATAATTCAGGAATTATTATTTTCATCTAATCCAGCTCCTTATCCAGTTTTAATAATGCATAAAATAATGCATCCGCCGCTTTTTTGATATCCTCGGGTTTCGAATACTCCTGTCTGCAGTGTCCTTTTCCACCGACACTCTGAACAAATATCATCCCGGCTTTTGTGATCAGCTCCATATTGGAAGCATCATGTCCAGCCATACTGACCATCTGTTTTTTCGGTTCTCCGATATCTTCAATTCCGGCATTTATCGCCGCAATCACATCCTTATCCATTTTTCTGCACGGCTGATTTAATATTTCCTTACGTTTTACAATAACCTGGCGTTTTTTCTCTATCTTTTCAACCGCCTCTGTGATCTTTTCTAAGATCTGATCCTGGATATTTCTTTCACATGTCCTGATATCAATGATAGCCTTCGCCTGCCCGGGAATAATACTCGCCTCATTCGGTATGATCTTTACATATCCCATAGTTGCCACTACATCCGGATTTTCAAATTCGATTGCTGCCTCTTCAATCTCAAGCGCAATCTCACTGAGTGCAAGCAATGCATCCTTTCGATCCTGCATCATTGTTGTCCCTGCGTGATTTGCTTCGCCAAGCACTGTGATCTCTTCCCGGTAAATGCCGGTGATACAGCTCACAGATCCAACCGAAAGATCTTCTGCCTCTAAATGTCTGCCAAGCTCATTGTGCGGTTCTAAGAATGCCGCGATCGTTCCTTTTTCAATTCTTGCCTCATCCAGACGTTCAAAATCCCCGCCCAGCTTTGCAATCGCATCCTTTAAGCTCTCGCCGGTCTCTCTGTTTTTGCAGTTCACAAGATCTTCCTTCTTTAATCTTCCGCTGATCACCTTACTGCCCAGTGTTGAAAGGTTAAACGGATTCGGTTCCTCTCCTGTAAAGGATATGATCCAGACCGGATGCCTGAGAGAAATATTATCTTCCACAATACGCTGCATGATCTCAGTTGCGATCAGTACTCCCATTGCGCCGTCATATTTTCCTCCATCCGGTACGGCATCATGATGAGAACCGAGCACGATCGGCAGCAAAGGCTCACTGCCTTCCCGCTTCACCCACATATTGGCAATCGGATCCACAACCGGATGAATCTTAAAATTTCTTTCCCAATAAGAAAGCAGCCACTGTCTGGTCTCGTAATCTGCCCGGCTTCCCAGCGCCCGGTCGATTCCACCCTGTTCGTTCATTCCTATTTTTGCCATTTCAAAGAGGTTTGTCATCAGTCTGTCAATGTTGATTTCCATACCCATTTTCTCACCTCGCTCAATATTGGAATTATTCTATTCTTTTAATGTTGATTTTTTCCGCCTTTGCTTTATAAGATCTCGATTGTTCCGGCATCTGCATCGATCCGGATGCGGTCACCGCTTTTTATCGTCTCATAAAATTCCTTATCCACTTTGTCCACCATTGGAATATCCATAATGATGGCACTGGATACCAGCACCGTTTCCGGATACTGGATAATCATTGCCTTTGGAAGATTTCCTTCCTTATTTAACTGGAACAGACCGTCCGCCTGTACCACACTGCTTCCTTTTCCTCCAGGAAAGATCAAAATCTTTCCCGCCATGGACTGTCCTTCCAACGCATGCGCCGGTTCGATCACAACACCGGTCTTTGGATCGATCAGATAAAACATGATCTCATCGGAGGATAGCAAAGCCTCTCCTTCTGCCACTCCTTCTGAAATCTTATGACATGAAAACTTCTTTCCCATATTATTTTACCTCCCCACATAATGCTGCATCGATGCAGGTGTCAAGATCACGGATTACAAATTCGATTCCACGGCGCTTCGGGTAATAAGCACATTTCGGAGATTCCGTTACGCCGATCTTGCCTTTCAGGCCATGCCAGCAAGGCTGATCCGGACAGGTATCCGGAACAATAAATGCGCCCGCTTTCTCGATTTTTTCTGTAATATCCATCCGGTCTGCAAGTTCTTTTACATGATAGGAAGTTAAGATCCACATCGGAACTGCCAGCTTCTTTCCGTCGATACGTTCTGCAATATGCATCGCCTGATCCAGCGTGAAATGCGGACATCCGAACATTGCAAAATCAATCTTACGATTTCCCGGATTGGAAATTTCCTCTAAAATTTCCTGTAAATCATCATTTGTGATCACCACTTTGCGCTCCGGCTCTTTGCCTCCAAAAGCTGCCTCAACAGTAGGTGCTTCCGGCGTAAAACCTGCGATATGATACATGCCATACGCCCCCGATGTATTAAGCTGCGCTCCGAGATTGGTTAAAGCCTCCTTTCCGATATGTTTCGGAAGTCCGGTAAACACCGGTATACCCGGTCCGATCTTCTTTCCGCAGTAACCCAAAAGATGATATTCAAAATCAGATTTCATATCTGCCTGAACTTCCACCAGAACATTTCCTTTCCGGTTTTCATCCAGCAAAAGTCCGTATTCTGGTACATATCCGGTAATCGCGGCACATAAAGCACTGTTTGCGCCCTCTCTGTTGCTTCTTGCTCCCCAGACCGAATTGATATACGGAGTAGCGCTGGATTCGGAGAAAGCGCAGATCTCACCGAAGTTCGGCACATTCGTTGCAACATATGGCGTACAGTTATAGGTAAGCGTTGCTCCAAGTCCTTTGTATGCATTGTGCGTCCGCTGCATCATTTCCGTGTCTTCATCTGAAACCATGTTATGCTGCTTGAAAAAGGAAATGCAAAATCCCGGATTTACGGTAGGTGATACTCTGCAGTGTGCTCCCGCATGCAGCAATTTTTCCGCAAACCAGAGATCTGCATCCTGATTGCTCAATGCAACGTGAGCTCTTGTGATCGGAACCATACGTGGTGCGTCAAAAGACTCTCCGATCGCAACCTGGATCTTCATTGCATACGCGGTTCCTTCCCCATACTTTCCATTCAGCATGTCTTTCTGTTCTTCTGTCAGTTCCATGAAATCATCTCCTCTGAAAATAAAAAACAGCGCTCCGACCATAACTGGTCTCTTTGAGCGCCGTTGCCTTTTGTTTCCTGTTTATTTTTGCTGTTGTATGTATGATACTATCATTATTTGATTGTGTCAAGAATATTTTTATTATTTTAAGAAAAATAAATTTTCTGCTGATTATCGATCTGCTCGATCTTTGCCAGACGTTCCTCCATTTCCGGAAGCTGTTTTGAAACATCCGTGATCAAAAGATTGATAAACGCCATCGGTGTACTGTAAAGATCAAAAACAGATGCGACTGTCGTTGGTATAAAAACCTTCGTATCCGCATACTTACACAACGGTGAAAAACGACTGTCTGTGATAACGTCTATCTTATACCCGTCTTTTCGTAATTCTTTTACTTTTTCGACCAGGACTCTCGGATAGCGCGGAAGTCCCATCGCAATCACCCGTACCCGCTCTTTTTTATATTTTACCTGAAAATAATCCCAGTCGTTGCCATCCGGTGTTACCAGTCGCACATTGTCCCGCAGTTTGTCCAACGTATAGCGCATATAAGGCAGCAGGGTAGCTGACATACGGGCAGAAAGCAAAACGATCTCTTCTGCATTTACAATCGTGTCTACCAGCTTATGATAATCCGCTCCCGCTGTAATCTCCTTTAACGTACGAAGGTTTTCAATCTCACGCTCGATCACATCATCTGTATGGTGCGTGCTCACGGAAGTATAGTGATAGCGTTCCGGTGCGGTAATTTCTTTTCCGACAAATTTCTGTAAATTGCGCAGGAAATCCGCATATCCACGATAGCCCAGTGCAATACAGAATTTTGATACACTGCCCTGACTGACGGAAAGCTGCAAAGCCAGTTCACCTGCTGTCATAAAAATAATCTGCATATAATACTGTTCAATATATGCGGCAATCTTTTTGTAGACGGTGGAATCCGCGGATACTACCAGCATGCGGTTCACCAGTCCTTCCATGTCTTTAATCTCTGTCACTTTTTTTGTCAAACAATCCCTCCTACTTTATTTATGCTGCCCTTTATCGCTTTATCTGAGAATGAAATCATTCCTTATATGCTAAATATTACTTGTTCTATAAAACGCTGTCAATAAATAATTTCATTTTTATTCAAAAAAAATATTGACATCATTCCTGTTTTGCTCTACTATGTGGTGGAAAAATATTACAATTCATTTTTTACAATAGAAGAAGGGGTCATTATGAGTCAAAAAAAAGAAACTTCTCTGTCCGCAGCAGAAGTATTAGTAAAATGTCTGGAGAACGAAGGCGTTCAATATATCTTTGGTATTCCCGGAGAGGAAAACCTGGATGTAATGAACGCCTTAAAATTTTCAACGATCAAATTTATCACTGTACGCCATGAGCAGGGGGCAGCCTTTATGGCAGACGTATATGGAAGACTGACCGGAAAAGCCGGTGTCTGCCTTTCCACTTTAGGTCCGGGCGCAACCAACCTGATCACCGGTGTTGCAGATGCCAACAGTGATGGTGCCCCACTCGTTGCTATCACTGGTCAGGTCGGCACCGAGCGCATGCATCTTACCTCGCATCAGTTTCTTGAACTGGTCAAGCTGTTTGAGCCGATCACCAAGCGAAGCAAGCAGATTGTCCGCCCGGATACGGTAAATGAGATTGTCCGTATTGCATTTAAGTATGCGGAAAACGAAAAACCTGGCGCTGCGCTGATCGATCTGCCAACCGATATTGCAAAACTGCCAGTCGAGGGGCTGCCTGCACAGACACCTTTAAAGCGCAAGCTTCCAAACCGTGAATTTGCATCCATTGACAGAATTGAAGCAGCCGCGAAACTGATCAACGAGGCAAAAATGCCGGTAATTTTAGTTGGACATTCTGCAGTACGCGACAAAGCCAGCCGTGCTCTCACTGTTTTGGCAGAGCAGCTTCGTATTCCTGTCATTAATACTATGATGGCCAAAGGCATGATTCCGTATACCAGCAAATACGCTATGTGGACCGTTGGTATTCCTCAAAAAGATTATACCAATAAGGTTTTAGAGGATGCCGATCTTGTCATTGCAATCGGATATGATATTGTAGAGTACGCTCCCGGAAAATGGAATGCCAACGGCAGCAAAAAAATTCTGCACATCGATCAACGGCCTGCACACATTAATAAGCTTTACCAGCCGGAAACGGAGGTGATTGGTGATATTTCCGATTCTCTGATCCAGCTTCTCAGACTCTGTGAACCAAAGGCAGAACCTGTCTGCGCGCTTTCAATCAAAGCGGAAATGGAAAAAGAATTTGAAAGTTATGAAAGTGACAACGCATTCCCTCCCAAACCTCAGAAAATCCTCAGTGATATCCGCAAAGTTATGGGAAAAGATGATATTTTGATTTCAGATGTAGGAGCCCATAAGATGTGGATTGCCAGACATTACAACTGCTATAAGCCCAATACCTGCATCATATCAAACGGTTTCGCTACTATGGGAATTGCGGTTCCCGGATCTATTGCTGCCAAACTGGTCCATCCGGATAAAAAAATCCTTGCCGTCACCGGTGACGGAGGGTTTATGATGAATTGCCAGGAACTGGAAACGGCATGCCGCATTGGTACTCCGATTGTAATTTTGATTTTTAATGACTCAAGCTATGGTCTGATCAAATGGAAACAGGAGGATCGCTTTGGCAGCCATTGCTTTGTAGATTTTACAAACCCGGATTTTGTAAAATTTGCGGAAAGTATGCATGCAAAAGGTTACCGTATCGAGAAAACAGAAGACTTTATTCCAACATTAAAAGATGCATTCAAGCAGAATGTTCCCTGCATTATAGACTGTCCGATCGACTATCGTGAAAACACCAAGCTGACGCAGCATCTTCAGGAAATTTACGAAGAAATTTAATGCCCCTGGATCTGCCAGCGCTCCTGCTCCGCCTGTGCGATCTCCTCTGGTGTCGCTGTATCCTCGTTTGCCTGACATACGATCGTGAGGGTACTGTAACGATGCATATCCGTAAGGTCAATGTCAAGTCCGTCCACCATACGCACCACCGGGCGCAGGCTGGAAATATGGTTGTTGCGCACGATCACGCCTTTTCTGCCATCCGAGAGAAGCACCTGCATTCCTTTCGGATAGATCGGAACATACTTCATGAACACGTCAACCACTTTTTCATCAAACAGTGTCGCGGTTCCGCCCATCAGATATTCGAGTGCCTCTGAGCAGGCATATGCCTTTTTATAGGAACGCTTTGAAGTAAGCGCGTCATAGACATCCACCACATGCAGGATCTTCGCGAAGATATTGATCTTATCCCCGGTCAGTCCGCGCGGATAACCACTGCCATCCTCGTTCTCATGATGGCACAGAACACCCATGCGGACATTGGAAGAAAGTTCAAAACGATCCGCAAGCAGATCATAAGACTTCTGCGGATGTTTCTTTATGATATCATATTCCTCCGTTGTCAGCTTCGATGGTTTATTTAAGATTTCAGCCGGAACCTCAAGTTTCCCCATGTCATGAAACATTCCCGCGATGCACAGTTCCTTTAGCTTGTCTGCGGAAAAGCCCATTCCCATTCCGACGATCGTCGCAAGAACCGCCACATTCACGGAGTGCTGATACGTATAACTGTCAAAGGTCTTCAAGTCTACCATGTCAATGGAAACCGATTCCGCACTAAGGATCCGTTCTACGATCGCTTCTGCCACTTTCTTTGCCTCATCCAGATCAAAATTGCGGATGGACTGGCATGCCTCACTGCGGATTTCCGGTGACAAAATGTCATCGATCCGGATATCCCTTGTAAGATTATCCTGGATATAAATCCCCGCATAACCCAGTTCGCGCAGTCTCGTCACATTCAGCTCTGAAAGTCTTTTTCCCTGACACAGCAAAATACTGTCATTCGCGTCATAAATATCTTTTCCGATGATCATTCCGGAGGTTACCGCTTCGATCAGCATATATCTCATTTTTCAATGTCCCCTTATTCAAAACATCAACAACTATTCTACACAATAATATTTATTATAACATGATTTTCCACGAATAGACTGTTCCAGATTTTTTTCTCTGTTTTTCCCAGTTCCTTCATCCTTTTTTTCCCTTTTTCGTCTTTTTGACGATGTATCAGGAGAGTTTCTCTACCTTTTCCACAAGTAAAGTATCCCCTTTTACCCGAAATTTAATCTCATATCCGGCAAAGCCAAAACCGTATACTCTCATCTCATCATTCTGATAGGACGGTCTTGGATCCTCTGAAAGAACCGCCAGCAGTGCCTCTCTTTTTTCTTCCGGCAGTTTATAAAGCAGCTCATCCGGGCAAGAAACTTTTAAGGCATAGTCTTTCACCCGTCCCGCAAATCCCGCGGCTGCGTCCGGCACCGCCTCAATGTGCGGAAGATACGGCTTGATATCATAAACCGGGGTCTGATCCATCAGATCCGCCCCGGACACGATCAGCACGTCTCCGTATTTTTCGGTATGTCTCACTTCTTCAAGCGCAACTAACGAAAGCCCGATCGGATTCGGGCGGAACGGCGAGCGTGTCGCAAAAACGCCGACCCTCGTATTGCCGCCGAGTCTTGGCGGTCGAACGGTCGGCGACCACTGTTTTCCCGCATTCTCGGAAAATCCCCAGATCAGCCAGAGGTGGGAATACTCTTCGATCCCGCGCAGAGCATCCGGTGTCCGGTATTCTTTTTCAAAAACAAGCATCGCCTTTAATTCCGGCACCAGATTTCCCTGCCTAGGGATTCCAAATTTGGAAGGGAAATCGGTGTGGATAAAGGCGATCGGTTTTAATACAGTATCCATTATTATTCCAGTACGCTGCGGATGTCCGCCTCAGACGCAGTAACAGACCCCTGCACCATCTCCGGTTTTCCTCCGCCCTTTGCTCCAAATTTTTCCCGCAGGGCAGCAGCCGCCTCACGGCAGTCTTTCGATCTGCTTCCGACAATATAATGATAGCCGTCCGCATCGGATCCCGCAAAGATCCCGCAGATCCCACTGTGTGCCTCGACCAGCGCGTTTACCGCATTGCGCATGACCGGGACATCCAGATCTTCTTCAAATAAAAGTGCATCGTCCTGTTCCGCCGGGATCTCCGAAAGTTTCTGCTGCATCATCTTTTCATTTGCCGCCGCAAGCTTTGCCTTCATCGCCTGATTCGTATTCTTTAACTTGTCCACTGCCTCGCCAAGTCCCTCCTGGTTGGCAGAAAGCTTTGCGGAAAGTTCCGAGAGCACTTCCGCTTTTTTCCGAAACTCCAGGAGTGCGCGGAACCCGCACAGGATGCTGATACGGACGCCGCCCTTATAACTCTGGACATTTAATACTTTTAACATTCCGATCTCGCCGGTGCGCTTCACATGCGGCGCACAGCAGGCGCAGACATCATAACCTGGTATCGTCACGATACGGACCTGTCCCTCGATCTCGATCTTGCTGCGATAATCGAGCGTCTCTAATTCCTCTTTTGTCGGAAATGTTACTTCAATCGGAATATTTTTAATAATTGCTTCATTTACGGCATATTCGACCTCAGCCACATCCGCTTCGGATAATACGCCGTTAAAATCCATCGTCACCGTCTGGTCGCTCAGATGAAATCCGACATTTTCATAGCCAAAACGGCTGTGAACCAGACCGGAAAAAATATGCTCGCCGGAATGCTGCTGCATGTTGTAAAAGCGATGTTTCCAGTCGATCTTTCCTTTTACCGTGCTTCCCACCTCGACCGGAGCAGCGAGCGTATGGATGATCACGTCTTTTTTTATCTGGACATCCAGAACCGAAATACCGTTTATCGTTCCCTGATCCGGGCTCTGTCCTCCCTCTTCCGGGAAAAACAGCGTCTGGTCCAGTGTTACCGCATAACCTGTGGTATCCTTCTTTTTTACCTCTTCGCAGGTAAGTACCTTTGCTTCAAATTCTGTCCCATATGCATCCAGATCATACAATTTTTTTGTTGTTTCCATATATTCCCTCTTCTGTTTCTGTTTACTCCGTTTTTTCGCTCCAGAAATCCACCGGCTCATAGTCCTGCAGTTTTGCAAGAAAACCGAGTTCCTGCAGTTTTTCCTGGATCATGTCAAGGATCTCCTCACTGTCTGCCGTGATCGTATGATAATGATAACCCGATGTCACATTTTTAAGCAGGCTCGATTTTCCGGTGCGAAGATCGTTTAAATATTCGCGTATATCCATACGGGATTTTATATTCATATCTGCCTTGACCACACCATAGACTTTGTGATAGACAAACACATTCTGCACTTTTCCGCCCATATCCACGATCGTATTCAGTTCCTTCTCCACATCCTCATCGGAATGGATCACCTTTAACACGCGGACGGCTTCTTTCTTTTTTTCCACCAGATAACCACGGTTTGTCGAATAGATGGAATAACCGTTTGCACGGAGCAGCGCCATGTCCTGAACAATGACCTGTCTGCTGACCTGCATTTTTTTGGAAAGCATCAGACCGGAAACCGGCTTCTCACTCTTTTCCAGGATCTGTATGATCTCCTTCCTTCTGTCTTCTCCACTCATGCCCGAAACTCCTTTTTTATTTATACCGCATGCAGATTTTTCAAAGAAATATCAAGGATCGGCGCCGAATGGGTAAGCGCGCCGCTTGAGATGTAGTCCACGCCAAGATCGGTAAGACGCGCGATGTTTTCTTTTGTCACGTTGCCGGAAACTTCCACCTCAGCCTTTCCGTCTATGATCTTCATTGCTTCTTCCATATCCTCATGCTTCATATTATCCAACATAATAATGTCCGCGCCCGCTTCTACCGCTTCTCTTACCATGTCAAGGTTCTCAACTTCCACCTCGATCTTGCGGACAAACGGAGCGTATTCCTTTGCCATCTCGATCGCCTTTTTCACGCCGCCGGCTGCTCCGATGTGGTTATCCTTTAACATCACACCATCGGAAAGATTATATCTGTGATTGTTTCCGCCGCCGATGCGCACCGAATATTTCTCAAAAATACGGTTGTTCGGTGTCGTCTTTCTGGTGTCGAGCAGTTTGGTCTTTGTTCCCTTCAACAGAGCAGCTACGGAATGCGTATAGGTCGCGATCCCGCTCATGCGCTGTAAATAATTGAGCGCGGTGCGCTCGCCGCATAAGAGCGTGCGGATATCTCCGTATACTTTTGCCATAAGGTCACCTTTTTTTACCTCATCGCCGTCTTTTACGAAAAATTCCACCTTTGTATTTTCATCTAACAGCGTAAAGGTGCGCTCAAACACCTGCAGTCCGCAGATGATGCCGTCCTCTTTACAGATCAGATCGACCTCTCCTGCCTGCGGATGCGGCATTACACTGTTGGTCGATACATCTTCGCTTGTGATATCTTCTTTTAACGCGCTCAAAATAAGCGGATCTACATTTAATTTTAACGTTACCTGATCGTACATGATTTTCCTCTTTCTCTTTTTATTTTCCCCGGCCTATGCGGACTTGGATGCCTGATTGGCCTTTTCGATTTCTTTTAATACCTGTTTTTTATAGGATTCTTCCAACAGGTCCTCATTTTCGTAATTGTCCAGATCCACCGCATCGACTACTGCCTGATCTTTGCGGATCAACGGATAATTTAACTGCATATCCTTTGCGGCGCGCTTTGCAAACACCAGACTCTCCAACAGGGAATTGCTTGCGAGACGGTTCTTGCCGTGAACGCCGTTACATGCGGTCTCGCCGACTGCGTAGAGCTGTTCCATGGACGTGCGGCTTCTGTGATTGACCCTGATACCGCCCATAAAATAATGCTGCGCCGGGACTACCGGGATACATTCCTTAGTTACATCATACCCCATTTCCCTGCAATGTTCCACAATATTTGGAAAATGTGACTTCAATTCATTCTCCGGGATCGTTCTTAAATCTTCCCATACGAACTCCGTCTGATCTTTTTCCATCTGTGCCAGGATCGCCTCTGTGAGAAGATCCCTCGGCAACAGTTCGTTGACAAAACGGTTCATGTTTTTATCGTAAAGTTTCGCGCCTTCCCCACGGACAGACTCCGAGATCAGGAAACTGCGGTCTTCCGGCTTCTCCGAATACAGCGTCGTCGGATGGATCTGTATGTAATTGATATCTTTTAAATCAATGTGATGACGGATGGAAACTGCCAGCGCATCTCCAGTCAGATGCCGGAAGTTTGTGGAATGACGGTAAAGTCCGCCGACACCGCCCGTTGCAAATACCGTATAATCTGCCGCGGCTTTTTCGAGTGTGCCGTCCGCGTGACGGATCACTGCGCCATAGCAGATATTTTCACGACAGATGATATCGACCATCGTCGTGTGTTCTAAGATCGTCACATTCGGTAACTTCTGTACCGCCGCTAAAAGCTTGCTTGTGATCTCTTTTCCGGTGATATCCTCGTGGAACAGGATACGCTTCGTAGAATGCGCCCCTTCTCTGGTAAACGCAAGGGCTCCGTCTTCATCGCGTTTGAAATCCACCCCATAAGAGAGGAGATCTTTTACGACATCCTGTGAGGAACGGATCATAATATCTACGGATTTTTTATCGTTCTCATAATGTCCTGCCTTCATCGTATCTTCAAAATAGCTGTCATAATCACTGTCGCTCTTTAACATGCACATACCGCCCTGCGCAAGGAAAGAGTCACTGCTCTCCAAGTCTGCTTTTGTGATGATCGTGATCTGTTTGTCAGCCGGAAGCTGCAATGCACAGTAAAGTCCGGAACATCCGCTTCCAATAATTAAAATATCTGTTTTCATATTCTTCTTCTGCCAGTGAAGGGCAACTGCCCAAAGGAACTATCGCGCGCTTTTTATCTTCCTACACTGACGCACACCTCGTTTTCTTTATTTTTCAAACGCCTGCGATTTTGTGTATTATAGCACGTTTCTTTTTAACTGACAAGACACCTGTCAAACAATTATGTTGACAGGTGTCTTGTCCAGATGTAAACCTATGAAATTAACAGATCTTATTTCCGTTTGCCGTCATTTTAAAACGCATCCCGAGCACTTCCGCCGCCCGCTTGCACATCAGTCTTGTCCGCGAGGATCAGAGCCGCCGAGATCGGATTGACCGCACATCCGGTCTTTTCATCATGCTAACCGATCGCGTTCATGACAAGCGCGATCTCCGTATAGTTCATGCCGCACTCTTTTAAAATGTCCTTTGCGAGGAGCGCGCCAAGATGCGCGTGATCCGTGCGGTTGATGCAGTTTCCGAGATCATGCGGTATCCGGCTATTTTTGCAAGCTCGATATCACGTTTCCCATAATTTAATTTCTGTAAGATCTTTCCCGCCTTTGTTGCCACAATGAGCGCGTGTTCCGTGGAATGATCCGTAAAGCCCAGTGCCCCGAGCATCTCGTTGCCCTGGCGGATATATTCGTTTACTTCTTCTAAATTTTTGATTTCCTTATAAGTTACCTGACCCATATTCCTTACCTTCTTTTCTTTCTGATATTTCTGTATTTTACTGTATCAGTAAAGAAAGGGAGAAACTATCGTGTTTTTGAAAAATTGGGGTAAAAACTAAGTAAATTTTTTTGATCCGATCCAGCCGACAAACAGCGCGATCCCTGTTCCGATCAGCGCTCCTCCAAGCACATCCGACGGATAATGCACACCCACATAGAGTCTGGAAAATCCGATCAAAAACGCAAGGATCAGTGCCGGTACGCCAAATTTTTTAGGAAGTCCGCGGAACATGACCACCGCCACCGCAAAAGAGCTCCCGGTATGTCCCGATGGGAATGAGAAATCCTTCTGTATTCCAATGAGCGAGGTCAGTCCTCCGATCACCTCATAGGGTCTTGTCCGCGCAACCACATTTTTCAGTATCACATTATCGATCAGAACGGAACCTGCGAGTGCCGCCAGCGCCATCACCCCGATCTTTCTGGTTTTCTTTGGCGCAAGAAGCAGGATGGAACCAAGGATCCATATAAAACCGCCATTTCCAAGTCTTGTAATAAATATAAAAACAGGCGTCAGCCATTCATTTCTCAGATTGCTCTGTATCCCAAGCAGGATACTTTCTTCCAGCGTTGCAAGATTCTGCAACATAAAATCAACTCCTTCTTTATCATTTTACTCAGAATACCATAAAAAAATAAAAAAAGAGAGGATAGATTCTAAACTTTTTCTAAATAAACCTCAAACCACGAGTTACCAGTTCTTCCGCAGGCCTTTCGGATAATGGTTCTTCATGATACCGCCGGCAAGTTTGCCCCAGCCGATGCTGTACCCGTCTGTAGTGATCAGATACCAGCCCTTTTCTCCCTCGCGGTTTATCGTCTGACCGTTTAAGTAAGCGCAGATCTCTGCACCATCCGAAGGAAGATCTGTGCTGTATGTCACATCGGAAGCCTTTGACGCAAGCGCAAGCGCGTGGGATGGCTCAAACCGGTTCTTTTTTACGGTGCCAAGGTGCAGTCCCGGCCGAAGCACTTTTAACCCTTTCAAAGAAGGCGCGCCCTCCGGTGCCAGATAGATCTGGTCTCCGAATTTCACCAGAATCCCCGTCGGTTTCTTCTTGAAATAAGTATCCAGAAATTCCATGCACTCTTTGCAGTCTTTTTCTTTTAAGCCTGTCTGCTCTCCGTTTCTGCATCCACCGCGATAATCATCCGGAAGCTCTCCGGCTTTTTTTAAGACAGCCAGATAATGCCCCTCCCCTTTTAATCTGTGCGGCCACAAACGGATCGTATGCCCGATGCCATCCGCCGGCCTGGAGATCCACTCCGGCACACCGGCTGACATGCCGTCCCATTTCTCCACCGCCTCGATCAAAAACTCCGGGTGTTTTTCAAGGAAACGGCTGATCGATCCCTCATTTTCCTCCGGCGCAAAGGTACAGGTAGAATAAACTAACCGCCCGCCCGGGCGCAGCATGGACGCTGCATGGGACAGGATCCCATCCTGTCTTTCGGCGCAGAGCATGACATTCTCTTTGCTCCACTCTGTCATTGCATCCTCGTTTTTGCGGAACATTCCTTCCCCGGAACACGGTGCGTCCACAAGGATCCGGTCAAAGTACTCCACGAAAATCTCTGAGAGATGTTCCGGTGTCTCATTTGTCACGATCGCGTTTCGGATACCCATACGCTCGATATTTTCCGATAATATCTTTGCGCGCGCCGGATGGATCTCATTGGAAATAAGAAGTCCCTCACCGTTTAATGCTGCTCCGATCTGTGTGCTCTTTCCGCCCGGTGCCGCACAAAGGTCAAGGATCCGTTCGCCCGGCTTTGCCTCTAAATATTCTGCCGGTGCCATGGCACTCGGCTCCTGGATATAATACACGCCCGCCTCGTGATACGGATGTTTGCCCGGCTGGTCTGCACTGTCATAATAAAATCCGTGTGCCGCCCACGGAACCTTCGTCAGCGAAAACGGCGCTTTTTCTTCGACTGCCGCATCTTTGGCCTTTAACGGATTTACGCGCAGCGCCTGATATTTTTCGTTCTCATAGCTTTTTAAAAACGCGTCATAGCCCTCTTTTAACATATCTTTCATTCGTTCTGCAAAATCTTGTGGTAACATGGATTCAACTGCCTTTTCCTTTTTATTTATAACTTTTTCTTATTTCCTATCATAGCATACGAAAAAATCGGGAGCAATATCCGCCCCCGATTTTTCAGGCTTTTTAAATTTTCATGAGGTTCGACATCATGCAGACCTTATCTGCACCGGCATCCAGACAGGACGCCATATTATCCGCATGGATCCCGCCGATCGCAAACACCGGTATATTCACACCCGCACAAATCTCCCGAAGATAGGAAAGCCCGCGCGGCGGAACGCCCTTTTTACAGTCCGTCACGAAAATATGCCCGGCGGTCACATAGGACGCACCAAGACGCTCACACTGTCTTGCTTCATCCAGTGAATGGACAGACACGCCAAGCAGTGGGATCTGCTTTTTTTGTTCTTCCATCAGCGCGAGAAATTTCCCGATCGGAAGATGAAGCCCCGCCGGCTGGTAGATTGTTTTATCCTGCCACAGCTTTTCCGCGACTTCCGAAAAATTGTGCAGCATACACTTCGTCTGATATTTTTCGCAGATCAAAAGCACCTCCCGCGCCAGCTTTTCGTACTCTGCCGCTTTTAAATCTTTTTCGCGCAGGATGATCGTCTGTATCCCCATTGCCGCCACTTTTTCCACCTGGGGAAGAAGATCTTCTGCCAGATGCCGGTTCGTCACACATACGATCCTGTCTTTTCTTTGTAAGGATGGCTTAGACATACACATAATCGTTTAAGACCGGCTGCAGACCGCTCTCCTCCATGTCATGGTACATAGCGTCAAAGCTGCGGTCATCCGAGATCTCAAACTGCTCATCCCCGGTGTCCTTTTCTTCTTTTCCGCTGTATTTGCTCTCATGGTCGCCGATTCCGGTCGAAACACCGGCAGATACCTTGGTCGCCGCGATCTTTACGATGCCATCCCTGAAATGCTCCTGTTCTCTTGAAGAAACCGTGATCCCGACAAACGGAAGGAAGATACGGTATGCGCAGAGCACCTGACAGAGCTCCTTCTCGTGCACATCAAGCGGGTTGATCTTTTCGTTGTTGATGATCGGGCGCAGTCTCGGACATGACAGGGAATACTCGACATACGGATATTTCCGCTGCAGATAATAAACATGCAGTGCCGTTGCAAGTGCATCTTTTCTGAAATCCGAAAGTCCGAGCAGTGCGGAGAATCCGACTCCGCGCATACCACCCATGATCGCGCGCTCCTGCGCCTCAAAACGATATGGAAAGACACGTTTGTGTCCCATCAGATGCAGCGTCTCATACTTGTCGGAATTGTAGGTCTCCTGAAATACGGTCACATAGTCAGCACCGCACTCATGGAGATAACGGTATTCGTCACTGTTGACCGGATAGATCTCAAGTCCCACATTGCGGAAATATTTAGCGGCAAGCTTACATGCTTCCCCGATGTATTTCACGTCACTCATGCTGCGGCTCTCACCGGTCAGCATCAGGATCTCCTCGATACCGGAATCCGCAATAATCTTCATTTCTTTTTCGATCTCTTCCTGATTCAGCTTTTTGCGCTTGATGTCATTGTAGCAGTTGAATCCACAATAGATACAATAGTTTTCACAGTAGTTGGCTATGTAAAGCGGTGTGAAGATATAGACGGTATTTCCGAAATGTTTGCTGGTCTCGATCTTCGCTTTTCTCGCCATCTCCTCCAAGTGTGGCTTTGCAGCCGGAGAAAGCAGTGCCTTGAAATCTTCGATATCACAGGTCTCATGCATCAGCGCACGGCGCACATCCGCATCCGTATACTTGTCATAATCGTACGCTTTCATTGCGGTCAGCACCTTGTCCATGATGTCAGAATCTATACGTTCCATACCTTCCATATATTCCATATGATTTGTACGGGAAGACGGATCGTTCTCCAGGCGGTGTTTCCGCTCCAGCGCTTTTTCATTCAGTTTATCGGAATCAATAAAAAAATTATTTTCTGCCATGTTTTCACCCTCTTTTTAGTCTCTTAAGAATCCGGTCAGCGGATCGGATGCGCTCGCCCCACGCTCCAACACTCTTCCAAGTCCGGCAAGATGCGCCGCACGTCCTGCTTCGATCGCGTTCTTAAAGGCATATGCCATGGCAGGGATATCGCCGGCCGTTGCGATCGCCGTATTAGCCATAACCGCTGCAGCACCCATTTCCATTGCCTCACACGCCTGGGAAGGTCTGCCGATGCCCGCGTCCACGATAACCGGAAGATCGATCTCGTCAATTAAGATCTGGATGAATTCTTTTGTTGCAAGTCCCTTGTTAGAACCGATCGGAGACGCAAGCGGCATTACCGCGGCTGCACCGGCATTTACCAGATCTCTCGCTGCATACAGATCCGGATACATGTACGGCAATACGACAAATCCTTCTTTCGCAAGGATTTCCGTTGCTTTTACCGTCTCATTGTTGTCCGGCAGCAGATATTTGGAATCCTTCATGATCTCGATCTTTACGAAATCACCGCAGCCAAGTTCTCTTGCCATACGCGCGATCCGGACTGCCTCATCCGCATTTCTCGCACCGGAAGTGTTTGGCAGAAGCGTAACGCCCTCCGGGATATAATCTAAGATATTTTCCTGCTTTTTGGTGTTGGTGCGGCGTACCGCAAGTGTGATGATCTCAGCCTTTGCGTAATCAACAGCCGCTTTGATCAGATCCATGGAATATTTTCCGGATCCCAGAATAAAACGGGAAGAAAATTCCTTTCCGCCCAGACAAAATGTATCTTTCTTTTCCATTGTTTTTTCCTTCTTTCTCATTTTCTTGTTATACTTCTGTCTCCCCGAGGATCAGCCGTAGGATCATGTTTGCCTGATGCGCGGCACAGAGCATGACGCGGGGCGCCATCAGGCCGTAATGCTCCGTGATACCGGTCGTACCATCTCCACACAGATAGTAACGCCCCATGATATGTCTCATCTTTATCGTGTTGCCGCTCTCATATCCCGCCATTCCGGATGCCCCGACCAGCCAGGTCTGTGGCATATGCTCCAGCACATAGTTGGTAAGCATCGCTTTTTGCTCCGGGGCATCGAACGCCTCGCAGACAAACGGCTCTGTTACAACAGTTCCGATATTTTCTTCGGTCAGCTTTTCATAATCCGTCGTGATCTCACAATATGGAGCAAACTGTAACAGTTCTTCCTTTAATGCCGCAGGTTTCGGCTGTCCGAGCTGCGCGATCCCATACTGCTGCCGGTTTAAATTGGTAAGATCCACCGTGTCAAAATCTATGAGGTGCAAGTGCCCGACACCGCAGCGCGCCAGCGCGATCGCGATATTGGAACCCAGTCCTCCGAGACCGCAGACCGCCACATGCGCATCCGAGATCTTATCCTGCACTGCTTTTGTATGGCGCAGTTCCAGCGCCGCACGCATTTCCTCTTTCGTCGGGATTTCCTGTATCGGAGCAGAAGACGTGTGAACAGGCGGCTTTTGCTTTTCCATGTGATCAGCCCCCTCCCACAAAACTTACGATCTCAATCACATCATCCGGATTTAAGACTGCTGTCTCATACTGCGCTTTCGGAAGGATCTCCCCATTGCGCTCTACCGCGATCGTTGTAAGCGTATATCCGTTTTCTAACAGATAATCTTTTAAAATCTTTCCGTCTGCGGAAACATCTTCACCATTGATTCGAACCATTTTTATTCCTCCCTTTTCCTCGTCACTATAACAAAAAAAGCCACACAAAGGAAACCTGCACCCGTGGTGGTGCACCCCTTCGTGTGACTCTTGTCATTCACTCTGTGTGTTATTGTAGCATGGAGGGAATGAAAATGCAAGTGGAAAACGTTGATTTTCCTAGTGTTTTCGCTGTTTTCCCTGATTTTGCAGGAATTTCAAGCACTGTCACTTTTAATTTTTTTGCCTGCCCAATAACTGGATAACTTGCCATATCTTGCTATATCTTTACACTAATTTGGTGTCAAACTGAGGTGGATTGTTGCGGAACTTTTTTAATATGTCATATACAAAGCCAAAATCTAAGCATGTGAATTTGGTTTTAAAGGAACAATTTTTAACGTATACCCCAGCGGAACCAATACCTTTAAAAGTGTATCAAGCTGCGGCGTAGATTTCATACTCTCTATCCTTGCAATCGCTGGTTGCTTGACTCCACTGATTTCCGCAAGTTCCCTTTGCGACAGACCTCTTGCTTCCCTTGCTTCAACCATTTTTCCAATCAAAGCCACCTCCAAATTGATCTGTTCCCTATCTTCTGGACTCACCATTTCGTCATCATTAAACATTTCATCAAATGTCTGATACTTTTTCATATTATCAATTCCTTTCCAACCAGTCCTTAATATTACGCTTTGCCTTCCCTTCTTTACTTGTATGATAAGATATTTGTTATCATTTTTCAACCCACCTACTCCGCTTCTGTCAGGATATTTCTGTACTGCTACACGTTACAAATTACTGTCATTCTCCTTCCTCTCCACAGATATGCAGAATATCGTCAAACCGGACTTTTGTATTGACAATCTGAATCACACGGCTCGTTTCATCAATCCGTGCTACCAGCCCGGTCACTTTCACATACTCCCCATTGCTGAAATAAATAACCGTCACCATTTTCCCTTTTTCAAGCAGATGCATCTTGTAATCCAGCTCTTCTGCCATTTCCGGCGATAATTCCACTTTGGGGACAACAATTTTCTCTTTTGCTCTTAACGCCTCATCCAGTCCTTTCAGTGCTGAAAACGGCATAAATTGTTTCGCCCGGTCACTGACCGGCATTTTATTCCTCGGTCTTTTTGGCATTACTTATCCCTCTCTCCTGCTTTATGTCCGCCAATCTGCTGATTGCGTTCCATTGTTGTCGCAGCTTTTTCCAGATTCATTCCTTTTAAAATAGCATTCTTACCAAACTTATTCTTTATTTCAACCACAGCTTCCTGCACCTTATGATTCTTTTCTAACGTTGCCGCATCTGCAAAGAAACTGTATTGGTGATACTCTTCCGGAACAACATGATTGCATGTTATATTGACACGCCGAATTGCACATGCCGGGTTCACGATTCTTCGATACAGCCTGACAACTTCCGGAATAATAGCCATATCGGAATTTGTTTCGTCGTTAAAACTCACGGTACCATGCGCAGGGTTCAAATCCAGCTGATTCGAATACCCCACATGCAATGTGATCGATTTACAGACCAGCTTTTTTGCGACCAGATCCAGACACAGCAGATCGGTCATTTCTTTTATGATCAGTTCCCCCTCCGTATAATTATAGTCACATGCCAGAACCTGACCATTGGTTATGCTGTTCGTACCGGGCTTATATGCCTTGATATCAGCTATCGTTACCGGCTCTCTCCCCCAAGCATGGTCGATCAGTAATTCTGCATCTACCCCAAACAACCGATACAAAAAATCTTCATCCGTTTTTGCGATATCTTCCATCGTATAAATTCCGTAATTTGCGAGCTTCTTTGCGGTTCCCGCACCTATTCTCCAAAAATCAGTCAGCGGTCTGTGCCTCCATAAGGATCTCCGATACGACTCTTCATCCAGCTCTCCGATAAAATCCGTTGCATGCTTTGCCATGATGTCCAGTGCTATCTTGGTCAGATACAGGTTCGTCCCGATTCCACATGTCGCTCTCACACCAACTTTTTCACTGATATCATTCATGATCCGCTGCCCCAGTTCCCTTGCGGTCATATGATACAGACCAAGATAGTCCGTCACATCCATAAATGCCTCATCGATTGAATACACATGGATATCTTCCTTTGAGACATATTTCAGATAGATCTCGTAGATTTCCGCCGCATAATCTATATATTTCTGCATCCGGGGCTGCGCCATAATATAATCCACACCTTTTGGAATTTCAAAAACCCGGCAGCGGTTTTTTATCCCCATCTTTTTCATTGCCGGTGTAATTGCCAGACAGATCGTCTTATCCGTCCTCTCAGGATCCGCGACAACAAGATTCGTCGTCATCGGGTCAAGTTTTCTTTCCACGCATTCTATTGACGCGTAAAATGACTTTAAGTCAATGCAAATATATTTTCTCTCATTCATACCACCGGATCTCCTGTACATTTATTTTGCCAAATACCATGCATGCGTAGTGTAATTATATGTCCGAACATGTGTTTTGTAAAGTTGAAATTTCTGCCAAAAATAAATCTTTTACCGATACTATTGAAACGGCGGGAAAGCATCCTCTGTGCAATCGGATGACAGATAAAGGCAGATATATTGTATAATAGATACTATTCTTCTACCAAACGAAAGACTTTAGATAAATCTGAATTGGAAATCAACTGAAAATATTTAAAAAGATTTGAAACTTTTTTATCCGTTTCTATCATCTAATAAGCAGAACAACGAAAAGGAGGTATCCATCTTCGTGATACAAAAAACGGAAAAGAAAAAAGAAAGCACTGTGGAGCAGCTGCTTTTACAAAATTACAACCAATACTACCGGCTGGCATACAGCTACGTCAAAAATGACGCTGATGCCGGAGACATCGTACAGACCGGGGCGTACAAAGCGATCAAAAACTGCGGCACTTTAAAAGACACTGCATATGCCGGTACCTGGCTCTACCGCATCATGTTAAATGAGATCTTTGCTTTTTACCGGCAGCGGAAAGAGGAAACGCTGGACTCTGTGACTGAGGAACCACATTCCGAAGACATTTATGAGGATATCGATCTAAAACGCGCATTGGAAACACTGTCGGACCGCGACCGCATGATCGTGGAACTGAAATACTTTGAAGATATGAAACTTGAGGATATCGCGGCTGTTATGGACGAGAACATCAACACGGTAAAAAGCAGGCTCTACCGCAGCCTGCAAAAATTAAAAAACTGTCTGAAAGATGACCGGATATTCTCATAAAAAGCTGCCAAAAGAAAGGATTTTATCATATGGAAAACAAAAATAAAAACTGGGATCAGATAAAACAGGAATATAAAGAGCACACCATGTCCGAAGAACAGGTGCTTGCAATGAAAGAAAAGATCAAACAGGCGAAAAAAGAAAATCGCAGGAAACAGACTTCCCATCTCCGGCGAAAGATTACCGGCGCCGCTGCTGCCATTGTGGTTCTTCTCACTGTTCTGCCAAACACCTCACAGTCCGTTGCTTACGCGATGAGTCGCGTTCCGCTTCTGTCCCAGTGGGTTAAGGTTGTTACGTTCCGGGATTATCAGTATTCGGATGACCGTAACAGCGCCAATATCCAGGTACCGGAGATCACTTTGGATACAGAAGCAACTAAGCAGCCCGATCCGGCAGTCTCTGAACAGACGAAAAAAACAACGGATGAGATCAATGCCGAGATCCAGGCCATCACGGATCAGCTTATTGCTGAATTTGAAGAGAGTAAGAAAAACGAAGAGGGTTATCAGAACATGACGGTGGAATCCGAGATTCTTGCCACAACTGACCAGTATTTCACCCTAAAGCTCACCTGTTATCAGGCCGCCGGAAGTGGTGCGGAATGGGATTATTACTACACCATTGACCTTGATACCGGAAAACGTATATCCTTGCCGGATCTCTTTCGCGCGGACAGTGATTATATCAACGTCATCAGCGATAATATCAAAGAACAGATGAAATCTCAGATGGCAGCGGATGAAAATGTCCGTTACTGGCTGGATTCTGATATGCCGGAATGGGATTTTAAATCCATCACTGACGATACTTCTTTTTATCTGAATGAAAATGGTGAAGTTGTCATCTGCTTTAACGAGGGCGATGTCGCACCCATGTCTATGGGGTGTGTTACCTTCGTGATCCCAAATGACGTTCTGGCGGATATCCGCAGGTAAAGATGAAAAAAACAGAGGGGTTATAAATCATTCCTGATCCGGAATTTTTTATAACCCCTCTTATTTATCTTCGCCCATCACCGCTTTTTTGATGATATGCTTGAAACGCGGACGATATAATATCCGGTTATTCCGGGTTTTCCGCGAAATTCCCATGCAAATGCGTCACTGCACAAAAGTATTGCCGTGGACAGCTGCATCAGCAACATCCATTTCCTTTTTTTCCTGTCAAAATTTTTTCCAACAAACATACATACTGCCGCGATCAGGCAAAAAATAAAGCCCCAGAGAAGTAACGCGACATGTATAGATTGACGGTCAAACATCGTTTATCTTTTCCTCTTGTCATTTCCATAGCTGTCTCCTAGCCGAGCAGCACCGCAAGCTCCTGCTTTGCCTGTTCATAATTTTCAAACACAATACCCAGGATGCCGTTTCTGCGCGCACCCTCCACATTTACTTTGCGGTCATCAAAAAATACACATTCTCCGGCAGCTAACTGATAACGCCGCAGAATGAGTTGATAGATCGCGTCATCCGGCTTTATGACTTTTTCCCTCCAGGAAAATACCGCGCCGTCCACCAGTTTGGTGAAATCCATTTTGCTGCCGCAATCATGATAGCACTTTGATCCGTAATTGGAAAGGATATAAACATGAAGCCCCTTCGCTTTCATCGCACGGATCCACTCTTCGGCATACGGATATACCTCTATGACACCGCTTAAATTTTCGACATACATGCGGATCTCTTTTTCCACGCCGGGATCGTTTTCAATAAAACGGTTTAAAACCTCCGCGTCCGTCAGCACACCACGGTCATACTCTTCCCAGTCTTCACTCAGCGCAGTCGCCTTCGCCACACGCTCTGCAATGTCCGCCGGAAATCCAAAGGAAGCCAGGTGTTTTTCCCAACAATAATCTACCAGTACATTTCCCACATCCAGAATTACATTTTTGATCATATTTTTCTCCTCACGTCACTGTATTCTGCTTCCATAATACTATGGCTTTTTCGCAACGGCAAGCGGTCTTTTTATTTTTTACTTTTACATTCTTTGATCTGCCTCCGCAGGTGAAGCATCTGTTTATCCATCTTTACCACCAGTGCCGAATATTCCTTCAATTCCTCTTCCACATACGCGGTATTCAGGAAATCTTTCTTGTAGCAGAGCTGATTATCAAGTTCCGCCCAGGAATCCATGATCGCGGTACGAAGCTGTACTTCTATTTTTATGTAAGTACATTTCTCTCTGTCAAAAAAAGGAACCTGCATGATCAGATGCAGGCTCTGGTAACCGTTTTTCTTCGGCTCTCTGATATAATCTTTTTCCTTTAAAAGTATAAGATCGCCCTGGTTCTTTAAGTATTCGGCGATCTCATAAACATCATCGACAAAGAAGCAGACTGCCCGGATCCCTGCAATATCATTTAATTTTTCCACTGCAGCAGCATAAGAAATGTCATAGGATTTTCGCTGAAGCTTTTTTAAGATACTGTCATAGGACTTGATCCTGCTGTCAATATTACGCACCACCGCGCGGGCGTATTTCTGCTCCAGCTCAATATTTATCATTTTCAATTTGAACATAAGCAGGCTGATCGCATATTCATTTTTTAAGATCACACCCGCATCATCAAGACATTCTTTTAAGGCAAGGGCTTTTTTCCCCATATGATTTTTCCCATCCATATTGTAACCTCCTCTGATAAGGTCATCAGATTATTATATGCGTTATGGGTAAAATCTATACTTCTAAATCTGTAAATTCCAGGTAAATTTTTTATAAATTTATTCGTCTTCCTTCCAGAACTGATCCGCATTTATCGTTTCTTTTTCCTGCTCTAACATGTCAAGCAGCATGGTAAATTTTACGATGCTTTCCCTGCGCAGTTTCGGATCGGTCTCATTTTGCTGTATTGCCCGGTATTTTCGCATTTCTTCCAGCAGAATCTGCTTTTCGGATTCCCCGGCTTCCTGATACATACGATTTGCGCGGTACACAAGATAGTTGGATTTCATCACAATATCATTCTGGATCTTTAAATTTTCCAGTCTGTCTTTGCGCTCTTTCAGTTCATCCGCGCTCATTCCCATATTTCCAACGACCAGAGAACGGTGTATGTTTACGTCGCAGTCCCTGCACTCGATATCCACATCAAAGATCCCATTGATGTCGTAGGAAAATGTGACTTCCACCTGGATCTCTCCCGCAGGTCTTGGCGGAATGTCAATCCGTATCTCGTCAAGAAGCTCATTTGCCTTCGCAATCATATTTTCGCCCTGATAGATTGGAAACGCGATCCGCCGCTGATTATCTTCCACCGTTGTATACATCCTGGTTCTGCTGTATGGAAGGATCACATTTTTCTCAATGTGAACCGCAAAAGATCCATCGCTCACGCAGGTTCCAAGCGAAAACGGACAGATATCCGAAAGCAGCATATCTTTGATCCCCGCCTTGCGTTCCTTGATCCCGACTGCGGTTCCGACTCCAAGGGCAATGATCTCATCCGGATTTTTGTCCACCTGCACACGCTCATGAAAGACCGACCGCATAAACTCCTGCACTAACGGCATCTTGGAAGAACCGCCGACCAGAATGACCTGATCGATCTCAGAAAGGGAAAATCCGCTCATCGTTACAGCCTTCTGGATCGGTTCGAGCATACGCCGGAACACAAAATCCGCCTGTTTTTTTAACTGCGCCCGGGTAAGCGACAGTACCATATTCTGTCCGTCAAGGACAATACTCCGCTCCACAGAGTCCTGCACGGAGAGGCATTTTTTTAAGTCTTCTGCCTCTTTGTAGAGCAGTTCAATCTGCTCTTTGCCGAGTTTTTTCCGGTTCAGCCGGTTTTCGGCGCAAAAACAGTCTACGATCGCATCGTTAAAATCCTTGCCACCCAGCTTGTTATCCCCGGCAACCGCACGGATCTCCACAATATTATCAAACGCTTCGACGATCGAAATATCCAGTGTTCCACCGCCGAAATCCGAGATCAGATAGATGGCGTGGTCTGCCATTCGATCCACATGATAGGAAAGTGCCGCTGCGGAAGGCTCATTGATAATCCGCTTTACCGAAAGTCCCGCAAGCTGTCCTGCCACGCGGGTCGCACAGCGCTGTTTATCCGTGAAATAAGCCGGTACACTGATCACCGCCTCATCTACCGGTTCCCCGAAATAAGCTTCCGCGTCCTGCTTTAACTGGCGCAGTACAAAGGAAGAGAGTTCTTCCGGCAGATAACTTTTTCTATCTACCCGGTATTTGGTTTTGGTGCCCATATCACGCTTGAATTCGCGGAATGCCCGGTCCGGCTCGTTTATCAGCATTTCCTTTGCCGCTTTTCCGACTAAGACCTCTGCTCCTTTCGGGAATCCGACGACCGAAGGCGTTAACGTATCACCAAATTCATTCGGGATCAGTTTTACCTTTCCCTCTGTCTCATCCCAGTAGCTGACCAGACTGTTTGTCGTTCCAAGATCAATTCCTATACAATGCATAACTTCTCCCCTTTTTTATTCGGATGCTGTCACCGCGCCCTTTTCCTCTGCGCTTTTCACCCGTTCTATCACATATTTTTCTGTCTCTTCTTTTGTCATATCAAGTGCCATGGCAAATTCGCCATAAAGATTTTCTTCCGCGATCCGCAGATATTTTTCATCCCCGGACGTCACCTTTTTTCCCGCCTGTATGCGTGCTTTTTTCCGTAAGAACAGGGTCTTAATGATTCTGATCCACTCTGCCGGGTCACATTTTCTGACCACTTCTTTATACAAAGTCTCTCTGCGCTTTTCGTCCGGGATCCAGATCGTTTCCGCCTCCGGCATCCGGTCGATATACGCAAGCGCTTCCTCGCGTGACACCAACGGACGTATTACCGTTTTGACATTGTCGACCGGCGTGAAAAGCCGGCATCCCGACTGGTAAACCGGTATCAGCGTGTAGTACAATCTGTCCTTTGGCATTCCGGACATTTCCATTGTTCCTACTGCCTCTACTCTGCATACTCCATTCAAACCATAAATCAGATAATCTCCTACTTCAAACATTTTACACACTCCTTCATTACCTATTTTAGCAGATTTTTGCTGTTTCGGTAAGACGGATTCCCGCACGCCCCGATTTTTGGTGATTCTGCGCATGAAATCCCCGAAAAGGCCTGTGCAAAATGACGACAGATCTTATCGCTTTTTCTCTTTTACAATGACTAACGTCAGATATCCTTCTTCCGATGTCAGACTCTCTGCACTGTAAAACAGTTTTTCGTCCGGCATCCCGCAGTTGGAAACGGCGTAAACCTCCCACTTTGCTCTGGCATCTTCCGTTAAAAGCATCTGTTTTAGTTCGGAGAGCTTTTTCCCCGCTTTCATGTATACCTTTGTTCCCGGCAGTCCGAGGCTCTCCTCGATCTCATAAGATCCCGGAATGATATGGATCTGTTCTTTTCCTTCGCCCAGCGCAATGCCAAGCCTTGCGCACGCCGCGCAGAAGGAAGGTATGCCGCTTAAGGTACACACCTCTTTCTGATCCGCCGCTGCCCGCTTTTTGATATAGTCAAACGTCGAATAGACCATCGGATCTCCGATCGTAAGAAATGCCACATCCACGCCGGCTGCAAGCCGCCTGCCGATCTTTTCATAGATCGCGTCATGGACCTTTGCCAGCTCCTTTTTATCTTTTTTCATTGGGAAATCAAAAAAGAGCAGTTCTTTTTTGTCGATTTCCGGACAGATCTGCGCCGCGATCTGATAGGCGTAGCAGTTTTCTTTTGTTTTGGAAGGAAATACCAGTGTCCCGCACGCACTGATCGCGCGATATGCTTTTACTGTGATAAGTTCCGGATCCCCGGGCCCGACACCGATGCCGTAAAATGTTCCGTTCATGTTTTTTGTTCTTCTTTCGTCTGTATGATAAAAACGGCAAACTGCCATTTATTTTCCTAATCAGTATAAATGTCCTTCTTCCGCCCGTCAATTTTTCTTTTATCAAAAAATCAAACGATCATACCAGCCACCAGAACAGCCATATTTAATGTCCGGTAACTATCCGACGGTTCCAGCTATGGTGAAGTATCCTTCGTCATATAATAGATATGCCAGGAAAGCTTAAACAGTTCAAGCTCCATCCAGAATTCCAGCGTACAGAGTATAAACGCCTGCGCGAACCATAAAAAAACGGTTATACGAAATATCATATCTTCACTGTCCCAGATGCTGCTTTCCTCGTAATAAGACTGGTAGGTGAGTAACGCAGAACGGATCAGTTCCGGGCTGTACTTTGCGTCCGGAGCATCCACCAGTGTATGCATTGGCACGGTAGATACCAAATCTAATGTCTCTTCTTCGGTATCCGTTATACCCATACTGTTTAATATTGCTGCGGCAGACCCGGCGGCTTCTTCCTCACGCATGATCCCCCAATAATAACTGCTTTCTTTATCTATATAATAGACATTTCCATCCGGGAATGTAACCTCATAATCCCCCATACTTCTGTCTCATTTTATACTCCCCATTTTTTCAAAACACTTTCGTCATCTGACTAATGCATATGTATGTAAAAATAAATCATTGAGATATAGCCCGCCGCAAGTATCACCTGCTTATAATAACCGTTTAAGAAAAATGCCGGTACCATATAGATTACCATCAATACCAGGAATAAAATTCCTTTGTCTGTCCATATCTTTTTTAATATCTGTTTCATCTTTCAGTTCCTCCAACAACTATAATACCTTTTTCTGTTATTTGTGGTTTCATTTTTTTTATTTTTCTGCTAAAATATGCATTGCGAATTTAGGATTTTACAGTACAAAGGAGATCTTTTTCATGAATCAGGGAAAAAATTATTATAAGGGTATGCTCATCGCAAGTACCGGTGCGATCAGCTGGGGGCTCTCCGGAACCATGAGCCAGTACCTTTTTATGAATTACAATCTGAATCCGGCATGGCTTACGATGGTCCGTATGCTTGGCGCCGGAGCTTTTCTGCTTGTGCTCTCGCTCATCCGGCAAAAGGGCGAGGCATTTGCGATCTTTAAAAACAAAAAGGACACTCTGCATCTCATTGTTTTTGCCATCCTGGGACTTTTGTTCTGTCAGTATGCATATCTGTCCGCCATTGAGAATTCCAACTCCGGGACTGCCACTGTACTGCAGACTTTAAGTGTCGTTATGGTACCGTTCTTTGTTTGTATTTCCAAAAAGAAAAAGCCGGAGGTAAAAGAAATCTTTTCCATTGCGCTGGCGCTCCTCGGTGTCTTTTTGATCGCCACACACGGAAATCCTTCCCAGATGGTATTGTCGAAAGGCGGTCTTTTCTGGGGACTCTGCGCTGCGCTGGCTGCCGTATTTTATTCCACGCTGTCTGAGCGTCTGGTTGCCACCTGGGGCAGTCAGATCGTCACCGGATTTGGCATGTTGATCGGTGGTGTTGCTTTTACCGCACTCGGCAGACCGTGGCATTTCTATGTTCCTCTGGACAAAAAAGGGATCTTTGTGCTGATCCTCATTATTCTGATCGGCACCACCATGGCATTCCTCTGCTTTTTAAAGGGGGTCAGCGTGATCGGTCCGGACAAGGCGCTTTTGATCGGAGCCCTGGAACCTGTCTCCGCAACAGTCATTTCCTTTTTATGGCTGCATACCGCTTTTACGATCGCGGATATCATCGGCTTTGTCTGCATCCTTGCAACGGTGGTTATCCTCACCGGTTCGGGAAATAAAGAAGAAAACAAAGCACAGGCTTAACGCGAAAAGGGATATGGCAAACGTCATATCCCTTTCTCTATGTCCTGTGGCATCTGTTTTGGTATGATGCAAAATATTGCTCTTAAACAAAATGTTCATCAATATAAGAAATAAAATCCTTACGCCTTACGCAGTCTGCATGCGTCTGATACCATTCATACGCTTCTTTCAATCCATCCGCAAGCAGCATTGTGTCCGGCATCCACTGTTTCTGTGCAGATACATCCAGACGATACTCATAGTCATAAAAGCTGAAATAGTTCCGCTGTTCTACCGGCTACGTGTGGTGATTCCGGTTTAAAACGTAGACTTCGTCTCCTTTCTTCGCATAATACTCCGCGACATATCTGCTGACAAATACGGTTCCGCCTGTGACAAGTAATTTTCTCATTTCCAGTGATCTCCTATTGCGAATATATTACAGAATTGTTACAATTCTATTGTGCTTAGCTAACACATACAAAATAAAATCTAAAAATAAGGAGGACAAAACTATGTGTTTCAATTTTAATAGCTGTTCCGAGTTATTCAATAAGATCTGTAAATATTTTAACCTCGGTTGTTAATCCAAATAAGCTCCGGCAAATGCCGGAGCTTATTTTTTTACGCGATTCTGTCTTTCATTTCAGCGACTTCTTTTTCAAGGCTGTCCACACGTATTCTTAAACCGGATATCTGCACTTCATTCAGAAGTGCCTTATCCGCCACCGGAATCGCCTGATTCAGCTTATCTACGAGGTCACAATGATTCTCTGCCAGAAGCTGAATGTTGTGATTGGTCTCGTTTTCCAGAGAAAGTTTCATTTCTGTCACATCCTGTTTCAGATCTGCCACGTCTTGCTTTACTTCTGTCACATCCTGTTTCAGATCTGCCACGTCTTGCTTTACTTCTGTCATGTCCTGCTTCAGATCTGCCACGTCTTGCTTTACTTCCGTCATACCCTGTTCCAGCTTTGCTGTCCGCTGATTCAGTTCCGACATGCCCTCGTAAACCGCAAGCAGTAATTCACTGTCTGTCATTCGCGTACTCCCCCTTTCATTACTGTATTTTCGCTCTCTCAATGTAATAAAAAGTATAGCACACGAAAAAAACAAAGTCTATGTGAAAATTCTTAAATTTTTATGCTTTTTTTGTTTTCATGAACGACTGACCAGTCTTTTGCTGCCTCTTGTTGCAACCATCTTTGTTACATCATATATATTATCACCGTTCCGTTGTAATGTCAATGGTTACATCTGTTTTTTTCAAAAAAATTTAAGACCCTGAAAACGTATTGCTTTCAAAGTCTCAAATATCACATCTGTATATATTTTTGGGCATCTTCATGCACATCCGCAAGTGTAATGGACGCAAGCTCCCGCTCCATCGCCTCCTGCACCCGCTGTAATTTTTCATCCAGTATCTTATGAATGTTCTTTCCCACCGGGCAGTTCGGATTGGGATTGTCATGGAAATGAAATAATTCTCCGCCCTCCACGCATTCCACCGCACGGTAGATATCAAGAAAGGTAATCTCGTTTAACGGTTTTGCGATCGAAGCCCCTCCCGAGCCTCTCGCGACTTCTACCAGACCTGCCGCCTTTAGCTGCCCCAATATTTTTCTCACAATGACGGGATTCACATTCGTACTCCCGGCAAGAAACTCACTGGTCACTTTATAATCATCTTTGAATGTATCGATACAGGCAAAAATATGAACTGCCAATGTAAATCTGCTTGAAATCTGCATAACAAGAAGCCTCCTCATCCGCATATTATAAAATGGCTCTGTTGTAATGTCAACATTTACATCCAGGACTGGTCTTGATAAATCTTCTTCTGTCTCATATCTACCTTTGCCATAGCTCCATACTGTAAGACGCATCTCGGTGTCGCATGTCCGAAATTTACATTATAGACAACCGGAAGCCTTTCATTGTCTATCACTTTTGTGAGAATACTTTTATACGCTTCATAATAAGCTTCATCCTGCGGCTTTCCGACTAAAACACCATGAACCACATCAAATACGCCCGTTTCTTTCAGCGCCACCGATTGCACAGATGATCCCCCGGATCGAGTCATCGAAAAAAGCATCTTTCAGATCCTGTGCCCGCGCCTCGGGATGCGCCTTTAAATATGTGATTCCCTTTCGCGCGTTTGGCATAAATACAGGCAGAAGTCCATATTCTTTCAGTCTTTTTACGCCGATTTCTATATTGTGGCTGCAAAATTCTTCGCCCAGCATCCCGCTTGACAGGCTTACGATCGCAACTTTATCACCCTTTTTCAATTTCTCTGCATACTTCATTGTAATCCCCCTTTTTCAGATGCAAGCTGCCATCCGACAGCTCCATTCTAACACATGTTATAAATAACACAAGAAATACCGTTCTTTTATTTTCATACGATACACACCAAATCTCTTCTCTCTGAAACTTACGGCGCAAAAACGGCAACATACTGCAAGCCCCCTTGGCTTCGCATTCCACATCTGATAGAATCGGATCTGTCAGGAGGTGCATTACTTGCAAATCAATGTTGAAATAAAAGAAGAACTGACCGAACCCGTCGTCACGATCCAATGCGGCAAAAAAGATCATTTTATCGAGCAGCTGATCGCCGCGCTGCGCATCATGGACCGGCAGTTGACGGTAAGTTTTCATGGCGCTGCGACCACACTCGCGCTGTCTGAAATTTTATATATCGAGTCGGTGGATCGCAAATGTTTTGTATACACGAAGGACAACGTTTTTGAAACCACAAAACGTCTGTATGAGCTCGAACAGCAGCTGGTTTCTTTTTTGTTCCTGCGTATCAACAAGTCCTGTATCGTAAACCTGAAAAATATCGATGCGATCCGGGCTTACCTTGACCGTCGGCTGTTGATCACCATGTCAAACGGGGAGCAGCTCATCGTATCCCGGCAATACGCGCCGGAACTCAAACATTTACTGGGGGTGAAATAATGGACAACAAAAAACATTTTTTAGACTATCTTGCACAGATTTTCCGGATCTTTGGGATCACAATCCTTATCCTTGCGGTATTTGCCTGTATGATCGGAGATCAGGCTGCTACTTACTCGACCATGTTTGTTCTGGGGCACAGCGGACTTTCCGTTTCCACGCTGTTTCAGTTCCTGCTGTCCTCTGCATGCATCACCGCATTTCGCTTCGTATTTTTTACAGATACATTTTTCAAAAAAATGTCACTTGCCATACGAACGATCCTCATGATACTCTGCGTCATTTTTCTGGCCGGCGTATTTGCCTACTTATTCGGATGGTTTCCGGTCAGCGAGCCCCGATGCTGGCTTGCCTTTTTCATCTGTTTTGGTATCTGCTTTGCAGTCAGCGCTGTTCTTTCCGTGCTGAAAGAATCCGCCGACAACAGACATCTTGCAAAAGGTCTGAAATCTCTCAAGGAGGATACATCCGATGGAATTACTCACTGCAAATGATCTGTGCTGTTCCTATGGCACAAAATCGGTACTGCATAATATCTCATTTTCGATAAACTCCGGCACGATCACCGGTCTGCTCGGTCCGTCCGGTGCCGGGAAAACAACGCTTGTCAATCTCTTAACCGGTCAGTTAAAACCGGATAAAGGCGTGATAACGCAGGCGGTTCCCTCTCCTGCTGCCGGCGTAATGATGGACGATCTCGGCCTGTATGAGCGCCTGACTGTCTGGGATAATCTGGCACTGTTTGCGGAGCTTTACCGCGTTTCCAGAAAACGGATCGAGCCGCTTCTTATAAAAACCGGTCTGATCCACGCAAAAAAGCAGACCGTAAGCAGTCTTTCCAAAGGCATGCGCAACCGGGTAAATTTTTGCCGCGCGCTGTTAAAAGACGTTCAGATCTTATATCTCGATGAGCCAACGTCCGGTCTTGATCCGGCGACCACCGAAAAAATTCATGAACTGATCCTGGAAGAAAGAAAAAAGGGTACTGCTGTTTTTCTGACTACGCACAATATGTATGAAGCCCAAAAGCTCTGTGACAATATTCTTTTGCTAAATAATGGAACGATCATAGAGCAGGGGAAACCAGAAGATATCTGCTTAAAATACAATCAGAAAAATGTGATGACCCTGACCCTGAAAGATGGAAAGAAGCTGGTATTTCCAAATGCGCCCGCATATGCCGCCCATGTTGCAAGACTGATACAGGAAGAACAGATCACAAGTATCCACTCTTCGGAACCCACTTTGGAACAGGTATTTTTACATCTCACCGGAAGGAGTCTGCTATGAATCCGATTTTTATCATCTTGAAAAAACAGTTCAAAGATACGTTTAAAAACAAAAGCATCCTGATCCAGTTTGTCATGTTTCCGCTGCTCACGGTCATTATGACAAATGCGATCTCTCTGGAAAATATGCCTGCCAATTTTTTTGGCACACTGTTTGCTTCCATGTACGTCGGAATGGCTCCGCTCACCGGCATTTCCGCCATTATTTCCGAAGAAAAAGAGAAACACACGCTCCGCGTTCTGCTGATGGCGGGTGTTTCTCCTGTTCAATATCTGCTTGGAACCGGCTGCTATGTATTTCTCGCATGCATGCCCGGCAGCATCCTGTTCAGCTGTCTGCTCACCGGCGTAACTTTCGCTTCACGCCTTTTCTTTTTACTGATCCTTTCGACCGGCATTCTGGTTTCCATTGTTGTCGGCGCCACGATCGGCATTCAGTGCAAAAATCAGATGACCGCAGCCTCTGTCACGGTTCCCGTTATGATGGTCTTTTCTTTTTTACCGATGCTTTCCATGTTCAATGATACGATCGCAAAAATTGCACGTTTCACCTACACCGAGCAGATCCGGCTCCTGATCGGTGAGATCCAGGTTTCTTCCGGTCACATCCCGGATGTTCGCATCCTGCTGCTTAATATTGCGGTGTTTGGAACGATGTTTTCGTTTTTTTATCGAAAACAGGGGAAGATGGAGATATTGTGCTAAACATGTCCCTGTAATTTACTTTTATAATCCTCCAACTGATGAAATATCCCCACTATATTTACAATATTTTTTCTGACATCAAATATCACAATATAATTCATCTGTGATACAACTGCCTCACGATAACCACTTTTCGCCAAGTAGGCATCTTTACAGATTGGAAACTGAAATGGATCTGTTTCCAATCTGTCATATATATGTTCCATACCGTCCAGCAAGTGTCTTGCTGCCTGCTCATTTTTTATTCTATATAACAAATAGCAAACAAGCTTATCCAGCAATTCATGGGCATGTTCCGTCACTACTAATTTATAAGCCATACTTTCCCCGCATCTCTCTTAATGCAATTCTTGCATCCTGTACCTGACCGGTTTCAATCTGTTTCTCAGATACTTCTATATCTTTGTACATAGAAAAGCGCTGCATTACAGACTCATAAATCTCCATGCTCATAATCACCATATCACCATAACCATTCTTTGTGATATATATCGGTTCGTCCGACTTATGACACATATCAGAAATTTCTGATGTATTTTTTAGATCTTTAATAGGAATAATCTGCGGCATAATGTATACCTCCTTATTATGGCTTAATTATACCATAATTATATCCCATTTCAACTTTTTCTTACAAGACCAGCTTTTTCCCTGCTGTATCGGTATCAATCATCGCCCGGATAAATTTTTCTTTCGTCGGTGTTCCCGGAACATACGTCCATTCAACCACGCTCTCTGCCTTATCCGCGATCTTTGTAAGATCCTCTTTGGATATCTCAAGCTCGTCCAATGTGACCGGAAGCCCGACACTCTTATTAAACTGCATGATCCGGTCACGCTCTTTTATCTGTCCGTCATAAGTCAGAAGGCAGAGCACACCGAAGGAAACAATTTCGCCATGAAGATGCCGTTCACACTGCGGAAGCGTCGATGCCCCGTAATATACGCAATGCGCAAGCGAACTGTTGTAATAGTAATTGTCTTTCGGATCCGGCTGATTTTCGTGGGTCGCGAAATTGGAGACAATTCCGGTTGACATAATGATATCAAGTGCTACCTGCTCAAGCGCAAAATCTGCTTCATTTTTTCTGCATGCTTCCAGTGCCGCCGCTCCATACTCGATCAAAGGCGTGGTACAGACTTTTGCAACACACTGTCCCATAAGCGGCGTATGATAGATAAATTTGTCACGGCTTGCAAACAGCACTTCGCATTCCTTGGAAAGCGCATCTCCGATTCCCGCCCACAGCAGTTTCTCCGGAGAATCCGCAATGATCTTTGTATTGACAAAGGTGTGATACGCCGGTCCGTGCATGTAGTAATATTCTTTAAAGGAACCGTCTGCATTGTAAATAACTGTGATCGCCGTACAGGCCGCGCAGTTGGATGCCAGCGTCGGAAATGTAAAAAACGGCTTGTCCAGCATATCTGCCAGTGTCTTTACCGTATCGCAGGCACGTCCGCCGCCTACGCCAAAAAGCATATCCGCATTCTGCACCGTCTCGTTTGCTTTTAACTTCTCAATGTTTTCATAGTTGGAATCTCCACCGTACCATATATAATCAACGATCTCTACCTTAGAGCCCCGGATCGCTGTCTCCAGTTCCGGCTTTGCTTTCTGCATGGCTGTCTTACCGCCGATCACAACTGCCTTTGTTCCATATTTTCTTGTGACATACGGAATCTCCCGGTAACAATCCGTTCCCACACTGTAACTTGGCAAAAATACGCTGTAACTGCTTAACATCTCTAATGACCCCTTTTCTTTTTTATGTTATTGCATATTATAGCACTTCTTATTATAATTTCAAGTTATAGTTTTTGTTTTTTATATTCCAGAATATACGATATTTCTTTTCCATCAATTCCCATGCCGGATTCCCTTGCTTCCTCTCCGAAATTCTGTTATCATCCAGTTAGTTTTTGCTAACCAATATTTTTCGTAAAGGAGCTTCCACATGCATAACAACAAACGCAAAATTATTTCTACGATGCTTTTTCTTTCTGTTATTGCTGCTTTTATCACCGGCATCCTGCTGCATCCTTTTGCAGATATCCATGCTTTAAAACTTGCACATGCTGTTTCTTCGCTGCTGCTTGTCATCTTCTGCCTGATACATACCATGCAATACAAACGCAGCTCCCTCAAAAAATAAATATCACGGAGGATTATTCATGATTAAAAAATTGCTTTTTCTTTCACTCGGTTTCCTGTGTCTGATTCTCGGAAGTATCGGAATCGTTCTTCCGCTTCTTCCGACCGTTCCATTTTACCTTGTAACCGTATTCTGCTTTGCAAGAAGTTCCGAAAAGCTGTATGACTGGTTTACGCACACTTCTATGTACAAAAAACATCTGGAATCCTTCGTTCAAAAAAAAGGCATGACACTGCGCACTAAGTTTACGATCACCGGAAGTGCCTCTTTTCTGATGGGCATCGGCTTCCTTATGATGAAATCTGTTCCGGTCGGCAGGATCTTACTCGCCATCGTATGGATCTGCCACATCATTTATTTCTTTTTTGTTGTAAAAACTATAAAAGAAACGGAAGACGATATTTTCCCGGAAACAGAATAAAAAAGCTGATACTTTGTATTCTGCATCGTGTACCAGCTATATTGCTCTATTCCCTGTAAAGAAAGACTTTGGATTTTGCAACTATCGCAATTCCATTTTCCACTGCGTAATCATAATCCATATTTTCATACAACAGTTTTTGCGTAACATTTTTATAGTCAGACTCGTAAAATCTACTCTGAATGATTTCGTCTAACATTTCAGGAATAATATACTTTAACTGAGCGGATGGATTGTTTTTTGAACACATTCTATCATTCCGAACTGTATCTGCCAAAGCATCCAGTTCATCATCCAGTTCCACCTGTCCCATCAATTTGCATATATCATAAAGATGGCGTGAATCTCTATCCTGCATATGCTGTATTCGATAATCACAAATTGCAAAAATTTTATCCACGAAAGTTCTTTTCACAGACTGTACATTCATATATACCTTAGCAGCCTCAAAGGATAACGGTAAAGTAATATCTCTTTCATTACAAAAACGACCAACAAAACTTCCCACTTCATGCTTTTCTGTCGGATATGCCGTTTGATAATAACTTGTCTCTATAATAATTTCCATTGGCATCGAAGCGAATAACGAAACATACTGAAACACATACATGTTGTAATCATACCTGGATCTGATCCTGTCAGGGTTTGCTAACGCCATACCTAAAGATTCCGCTATATCTATTATCAGTTTCTTGGACGCTTTTCTTTCCGCTTCCGTTGGTTTTCGGTTCATTGACAAATCTATATCTTCTGAAAATCTATCAATCAGATTATATGCCTTTGACAGCGATGTTCCTCCTTTAAAGACCAGAGGCAATTCCGATTTTGATAATTCCAGTAAAAACATTGATTGAATCGTATCCTTTTCAACCATCAGTTCTGTTCTTCCCAATTCACGGGCTACGGTTTCAATTATTTCTTTCCATTCAGCTGCGTTATTCCTATACCAGTTCACTCATGAGACCTCCTTGATAGATATTTCTATATACCCTGTCAGGAAACAACGAAATATATTCTTTCACTTTTCCAAAATCAATGTTAAGCTGTTTCACAAAATCCTTTAGCTTTTTTTGAAGATCTTCACCTGATAATTCACTGTATCTGTCAATCGTTGACATCAGATCCAAAAACTGTAATGCAGATCTGTTTTCCTCTGTAATTTGCGCAAGTGGTTTATATACAATTATCTTTCTACCTGCTACATCCAACTTCCGTTGTCTCGTTGTGGCCTCATTTGAGCACACCTCGATATATGCCGGATTCTGTGTGGTAAATCCATACATATTTGCAAACTGTATTCCTGTAATATAACCTGAAACCACTCCTTTCGGAGATATATATTTTTTCTCTACAAACTTATTAATTGACACCTTCCCTTTTGTACCGAGAATCGTTGTATATGCCAGATAGTACACACCGTTGTACAAACGTTCAATCTTTCCTTCATCAACCAGCTGCTTCATTTCCTGCCGAATATAATCTTTGGAATTTCCCGGAAGCTCTGATAAAAAAATCGGTTCATCCTTATCATAATTGTTGATTAAATAATCATACAGCATAGCGGCACCTCACAAATTAGAAATTCATATTTTCTATTTTATTATACAATATAGATCTCAACTGTCAAAGACTTTTTAATAGTATTTTTAACCTGCCAGTCCATTATTCAATCGCCGTCAGCCAACACGGATAACGGACATTTACTTTTGATTTTCACCTGCACAATATATAAAAAAAACACCGGTATTCCATGCTCCCCTTTCCGGAGCAATGAAATACCGGTACTTTTCCTTTCACCTGTTACAATCTGCATACCATAATGTATTCTTCTGTATTTTCGTCTACGATCTCTCTTAGATCACATAGTTGTCCGCACCCTGATCATCATTGACCAGATCCGCAATCGTGATATTGTCAAAATAGTCTTCCATCACTTTCTGAAAGCCTTCCCACATCTGAAGCGTCTTGCAGCCAACCGCACGCGTGCAGTGGTTCGGTTTCTTTTCCAGGCATGCGACCGGTGCAAAGGAACCTTCTGTGAGCCGCAGGATCTCGCCGACCTGATACTCCTGTGGCTGTCTTGCCAGCTTATACCCGCCGCCCTTTCCGCGCAGGGAAATGAGCAGATCATTTTTACTTAAAACCGCTACGATAGATTCCAGATATTTTTCTGATATCTCCTGTCTTCCCGCGATATCCATAAGCGGAATATATTCACCTGTGTTATGTTCTGCAAGGTCGATCATCACGCGGATCGCGTAACGCCCTTTTGTCGATATTTTCATATTACATATACCTCCATTAACATACTTTATCACAGGGTTTATGTTTTTTTCAAGTGCTATTTTTTGTCAGGGAACTTTCCACAGGATATTTTTCATCAGACCTTCCACACGTCCGTTTAAATACAGTAATCGCTCCACCCGCTTTCTTCCACCGGCGTACAGCTGTTGCGGATCATCAGCTTTCCCTCCAGTTCCATACGCACCACACTTTTGTGTCCGCCGCGCATACGGTCAAGCAGAAGATTCAGCGCAAATTTGCCCATTTCCTCTTTGGGCAGACCTACGGTAGTCAGCATCGGATGCGTATACTGTGCCTCCTCAATGTCATCACTGGATATGATGGACGGCATATAATAATGGTTTTTATATTTGCTGAGGCACTTTAACATGCCGATCGCTGTAATATCATTGGCGCAGTAAATTCCGGTCGGGCAGTCCCTGGACTGTAAGAATTTTTTCATTGCTTCAAAGCCCTCTGCCTCGGTCTGGCTCGTCTGTATGATATAGCATGACTCCGGCTCGATCTCATGCCGGTGCAGCGTTTCTAAGAATCCGCGGTAACGCGCCTCATTATAGCAGTCACCCACATATCCGATACTCCGGTGTCCAAGCTCGATCAAATGCTCCACCGCCATCGACGCAACCTTTTTTCCATCACAGAGCACCTCATCCACCTCATAATTTGTTGAGTTGCGGTTGACGGAGACAACGCTCTTATATTTGCGGTTCAGCTTTTTTAACGCCTCTTTATTACATTTTCCAATGATGATCAACCCGTCACACTTACATTCTGTCTTATTCTATATTTCTATTTACATACTGTTTTTATATGTTTATATGTATTGTTACGCTCCGAAGGCTATTTGTCAAGACTTTTTACAGCCTTTTCATAATATGACGTGTCCACAAAGCCATCCAGATCCAGCTTCTCTTTGAGCAGCTTATGATCCACCAGCCACTGATTGAAATTCTCAAAGTATTCCCGCTCAGAATCTGTGATCTCCGGTGTCAGATAGGAAAAGGAGGTATCATAGGCATATACTTTTTCCCACTCCTCCGCCGGAAGATTCGTTCCTGCACTGGACGTATAAAGCACATTCGCATCCCAGGGATGCCGCGTCTTCTACCGCATTGATCGTGTTGACTTTTGACGTATCGATCCCTTTTTCTGCCGCATAATTTTCCCAGAAATACTGGATCGCTGTTCCTTCCGGCACGATCACATTTTTGCCTTCCAGATCTTTCGGATCCTGGATTTCATCATTTGCAACCACAATGCCATACTGTAAATCCGCATTGACTGAAGCGATAAGCGTTGTATCTGCCCCGTTGCTCTTTCCCACAAATGCCGGAAGATCTCCGTAAACAACGGCATCCAGTTCACCGGCGGCAAGCGCTTCATTCAACGCAGGGCCTCCGCCCGGAAAGAATGTAAAATCTAACCGGTATCCCGCCTTCTTTAATTCATCTTCCAGATACCCCTGTTTGTATGCCACATTCATCAGCTCCAGATTCATTGCGGAATCCTCGGAACCGGAACCGCCGATCCGGATCACCTTTTCGTTTTCCTCTGACGGAGTTTCAGCTTCCGTTGCCACAACTGTACTGTCCTTTTTTGCGCCGCAGCCGACAAGTCCGAATGTCATCGCTGCTGCCAGTAAAACGGTTCCTATTTTTTTCATCTGTTTTCTCATAATTGATCTCCTCTTTTCTTTCTTATTCTACCGGTAATACGGTAGGGAATTCCCATTTCTTTTCTAACAGTTCCTCTGATGGCCCATAGATCCGCATCAGAAGCGTGAAAGAATCTTCCTCATACGGAGACGGGATCCAGTTCGCAAAATACCGTTCATCCTCCGGTTTCTTCGGACCTATGATGACATCCAATGATCCATCCGCATTAAAGCAGAAATCCCGAAGTCCATGGCTGTTGATCAGATATTTTTTATACGGATTGATGACCAGCTGTTCACTGGGCGAGCCGTATAAAATGACAGACCAGAAATATTTTGCCTGTGGCAGACCGTCTTTTTTGAAATGCAGCCGGTAGGTTTTCCTGCTGTCTAGTTTGTTCCCGTTTGAATCTGTTTCGAGATTTGGATAGATCGTATCGGTATACAGGTTCGGCATAACCGCAAAATAGTTGATGTATGCCCGGTAGCGGTACTTTTTCCCGTAATCGCCTACGGAATCAATATATGCATGCCATCCGTTTGACTCATAGCCTTCGGTTCCCGTGTAGTTTAATATCGCCTGAAGCCCGTCTGCAAATCCCGCACGGATCTCTTCCTGCAACTGCGGCGGCAACGAATCATAAGTAACATCCGCGTCTGTCAGTTTCAGATCTCTCATATATCCGAGCATCTGATCATCATGCCTGGTATCTGCAAGCGTTCCAAGGAGCCGCTTTATAAATTCATCCGGCTTCATCTCTGTCATAAAAGAAGACTGTCCGTTGTAGTCCGCCGGGAGCGCCGGCCGCTCCCTGATACGATCCGGATACAGCGCCCGCATCACAAACTGATCCTGGATGGCATTGGCGGTTTTATAGTCTTTTTCCCCGTACGATTCCAACCGGATGATAAAATAATTTCTGGAATCCTCACTCCGAACCGGAATATAATCTTTGTATGCTTCCGGGATCTCGGCATCCCGATACAGAATAATGTATTTTCCGGCACCGTTTTTCTCATTCTTGGTTCCTTTCGTCAATACCATTTCTGTTTTCAGATTTAGGATATTGACTAACAGATATCTGCTCTTATCCTCCAGCTCCGGTATTTCCAGTATGTATGGCGTGTGTTCCAGCTGGATCGGCAGGAAGGAATACAGCGTATCCTGATTCGGCTTATACATCCTGCGTTCCGCCTCAATAAATTTCCGGTTGTGCCGCAGCGTTGTATAAAACGCCCTGTCACCACTCGTCATTGCGTCTGTCCACACGATCGTAAACGCATATTCATATAGTTTCTGTGCTTTTTCCCGTAACGTCATCTCTTTTTGCATCGTTATCCCTCTTTTCTCTGCGCCTGTTCAATTCTTCTCCACGGGGTCAGTGCCTCAAAGATCATTCCGATCCCCTTATCCATCAAAACTCCGACGATCCCAACAACGATCATGCAGACGATCACGACATCCGACTGCATATTGCTTCTTGCGGAGCTCATCCGATATCCGATCCCGCTGGTCGCCGCTATCAGTTCCGCCGCCACGACCGCCATCCAGGAACCGCCAAGTCCAAGCCTTAACCCGACCAGGATCTGCGGAATGGCATGCGGCAGATACACCTTTACAAAGGTCTGCCATCTTCCGAGCTTATACAGCCTTGCCACCTCGAGGTAGCCGCCCGGCGTGCGCTCGATCCCGCTCTGCGTATTTACCAGGATCTGAAAAAAAGCGACCAGGACGATGATGACCACCTTGGATGCCTCTCCGATCCCGCACCATAAAATGATAAGCGGAATCCATGCGATCATCGGGATCTGGCGGATCACTGTGATGATAGGAACAAACAGCTCTTTTACCGGGCGGTACATTCCGATGAGTGAACCTAAAAATATGCCGAGAACCGCTGATATCAGGTAACCCTTTAATACACGCGACATGCTGACAAAAAGGTCTTCTTTCAGCTGCCCGCTCCGAAGCATTTCCAAAAACGTCTGACCGACATCCGGTATCGATGGAAGAATCCCACCCGGGATGGACGTATAAGTCGTTGCATACAGCCAGACAAGTACAATAACTGCTGGGATCACAAGCGCAAGTACTACTTTTCGGATCCAATCTGTTTTCATCTTTCGCACCTCCTAGATCACATAATCCGTTTCAATTTCCTGCTCGGAATTTTCAAACAGGTAATCATAGATTTTCTTTTTCACATAGGTAAAATCCACGCTGTTCCGGCTTCTCGCCGCTTCTGTGACCGTGATGATATCCCTGATCTCTCCCGGTCTCGCGCTCATCACCACTATGCGGTTTCCAAGCACGATCGCCTCGTCGATATCATGTGTCACCATGACCATCGTGGTTCCCTCTTTTTTCTGGATCTTTAAGATCTCCTTCTGCATCTGTATCCTTGTCAGCGCATCCAGAGCGCCAAACGGTTCATCCAAAAGCAGGATCGTCGGATTGTTCGCAAGCCCCCGCGCGATCGCCGCCCGCTGTGACATTCCTCCCGACAGCTGACTCGGATAACTGTTTTCAAATCCGTTTAGTCCAACCAGTTCCAGATGCTTTCTGACCTTCTCTTCTTTTTCCGCTTTCGAGATCCCGCGCAGCCCGAATCCCACATTATCTTTGATCTTAAGCCAGGGCAGAAGCCTGTGATCCTGAAACACCATTCCACAGTTGGGACCGGGTCCTTCTACTGCATGTCCGTTCCGCTCTACGATCCCGGTTTCATAATCTACAAGCCCGCACATGATTTTTAATAATGTACTCTTGCCACATCCGCTGTGTCCGACAATCGTAATAAATTCGCCCTTTTTTACTTTCAGATTGATGTCCCGCAAAACCTCCATCAGCTGTTTATCCACGAAAAACTGTTTGCTTAAATGTTCCACATTGATGATGAAGTTGTCATCGTTTTCTGTTTTCTCATTCGTTGTACCGTTCATGACCTTCCCTCCTGTTCATGGGACAATTATATACACAGGTGCTCCGCTTCTTCAAAACCGATTCGTGAAAACGTGTTCAGCCGCATTTTTGCACAGAGACGGGATGCGTTCCGCATCCCGTCTCTGTGCAACGGTCGTCAAATGGACGCTCGTGCAAGCACGGCGTCTATTTTCCTCGTCGTCATTACAAAAAAGAGCATCCAGATCCGGTTTTTCTCCGGTTTTGAATGCCCTTTTTGATATTTCCCAGTATTCTTTTACTCTGCTTTTCTTTGAATGGTCAGATCCTTTACGACCTCGCCCGCAATGATCAGTCCCACCACAGATGGCACAAACGCCACACTGCCCGGGATATCCCGGCGCTCGGTACACTTGTGCGCCGCTCCCGGCGGACAGATACAGTTTGTCCGGCAGCTCACGCTCATATCGTCAAGCGGTCTGGTCGGCTTTTCGGTTGAATAGACTACCTTTAATTTCTTTACTCCGCGTTTCTTTAACTCACGGCGCATGACCTTTGCAAGCGGACACATGCTGGTCTTATAAATGTCAGCTACCTGGAATTTGGTCGGATCGAGCTTGTTTCCGGCTCCCATACTGCTGATGACCGGTACCCCGCACTCCTTCGCGCGCATGATGATCTCCAGCTTCGCCGTCACGGTATCCACTGCGTCCACGACATAGGAATACTCGTTAAAGTCAAATTCATCCGCATTTTCCGGAAGATAGAAACATTTTCTTACCTCCACCTCCGCGTCCTGATTGATCTCTAAAATACGGTCGCGCATTACTTCCGCCTTGTATTTTCCGACTGTCTTACGCGTCGCAATGATCTGGCGGTTCAGGTTGGTAAGACATACCTTATCATCATCTACCAGAACAAAGGAACCAACGCCGCTTCTCGCAAGTGCCTCTGCCACATAACCGCCGACTCCGCCGATACCAAAGATCGCCACCTTTGCCTCTGCCAGCCGGTCCATATTGTCTTTCCCCAGTAAAAGCTGGGTTCTCGAAAACTGATTTAACATGATCTACTCCTTTTTTTCTATTTTTGTATCAATCGTCTCATTCATGCTGCCGGTGCGATACCCCTGCAGATCCAGTGTAACATAGGAAAATCCAAGTTTTTTCAGATACGCATAAATCTGTGTACGCGTCTTTTCTTCGATCAGCCGTGGGAATTCCTCCGGCATGATCTCGATCCGCGCGATGAGCCCGCTCTCATTTCCATGGATGCGCACCCGCACCTGATGAAATCCGAGATCCAAAAGCAGCTGTTCTGCCGCATCCAACATGCCAAGCTTCTCCTCGCTTATGGTTTCCCCATAGACAAACCGGGAAGAAAGACAGGCAAACGACTGTTTATTCCAGGTCGGAAGTCCAAGCTCCTTTGAAAGCTCACGGATCTCCTCTTTATAAAGCTTCGCATAGCGCAGCGGACTTTTGATCTCAAGCTCCTTCACTGCGACAAGCCCCGGCCGGTAATCCCCGTTATCATCCATGTTCGAGCCTTCTGCCACAGCCTTTATCTGATGCTCCTCCGCGATTGCCAGTATCTTTTCAAATAATTCATGCTTGCAGAGATAACAGCGATTCTTCGGATTGTTCCGAAATCCCTCAATATCCAGCTCCTCCGACTGACAGACGATATGCCGGATCTGATTTTTTTCACAGAACTCCTTTGCCTCATTTAATTCCCGCTTCGGAAACGAACAGGAAGACGCTGTGACCGCGATCACGTTTTCTCTGCCAAGCGTATCCAGTGCCGCTTTCAACAGAAACGTAGAATCCACACCGCTGGAAAACGCGACTGCCACACTGCCGAGCTCCTTTAAATAATTTTGCAATGTCTCATATTTTTCATGTAAAAGATCCATATCTGTTCTCCCGTGTCAAAATACTTACAGATTACTATACCACATTTTTGCGGGAGGAACAACTGACCAAAAATTTTAAAAAGTTACCTGTGGCGACTTATTCCGCCTTTTTAAATAAAACATACAACCAAGGCACAGCACCAGCTGCAGCGCAGATGACATCGGCGTTGCCAGTCCGATATGAAACAGCGACGGATTCGGCTGGATACTCATCAGATAGGATACCGGTACCCGCACGCCGAATGCTCCAATGATTCCCTGCACCATCACAAATTTTGTCATGCCAATACCATTGTAAAATCCCGTATAGCAGAAGAAAATCGCCGTAAACATACAGTCCACCGCATAGGCTTTCAGGTAATCCGCTGCCGCTGCGACCACATCAGGATCTGATGAGAAGATTCCGGCCATTGCATCTCCATGGAAAAATGCCAGGAAAAACATGCAGACGCCGATCGCAAAGGAAAACACGGCACCATAATGCAGCGCTTTTTTCGCCCGATCTATGCGTCCCGCTCCATAGTTTTGTGCTACAAAAGCAGAGATCGACTGCATAAATGCAGATGAAATAAGCATGATAAATGCACAGACCTTTTCTGCAACTCCCACACCGGCAGACGCTGTGACTCCCATGGAATTTACGATTGCAAGAATGATCAAAAACGAAATACTCACAAGCAGATCCTGCAACGCGATCGGCGCACCAAGTCCGATCATTTTTTTAAGCGTCCAGCCATGCATCTTCAGATCGTTTCTTTTCATTTCAAACGGCAGTTCTTTTTTCCGAATCACCAGATAAGAGACAACAACACTCACCACCTGCGCAAACACAGTTGCAATCGCAGCGCCTTCTGTTCCGAGGTGAAATCCCGCACAGAGCAGCAGATCTCCCGCGATATTACATACACAGGCAATCGCCACTGTGAGAAGCGGTGTCCGCGAATCACCCAGTCCGCGAAAAATACAGCCGATCAGATTATAGGCTACGATCACAAGCATACCGCCTCCGCAGATCCGCACATAACCAACTGTCTTGTCAAATGCCACCGCCGGTGCATTCATGATACTGCTAAGCTGCGGTGCAAAAACGACGAGCAGCACAGTCATAATAACTGCGATCACGGCAAACATTAAAATTGCCGTACCTACCGTACGTCCGCCCTCTTTCTTTTTGCCGCTTCCAATCTGCTGACCAAGCAGGATCGTCGTTCCCATAGCAAAGCTGCTGACCAGATTGGTTAGCGTCATCATGATCTGTGAACCTGTTGAAACAGCGGAAACATCCGCAGATGAAGCAAATTTTCCTACGATCAGCAGATCGACCGCTCCATACATTGCCTGCAAAAACAACGCAAAAAGCACCGGCATTGCAAACAGGATCAGTGATTTTAGAATTTTTCCTTCTGTAAATGTTACTTTTTGATCCATATCTGTCTCCTTTGTATTTTCTAATCTAAAAAAGCCGGATAAGACCGCAGGTATTTCAACCTGCCATCTTATCCAGCTATTGTTTCCTTCGAACAATGAACCCTCCGATGAGCATAACGAGTATACTACATTCCGGGTTCATCGTCAATATCGGCTTTTTCCTATGACATTCCGTTTGCCTCTTTGTATTTGTAGAGCATCTCCGCATGGTTCTGCTCCTCGATCTGGATATCTGCCAGAAGTTTTCTGAGTTCCGGGTCTCCAAAATTAAAAACATTTGAGTTATACTCGGAAGATACCAGCTTTTCCGTTCCGATACAGTCTGTTGCGAGGAAGCAGTCAGACTTTTTGTCTTCCGGGTTGCCAAGCTGGGTATAAGATGCTTTCGGCTCATAGTCCTTTCCATCTGAATCATTGCAGTTACAGGAGGGAACCTGTCCGTTTAAGACCTGTCCGAGTGAATCTAAATGTTTCTGCTCCTCTTTCTGCAGACGGCCGAACAGGTTTTTCAGCTCCTGATCCTTTGCCTGTTCACCGTACTTTTTGTACTTCTCCACACAGCTCTGTTCCTGCGTCTGCAAGTCTTTGATCACGTTCATTTCTTTTTCTGTTAAAACCATTTTTCTTTCTCCTCACATAAATCTGATGTATTTGTTTTCAGATCTAGTATGAGCAGAAATTTCTTTTTTATCCTTTTTCAAGAAATTATTTTGTATAAAACTGTCCACCTGTTTTTATTTGTCTCCAAATACCGCGCGGTAATCCGCCTGGAATTTCTCAATGCCCTGATCCGTCAGCGGATGCTTTGTCATCTGCTCGATCACCTTGTACGGAACCGTTGCGATATCCGCTCCCGCAAGTGCGCAGTCCGTCACATGGATCGGGTTGCGGACGGATGCTGCGATGATCTCGGTCTCATAGCCGTAGATGTCAAAAATCTCCGCAATCGTACGCACGAGTTCGATCCCCGGCTGGCTGATATCATCAAGTCTTCCAAGGAACGGAGATACATACGTTGCCCCTGCCTCTGCCGCAAGCAGTGCCTGGTTTGCGGAAAAGATCAATGTGACGTTGGTCTTGATCCCCTCTGCGGAGAGCGCTTTCACTGCCTTTAAGCCTTCTACGGTCATCGGGATCTTTACAACCATGTTTTTATGGATCGCCGCGATCTCGCGTCCTTCTTTTATCATGCCTTCCGCGTCTGTGGTGGTCGCTTTTACCTCACCGCTGATCGGTCCGTCCACGATGGATGTGATCTCTTTGATGACTTCGGTAAAGTCTCTGCCCTCTTTCGCGATCAAGGACGGATTTGTGGTAACGCCGCAGATCACGCCCATGTCATTTGCTTTTCGGATATCTTCTACATTTGCTGTGTCAATAAAAAATTTCATAACATTTTTCCTCTTTTCTTCTTTATGCAAACGGATTCTCGGTCGGATAGAGCATTCCCTTCGGCTGGTTGAAGTCAATCTCCTCGATCGGCACACCAACATATTTAAATACTTCATAGAGTGTCTTTCCAAAATGACCGAACGCTACTGCTCCGTGATGCGGATAATTCTTTTCGATCAGAACATGACGGTAAAATCTTCCCATTTCCGGGATTGCGAAAATACCGATACTTCCGAAAGAACGTGTCGCAACCGGAAGTACCTCACCCTGCGCGATGTATGCGCGGATCTTTGCGTCCGAGGTACTCTGGAGACGGTAGAATGTGATTTCTCCCGGAGCAATATCTCCTTCCAGTGTACCATTTGTGACTTCCTGCGGCAAGCTTCTTGCCATGATCAACTGATACTTCATCTCGCAGAATGCCAGCTTGTTGGACGGTGTATTTCCGCAGTGGAACCCCATAAAGGTATCTTTTAACGTGTAATCAAATTTTCCTTTGATATCCTGATCGTAGAGGTCTGCCGGAACAGAATTGTTGATATCAAGCAGGGTAACTGCGTCCTGGCTGATCACGGTTCCGATAAACTCGCTGAGTGCCCCGTAAATATCTACCTCACAGGATACCGGGATACCGCGTTTTGTGAGACGGCTGTTTACATAACACGGAACAAATCCGAACTGTGTCTGGAATGCCGGCCAGCATTTTCCGGCGATCGCCACAAAATCACGGCTTCCCTTATGTCCCTCGATCCAGTCGAGCAGGGTCAGTTCATACTGGGCGAGTTTGGATAAGATCTCCGGTTTTTTGTTTCCTGCGCCAAGTTCTTTTTCCATATCTGCCACAACATCAGCAATACGCGCATCGCCCGCATGCTTGTTGTAAGCTTCAAACAGGTCAAGCTCGGAGTTTTCTTCGATCTCCACGCCAAGGTTGTAAAGCTGCTTGATCGGAGCGTTACATGCCAAGAAATCCTGCGGACGCGGTCCGAATGTGATGATCTTTAAATTGGAAAGACCGATGATTGCTCTTGCAACCGGCGCAAAATCGTGGATCATATCCGCGCACTCCTCTGCGGTTCCAACCGGATATTCCGGGATATATGCTTTTAAATTTCTGAGTTTTAAGTTGTAGCTTGCATTTAAGACACCACAGTAAGCGTCTCCTCTGCCCTGAACCAGGTTGTCTCCGGTCTCCTCTGCCGCCGCAACGACCATGCTCGGCCCGTCGAATTCTTTGATCAGCAGTGTCTCCGCGCTTTCCGGTCCGAAGTTTCCAAGATAAACGACCAGTGCATTGACGCCGGCTTCCTTTACCTCTGCTAAAGCTTTTCTCATATCAAGCTCATTTTCCACACAAACGGAACATTCATAGATCTCACCGTATTTCTCCTGATAAGATTTTACGACTGCCTTTCTGCGGTTTTCAGATAAACTCATTGGGAAACAGTCACGGCTGACTGCCACGATTCCGATTTTTTCTTTTGGCATATTGTTCATAATTCGCTATCTCCTTATCTATATTTTTATTTTACGTTAATGTTTTTCCCTTTCAGTCCAAGGAAACTGCCCTCCGGCAGTCCACCCTCGGCATGACCGATCAGCCATTTGTTCGTTGCTGCGAGAAGCTTATCCTCGCCCGTCACGTCATGACGCGCTCTTAGCGGATAATTCGTTCCTTTCGGCAGTACGATAACATCACGGAAACCGGACGCTTCTGCGTTGCACGGTGCGTAATGCAGTGTGGTCGCATAAAGTTCAACGGCGGTTCCTGCCTTTACGAGAAATGCTTCCACTTTATCTGTCTCATAGGTAAAATCCTCTGCCACATCCTGTTCACTGCCGAGGAGCAGGATCAGATCCGTGGTCGCAATGTTTATTTCCGAGGATCTGTGATATTCCAGCGCATTGAGCAGATAGTTGTTTCCATTACAGTAGCCGACCTGTATCGGAAGTTCTCCGAAGATCTCTTCCTTTAAAATCTCCGCTGCTTTTGTCTGCTCTAACGACTCAACCGACGGTTCGTAAACCACGTCCGCCGGAAGCGGCGTTTTTTCCATCTGCTCTGCTAATTCCTTTCTCACTTCACCGGTCAGGGACGGTGTGTCAAGCACCCTCCCGTATTTCCGGAATCTCTGATCTGTCACTTCATATATCTGCATCGGTTTTTCCCTCCTTTAATCCAGCTTCTGAAACAGTGGTCTGAGCACCGGATAGATCTCACGGAACTGTTTGTAACGGGCTTCGTATTTTGCCGCCAGTTCTGCGTCCGGCTCGATCGTCTCTTTGACGGTCACGATCGCTTCCGCTGCTTCTTTCACGCTCTTATAAGCACCGCAGGCAACCGCCGCGAGCATTGCCGCACCCATGGACGGTCCCTCCTCGCTCTTTGGCACTTCGACCGTCACATTTAAAATATTTGCGACCATCTTTTTCCAGAGCGGGCTCTTCGCACCGCCGCCGCAGATCTTGGTGGCTTTGATGTCCACGCCAAGGGATTTTGCAACCTCAAACGAATCACGGAGCGCAAACGCGACACCTTCCAAAACCGCCTGTGTCATATCTGCCCGGGTGGTGTCCATCGTCATTCCGATAAAAGTTCCGCGCGCTTTCGGATCGTTGTGCGGGGAACGCTCCCCCATCAGATACGGCAGAAAATAAACATGATTTTCGCCAGGTTTTTCGATCGCTTCCTGCTCTTTTGCGTAATCTTTGGTTCCGATGATCTCATCCATCCACCATTTGTTACAGGATGCAGCGGAAAGCATGCAGCCCATCAGATGATAGCTGCCATCCGCATGGTCAAACGAATGCAGGGCATTATTCTCATCCACACCGAATTTTTCCGAAGAAATAAATACTGTTCCGCTGGTTCCCAGTGAGATGTTGCAGGCTCCGTTTCCGACGGTACCTGTTCCGACTGCTGCTGCCGCATTATCTCCGGCACCCGCCGCGATCACAACTTTTTCGGAAAGTCCAAGTTCCTCCCCAATTTCCGGTTTTAAGGTTCCGACGGCCTCATAGCTCTCAAACACTTTCGGCAGCCACTCATCCTTTATGCCGCAGATCTCACACATTTCCTTCGACCAGCCACGATTTTTCACATCAAAGAACAGTGTACCGGACGCATCCGAAACATCCGTTGCATGCACACCGCTCAACCGGTAACACAGATAGTCCTTCGGCAGCATGATCTTATGGATGCGCGCGAAATTCTCCGGCTCCTTATTTTTCATCCAGAGCACCTTCGGCGCGGTGAAACCGGTAAACGAAATGTTTGCCGTATATTTTGACAACGTTTTTTTGCCGATCACTTCGTTTAAATAGTTGCACTCTTCCTCGGTACGGCTGTCATTCCAGAGGATTGCCGGACGGATGACTGCATCCGTTTCATCTAACGCAACCAGCCCATGCATCTGTCCGCCAAAACTGATCCCCGCGACTTTGCTCCTGTCACAGTCTGCGATCAGCTCCTTTAAGCCGTCCATGCTCTTTTCGTACCAGTCATACGGATTCTGCTCCGACCAGCCCGGATGCGGAAACGCGATCGGATATTCACGGTTTACGATCTTTTTGATCGTTCCGTCTTCCTCCATCAGCAGTAATTTGACTGCTGACGTTCCCAAATCTATGCCTATGTAATACATATTTCCTCCTTGCCCTGATGTCATTTCTTTTTTACAGCTCGCAGATGATCTCTTTCGACGGATCTGTCACTGTTACAATGCTATCCGTGCCACTCTGGGTAAATTCTGCTCCCTGTACATTCTTTATCGTGCAGTTTACGAAACGAAGCGTAAATGCCTGATCGCCGGCTGCTTTAATAGAAATCTTTCCACCGTCTTTTGCCACGGATACCTGTAAGATCTCTTTCTGATCTTCGTATACGGTCGTCTCCGCCTGATCTTTTAAGCCGATCACTTTTAATTCCAGTCCTTCTTTATAAGAATCTGCCGCATGTTTTAAGCCATAGTTTACCGGCAGGATCGTATTTTCTCTCGCCCAGAGCGGAATGGACATATAGTCGTGATGCTCTTTTCTCCATACGCCGCCTTCAACGGTCTCTCCGGTCAGATAATTCGTCCAGGTTCCTTCCGGCAGATAATAGTATGCCTCTCCTCTGTCATTGAAGATCGGCGCAACTAAGAGGCTGTCACCGAGCATATACTGTCTGTCAAGATACTGGCAAACCGGATCATTCTCGAATTCCAGTACCATACTGCGCATCATCGGAACACCGGTGCGGGAAGTTCTCACTGCACTGCTGTAAAGATACGGCGTTAAGGACAGTTTCAATTTGATAAAGAAGCGGACAACATCGACTGCCTCATCATCATATGCCCACGGCACACGGTAAGAAGTGCTTCCGTGGAAACGGCTGTGTGTGGACAGAAGCCCGAACGCCGCCCAGCGTTTGTAAACATCCGGTGTGGAAGTATCCTCAAATCCTCCGATATCGTGGCTCCAGTAACCGAAACCGGACATCGTAAGGGAAAGTCCGCCGCGCATACTCTCCGCCATTGCCTCATAGTTTGACCAGCAGTCGCCGCCCCAGTGTACCGGGAACTTCTGTCCGCCCGCTGTTGCGGATCTTGCAAACAGCACCGCGTCATCTTTGCCTCTCTTGCGCTGTAACAGTTCATAAACGGTCTTATTATAAAGGTAGGTATAATAGTTATGCATTTTTACCGAATCGGAACCATCATAGTAAACCACATCCTCGGTCGGGATTCGCTCACCGAAATCCGTCTTGAAGCAGTCCACACCCATGTCAAGCAGGACTTCCAGTTTGTCCTGGAACCACTTGCATGCCGCAGGGTTTGTGAAATCCACAAGTGCCATGCCCGGCTGCCACATATCCCACTGCCATACATCTCCGTTCTTTCGTTTTACGAAATAGCCTTTTTCCATTCCTTCCGCAAACAGGCAGGATTCCTGTGCAATGTAGGAGTTGATCCATACGCACACTTTTAAACCTTTTTCCTTGATGCGGGAAAGCATGCCCTTCGGATCCGGGAATACGCGGCTGTCCCATACAAAGTCGCTCCAGTGGAAATCTTTCATCCAGAAGCAGTCAAAGTGGAAGACCTGAAGCGGGATCCCGCGTTCTTCCATGCCATCGATAAAACTCATAACCGTTTTTTCATCATAATTGGTTGTAAAGGATGTAGACAGCCAGAGTCCGAATGTCCACTGCGGCGGAAGGGAAGGTTTTCCGGTCAGTGAGGTATAACGCTCTAACACTTCCTTCATCGTCGGTCCGTTGATCAGGAAATATTCCATGCTCTCTCCCGGTACGGAAAATTCTACTTTGGATACCTGCTCGGTTCCGACTTCAAATGAAACCTTTTCCGGATGATTTACGAATACACCATAACCACGGTTCGTCAAGTAAAACGGAATATTTTTATAAGACTGATAGGTGCTCGTACCGCCGTCTTCATTCCAGATATCCACGCTCTGTCCGTTCTTGGTAAACGCGGTGAAGCGCTCTCCCATACCATAGACAAGCTCGCCTACGGAAAGTCCGAGTTCCTGGCGCATATAAGCATCTGCTCCGCCCTTATCATAAGCAAAGCCATTCCAGTCTGTCTTCATGAATGCAAGATCTCTGCCGCTGCTCTTTGTGATGACTTCTCCGTTTCGCTCATAGGTCATGCTCCAGTATTCTTTTGTGATGATAAGCGCAAGGCTTCCGCTCTCGATACGGATCTTCTCCTCATCCTCTGTCACATTCAGATCCATGTTTTCTTCTATATTTAATTCAAAATCCGGTCCTTTTTTCTGGACGCCAAGATGATGACTCGTCTTCACACGGATCACTTCCGGCATCGGAGATGTGATCTCGATCGTCAGAACGATTCCGCCGAGTGTATCCCCACGATGATTGATCCTTGCGGTCGGTGCGCATAAAGTCACTTTCTTCGGCTCTGTTTTTACAAAATAAACCTGCTGCGGCGCAAAGCACTCGCATCCCTCTTTCTGTAACCAGCATCCATTTCCAAATTTCATCTGTGTAATCCTCCCATATTCCTATTCGTTTTCAAATAATTCCCTTTGTTGTTTCAATTATAAAACAGGTTTTTTTTTCTGAATACTGGCAAAATTCAAGGTAATTCACCTCAAGAATTGGAGAATTTTTCACTGGATTTTTTCAGTGTATTTGTTATAATGAAATTATTTACCAAAAAAGCAGGTAGTTTTGATTGCTACCTGCTTCTTTTTGCTGTATTTTTTTGATTTATAACTCCACCTGCTGATCTTCCTCATGCAGGTTTCCAATGCAGATACTGTTTCTGCCTTTTTTCTTCACGCGGTACAAAAGATTGTCCGCAACGTGCAGAAAATCCCAGCTCTTATTTCCGTCTACCGGGATATCCTGACAGATCCCCTGCGAGATCGTCACGGTCTTTGCCGCTTCGGAATACGCATGCGTGAGATTTAAGTCCAGAATATCCTGCCTTAACTGATCCGCCTTTTCGTAGACTTCCTCCGCGTTCATGCCACGGTAAATGATGATAAACTCATCCCCGCCATACCGCGCGCCAAAGATCTTTTCATTTTGCAGGCGCTTAATGCAGTCCGCGATCTTTCGGATGCACTCATCTCCCGTCTGATGTCCGTAATTGTCATTGTATTGCTTGAAATAGTCGATATCCAAAATCTCAACCGACAGGATCTCTCCGGTTTGCAGACATCTTTCTGTTATGTTCTCGGAGTATTCCGTCAGCCGGTACCGGTTTGCAAGTCCGGTCAGCTGATCGGTCTCTGATTTCTGCGTAAGGATCGCATTACTCTCATTTGCCCGCTCTAACGATGTACGGATCTTTAACATATTCGATATCATCTTCCGGCTTTCTTCTTCCGTGATCCGGACCAGTTCGTAAAAACGGCTGACTCCCTTTACATACTCCTCCCGCATATCGTTCTTCTGATAATACATGATCTTCAGCGAAAGCAGTTTTTTTCCCATATAAGCCATTTTTGCCCGGACTACGATCGGCTCAAGCTGGTCGATGATATCAAATAGCACATCGTACCGTTCGATCTCGATCGCAAGTTCACAAAGCGCATACAGATCATCAAAAAGATCCAGCACCCGAATCTGTCCGCCGATCATTTTCCCAATACGCGAGATGCTTTCGTCCCGGAGTTCCTTCTTTCCGGCGCGGTGGAAATATCTGGCTTTCATGCATTCCACATAAGTGTAATCCATCTCGGTAAATTCCGGCTCACATTCTTTTTCAATCTTTTCGATATATTCTTCCGTCTTTTCCAGATCACCGCAGAGCATATAACAGGTTGCCAGATTGGTATAGATCATGATCAGACTTCTTACTCTCGCATTTTTGGTCTCGCACCAGACGGCATAGGCATCCTCAAAATAGCGCTGTGCTTCGCGGTATACCCGGTTTTGCATATACAAAAAGCCCACATTGATATTGATGCTGCACACGATCCCCGTGATCCCGTGTTCCTTGCAGCAGCGAAGACCAGCCAGATAATAGTCTAATGCCACCGGCGCGTTCCCCTTGCTGATCAATGTGATCGCCATGAGATTGTAAGCCCTTGCGAGAAGTTCCCACTGCCCGGACTGATTCAGATACCCGACCGCCTTTGCAATGCAGGAAAACATCTCTTCGATCTTATTTTCGGCGTAATATGCTTCTCCCTGATAAAAAAACGCAAATCCTAAAAGCCTGCTGTCATTTTTCTCCTGTCCGTACGCCTCAATATCCGCACAGCGCGCCAAAACCCGCTTTTTGTCCTTATCCTCGATCCGATAACGCAAAACATCCTGTATCCAGTCTTCCACCCGGTCTTTCCTGTTTTGGGACTCCATTCCCCCACCTCCTGCGTTTCCTTCTCTCATTATAACTTTCCGATCACCTTTAAATGCTTCTTCAGTACCGCGTAATACTTTGCGCCTTCATCTCTGCCGTACTTCTTTATGATCGCGTTATTTAATGATTTTAATTCTTTTTTCGGAATGCTGTACAAAATCTTATGCAGTTCCTGTGCCATCTCTGCCGGCAGCCCGTTCGCGGAAAGCGCAAGACCGATATAATAGCGTTCACGCTCTTTCTTCTTTGAAATATACGCTCCAGGAGCAGCGATATAATCCGCGCGGTGCTTTTTGATATACGCATAGACCTCGTCTCCCGTCTTCTGGTCAAACATACAGGTCAGCGCATTGTGAAACAGCGCCATTTTGTGCAGGCTGATCACATGTAACATATCACAGACTAACTGTGCTTCTCCTGCGGCATCTTCGCTTCCGTTCGCCTTAAAAATATCCGTCAGTCCATCCGCGCCTTCCGGCTCCTTTGAATGATCCGTCTCTGCCCCTGCTGATTCTTCCGGCTCTCTCAGTTCTCCTGATTCCCCCGGTTCTTCCGACTCTACCAGTTCTGCCGGTTCTCCCGCGCAGGAAGCGATAAACGTCTCGCCTTCCTCCGCCTCAAAGGATACCGTTCCTTTGGTCTCTTCATAAAACGGCTGTTTTTCACTTGCCTTTTTTGCCACCGCACGGCACTCTCTGCCTTTGATGCGGCTCACTTTGCGCCCGCGCTTCTCCCAGTATTTTACGATCGCGTCAAATCCGGTGTCATTGGAAACGATGACATACTCATAATCCGGCATCTCGCAGAGCATATAGCCGAGCTCCGATACCAGCTGGAAATCCAGCGCGTTGTTTCCCTCAAAACACTTGATAAACCGGATCTCTCTCTCTTTTTCCAGAAGCGCGATCACATGCTGATAGCACATGTGCGGGCTCTTATCGGTATAAAATACCGTGATGCGGTCGCCGCCCTCCAAAACCGGGAGCAGTTCCACCCATGCATCATTTACATTTTCACTGTCGATCAGATATATTTTTTTCATATTTTTCCTCATTCCTGTTACTTTTCATTTCTTATGTCTGTCTTTTCTGCCGCCGCAAGCGCCGCCCGGTAGACCTCCTCGAAAGCTATTTTCTTTGCTTTCGCCGCTCCTGCCACACTCTCGTACTCCGGATAGTAACGTCTGCTTCCATCCGGGTAATCGCAGACCTTGCAGAGGATCTCTCCATAAGGAGTCGAAACGGTCGCCTGCTGCCGTTTTAAGATACTGCGTTCCATCTTCTGGCGGCGGATCCCGATCGTGGTCGTCTCCTTAAAAATGATCTCTTCCATTTTTCTGATGTCCGTCTCATCACATATGACATTGATCTGATAGCCGGGACGGTTCTTTTTCATATACACCGGCATATAGTGTACATCCCGCGCACCCGCCGCGAACAGACGCTCCGACACATACCCGAGCGCTTCCCCGGTACAGTCATCGATATTACTTTCCAGCTTGCAGATCACATCGCGCTCTTTTGCGCCCTCCTCCGGCTGTGGCTCGATCAGCATTGCCCGCAGGATGCTCGGACGCTCATACGCGCGCTTTCCTGCGCCCATCCCGATCTTCTTTATCGTAAAGGATCCGGGCAGTTTCTCCTCTGTGCGGATTGCCGCCGCGATCGCTGCTCCGGTAGGCGTGACTAACTCGCCGGTCACATCCGTGATCTTAAGCGGGATCCCATGCGCCGCCACGATATTTGCCACTGCGGGAACCGGAACCGGAAGGATACCGTGCGCACAGCGGATCTCTCCTTTTCCCTCACAGAGCTCCGGGATCACCACATCTTTTATGCCAAGGCTATCCAGACAGACGCTGACGGAAAGGATATCCACGATCGAATCTACGGCGCCGACCTCATGGAAATGTACATTCTCCACGGTCGTACCATGCGCTTTTGCCTCTGCCTCCGCAAGGATCCGAAAGATCTTCTCCGCCGTTTCCTTTGCCCCTGCCGTCATATCCGCGCCCGCAATGATCGAAAGGATCTCCGAAAGCCCGCGGTGCTCATGGTGGTGTTCGTGATGATGCTCCTCATGCTGTTCATGATGCGCATGTCCATGCCCGTCCCCATGTGGACCATTTCCATACAGATACGCCATGTCATGGTCATGGTTTTCATGTGCCGCATCCAGCCTGACATCAAAATCACAGACATCCAGGCCAGCCTTTGTCACACGGCTGATCTTCACCTGAAATCCGGGAACCGCAAGACTGTCCAGTGCCTTTTTTAAGATCTCCCTGTCCGCGCCGAGATCCAGAAGCGCAGCCACCATCATGTCCCCGCTGATCCCGGAATGACACTCGAGATATAATGTATCAGTTTTCATGTTTTACCCCCAGCCGATTGATCTGTGTCGCGATATAGCCGGCTCCATATCCGTTATCGATATTGACCACCGCAATCCCGTTCGCGCAGGAATTGATCATGGTGAGAAGCGCGGACAGTCCATGGAAATTCGCGCCGTATCCCACCGAGGTCGGCACTGCTATGACCGGCTTGTCCACGAGACCGCCAACCACGCTGGCAAGCGCTCCCTCCATTCCGGCAACCGCAATGATGCAGTTCGCGTTCTGCACTTCTTTTAAGTTCGCGAGCAGCCGGTGTATGCCGCTCACACCCACATCATAGATCCGCTCCACATTGCTGCCGAAATACTCTGCGGTCTGCGCCGCCTCCTCGGCTACGGAAATATCTGCGGTTCCCGCTGTACAGACCGCGATACAGCCGACATGCTGTTTTTCCTTTTTTTCAATGCGGATGATATGGGAAAGCGGATCGTACTCCGCTTCCGGATACACTTCCTGTATACGCTTTGCCTGTTCTTCGGAAGCACGGGTGCCTAACACTTCGCCCTCTTCTTCATAGATCTTACCAAAAATACGCAAAAGATGTTCCGTTGATTTTCCACTGCAAAAGATGACTTCCGCGAATCCCGAACGCAGCTTTCTGTGCGTGTCGATCTTTGCGTAGCCCATTTCTTCAAACGGCTCGCGGCGGAAAAACTGTTCTGCCTCTTCCACCGAGATCTCGCCCGATTTCACCTTCTGCAACACTTCATGCGCTTCCATCTGTCATTCCTCCTAAAGATATCCGTCCGATCTCATTTTTTCATAAAGCTGCTCCCCGAGAATCCGGTAAAAATCCGGCGTACCATGTACAATGTCCACGCGAAGGCTCGAAGGGATCTCCCCGTCTGCCAGATCCATGAGATCCTGATCCGTCGGCGCAATGCCCGCCTCCTCTAATCCATGTTCCAACAGATACGAGCGGATGTCAAGGAAATGTGTTCCAAATGCCGCCGCAAGCTTCTCATTTACCGCCGCGACTTCCGGGATCATCTCCTTTGAGGTCAGTCCCACCACGATATATTTCGAAGAACCGAGATACCGGATCATTTCCTTTTCCGTCGCGATCAACGTCTCTGCATCCTCCGCCGTCGGCCGGTCATTGCTTCCGATAAAAAGCACCACAATGTCATCGGGATCGATCTTTCCCGCAGCATCCATGGTGACAACCGCACCGTCCGAAACCGTGACCGCATCGCCCTTTGTCTGTCTGGTGAAATAATAATTTCCATCTTCTTCTGAATAGGAAAGTTCGCCTTTTACGCCTGCAATGTCACAGGGATTCATGCCCGCGTCTCCGAGCCGGAGCATGATCGGATCTTCGCCATCACAAAGCAGGCTCAACGCCACCGGCTCTCTCTCTGCCGGGATCGTAAAAGCCCCTGTCGTCATCGGATACAGACCCATACGGACCGCGATCTGATCTGCCTTTTCCCCGCACACACCGTAATTGTATACGGTAAGTCCGGTCTCATCCGCCAGTACCGATGGATACGTCACGCCCTCTCCACCGGTTCCGTAAGTCAGACTGTCGCCCCAGCAGACGATATCCGGCTCTTTCTCTTTGCCGGTGTCCGCCCGTTCGGTGTCCGTTCTTTCCGTCGTCTCATCGACCACATCCGCCTGTCCGCTCATCGCCTGTCTGCTGCCAACGCATCCGGTCAGCATGCAGAGCATAAGACAGCATACCGTCAGTTTTTTGTACAAACTGGACATAGTAATTCTCCTGATCTCATCTGTAAAAGTTATTTTCGGTTGGATTGAAATTTATAAGTCGTACCCGTGTCACGGCTTGAGATCTCATACTCGCCTTCCGCGAGTTCCTCCGGTGTCGCCATATAGCGCTCTTTCTGTGCCAAAAGCTTTTTGGTGACATCCTGCTCATCCCATTTCTTTAACAGGCGCTTCTTCTGATCTCTTGCTTTCTGATCCAGCCTGGCGTAGATCTTTTTCTCCTCCGCCTGTTTTTGCTGCTGCTTTAAACGCGTTTTCTGTTCCTCTTTCACCATTTCGAGGTAACGGTCCAGCTTGCGCATCATATCTTCCCACTCCTTTTTCGTATGAGTGGTATTTCCAAGCGTGATCTCTGCGTCATCCGCCTCCGCAGTCTTATTCTGTGCCTGTTTCTGCTTCTGCACAAACAGATCCATCGTTCCGATACGGGTATTTCCAAAGTTATCTACCTGCATACGCAAAATCCTCCTGTTCTGTAAAAGGATACTTTTCTATACCTTATATCGGAATCTTCCCATCTTTCCTTGATAGATCCCTGTCCGTTATTTTTCGTCGTATCCCTCAAGGAAACTGTGTGTCACACCGTTTTCCTTATACGCGACGATCGTATTCAAATTGACATTTTCCACACTTCGGAAAATATTTTTCTCTACATACGGATTTGTCTTTTTTAATTCCCGGATCAGTTTTTTGACCTCCATACGTTTGGAATCGGAACTTCCATCGCTGTTGCAGGTCGTGCAGGTGTCGGTAAACCGACAGGCACACTGGATAAAATGCAGTCCGTTATAATCCCGCCAGTGCTTGATGTCGTCCTCGCGGATCAGATACATCGGGCGGATCAGTTCCATTCCCTCGAAATTGGTGCTGTGCAGCTTTGGCATCATGGTCTGCACCTGTCCGCCATAGAGCATTCCCATAAGGATCGTCTCGATCACATCATCATAGTGATGTCCCAGCGCGATCTTATTGCAGCCAAGTTCCTTTGCCTTGCTGTAAAGATAGCCCCTGCGCATTCTCGCGCACAGATAACACGGCGATTTCTCGATCTCGTAGACCGCCTCAAAAATATTTGTCTCGAAGATCGTGATCGGAATGTTTAACAGTCTTGCGTTATTTTCGATCACTTTCCGGTTTTCGGCGTTGTAGCCCGGATCCATCACAAGAAAAACGAGATCGAACGAAAACTTGTTGTGCCGCTTTAATTCCTGGAACAGCTTTGCCATCAGCATGGAATCCTTGCCGCCGGAAATACAGACTGCAACTTTATCGCCCTCTTTTAACATGTCATAGGTGTTTAAGGCTTTCGCAAAGCGGGTAAACAGCTGCTTGTGGAATTTCTTGCGGATGCTCTGCTCGATATCGGCAAGGCGGTCTTTTTCTGTATCACCTTTTTCATCGTCACTGCCCCGTTCTGTATCCGCCAGCAGCCATGCCATATAACCGCCCGTGAGATTGTATGCATCGCACCCCTGCTCGCGCAGCAGCGCGGTCGCCTCGGCGCTCGCCTCCCCACGTTTGCAGTACACAATGATTTTTTTATTTTGTTTTAACTGTTCGGATAATTCGTTTTTTTCGATCTGTTCTTTCAATTCCTCCAACGGAAGATTGATGGCATCCCCGATATGTCCGTACTGAAACGCCATGTTATCACGCACATCCAGAAGCAGACAGCTCGCCTGCTCCATTTCTTTCCAGTCTTTTAATGAAATTTCGTAATTTTCACTCATATTACTTGTCCTATCTCTTATAACCTCTTCATTTTACATCACTTCAGGCAGCCCCGCTTTCGCATATGGCTGCCTGTCTCACTTTATCACAATATTCTGTTTCTGAAAAGCCCGTTTTGCTTCATTTTACGCGCTTTTGCGCTCCTCTTTTAATTTCTCGTAGATCACATCGGATAAAATCCGGTGGGATTCCAGGCTCAGATGCTCTCTGTCCGCCTCACTCGGTTTTACATAGTCCGATGCCGCAAGGAAATCACAGCCATAGTCGGACGCGATCTTTTCATAGACCTTTTTCAATTTCTTTGACGTCTCAACGGAATTCTGATTGAACTCCTGATCGAAGCCTTCCTCCCAGACGCCCTCGCCAAGCCAGATCGGTGAGACTAAAAGGATCTTTGTCGCCGGATCCGCGCTTTTGATCTGACGGATCAGCTTTTCGATGCCTTTCCCGATCACCTCTGCGGATGCACCATACACGGTCTTGCAGTCGTTGGTGCCGAGCATGAAGATCACGCGGTGCAGCGGGCTGTGGCTCTCTAAAAGTACCGGAAGCAGATCCGCGCCCCGTCTGCCGATGCGCAGTTCGTCCTCAAAAACGGTCGTTCTGCCGCAAAGTCCTTCCTCGATCACACGGCAGTCTTCGTCTTTCAGACGTTCGGACAGGATCCCTGTCCACCGGTCCGCATATGCGTAGCGCTTTCCATTTTCCGGTATATATCCATAAGTATTGGAATCTCCAAAACATAAGATCTGTTTCATTTCCGCTCTCCTCCTACTGACGTACCGCGCGTTCAATGCGTTCCAGCGCATCCTTTAAAATGCTGCGCGGGCAGGCGATATTGATGCGTTCAAAGCCTTCTCCCGCCGCTCCGAAAATAGCTCCGCTGTCCAGCCAGATCCCCGCCTTTTTCGTGAGCAGTTCTTCTCTCTGCTCCTCTGTCAGTCCGAGACTGCCAAAATCCAGCCATACCAGATAGGTTCCCTCCGGCTCGATCAGTTTTACTTCCGGAAGTCTGGTCTGTAAAAATTCGCGCAGGAAATTTAAATTGCTCTTTAAATAGCCAAGCAGTTCCGCATGCCACTCGCCGCCATAACGGTATGCCGCTTCACACGCGGTAAGCCCTAAGGTATTCAGCTGGCTGTAACCTGCCGCCGCGATCTGCTTTTTAAATTTCTCACGAAGCTTTGGATTCGCGATCCAGATATTGGAGACCTGAAGTCCCGCCAGATTAAAGGTCTTGCTCGGTGCGGTGCAGGTGATCGTGCGGTTTTTCGCGTCCTCACTTAAATCTGCAAACACCTGATGCTTTCCGTTGAACACAAAATCCTCATGGATCTCGTCACTCACCACGATCACATCATATTTACGGCAGATCGCCGCGATCTTTTTAAGCTCCTCTTTTGTCCACACACGTCCCACCGGATTGTGCGGAGAGCAGAGCAGAAACAGTTTTACATGATTCTCTTTTACTTTCTGCTCAAAATCCTCAAAATTTATATGGTACTTTCCGTCCTCTTTCAGTTCCAGTGTATTATCCACAATTCTGCGTCCGTTGTCTGCGATCACTTCACTGAACGGATAGTAAACCGGCTGCTGGATGATAACTGCGTCTCCCGGCTCGGTGAACGCCTGTACTGCCATCGCGAGCGCAAATACCACGCCCGGCGTTTTCACCAGCCAGTCTTCTTTCACATGCCAGCCATGCTTTTGCTCCATCCATGCCGCAACTGCCTCAAAATATTCTTCCTTTACCTCACTGTATCCAAAAATTCCATGTGCAACACGTTTCTCGATCGCCTGTGTGATCTCCGGTGCCACCTTGAAATCCATATCAGCCACCCAGAGCGGAAGCACATTTTCCGGTCTTCCGCGTCTCACTGCGAAATCATATTTCAGACAATTTGTATTTTTTCGATTCACTACAATATTAAAATTGATCTTTTCCAAACTTTTCTGCTGCATCATAACACCTCCGCTTCCGCTCTTTTCGTTCCTTGTAAGCCCATCGTTTTTGTAGGATTTATCTTATAACTGTATTATAGCGGGAAACGTAAAAAAGTGTTAATATATAAAACTTGTACGCAGTTATAGGTTTTTCCTATAACTATCCAAGGCGTACCATTTCTTCGATGCTGTGCTTTGCCTGCAGGCGCATTTCCTCGTCTAAAACGATCTCCTCGCCGCCGGTGCCGTTCAATACGCGTAACACATCGACCAGTGTCGTTGCTTTCATGTTGTGACAGACACAATCTTTGGAAAGCGCGAAAAATGCCTTGTCCGGGCAGGAAAACTGCAGATGCTGTACAATGCTGTTTTCGGTTCCGATGATAAATTCCTTCGCCTCGCTCTTTTCGGCAAAATCCATGATCCCTGTTGTGCTGCCTACATAATCCGCCTCTGCGACTACTTCCGGCAGGCATTCCGGATGAACGAGTAAAAGCGCTTCCGGATGAGCGGCACGCGCTCTCTTTACATCCTTTACCGACATGCGCACATGCGTCGGGCATCCGCCATGCACCAGCTTGATGTTTTTGTCCGGCAGCTGTTTTTTGATATAATCACCCAGATTGCAGTCCGGTATAAAAAGAATGTCTTTATTTTCTATATTAGATATGATCTTAATAGCAGAAGAAGACGTCACGCAGACATCACAGAGTGTCTTTAACTTCGCCGTTGTGTTGATGTAAGCCACAACCGTGTAGCCCGGATACATTTCCTTTAACTGGGATAACATATCGTAATCCAGCTGTTCTGCCATCGGGCAGCCCGCGCTCGGGTTGGAAAGATATACTGTCTTCTGCGGGGAAAGGATCTTGGTCGTTTCCGCCATGAAACGGACACCGCACATCAAAACGTTCTGCTGCGGTACTTCCACTGCCTTTTTACTTAACGCGTAAGAATCTCCCACGATATCTGCCACTTCCAGGATCTCCTGGGACTGATAACAGTGTGCCAGAATACAGAAATCCTTTTCTTTTTTCAACTCCATGATCTGCTTTTGTATTTCCGCGATCGTATTCATAATTGTTCTCCTTTACAAAAACAGATGATACACCCTATGCATATCATCTGTTTTATAGCTTTAACCTAGTAATTATATGGTTTTAATATACTCCCATACGGGAGAAAACGCAAGTCTCTTTTTTATCACTTTTTTCCATTTTCCAGCCACCAGCACCAGATGCCCGCGCATAACACGATGAGAAACAGAACCACTGCCACAATATTCTGAGCCATATGTATTTTCCTCCTGTGATTTTCTTCTTATAAATGAAATCACAGGAATCCATTTTTCTCCGTCCTGCCTGTGGATATACCGGATGATACACCTTCGGCGTACCAGTGCCCGCTCCGGATTTTTTCTTTTTTCTGTCCGGATTCTTATCTGTAATACCGTAAAAAGCAATAAGAGAAACAGTCCGAGCACAACCTTTAAGTTCTGTTCGGATGACCGCCCGCTCTCTGTCAGCGCCTGCGCGCTCTTTAACCCGAGCTGTTCCGTCGTACAGGGTGATTCCTGCTGCGGAACCAGCGTCCGCGCAAGATAGACCTCTGTCGTCTTTTCCGCCGGTTGAACGGCGCGTGAGAAAACAATATCCGCCTGTCCGAGATCCAGGCAGATGCCACAGAGGATCATCGCGGCTGCTAAAAGCGGCGCTATCCATTTTCTGCAATGTGCCACGCTTCTCATCTCAGGAAACCTCCATACGGTCCTTGCCATTTTCTTTCGCCTGATAGAGACAGTCATCCGCCCGGCTTATGGTGTGCTCGATCTTCTCTCCCGTTTTGCGCTTTGCGGCACCCGCAGAGATCGTGACCATGATATCCGTCTCATGATAGTCATGCCGGTCCGTGCGCACCTCTCCGAGGATCTTCTGCAGCGCGTTCACTAATGACGGATATGCCATTTTTCCGACCGCAAGGATCAGGAATTCTTCTCCGCCCCACCGGCAGGTATGGATCTCTTCCGTCTCCGCCGCAAGGATCCTCTGCGCCACCTCATGCAGGATCATATCCCCCGCGCCATGTCCATAGGTATCGTTTACCTTTTTAAAGTCATCGATGTCTAAGATCGCGATCCCGACCTCCGCATCCGTCCCTGCAAGCTCCGGCAGTCTGTCAAAACGCTCCTGCATGCTCCTGCGGTTCTCCATCTGCGTCAGTTCGTCCCGTCTCGCCGCTTCCTCAAGCTGTTTCTCGGTTCCGGTCACGATCTTTCTGTAATTCTCCATAAAGAAAATAATATAGACAAGAACAAAGGTCGCGTTGATCACGAAAAAGATCTTTCCCGCATGCCATTTTGTGATATCATAAAACGGCTTGATACGAGAACTGATAAAGTAAAACGCGAGATACAGTACCCCCGCCAGGATACTGACCGTTCTCGGATGCAGCGACGGCTTTTTGATCTTCTGTCCAAGATAATCACAGTAATAAACCGTTAAGATCAGCGCAAATGTATAGATTTGAAACCCGCTGTTCCATCCGACACAAAGATACGCCAGTATCATATGTAACAAAATCTCAATGTACGCGTTCCCGAAGAACACATGCAGATTCCGCTTGATCCAGAAGTAATTGATCAGATATACCAGAATGCTTACTATATTTACAAACACCATCAGCCGAACCTGAAACATGAAAAACATGATGATCAGGTATATATGCGAACAGAGCAGCATCGTATTGACGATCTTTGCTAACTTCCAGTATTTTTCCCCGTTATTGTTTGTTGTCATTCTTCTCCCCAACTGTCTGTTTTTCCTCTTTTTAAATATATTACACTTGCTTCTATTTTAAGCCTTTTGGACAGGATTTTCAACCAAACAGTGGGGATTTTAGGAATTTTTCACAATTTATTTTGCAGGTTACGCGGCAAACTGCGCCATATAGAGTTTGTAGTACGCTCCCTTTAGTTCCATCAGCTCTTTCGCGCTTCCCTGCTCAATGATATGACCGTCATCGATGACAAAAATGCGGTCGGCTTCCTGTATCGTGGAAAGCCTGTGCGCGATCACAAACGAAGTTCTTCCTTTTAAGAGGCTCTCGATGCCTTTCTGCACCAGAAGCTCCGTCTTCGTGTCGATGCTTGAGGTCGCCTCATCCAGAACCAGGATCTTTGGCATGGATACCATCGTTCTCGCAAACGCAAGAAGCTGCTTCTGTCCGATTGACAGTCCGCCTCCCCGTTCGGAAAGGACCGTATCGTAGCCCTTTTCCAGTTTCATGATAAAATCATGGGCGTTGACCGCTTTTGCTGCGGCGATAATTTCCTCGTCCGTTGCGTCCAGTTTTCCATAGCGGATGTTATCTTTTATCGTGCCGCTGAACAGGAAATTATCCTGCGTCATAATGCCCATCTGTCTGCGCAGACTCTCGATCGACACGCTTTTCACATCGATCCCGTCGATCAGCACTCTGCCCTCCTGCACATCATAAAAACGGCTGATCAGGTTTACGATCGTCGATTTCCCGGAGCCGGTCGCACCCACGAGCGCGATCGTTTCTCCCGGTCTGATATCAAAGCTGATGTCGTCAAGCACTTTCGTGTCCGCATCGTAAGAAAATGAAACATGTTCAAACCGTACATTTCCTTCGATCTCCGGCATTTCCGCCACATCTGCCCCGTCCGCGATCGCAGGCTTGGTATCCAGGATCTCAAAGATCCGCTCCGCTCCGGCAATGTTGGTCACAAGCTGATTGTAAAAGTTGCTCAAGTTGTTGATCGGCTGCCAGAACATATTGATGTATGTCCCAAACGCGAGAAAGGTACCGAGTGTCACATGTTCTGCCCCGAGGATCACGATCCCCACAAAATACAGGCTGATACAGCCGATCCCCCACGACAGGTCGATGACCGAACCAAACGCGTCACTTAACCGCACCGCCTTTAGGAACCCGTCACGGTGCTCTTTCGTCAGGACATCGAAGGTCTCTTTCGTCTCATCCTCCGCCGTAAAACTCTTGATGATCCGCATCCCGGACATATCCTCGTGGATAAACGCATTCAGATTGGAACTTTTCTTTCGGAATGCCTGCCACTTCGGATGCGCATGTACCTCAATGAAAAACATGCCGAATACCATGAACGGCGTACTGATCAGCGATGCCGCCGCAAGCTTTGGATTTTTGGTAAACATGATGCCAACGACCGCGATCACCGTGATCATGTCCGGGATCAGCGTTGTCACACTGTTGGAAAGCACATCCTTTAAGGAATTGATGTCCCCGATGATACGCGACAGGATCTTTCCGGTCGGTCTGCTGTCAAAAAAGGCAAAATCCAGCTTCTGGATATGGGTATACAGCTGCTGGCGGATCGTCAGCAGGATATTGTTACAGACCTTTGCCATGATATACATACGGATCTTCATCGCAAGTACCACAAACAGGTTTAAGATGAGCGCGATTCCCATCAGGCGGAACAGTCCCGGAATATTGTTATTTCCGATATACCGGTCGATCGCCGACTCGATCATGATCGGATTTAGCAGGCTGATCGCAACTCCGTAAAACATCAGGACAAGTACCAGAAGGATCTGCCATTTATAGGCAAGCAGATAGGAAAAAAGTCTCTTTAACGTCACTGCTTTGCTCTTTTCGGTTAATTTTTCGTCATCTTTATAAGAATTTACTGCCACAAGCTACGCCTCCTTTCTCTCAGACTCAGCTTTTAATATGTCACCATACTGCGCAAGATACGTCTCATAGTAAAGCCCTTTCTGCGCGATCAGGCTCTCATGCGTGCCGCGCTCCTTCACCTGTCCGGCATCAAGTACAATGATCTCATCCGCTTTTTTTACCGCACTGATGCGGTGCGCAATGATGATCTTGGTCGTATCTTTTAAGGTTTCCAGTGTTTCCTGGATCAGATGCTCCGTCTCCATATCCAGCGCGGAAGTCGAATCATCCAGTACAAGGATCGGATTTTTCTTCGCGAGTGCCCGCGCAATGCTGATGCGCTGTTTCTGCCCGCCGGAAAGACCAACGCCGCGCTCTCCGATGACCGTGTCATACTTTTGATCCATGCGCTCGATAAAACTGTTTGCCCGGGCGTCTGCCGCCGCTTTCCGCACGGTTTCCGGATCGATGCTGTCACGTTTTCCCAGCTTTACATTCTCGCTGATGCTGTCCGAAAACAGGAAAACATCCTGCATAACCACGGAAATACTGCTGCGGAGCTGTTTTAACGACAGATCGCGCACATCGGTGTCATCCACCTTCACGCTGCCGCCTGTCACATCATACAGACGCTGTAACAGATACACGATCGAACTTTTTCCTGCTCCGGTAGCGCCCATGATCCCGACCGTCTTTCCCGGCATGACTGTGAAATTCACATCCTTTAAGATCTCATAGCCGTCCGCCTTGTGGAACGAAACGTTTGAGAACTCGATCTTTCCGGCGATCTGCTCTTTTGTGACCGGCCGGGCTTTCTCTGTAACCGCCGGTTTTTCCTGATAGATCTTTTGTATTTTCCGGTTGGACGCGATCGCGGAAGACGCGCTGTTGGTAAGCCATCCGAGCATTTCCATCGGCCATACGATATTGTTGGAATACTCAAGGAACGCGCTCAAGGATCCGAGTGTCATCTCCCCGTGGATCACGAAGTAACCGCCGGACATGACTGTGATAAGCGGCAGCACTTTTGTAACCAGTGAGAAATACGGATCATATTTTACAAATACTTTGGACTGCTGCATATTCAAGTCATAGTAACGCTTGTTGTGAGACAGGAATTTCCCGATCTCATATTTTTCCCTTGCAAACGCCTTTACTGTCCGCACGCCTGCCAGATTTTCCTCGGCAACCGTGTTTAACGCCGCGTTCTCCTCACTGATCGCTTCATAGACCGCACCGAGTTTTTTCTCCATCACGATCGCGATCGCGCCGCAGACCCCCATGGAAAGCGTCGGGATCAGCGCCAGTCTCCAGTCCAGGCGGTACATCCAAAACAAAATGATGATGGTGTGTACCGTCACTTCGATCAGTAACATGCTCACAAAACTGATCCCGTCCCAGATCTTATCCACGTCCTCTTTCACGCGCGCCATCAGTTCCCCGGTTCCGGTGCGGTCAAAAAACTCTGCGCTTAAGGACTGGATATGGCGGAACAGATTTTTTCTCATGTCGGACGCAATGGTCGATCCGAGATAGTCAAACATATATTCCTTGACATACTGAAAGATGCAGCGCCCCACTCCGATCCCCAGAATGCCGAGCAAAAGCCATTTTAATTTCGGGATATCTCCGCCAACGATGACATCGTCCACAATATGTTTGGTAAACTGTGGCGACATCAGATCCAGACTCACCGCGATGAGCAGGGAAGATACCGCAAGCAGGTAGCCCCATTTATGTTCCCAGATGTAAGTGTGCAATTTTTTCAAAACATTTCCCCCTTCATCCCAAATTTCTTTTCTGCAAAAAATAACGTATTCCCGGCAACACACGCCAGAATATCACCATACCGCACTTAAAAAACAATTAAAAAATCTGCGGCAGAAAGATTCTTTATGCCCTATCGAATACCCCGCATACCGGTATCCTGTGGGACAAAAAAACCGTGGCAGTAAAACTACCACGGTCATCTCTCTGTCGCAGAAGCGAATCCTGGTCTATATTCAAACGACGGGAATCAGAAATCGCAACCTGAGGTAATTTTATGCATCACATTGTTTGCAGTCTTCTGTTTTTTGACAATATGTTTCAGATCCATATTTCGCATATCATTACCTCCTTTCTGATGTTCGTTATTTTTACATGAATTACGCGTTTTAGGTTACGCCAGTTTTTTCCATCTGTCAAGGCGTTTTTTTATTTTCTAATACTCTCCTTCTTCCCTTAACACTTTTCTGCAATACCAGGTGTCATCGACCTGCCGCACGACATCCCCCGCGACGATCACCGGATGATCGATATCATTTGGCGGGATATAGCTGACAATCCCGGTTATTCCGTCGGACATGATGACCTGACTGTTCTTAAAATGCCGGATCATGTTTTTGATAAATACGGCAACCAGCTCCGGGTCAAGTCCCCCGTATTCTTTGTGTTTCATCTTATCCAAAATATCGAACGGCAGACGCTCCTCCTTATAACTCCGCTTTGACACCATGGCGTCATAGATGTCGCAGATCGAAGTGATCCGGGCAAAAACCGAGATCTCGTCACCGGACAGCTGATCCGGGTATCCAAGCCCGTCCAGTCTTTCATGGTGATGGCGCACCGCGTCCCGGACAGACGCGTCGTACTGGTCTCCCAGAAGCTCATAGGAGTATACCGGATGTTGCTTGATGACCTCGTATTCCTCTTTGGTCAGTTTTCTCGGCGCGTAAAGGATCTGCTCCGGGATCTGCGTCTTGCCGATATCGTGGAGCAGTCCCGCCATGACAAGCAGCTGGATCTGCTCCTCCGGCATTTTGAGCCAGTAGCCCATCATGCCGTTTAAAAACGCGATGTTTAGGGAATGTCTCTGTAAATCCTCATCTATTTTTCTCGGCACATTGATACACTCAAAGAAATCATGGAAATTCATTTTCCCGAGTTTTTTCGTTACTTCTCCGGTTACCTCCTGCGCCGCTTCATACTCCGGCTCTGCCGCATGCTCGATCATTCCGAGGAAATTTCTGACTTCTTTTCTCAGCTTGGTATAACCGAATTTGTCCTCCATCATCTCCTGACGGATCTCCGGCGGCACTTCCTTTGCGTTCATGATCTTCTCATAGGTTTCCTCGCAGGTCATGACACATGCATCCTCTGTCCCCAGATTTTTCAGCTGTCCGATCGTTTTTTCAGTGATCCGCTCTCCCGCGCGTATCAGAAGTACCTTTCCGCTTTCATTATACAGATCGTCGGAAAGTACCATGCCATCCCACAGGTACCGGATCGGAATCTTTTTTAATGTAATGTTCTTTTTTTCTTCTGTCATAATTCTCCCTGCTCTTTCCCATGGCAATGTGACGGCATCCATATTCCTCCGTCCACAGATTCTGATTCTGTATCCGCACGACCTCATACATTCCGCGCAGTGTGGTCTCTCCCAGATCCAGCCGGATCAGGATCCGGTCCCCTTTTTCAAAGCTTCCCGCCTCAGACTCTATGAGCAGACCGTTTGCGCTGATATTTTTCGTAGTGATCTCTATGGGCTTTCGCAGCGTGATCCTTTTTCCCGCGATCTGGATCCCTGTCACTTTTCCGGGTGCCTTGATGTCATAACGCGACCTCTCTCTGTCCTCTCTGACCCGCCCGCTGTAAAGATCGATCTCAAGCTCATTTGCAATGACCGGCTTATTCATATTTCCGTAATATTCGAGCAGCCGGTGCGCGCCAAAGATCAGCACACTGACCTCCCGGCATCCGGGACTGCTCAGTCCGCTCGCACTGATCTTTACGGTCTTTTTTGCAGAATCGAATGCTGTAATCCTTGTACTGGCAATGAGCTTTCCCGTATTCATATCTTTGATCTGTATTTTCCGTCCTACCAGTTCATTTGCGTACTCTGTCATATATTTTCATGCTCCTTGATCTGCTGTCCCCGACTTATATCTGAAACTGATCCATTGTGTCCTGAAGTAACTTTATGCTTGTCAGTACCTCTCCTGTATCGGTCGTGACATTTTCACTGGCATAAGTAATCTGCTGCAAATTATCATTTACGGCATGCACTGCTTTGTTCAATTCACCTTGCGAGGTATTGATCGTTCCAAGAATACTACTGATATTCTGAACAGAAGCGCTCAGTTCCTCCGCCCCTGCCCCGAGATTCGTACTGATTCCCGCAAAATAGAACGCATCATCTTTATATTTTTCCGCAATTTCCCCAAACTGGTCATAATCTTTCATGATCACGCCATCCAGAAACGCAAGGATGGAATTGCTTTCATCGGAAAGAGCCTTTACACTCTCAAGGACTTTATCGGTAAGTTCATCGACCTTTCCAATCTCTTTTCCGGTAATATTACTGAGATTCTTGATTTCTTCCGCTACAACCGCAAATCCTTTTCCGGCTTCTCCTGCCCTCGCTGCTTCTATGGATGCATTTAACGCAAGCAGATTTGTCTGGGATGCGATCTCCTGAATTGCTCCGGACACCTCTACGATCTGGTTTATAACCTCCGTACCGTGAATGGCATCCGCAAGCCTGCCACGGCTTTCCTCTGTCATTGCAGCAGCATTGTCTTTATCTCTCATGAGCTCCGGTACAAGTTTCTCGACTCTCTGCTGGATTTCGCCTGCCCGTGCTGCCATGCTCTGCGCCTCTTCTGCCAGCCGGTCCACCGCCTGTGTCACCTGTGTACATGTATCATCTATGCTCTGAATGCTCTCCGTCTGAGCTTCCACACTGGCTCCGGTTTCTTCCATTGTGGCACTGATCTCCATGATATTTCCACTGATGATTTTCACCTTGTCATCCGTTGTGGTCATCTTATCCTGAATCGTTGAAGATTCCTGCTTTGTCTTGCGTATCGTTGCAATAAAGCGCTCCTCCAGTTCCCCGATCAGATATTTGATTTCCTCAACCTCATTTCCATGTGTTTTTCCATGCTCCTGGCCGATCACACGCTCTTTTACAAACTGTTTCATGCTGTCCATCGGTCTTAACATCTTTCCTATGACCAGATTTAAGAGCGATACTGTAACGCCAAGCAGGACGATGTCCATAACGAGTGGGAAAACCAGATTTTTTCTGATCTGTGCATTGATCACTTTTTCATTCTGTGTGACGCCAAGTTTCCACCCGGTAACATCAATATTTCCAATATCACCGTATTTTTTCTGCCCGTCATAGTCGGTAAAAACAAATGCCTTTTGCGCATTTATGTCTATTTTTACTTTATCAGTCAGAATGGTGTTTCCATCTTCCTTTGGAAGGAAATCCTTATTCGTATGGGTGATGACGCTTCCGTCTTCTGCCAGAAGAAACGTCTGGATACTCGGATCCGCACTGATATTCTGAACAATTTCTATCAGACGGTCTATCGTAATATCCGCCAAAAGTACCGCCTGTTCTCCCCCGATCGTCAATGGCTCTGCTATACTTACAACCATCTGTCCGGTCGCAAAATCTGTATATGGTTCTGTATAGATCAGACCGTCTTCCGAAATTGCCTGTTTCCACCAGTCTCTGGTTGTGGGATCCAGATCCAGCTTGGAATGATCCGCCGGAAGCACGCCACCATCATAGCCAAAACAGCAATAATACATCAGCGCGTTTTCATTTTCGTTCAGATTCACTTCCAGATAATCCATGATCGCATCGGTATCATCTCTGTCCATGACTGCGAGTGCATTTTTCATGGTGTTTACCGTATTTCCTTCCTGCTTCAGCCATCCATTGATCACAGCCGCATTCCCGTCCGCTTCCTCTGTCAGCAGATTTTCTGCATCCCGCACCATAGCGCTTCTCGCTGTCACAACATTCGCCAGTATGGTCAATAAAATAACAACCGCCATACAGATCGTTACAAATACTGCAATTCTTCCTCTGATCGTCCACAGAAAACGATTCTTCTTTACTGCTTCATCCCCCATCTTACTGTCACCCTTTCATTCGTATGCTGTATGTATCCCTGTTTTCTGACTACTTCATATTTTTAATTATATCAGTCAGCTATTTTTTTGTATACTGCCAAATGGATAGAATCCTTTATCTTTTTTGGTTTTTTTACCAATTTTGATCTGATTTCACACTTCCGGCAACACTTTTCATTAAAAAATGAAGGGAAGCACTACATCCTGCTTCCCTTTACCTTTTCCGCTTTTATGGAACTTTTATTTATTACATTGCGTCTACAACCGCATCTAATACCTGTAACAGGGTAAGCATGGAATCATTCAGTGATTCCGCATCTGCTTCTGTGATGGTATCCTGGCTGATATCTCCCATTTCTTCCATTACATCTGCGGTCTGAAGCAGTGCGGATTCAATATCATCATCCTGCTCGATCTCGTCAGACATATAAGCGTCATAAACCACGTTGTATACATTTACCAGTGTAGCATAATTATCCTGGAGTGTGGCAAATGTATCATCGGAACACACATCCCCGGATGCGTCCGCTGTCTCAACGTCTGCTGTTGTATCCATCGCGTCAACTGCTGCGGAAAGTCCTTCTAAAATGTCTACCATGGCTCCATTTAAGTCTTCCGCATCTTTTTCTGTGATGCTGTCCTGGGAAATCTCACCCATTTCATTGATGACATCCGCAGCTTCATTCATCAGGTTTTCAATATCTTCATCTGCCGCGATCTCATCACTCTCGTAAAGATCCTTTACTTCGTTATAGCAGTCTACCATCGTTGCGTAATTGTCCTGCAATGTCTCAAATGTCTCATCGGAGCACATATCGGAAGATTCGTCTTCTTCCGCCGATGTCGCATCGGCACTGCTCTCTGCTGTTGTCTTTACATCGGTCGTTTCTTCCGCATCTCCACAGGCAGCAAGTGTGGACATTGCCATCATACCGGCTAATAATACAGTTAAAATTTTCTTTCTCATGTTCGTTTCTCTCCTTATCATTTCCTTCTTTTTGGAATACTTTTTGTCTGGAACAAGATAGAGTTTACCTTCCCGCGCCCCTTATGACAATTCAAACTGCCAATTTGTGCCGGAAACTGCCAATTTGTCATTTTAAGCTGAACCGTTTTACGTTATACTGTTACCAGAAGATATTTTTGAGAGAGGTATGGGTATTTATGGAAATTTATATTTGCGATGATTCGAGACCGGATCTGATGCGGCTGGCGCATCATTTAAAAGAATATATCCTGAATCTGGATATGCATGTTGAGATTCGTTCTTTCTCCTCGGGAGAAAGCATTCTTGCCGCTTATAAGCGCGCGTTGGTCAAGCCCTCTTTGATCTTTCTTGACATTTATATGGGAAATATGAACGGTATGGATGTGGCGAGAGCTTTGCGCGACGACGGCTTTTCCGGCGGCATTATCTTTACCACAAGTTCGACCGCGCACGCAATGGACAGTTACAATGTAGACGCGCTGTATTATCTGCAGAAACCGTATGACCATAAGGATTTTACCAACGCCATCAACCGGTGTTCCTCAATTTTCACCGAGGCGGCAAAAACTTATACGGTCTCGATCCGTGGAAAAGATACCGCGCTCCCGTTAAAAGACATCCTCTTTTTTGAGACCGGACGCCACGTCACGCTGGTACATACACTCACCGATACGTTTTCTTTTACCAGGGTTCTCACCGAAGTACGTGAGGATTTAAAGGACTGCCCGACCTTTCTGGCAGTCGGGCGCAGTTATCTTGTGAACCGCCTGTATATCCGGGAAGTCACTGACACCAGCATCGTGATGATGAATTCCGATGAGATTTTTATCCCGGTAAGGCTTCGGGACAGCATTCAGGCGCAGATCAGCCAAGACAGCCTGAAATCCCTCTGATTGTCCGCTCCCACTCTTCTAATACCTCCGGCAGAAGACTGCGGATCTTTTCCGTGTTCTTTTCTCTGCCCGCCAGTTCTAACGCATAAAAATGCTCTCCGAAATGCGTACCGCCGATTCCGCGCGCCTCTCCTTTCATCTGGTGCGCGAGATTTACCAGATCTTCGCCGTTTCTTTTCAGATCTGCCACATAATCCAGCATTTTCTGCCGTTTTTCTTCGTACTCTTCCACGAATCCGCGAAGGATTTCCGTGTAGAGTTCCACCTCATTGTTTGCATACGCAAGACCTTTGGCTCCATCCACTTCCACCAGACGCAGTTTCTGCAAAAATCCCTCTTCCAGTTCCTGTTTTTCTGCTCTTTCCTGCCCTTTTCCGGTCAGGAGTTCTTCCGGCAGATACTGATAGACGATCTGCTCTAACTTTTTGCCTTCCACCGGTTTCGGCGTGAAATCGTCAAAACCTTCCTGTAAGTAGATCCCGCGCGCACCCGCAAACGCATTTGCCGTTACCATAATGACCTTTGCCTGTCTGGACGCGTTTTCCGGATCCTCCCGCAGCCGGTGAAGAGTTTCGATCCCATCCATTTCCGGCATCAGATGATCCATAAAGATCAGATCATAACGGCAGTCCGCCGTTTTCTTCAAGCATGCGGCACCGCTGTCTGCCGTGTCGATCGTTGCTCCAAGATGCCGCAAAAGTCCCTTTACGATAAAAAGATTCATCTCATTGTCATCCACGACAAGGATCTTTGCCTCCGGTGCCCGGAATTTTTCGACCGGATCCTGATATTCCGCCGCGCCTTCCTCCGCGTCCATATCAAAAACGCCAATGCAGGCGGAATCAACGAGCTGCTGTGTCAGTTCAAAGGAAAATACCGATCCTTTGCCGTACTCACTTGTCACATCCAGCCGGCTTCCCATTTTGCCGAGCAGCTGCGCCGTGATTGCAAGTCCAAGCCCGGTTCCCTCGATCTTCCGGTTCTTTTCCTCATCCACCCGCCGGAACGCTTCTGTCAGATGCTCCATGTCCTCCGTCTTTATTCCGATGCCGGAATCCGCCACCCCGACTTTTAAGGTGACTGTTTCTTCCGTTCTCTCTAAGACAGCGACATGCAGATGCACAAATCCTTTTTTGGTATATTTCACCGCATTGGAAAGCAGGTTAAACAGGATCTGCCGGATGCGCACGTCATCCCCGAGCAGCCTTGCCGGGATATCCGGGTCTGCCTGCACTTCAAGATCCAGATTCTTGGTTCTTGCCCTTACGCGCATCAGACTGCACGCGTCACATAACAGTTTCGCCACGTCGTAGCAGACCGGCTGGATCGCGAGTGCTCCATGTTCCATTCTGGAATAGTCGAGGACGTTATTGATCAATGACAGCAGGGAATTTCCCGCCTTTTTGATATTTCCGGCGTAAACGCGGATCTGCGGTTCTTCCGACTCACGCAGAATCATCTCATTCATCCCGAGCACCGCGTTGATCGGCGTGCGGATCTCGTGCGAAATACTCGCAAGAAAAGCGCCTTTTGCCAGATTCGCTTCCTCCGCTTTTTTCGCCATGGCGTTCAGCTCATGGATCTGCGTCTGCTGTCTCGTATCATCTAGGATCTCGATCAGGTAACCGCGCACCTGTTTTGCGCATCCCGTCGTAAAAAAGTGCATGGAGCATTTGATCACCCGGTCTTTTCTGTTGTAATAACGTACCTCTTCCTCTTCTCCCCGGTAGTTTTTCATCCACATCCCAAATTCGCAGTACAAAAAATCCGCATTTTTCGGGATCTCCCGGTCGATCAGAAGCTGTGACAGCTCCGGGAAATATTTCTGCGCCACCTCATTGCTTCCAACGTATTTTCCCTTGCCCGTAAACGAGATATAACCATATTCCTGCCGCTCTTCCCTGACATTTTCCGCGTTTCCGGACACATCATACAGGTTACTCCTGCGGATCATAAAAAACAGCAGCACCTCATTGATCACATAGATAAACGGAAGCAGCTCGATCTCAAGATCCACGATCGACTCGATCGCGTAAACCGCGATACACGAAAATTCCGTATAGGAAATGCACATGATGCTGACATAGGAAACTTTGTTCTTGTGGTGGCACGCGTAATAGATGACCCAGCACCCCGTCAGAATATAAAATCCGAGCAAGAACAGATACAGAATATGTGCCGGCCCGTGTTCGTTGACCAAAAACGCCGCTCCCGCCCGCGTCACATACCGGACTTCTTTATAGTAGATCGTGCTGTAGCCCCCGGTAAACGCCAGTCCGAGCACCACAAACCCTGCCAGTGTCATCAGAGAGACCAGCCAGATGGGCACCTTCAGTCTGCACACATGTGCCAGTGAAAGAAACATAAAAAGTGTCACAAAAGTACCGTCCAGATAGGTGATCCGGTTGGCAAGCAGCGCCTCTTCAAGATTCGCCGCTGACGCTAACTGCCAGTATCCGAAATTAACAACCGTAATGGCTGCTCCGCAAAGCACATAGATACTCTCGTTGTGCTTCCTGGTCTCATATATAATTCCTATCAGTATAAATATCGATATTACGTCTGCCAGAAAATATAAATATACCGCCATTATAACATTCCCCGTTTTCCTGCTTCCCTGACCGCTTCCGCTTTGTTGGAAACGTCCAATTTCCTGTAAATCTGCTGTGTATGGTATTTTACATTCGCGGTTGTCATCCCAAGCTCTTTCGCGATCTGGTCTTTGGACAATCCGTTCGCCTGCAATTTCAATACCTTTAACATCGTGTCACTCAAAACGACTTCTTCCGCTCCCGTCTTTAAATAGCCGGGATAAAAATGCGCCATTTTTTCCGTCTCACTGAGTACATCCTTAAAGAACTGCCTGCTTTTTTTATCATCCGACGGTTGAAAGGCCGTTTCCAAAAGCAGCGGCCGTACTGCTGCCCCCTCCCTTGTGATCAGCCGGATAAAATGATATTCCTCCGCTTCACTTAACGCCTCGCACAGACTCTCATCCCATTTGTCGTCTTTCATGCGGTACTGCGTGATCGCTTTTAAGATCTTTACTTCGATCGCAATATAAGTCCGCTTCATCATTTTCGCGTAATACGCGCATTTTGCCAGCAGATTATACGCCTGCTCATTTCGCCCGTTCTGCAGATATATGCGCACCTTGGTCATATAATGGAACCGGTCATAAATGGAGAATTCCAGCTCCTCATCCGGCGCCGTGTTCATCCATTCCGCCACTTCCGTCTTTTTTCCGCTGTATAAGGCACACCGGATCAGAAACGTCTCCACATTCGGGAGCAGGCGGTATGCCTTTTCACTGCTTACTCTTTTTCGGAAACGCTCTAAAAGTTCTTCCGCTTCCGTTACTTTCCCGTTTATGATATGTAACCATGCGAGTATGCCGTCCGCCACAAAGCACTGCTCCAATTTTCCACCGGCTTCTGCCTGCATTCTCCCCTTATTGGCAAGTGTTGCCACCTCATAATTGTCGCCGCCTTTTTCAAAAAAGCTTTCCGCGAGAGCCAGATTGACCAGTCCTTTTCCGTACTTCCCCAATACAAATTCGACGATCTTTCCTATGCTCTTTGCGAGTTCCCTGTCATGCTTACTCCACTCACAGAAATCTTTTCCACCGTTCATCTGGGATGCCTGATTGCTGGTAACTGAAAATTCATGCAGATTCACCTGCTTATTCAAGACAAGCAGATATGCTTTTTTTAAGATCTCTATCATGTTTTCACTGCCACGGTGCGGAAGCCCGATCTCAAGGTAGAGCAGTCTGCCTTTCGCGATCCGCCGCTCACTTCCCGTATGTTCTTTTACATATTTTTCCAGTTCCCCGTACCAGCGCTCGCTCTCTGCGATATTTAAAAGCAGCGACTGTAACATGCTCATCCCGCACATGAGCTCCGGGCTCGTGCGTATCTTTTCTTCCGGCAGCGCCAGGTAATATTTTTTCAGTTCATAATAATAACCGCTGTTCGGCGCCGTTCTCGCATTGTCAATGAGGATCGAGGCAATACGCTCCGTATCTTTTACTTCCTGATACATGAAAAGTGCCTGAAGCGGCTTTCCGGCAAGCTGGTAGCAGAGCCCGGCATTTTCATACAGTGCCCGGATCCGGTCTTTGCTGTATTTCCGTTTCAGCCTCCGCTGCATGCTGATCCGCATTGCCGCCCGGAGTTCATACACGGTCTCCTCGTCGTGTCCGTTTGCTCCCCGCTCCTCATGCATGAAATTTCCAAGCCAGCGGATCCGGTTTAATAATGCCTCTACATCCTTGCGCCCCGTGATCATCTCCGCCAGTCTCACATGAAAACGGTCTACGATCGAAATTTCCATCAGAAATTCCTGTATCTGCACATCCCACTCATCGTATACATGATATTCCAGATAATCCCACATCCGGCTTCTCGCCTTCTCCACCAGCGTCCGGAAATCTTTTTCCCCGAACGGCTCCTGCCGCCTTTCCGTTTCCTCCTGCACATCCATTTCCTGATACACACTGTTTATGATATTCCAGGTGATCGGCACACCATTACAGTAATTTTCAAGCAGCTTTTGCTGTTTCTCCGTAAAAAGCATCCCGGTCTGCGCAATATACTGCTCCACCTGTCTGTCGTCAAACAGCAGCTCTTTTTCGCCGATCACATAAAAAACTTCCTGATAGCGTATGGCTGTGAGCCACGGCAGTACCTCTCCCCTGCTGCACAGGATCACCCAGACATCCTCACGCCGGATCAGCGCAATGATCGCCTTTTTTACGTCTTCATTGTCACAGTTTTCGTCCTGTGCCAGCTCCTGCAGATTATCGATCACTATGATCTTCCGCCGTCCGGACTCCGCAGGTTTTAAGTCCTTTGCCGTGACCTGCCCCGCCTGAAACACAATGTATTTTTTTCTGCCAAGATAACGTGTGATAAATTCCGTTTTCCCGCTTCCGCTGATCCCATATACATATGCGGTCACATTTTCCTCATCTGCCGCTTTCAGACGTTTCCACGCATGTTTCGGTTTTATATAAATCAATGACTCCCCCGCTTCCCGCATGTTTCTGCCGTTTTTTTCCATCTGTTGTCAAAATTATACCAAATGTGCCTTGGGTTTGTACACTATCCAAACGGTTAGTCTGCCGGTTTATTTTGGAGTTTTTGCCGTTTTTCCCCTATGCAAGTGCATATAAAAAACGAGCAGCAAAAACCGGATCTGCGCAGTTATGCTACTCGTTTCTTTCTAGTATATAAATTTTCTGATGGGAAAAATCAATCCACGGCTGCCGGCACTTTAACTTACTGTTTTCAGATAATCCGCAGCCTCTCTCTCACTGATTGCAAGCGCTTCACATAACTGCGCAATGATCTCTTCCTCCGACAGATGGCATCGTCTGGCAGTTTGAATGATTCCTGTCGCCATCCCAGCCTCATACTCTGCTTTCCTCAATTTCTTCTCTTCCAGCTCTTTGTCATATTCCAAAATACTCACCATTTCCACCTCCGCACGGTTCTGCTGTAAAAATTCCGCCAGAATACCTTCTTTGATGCATTCACTGATGGCTCGTTTTACTGCCTCATTCAGACTGTATGTCTCCGTATATTTACGGACTTTTGCCACATATTTTGCATATTCAATTCCTCCTTTGCAGGAGCCATACCTCAGATATCTCCTGCTTTCGTTTTTTGAAATAAAAGCATAGATTTCTGAAATGTTGATTAGAATATAGATGGCAAGGATGCCCAGATTTTCTAAAGAAATATGCTTTGGATATATTTTAACACAGGCACGCGGCCGCCCGCAAGCACCTCCGCAACTTTTTATTTCTATGTACGATCCGATTTTCCTGAAACCTGTTTCTTCTCTTTTTTGATCCCGAGCACGCACCAGTTCAACAGCGGAATCCTTGAAATGATCTCGGGAGTTTGACAGTTGAATATTTAAAAAAGTTATCGCAGGTCGCATAAAACCTGCATTTTTTATGTCAATTTTTTCGTTTTACTATGTACTTGTTTGTAATAGTGTGGTATACTTAAAAGAAAAAGGATTTTGTGTTATGTATATTGCAGTCACAGGTAGTAAAAACAATAAAGATGTTTACATTTATCAGTCATTCCGAAAAGAAGACGGGAAATCATCTTCTCGTATCTATAAAAAGCTCGGAAAATACAACTCTTTGTTGGAACAGTTCAATGGTGATGATGAAAAACTTATGGCCTGGGCTAAAAGCGAAGCCGCCAAAGAAACCGAACTCTACAATGAGCGCACTGGGAAAGTTACGGTTGAATTCTCGCAGGCTGCAACGAGGCACATTCCTTTCATGCCGGTTATCTGTTCCTTCAACAACTATGCACAGAACTCCGTCTTGATAACATCTGCCGTGTGATGAAGGGACGCCATAAATTTAAGTATGATCTTCATGCGATTCTTACTGATCTCGTTTACGCAAGGGTTCTCTCTCCTTCAAGCAAGCTCAGCAGCTATAACTTTTGTAAAACTCTGCTCGAACCACCAAAGTATGAGATTCAGGATGTTTACAGGGCTTTGTCTGTCATCGCAGAAGAATCCGATTTTATCCAAAGTGAACTATACAAAAATTCAAACTTCATCCATCCAAGAAATCAGAAGATACTTTACTATGACTGTACGAATTATTACTTTGAGATTGAGGAAGAAAGCGGCTTGAAGCACTATGGAAAAAGCAAAGAAAACCGTCCAAACCCGATTGTCGGTATGGGGCTGTTTATGGATGCCGACGGCATTCCACTTGCATTTGATATTTTTCCGGGTAATCAAAACGAGCAGACAACACTCAAGCCATTGGAGAAGAAAATCATAAAAGATTTTAATTGTAGTGAATTTATTTTCTGTTCGGATGCCGGTCTTGGAAGTGCCAATAACTGGGCGTTTAACAGCATCGGAAATCGGGTTTATGTCATCACGCATTCCCTTAAAAAGATGAAACAAGAAGACCGTGATATTGCCCTGAATCCAACGCAGTTCAGAAAAGTTGGTTCGGCAGATTTTATAGATATCAGGACTTTAGACGAAACCGATGAAGACGTTTTTCACTCCATTTACTACAAAGAAGTTCCTGTTGTTACCGGAGATCTGGATGAGACTCTAATCGTTACATACTCTCCGAAATATAAAGCTTATCAGCAAAGAATCCGGTCACGCCAAATTGAGCGCGCAGAGAGGATTATCAGTTCTCCTTGCAAAAAGAGAAAGGGGAAAAATCAAAATGATCCTATGCGCTTTGCAAAAAATACTGCCGTAACAAACGATGGTGAGATTGCAGAAAAGAAAGTATATGAAATTGACGTGGAACAGATAGCCAAAGAAGAACTTTACGATGGCTTCTACACAGTAATGACAAATCTTGAGGGAAATATCGAGGAAATCATAAAGATTAACAAGCAGCGCTGGGAAATCGAGGAGAACTTCAGAATCATGAAAACTGAATTCGAAGCCAGACCTGTGTATGTCAGAAGAGATGACCGGATTAAGGCACATTTCATAACCTGCTATATCAGCCTTCTTCTCTACCGCCTGTTAGAGAAAAAAATAGGAAACAGCTATACAACAGAGCAGCTCATCGAGACTTTACGCTCCATGAAAATGACTCTGTTAAATACCGCTAATGGCTACGTTCCGTCCTACACCCGAACGGAAATAACAGATTCATTACACAAAACTTTTGGTTTTCGGACAGACTATGAATTCATCAAAAAATCTACGATGCGAAGCATCATCAAGCAGACAAAAGAAATAAATTTACCATAGTGTAAAAATATAGCACAATAGCACATATCGCTACGAAACAAAAAACGGCTGCAAGCATTGATTTTACAGGCTTTACAACCGTTTTTTGTTTTCCAACTGTCAAAGACGGGATATTATGATCAGCATTATGATTGCGAAGGAATTTTTAAAGGATCATCTGTTTTCGGAATTTTCCAAAGACAGCATCCTTTCCACTTTTTTATCAATGCCATCAATGAACAGACAGACCACCTCCACCACCTGCTGTTCCACTCAGAAAACAACCGCAGAATCCAACTGTTCTTTCAGGAATTTTTCTGCGAATGCTTTGATCCATCGATCAATTCCAGAGACATCCTCTATCATCTGTTCTATGTCATCATGGCAGAGCTTATCAATGTGTATGAAAATGACCTTACAACTGAACAGGATTCCGTCACGCACACACCAGTTGCTTCAATTATCCGCTATATCGAAAGTAATTATAAAACCTGCACGCAGAAATCAGTCGCTGACTTTTTCCACATCAGCCCAAACTATGTGTCCCTGCTTTTAAAAAGACATATCGGCATGAACTATATTCAGTTGGTGCAGGAAAAACGCCTGAGTGTAGCCGCTAATCTGCTCCAAGACACCAGCTTACCCATATCCATGATTGCAAACGAATCCGGATATGAGAATGTAACTTTTTTCTATAAAAAATTTCACCAAAAATACGGATGTTCTCCAAAAGAATTTCAAGATTTTAAAAAATGACTCAGGCACCCAGAAATACTCTGAGTGCCTGAATGGTTGATGAATAGAAATACCTAATATAAGAATTATAAAAGAGATTCGTATAATTTTGTGATCTCTTCTACACTTGTTTCCCTCGGATTGCCAGGTCTGCATGCGTCATCGTATGCGGACTGGGCAAGGAATGAAATGTCTTCTTTCTTTACGATATCTTTTAAATCTGCCGGAATTCCAACGTCCTGTGACAGCTTCTTTACGGCATCAATCGCTGCCTGTCTATACTCTTCCTGTGACATATCGTCCACGCCTTCTACTCCCATAGCGCGTGCGATCTCACGATATTTTTCTCCTGATACCGATGCATTATATTCCATTCCGGTTGGCAGAAGGATCGCATTTGCCACACCATGCGGCGTATCGTATAATGCACCAAGTGGATGTGCCATAGAATGAACAATTCCAAGACCAACATTCGAAAATCCCATACCTGCCACATATTCACCGAGTGCCATATCCGCTCTGCCTTCCGGTTTATTCTCCACTGCCGCACGAAGAGAACGGGAAATGATCTCGATCGCCTTCAAATGAAACATATCAGACAGTTCCCAGGCTCCTGCAGTAATATATCCCTCAATCGCATGTGTCAGAGCATCCATTCCGGTTGCCGCAGTAAGGCCTTTCGGCATAGTTGACATCATATCCGGATCAACAAATGCGACCACCGGAATATCTTTCGGATCGACACACACCATTTTCCGATTCTTCCGAGCATCCGTAATGACATAATTGATCGTTACCTCTGCTGCTGTTCCGGCTGTTGTCGGCACTGCAAAAATCGGAACGGATTTATTTTTTGTCGGTGCAACGCCTTCTAAGCTTACAACATCCTCAAACTCCGGATTGGCGATAATGATACCGATCGCTTTTGCAGTGTCCATTGAAGATCCGCCGCCAATTGCCACAATATAATCTGCTTTGGACTGTTTAAATGCCGCTACACCCGTCTTAACATTTTCCACTGTCGGATTCGGTTTGATATTAGAATACAGATCATAAGCAATCCCTGCCTTTTCCAATACATCCAGTACCTTTTTTGTTACTCCGAACTTAACCAGATCCGGATCTGAACATACAAATGCCTTTTTATATCCTCTTCCTGTTGATTCTGCCCCGATCTCTTCTATTGCTCCTGCTCCATGATAAGAAATCTCGTTTAATACAAATCTGTTTGCCATAGTTTTTTTCCTCCTGACTATGTATTTTTATTACTGTTTCTTAATTATTTGTCATATAAGAATTTTTCCGGCAGAGTGACTCCGAAATCCCTTGCAAGCTGACGGAAATTATCCGGCGTGATCGTCTGTAATTTATCCGGTCTCATAGAGAGCATTTTTACAAGAATCTCCGCCGATTTTTCTGCTGTATGCATCAGACCAAACGTCAGATCAAAATCCTCACCTGCCGCAAACATACCATGATGCGCCCAGATTGCAAGATCATATTTTTTCATCAGTTCACTGGTTGCAACTGCGATCTCTCTGCCGCCCGGAACCATCCACGGCACAACACCGATCCCGTCCGGAAATACAACAGGACACTCGGTCGCCATCTCCCAGAGTTCTCTGGTAAAAACCTCATCTTCTAACGGAAGCACAAAGGTCAGTGCGATAATGTTTGTCGTATGCGCATGATATACCACACGGTAATTCGGATTTTTTAACTTCTTTACCTCCAGATTCATCAGATGACTCGGAAGTTCTGAAGTCGGTCTTCCTCCATTTACAAGTCCCCAGACAATTCGGTAATTTTCTCCCTTATCGTCCAGTTTGATCATGCAGATGGAATCCTCCGGCTTTAAGATCACATTTCGGAAATATTTTCCACTTCCGGTCACCAGAAAATATTCTCCCGCCAGATTTGGAACAGATGTTCCGATCGGCTGCCATTCGTTTATGGAAAAATTTTCTTTTACCAGCTCCACTTCTTCCGGTTTCACACGATAAGACAGGTTTCCGCCGTTTCTTTCATGCCATCCCTGTTCCCATCCGTCATTTGCCATACGGATAAATCCCTGTACAAATTCTGCATCTAAAAATTTCATCTCTTGTTTTCCTCTCTCTCTGATTTTGTCCATATCATGCTAAATTCGCTTTTTTAATACTTCATTTTCATACTTTTCAATCTCATCAAAGAAATGCAGATCGTCCGCAACACCTTCTCTGCGGCAGTATTCCTCCCAGATCTCTCCGATTGGAAGCATCTTTACTGCTTCATTCATAACCATAAGTTTGCTCATCTGGTTTGTATCCTGAAGTTCTTTCAACATTTCGTTTGGTGTGCAGAGTGCCATAAGAAGTGCCTTCTGCCAGCTTCTGAATCCCGTTGCAAGTGCAGAAATACGGTTAATGCTCGCATCAAAATAATCGAGAGCCATATAAACACGGTCAAACGCATCGTTTCTTACAATCTCCTTTGCCATCTCCTTCGTCTCATCATCTAAGATCAGGACATGGTCGGAATCCCAGCGCACACCTCTTGTAATGTGAAGCGCAAATTCTGGATAGAAACAGAGCATTGCCGGGATCTTATCGGACACATATTCCATCGGATGATAATGTCCGTTGTCCATCAGCGGCATACAGCCGTCATGAAGTGCCGCAAAGCTCAGCGTAAATTCCGCTGATCCCACCGTATAGGATTCCACACCGATTCCGAACACCTTAGACTCCACGCATGGTTTTACAAGATTTTTATCATACGGCTCGGATAAAATCTGTTCGATGGAATCCTTATAACGCATACGCGGTCCCATACGATCCGCCGGAACATCCTTAAATCCGTCTCCCGTCCAGATATTCATAACACATGGCATTCCCGTCTCTTTTGCAAAATACTCGGAAATGCGAATACATGCTTTTCCATGATCAATCCAGAATTTTCTGGTCTCCTCATCCGGACTGGATAAAGTCAGACCGTTTTTTACCTTTTCATGTGAGAAAAATGTCGGATTAAAATCAATACCCATGTGATGCTTTTTCGCAAATTCCACCCACTTTGCAAAATGCTTCGGCTCTAAGGCATTCCGGTCTGCAAATTCACCCGGCTCAAAAATCGCATAAGATGCATGGATATTTAATTTCGCTGTTCCAGGCATAAGTTTCATGGCTTCTTCCATATCTGTCATAAGCTGTTCCGGCGTTTTTGCGCGTCCTGGATAATTGCCCGTTGTCTGGATTCCGCCGGTCAGTCCGCCGTCATTATCAAATCCAATCACATCGTCCAACTGCCAGCAATGCAGAGAAACCGGAACGTTTTTTAAAGTTTCCATTGCTTTTTCTACATCAACGCCAAGTGCTTTATATTTTTCTTTTGCTGCTTCGTATCCTGTCATAGTTCTTCTCCTTCTCTCTTAAAATTCATGGATTTCAAATGATTCAAAAATACACTGTCTTGCTTCTTTTAAATCTTTTAACGCTCCCGCCGCGATCATCTGTGTAGCGATGTTGCCGACTGCCGTAGCTTCCGTCGGTCCCGCATATATTTTTTTGCCGGTCGATTTTGCAGTAAGTTCATTTAAATACCGTGCATTTGCGCCTCCGCCCACAATGTGGATCTGGCGGTACTCTCTTCCTGTCAGTGCCTCGATCTCCTTGACCGTAGCCGCATAACACTCCGCAAGGCTGTTGTAGATGACTGCCGCCACCTCCGCGATCGTTTCCGGTATCTGCTGCGTGGATTCCCTGCACGCCTTTTTTACTTCCTCCATCATATTTCCCGGTGCTAAAAATCTCGCATCATTTGCATCTACAATGGAAGAAATATCCTCCTTTGACGCAAGTTCACAGATTTCTCCAAAACTCATGTCCGGTGCGATCTCTTTGCGTACCGACTGGATCATCCAGAGTCCCATGATATTTTTCAGATAGCGGAACCGATAATCATATCCACCCTCATTTGTCAGATTACACTGTCTGCTCTCTTTCCTGCAGTCTGCCTGCATCAGTTCGGTTCCCATAAGTGACCATGTTCCGGAACTAATATAAAGTGCATGATCCTCCTGTGTCGGAACTGCAACGACCGCAGAGGCGGTGTCGTGTGTCGGCGGAAGAACCACTTTACAGTTAAATCCAACCTTTTCTCTAATTTTCTCTGTAAGTTCACCCACTTCATAACCCGGACTTTTGATCTTTTCAAAAATTTCTTCCGGATAGCCAAGTTTCTCAATCAACTCCCGGTCCCAATCCTTCGTCTTCGGATCTACAAGCTGTGTCGTTGTCGCATTCGTATATTCCTGTACCTTTTTTCCGGTCAGAAGAAAATGAAAATAATCCGGAATCATCAGCATAGTTTTCGCTTTTTTTAACTGTTGGGGCGTTTGTTCCTTTACCGCCATCAACTGATAGATCGTATTAAAAATCTGTTTTTGTATTCCGGTTTTCTGATAGAGCATTTCTTCCGGAATGTGTTCATAAACTTTCTCGTCCATCCCCGCAGTTCTTCCATCACGATACGCAACTGCGTCCCCGATCCTTTTATCTTTGGCATCCAGCAAAACAAAATCCACTGCCCAGGTGTCGATTCCCATGCTGTATGGGATCTTTCCTGCCAAAGCACATTTTTTCATCCCGGCAAGGATTTCTTTGAACAACTGATCAACATCCCAGATCTTATGTCCGTCCTTTTCTGTCATCCCATTCGGGAAACGGTAGATCTCCTCTAACACCATCTTTCCGTCCTCCAGATGGGAAAGCATATGGCGGCCGCTGGAAGCCCCGATATCGACTGCCAGATAATATTTCCTATCCATGTTCGGCTCTCCTTTATCTCCTGTTGATGAGCTAAGAATAACAAAAATAAGGACAGTTTTTTAGGCTCTGATTAGACCAAAAAACTGTCCTTATTTTCTATATTTTTTTAAACCGTTTTAATTCAGACATCAGATTTTCCGACGACTCCATATTTTTTGCCGCCTGTCCGTGGATCACGGTAATCGAACCCGCAAGGCTTGTAACATTTTCCGTTACCGTACTGACACCGGTTGCATTTTCCCCTACCGCCACGGTGATATTCGTAGTTCCTTCTGTGATCTTTTCCATGGTCTGACGCAGTTGTGCGATATTCATATCAAAAATGCCCATAATATGATCCATATGCTCTGCTTTTTCGTAATACATATCCGCCGCACCTTCAAACCCAACATAATCATCGAGCACTCTTTCCTGCATAAATCCCATCAGATCCTGTGCGTTCTCCATCAGCTTATTCACTGCAGAGATCACAAGCTGACTGATCCCCTGAATATCGTTTGCTGTATTTTTACTGTTTTCCGCAAGTTGTCGTATCTCATCTGCAACGACTGCAAATCCTTTTCCCACTTCTCCAGCCCGTGCCGCTTCGATTGATGCGTTAAGCGCAAGTAAATTTGTCTGGCTTGCAATCTCTAAAATATCATTCGTGAGATTGTTGATGTTTTCTATCTTCCGGCTGTCTTCGATCGATGTATGCAAAATCTGCTGTTTTTCCGACATAATGTCATGGATCTCATCTTTTTTCTTTTCGGTCTCCTCCTTGATCCCGATCGCAAGTGCCTTAATATCAGTCGCCAGCGCAACTCCTTCTTTCGTCTGGTCATTGACACTGTTTACCGATTTTAAAATATCCTGCGTATTCCCGCTTAGTCCTTCAATGGTAGCGGTTATTTCCTCCATACTGGCAGTGATCTGCTGCATAACTGCAGCCACACTATTCACATTTTCATCGGAACTGCTGACTTCACGATCCATTTCTTTTAAGGACTGCTCCATCTGTTCCGACTGCAATTTTACTTTCTGCATGACTACCTGAAGCTGTATGATAAAATTGTTGATTCCTTCTGATAACTGCCCGATCTCATCTTTAGAAACCACATCTATGCGCTCTGTCAGATCTCCGCGCATCTGATTAATGCCGTCTATTATATCATTTAACTGGGTGCTTGCATGACTTGCCGGATCGCTCACCGTTTTTTTTGCGATTAGCCAGACTATGACTGCCACCACAGCAAAGATTCCCAACAGCAGAATGGTTACACGCAGATTGATCTGCATCGCACCGCTATACTCCTTCGACGATCTTGTAATTCCAGCTTCCAGTGCTTTGGTCAGCTCCGTTTCTGCCGACTCTCCCTTCTCTGTTACAAGACTCTGAAATTCGACTCCAAGTGCCGTATTGGCATTCTCAAAATCTCCCTCATCCACATATTCCTGTATCGCTGTAAACTGCACGATCACTTCTTCCAGAAAATCTGTATATGCACGCATCGCACTTTCTAATTTTTCATCTTCTATCCCTGATAAATAGGAGTCCACTTTTGTTTCACTTGCATGAATGGTCTCTATCTCCTCTGACAGGGCACTCTCTAGTTGTGCGCGAAGATCCGCATTATCATACAGACTAATGATATTTAAATATTTCTGTCCTCTTTCCATACTTTTTTGTATCGTAAAAATCTCGGTCTGTATCGGAATATAATATTCCGTGATCTTCTCTCCAGCCATTGTCACATTATATTGGGCATAAATTGCAGTTGCTACATTCAGAATAAATATTGCCACAAATATTGTGATCATTACTAACACTTTATTTCTTATTTTTTTCATGTTCTCACCTGCCATTTACCAATTTACCTGTATAATATCTCCTGAGAAAATACGCCGGAGCACAGCTCCATGCATGGCAATAACTGTTCACAATGGTTCCGCCATACGGAGATGCTTCCGGATTCTTCGGATCATACAGCTCCCAGAAGGTGTCAGCCCCCTGCTTTGCCATTCCTCCCCAATATGTTTTCATAATCTGAAGTGCTTCCTCTTTTTCCCCGCACTGCAAAAACGCCTCAATATAATAATGATACATATATGGAGTAACGATACGCACTGCATTTTGATGCTGTGCTACCCTATGTAAAATATTGATGCCCTCTTTTTGATTCGCAGCACCACCAAGTATCAGCCATACCTGACTTGCATAGGAAACCTGTCTGTCTTTTCCACTCACAAAAAGCTTCTGTTTTTCATCCCAAAAATATTTTTTTGCTGCTCCGCAATAAAGATCATACTTTTTCTGCATCATTTCCGCTTCGCGATCTTCCTTTAGTTCTCCTGCAATCCGGATTGCCGCTTTCAATGCATACAACAGCACTCCCTGGGCTCCTGCCTGTTTATTCAGTTCCAATGACCAGTCGAGAAAACACCAGCCCAAAACATCACTGTCTGCTACGATCCCATCTTCATCCACCCGCTCTTCTGCAAGTTTTAACTGCTGTTTTACCGTCAGCCATAATTCTTCGAGTGCCTGTCTGTCACCGGTTTCCTGATAATAATCCCAAAGTGTCGGGATAAAAAGTAAAGAATAATCAAACATACAAGTATCATCTACTTCCGGTTCCGGTTCCATGAATACGCAGGCTCCCACTTGTCCATTTTCCATAGGAAGTGCTGCAAACAGATACAGACAGCCTTTTACCATGTCATTCATTCGATAGGTTTCATAATTGGCAAGTGCCTGCAAACGCAGATCTCCGATCCATAATCTCCGGTCACGCTTTGGTCCATCCTCAAATACCTGCTGCATACAATCATGCAGCGTATTACATGCAATCCGGTCAATCGCAACCAGTTCTTTGTCCGTACTTTCATATGGAATCAGTGTAGTTTCATCCGCAGAAGATACTGCTTCCACATAAGCATCATCTATCGTAAGTTCAAATTTACTACTGATATCCAAAACCTCTATCTTTACATATCGAAACGCATATCTTCTCGGAAGCTCTATCTCTGCCGGGATCACATCCACATGGATCTGCTCCTGCTGTACCCAGCCAGAACAGATCCAGCCATCATAATTTTCCACCTTTTCTTCCAATTCTTTTTTAGATTCTGCAAAATAAATTTTTAACCAGACCGGTGCATCTGGATGCGAATTGATATATCCCAACTTCAAATGCAGATATCCGACCATGTGTCTGCCAAAATCGATCTCCACCATTCCATCCTTACCGAGCGGTTCAAAAAAACTCTGCCCTTTTGGGGGTACGATCTTTGTTTTTCTCACCTCCGGCAGTAAATGCAATGCTTTGTTTAGTAATTCTGTATTTTTTTCCATAAATTCCCTTTCACTACCATTTTAAATATTCTTTTCCGCAAAATGGATCTACCGGACTTTTTCCGGTAAAACTGCTTCTTCCCATAAGCTTATCAACAACGCTCTCAATGGCATACTCACTATTGGAATAAGCATTGATATAAGTTTTTATCATCGGAACATCCACCAGATGATAAGGATTTGCCAGACTGATAAACAATGTCGGTCTTTCCTCCACAAACCAGGGTACATTATTGCCATTGCCCCAGAATGTGAACCATGATAAACGGTTTGTCACTTTATTCGAAGCATTTTCTACATTGCCGATATAGATCACCAGATCATAGTTCTTCTTAAACGTTTCTACATCAAATTTTGCAGTTTCAAAATTTTCATGTTCATACCGCTCTACCAAAAAACCTTCTTTCATTAAACATTCCTCAAAACTTTTAACTACTCTTTCGTTTGATGGGAAATCTCCCATGATTTCAAGCAATACCTTTTTCACTTTCTTCGGACTGAGAGGCAAGAGCTTTGCGGTATCTTTTACCAGCGTCACCGCCGTATCTGCACTTTTCTTCGCCCATGCTTCATGTTCTTTTGATTTTAAGATCTCCAATGCAGATACCGCCGGAACAATTTCTTCTTTTTTCTTTTTATGCAGACCAAGTGCCGCTTTCGTTGCCAGTATTCTTGTCAGTGCTTCATCCAGACGCTGTTCAGACAGGATACCCTGTTTGTAACCATTTAACATATACTGGTAATCTTCTTCCAGATCTTTATTAAACAAAAACATATCACAGCCTGCTTCTATTGCATACGGCACTGCCTTTTCACGCTTCATTGCGCTGCTGAAACCAACCATACAGGTAGAATCTGTAACGATCAGCCCGTTGAATCCCAGTTTTTGACGAAGAAGGCCCTTTAAAAGCTCCGGAGACAAAGATGCCGGTACTAATTTCTTGGGAAAATCAGGATTGTATTTTTTCTGATATGCCGGCTGTGCAATATGACCTACCATTACGGTCTGCGCTCCTGCATCGATCAGACCTTTATAAATTTTTCCATACGTCTTATCCCATTCCTCGCATGAAAGATCATTGACACTGGTGAGGATATGCTGATCTACCTCATCACACCCATCTCCCGGAAAGTGCTTGATTGCAACCAGCACATTTTCTTCCTTTGCGGCTTTCATGTAATTACATCCATACGCCAACACTCTGTCCGGATCATTTCCATAGGTACGCACATTGGTGATCGGATTTCTCCAGTTTCTGTCTATATCCACAACAGGCGCAAATGCCCAATTACATCCAACCGCAGCACCTTCACTGCAGCTTACTTTTCCAAGTCTGTAAGCATCCTCTACGTCCCCGGTTGCAGCCACCTGCATTTGCTTACCATACTGTGTCCCATCAACAGCAATCCCGCAGCCGCCATCCTCAAGATTCGCACCAATCAAAAGCGGGATCTTACTATTTTCCTGAAGATACCGATGTGTCTGCTGCATCTCCTCTGCCTTTCCGCACCGATACATGATTCCTCCGATGTGATGTGCAAGCATGACCTGATCGAGATATTCTGCTTCCCCTGAATATCCGATCGGTACAAACAACTGTCCTATTTTTTCCTCAAGCGTCATATGCTTTTTTGTATTTTCCACCCATTCAATATCCTTTTCTGAAAGAAAAAAGGGCTGTTTCATTAAATTGATCATATTATTTTCCCTCCGTCTTCTGTTTGTTTTTTCTGCCAAAAAGCTCTGCAAGTAAATGCTCGTTGCTCAGATAGATCAGGAAAACTACTAACAGTACCGCATTGATGATTGCCTGCATGGAAGCGCTTACCTCATTTGAAAATACCGCAAATGTAGAATTCAGCATGGACATACATACCGCCGCAATCAAAAAACCGATTTTCTCATTGGTAAATCTGCTGATATACGAACCGATAAACATCGGTAAAAACGCTGTAAACATAATACTGATGGAACCAAAATTAAGCTGTCCGCCATTGATCGTTGCATTTCTTGCCGCATTTAAATATCCGACTAATCCCATAAGTCCGCCGCAGATCACATAGCAGCCGACCGCATTGAAGATCTCTTTCGTTCCAGTATTTACGGCAACTTTCTGCCCGTTTTTTAAAGCATTATAATCATAGCCGAACTTTGTATAATCGAAGATCACAATGCAGATCACTAAAACGGCTGCAATAATAATGGCTGCATAGATCCAATTTCCGGTAAATGCCGTCATAGATGCATTCTGCACTTCTTTCATGACATAACGTCCCTCGGTGATCGTGAAAATAATTCCTTCATAAATAAGTGTAACGCCAAGAGATGTGATGATTGGAGGCAAGCGTAACGCAATATACAATAATCCAGATAACAGCCCAAGCAGCATTCCAAAAATTATGGTCAGTATCAGCATGAGCAGTGCGCTTCCGCTTCCTCCGCCGAGAATACCATAGCTGATCTTTGCGCCCAGAACCGAAGAAAGAATTGCCATAGAACCCAGCGAAAAATCAAATCGTCCACTATTTAAATTCACAGACAATGCGATCGTTGTAATCATGACGATCGCCGTATAAACCATAAAATTGTCAAAACTGACCATATTCACGATCATCGTTCTTCCATTTGCCATACAGATCCCCTGCAGCAACACTGCCGCAAATACAGGGATCACCAGTGCTCCGGCTACATTTTTCATCCAGTGCTTTTTTGCTTTTTTACTCATTATCTATCTCCTCTTTTCTTTTTTGGGAAATTGGTATCAATACCTCTCAGAAAAGATAAACTCTTTCATCTCTTCTGAGAACGCACGGCTCTTTTTTTGGGGGGAGCCGTGCTATCTAAAAAGCCCCTCTATTTTGATTCAGCAAGCTTGATAATATCTTCACTGGTCACAGAATCACCAATGATCGTATCCAGTGTTTCCTTATTGTAAATCGGATTATCTCCATTATCTGTCACGTAATACTTGTCAAAGCTCTCCTCGTCCGTTGCCACAAGATAATTCTGGCTGACAGAAATTGCATTTCCCTCTGCATCACGGATCACATTTCCATTCACTGCATTCATAACAAGTGCAAAAGCCGGTCCTACACTGGAAGAATACTTACCTGCAAGATATACTAGTTTTCCGCTCTTAATTGCTTCACCATTTCCATTTGTAAAGGAATCAATATCAGAAAATTCAATACCTGCCGCATTTAATTGCTGTGTAAAAAATGTTGTTGCCATACCAACAGAGATAAACGCCTCCGGATTTGCCTGAATAGCTGCATTGATCTCGTCCGTTGTAGTATCTCCATACCCCTGCAGATAGGAAACTACCTGAATGTCCCCGGTAATCTTTGACAGATCCAGACTCTGATCCGCAAAAATCTGACCCACTACATCTGCCTCTTCGGTTGCTCCTCCATAAGAAAGTCCCAGACCGGACAGCACTCCTGCAACGCGATATACATGCATCGGATTCGGAATAAATGCTCCGTAAACAGCAACGGTTTTTATACCCTTATCCGCAAAATATTTTCCCATCTCTACACCTGCCTGATACTCTGTATCCATGCTCGGTCCGACCTGTCCTACAAAATATTCATAGGTTTTATATTTTTCATACTGATCCTCGTCTAAGTTACCCGCTGCAACTACATAATAAATCTTATTTTCCTCGCAGGTTTCAATCTGCAGTGCACGGTCATTGCTGGAAAAAGATATGACCGCCTGATACCCCTGTGAAGCAAACTTTTCGATTGCAGACTTTTCACTTGCCGCATCCGTCAGTTCCTCGGTATATGTAAAGGTTACATCATACTGTTTTTCAACATAATCTTCATAGTATGCACGGAATCCTAACGCCTCTTCTCCACTTACATCCTGCACCAGAACACCGATTTTTACACCGTCGCTTGCCGCAGCCGGTTCTTCACTTGACTCACCTTTTGCATCATTACTGTTTCCACATCCCGTGAGCATGGTAAATGACAGAACGATTGCCACTCCCAGACTTAAAAATCTTTGCATTGCTCGTTTCATAAATTGTTACCTCCCTGTGTTTAATTTCTTAAAATTTATCTTTAACAGCTATGTGTTAAATACATCGTTATCTCGGAAGCATCTCAGAACGGTAATTTACACTGGCGACATATACAACCACCAGGAAAAATACTGCACTGATGATCTGTGTGATCCCATATCCCGAAGTGGACTCTATCAAAAGATCCAGTATATTGTTAAGTACAATATAGGAAAAGCCACCGACAACTGCCGCGTATATCTTTGATCGGGCACCACCAGAAATCGGCATACCGCCAAAAACGATTGCTACCATAATATTCATTCCGATATCTCCAGCAGTCGTTGTCGTTACCGATGGCGTATACACTAACGTCATAAATGCCCCGATTCCCACACCGATTCCTGCCAGAAAAAATCCAAGAATCGCATACGTGTTATATTTGATTCCCGAAAGCTGTGCGCAGATCGGATTTCCACCAACAAATTTTTCACATCTTCCAAACTTTGTATAGTTAAAAATAAACGTACAAACTAAAACCCAGACAACCAGCACAAGAATCTTGAACCCGGATGTATCCAGTCCTTTTACTACTTCGCTCGGAATACTGATTCCACCGACTGCACCGCCTTTTGTGGTAATGATCTGTGATGCTACTGCCGATAAAACCGACATCATTGCTACTGTGGTCACAAATACAGGTATATGAAAAATAGATGCCAGTACCGAATTCAGCAGTGAACATCCGATACCAGTAAGCATGATCACAGCAATCATAAGTACAATACTTTCGGTCGCATTATACGTTACAACACCGATCGTTGCCGAAAACAGAGTTGCCGCTCCCAAACTGATATCGAACGAGCCAAGCGTATAAATAAAGATTGCTCCGGTCGCGACAATGGATAAAACGATTCCTTCATTAAATATGATCTTCATATACATATCCAGCCGATAACCTTTTGCGCTTACAATCCCGCAAAAAATTGCAAGCAGTACGATCAGCGCCAGGAATGGCAACATCCCTATAAACAGTTTTTTATTTCTTGTCATTCTTTTGTGCCTCCTAAATCATATATTCAATAATCTGTGAATCTGAAAGATTTTCACTTCTTGTAAATTCCTTAGTGATCTCTCCATCTTTCATGATCAGAATCCTGTCGCTCATACCGATCAGCTCCGGAAGCTCTTCACTTATCATCAGAATGGATTTGCCTTCATTCTTTAACTTAACCATCAACTGATACATTGCCTGCTTAACACCGATGTCAACGCCTCTGGTCGGGCAATCTAAGATCAAGATCTCACTTCCGCAGCCGATCCATTTACCGAAAACAACCTTCTGTTTATTTCCACCGGATAATTGAGATACTGTCTGATCTCTGCCTGCACATTTAATAGATAATTCTCTGATCTGCTGATCCACATATTTCTTTTCCCTGCTTCTCAAAACCAGAAATTTTTTAACCGCAAACCGGCTCATGCCAGCGATCGAAATATTATCCTCAATACTTGCATTCAGACATAAAGACTCTACATCACGATCTTTGGACACATATCCAATATGCTGTTTCATCGCATTTGCCGGAGTCGATATAACTGTGCCGTCTGCCACCGTAACACTTCCATGATCCGGTTTTAAAGCTCCGAAGCATACCTTTCCAAGCGTATGCATTCCACAATGAGAAAGTCCTCCGATTCCAACAATCTCTCCCTTCTTTAACTGAAAAGATACTTTTTTCAGACGATCTCCATACACAAGTTCTTTCACATCCAATGCTGCTTCATCCTGTGCAGTTGCCTTAAAATCACTTCGGTAATAATCACCCTGCAATTCCCTACCGATCATGCTGGCACGGATCGCTCTCGGTTCAAATTCTTCCTTTTCAAAAGTCCGGATGATCTTTCCATCCCTTAAAACCGTCAGCGTATCACACACTTCCATGATCTCTTCCAGATCATGTGAGATAAAGATCACCGATTTTTTTTCTTCGCGTAATTTATTCATAATGTCATACAAAATAGTTCTGCCATCATGTGAAAGAGCTGTGCTTGTCTCATCAATGACCAGTATTTCCGGCTGTTTCATGACCACTTTTGCGATCTCCACCAGTTTTCTTGTCTGAAAATCAAGCTGCTGCATCTGCATATCTCCTGTAATATCTTTTACTCCGATATTTCTCATAACTGCTGTTGCATCCTGATTCATCCGTTTCCGGTCAATCAGTCCCAACTTGTTTTTGTATCGTTCCGTCTCTGCCAGAAAAATATTTTCAGCTACGGTAATGCCCGGAATCGTTCCGCTCTCCTGTACGATCATTCCGATTCCTCTGTGAAGTGCATCGATCATACTAAGCGGTTTCCATTCTTTTCCTTTAAATATCATCGTACCGCTATCTCTGCTCTGCATTCCGGCAACAATAGATGTTATGGTTGACTTTCCAGAACCATTCTCTCCAATCAGTCCCCTGATCTCTCCCGGATAAACCGTAAGTGACACATCATTCAATGCCACCGTACTTCCAAATTTCTTATTCATGTTTTCTACTTTCAATATTGGTTCATTCATTCTTTTCACCTCGTCTTTACGTACATTATAGGTTCCTGCCTTATTTCATATAATTTTGTTTTTTATTGTATTTACGTGCAGTTTTTAATATATTTTATCTGCATTGTTTTCGGTTTTTGATTTTTTTCCACTCAGCTACGAAAACAGATTAAAAATCCTATATTTTTATTGATTTTATAATTACATATATGTTTTAATTAATATATTCCATACTATTTGGCATTTTAGGAGGATTTTTATGGCTGAAAATTATTATATTATTACAGATTCCAATTCACACATGCCGATCCGGTGCACCATGCAGCGTTTCGATCATATCCGTCAGCAAATGCATAACTACTTTGAGCTTTCGATGGTTGTTTCTGGAAGCTGCAGTTTACAAATGGAAGAACATATATACAGCCTCAAAAGTGATGACCTGTTCTGTGTCAATCCACTTACCTTGCACGAACTGCACGGCATAAACTGCGTGATCGTAACCGTTTTGTTTAATCAGTCCTTTTTTGAGCAAATTCTTCCTATTCCATCACATCCACGCTTTTTCTGCGTCAGTACGGTTTCTGATAATGACAAGGCTTTAGCCCGCCTACGATCTTTACTTGCCCATATCATAAAGACAAACGTTGATAAACCGGAAGGATATGAACTGCGAAACTGGGCATACATTTATAGTGTGATGGAGGTTCTCTATCGAAATTTCCGCTTAAAACTTTCTACTGCCAAAGAAAAGAAAAACTACAAATATGCCATGCGCATCTCTGAAATATCTCTAATCATTCAGCAGCACTATACGGAAAATCTCACTTTAAACGATGTTGCTGCCCAGGTACATCTCTCTGTCCCTTATCTGTCCAAATTTTTTTCAGAATACTATGGCATGAACTTTCTTACTTATCTCAACCAGTACCGGCTGATGCATGCCGTTTCAGAACTTACGGTTACAGATAAAAACATTGATACTATCGCAATCGACAGCGGTTTCCCAAACAGTCATGCCTTTGTTACTGCATTCAAAAAAGAATATAATATGCTGCCAAAGGATTACCGTCGTGAACAAAAAACAGAAAAAAGCTCCTCTGCGCAGCGGATTGAACAGCATAATTACATTGCCGGTTTAAAAAAATATCTGATAAATGAAAACTCCTCTAAAGTAATTTCACCAAAAAGGACAAAGGAGATATCCTTTACTATCGGTCAAAGCTCCTATCGGCTTATTCATACTTGGAAAAAAATGATGACTGTCGGGAGAACCAGTGATATCCTCATCTCTGATGTACAGGAAATGATTGCCCAGATCCAGCAGATGATCGGCTTTGAATTCATTAAATTAAACGGTATTTTTTCGGACGAACTGCATGTATACAATGAATCCTACAACGGAACTCCCATTTACAGCTTTACTTATATTGACAAAATTTTAGATTTTGTGAAACTCCATCATCTAAAGCCATATATCCAGCTTTCCTATATGCCGGAAAAGCTGGCAAAATATCCGAACAAACGGCTTTTCGGTGCCAATGTCAGCCAGCCGCAATCCATTGATGCATGGTGTCGGCTAGTACACCAGTTTCTCGTGCATATTACAAAACGCTATGGACTAGAAACTGTAAAATGCTGGAAATTCAGTTTATGGAATCAACCCGATACGACTACCGACCTGTTTGGATTTGCAAAAGAAAAAGACTTTTTTCTTTTTTATAAAGCGACCTATCAATGCATAAAAGGCTTCTGCCAAGACATTGAATTCTGCTTTCCGCCGACTTACTATATCGTCAGTGAGGAGCACACGAACTGGTATTTACATTTTCTGGATTGGTGCAAGTCTAATGACTGCCTGCCGGACTGTCTTAGTTTTACCTATTATGATACCCGCCTGCTTTCCTCTAAAAACTACTCCAAAGAGTCCTTCGGGTTCGTATACACTATGAGCCTTTTGGAAAATCCGGACGGGCTGAAGGACTTTGTCATGCAGGTTCTGCGTGAACGCCGCCAGCTTGGATTAAAAAATATACCCATTTATCTTTCGGAATGGAATAACACTCCCAGTCAACAGGATCTGCTAAACGACACCTGTTTTAAATCCTGTTATATTGTTAAAAACATACTGGAAAATTATGACCGGCTTGAAAGCTTTACCTATCAGGCACTGACAGATCTTATGTCTGATGGTCCGCTTCCTGACAAACTGTTTTTTGGCGGCTTAGGCCTCTTTACGGTAAATCAGATCCCCAAAGCGAGCTTTCATGCATTTTTACTATTAAATAAACTTGGAAAGAATTTTCTGGGACGTGGTGACGGATATTTTATTACAATGGAAAATAAAAGCTATCAGATCATGCTGTACAATTATGAACATTTTACCTATTTATATGCGAATGGGGAACGGTTTGATATGACAGAGACGGATCGCTATACGGTATTTGCTAATTCTGATCCCATAAATATCCGTCTCACACTTTCCAATATCCCGGCAGGTTCCTATAAGATATCAGAAACTTATGTAAATCGAAAACACGGAAGTTCTTTTGACCAATGGGTCTCTATGGGTGCTCTGGAGCCAACCTCTCTGGAAGAATATGACCTGCTAAAAAAAGCATCTGTTCCTGGTTTTCATCAATCTCTGACCGAAGTCTCCACTGATGGAATCCTGAAACTAGATGCTCAATTAGAACTTTTGGAAATCCGGCTGATTCAGATTTCTCCTGTTTTTCAATAATACGTTATGTCCTGTTACTGCAAAGCAGGGCATAATTTTAAAAGATCCGAAAATGTCCGGATCGGATACGTCACATTCGAATGTTTTGCCGCTTCTCCTATCCCAGCACTTTGAAAATTCCCTTTGCACGCCGCTTCAATACCTGCCATAGCATCTTCGACCACCAGACAGCTTTCTGGTGTTTCATCCAGCATTTCCGCCGCTTTTTGGAACACCTCCGGATCCGGTTTAGATCTTGCAATATTCGTCCCATCACTGATCGCATCAAAATAATCTTTTAGTCCGATCTGACCTAAGATTTTTTTTGTATTTTTACTGCTTGACCCGATCGCAAGTTTATATCCGCGTTTTCTAAGTTCATCCAATGTCTCTTTCACCTCATCCGACAGATCTTCCGGTGACATATTTTCCAATAATTTTACATAGATCGTATTTTTCTGTTCTGCCATCTTTTCTTTTTCTTCCTCAGAATATTCTTTGGATGACCGCTCCAGAATAATATTCAAACTGTCCATACGGCTCACACCGCGCAGCCTGTCATTTATTTTTTCATCAAAATATACACCGATCGAATCTGCCAACTGCTTCCATGCTTTAAAATGATACTGATCGGTAAAACAGATAACCCCATCCAGATCAAAAATAACTGCATTCATTCTTTTGCCTCCTGATTTCTTTTTCAAATAGATCGTAACAAAAATAAGGACAGTTTTTTAGACTCTGATTAGACCAAAAAACTGTCCTTATTTTCTGTTTAGGCATAGGCTATCTTTATTTATAATCGCACCTGTATATCTTTTTTATGTTCCACGCGGTACCTTCTTGGTGTCATTCCGTAACGTTTTCGAAACTGCCGGAAAAAATAACTCTGATTTTCATATCCGACATCCAGTGCGATCTCCTCGATTGCCAGATCTGTATCGAGCAAAAGGCGTACTGCTGTCTCAAAACGCTTACGCTGCAAAAGTTCCTGAAAATTGCACCCGGTCTTTTGTTTGATCAACTTACTTAAAACCGTCACTGACTGATGCGTATCCTCCGCAATCTTTGTGAGATTCGCATTCCGACAGTCACTGTTGATATAAGCGATCACCGCCTGCACAATCGTTTCTTTATAGTCGATTGATGAATTATGGCTCAGATTCTCCAGATGCTCAAGCAGATACAAAAACACCAGCCCCATCGAATACTGATTCATAATATCCTCATTTGCGTGCTCATGCAACATGGATGCAATCATGTTTTCCATTAAATTCTCCACCTGCAAATTTTCCTGTAAGCGGAATAAGAGATAATGGGAAACCGGATTCTTCTGTCTCAATGCTCCAATGATAAATTCCGCAAGCACATTCTTTTCGTTCAACATGGATAGTGGTACTTCAAAGAATTCTGGGAGTGCAATAAAATTGATTCCGATATCCTCATATTCTGCACGCTTAATTGAATGTACCACATGCTGATTCAACAATAGTATATCTCCTTTTTGCAGAGTGAGCTCTTTCCCTTCAATGTAATGTGTGATACTTCCCTGCACAACATACATAATCTCCACATAATTATGCTTGTGCTCCGGAAAATGCACAAAACGGCTGTGAGGACGCACTGTGACAAGCCGCCCTCTTTGCAACAGCTTTTCCCGTTCAACCTCCGTGATTGACTCCCTTGCATATAGCTGTTCTTCAATATTTTCCTGTCCTGATCTGTACCTTTTTTCTTCTTCTGATACAATCAGCAATTCTTCCAAAAGTTCCTGTCTCATAACTGTCTACTGTACCTCACGTTCTTTCTTCTGACGCGCTCCTTCTTTCGTATCCAATTTTTCCTTTGCAGTATATAGTGTCTGCTGATTAAACTGCTTCCAGCTCAAAATCAGCAGATTGATGTGTTAATAGTTCCAGCAGCCATAAAAATGTAAAAAGTATCCGTGACTGTATCTTGAACAGATTCGTCACAAATACGGATAACGCGATTGAAGTTA
>CABJBK010000008.1 GCA_902363825.1 Lachnospiraceae bacterium
TTGAATCGCGTTCTTTGAATTATTCTCTTACGAATCTTTCAAGGTTATTTCACTGTTCAGTTTTCAATGTCCTTTTATTTGTGCTCTCTTGCGACAGCTTATTCATTTTATCAAAATGTTTTCGCTGTGTCAAGGACTTTTTTATTTTATTTTCTGTCGTTGACAGAGCAATAAATACTATAACACGCAGATTCTGTAATGTCAATACCATCTTTGTGTTTTTGCTTTCCTCACGGTCAGCTTGTATATACTACCATCTTATGTCTGCCCTGTCAACCACATTTCTACATCTTTTTTAAAAAAAGTTTTTATCTCCGTTTTATTCAAATTGTTTGAATTGTTCACTCAACTTGCACTTTTACTTGGATACCAGCCGGAGCGCATCTTTTACGCTCTCCACGCCCTCTAACCGGATGCCTTCCACCGGCTGCATATTCTGCAAAGACACTTTTGGCAGAATACATCTGGTAAAGCCCAGCTTTTTTGCTTCCGCCACACGCTGTTCCGCCATGCTGACCGCACGCACTTCCCCACTTAAGCCCACCTCTCCAAAACATATAGTTTTGTCGTCAATAGCGATTTCTTTGTAGCTGGATACCAGTGCCAGTACGATGCCAAGGTCGATAGCCGGCTCGTTCATCCGGATCCCGCCTGCAATATTGACATAGGCATCACAGGCGGACATCTGCAAGCCCACCCGTTTTTCCAGCACCGCCATCAGCAGATTGACTCGGTTATAATCTGTGCCCGCCGCTGTTCTCCGCGGAATTCCCAAATTGCTGTGGCACACCAGTGCCTGTACCTCGATCAGGATCGGACGCGTCCCCTCCATCGAGCATGCCACCACAGATCCGGAGGCGTCCTTCGGTCTTCCGTTTAACATATACTCGGATGGATTTTCCACCTCGTGCAGACCATCCTGGCGCATTTCGAATACACCGATCTCATTCGTGGAACCGAAACGGTTTTTTACGCCACGCAGGATACGATAGGAAGCATGCCTGTCTCCCTCGAAATAAAGCACCGTATCTACCATATGTTCCAGCACGCGCGGTCCTGCAACAACGCCCTCTTTTGTCACATGTCCTACAATAAATATCGCTATGTCCATCCCCTTTGCAATCTGCATCAGTGTCCCCGTGGATTCGCGCACCTGGGAGACGCTCCCCGGTGCAGAGGATACGGTCTCGTTATACATGGTCTGTATGGAATCTATGACCACGATCTCCGGCTTTTCTTTTTTTATGATCTCATGGATCGTATCCAGATTTGTCTCGCAGAGCAAAGACAGGCTTTCCGAAAATTCCCCGATGCGTTCCGCACGGATCTTGATCTGCTGCAGCGACTCCTCTCCCGATATATAGAGCACCCGCTTACGCTGTCTGGAAAGATTTTTGCACACCTGCAAAAGCAGGGTTGATTTTCCGATCCCCGGGTCTCCGCCAACCAGAACCAGCGAGCCTTTTACAATGCCGCCTCCAAGCACTCGGTCCAGTTCCTCAATGTCTGTGGTAATGCGCATCTCTTCCCGGGTCTCGATCTGCGAAAGCGTGGACACGGTCACTTCATTTGCCGCACGCTTTCTTGCCGGCGAGTTTTTTTCCACTTTTTCTTCCACGAAGGTATTCCATGCATGACACCCCGGGCATTGCCCCATCCATTTTGCCGATTCATATCCGCATTCCTGGCAGAAAAATACGGATGTTTTTCCTTTTGCCATCTGACTCCTCCTCACTTTGTATCTGCCCTGTAACATGAAAAAAGAGCGCATCAGAAGTCTGTCGCTTTCTTCCATGCGCTCTCTGTCTTTTTTAATTTTATCACTGCGGATCCCGCAACCGCTTATGCACGGACTACCGCTACTTTTACCGGTTTTTCCGGATCGAGTTCTACACTGATGGTCAGTTTGCCACCCAGATTTGTCTTCATCTGACCTGCCGAAACTCCTTCCACGGAAACCTGATAATCTTTTTCTTCTTCCAGCCCAAGGGTAATCTCTGCGTCTTCAGTGCCCTCTACCTGAAATGTCATTCCGTCTTCTGTCACAGAAAGCTCTGTCACAGCAGTTCCCGGTACAGATTCATAAACAAATATTCCATTGCGTTCCAGCTTGGTGATCTCACGGAACGTCTTTACTTTATATAAATCTCCGTCATGTTCAAAATTGTCCAGTTTTGCCTTTGCATCCAAGGAATAATCTCCAAAACTTATCGTTCCGTTTGCCTCTGTACGGATCAGCTCTTTAATTACAGCCATTTCTTTATCCTCCTGTCAGTATGTGCGGCTCTCTCCACCACACCAGAACTTTTTGTTCTGTGCTATATTATATAATACCGGTAGCTATTTTTCCAGCTAATTTCTATAAAATTACTATTAATTTTTTACGGTAAAATGCACCTCATCTTTGCGTATTCCTGCATCCACCACGTCTCCGCCTTTGATATTTCCGGACAGTATCTCCTCTGCCAGTGTATCCTCGATCTTGGTCTGGATCATGCGCCGGAGCGGACGTGCCCCGTACTTCGGATCATATGCTTTTTCCACGATATATTTTTTCACGGAATCGCGGATATTTAATGTAATATCCATCTGTTCCTTGCAGCGTTTCACCAGTGACCTTGTCATTAATGTGACGATCTGTTTCATGTCATCCTTATTCAGCGTACGGAACACGATGATATCATCAATACGGTTTAAAAATTCCGGCTTAAAGATCCGTTTTACCTCTTCCATCACGCCGTTTTTCATGCGCTCATAGGTATGTTTTTCACTCTCCGCCGATGCAAACCCGAGATTTTTCGGCTCCACGATCGACTGCGCACCCGCATTGGATGTCATGATGATGATCGTATTTTTAAAGTCTACTTTTCTGCCCTGCGCATCGGTAATATGGCCGTCATCGAGCACCTGGAGCAGTACGTTAAACACATCCGGATGCGCCTTTTCGATCTCATCAAAGAGAATGACAGAATATGGATTTCTGCGCACTTTTTCACTGAGCTGTCCACCCTCTTCATATCCCACATATCCAGGCGGTGAGCCGATCATTTTGGAGACACTGTGCTTTTCCATATATTCGGACATATCAACGCGGATCATCGCGCTCTCGTCGCCAAACATAGCTTCCGCCAGTGCCTTGGATATCTCTGTTTTTCCGACGCCTGTCGGGCCTAAAAACAGGAAAGATCCGATCGGTCTGCCCGCATCCTTCAAGCCGACACGTCCCCGCCGCACTGCCCGTGCGACCGCGCTCACGGCTTCTTCCTGTCCCACCACGCGTTTGTGGAGTGTTTTTTCCAGTTTTTTCAGGCGGGCTGCCTCATCTTCTGTCAGCTTGCTCACCGGAATTTTTGTCCACTCTGCCACAACTGCCGCAATCTGGTTTTCTCCAACGGTAAGCTGCTTTCGATTGGCATCTTTATGATATTTCTTTACTGCTTTTTCGTATTTTTTTTCTAACTCTTCTTTTTCACACTTGATCTCTGACGCGTGTTCAAATTCCTGGCGAATCAGTGCCTGTTCCAGTTCCTGTTCCAATGACCGGATCTTTGTCTCATAACCGGAAATCTGCTCCGGTGTCTTAAATCCGGTCAGACGCACCCGCGCTGCCGCTTCATCCATAAGATCGATCGCCTTATCCGGCAGGAAACGGTCATTGATATAGCGTGTGGATAGCGTTACTGCCGCCGCAATGCCCTCATCTGTGATCGTAACATGATGATGTGCCTCATACTGCGGGCGCAGTCCTTTTAAGATCCGAACGGTCTGCTCCGCAGAAGGTTCCTCAATATTGACCGGCTGGAAACGGCGCTCCAGTGCTGCGTCTTTTTCAATGTATTTGCGGTATTCTTCGATCGTGGTCGCACCGATCAGCTGGATCTCTCCGCGTGCAAGAGACGGTTTTAAAATATTAGACGCGTCGATCGCGCCTTCCGCTCCTCCGGCTCCAATGATCGTATGCAGTTCATCTAAAAAGAGCAGGATATTGCCCGCCAGGATCACCTCGCGGATCACGCGCTTGATCCGTTCCTCAAACTCTCCACGGTATTTTGATCCCGCTACCATTCCGGAGAGATCTAAGGTCACCACGCGTTTTCCGGCAACCGTCTCCGGCACCAGCCCGGACGCGATGCGCTCTGCCAGTCCTTCTGCGATCGCGGTTTTTCCGACACCCGGTTCCCCGATCAGGCACGGATTGTTTTTTCCTCTGCGGCTCAGTATCTGGATCACACGGTCGATCTCTTTTTCTCTGCCTATTACAGGATCCAGTTCTCCATTTGCCGCCATACGGGTAAGATCGCGGGAATACTGATCCAGTGTCGGTGTCAGTTCCGCATTGGCACGTTTTCCGTTCTTCGTTCCCTGAAGTTCCTCTTTGTACTGATTCGGATCTTCTCCCATTGCGATCAGTATCTCAACAAACAGCTTGGACAGATTTACCCCCAGTGTATTGAGAAGACGCACCGCCGCGCAGTCCGTCTCCTTGATCAGTGCGATCAGGAGGTGTTCCGTCCCAACTTCCCTGCAATGAAAACGCTCGGCTTCTTTATCCGCGTTTTCTAAAACTTTTTCTGTTCTCGGGGAATATCCGTCCGGGTCTAACACCGCAACAGAAGCTGACGGTGCGATCAGATCCTCGATCAGTTCCGTCAGCTTTTCCTCCTCTATTCCTGCATCCAATAATACTTTTGCGGCAACACCAGTCCGCTCCCGCAGCAGCCCGACCAGAATATGTTCCGTTCCAATATAGTTATGGTGCATGACTTTTGATGTTTTCGCAGCAAGGTCCATTGCCTTTTTTGCTTTTTTTGTATATGGCTTTTGCATAAGTCATCCTCCATTAATAAAAATTGTCGTAAATTTCATCTATCAGATCATGGATTTCCTGTCTTGAAATATTTTTACACCTGGCTCTCGCAAGCACCATCCGCAGCGCCTCCCCGGTCTCCTCAAGTGCCCGGATCCGGTCTGCATCCAGTGCGATCACCGCGCCGGTACGTTTACTCAACGTCAGAAATCCCTCCTCACGCAGCATGCTGTACGCTTTATTTACCGTATGCATATTGATCCCGACCGTATCCGCGAGCTGCCGCACCGACGGAAGCGTATCTCCCTCATGCAGCTGTCTGGTTGCAATTCCCATGATCACCTGATTGCGCAGCTGCATATAAAAAGCCTCATCGCTTTCAAAATCTATTTCCAGAACCATATCTTTTCTTCCTATAAGTCATTGAAATCAATAACTTCCAGTTTATCCTCCGTACTTTCTCTTCTGCCGTGTTTTTTTCTGGAAGAACGCTCTCTTTTTCTTGTTTCCGGTTCCTCCTGTTCAAACTCTTCATCATAAGCCGTGTCATAATCTTCTTCCGGTTCGTCCTCTTCGTAATCTACCTCGTCCTCATATGCCTCGTCTTCGTCATAGTCTTCTTCGTAGTCTTCCTCTACGTCGTAGTCCTCGTCGTCTTCGTAATCGTCATCATCCGCTTCTGCATCGTCGTCTGCATCTTCTTCGCCGTAATCTTCTTCATTTTCTATTTCATCTGTCTCTTCCGGCTCATTTCCACGATCTTCGGCTTCTTCGTAGTCCTCCTCATAGTCTTCCCCGTAATCCTCGTCGTAGCCATCTTCTGCATAATCATCTTCTTCATATCCATTCTCTTCGTAGTCATCATCATCGAAGAGATTATCCTCTTCCTGATCTTTTCTTCTGCGCCAGAACAGGATCAGACAGATGACCGCAAGTGCGACACACGCTCCCGTCAACCCATAGATTTTGCTCTGATCATGCTTTTTTAACTCCTCATATTTGTCATGCAGACTGTCATATTTTTCTTTCAACGCCTCATACTGTTCCGCAGGTGTACTGTCAGACTCCATCTGCTCATCCGACGAATCTATGCCATCCGCTACCGGCACGGACTCTTCTGTTTCCGCGATCGGTACCACGTCTGTTTCATCCCCGGTACCGGTTCCGTCAAGATCTCCGCCCGCCACGCCTGCCGCATTGGCAGTTTCTCTGGTCACTGTGATCTTATAGGTCGCCGCTGACCCGTTCTCCGCTGTCACCACGATACTGATCAGATTCTCACCCTCAGAAAGATTGGTATTCCCGCTGATCGAAGTGATCGATGCTTTCGCATTCGTCGTCCGTGCCGACACTTCTACTTCTGTCACATCGTTTGGTACGGTTGCTGTATATTTTGTTACTCCCGCCTGTAATGCCGGTGAGATCTGTCCTTCCGACAAAGACAGGGAGGAGAGGGAATTATCATCGGATGCCGCTGCCTGTCCATTCTCCGATGTCACTGCTGTCGCATGCACCGTCACCGGCTGTCCACTGCAAAGTATCGTTCCCGCCATCATTATGATTACTATTTTCTTTATGTGCTTCATCTTATCTCCTACGCTCCTGCGCCATATCTATGGCTTTCGTATATCCGCGGGCAGCCATTTTCCATCCGCCTACAGTTAGTCTTATTATAGGAAATAATGCATAACCAGTCAACCTTAATCTGTCGATAAATCCAGGCTCACCCATCCGCCTGTTTTCCCTGCTGCCATGCCAGCGCCGCTTCCGGCACACAGGCGCGGTCATCGATATAGATATCCGCAAATATTTTCCGCGCATTGCTTCCGTAGCGCATTTTGATTTCATCTAAATTATCATTGACCGCGTCAAAAGCCAGCCCTTGTCTTCCGCACCACAGCACCGCTTCCAAGAGCAGCTCGCCGCAGCGGCAGGTCCAGAGGATCAGCCTGCTCCCGTTTTCTTTTTCCCCGGCCAGCCACCGGATCAGCCCCCGGTTGGGTGCTCCAATCCCCGGATAGCAGTCCGCACAGAGTGTCCCGTCAAAATCTACGGCAATGATCGGCTTTCTCTTTTCTTCCATAAAAAAACACGCTCCCTTTCCACCTGACTTTGTGATAGATCAAGTGTAAAGGAAAACGTGTTCCATATGTGGTACATATGTTATGTAAATTGGCATTCCGCTTAAAGCTGCATTTTCTCCGGTCAGAGAAATTTTTCAATGCATATCTGTTCCACCACTTCTTTGCCGATCAGGGTGATCGCCTGTGCGGGGCAGGCACTGATACACCGATAGCACATCGTACAGTTTCCTTTCTGATGCGGAATCTTCCCGTTCATAAAAAGATTTTCCCTCGGACAACATGCCGCGCACTGCCCGCAGCCCATGCATTTTTTCGTATCGATCTTAAGCGCGTTTTTATATTTTTGTGCCGCATTCCAAAAATACAGCCGCTGTCCGAACAGTCCGAGCAGGTGGGAAAAAACTCCAAGTCCCTGCCTCGGCATTTTTCCCTGTTTGATCCTCTCCGCCGTCCGCCGCACCTTTTCTCCTGCCGCCGCGACGATCTGTCTGTTTTCTTTCTCGGGTTTGATCAGCGTCTTTACGTCCGCGACAGAATCAGGCATCCGGATATGTACGCCTCCTGTGACCACCGCGCCGTATTTTTTCAGCAGACGTGCCGCCACACCTGTTCCGTCTCCGGAAAATAAACCCATGGTCGCCACGAGAAATACCTGTTTTCCACGCCAGCATTCACGGTTTTGTTCGATAAAAACACGGACAATATCCGGCAGATTGCTGTATTGGATCGGATAGGCAAGGATCAGCGCTTCGTGGGAACGGAGCACTTCTACCGCTTCCTTTTTCTCTATCGGACAGGGTATCTCCTTCCTCCCCAGGCTGTCCGACAGAAGCGACACGCAGTATCTGGTATTTCCGGTTCCACTGAAATAAAGCACGCCCCAGTCGGTCTTTTCTCTCTCATTTTTATGCTTCTGTCCCACTGTCCGCTCCCTTCTCAAGCGCCCGCTCGATTGCCTGTAAGATCACCAGGCTGGAATTGGTGGCCCCGCTCACCGTTTCAACATCCGTTGTCTGCTCCGTCAAAACCTCATCCACTACTTTTTCTGCCCTTTTTCCCCGGCCATTTTTGTGCTCTACCAATACGATATCCACGATTTTTTCCTCTTTTACCGTAACCTTTACACGCGCACGGACAAATCCGGCATCGCTTTCCCCCTCATAGGTTCCGTCCGAAACTCCCTCTGCCGTCATATCTGTGATCTCTATGTTATCTACTGTGTTTTTGTAGGACAGGAAGCTGGCATAATACGTTACGCCGCCACTGACTGCCACCAGAAGAATTACCGCCGCGATCTTATTTTTCCATGATCTCATTTTTTCTCTCCTTTTCCTCTCTATGCCAAAATCGATTCTAACAGCAGCGAAAACGCGTAATCCATATAAGCCTCCCGGCTCATGTTCATCCGTCGTTTCAAATACTGCTCTTTCTGTCCGGAGAAGCGTATGATCTCACTGATCCCCGACCAGAAAAACATTGCGGTAAGAACCGGATCCATTCCTTTTTTCAGCACGCTTTCCTGTTCTCCTTTTTTTAACAGAACGATCACTTCCTCGTTCAGCGCCTCCCCTGTCTCATAGATCTGCCACCGGACATCCGGCGCATCCGGTTTTTCCTGCCCTTCGGGCAGTTCGATCTTTTCTAACATGCAGGAAAAGTAGATCGGATACTTTTTCTCGTAATCTGCCATCGCTTTGCAGACCGCATGATAATTGTCCCGGAATTTCCCTTCCTTTTCAATATTTTCCTTTAAAAGAGAAAGAAGCTGCTCCATCTGCTCTAACAGGATCGTCTGCAAAATCTCCTCCTTACTCTTAAAATAAACATACAGGGTTGACTTGCTGCAGTCCGCCTCTTTTGCGATGTCATCTACCGTTGTCTTTTCTATGCCCCTGCTCTCAAACAGAGCTCTGGCGGACTGTATGATATTTTCCCGGTTGAATCTTGTCAACGATTCTTTTTTCTTTCCTGGCATTTTCTTCTCTCCCTTTTTCGCACTATCGTTTCGTTTATCGTACTATAAGTTCGATTTATTGTCAAATTATTTTTTTAAGGGCGGAAACACTCGTCATCACGGGGACGGAATGCGCTTTGTGCATCCATTTGCCTTATCACCACTGCAAAAAGAGCGCCCTGCCTGGTGCTCCCGAAAAAACGGGATGCATCAGACCTGACGCTCTTTTTGATATTCGCTTCGATTATTTTTTATAACTGTGTTACTACAAAGATGTCATAAATTGCTTTTAACGCAGTCTCAAAATCGCTGTTCTTTACACCGATGATGATATTAAGCTCACTGGAACCCTGATCGATCATCTTTACATTGACGTTCACATGCGCAAGCGCGGAGAAGATTCTTCCGGCTGTTCCTCTGGTGGAACGCATACCACGTCCTACGACCGCGATCAGCGCAAGACCCGGCTCAAGGTCGATGACATCCGGCTCTGCAAGCTTATGGATCGTGGAAAGAACCTCCTGTTCCTTGCCTTCAAATTCTTCCTGATGTACAAAAACGGTCATAGTATCAATACCGGACGGCATATGTTCGATCGAGATTCCGCTCTCCTCAAATGCCTGAAGCACTTTGCGGCAGAAACCGATCTCGGAGTTCATCATGTCCTTGTCCACATTGATCGCTACAAAACCTTTTTTACCAGCCACACCGGTGATCGTATATTCCGGCTGACGGCAGGTGCTCTCTACGATAAGTGTACCGTCGTCTTCCGGTGCGTTGGTATTGCGGATATTGATCGGAATACCCGCTTTTCTTACCGGGAAGATCGCGTCTTCATGCAGTACGGACGCTCCCATGTAGGAAAGCTCTCTCAGCTCACGGTAAGTAATGACCTTGATTGTTTTCGGATTGTCGATAATACGCGGATCTGCTACAAGCACACCCGATACATCGGTCCAGTTTTCATACAGATCCGCATCTACTGCCTTTGCGACAATCGAACCTGTAATATCAGAACCGCCACGGGAGAACGTAACTACTTTTCCGTCCTCAGTTGCCCCGTAAAATCCCGGGATCACCGCACGTTCTACTTTTTTGAGGCGCGCAGACAGCACTTCATCTGTCTTGTCTGCCATAAAATTGCCATTTTCATCAAAGAAGATGACTTCTGCTGCATCAATAAACTCATAGCCCAGGTAGTCTGCCATGACGATACCGTTTAAATATTCTCCACGGGATGCGGCATAATCTTTTCCTGCTTTGTTTTTAAAGTTCTCTTCAATCGTCTTGAACTGTTCATCCAGGGATGTCTTCAAAGAAAGTCCGTTAATGATCGAATCATATCTTTCCTTGATCTTTTTTAACGGAATACGGAAATCTTCATCTGCCTCAGCTAATGCATAGCACTGATAAAGCATATCCGTTACTTTTGTATCCTTCGCGTTTCTTTTTCCCGGCGCACTCGGTACCACATATCTGCGGTTTTCATCTGCCCGGATGATGTTTCCGACCTTTGCGAACTGTGTCGCGCTTGCCAGAGAGCTTCCACCAAATTTTACTACCTTAATCATCTTCTCTATCCTCCACTTTAAATGCCCATATAGTAACTAATATAATACTGCTTCTGCGATATGTCCAGATTTTTTTATACACCTTCAAGATCAAATTGCGGGATAAAACTCTCTTCCGCCGTTCCGCCCTCCTGTATAAAAGCATTCGAGATCCCGCGCTCTATCGCGAAATCAATGATCTGCTCATATTCTTCGTCTGAGATCTTCCGGTTTAATTCCGGGAAAGAGGAAAGCCCTTTAAGCGGCGTGAACTGGTTCATGATACTGATGTAGATCTCTTCCCCGTAAGTGTCAAGCAGGTATGCGATCACCCGTCTGGAGTCATCCGCGCATCCGGGCAAAAGGAGATGTCTTACGATCACACCTTTTTTCATCAGGATCTCCGCGTCTTCGTCGCAGCGGTCATTATATTCTTCGGCAAAAATGTGTCTCTGCCCGCCGCTTACCGCAAATTCCGGTTTTCCGGTCTGACGCACCATCTCCCGGATCGCCGCCTGCGCCGTTACAAAGTAATCCGGCGCATGGGAATATTTCGCGCTCAGCTTTTCATCCACATATTTCAGATCCGGCAGATAGATATCCACAAGTCCTTCTAATCTTTTTATCGTATCCACATTCTCATAACTGCTCGTATTATACACAACCGGTATGCCAAGTCCCCTGTCCTTTGCCCGCCGGAGTGCCCGCACAACCTGTGGCACAAACTGCCCTGCCGTTACGAGATTGATGTTGTTTGCCTTTTTTTCCTGCAATTCCAAAAAGATCTCCGCCAGCCGTTCTTCGGTGATCTCTTTTCCCACCGTTCCGTTCGCGATGTTTCCGTTCTGGCAGAATACGCAGTGCAGCGCGCAGCCGCAAAAAAAGACCGCACCTGATCCCGCCTTCCCGGAGATACAGGGTTCTTCCCACATATGAAGCGCCGCCCGCGCCACTTTTACGCGATCCGTTTCTCCACATATGCCGCGTTCGCCCGCGCTTCTGTCCACCTTACATGCCCTCGGACACAGATCACATGCCATGTTTTTCACGATCCCTTCCTCATTTTTTTCTGTCGCAGTCTTGCCATTTTCTTTTTTATCTTATATCATAGGAAACGTATCTTTACAATATGATTTTTATCCAAAGGAGTTTTTTATGAGTACAATGCAGCATGAAAGAAATTGCATGGTAGCCCAGTCCGGCGGTCCGACCGTTGCGATCAACGCAAGTCTTGCCGGCGTGATAAGCGGGGTTACAAAATCCAGTCAATATGATACCGTATACGGTTCCATCAATGGGATTCTCGGTATTTTACATGATAATATCATGAATCTCAGTGAGCTTGTCAAAAAGCAGCCGGATGCACTTTCTACGCTGACCCATACACCGGCTATGTATCTTGGCTCCTGCCGTTTTAAACTGCCGGATTTTCTGGATGACGATTCCGCCTATATTTATATTTTTCAGCAGTTCGAGGCGTTAAATATCAAAGCCTTTTTCTATATCGGCGGCAACGATTCCATGGATACTGTTTTAAAATTATCAAACTACGCGAAAAAGATCGGAAGTGACATCCGTATCATCGGCATTCCAAAAACCATCGACAACGATCTGATGGAAACCGACCATACCCCGGGATTTGGTTCCGCTGCAAAATACATCGCCTCCTCTATTCTTGAGATCGCGCACGACACCTTTATCTATGCGGTAAAAAGTGTCACGATCGTTGAGATCATGGGACGGGATGCCGGATGGCTCACCGCTGCATCCGCGCTTGCGAGAAATGAATATTCCACTGCTCCACACTTAATCTACCTGCCGGAAGTGGCTTTCGACAAGGACGCTTTCCTTCGCGATGTAAAAAAACTGCTTGAGACCACAAACAATGTCATTGTCGCGATCTCGGAGGGCATCCATGACGCCGACGGCAATTATATCAGTGCATCGGAAAGTTCCACAGACACCTTCGGCCACAGCCAGTTAAGCGGTGCCGGAAAATGTCTGGAATATATGATCAAGGAAAACATCCATGTCAAGGTGCGTTCTGTCGAAGTAAATGTGTTACAGCGCTGCGCTTCCCACCTTTCTTCCAAGACTGACCTCGATGAATCTTTCCTGCTCGGAGAAAAGGCAGTTGCCTGTGCCGAGGAAGGGCTCACCGCTTCCATGGTCACACTGAAACGTACGTCCAATACCCCGTATCAGGTATCCTACGGCCACGCCCGGATCGAATCGATCGCAAACGAAGCGAAATCCGTTCCGACCGAGTGGATCTCCGAAGCCGGAAACGACATCAGAGAACCTTTACTGGACTATCTGCGTCCGCTGATCCAGGGAGAAGTTCCGGTCACATATAAAAACGGGCTTCCTGTGTACATGAATGTTTCACATCTGTCCAACAGTAAGCCCTTAAACTAAATTTGCAGGTTTGTCTAAGCTTCGCCCCGCCGTAATATGGTCAGGAATTCTTCCACCTCATGCCAGGCTTTTTTGGACTCCGGCATCATCCGAAGTCCCATCTGGAACACATGGAACATTCCTTCATATACGGCGAGGCGTACTTTTACGCCCGCTTTTTTTGCTTTGTTTGCAACATCGACTGCATCACTGAGCAGCATTTCATACGATCCGACCTGAATCAGCATCGGCGGGAAATCGTGAAATTTCCCGAACAACGGCGAGATATAAGGATTCTTCGGATCCGCATCCCCAATATAATCTTTATTATAGATCATACTGTCCTTCGTCTTTCCAAACAGCGGATCCCGCTCAAAATTTATGACATAGGAATCTCCGCTCTGCGTCAGGTCTGTCCACGGAGACATCGCGACGATCCCACACGGCAGCTTCCGCTTCCGCTGGCGCAGTAAAAAGCAGAGGGACATGACCAGCCCTCCGCCTGCCGAGTCACCCGCCAGGATAATATCTTTCTCCGCATATCCCTGGGCGAGCAGCCAGTCAAACGCGGCAAGCGCATCTTCTAACGCCGCCGGAAACGGATGCTCCGGCGCAACACGGTAATCCGGCGTAAGCACACTGATATTTCCGCCAAGCTCGGAATATACCACGCCAAACGTCCGGTAAGCATTCCGCATTCCCGCGATATAGCCGCCCCCGTGAAGCTGCAGCACCACTTTCTCACGGTTATTTTCCTCCGGTACCAGCCAGTCCATCGTAAAATCTTTCATTTGTATTTCCGTCCACGAAAAACCTTCCGGGCAGCGCCAGCGCGGCTCCACGTTCACGAGCTTTTTCCGCAGGTCTCCATTTTTTATCTTTTTTCCAATGAGCAGATCCGATGAGAAATGCGCGATCAGCTCACGGATCATTTTTCCCTGTATACTGGATTCCATCTATTTACCTCACATGAAATCTTCTTTTTAATTCCGCAGATGCTCTTCTTCCGCCTATGATCAGTGTCCCGACAAATAAAAATACCGATGCCGCAAGTGCGATCAGGCTGACGAACGGTTCCGTCAGAATGCCTAATTCATAAAACAGAAACGGCAGCAGACTGAGTACGATCATGACGAGCTGAAATAAAATATAGCTCTGCCAGTTCCTGCTGTTTACGATCATGAGTACCACGATCGCGACATCGAGCAGAATGATCCCGGATGGCAGCACATAATTAAACGACCAGCCGTTGTAGCCGAGTGCCCAGTCGATCAGGATCAAAAGGAGTACCCCGAAGATCGTCTGTATGATCATCTTTGCCTTGTAGCCCGCATTATGCAGGATCGCGAAGCGCATCGTAAGATAGGCATACGCGAACGCGCCTCCCGTGATCGCCGACCAGTAAATACCATGAAAATTCGTAAAATTCAAATATACAAGCAATGCCTCCACCAGAAGCGCCGCAAACAGATAGATCCTCGTCACCAGATCGATCTTACGGTCTTTGTGCCTGATGTTCGGATAGCGGTTTTTCTGCTCCGTCACATCATCTAAGACACAGCCGCACAGCGGACAGACGGAAACATTATCCCTTATTTCTACTTTGCACTGATTACATCTAGCCATAATACACCCCGTTACTTTCTATGACAATATCGATCCCTTCCTGCTGTAACAGCCGGAAAAATCCACGCTGTACGGAAACATCCCGCAGGACGGAACTGAAGGTATACACCAACGTATCCTTGTAGGAGCAGATCGTCCCTTTTAAGTACTGTCCCTTGGAAACGGAAATGAATGCCTGAAATCCCTCTATATACGGCTCATACTCCTCCTTCACCGACAGATTTCCGATGTTGGAAACGGTGATCGTGTTTGCCAGTGCGGATATCGTGTATACATAACGCATGGCGATATTTTTAAGTACCAGCGGAACCGCCCGCGCGATCAGATGCTTTTCATTGGATACGTTATAGGAAAACAGTTCCTCTAAATGCTCCTTATTGATCTGCCCGCGCAGACTTGCCTTTACGATCTCAAGCACCTCCGGAAACGTATAGGATTCTTTTTCCGGAGCAAACTCTGCCGACACCATGACAAAGAAATTCTTCGTCGTGACGGAATTAAAATACGGGCGCAGATTGACCGGCACTGCCACACGGATCGGCCGTTTTCCCGGCACTCCGTGCATATCCTCCATGTAAATGCTGTAGGCGGTCGCAGCGACCAGAAACTCATTGATGCTCACGCCATACCGGTGCGCCGCCTCTTTTAACTGGGAAACGCTCATAAATCCGTGCATGACACCAAATTCGCCTTTTTTTAATTTTTCCCCTTTGATCAGATGCGCCCGCTCGCTCTTATAGCCCTTCGCATGGCTCTTTTTGTAATTCTTTAAAAAGCTGTCTTCCCGGTTTAAGGAAGTCTCACTGCTTAACGAATCCCCGACACGCGCTTTCAACTCCGGATGCGCCAGTCTCAGATACTGATATGTCAGTTCTTTGATAAAATTGATCCCGCCCATCCCGTCCGTCAGCACATGGAATACCTCGAGATTGATGCGGTTATCATAATAAGTAACCCGGAACATATAGCTGCGGTTTTTATTCTGAACGATGAAACGGCAGGGATAATCATCTTCCTTGCGCACCTTCGGCGCGCGTTTGCCGTTCTCCTCAAAATAATACCAAAATACCCCCTGGCGCAGCCGGACATTAAAACCGCCGAATTTCGGCAGGATAATATCAAGCGCTTCCTGTAATTTCTGCGGATTGATCTCCTCTTTTAACGTGACACTGATCCGATAGACGTTCGTCATATCCTCTCCTGCGATGACCGGGAAGAGATTTGCCGTATTGTCCAGTTTATCCCACTTAATATCCCGCTCGCTGAAATAGCCGCCCGCAGTATGTTTTTTTTCTGCTTTATTTTTCATCTTATCTCCCAAAAAACGGCACCAGGAAAACACTCCTGGTGCCATTTATACTCTGTCTTTCCAGATCGGATTAGTCCTCTGTCATCTCATCCTCTGACACATCATCATCATCGTCAAAGAAATCGTCATCATCCAGGTCATCGAAATCATCTTCAAAATCATCCAGATAATCCGGTGCAAAGAAACGGTAGATTCCATAAGCTGCTGCCGCGATAGCCGCGATCACACCGATCACTGCAAAGACGCAGAGTACTTTGGATTTTTTCTTTTCCTCTTCTGCTTCTTTTTTATTCAGAAGCTCGTTTACTTTTACAACATTTGCATTTAACAACTCTTTTAATTCGTCCATCTTGTTCATAGTTCCCGCTCCTTTATTCGTAATCTCTATCTGATTTTGTTACTATATTTGATACAGTAATTATAACATATCTTTTCCACTACGCCTATAAAAAATTACAGATTTCATATTTTTTTTATATCTTCTTTAATTTTGCAAATGCAGCAAACATTTTCTTTACACCCGCAGTCTGAAAGTCAACGGTCACCTCATAATCCCTGCCGCCTTCCACGATCTGTGTCACGACGCCCTCTCCGAATTTCATGTGTTTTACCGTATCTCCCACCTGGTAATCCAGCGTGATCTTTCCGGTTGACGCACTCGCGAACGCGCGCGACGGTGCGGACTGCTGCTGCAATGCCATCGGTTTTGCGCGGAACGCGCTCTTTGCCTTCGCGAACTCCGCCCTGCGGCTGTTTTGTTCTTCTTCCTGATTTTTTCTCTCCGGCGCAACCGTTCCCGCCAAAAGCTCAGACGGAATCTCTTTTACAAAACGGGACACCCTGTTATACTGCGTTTCTCCGCGGATCATCCGCGAGCGGGCACAGGTAACCGCCAGATTTTCTTTTGCCCTTGTGATCCCGACGTAGCACAGTCTTCTCTCTTCCTCGATCTCCTCGGTCGGATTGTCGGACGCGATCGACATATAGCTCGGAAACAGCCCGTCTTCCATACCGGCAAGGTAGACCTGTGGAAATTCCAGGCCTTTTGCGCTGTGGAGTGTCATTAAGACCACATAATCGCTGTCCTCATCCAGAGAATCGATATCCGCTACCAGAGCCACTTCCTCCAAAAATCCGCTCAACGTCGGATTTTCCTCGCTCTGTTCATAGGTAACGACCTTGGTTAAAAGTTCATCGATATTTTCGATACGCGCCTTTGCCTCGTCCGTATCTTCCGCTTCCAGCTCACGCACATAGCCGGTCTCCTCTATGATATCCTGCAGGATCTGGGATACGGTAAAGTATTCCAGCTTCGAGCGCATTGCCTGGATGAATGTCACAAACGGTTTGATCTTTGCCGCGCTTCGTCCAAGGGACGGTATGTCATCCGCCATCTTTAACGCGGTATAAAAACTGATCTCTTTTTCATAGGCGAAATCCTGCACACGGGTCAGTGTGGTCGCGCCAATCCCTCTCTTTGGCACGTTGATGATACGGCGGACTGCCAGATCATCCTGCGCGTTATCGATCGTCTTTAAGTAAGCGAGCAGATCCTTGATCTCTTTTCTCGCATAGAAGTTTACGCCGCCCACGATCTTGTACGGAATGTTGGATACGATAAACCGTTCCTCGAACAGACGGGACTGTGCATTGGTACGGTAGAGTACCGCGCAGTCGCGATAACGGTATTTTCCGGTGCGCACTTTTTTTGCGATATCCATTGCGATATAGTCCGCCTCCTCGTATGCGGTATCAAACTGATGGAAATCGATCTTGTCGCCGACCGGGTTCTCGGTCCAGAGCACTTTTTCTTTCCGCCCGACGTTGTTTCTGATCACGCCGTTTGCCGCGTTTAAGATATTTGAAGTGGAACGGTAATTCTGCTCCAGCTTGATCACCGCCGCATCCGGAAATTCCTTCTCAAAGTTTAAGATGTTATGTATGTTCGCGCCACGGAATTTGTAGATGGACTGATCGTCATCACCCACCACGCAAAGATTGTGGTATTTGCGCGCCAGCAGACGGATCAGCTCAAACTGCGCCGTATTCGTATCCTGATACTCATCCACCATAATGTAGCGGAACTTTTCATTATAGTAGTCAAGCACTTCCGCATCCGTTTTAAAGAGCTCCACGGTCTTTACGATCAGGTCATCAAAATCCAGGGCATTGTTGCTCCGCAGTGCCGCCTGGTACTCCTGATAAACGGTCGCCTGCCGCTGTTTTGTGTAATCGCCCTGCGCCTGAAGGGAAAACGTGATCGGATCGATCAGTTCGTCCTTCGCATGGGAGATCACATTCAAAAACATGCGTTCCTTATAGATCTTTGTATCGATCTGAAGCCGCTTGCAGATGTCTTTCATCAACGTCTTCTGATCGTCCGCATCGTAGATGGTAAAATTCGTGGAAAATCCGATGTGGTCGATAAAACGGCGGAGAATGCGGACACAGGTTGAATGGAAGGTAGAAACCCAGATACTCTCCGATCCGTATCCGACCATCTCGTCAATACGCTCGCGCATCTCTCCCGCAGCCTTATTCGTGAAGGTGATCGCCATGATATTGTAAGGGTTTACCCCCTTTTCCTCGATCAGATACGCCGTGCGGTGTGTCAGCACCCTCGTCTTTCCACTGCCCGCGCCGGCAAGTATTAAAAGTGGGCCCTCCGTGTGCAGCACCGCTTCCTGCTGTTTTTCATTCATCCCTTCGTACATCTTTTCCGTTCCCTTTCCTGCTGCAATTTATTTCTCAGATAACCCTATCATGCAGTGGTTTTTTTGTCAAACCAAATATTTATGTCTTGTCATATGGTTTTTAATACTATATAATAGAACACGAGGTGAAAATTATGACAATCGACACAAAAGATTTCTTGAACAGTATTTTAGCCAGTTTGTCAAGAATTGATTATGTAAAACCGGAAGATCTTCCGAATATAGACTTATATATGGATCAGGTCACTACTTTTATGGATTCCCAGCTTGCCTCCGCGAAACGCTATCCGGAAGACAAGGTGCTAACAAAAACCATGATCAACAATTACGCCAAGAACAATCTGCTGCCGCCGCCGGTAAAAAAGAAATATACCAAGGAGCATGTTCTGACGCTGATCTTTATCTACTATTTTAAGAACATTTTAAGTATCAGCGATCTGCAGCGTATTTTAAATCCCATCACGGAAAAACATTTTGCTTCGGATTCCGATCTCGGACTGGAAGACATCTATTCCGAAGTGTTCAGCCTGGAACACGATGAGGTTTCGCATCTCGCCAAGGATATCACGAGGATCTTTAACGTCAGCTTTGATACCTTTGCCGACGCGCCGGAGGATGAAAAAGAATTTCTTCATACTTTCTCGTTTATCTGTATGTTAAGTTTTGATGTGTTTGTGAAAAAAATGATGATTGAAAAGATCATAGACGAACTTCCAAAGAACGATCCGAGAGAAAAGGAAAAAGCAGAAAAGAAAGAGAAAAAGCAAAAGAGAACTGAGTGATCAGTTCTCTTCTTTTTCTTCTTTCTCTTCCTCTTCATTCACTTTTGTACGCGCAAACACCATATCATATCCGTCATTGCCATAGTTAAGAGAACGGTTGACACGGCTGATCGTAGCCGTAGACGCGCCGGTCTTCTCCGCGATATCGAGATAGGTCTTCTGCGCCCGCAGCATTCTCGCCACTTCATAACGCTGCGACAGGGAAAGCAGTTCGTTTACCGTACAAACATCTTCAAAAAACGTATAACATTCTTCTTTATTCTGAAGTGTCAAGATCGCATCAAACAGATGATCTACTGCTTCCGTCCTGATTTTTTTACTCATATATGATTCTTCCTTTCTTATGTTCACTTTCCTTATTTTTCCCGAAAAAAAGCAGAACATTTCTCTCTGCTCTGTTCTTCTTCATTTTATCATATTAAAGCATGAACGTAAACACTCTTTTTTGGGTACTTTCACACTTTTTTTCTTTCCTCATAAAATGTAAAAAACGATAAGGATCTTTTCATGACAAAAAAATTTTTCTTCTGTCTGCTTCCCGCATTGTTTCTTTTTTCCATCGGTCTTTTCGGATGCGCGAACCATCGGGAAAATGCCACGCTCACACCCGTTACGCTAAATGAAGTCGCCCATTCTGTTTTTTACGCCCCGCTTTATGTCTCGATGGAAAACGGCTATTTCAAAGAGGAAGACATCGGCCTTTCACTTGTGACCGGTTTCGGTGCCGACAAGACGATGACCGCCGTGCTCTCGGGTGAGGCTGACATCGGCTTTATGGGCCCGGAAACGACGGTCTATGCCGCAAGCGAGGGGGCTTCCGACACTATAGTCAATTTTGCGCAGCTGACACAGCGCGCCGGAAATTTTCTCGTTGCCCGCGCGCCATCTGATACATTTTCCTGGGATGACGTCAAAGGCAAAACCGTACTCGGCGGGCGAAAAGGTGGGATGCCGGAAATGGTCTTTGAGTATGTGTTACGGCAAAACGGCATCGATCCCGCGGCGGATCTTGTCATCGACCAGGGCATTGACTTTGGTTCCACTGCCGCTGCGTTTTCCGGCGGGAACGGCGACTACACCGTAGAATTCGAGCCGTCCGCGACTGCATTGGAACGGGAAGGCGCCGGATACGTTGTCGCCTCGCTCGGCGTGGATTCCGGCTATGTCCCTTATACCGCGTTTTCCGCGAAAAAAAGCTATTTAAACGGAAACCATGATACGGTTCAGGCATTTACCAACGCACTGCAAAAAGGCATGCTCTATGTCTCGACACATTCCCCGGAAGAGATTGCGGCTGTGATCGCTCCACAGTTCCCGGATACCGACGCGGAAACGCTCTCTTCCATCATTTCCCGCTATAAAAAGCAGGATACCTGGAAAAGTGACCTCATCTTTTCTGCCGACAGTTACGACCTTTTGCTTACCATCTTATCTGACGCAGGCGAACTTTCCGAAAAACCGGATTACCGTGTGCTGGTACGCACCGACTTTGCGGAGGAAGCAGCTTCCTCCATGAAATAAGCAACAAAACTGGTACGGTCAAATTTTATCAAACTGGTTATTTCCTTCAATCCACTAATCTCATATACTCATAAGGATTTACGAAAAGAAAAGAGGATTTTATTATGAGAAATGAGAAGCTGTTAAAAATGGTAATGACTGCACTTATGGCAGCCTTATCCTATGTTGTATTCACCTTTTTACAGATCAAGATCACCCTTCCGGGCGGCGATGCCACTTCCATCCATCTTGGAAACGCAGTCTGTGTCCTGGGCGCCCTTTTACTTGGCGGTGTACTCGGCGGACTTGGCGGTGCGATTGGAATGACGATCGGTGACCTCTTAGATCCGGTCTACATCATCTACGCGCCAAAGACTTTTATCTTAAAGTTCTGCATTGGTCTGATCACCGGAATCATTGCACATCGCTGTGGTAAGATCACAAAGACCAATGACCGCAAGAAGATCTTTAAATGGACACTGCTCGCATCCATCTGCGGACTGGGCTTTAATGTGATCTTTGATCCGCTGTTCGGTTATTTCTATAAACGTGTCCTGCTTGGTAAGGCAGCCGCAGAAGTCGTATTGACCTGGAATATCGCCGCTACTTCCATCAACGCGGTACTTTCCGTTATCGTTTCTGTCATTGTTTATATGGCACTTTATCCGGTTTTAAAGAAATCCGGTCTTTTCCCTGCTGTCGGAAAAGAAGAAAATTAAATTGAAAGACAATAAAGTTTCCAATGAAAAACGCCCGGAGCCATCAGGTTCCGGGCGCTTTTTATACCGCTTTTTATATTCCCCGATACCGGAGCAGTGCCGCAAGCACCTCCTGCTTTCTCGGCATCACAGGCGCGCCCGCCCCGTAATAAGCCGGGATCACCGAGGCAAATCCCGTTTTTTCGATCTGCTGGTACAAAAGCTCCGTCAGTTCTAAGGCATTTTTTCTGCCATCCGCATAATTTGTGATCGCGTACTGCACAAAATATGCGATCGCAGCCGCCTGTCCCTCATCGTTTAACTGCTCCAAATCTCTTAGGATGACTTCTTCCTTATCAAAAGAAACACTCTCTTTTCCAAACGCACGCACTTTCTCAATCTGCTTTCTTTTCATCTTATGATGCAGGCATTCCTTCTTTTCCACCCGGATGCCCTCATAGGAATCCGCGATCTCCTTCGCACGGACAGTCACATCTTTCGCTTCATATTCATCCATCTGGATCACGCAGTCTGCCGCCGAAAGATACGCGCCGGAACTTCCGACCACAAGGATCGTTGAAATCCCGTGATCCTCATACAGACTGCGCACACAGCTAAGATACGGTGTGATCGGTTCTTTTTCCGCCGCTACGAGCATTGCCATCTTGTGGTCGCGCACCATAAAGTTTGTTGCCGATGTATCTTCATCGATCAGAAGCACCCGTGCCCCGCTCTCTAACGCTTCGACGGTCTGCGCCGCCTGCGAGGTACTGCCGCTTGCGTTCTCCGTACTAAAATGTCCGGTATCCTCGCGGTTTGGAAGGTTATTGATGAACATGGAAATATCCTCGTCGTGGATACATCTTCCCTCTTCCGCACGCAGCTTCACCGCCGATGCATCCGTGATAACATACTCTCTGCCGTCTCCCGCGATATGGTTATAAACCCCGTTCTGGATCGCTTTTAAGAGTGTTGACTTTCCATGATAGCCGCCGCCCGCGATCAGCGTGACGCCTTCCTTTATCCCCATGCCGCGCACCGTTCCCGCATGCGGCAGATTGAGTGTGACCGCCAGATCCTCCGGGGAGACAAACGGCACTGCTCCCTTTAACGGCAGATCCGACACACCGCTCTCACGCGGCAGGATCGCTCCATCCGCCACAAATGCCACAAGTTTTTTCTCCACAAGCGCTTCCCGGATCTTTTGCTGGTCATCCGCAAGTTCCACCGCGCGTTTTAATTTGTTTTGATCGATGTTTGCGTAACAAAACACCTCTTTTGCCATCGCCGGAAACATCAGAAAAAAGATCTTTTCCAGTTCTCCTGCCGCGATCGAGCGACCGAAAGCCGGAAAGCCCACTTCAAGCCTTACTTCGATCTGTTCTTCCGAAAGCACGACCGCCACACGCTCCATCACTTCCTGTCCGGCTCTGCACGCAAGCACCAGTCCGCTCTTTCCCGAACCGCTCCTGCCGCCACGGTTCTTTCTTAAAAATCGGTGCAGATTCCGCAGGATGTCATCCTCCGCCGCGTTCTTACGCCATTTCGTGTCAAAGACTTCTTTTGGAAAATTATTCTTGTTGCTGATCAAGAGCCGCACGCGGGATGGTGTGGCAAACGGATCTCCCTGTACATGATCCACCGCGAGCACATACCCGGGCATCCGGTAGATCCCTTTTACTTCCTTATATGCCTTGTAACTTTTATGATCGATCTGACGCAGCAGATTTTTTAATTCTTCTCCTGTCTTCATGATTTTGTCTCCTTACATTTATTCAACCGTTATTGTAGCACTTTCCTCCCGAAAAAACTATGTGCTTTTCTTCTCGTGGCTCTTATGCTATACTTTTATCTGTTCCATTTGAATCGACAATTCAGAAAACACGAGGTATTTCATATGCATAATGAATTATTGAAGATCGGAAGCATTACGATCTACGGTTACGGTCTTATGATCGCTATCGGTATCCTCGCTGCCTATCTGGTGGCAGAGTACCGCGCAAAAAGAAAGGGACTTGACAGCGAACCGGTTTTTTCCATCATGATCTGCGCTGTGGTCTGCGGGTTCGCCGGTGCGAAGCTTTTATATTACATCACGATCTTAGATGAGATCATAAAGGATCCGCATGTTCTTGTCACGGATCTTGCAGACGGTTTTGTCGTGTACGGCGGTATCATTGCCGGAATCTTATGCACGGCTCTTTTCTGCCGGATCAAAAAGCTCTCCTTTTTATCCTATATGGATCTGATCCTTCCGTCTGTCGCGCTTGCGCAGGGATTTGGACGCATCGGCTGTTTTCTCGCCGGCTGCTGCTACGGTGTGGAGACAGACAGTGCCTTTTCCGTCACGTTCCACGATTCCGCATATGCGCCAAACGGCGTTGCGCTGTTCCCATCCCAGCTTGTGTCCAGCGGTCTTGATTTTATTCATTTCGCGGTTCTCTGCGTGGTCGCGAAAAAAAATAAGACGCCCGGACGAATCGGCGCCTTATATCTTATCTTTTACAGTATCGGAAGATTCTGTATTGAATTTTTCCGTGGTGATCTGCTCCGCGGAAGCGTTGGTACGCTTTCCACGTCACAGTTCATTTCCATCTTTGTTGCGATCGCGGGAGCCATTATGTACGGCGTCCTCTCGTTACACAAAGCTGAAAATACCGACACTGACCACACCCATGATGATGCCGGCAAGTAATACGCCGAGCATAACAGCCAGTATGCTGGATTTAAAATCCATATCCAGTATGCTGGCGGCCAGTGTGCCAGTCCATGCTCCGGTTCCCGGAACCGGGATTCCCACAAAGAGCAGTAACGCAACAAACAATCCGCGTCCTGCCTTTTCCTGCAGTTTCTTTCCGCCCTTCTCGCCTTTTTCCAGGCAAAATGTAAAGAATTTCCCAATAAGCGGCTTATCTTTTCCCCATTCGAGGACTTTTCTCGCAAACAGATAGATCACCGGTACCGGAAGCATATTTCCGAGGATACAGATGATATAAGACTGTAACAGCGGAAGATGAAATCCCTGTGAAATCGGGATCGCGCCTCTTAACTCAATGAGTGGCACCATGGAAACAAAAAATATGGTGAGATATTGTTTTAACATTCGAAATCCTTTCTATTCACTTTCAGTTTGATTTGCAGCTATTTTTTCAAATATTCACGCAGAAACGACAATAACGTATCCATCTGCGCATCCGTTCCGATCGTGATCCGCAGATACTCCCGGATACGCTCCGGTTTGTCAAAATGCCGGACAATGATCCCTTCTTTTCTGAGATCCGCAAACAGCTGTACCATCGATATTTCCGGATGTGTCACAAACAGGAAATTGCTCATGGAATCTTCAAACACAAATCCGAGTGCCTTTAATTCCACTTTTACCCGCTCTCTCGTCGCGATCACATGCTGTACGGTCTTTTCGAAATACTCCCTGTCTTTTACCGCCGGAACTCCGAGCGCGATCGCCGGTGCGTTCATCGTATAAGAATTAAACGAGTATTTGACATCATTTAAATACCGGATCAGCTTTTCGTTTGCCATTGCGTAACCAATACGCGCTCCTGCCATGGAACGTGACTTTGAAAAAGTCTGTACAATGACCACATTATCATATTTTTCAATAAATGGCAATGCGGATCTTCCTCCGAAATCAATATATGCCTCATCCACAATGACAATGACATCCTGATTGTGTTTTATGATATCCTCAATGTCCTCTAAAGACTGCAGCACACCGGTCGGCGCATTCGGGTTCGGGAATATGACACCGCCGTTGTCCCTGTAGTAATCTTCTTTGCGGATATGCAGATTTTCATCGAGCGGCTGCACTTCATACGGGATGCGCAGCATGTCTGCCCACACATCATAAAAGGAATAGGTGATATCCGGAAACAGGATCGGCTTTTTGCTGTTGAAAAATGTCAGAAACAGCATTGCAAGCACATCATCCGAGCCGACACCGACAAAGACCTGGCTGCTCTTTAATCCGTAGTACTCCGCAAGCGCATCCACCAGCTCTTTCACTGCCGGATCCGGATACAGTTTTAATTTCTCGATATCAAATGCTTTCCATGCTTCTTCCACCCCCGGTGCCGGCGGATATGGATTTTCATTGGTGTTTAATTTGATCAGATTTTCTATTTTCGGCTGCTCGCCCGGTGTATACGGAACGACCTTCCGCACATTATCTTCCCAGCTTTTCATACTTTTTTCTCCTCATTTTTATTTTCCACTCAACTGATACTCCTCTGCCAGCTTTTCAAACGCCGGCAGGGAACGCTCGATCGTATCATAAGACACACAATAGGCGATCCGCACATAACCCGGCCAGCAGAATGCGCCGCCCTTTACAAGGATCAGATGGTATTTCTTTGCCTGTTCCACAAAACGGTCCTCGTCCTCATCCGGGGATTTCACCCACATGTAAAACGCGCCCTCCGGCTTAATGCAGGTATAGCCGTATCCGGTCAGTGCCTCGTAGAGTCTGGTACGGTTTTTATCGTAATATGCCACATCGGTCTTTTCTTCCAGGCATTCCGCCACCGCAAGCTGTATCAGAGACGGTGCGTTGACAAAACCAAGCGTCCGGTTGGACACATTGATGCCCGCGATCACGGTGTCTGCGTCTGCCACCTCATTCGGAACGACCACATAACCAATACGCTCACCCGGCAGGGACAGTGACTTGCTGAAAGAATAACCGACAATCGTATTTTCATAATATTTTGTCAGGAAATTTTCTTTCTGTCCGTCATACACCAGTTCACGGTATGGTTCATCGGAAACCAGATAAATTTCCTTTTTATACGCTTTTTGTTTCTCTTTTAAAATGTCCGCGATCGCTTTTAAGGTCGCGTCACTGTAAACCACACCGGTCGGATTGTTTGGCGTGTTGATGATGACCGCCTTGGTCTTTTCGGTAAATTTTGCCGCGAAATCGCCAAGATCCGGCTGGAATGTCTCCGGATCCGGATGTACCGCAACGGTCTTTGCGTCAAAATTCGCCGCATAGCTGTTGTACTCTCCGAAATACGGGGCAAATACTAAAACCTCATCCCCCGGATCCAGGATCGTCTTAAATATGATATTGAGACCGCCGGCCGCACCGACTGTCATAATAATGTTATGGAAATCAAAATGGGTATCAAATCGATGATTTAAATTGTCCGCCACTGCCTGACGCACGTCTTCATAGCCGGAGTTGTCCATGTAGCCATGCACAAACATCGGGTCTTTCTCGTCTAAGATCCGCTTGATCGCTTCCTTTACCGCTTCCGGAGCCGGAGTCGCCGGATTTCCGAGACTGAAATCATAAACATTCTCTGCGCCGTATTTTTTTGCCATCTCTTTTCCTTCCGTAAACATGGCACGGATCACAGAGCTTCCTTCCAGTGCTTTTTTGATTTTTTTTGATACCATTTTCTTTCCTTCTTTCTGAATAAATTTACATTTTTTACTTTACTATATTTATGTGCAAAAGTCAAAAAAACAGGATTCCCGCCACTCCAAAACGGCAATCCTGCTTTTTATCGCTTTTTCCCTGTATTTTTATTTCTGATTTACGGCATCCACGAAACGGCAGAACGCGTCTCTGCCCTCTTTGGTGCATTTGTATACACCGGCATCTTTTAAGACTTCATTGAACACCAGACCGATCTCGGTACGGATGATCTCTGTGATGTTGTCCTTGTTTACCTCATCATATTTCGGCAGAAATTCCTCTACCCAGTCCGCATGCTTCGCAAGCGTCTCATCCGCGCGAAGATCCTTTTTCTCAAGGATGGCGGTCTCAAGCGCTGCCATTTCATCTTTCAGACGCGCCGGCAGTACGGCAAGACCCATAACCTCGATCAGACCGATATTTTCTTTTTTGATATGATGCAGCTTTGCGTGCGGATGATATACGCCAAGCGGATGTTCCTCGGTCGTGATGTTGTTGCGCAGCACCAGATCCAGTTCGAAATTCTCTCCGCGTTTGCGCGCGATCGGTGTGATCGTGTTGTGCGGCTCTCCGTCGGTCTCCGCGAATACAAATGCCGCTTCATCCGTATAGCCACGCCATGCAAGCAGGATCTTATCCGCAAGGTCGATCAGACGATCCTTATCTTTTCCGGAAATACGGATCACGGACATCGGCCATTTTACGATGCCTGCCTTCACATCCTCGTAACCTTTAAAAGTCAGCTCTTTTTCCACCGGTGCCTTTGCCATCGCAAATTCATAATGGCCGCCCTGGAAATGGTCATGGCTTAAAATGGATCCGCCGACGATCGGAAGGTCTGCGTTCGAACCAACAAAATAATGCGGGAACTGTGTCACGAAATCCAGAAGTTTTCCGAAAGTTGCGCGCTCGATCTTCATCGGTGTGTGTTTGGAATTGAATACGATGCAGTGCTCATTGTAATATACATACGGAGAATACTGGAAAAACCAGTCACTGTTGCTGATCGTCACCGGGATAATGCGGTGGTTCTGGCGCGCCGGATGATTGACACGTCCTGCGTAGCCCTCATTTTCCTTGCACAGCAGACATTTCGGATAACCGCTCTGCTTTGCCAGCTTCGCTGCTGCGATCGCCTTCGGATCCTTTTCCGGCTTGGATAAATTGATCGTAATGTCAAGTGTTCCAAATTCTGTATCCGCAGTCCATTTTAAATCCTTTTTGATCCGGTATCTGCGGATGTAGTTGCTGTCACAGCTCAGTTTATAGAAGTAATCGGTCGCGTCCTGCGCAGACTGACGATGGTAGAGCCCTTTAAATTTTGTCACAACCTCGCCCGGTCTTGCGACAAGCAGTCCCATGATCTTCGTATCGAACAGATCCCGGTAAACAATACTGTTTTCTGCCATAATGCCATTCTCATACGCGTAATCCGTCATATCGTTTAAGATCGCTTCAAGTGCATCCTCCGCGTCTTCCTGTGTCTTTATAGTTGTCTGATGCGCTTCTGCGACCGCGTCCTCTAATTCATCCAGTCCGAACAGCTCCAAAAGCCGGTTTATGGTATAACGCGTATCCTGCGGATCGATCAGCCCGGTCACAAGTGCATAATCTGTCAAATCCAATATTCTTTCCTGAATCATTTTTTCTTCCTCCTGCCTGTTTTTGCCATCCTCCTCCAATCCCTTCCGGATTGGCTGTTTCCTATCTGTTTTCAATTATAACAGCGTATTTTTCCTTTTCAACCGCTTCCCGTTATACTGCAACATAGTTTTAACAACATGCAACATTTTTACATAAATCAGATGCCATACCGGCTCTTTTGCGCAATCGGTAAACCTTTTTATTTGGTTGACTCACGCAGACGCACTTCGTAACCGAGCAGTGTCTTTTTCTGTACCTTCTGTCCCTCTATCATATCGAGGAGCGTCCGGCATACCAGCATTCCGAGTTCCTTTGCGTCAAAGTCCAGCGAGGTGATCGACGGATCGTGTGTCTCCAGCATGGAACTGTTATAAAACGACGCCACACGGATCTGATCCGGCACCGAGATTCCCTCTCTGCGCAGCTTGTAAAGCACTTCCATACAGATCGCGTCATCCATACAGACGATACAGTCCACCTCACGCTTGATGATGTCATCAAGCTTTCCGTCCAGCAGCACCGGATTATCCAGGTTCATGTAGATCAGGCTCTCATCCACCGCAGTTCCGCTGTCAGCAAACGCATCTTTAAATCCCATCAGACGGCTCTGCGTAACGACATGCTCCTCATTTCCTCCGATCAGCGCGATCTTTTTCATCCGCTTCATCAAAAGGATCGATGTGAGCTCCCGGCATGCGGCGCGGTGATCGTTATCCACCTGGACCACGCCTTTATAGTTGGAAGATCCCGTAACCACAAACGGGATATTTTTCTCCTGTAAGTATTCTACCTGCACGTCATCCATAAAGCTGCGCAACAGGATTACACCATCTACCTTGCGGTTGCGCACGATCCGCTCTAACTTTGTGACATCCGCGTTATTACAGACGGTGAGCAGCATATCATAATCAAAAGAAGACGCGATCTCCTGTATCCCCATGATACAGTTCTGAAAAAACGGCAGATCGATCAGCTCGTAATCTCCCGGCATGACCACTGCAAGGTTGTAGGTCTTGTTCTGCGCAAGGCTTTTCGCGATCACATTCGGCGTGTAATTGTGCGCGTCAATGTACTTTAATACCCGCTCTCTGGTTTCACTTCCGATCCTTCCCTTTCCCGATATTGCGCGCGAAACGGTCGTTTTGGAAACACCGAGCGCGTCCGCGATGTCCGCGATCGTAAGTGTCTTATTTTCTTCCTGACTCTCTCCCACTTTTCGTTCCCCCTTAAGCTTTCAGTTTTTTCCATTTTTCAACAGATCCGCTTATTTTTCACATTGTTCTTTACACTTTGTGTTCCTCATGTTATACTTTTAGCGCAATCGGTTGTTCTACTGTAAATTTAGCAGTTTTTTCAAAAAACGTCAACCAATTTGCAGGATTTTCGTAAATTTTATTTTTTTAAGGGGGAATTTACACTATGGATCATCTTTTATTCGGGGCAGCCTACTATGACGAATATATGCCCTTTGACCGCATTGAAACGGATATGCAGATGATGAAAAAGGCGAACATGAATGTGATCCGCATTGCCGAATCAACCTGGAGCACCTTAGAGCCGCAGGACGGCGTTTTTGACTTCACGCACCTCGACCGTATGTTAGATGCCGCGGAAAAATATGACATGCATGTCATCATCGGCACACCGACCTACGCCATTCCGTCGTGGCTCGCGAAGAAATCCGATACCATTCTCGCCGTCACAAAGGACGGCCCGTCACTTTACGGACACCGGCAGAATATGGATATCACCGATCCGACTTATTTAAAATATGCCGAGCGCATCATTCGCACGCTGATGGAGCACATCAAAGACCGCTCCTGTATCATCGGCTACCAGCTCGACAATGAGACCAAGCACTACGGGACAGCCGGAAAGCACGCCCAGGAACTGTTTGTCTCCTATCTGAAAGAGCAGTTTCCAGACCTTTCCGCCTTCAACCTGGAATTCGGTCTGGATTACTGGAGCAACCGTGTGAATGACTGGTCCGACTTTCCGGATATCCGCGGCACGATCAACGACTCTCTCGCTGCCGAATATGAGAAATTCAGCCGTAAGCTTGTCACGGATTTCTTAACATGGCAGTCCGATCTCGTGCGCGAATACAAAAAAGAGGATCAATTCATCACCCAGAATTTTGACTTTGAGTGGCACGACTATTCCTATGGCTTACAGCCGGATGTCAACCAGTTCGAGGCGGCAAAATGCATGGATATCGCAGGCTGTGATATCTATCATCCGTCCCAGGACGATCTGACCGGCGCTGAGATCAACTTCTGCGGCAGCATCGCAAGAGGTTTGAAAAAATCCAACTACCTGATCCTTGAGACCGAAGCACAAGGAAATCTGGAATGGCTCCCTTATCCGGGGCAGCTTCGCATGCAGGCATACAGCCATCTGTCCTGCGGCGCGGACAGCGTGATGTACTGGCACTGGCATTCGATCCACAACTCACTGGAAAGTTACTGGAAAGGTGTGCTCTCACACGACTTTTCCGAAAATCCGACTTACCTTGAGGCATGCAGGCTCGGTGCCGAAATGAAAACCTACGGCTCTCATCTGCTCCACTTAAAGAAAACAAACCGCGCGGCGATCCTCGTAAGCAACGAGGCGCTGACCGGTCTTCGCATGTTCCCGTTCAAAGGACGCGAAAACAGTTCCTACAACGATGCCGCGCGCTGGCTTGCCGATTCTTTGTACCGCTTAAACATCGAATTTGATATTTTAAATCCTGCGGATACTGATTTTTCCGGCTACGACCTGCTTGTTGTTCCGGCTCTTTATGCGGCGGAAGAATCTGTTCTTTCACGCATGAACGACTATGTCAGAAACGGCGGTCATCTGATCGTAAGCACAAGAAGCGGATTTTCCAACGAGCACCTGAAGATCTATCCGGATATGCAGCCACATGGTCTGACCGACTGCTGCGGCATGCATTACAGCCAGTTCACCGCGCCAAAGAACGTTGCTTTAAAAGGAAACGGCGCGCTTTCCGGCATCAGTGGAACCGCAAGGGACTGGATCGAGCTTGTGACACCGGATACCGCAGAAACACTGCTCTCCTATGACCATCCTTACTGGGGTGCATATTCCGCAGTCACCTGCAACCATTACGGAAAAGGACTTGCCTGCTACATCGGATGCTTTTTCGAGGATGACACACTCGATGCCCTGGTCGCTTTCTTCGCGAAGGAAGCCGGGCTTTCCCTCCCTGCTTTCCGTTTCCCGCTTATTTTGCATGAGGGAACAAACGAAAACGGGAAAAAGATCCGGTACTTTTTCAATTACTCCGGCAGGGAAGCTTCTTTTACCTATGATGCGCCGGACGGCATCTCTCTGTTAGAGGAAAAGCCGATCGCACAGGGAAGTCAGATCACCCTTGCGCCATGGGATTTTAAGATCATAGAACAACAGGCTTAACAGAAACGGGATACGTTCCTCGTCGCCATTAAAATAAAGTGTGCGCTTACCGCACACTTTCGCGCGCGAGCGGTATGTTCAACATAAACTTCATCTCCGCGAGCTGCGCATCCCCGCGGAGCGTTTTTAAATCATAGGAAGGAATTTCCTATGATTCAAAATAAGAGCCCTGCACCGGCTGATCGTTTTCAGCCGTGCAGGAGCTCTCTTTTTTTCTGCTTAGATTCCACGGAAAGAAAATTCAAATTCCAGTTTTTCGTTTACCGGGAGCAAAAATTCTTCGTGCGTTCTCGCACCCCAGCTGTTATCCCCGGCAACACCCATCTGTGCCTTTGCCACACGGATGACCGTGTGATGTACCGGTGGAAGTTCATACGCGTGTTTCGCGTTCTCCATCTCATGCGGTGTGTATGGCAGCGCACTGAAGCTCATATTGTCTCCGGCAAAAAGCATTCCTCTTCCCTTTTTGTCTGTCACTTTTGCGTAACGGACACCGGTCTTGTTGCCGCATTCCTGCGGAACCAGATATTTTGCGAGGTTATCTTTTACTTCATTACGGTAAATGCCAAGCTTTGCCCCCTGGGTACGATCCGCGTAGGTTTCCTCCGGTCCGAGTCCGTACCATTCCACCTGATCGTAGTCCGCGTTGATCTGGAACATCACGCCAAATTCCGGCATATCGCCCAGTTCTTTCACCGGCACATACGCAAGCTTTGTTTTGATCGTACCGTCGCCAAACACCTGATAGGTCAGCTCGCAATCCGCCCGCGGTGTCGTCGGCATATGATACGTGTAAGTGATAGAGATGCTGTCTTCCTCCTGTTTGATCACCGTCGGATGATCGTCAAACGTTCCATCCGTCTTATGTGTCAGGTACATACTGGCAAGTTTCCACTGTCCGTAACGCTGCGGCATCAGATTTCCACAATCGTTGTCGGTCGGCGCACGCCAGAAGTTCGGCATCGGGATCGCTTCGATCATCTCTTTTCCCGCATAGCGGTAGGAAACCAGTCCTCCATTCAACCCGGAAAACAGCACGTCAAAGTTCTCTCCTCGGACTCCGAGATTCAGTTTTCCGTAGATCACTTCAACCGGCGGATTCTTCTTTTTGCACTCCTCTCCCTTTTTGCGGAAGATTTCCTGACCGAACGCAACTTCATGTCCTGCCTTCGCCCATTTTGTATCTTCTTTTAAGGTAAAGGACACCGTGACCGCATACTCACCCGGTTCTTCCGGCAGGGCAAACGGCATCCGATACTCTGCTTTGGAAAGCGGTGCGACATCGGTATCGATCGGTACTTTCTTCACAAAGTGTCCTTCTTTTTCGAGTATCACCGCACAGTCAAACTGATCTGTGTTTACAAAGAGGTTTTTGTTGGTGACCCGGATCCTGTCTTCGCCGATCGTGACACTGATATTCTGGTAATTGTATTTGACTGACGGCATCTTTGGAGACTCATCACGCTCTCCGCCATATACGATTCCGTTTCCGCTGAAATTGTAATCGGTCGGCCGTTCCATAAAGTCCCCGCCATATGCCTGGAATTCTTCCCCGTAACGGTTTTTCTTTAAAATGGACTGGTCAATGTAATCCCAGATAAATCCGCCCTGATACAGCGGCTCCTCATCGGTCAGATCCGTATATTTAAACATGGCACCGCAGGAATTCCCCATTGCATGCGTATATTCGCAACAGATAAACGGTTTGCTTCTGTCTTTCTTTAAAAACTCCCTGATCGATTCCACGGACGGATACATCTGGCTTTCCATATCACTGGAATCGTTGTAGCGTCTGTCATTGAACACGCCCTCGTAATGCACCAGTCTGGTCGGATCGAGGGAACGGAATTTTTCTGACATGTCATAGATGACTTTTCCGCCGTAGGACTCATTTCCGCAGGACCAGATCAGGATCGCCGGATGATTTTTATCTCTCTGATAACAGGAGTTTACACGGTCAAGCATCATGCCTTCCCACTTCATATTATCCCCCGGTACCACAACGCTCTTGTCCTCCAGTCCCCTTGCGACCGGATCCCATGAACCATGGGACTCCATATTATTCTCCGCGATCATGTAAAGTCCGTATGCGTCACAAAGCGCATAGATCCTGGAATCATCCGGATAATGACAGGTACGGATCGCATTGATATTGTTGCGCTTCATGGTAACGATATCTTTTACGATCTCTTCTGTGGAAACGGCACGGCCTGTTTTGGAGCTGAACTCATGACGGTTCACGCCTTTAAAGACGATCCGCTTTCCGTTTAAGCACATGATATTGTCTTTCATCTCAAAACGGCGGAACCCGACTTTCTGGCTGATACACTCTTTTGTCTCTCCGTCCTTTTTGACCTCGATCTTTAACTCATAGAGATACGGATCTTCCGCGCTCCACAGATGCGGTGCCTGAACCGAAATGGACACATGGCTGCTTTTTTCCAGCTTTACTTTCGCAGTTTTCTGTACATTTTCTCCTTCCAGAAGCGTGAGTTTGGCCACTCCGCCCTCTCCCATTGTCGTAAGATCAATGGACAGATCCGCATCCCGGTACGCGTCATCCAAAAGCGTCCGCACGCACATATCATAAATATGGACTTCCGGTATGGTATAGAGATAAACGCTCCGATACAGCCCGGAGAAGCGGTAAAAATCCTGATCCTCGCACCAGCTGCCGGATGTCCATTTAAACACCTGCACTGCCAGTTTGTTCTCTCCGTCTTTCACATACGGTGTCAGTTCAAATTCTGAAGGTGTAAAAGTATCCTCACTGTATCCGACAAAATTTCCATTGAGCCAGACTGCCAGACCGCTCTCTGCGCCCTGAAAAGAGATGTAAAGCGGTTTGTCCTTCATCTGCTCCGGTACTTCAAAATATTTCACATAGCTTGCCACCGGATTAAATCTCTGCGGGATCTCCCCCGGCATGATCGCCTCACGCCCATCCCACGGATACTGCACATTTACATACTGCGGGGAATCATATCCTTCCATCTGTATATGAGCCGGAACACGGATGTCATCCCAGCTGTGGCAGTCCACTCCGGTCTCTTCAAATCCTTTTACGGTCTGTTCATAGTTTTTCGCGTAATGGAATTTCCAGATCCCATCCAGGGAATAGCGATAACTGCTCTTTTCTTCCTCCGATTCCTTCCAGGACGCGTATGCCACATGATCCGAATGCGCATCCATGCGGTGATCCATAAAATACTCCGGATCTTTTACTTTTTCATAACGAAATTCACCCATATTTTTTCGTACCTCCATCTCTTTTTGTTTTAAAAAAGGCTGCCCCCATCGTTGAGACAGCCTCAGTTTTTTATATCATCCTTTTACTTCACTGCACCGGTAATACCTTCTGCGAAGGATTTCTGCAGACAGAAGAAGATCACCGCTGTCGGCAGTGTACAGATCAGTACGGCAAGCATCAGCATACCATAATCTGTGACATAGCCCTGTGTCAGGTTGGCAACAACCATCGGCATTGTCATACTCTTTTCATCGGTCATGATTACCTTTGGCCACAGATAACTGTTCCATGCGTTCATGAACGTGATCGTCATTGCCGCTGCGTAAGTGGACTTCATCGTCGGAATGAACATCTGGAAAAAGATGCGCAGTTCCGACAATCCGTCAATTCTTGCCGCCTCGATAATATCATGCGGGAAAGAACGCGCGCTCTGGCGGAACATCATGATAAGGAACGGTGTTGACAGGGTCGGAAGAATAAATCCGATCGTGGAATTCAGCCATCCCGCTTTGGAAAACATCTGGAACAACGGAATCAACGTTGCTACAAACGGAACCATCATGGCAAGGAGAATGATGTTCATCACGATATCTTTTCCTTTGTCATGGAAGATTTCAAATCCATAGCCTGCCAGAGAGCAGATAACCAGAGATACCAGTGTCAGAATGACCGCATATTTGAATGAATTTCCAAGCGCTCTTCCGATATTCTGGGAATTCACCAGGTTTTTAAAGTTCTCGATCAGATATGTGCCCGGGATCAGGCGTCCGCGTGTGACATCCACGCTCTTGTTCGTAGCCGCCGATACCATCCAGTATAATGGAAAAACGGATATAAAGGACACAATACATAAGAATACATACATTGAGATTTTTTTACCTTTAGTCACGTTTGTCACCTACTTTCATCTGAATAAATGCCAGAATAGCAACCAGTATCAGGATAAAGAATGACATTGCAGCTGCGTATCCGAAATTCGGCACATATTTAAAGGACATATTGTAAATGTAATGAGACATTGTGATCGAAGCGTTTGCAGGACCACCGTCTGTCAAGTTTACGGATTCATCGAACAGCTGCAGGGTACCATTGGTAGACATGATCGCTGTAAGAAGGATCGTCGGTTTTAAGAGCGGTGCGGTGATCTTAAAGAAGGTCTGCACCGGAGAAGCTCCGTCGATCTTTGCCGCTTCATATACGGAATATTCAATGTTCTGCAGTCCGGACAGATAAAATACCATGTTGTATCCTGTCCATCTCCAGAGGAGACCCAGGATAATGACGATCTTTGCGCTGATTGGATGTGTCAGGAAAGAATATGGCGCATCTAAAATACCGATCTTTACCAGAAACAGATTGATGATACCGTTGTTTGCAAACAGTGTACGGAAAATGGTCGCATATGCTACCAGTGATGTCGCACACGGCAAAAAGATCATCGTACGGAACAATCCTTTGAATCTTAAGTTCCGGTTGTTTAAGATCGAAGCTAAGATCAGTGCCAGGATCAACATGATCGGCACCTGAATGATCAGGTAGAAAAATGTATTTTTAACGGACTGCATAAATACAGTGTCCTTGAACATTCGTGTGTAATTCGAAATGCCGCAGGGTTTCATTGCAGCCCCTACGCCAGTCTGGAAAGACAAAATGAATGCCTTTACCATGGGCACAAAACTCATTACCAGAATCAGTAATGCCGCCGGTGTTAAGAATGCCCATCCGGTCAGGTTATTTCTTTTATCCAATGACATTTTTTTTGATGGCTTACTCAAGGAAACTCCCTCCTTTTTGCGTCTTCGCATGTTGTTTTGGAAGAAAAAGGGAGAACAGCCGGTTAGAACCGTTCTCCCCTTCTGATATCAGTATTACTGACCCATATTAAAGTTTACTGTGTCTTCTGCTGTCTGAAGTTCGGTATCAATGTCAGAGCCTGCGATCACGTTTGTAATAGCGGTAGCAACTGCGTCACGAGCTTCATAGTAGTAAACGCCTGTAATGTTAGACGGTACTTTTGTAGCGAAATCTACGATCTTGGCAGATACTGCATCGCCGCCGAAGAAATCGTTCGGCTGTGCATATGCATCAGAGTCACCAGCCGGTGCCCATGTTGCGATCGCGCCACAGGAAAGGATGTTATCATAAAGTTCTGTGCTTCCTGCAAATGTGCTTGCCAGGAAATCATATGCAAGGTCTTTGTTCTTGCAGTTTGCTGTTACAGCCCAGGATGATCCACCATTGTTTGAATAGTTGGTAGCGTCTTTCGCGTCAACCAGTCTTGGCATATTGGTGATCGCCCAGTTACCGGACTGATCTTCTGCTGTCTGAATGGAAGCCATGATCCAGCATCCGTTGATGGTTCCTGCAACATCACCGTTTGTGATGGAACCAACATATTCATCCCAGCTGTTTACTTCGATCAGCACGCCGCTGTCTTTCATTTCTTTATAAGTTTCAGCAACTTCTTTTAATACATCGTTATTTACGATATTCGCTGTTCCGTCCTCATTAAAAAGAGAAGATCCGGCGGACTGAAGCATCATCATGATCAGATCACACTCGCCAGCCTGCATGGAAATCAACGGCTTGCCGGTTGCTTCGAGTACTTTCTTTCCGTTTTCAATGTACTGATCCCATGTGATATCTGTGAAATCATCTACCGTAAGTCCGGCCTGCTCTAAGAGATCGGTACGATAGCATCCGACAACTGCACCGTTATCAAACGGAACACCATAGTTCTTGCCATCTACTACAGAGTATGCTGTTTTTCCTTCTGCAAACTGTGAAAAATCAATTCCGCTGTCTGTAAGATCTGTAAACGCATCCGGATAGCTGATTACGTTTTTCTGGAACGCGTTATCCTGCATCAACAGGATATCCGGTAATGTACTTAAATCTCCGGAAGTAGCTGCTGTCGTAAGTTTTGTCTGGACATCCTCCCAAGGTGTCTCAACTACATTTACGGTAACATCCGGATGATCTTTCTGATATACCTTTGCAGCCTCGTTCATTGCGAAAATATTGAACGCCGGATCCCAGCACCACACGGTAAGTGTGTTCTCATCGCTGCCTGCTGCCGCAGATTCGGTAGATCCAGAAGCTGAATCTCCGCTTGTGCCTGTGGAGCCTGAACTGCCTGAGCTTCCGCAGGCTACCATAGAAACTGCCATTGCTGATACCAGCATAAGTGATACGATCTTCTTTTTCATAGTGTTTTCCTCCCAATGTGTTTATTTACAATGACGACAGTTTGAAATCACCCCTGTTTTTTGTTTGTGTATTTTGTACACTTTATTTCTTTCTGTCTTTCATTATATATGCATTATACCAAATCGTCTCCTGTTGTAGGGTGTAGAATCATCTGTAAAACATGCATATTCAACCATGTTGTAAAATAAATGCATTTTTTACCATCCTTTTTCGGCAGAAATATGAAAAGAAAGCAGTTTGCTCTCGTAATTTTCGGGATTTTTCTTCCATTGGTAAGGCGTTGTCCCAACGATCCGCTTAAAATTACGATTAAAGGTGGAAGTTGTTGCAAATCCGACTTTCATTGCGATCTCATCCATTGAATCGTTCGTCTTTTTCATCAGTTCACACGCCATCTGTACCCGTATCATGTTGATATAATCCACCGGTGTCATATGCATATATTCCACAAACAGCCTGCGGAAATGCGTTTCACTCATATTGCATTTCTCCGCAAGCATTTCAATTCGTATACTCTCCTTATATCCGGTACTGATATAATCAAGCGCGTTCTTGATCTGGGAAACTCCCGGTCTTCTTGCCTCAAAAAGTTCCTCCGGCTTATCGCAGTTTAACCGGGCAATCTCAAGCAGGAGAGCTGTCGTAAGCGCATTCACCGTATCCGTATAAAATTCCCGCTTTCCACGCATCTCCTCCATGATCGTGAGCACGATCGTAACAAGCTGCGGATAATCCCTTGCCCGCAGTCCATGCGCTTTCCGATTGATCAGGCGAAGTAACTTATTCTGATATAATTCATTATCCGGATACATGTTCCGAAGTATCGTCTCCGGATCAAAATACAGATACTCCCAGTAACTTTTCCGCCCGTCTTCACTGTCTGTCGTATGCGGATAATTCTTCGGTATCACGCATAATGTTTCCGGCTCATACGCCAGTGTATCCTCATCCAGCGTTACTGTTCCCCTGCCGTCCCTGCAATATCCGATCTCCATCATATTATGGAAATGCAGATGCGTGACTCCACTTCCGTAGTCACGGATCCACTCTTCTCCTAACAGTGCCATAACATATTCTTTTTGCGGAATATCATAATAGCGCAGTTCGATTGTCTCTTTCTTTTTTCTTCCCATTGTCCTTCTCCTGTATGTCTCTAAAATGTGCTCTTTGTATCCTGATATTAGTATAATTTCTTCTGTCCGACTTGTCAATGTGCCCAATTTTCTGATAATTTTTCTTCATTTATCCGGCATATAGTCAAAAAACGGGCGCCGCCGGATATCCATCTCTGCTATCCGGCAGCGCCCGCGTCATGCGTTTTGCTGTTCTTACTGTTTTTGATTTACTGCTGCTGTCCGCCTTCCTGAAGCGCTGACAGTGCTGCCTCATCCGCAACAAAGGTCTCATAGTTGGTGACTTTTGCCTTATCCTCATCCGAAAGCGCATTATACTGGCTGCGGATCGTTGCCATGATCGTCGCGCTCTCCAGTGTCACCGGTCCGATGCTGTCGATTTCGGAAATGATCGTTTCCGGTGTTACCTGCGGTGCTGACACATCCGGTGTCGGCTCTGTCTGGAACACCAGTACCGCGTCCCCGACTTCGATATTTTCATAGATCGTCTTTGCCGCGCTGACCGGAAGATTGATACAGCCGTGTGATCCTCCGCGCAGGTAGATCTGTCCGCCGAAAGAACTTCTCCAGGTCGCGTCATGCATTCCAACACCACCGTTAAACGGCATCCAGTAATTTACAAAGGATTCATAGTCTTCCCCGCGCAGGGTACGGTTCGTCTCCCTGCTGTTGACAAAATACGCGCCGGTCGGCGTATCATGATCCGCCGCAACTTTTCCCGATACAAAATCAGAACTTACCACAAGCGCTCCGTTTTTATAGAAGTATAAATGCTGTGTGGTCAGATTGATCTCCACATAGGTATTGCCGTAGTCGTTCGCCCCATGGCTGTTGGCACGCTGTGAGTACTCCGGCTCACGTTCCACGGACTGACCGCTTTTTATATCCGCCAAAAGCTGTTCGCGCTCTGCCGCCTGGTCGATCTTCCATCCGTAGCTTCCGCCCGGAACTGTCACCGTTCCGCCGCCCGTCATCGTAAGCGTTTTATCCTGTCCTGCTGTATTGTGGGATGCCGCAAGCTCTTTTACATAAGAAGCAAGCTTATCTTCATCCACACTGACCGTCATATCATCCGAAACTGTAAACCAGTCAGTGATCTCTGACGCGTCAAGCTCTTCTTTTTCATCTCCGAAGTCGTAGGTGATCTTTGCGCCCGCGTACTGATTTAAGGTATCTGCCGCAGCTTTGATCTGCTCATCATCCTCTGTGATCTCCGGATCTATGTAACAACCGCTGTCCTCTAAGGATATGTCCTCATTCAGATTGGTGATCGCGTTATTTACCGCCTCTTTCAGTGCGTCCGCGTTGATGGTCGTTCCGTATTCCGCCGGGATCACTGTGTAGCCATCTTCCCTGGAATACTCTGAGATCTTTGCGTTTTCCGGTGCCACCTGCGTGTCACTGTCCATGCAGTCCAGATCGTTCATAACCTTCGCCAGTTCATCCTCATCATAGGATATCATCGTATCCATACTGTACTCTGAATCCTTAAATAAAGAAGCGATCCATCCAAACGGATTCTGCTTCTTTAAGCATTCCTCCAGACTGCCGTCGAACTGCGGTGTGACCGATATGTCTTTTCCGCTTATCGTCTCTGTCTTTCCATCCCGTTCCTCTATGGAAAGTGTATAGCCATCGATTCCGTTCCTTATCTTATCTTCCACGTCAGAAACGGTCGCACAGGAACTGTCCATGCCGTTGATCTTTGTATGGAACAAAAAATGGCTGTGAAAATAAAAAGCAAACGCCAGATAGATCACTGCAAGCACGCCGATCACGATGCCAGCCACGATCAGGACAATCTGCTTTTTCCCTCTTTTCTGTTTTTCTTTTTTCATAATTTCTGCCTCTTTTTTCTTTCATCTTATATACTCAAACATTCTTTATCATATAATCTTTCCAAATCTATTGTCAATGTTTTCCGGTAATTGTAATATTTTCTTAAAATTTCTTAAAATAATTTGAAAAGAATTGTTCTTTCTATTTTCTTATGCTATAATCCCACATTAGATACGATTCGATTGTAGAAAAGGACTGGTGTTTTATGAAAACCTTATCAAAAGAACGGTTTATGGCATGGTTTCAGAAATATAAGCACGGACTGCTTTTACTCTATTTTCTGATTTATCTGCCATGGTTTCAGTACCTGGAAAAAAAGGTGACGGTTCATTTTAACGTCATCCATATGGCGATCGACGATTATATTCCATTTATCGAATTTTTCGTCATCCCCTATTTTTTATGGTTTTTTTACATTGCGTTCGCGATGGCGTATTTCTTTTTACACAGTACCACAGACTGGTATAAGCTGTGCGCGTTTCTGTTTACCGGAATGACTGTTTTTCTGATCTTTTCCACGATCTATCCAAACGGTCAGTATCTGCGCCCGACTACGTTTGCCAGAGACAATATCTGTGTGGATCTGGTAAAATGGCTGTATGCGACGGATACTCCCACCAATCTTTTTCCGAGCATTCATGTTTACAATTCGCTCGGCGTACATATTGCCATTATAAACAGTGAATGTTTCAAAAACAAAAAGGGCGTTCGCAGGCTGTCCTTTGTACTGATGGCAAGCATTATCCTTGCTACCATGTTTTTAAAACAGCATTCGGTCTTTGACGTGATCACCGCTTTTGTGCTCGCCGCAGTCGCGCACTCCGTGATCTACGGTCACGCTTTCCAGAAAGCGGAGGATCAGGTGCTGCAGGAACAGCTTCCTTAATCTCAATAATCCAAACGGGATATTCCAGATCGGAATATCCCGTTTTTTTACGTCCTATTCTTCTAACGCTTCCAGTTCTCTCTGCCAGGCTGCCGCTGCCGCGTCACTCGGCATTCTGAGATCCCCGCGCGGGGATACCGCAACCGTACCGACTTTCGGTCCGTCCGGCAGACAGGAGCGTTTAAACTGCTGCGCAAAGAACCTGCGGTAAAATGTCTTCAACCACTTTAGAATTGTCTCTTTCTCATATACCCCGTCAAACGCGATCTTCGCCAGGCGGTAGATCTTGGACGGCGTATAGCCGAAACGCAGGATATAATAGAGATAAAAATCATGCAGTTCATAAGGCCCTACGATATCTTCTGTCTTCTGCGCAATCTTGCCATCCTCCGGAGGCAGCAATTCCGGGCTGACCGGCGTATCCAACACGTCAAGGAGCACTTCTTTTAATTCCTCATCTCCGCAGACATCCGCGTAATAGGAAACCAGATGGCGCACCAGCGTCTTCGGCACCGAGGCGTTGACCCCGTACATGGACATATGATCGCCGTTGTAAGTCGCCCATCCAAGCGCAAGCTCTGACATATCTCCGGTTCCGATGACCATGCCGCCGTTTTTATTCGCGATGTCCATTAAGATCTGTGTCCGTTCTCTCGCCTGTCCGTTCTCATAAGTAACATCATGGACGGTCTCGTCCTGCCCGATGTCCCGGAAGTGGACGCGCACGGCATCCGCGATAGGAATCTCCCGGAATTCCGCGCCCAGACACCGGATCAGCTTCACCGCATTCTCATAGGTCCGGTCCGTTGTTCCAAATCCCGGCATCGTGACCGCTGTGATCTGTCCACGTTCCAGTCCAAGCAGGTCAAACGCGCGCACTGTGACAAGAAGCGCCAGTGTGGAATCCAGCCCGCCGGAAATGCCTACGACCGCGTTTTTGCAGTGTGTATGCTCCAGACGTTTCTTTAATCCCATCGACTGGATGGAAAGGATCTCCTCACACCGTCTGTCTCTGTCCAACTTGCTGCCCGGCACAAACGGAGCCGGATCGATGAAACGTGTCAGTGTGGTCTCCTCGGATTTCAAATGGAATATCTGATTTACATAATTCCCGCTTTTCTGTCCAAACGTTGTCATTTTACGGCGCTCTGCATTCAGGCGGAAGATATCAAACTCTGAATAGACCGTCTCATTGGCAAAACGCTTCGCTTCCTTTAATACCGTGCCGTTTTCCGCGATAATGTTGTGCCCGGAATAAACCACATCCTGCGTGGACTCCCCGTCTCCGGCACTCGCGTATACATACCCACACAAAAGCCTTGCGGACTGCCCTGCGACCAGCGCCGTGCGGTAACGGTCTTTTCCGGTCGTCTCATCACTCGCCGAAAGATTTACGATCACATTCGCTCCCGCAAGCGCATGTGCGATACTCGGCGGCTGCGGTGTCCACAGATCCTCACAGATCTCTGCCGCCACACGAAGCTCCGGCATCTGGTCACAGCAAAAGATCTGATCGGTTCCGATCGGAAGACGAAGCTCCGGTAAAAACTGTGTTTCCTCTACCTGCTTCATCCCTCTCGCGAAATGGCGCGCCTCATAAAATTCACCGTAATTCGGAATGCAGGTCTTTGGCACCAGTCCGAGGATTTTCCCGTGATTGATCGCAGCTGCCACATTGTAGAGTTTTCCAAGATGTTCATACGGCAGACCGACAAAAAGAAGCGCATCGAGCTCCTTTGTCTGTTCCGCGACCGCGATCAGCGCTGTTTTTGCCTCACGCAGTAAAGTCTCCTGCAAAAACAGATCGCCACAGCTGTATGCTGTAATGCAAAGTTCCGGAAATACAATAATCTTCGCGCCGTTTTTCGCCGCATCCTTTGCGAGCGCGACGATTTTTTTCGCATTCTCCGCCGGGTCAGCGACCGTCACCTTCGGTGTCACCGCCGCGACCCTGATAAATCCCTGTCTCACTTTCCAATCTCCTTTAATTCGTCTATATCGAAGGTATAATGCGTATTACAGAAGTCGCAGTTTACCTCGATCGGTTTTCCATCTTTTATAATTTCATCCAGTTCCGCCCTGCTTATGCTTGCAAGCGCCTTTGTCACACGCTCTTTGGAACATCCGCAGTAAAAGCGCACCGGCATGTTTTCTGTGATCTCAAGGCCAAGATCCCCAAGCAGCTTTTGTAAGATCATCTCCGGATTGTATCCCTGTGCCAAAAGGCTTGTCACGGAAGTAACCTCCGCCACCTTTTTTTCCAGTTTTTCGATGACTTCTTCCTCCGCAAACGGCATAAGCTGGATGATGAATCCGCCCGCCTGTTCTACGGTATTTTCCTTATTCATCAAAACACCAAGCCCTACGGCTGACGGCACCTGCTCTGACACTGCAAAATAATAGGTCAGATCCTCCGCGATCTCACCGGTCTGCAGCGCGGTCTGTCCGATATAAGGCTCCTTTAATCCCATATCCTTGATCACACTCATATTTCCCGCTCCGATCGCGCCTGCGACATCGAGCTTGCCGAGCGCATTCGCCGGAAGTACCACATCCGGGACAAACGGATAACCCTTGACATTTCCGGCCGCGTCTGCCGTAACTGTCATCCCGCGCATCGGACCGTCCCCGTTGACACGGATCGTAAGAAGATCCTTTTCCCCTTTCATCATGCTTCCCATCATAACCGCGCCGGACATCAGTCTTCCCAGTGCCGCTGTGACGATTGGGCTTGTATTGTGGCGTTTTCTCGCCTCCTCCACAAGTTCTTTGGAGGTGACGGCAAAAGCACGGATCTGTCCTTCTGCCGCTGTTGCTCTTATCATATAATCTGCCATTTTATTTCTCTCTTTCCTGAAATTTCTTCTTTTCCATCGTTTCTACTTATACTACCAACTTTCCCCCCGAAAATCAAGCCGCATCCGCCTTGATTATTTTCTGTAAAAACCGTATACTTAAAGCTGCGACAACTTTTCGCATTATTTTACCTTTCGGAGGAATCACGTTGGAAAATTACGAACATCATATTACGAAAAGCATACGTTCTTTATATAAAAAGCGGCTTCCCGCACCATTAATCTATCTTGCGCTGCTTATCTTTATCTGGTTTTATTTTAATATTTCATCGGTTGTATTTCCTTTAAAAACAGGAACTTCCGATTCTTTTGAGCTGCTTTATGACAGGCATCATCATTACATTCAGACCACACTGTCCGAGTTGTATTTTACCGGCTACACCCAGTCTGAATTCGGGCACAACAGCGGCTATTACTACTACACCCTGCGTGACGGCGAATGCCTGATCGTGCTCTTATCGCCTTCCACCTGTGAAGAAGGTCTTCCGGAGATCAAAGAGGCTACCGTGACCGCGCGCATCTTACGCGGCACTTCCTCTTATGAGCGTCTGTTAGACCATCTGTCCGATGACCTCAGCTGGACCGATGACGGCATCCGCGTAGAACTTTCCGATTACTATCTGAGTGAGCCGGATTTCAAACCGGTCACCAACAATATCCTTTTAATCTTTCTGGCACTCAGCGGGTTATACGCAGCCTTCAGCGCACTCAGTTTCCTGCTTTATCTGGCAGTTCCGTATCTTGCGCCTCCCTGCCGCAGCCTTGCCCCATTCGGCCGGCCAAAGGATCTGCTCGCGCTTGCCGAGGAGGAGCTTGCGACACTGCCGCAGCTCGCAACCGAGGATATGTTTATCACGGAGCACTTTTTTATCGAGACTTCAAACTATGGGATTGCCATTGTACCGATCAAAGAGATCGTCTGGATCTACAAACATTCAACGCTGCACAAGGTTTTCTGGTACCACTTTAGTATATCCTATACGCTGCATATTACCGCAAACCATCATGTATACATTCAGTGTCCGAAAAACATCAAGTCCGACATCGACGGTATCATCGACTATCTTGCGGAAGCAAATCACGATATCTTAGTCGGGTTTAACGAAGAGAACCGCAGGAAAGTCCAGAAGATCCAGGGAAATCCCCTGCAGATGGAAAAATTTATCGCGCTCTTAAAAAAGAAATTCTAAACTAAACCAAAACGGGATGCACCTTACTTCGTGCATCCCGTTTTCTGCTTCCAGGCGTTCTATCCGAACAGATTCTGGAAGAAATCTGAAATTGCCTTCCAGAGGTTCGCAAAAAATGTTCCGATCTGCGATCCGCTGTCTGTCACCGATGTCAGACTGTCCAGCAGCTTCTGCGCTTTGTTGATCGTATCCGCGTCCAGATTCAGTTTGCTCAGTTTTAAGAGCAGATCCACGATCTGCGCCTTCTCTTCATCCGTCAGGGAAATGTCATATTCCTCACACGCGGCATCCACCGCATCCTGTATCCCCTCTTCATCATCCAGCCCATTTTCTACCATCTGCTGCTTTAAGTACGCGATCAGGCTCTCCAGATCCTCACCATCCACATTCGATATGCTGTCCTCCAGCCGTCCGGTCACGACCAGCTCGTTGAGCGCGCCATCGATGATGTCCTCCGGGATTTCCTGTCCGGTCATCTCGGAATAAGCTTTAAAGATTCCGACCAGTGCCGCCGTACCGGAAATGGAGGTCGGTCCCGCCACTACGATGTCCGCATCCGTGATCCCCGCAGTCGCGCAGGCGTTCTGATACATTCCCTCGGTACAAAACGAAATATTCTTCGTCTGGATATCCAGTCCGCTTCCACTGTCCTTCTTTACGATCACCACCGAAGAGAGGGATCTCGATCCGATCTCGCTTGACGCGATATAGGAATCCAGATACGAATGTTCCTCACTGTTTGTAACATATACGACATCATACTGATCTAACTGTGACGCGTCCACGCCCATCAAAGAAAGCACGGTTGCCTTCTGATCTTCCGTCAGATCCGCTCCCAGAGACAGATAGGGTTTATCTGCCGCCGTGATCTGTGACGTGCTCTCTCCGGCATCCTGCTGCTCGATCGTTCCGGTCACGGTACCTGCTCCCACCGTAACCGAAGATGAAAGCATCGCTGCCGCGAGCAGTGCGCCGACCAGTGGTTTTACGATTTTTTTCATATTGTTCCTCCTTGGATACTGCCCCATTCTCCGTAAGATATTGTGCCACAAACCTTTTTCTTTGTCAAAATTTCTAAAGCCGCGCCTCCAGCCAGTCCGCGATATCGCGGTAAACGGTCTCTTTGTCCGTCTCATTTAATATCTCATGCCGGTCGTTCTCATAAAGTTTGCAGCTGGTATCCAAAATACCCGCTTCCTGATATTTTTTGTATACATACTGCACGCCCTCTCCCAGATTTCCGACCGGATCATCCTTGCCGGAAACCAGAAACAGAGGAAGCGTTTTCGGGATCTTTGCGATATTCTCCGGCCGGTTGTCAAAATAGACTGCCTCAAACAGCCCGAGATACGCGTTATTGGAAAACGTAAACGTACATCTCGGATCCGAATAGTATGCCTTTACGATCTTTTCATCCTTCGTAAGCCAGCTGTTCCCCGCGTCTGCACCGGTCAGATCATAGCGGTGATACGGCTTTCCAAACGTCAGTTTACGCACAAGGTCACTGTGATAATCCCATCCGTGTATTTTTGCCGATGCCGTCACCGCGCGGATCGCGATCTTCACCTGGCTGTCCGGAATATAACCGGTTCCCATGATGACCGCCCCGGCAAGCCCCGTTCCATAAATCGACAGGTATTTGCGCAGCATATAAGACCCCATGCTGTGCCCGAGCATAAAATAGGGAAGCCCCGGATGCTCCTTCGCGGTCAGCGACCGCAGTGTGTTCATATCCGCAATGACCGTATCACTCGGCTGGTCGGCAAAATATCCCCAGTCTTTTTCTGTCTCCACCGACGCTCCGTGTCCCAGATGGTCATGTCCCACCACAAGGAAGCCAAGAGACGCCAGATACGAGGCAAAGGCGTCATACCGGTCAATATACTCGATCATGCCGTGCGTGATCTGCAGAACTGCCCGGTACTCTGCGGTATCCGGCAGCCAGCGCACTGCATGGATCTGTGTCTTTCCATTTTTCGATAAAAACGTAAATTCTTCTTTGGTTGGCATTTCATGATCCCCCTGTTATCCATTCGTATGATTGTTTTTTTATTTTACAATCTTTTTTCTGCGGCGGCAATCCCGCATCGGCAGATTTTATAGTAATTTCATAATCGTTTAACGGTATTTCTGCACCACGATCTGAATGCTGCGCTCCCCGTTATATTCGTTGATCTTCGGATAGTAGACAAAGGACATCGCAACCTTGCTGCCTCTGCCCGCCTTTAAGCGCTCTGTTTCCTGTTCGCCGTACTTTTCAAGCACATACGAAAAAAAGTCCTCCGGATCGCCAAAATGAACCGCCTGCATCCATCTGCCGTCCTCCATGACAAGCGACAGGCGCAGGACATTCGCGTTTTTTCCGACCACGCGCGCACTGTGTACCAGAATATTTCTGGCGGCGAAAACCGGCTTTGTGTTTTCCTTTCCGAACGGTTCCAACAGATTGAGCTGCCCAATCAGGCGTTCCGTGATATAACATAGCGGCATGGCAATGTCGATGTTTACAACCGGAGCAAAATCCGCCTCGGTGAGTGTACAGTTTGCATTCATGCGCCTCACAAATTCCGGGATATTTTCCTTTGGCAGTGACAGTCCTGCCGCCATCGGATGCCCGCCGAATTTTGTGAACAGATCCTTGCACTTTGTCATTTCCTCATACATGGAATACGCTTCGATCGAACGCCCGGAGCCTTTGACGCCATCCTCCGCATCGGTAAGGACGAACACCGGATGATTGTAACGCTCGCGGATCCTGCCCGCAATGATCCCCGCAAGACTCTCGTGGCAGTCCGGCAGATAAATGATCATGACCTTCTGCCGGTCGATCCCATCCGCCCCGATCTTTTCACATGCGGCTTCCACGCCCTGGTGCGTCATATCCTTGCGGCTCTCATTCAGTGCGATCAGATCCGACGCGTACGCAGACGCTGTCTTTTCATCCTCCGCAAGCAGTAATTCCAGGGAGCGCTTCGCCGTGTCGAGACGTCCGCTCGCATTGATGCAGGGTCCGAGCACAAAACCGATATGGTAGGATTTTACTTCTTCGGGTCTTAAATTGTTCTGTAAGATCAGCGCCCGCATCCCCGGACTTTTCGTGTGATGCAGCTTTTCCAGACCGAGACGCACGATCAGACGGTTTTCTCCGGTCAGATCTACCACATCCCCGACGGTCGCAAACGCCGCGTTTTCCAGAAATTCATCCGCCTCTTCCACCGGTATTCCACAGGTCTCATATAACACCTGGATAAATTTCCACGCGATCGCCGCGCCACAGAGCATTTTGTACGGGTACGCACAGTCCGGCTGATGCGGATTGACGATCGCGTCCGCTTCGCTCTTTAAGTAATGGCGTTCCCCGTCCGTCTCCTCAAACGGGATGTCATGGTGATCGGTCACAACAACGGTCATGCCCTCCTTTTTCGCGTAGGCGATGGCATCGAGCGCCGCGATGCCGTTGTCACAGGTTAAGATCGTATCGACCCCGTCCTCCTTCGCCCGGAGGATCAGGTGCTCATTGATCCCATATCCGTCCTTCATGCGATCCGGTATTTTTACACTGGCACACGCGCCCACACGCCGCAGTCCTTTTAGCAATATGTACGTTGCACTGACACCGTCAATATCATAGTCCCCGATGATGCGGATCTGCTTTCCCTGTTTGATCTTATCGGTGATAATGGATACTGCTTTTTCCATGTCACGCATCTTTCGCGGATCATGCAGTCCCTCCGTTCCTCCGTACAGATAGGATCTGATCTCGTCCATCTCGGTCACATCCCGGTTCCGGATCAGCCGCGCGATCACCGGATCGATCGAAAATGTCTCTCCGATCTTCGCGAAATCAGCTCCTTTCCGGATCTCTATCCAGCGCTCATTCATAATCCACCCCGACCAGTGCCAGTCCACGCGGGGAGATCGTATACCCTGCCTGCTCTCTGTCTCTGCTTTCGAGTGCCTCGCCCACGGATTCCACGCTCCGTTTTCCAAGCCCCACTTCTACCAGTGTTCCGACGATGATCCGTACCATGTTCTGCAGAAAGCCATTTCCGGTGATCGTAATCTCCACCTGTTCTTCCTTCTTCCCGATCGTGATCGCCATGACATTGCGCACCGTGGATTTTTTTATCTTCCGGTTTCCGCAGAACGCGAGAAAGTCATGTGTCCCAATGAGTAACTTCGATGCCTCCCGCATCTTCGCAAGATCCAGTTCCTCCGGGATCACTTCCACCCATTTGCGCAAAAACACGTCCGCCTTTGGCGCATTCCAGATCGTATAGCGGTAGGTCTTTTTTACCGCATGGTAACGGCTGTGGAAACGGAGCGGTACCTCCTCGATCGCTAGCACCCGGATATCCTCCGGCAGATATTCGTTTAAATAGGTAAAGATCTCCTCTTTATCAAAATGTTCTTCCAGTTTAAAATCCGCCGTCTGTGCCAGCGCATGCACCCCCGCGTCCGTCCTTCCGGATCCATGTATTTCCACGGGATGTCCTGCCATGCGCTCCAAAACAGCCTCCAGCTTCCCCTGTATCGTCATATCCGTATTTTTCTGCGTCTGCCAGCCTTTATAGCGGCTTCCGTCATATTGCAGAATGATCTTGTAATTTTTCATTTCTATTTCCTCTTGTCTTCGTTCTTTCCTGTCCTGCTATGATCTCCAATGAAATTGATTATAGCACCAAAACGCATTTTCCGCCACCGGCAGCGGAAAAACGTGTGCCGGCCCCGCACACGCCGTTCCACCTGTCTGCTATACCAGTTCCGCGATCCTCGAAACCCCGACATAGATCTCCGAGATTCGAAACCAGGTCGGGAAATCCACCACTCCGGTCACCGGAAGTCCGAATACCGACTGAAAGACCTCCACTGCGCGCGCAGTTCCGGGTCCATAGACACCGTCCACCGCAACGGTCGGAATCGCCGGATAATTCTGCGAGATCCGGTTCAACTGTTCCTGGATCGTGCGCACCTTGGTGCCGGTCGATCCGATCTCCAGATTATAACCCGGCCAGGAAGACGGAATTCCTGAAATCTCCTCTGCCACATTGATATACATATTATTTCCATAATAATAGCGCAGGATCTCGATCGCAGAATAGTTCTGGTCGCCAAGATATTTGCTGCCCCACTGCGTCATCCATCCGCTGCAGGTCACACGCTCTCCGTCGCAGTACTGTGTCAGGATCGGCTGTCTGACATTCGGTCTGGACAGATAATTTTCAAACATCTCATCCACCACGCGCGATATATTGGAATAAATATTTCTGCCATATACAAATTTGTGGTCATAGGCAGTCGAAGATGTGATCGTATAGTTATAGCCTTTGTTGCGGTACCACTCCGTATACACGCGGTTTAGCGTAAACGACATGATCGCAAGGATGTTGGCCCGAAGCGTCGCATCCGGCCAGGTCGCATAGATCTCACTCGACGCTACATTTTTAATGTAATCCCGGTATCTGACGTAATAGTCCCTTGCCGTTGAATCCTCCGGCGCTCCGTCATGCACGATGATGTATTCCGGGATCACCACCCGGCTTAACACGATCTCTCCGCTCTCGGTCACCGGCTTGATCTCCGCTTCCGCGATCTTTGCCGGATAATCCCCGTAAAGTGTATTTGCCGGGATCACGATATTGTCGATCGGATCGCCGCTTGCCTGCTCCGGCTCCAACTGTACCTCCTGCAGCGCCGTTTCCTCCGGCAGCACCGCGACACCGGAAATATCGATCGGCCGGAATCCATCCGCCTCCACCTGCACCGTATACTGGGAATAGGGCTGGCTTTCTGACGGCTCCATGGAATATTCTAACGGCGGCGCATTGACCGTAAGGACTTCTGTCTGCCCCGAAATATCTGTCTGCATCTCCTCTACGACCGCTCCCGGCTCTCCGGTATAGGAGATCCTGACTCTTGCTCCCGGTATCGGACGAAATCCGGTTCTTGTCGTTACTGCGATCTGCAGTCTTCCCTTATCGACCGCATTGTTCTGCAAATAGCGTAAATTAGTTTCTGGCATAAGAACCTCTTATTTCTCATTCCATATATGATATGTAAAAAGCAAAAAAGATGTGCTATGCCGCCGCTTATCGTGCAGACATAACACATCTTTTTGTTTCTTTGGAGTTTTTGGTCGATTTTATTCTACGATCTGTGTCCAGCCATATTTATCTTCCAGCTTGCCCCACTGGATGCCGGTTAAGGTATCATACAGTTTCTGTGTCAGCTCACCGATCTCAAAGTTGTTGATCGTGACAACATCATCTTTGTAACGAAGCTCGCCTACCGGGGAGATAACGGCTGCTGTACCGGTACCGAATACTTCTTCCAGTGTACCGTCATGTCCTGCTTTCATCAGGTCATCTACTGCAAGATGTGTTTCGTTTACCTTGTATCCCCAGTCTCTTAAAATATGGATCATGGAATCTCTGGTTACACCCGGAAGAACGGTTCCTTCGATCGGAGCGGTGTAGATCTCTCCACCGATCTTGAACATGATGTTCATGGTTCCTACTTCCTCTACATATTTACGATGCTCACCGTCAAGCCAGAGTACCTGAGCATATCCCATCTTTTCTGCCTTTACCTGTCCTAAAATGGAGCCTGCGTAGTTACCACCGCATTTGGTAAATCCAGTACCACCTTTTACGGCACGAACCAGTTCGTCCTCTACTAAGATCTTAACCGGATTTAAGCCTGCTGCGTAATAAGCGCCTACCGGGCAGCAGATGATCATAAATTTGTAAGAAGATGCCATATGTACTCCGAGTGCTGCTTCTGTAGCAAACATAAACGGTCTGATATATAAGGAAGTATTCGGCTTGGACGGAACCCAGTCAGCTTCCTGTTTTACCAGCGCGCGTACTGCTTCTACGAACATATCTTCCGGGAATGCCGGCATACAGAGTCTTGCGTTGGAATTAATCATTCTTCTCGCATTCATTTCCGGACGGAACAGCTGGATCTTGCCGTCCTCTCTGCGGTATGCCTTTAATCCTTCAAATGTCTCCTGTGCGTAATGAAGTGTTACACAGGCAGGATCTAATTCAACCGGTCCCTGCGGTACGATTCTCGCGTCGTGCCATCCTTCATCCTTTGTCCAGTCCATGACAAACATGTAATCTGTCATATACTTACCAAAGCCAAGGTTATTCTGATCTGGTTTCTCCTTTAATACTTCTCTTTTTTCAAATCTGATATCCATAATCTATCGACCTCCAAAATTTTTTTGCCGATTTGTTTTTTGCATCAGCAAATCCTTGCCATTCATTATTATACTTTTTTTCTTCTCTGTCAAGATTATTCCCAGGGCTTATGCGGTACATGCTTTAAAGTTATGGTTTTGTCTGTTTCCATAAGGAAAATTCATGTTTCATCCTTGCCGTTCCAGAGACGTGATGCTTTCCTCATCGCTAGTACACAAAACAGAGGCAGGATAACTCCTGCCTCTGTAAAATATATCGTCTCTATACCAACGATCGTCGATCGACCTTAAACATTCTGTACTTTTAACATGTTTGTAGTACCGGACATTCCGATCGGTACACCGGAAGTGATAACTACGGTATCACCCTTCTGTAAACCTTTTTCTTTTGCAGCAACTGCTACTGCTTCATCAAACAGGTCGAATACTTCTTTCTGCTCATCTAACAGAAGCGGAGTAACGCCCCATGCAAGGTTCAGCTGACGGCATACTTTCTCATCCATTGCACATGCTACGATGTCGCAATCCGGTTTGTAACGGGATACCATCTTTGCGGAACGGCCAGACTTGGTAACGCTGATGATTGCCTTTGCTTTTAAGTCAAGCGCTGTAGTACAGGTAGCGTGGCAGATAGCGTCTGTAACATCCGGGTTTGCTTTTCTGTCATTTTCGAAGAAACGTCTTCTGTAATTGATATCTTTTTCTGTACGCTCTGCGATCTTAACCATGGTCTTTAATGCTTCTACCGGATATGCACCTGCAGCGGTCTCGCCGGAAAGCATGATCGCAACAGTACCGTCATAGATAGCGTTTGCAACGTCAGTTGCTTCTGCTCTGGTAGGTCTCGGGTTCTTGATCATGGAGTCAAGCATCTGTGTTGCGGTAACAACGATCTTTCCTGCCTGATTTGCTTTCTTGATCAGGTTCTTCTGAACAACCGGAACTTCTTCACAAGGAATTTCAACACCCATGTCACCTCTGGCAACCATGATACCGTCTGCTGCCTCTAAGATGCCGTCGATGTTACGAACACCCTGCTCGTTCTCGATCTTTGCGATGATCTGGATCTTCTCGCCGCCGTGTGCTTTTAACAGATCACGGATCGCGATAACGTCTGCTGCTTCACGTACGAAAGAAGCTGCGATGAAGTCTACGTCATTCTCAGCGCCCCAGATAAGGTCTGCCTTATCTTTTTCGCTTAAGTAATCCATAGAAAGGTCTGTTCCAGGAACATTTACACCCTTGTGGTTGGAAACCGGTCCACCGTTCATTACGGTACATACGATGTCATCACCGGATACTTCTTTTACTTCAAGTCCGATCAGACCGTCATCTAACAGGATGGAAGATCCCGGCTTAACGTCTTTCGGAAGCTGTTTGTATGTGATGGAAACTTCTTTTTCTGTTCCAAGGATATCTCTTGCGGTCAGGGTGAATTCCTGTCCTTCTTTTAATTCTACTCTGCCTGCTTCAAAGTCACCAAGACGGATTTCCGGTCCCTTTGTGTCAAGCAGCGCTGCAACCGGCAGACCAAGTTCTTTGGAGTATTTTCTTAAACTCTTTAATCTTCCGCCGTGCTCATCGAAATCACCATGGGAAAAGTTCATTCTTGCAACATTCATACCGGCTTCGATCAACTTCTTTAAAGTATCACCCTTTTCCGTAGATGGTCCCATTGTACAGATAATTTTTGTCTTGCGCATACAGTTGTTCCTCCTATAATTTTACAATAATTTATACAATAATTTTTTATGAAGTAAAGATTTTTCGGTATTTTGCCCATACAAGCCCCGAAAACCCTTTGTTTTTCACCCGAGTATAGTAGCACAAAGTTTTGATCTCTGCAAGCACAGATTACAGTTTTTTTACAATTTTTGTCAACGGCAGGATGTGCTGATCGACTCGATCGCGACTGCCCCTCCCCGGACGACTTCTATCCTTTTATATTTTTCCTTTAAAAGCGCAATTAATTCATTATTTCTGCGCTCCGTCAGTTTGCACTCCAAAAGGACGCTGTCACTGCCGATATCTTCCACCTGCACGCCGAATACCTGCGCGATCTGGAAGATCTCCGCTTTCTGCTCCACATTGCAGCCGAGCACCTTCGCGAACAGGATCTCTTTCATGTGGATCGGCACATTGGTGAGGTCGATCACCTTTATGACTTCCACCATGCTGTTTAACTGCTTTTTGATCTGTTCAAAGGTAATGTCATCACTGGACACCCCGATCGTCATGCGCGAGATCGTCTCATCCTCCGTGGTTCCTACCGTAAGACTCTGCAGATTGTAGGATTTCCCGGAAAAGAGCCCGGAAACTTTTGCCAGTACACCGACTTCATTTTCTACATATAACGCGATCCATCTGTTCTTCATTTCCGTCCCTCCTATTTTAAGATCATCTCACTCATCGGATTTCCGCTCTTTACCATCGGCAGAACGATCTCATCCGAAGCGATCATAAACTCGATAATGACCGGCGCGTCCTTATGTGTCATTGCTTCATCCAACGCAGGTGCGATCTCATCCGCGTTCGTGACACGGATCCCGTACGCCCCGTAGCTCTCCGCAAGTTTTACAAAATCCGGTTCATACGGCGGGCACGCGGGATTCGGTCCCTTGCAGTTCGCCGGACAGCTCTTTCTTTTTCTGAGGCAGGTGATCTCATAACGTTTTCCGTAGAAAAGCTGCTGCATCTGGCGCACCATTCCAAGATAATGGTTATTAAACAGACATACAATGACCGGCACTTCCTCGGTCACCGCCGTCGCAAGCTCCTGGATATTCATCTGCATCCCGCCATCCCCGGAAATACAGATGACCGGCTGATCCGGATTTCCTATCTTCGCCCCGATCGCCGCCGGGAAACCGAATCCCATCGTTCCAAGTCCTCCCGAGGTGATGAGCTGTTTGTTTTCGTTCATTTCCAGATACTGCGTCGCCCACATCTGATGCTGACCGACATCGGTCACAAAAATTCCTTCATGGAATTTCGCATTGAGTGCTTCAAGGATCATCTGCGGTGTCATCCCGGCATCCCGGCGCATCGCAAGCGGTTTTTCCTTTTCCCACTTTCCGATCCGCTCTCTCCATGCGGCTGTGTCTTTTTCTTCCGCCCATTCGATCAGTTTTTCGAGTGCGCTGTTCGCGTCGGCTACGATCGGCACGTCTACAACCACATTTCGCGAAATAGACGCCGTATCGATGTCAATGTGGATGATCTTTGCCTTAGGCGCAAATTCGTTCAGATCGCCGGTAATACGGTCGTTAAAACGGGTTCCTATGGAAAAGAGCACGTCACATTCGCTGACCGCTTTGTTGGAAGCGTATTTTCCGTGCATGCCGCAGTTTCCGATATAGAGCGGATGATCGGTCGGCAGGGAGCCTTTTCCCATGATCGTCGTAACGACCGGGATCTGCATTTTTTCCGCGAATGTTCTTAAATTCTTCCCCGCGCCCGCGATATTGACGCCGCCGCCGGCAAGGATCAGCGGTTTTTCCGCGCCCTTTAACAGTTTGTACGCCTTCTTTAACTGACCGACATGCGCACCGGTATTAATCTTATAGCCCCGGATGTCCACATGTGCCGGATAATCCGCAGGTCCCGGCTGCACCTGGATGTCTTTTGGGATATCTACCAGAACCGGCCCCGGCTTTCCGCTTGACGCGATCTGAAACGCCATTTTTATGATGCGCCCGAGGTCTTCTCTCCGTCTTACGGTCACGCCGTACTTTGTGATACTGCGTGTCATCCCGACAATATCCACTTCCTGGAACGCGTCATTTCCGATCAGGTTGAGCGGCACCTGTCCGGTAAAGCATACGAGCGGAATACTGTCATAATGCGCGTCCGCGATCCCGGTGATCGTGTTCGTCGCTCCCGGTCCGCTCGTCACAAGGCAGACGCCGACCTTTCCGGTGGATCTCGCATAGCCCTCCGCTTCGTGGATCAGCGCCTGTTCATGGCGCGGGAGGACGACATGGATATCTTCCTGTCTGTATAATTCATCCAACAGGTCTGTCACCATTCCGCCCGGATAACCGAAGACGGTATCGACACCCTCTTCCTGCAATGCCTTTACAAATAATTTTCTGCCTGTGATATCCACAAAAATCCTCCTCCTTTTTCTCTTTTTAACCGATCAGTCCAGTACATTTCAACAGATAGATCCAGCCTGTAAGCGTAAACGACGCAAGCAGTGTCGTCGTCACAACGATACTCGCCGTCAGCACTCCGTCGTTTTTCATATTTTTTGCCATTATGTAGCAGCTCGGTGTGGTCGGTGCCGCAAGCATGATCAGGATCCCGATGATCTTTTCCCCGGTAAATCCCATTGCCGCCGCGATTGGAAGAAACACTGCCGTCTGCGCAACCAGTTTGATAAAGGATGCCGCAAGTGTCGGTTTGATCTTTGCAAGCGCCTTGCGTCCCTCAAAGCCGGCTCCCATCGTGACCAGCGCAAGCGGTGTCGCCATGCGCGCCACGTTGTCCACCGTGCGGTCAACGATCGTCGGGAAATGTACGCCGAGCAGCGATACCACAAGCCCGAGGAAAATACCGATGATGATCGGATTTTTTAAGATGTTGATCCCAGCCTGTTTGATCTTTCCCGCGCCCTGTCTTCCATCTTCCTCATTTGCCTCAAATGTCAGAACTAACACCGAGTAGATATTATAAAGTGGAACTGCTCCTACGATCATGAGCGGTCCCATCGCCGAACTTCCATAAATATTTTCGATAAACGCCATTCCCATGACGGCGGCACTTCCACGGAAAGACGCCTGTACAAACGCTCCCCGCATACTTTTATCTTTTAAAAACAGCTTTGCCCCTGCCCAGACCGTCCAAAAGCAGATCGTGCTCACGATCGCGCAGAACAGAACGTATTTTAAGTCAAATACCGCCTTGATGTCCACGGTCGATATATCCCGGAACAGCATAAAGGGAAGCGTGACCTTAAAGTTAAACCGGTTCGCCACCGTGACAAAGTTGTCATCCAACATGCCGATCTGTTTTAAAAAATACCCCAGCACCATGACTAAAAAAATCGGCATGGTCACATTGATGCTGTAAATAAAATTTTCCATTTTTACCCTTCTTATCTTATCCTGGTACTGCCCGTTTTTTACGCGTTTTTCTCGTAAATGAGAAAGAAATACTCAAGGTCAAAGCAGGTGTGCTCCTCACTCTCCGCCGTGATCTTCCATTCCTCTTTCTCATCGAGATTCGGGAAATACGCGTCTGCGGTATACGCATACTCGATCTTTGTGATATACGCCTTGTCGCATTCGTCCAGAAGCTGGCGGTAGATGCTCTCCCCGCCGATCACAAAAATATCTTCGCTGTCATATTTTTTTAATTCTTCCCGCAGTTCGTCCTCGCTATGTACCACGATCGCGCCCTCTGCCTGGTAGGACGGATTTTTAGTCAATACGATATTGGTACGGTTCTTTAAAGGCTTCTTGCCCGGAAAACTCTCTAACGTCTTTCTTCCCATCACGACAACTTTTCCGGTTGTCGTCTGACGGAAGAACTTCATATCCTCCGGTATGCTTGTAAGCAGTTTATTCTGATAGCCGATCGCCCAGTTTTTGTCTACCGCTGCAATTAAATTCATCTGTTTTTCCTCCTATACCGCAACCGGAATATTTTTGATCTGTGGTCCGGTCACATAGTCATCTAACCGCACATCATCCGGTGTAAACTGATAAAAATCTGTAATCTCCGGATTCAGCCAGAATTTCGGCGCCGGATGCGTCTCTCTTGTGATCAGCTCCTCCACAAGCGGAATATGTCTGTCATAAATATGCGCGTCCGCGATGACATGAACCAGTTCTCCTACCTGCATGCCGCACACCTGTGCCAGCATATGGACCAAAACCGCATACTGGCAGACATTCCAGTTGTTTGCGGTCAGGATATCCTGGGAACGCTGGTTTAAGATCGCGTTTAAGGTCAGTTTCTCCTCGCCTTTTTTCTGCGTGACATTAAAGGTCATACTGTACGCACACGGATAAAGATTCATTTCATGCAGATCCGCATGTACATAGATATTGGTCAGAATACGGCGGCTGAACGGGTTGTTTTTGAGGTCATAGATCACGCGGTCCACCTGATCCATCATTCCCTCTTTATAGGCATGCTTTACGCCCATCTGATAGCCGTACGCCTTTCCGATCGAACCGTTCTCATCTGCCCACTCATCCCAGACATGACTGTTCAGGTCATGGATATTGTTCGATTTTTTCTGCCAGATCCAGAGCATTTCATCCGTACAGCTCTTGATCGCCGTTTTCCGCAGCGTGATCGCCGGAAATTCTTTGGAAAGATCATAGCGGTTCACCACGCCGAATTTTTTGATCGTATAGGCACTGCTGCCGTCCTCCCAGTGCGGGCGTACCTTTTCTCCCTCGGTACTCACACCGTTTGCCAGTATATCCCTGCACATATCGATAAAGATCTGATCTGCTAAACTCATTTGCTTCTCCTTTTTTGCATTCACCTGTAATGCTATTAGTTTATTATTTTTTGCCCGCTTATTCAAGTGTATTTTTCCCACTATCAGTCTTTTAACATTTCCTCAAGCAGTCCCTCAAATGTATCGCGTTCCATGTGGTTTGCCGTGAGATAGTAGTAAATCCCATCTTTCTCAAACGCCGCGTAAAAGCAGTTTTCTTTTCCGTTTTCCCCAAGATATACTTCTTTTTTGTCCACCCGTGACGCTTCTTTTAAGAGTTCCTTTGGTGCCTGCTGACCGGATGCGGATACCTCAAGCGCGACCAGATTGCCGTCCACTTCATAATTCAGGGTCGCCGTTTTGTCGTCCGTATCCGAAACTTCTCCCTTCTTTAATGTTCCGCCCGGGATCAGGTTTTTAAAATCCAGCCCTAACGTCTGTCCGCATTTTTCCAGTGAAGTTTCCGTCTCCTGATCCGGCATTCCGAATCCACGGAAATTCTGCTCCTCGATCTGCTGATAGTGGATCTCATCTCCCGCGGGATAAACCTGCACCAGCACTGCGATCGCCGCCGCTGCCGCTACTGCCGTCATTCCCGCCGTCATGATCTTTCCAAACGGCTTTTTCTTCTTTTTTTGCACTTCCGCCGCCTGCGGCATCCTAGTTACCTTCGCCGCCTCCTGCGTCTGTGCCTTCCGCGCTTCTTCTGCCTTTACTTTTTTTATCGTATCTGCGATCAAGGATTCGGGAGCATGCTGATGATCCACATATTTTTTATATTCTTCCATTCCCATATTCCTCCTTTAATTTTTCGCCAAGCAGTTTCCTGCCTCTCGACAGCCAGGTCTTTACTGTTGCCTCCTTGGTATCCAGTATCCCGGCAATGTCCTTTACCGTCAGCTGCTCATAATAAAACAGGTGTATGACATCACGGTATTTGTCCGGAAGTTCCCTTACCGCTTCATAAACATCCGAAAAATCTTCCTGTTCCTCCGGTTCTTCCATCAGCATTGCGTCCTCATATGACGCCCGTTTCCGGTTCCACGCCGTCGTCGCGACGCTTTTGCACTGATTGATCGTTACCCGTATCAGCCACGCCTTTAAATGTTCCTCACTTATAATACTTTCCTGATGCGATACGAGTTTCAAAAAAACGGTCTGAAATACATCTTCCGCCGTTTCTTTATTATTGGTATTCAAACATGCCAGCCGATACACCATATCCGCGTATGTACGGACTGCTGCCTCGGTATCCACCACATAACTATCCGCTCTCTCCATGTGTATTCGTTCCCTTCTAGTAAAATAAAGTGTGCGCTTACCGCACACTTTCGCGCGCGAGCGGTATGTTCAACATAAACTTCATCTCCGCGAGCTGCGCATCCCCGCGGAGCGTTTTTAAATCATAGGAAGGAATTTCCTATGATTCGAAAAATATGCCTGCCGGACGGCAGACATATTTATCTTAACATAACCATATATGCAAAAGCAATTTTATTTCTCAATGTAAACCGGATTCGTGTAATACTGATTGCCCTGCGTATCCGTAATACGGAACAGACAGCAGTAATTGCTTACTTCGTCCGGCTCCTGCATGGAGATATCATAGTCATCGGATAACGTGATCCATGCTCCGGTTCCGGAGTTTAGTTCCCACTCGGAGAACGGTGTTACACTTCCGTCTTCGTTGAACTGGATCTCTCTTGCGAACAGATACGGGCACACGCCATCTCCTTCATTTAATACGACCTGGTTTTTCTGCGGGAACAATGTGGAATCCGTATCGATCTCACTGTAAAATCCGATCACTTCTCCGTCCGGATGCTCCGCGTCCACACGCACATGCGCATAAACATTCTCCGGAAGGTCGGCATCTTTTCTCCAGAGCATCAGCGGGATCTCATATTTTTTATAGTCCTCGCCGCTCTCGATCTCAAGCGCGCAGCAGGCGACCGAGCCGCCCTCGGCATCATTTAAGAAAAAGCGTTTTCCATCAAAGTTAGTATAGAGCTTATCATCATCCGACAGGGAAACATCGCTGGATAACATCCACAGGATGTAGGTTCCCTCATAGCCATCGTCTTCCATCCACAGCTGATAGTCCGCATGACCAAGATTCTCGACCTGATCTTCCCGCAGCTGTACATAATACTCGCCCGGAGCTGTAACATCTTCTTCCGGCGCAGTATCTTCCACATGCCAGTCCGTGATCGGGTCACCGGAAAGTGTTGCCGTAAAGTTTCTTACAAATCCGATGTAATTGTCACTGAATCCAATGTCTCCATAAATATCCAGCCACTCGTCTACATAGTCTTTGTTCTCATACGGAAAATAGATCGCCATTCCGTGTGTCATCGGGACATTGGACACCTGTTCCACCACACAGTCATCGATCGCTGCTTTCAGTTCCGCGGATTCTTCCGGGTACAACGTCTCCATTTTATCGGACAGATCATAGAGATCCACCGTATCGTAAAATGTATCTTCGCTTACTTTACCAAATGATTTTGCCTGATCCCTGATCTTTGCGATCTTTGAATATCCGCCGTCTTTTAATTCCTGTTCCGCCGACAGGACAAATGCATCCAGTTTTTCTTTTACCGCATCCGTCTTGGTAAGATCCATGCAGGAGAGCGTGTAATCCGGCACATAGCGGTAATTATCCTCATAATAGCTGCTGTACGCGTCTAATACGCAGCTTGCGGCATCTCTTCCGTCATAATATCCATAATCCGTCATCTGACGCAGGAACGAATAATCCCATCCGTCTCCGGCTTCCATCTCCTCCGACGCGATCATGTAATCCGAATAATCGGAAAGTACATCCGCCACCTCGATCATTCCCATCAGGCAGGCATCAAATCCGATCCACTCAAATTTCTGTCCGTCCGCTGCCATGTCGGTACTGCCGAGCGCTTCGTCTAACTCCCGCATCGACAGTGCGTCGTAGCCATAGTTTTCATCCGCGCCGTAACCGAGGATCGCTCCACCGCCATGATTCCACAGCACCATGCTGTAATCATCCGCCGAATAAGACTGGTAAGCAAAATCCACAAAGCCGGAAAGTGTCTGCGGATCTGCCATATCCCGATCCCCGAGGGATGCCACCTGATCGAGTCCATCCTCTGTCAGTTCAAATATCGCGCACTCACCATCCGGGATATCCGGGTTCCACCAGGAATCCGTTCCCCCGGTGCATATTAAAACTTTTAAATCATCATCATCAAAACCGCATTGCTGCATCTCTTCAATATCGGCACTCGCAAGTCCGGAACCGGATTCCAGATTGGAACCGACCATGTAGACCATAAGTACCTCTTTCGCGTCTCCCCCCGCGATTGCGGAGACATCCGGCGCGTCTTCACTTGTTTCCTGTTTTTCCAGTCCCTGAAATCCATGCTCTGTTTTCTGCACGGACGCTTTTTGATCTATTCTGCCACAACCGGAAGCAACTACTCCCAGACATAAAAGCAGTGCCATGATTTTTTTTTTCTTCATCTCATTCTCCCTTACTGTTTTTCTCTTCCCATGCTTTTTAAGATGGTCCGGCGATGACATATCCGCCGGACAGTCTGCATGAGAAGGCATAAGCATGCGTATGCACAGTCCTATTTTTATAGCTTTCTAATTTTTCATAACAACATTCCCGTGATTGCAATCACCTATAATACTACCTGACTTTCGGAAAGGTTTCAAAAAAATAAAAAAAGCAGCGGATTTTTTTTCGATCCTCCGCTGCTTTTTTAAATCTTATCCTTTTTATGGATTATTTCACTTCATCGATCGCTTTTCCGATGTCATGGCGCATATACTTGTTCGCGAAATCCACCCACTCTGTGGCAGCATAAGCATTGGCTCTCGCCTCTTTTAAGGTGGCGCCCTTTGCCGTCACGCCGAGCACACGTCCGCCGTTTGTGACGATCTTTCCGTTTTCATCAAATTTGGTTCCGGCATGGAAACAGTAATAACCGTCTTTTCCGTCAAAGTTTTCCAGTCCTTTGATCTCAAATCCTTTTTCGTAGGATACCGGATATCCGTCTGACGCAAGTACCACGCAGACCGCTGCGTTGTCCTCAAACTGCAGATCGACCGTATCGAGCTTTCCGTCCACGCAGGCTTCCATCACGTCAATGATGTCATTTTTCATGCGCGGCAGCACAACCTGTGCCTCCGGATCGCCAAAACGCGCATTGTACTCTAATACCTTTGGTCCGTCCTCTGTGAGCATCAGTCCAAAGAAGATGACACCGGTAAACGGTCTGCCTTCTTTTGCCATGGCATCGACCGTTGCCTGGTAAATGTATTTTTTGCAGAAATCGTCCACTTCTTCTGTATAGAACGGACTCGGGGAAAAGTTACCCATTCCTCCGGTATTCAAGCCCTGATCCCCGTCTTTCGCGCGCTTGTGATCCTGCGCGGAGGACATGATCTTGATCGTTTTTCCGTCTACAAAAGAGAGTACGGACACTTCACGTCCGGTCATGAACTCCTCAATGACCATCGTGTTACCGGACGCGCCGAATTTCTTGTCTTCCATGATCTCCTTGACACCGGCTTTCGCTTCATCCAGGTTTTCGCAGATCAAAACACCTTTTCCGAGCGCCAGACCGTCTGCCTTTAAAACGATCGGGAATTTTGCCTGCTCGAGGTACGCGATCGCCGCTTTCGGGTCTGTAAAATTCTCATATGCCGCTGTCGGGATATTGTATTTTTTCATCAGATCTTTGGAAAATGCCTTGGAGCCCTCCAAGATCGCCGCATTCTTCTTCGGTCCGAATACGCGCAGTCCCTCCGCCTCAAAGACATCCACGATCCCGCCAACGAGCGGATCATCCATCCCAATGATCGTAAAGTCAATTTCTTTTTCTTTCGCGAACGCAACCAGTTTGTCAAATTCCATGGCTCCGATCGGAACACACTCTGCAAGTGCTGCAATTCCCGCATTTCCGGGTGCGCAGTATATTTTATCCACACGCGGGCTCTTTGCCACGCTGGTCACAATGGCATGTTCTCTGCCGCCGCTGCCGACTACCAATACTTTCATATCTGTTTCTCCTTCCATTGCTGCCTGAGTCATTTATTTTATATGTACTTTTCCGTTTTCTACTGTCACTCTTCCATTCGCGATGAGGTCGATCGCCTGCGGCATGATCTTCCACTCCGCCTGTTCCATAACACGGCGCTGCAAGATCTCCGGGGTGTCTCCCTCCTCAACGGCTACCGCTTTCTGTAAAATGATCGGACCTGTGTCCGTTCCCTCATCCACAAAATGCACGGTGGCTCCGGTTATTTTTACGCCACGCGAAAGCACGCCCTCGTGTACCTTCAATCCATAATAACCCGTTCCACAAAAAGACGGGATCAAGGATGGATGGATATTTATGATCCGGTTTTCGTATTTTTTTATCATCATTTCCGGGATCACAACGAGGAATCCGGCAAGCACCACAAGATCCACCGCATAGGAATCCAGCTTTTTTAAGAATGCCTGATTGAACGCCGCGCGATCCGGGTAATCCTTGGGTGATACGCAGACTGCCTCGGTATTATGCTTTCTCGCACGCTCCAAGGCATATGCATCCCGGTTGTTACTGATCACGACAGAAACTTCCGCATTTGTGATCGTTCCGTTGTCGATGGCGTCTAAGATTGCCTGAAGATTGGTTCCGCCACCGGAAACCAGTACCGCAACTTTTAGCATAAGGTTACTCCCTTTTCTCCGTCTTCGATCTTTCCTACTACATACGGTGTGTCTCCTGCCGCACGGATCGCGTCCATAGTCTTATCGACATCGGCCAGATCTACCGCAAGTACCATACCAAGTCCCATATTGTAGGTATTGTACATCATCTTTTCATCTACGTTTCCTTCTCTTGCCATCATGGTAAAGATCGGCGGGATCGGATAGCTTGCTTTCTCGATCACCGCGCGCTTTCCTTCCGGAAGCATTCTCGGAACGTTCTCATAGAAACCGCCGCCTGTAATATGGCTGCATGCTTTCACGCGGACACCCGCTTCTTTGATGGAGCGCAGTGCTTTCACATAGATTCTGGTCGGTGCGAGCAGCGCGTCTCCGAGTGTTGTGCCAAGTTCCTCGTGATATTCATTTAAGGTCTCAGCATCCATTTTAAAGATCTTGCGCACCAGGGAGAATCCGTTGGAATGTACGCCGGAAGATGCCATACCGATCAGGACATCCCCTGCCTTTAATTCTTTTCCGGTGATGATGTCCTTTTCGTCTACGACACCAACTGCAAATCCAGCAAGATCATATTCGTCTTCCGGCATAAGTCCCGGATGTTCTGCTGTCTCACCTCCGATGAGCGCTGCGGATGACTGCTTACAGCCTTCTGCGACACCGCTTACGATATCAGCGATCTTTTCCGGAATATTCTTTCCACATGCAATATAGTCTAAGAAAAATAATGGTTCACCGCCTGCGCAGGCAATATCATTGACACACATGGCTACACAGTCAATACCGATCGTATCATGCTTATCCATGATGAAAGCCAATTTCAGTTTGGTTCCCACGCCGTCTGTACCGGAAACTAACGTCGGTTTCTCCATGTTTTTAAATGCGTCTATGGAAAAAGCACCGGAAAATCCGCCGAGGTTGGTAAGTACCTCCGGGCGCATGGTACCCTGTACATATTTTTTCATTAACTCTACAGATTTGTAACCAGCTTCGATATCAACACCTGCGTTCTTGTAATCCATTTTCTTTCCTCCTGTTTACTTTGCTATTTCATTTGTCATAATCTCATTGTAACTTGAAACCCTAAAGATTTCCAATTATATATTATTATATGTCTTATTAGTTTTTCTAATCAATCCGTTATCACTATTTCTTTTTACTTATAATATTGTAAAAGAAGGATACCTCCGATGGAAGTATCCTTCTGATCCGTCTTTTGTTTTATTTTGTATAGTTCTTGTAGCCGACTTCCTGCAGTTTCGCGTCCTTTGCCTGCACCTGCTCTTTTAATTCTTTTGCGTAATCCTTTAATTTCTGAAGCAGTGCCGCATCCGATGTCGCGAGGATCTTTGCTGCCAGAAGACCCGCGTTTGCGCCGCCGTTGATCGCTACGGTCGCAACCGGGATACCGGATGGCATCTGAACGATCGAATATAAGGAATCGCGTCCGCCAAGTGAGGTGGTATGCATCGGGATACCGATGACCGGCATCGGGAAGATCGCCGCGCACATACCCGGAAGATGTGCTGCCATTCCCGCTCCCGCGATGATGACCTTAAATCCTTTTTCCTCTGCGGTCTTCGCGTACTCAAAAAATACGTCCGGCTCTCTGTGCGCTGAGATGATCGTCATCTCATAGTCGATTCCAAGCTGTTCTAAGATATCAGCGGCTTTTGCCATAACCGGCATATCCGAGTCGCTTCCCATTACGATTCCTACTTTTGCCATGATTCATTCTCCTTCGTCTCTGTTCGTATTATGATCTGCCCTTATTGTAACTGCTTTTATCTTAGAAATCCAATTAATAATATTACTGTATTTTATAAGATTTTCTTATAAGATCTTACAGCGGCTCGTTGAGCTTTTCGGTTCCCGGAACCACGAAACGTCCGTCACGAATAATGTCTGCCGTGCTTCCATCCGCGCGGATCACCGTGATCGTGCCGAGTTCATCATACGGGATCGTGATATCGGTATGGCAGTTAAAGTAAGCCTTCGCCGGATCTTCTTTTCTTAAGATCGAAACCTCATTGTCTCTTGCCACGATCTCTTTTCCGTCCGGATTAAAGACCTGTGTGTCCTCCGCATGGGAGTAACAGGTGTCTCCCACCGCGAAATGCGGTCCTGTCTTTTCCGCGATCAGAATCGGCAGTGTATCTTCGATCTGGTAATCTCTCGCCATACGATATGCCGTTGTATTTGTTCCGATCGCGAATTCCCCGATCGGCAGTGTCTCATGATGCATCAGCACATTTTCATGTACATACGCTTTGTTTTCCGCTTCGTCCGCGAAATTCGCGCAGCCATATTCATGAATCATTCCATCTTTAAATGTGATCGTAAGATCCTTATACTGCAGACCGTTTAAGTAAACTTTGGTCACATGGAGCACACCGTCTGTCCCCTGTAATACCGGAGAGGTGAACACCTCACCGACCGGGATATTGACGTCTGCCACGCAGTTTTCAAAGATCGCCTCTTTGTCCGGATCTTTTAACGGATACAGTGACACGGTAAGGTCTGTATTGTTTACGCCCTCTTTTCCCTTCACATGCGCTTTCACGCCGGTGTTTAAGACATCGATGATCTTCTGCTGCATCTCCTGATACAGCTTGTAATCTAATGTATTGATCTTTACCGTCTCGGCAAAGATCTCTTTAAATTTATCTCCAATCGACGGGATCGGGTACGCAATGATCGTAAAGCTGCGCTCCTCGCCCTTAATATACTGGTTTGTGATCTGCCCGGACTGGGAAGCATGATAGACATTGAGCTGATTCTGTTTTTCCGAATACTGCTTTGCCTCTTTTTTATTGACCGGAGCAAACGGCGCCTCACCGAACACCTCGATGACCGCCGGTCCCGCATGACCGTATGCCTGCTCCTTATGTGCTTCGTATGCCGTCTTTAACGTTTCAAGCCTGCGCTCCACAAACGCCTTGTCCAGATAAAACGCGCGGTCTGCCTTGTGGTCATAATCATACTGTTTATTGGGTGAAACCGAATAGCAGCCGCGTTTGCTGTTGCCACGGTTGGTAAAGGATGACACGGCTTCGCGGTAGATCGTCGGTTTTAAATCCATCTTCTCGAAATTGCGGATCGCCGCGCGCACCATGCGTTCAAATCCGATCGGATATTCCACGCACACCGTATCCTTGATGGAAAGATCTTTTCCGCCAAGGACAAATCCAATGCGGTAGCCTTCCGTGTAAGTATCCGCCATCGCCTGGATCTTGCTTTCCTCCATCTGGTTCAAATAAGATGCTATGCCAAGCTCATCCTTTGTGATATACGCGCCGTAGCGGTACAGGTAGGTCAGATCGTTTAAATCTTTTTCCATGATGATCCGGGTAAAAAAGTCGAGATCCGGATCTACCATGCCCTGCACGCTCTCCTCGGTAAAGACTTCGCTGTAATCGTGGAAAAACCAGTAAACTGCCTGCTCCACCGTTTTTTCGGATACGCCTTCTTCGTCCGTAAAGCAGCCATATACCTCGCAAAACAGTTCCGCCAAGATCGTAATGTTATATTTTCTTCCCTCAAACGCGTAAGGGATCATTGCGCGGATCTCTGCATATAAAAAGCTCAAAATCCCGCCAAATGTTTCTCCGAGCGTTTTTACCGCGTACGCCGGATTGGCATAACTTGCTTCGTAATGCTCCGGCAGGATGTCCTCATAGAGTTTTTCATTCCACTCCTCGCACTCGGCAAGACTGCGGTGATCTAACTCCCCGCTTTCTTCTTTTTTTAAGATTTCCCGGTTTAACAGAATAAACCGGCTTACTTTTTTAAAGTAAGAAACATACGGCTCACCGGCCGCCTCTTCTTTTTCTATTTCCGCAATGCGGTTCATCACAAGCTCGCAGCGCTCTGCCACTTCTTCGTTTTTTTCTCTGTAAATATCCTGATAACTCATTGGCTTAACCATTTCCTTTACTATCTGAAACTACAACTTTACAATAAAAATCCGGCGGCGTAGATCGCTGCCCAGACTCCGGTTATGAGCACACTGCACACCAGACTGATGTACGGCACCGTCTTAAACGTATCTTCTTCTTTTACCGCGAGTATGGCGAGTATCAGCGCGCACACCGAGATCAATAAGGACAGCACTCCCGCACTGCCAAGGTACACGCTGCCATTTCCGCCTTTGTGAAAGGACTCCATCACCGTCACCGCCAAAATGAGGATCGCCCCCACGGCAAGTATGAGTGCCAGGCTTCCGCGCACCGACTTTTTGCGTTTTGTAAATTTATAGTGTTTTCTCTTTCCTGTCATCGTGTTTTCTCCTAAAGTATCGCCGGATCAGTCTGTAGGCCAGATATCCGAGCGCAGCTCCAAGCGTATTTAAGATCAGATCGTCCACATCAAAGCTTCCGACCTTTGATATCAGCTGTATCGTCTCTACAAACAGACTGAAGTCAACCCCCAGCAGAACAATATGAAAAAAGTTCCGGCATTTTGGGGTCAGCATAGGCAAGATCATGCCAAACGGGACAAACGCCAGCACATTTCCAAGCAGATTGGAAAGAACCGCGAACCATCCGAGTGTTCTCCGGTATACAATAAAACGTCTGATCTCCCGGAACGGAGTCAGATTATAATGGTAATCCCTGTCAATATAAGTTCTCCCCATGATCTCCGCGAAAAACAGAAAATACATGAGGAAAACCATATAAACAATAAAAAGTGTCCACGCCAGTACAAGCCGATGCTCTTCCTTTTTATTTCTCAATATTCCGACCTCTTAAACTATTATCTGCACTATTCTATTTTACGCCATACTGCTCATAATATTTATCGATCGCCGCTTTTATTTCGTCATCGATCACAACTCTGCCCCCGCAGGTACGGTTGTAAAGATGCTCTACCACTTCTTCCATCGTGACAATGGCATTTGCCGCAAAACCATATTTCTCGCGGATCTCATCCAGTGCGCTCTTTTTGCCGCCAAGTCCTACTTCCATACGGTTTAAGGATACCATCAGTCCTACGATCTCCACGTCTGCGGCTCCCCTTACCTTCGGCACGGTCTCCTCCATGGATTTTCCGGAAGTTGTGACATCCTCGATCATGACCACGCGGTCTCCGTCTTTTAATGTACTTCCAAGGAAACCTCCCTTGTCCGCCCCGTGATCTTTGATCTCCTTGCGGTCAGAGCAGTAACGCACTTCCTTTCCGTAAAGTTCGCTGAATGCGATCGCGGTCACAACAGAGATCGGGATCCCCTTGTAAGCCGGTCCGAACAGCACGTCGAAATCATCCCCGTAATTTGCGTGGATCGCCTTTGCGTAGTACTCGCCCAGTCTCTTTAACTGGGTACCGGTCACATATGCGCCCGCATTCATGAAAAACGGAGATTTTCTTCCGCTCTTTAACGTAAAATCTCCGAACTTTAATACATCACTTTCTACCATAAATTCAATAAACTCTGATTTATAATTTTCCATTCTTCCAAAGACCTCCATATTTTTCTTTCCGGTGACACGGCAGATCCTAAAATCTGTCGTGTACTGCTCCTACCAGTTCCCGGATATCCGCCACCTGGTGGCATTCCATATAATTTTTGATTCCATCTGCGATCTCCATCGTAACCGATGGGTTGGTGAAATTGGCGGTTCCGACCGATACCGCTGTCGCACCCGCTAGTATCATCTCGATCGCGTCCTCTGCCGTCATGATGCCGCCCATGCCGATGATCGGTATCTTTACTGCCTGCGCAGTCTGATAGACCATGCGCACCGCGATCGGATGGATCGCCGGACCGGACATTCCACCGGTGCGGTTTGCGAGTACAAAACACTGTCTTTCAATATCGATCTTCATTCCGGTCAGCGTATTGATCAGGGAAAGGACATCCGCGCCGCCTGCTTCTGCCGCTCTTGCCATCTCGGTGATATCGGTGACATTCGGACTCAATTTCATGATCACCGGCTGTTTTGCCTTTGCCTTCACTGCCTTTGTGATCGCCTCCACCGCCTTTGGATCCTGTCCAAACGCGATGCCTCCTTCTTTTACATTCGGGCAGGAAATGTTGATCTCAAGCATATCGACCGGCTGGTCCGCCAGTCTTTCCACAACTTCAAGATAATCTTCGGTTGTTTTTCCACAGACATTCACAATGATCTTCGTATCATATTTTTTGAGAAACGGAATATCACGCTCAATAAAAAGATCGATCCCCGGATTCTGAAGTCCGACTGCGTTTAACATACCGCCATAGACTTCCGCCACACGGGGTGTCGGATTTCCCGCCCACGGGATATTCGCGACGCCCTTTGTCACAACCGCGCCAAGCTGATTTAAATCTACAAACTCCGAAAATTCCTGACCGGAACCGAACGTACCGGAAGCGGTCATGACCGGATTTTTTAAGGTAACACCTGCCAGATCTACACTGCAATTCATTAGAATTCTACCTCCTCCGCACGGAATACCGGGCCTTCTTTGCATATTCTCTTGTTCTTTACGTTGGAATGCTCATCGCGCTCTTTCGATTTGCATACACAGGCAAGACAGGCTCCAATGCCGCACGCCATGCGTTCTTCCATGGAGATCCAGCACTCGATCTGTTTTTCTGCCGCGTATTCTTTGATCGCCCGGAGCATCGGAAGCGGTCCGCAGGCATAGATGATGTCCGCATCCAGTCCGTTTTCACGGATCGCGTCTAACACATTTCCCTCTGTTCCCGCACTGCCGTCCTCGGTTGCCACATAGACACTGCCCTGTTTCTTCAGATCATCCATCAGAAACATTTCATCACGGAAGCCCAGAACGATCTGTTTTTCACAGTTTAATTCTTTTGCGAGCTCCAACATCGGCGGAATTCCGATTCCTCCGCCGATCAAAAACGCTTTTTTTTCTTTCTTCGGAAATCCGTTGCCAAGCGGCCCTACCAGCTGCAAGTGCATGCCGGTGCGCATTTTGGAAAATTCTTCGGTTCCTTTTCCGGCAACACGGTATACCAGACGGATTGCCCCGTCTTCCTTATCGATCTCACAGATACTGATCGGCCGTGGCAGGATGCGGCTGCCGTCATGACAGTATACGGACACAAACTGTCCCGCCTTCGCCTCTTTCGCAATCTTTTCCGTCCGGAGCCACATATCGAAAATGCCCGGCAGAAGTTCTTTCTGATCTATGATAATTGCTGTTTCTTTTGCTTTTTCCGCCATGATTATCTCCTCTCAAGCGCGCCGTTGATATCCGCGATCATGTCAAGGACAGCTGCTCTTGCCGCCTCACCGAAATGCTCTGCTCCGTAAGACGCGTACGCTTCGTTTTTGTATGCAGTGATGATGCCTCTGGAGGAATTTACGATCGCGCCAAGTCCGTCCTCGTCAAAGAAATGAACCAGATCTTCGCCCTTTCCGCCCTGTGCGCCATATCCGGGCACAAGGATAAAGCTTTTCGGCATCACCTTGCGGAGCAGTTTTCCCTGCTCCGGATAAGTAGCTCCGACCACGGCTCCGACATAGCTGTAGGAATCTCCCATCAGTTCGCTGCCCCACTCTGCGACACGCTCGCCGACCATTTCATAGAGATGTTTCTCCCCGATCATCTGATCCTGGAATTCTCCACTGGATGGATTTGATGTCTTTACCAAGATAAAGAGACCTTTTTTCTCCTCTTTGCATACATCCAGAAACGGTGTGATACCGTCTGAACCAAGATACGGATTTACCGTCGCGAAATCCTCATTGAACGCCGGGATCTTTTTTGCGCCCACCTGTACTTTTCCAAGGTGCGCGGTCGCGTATGCCGCTGAAGTCGAGCCGATATCGCCTCTTTTCACATCACCGATCACGATCAGATCCTTTTCATGACAATAATCCACCGTCTTCTGGAACGTGATGAGTCCTTCCACGCCAAACTGTTCATACATGGCGATCTGCGGCTTCACCGCCGGGATCAGGTCATGGATATGGTCGATCAGTTCTCTGTTGTAAAGCCAGATCGCTTCTGCCGCTCCCTTTAAGGTTTCTCCATACTCCGCATATGCCTTTTTTGTGATATGTTCCGGTACATAGGAAAGCATCGGGTCAAGTCCGACTACGATCGGTGCTTTGGTCTGTTTGATTTTTTCTACTAATTTATTTATCATGATTGTACTCCGTCTTCCATTTATTTTGTGATCTCGTGATCCATCTTGATATCGTAAGCGATCTTGCCTTCCACAATGGTCGTAAGCACGGCTCCGGTCACTTCTCTTCCGTCAAACGGTGTGTTTCTGCCCTTTGACCAGAATTTATTCTTATCGATCCTATAGGTCTTTTTCGGGTCAAAGATCACAATATCTGCCGGCTTTCCTTCTTCTAAGCTTCCTGCGTCAAGTCCTAAGATCCTTGCCGGATTGCAGCTCATTTTTTCCGCCATCTGCATCGGCGTCAGATAGTCTTTTAAAACCAGCTCCGTATGGGTGAGTGCCGCCGCCGTCTCAAGTCCTACGATACCAAACGGTGCCTTCTCCATGCTGTTGTTTTTCTCATCTGCCGTATGCGGTGCGTGATCGGTAGCGATCACATCCATGATATCCTCTTTTAAGCCGCGTTTTAATTCCTCGACATCTTCTTTTGTCCGGAGCGGCGGGTTCATTTTGTAGTTGGTGTCCTTCGGGATCATATCATCCGAGGTCAGTGTGAAATGATGCGGGCATACCTCAGCCGTCACGCGCACGCCCTGCTCTTTTGCCATCTGCACCATCATAACGCTGCTCTTTGTCGAGCAGTGGCACAGATGCAGTGCCGCGCCGGTATCCTTCGCGATCATGATATCACGGGCAATGATCACATCCTCCACGGAATTGGTGATCCCGCGCAGCCCTTCTCTCTTCGCGTTGGCATCCGCATTGACCACGCCGCCATCCACGAGATTTTTGTCCTCACAATGTGATAACACCGGTATATCCAGTTTCTGCGTGATCTTCATCGCGTCGCGCAAAAGCTTTGCGTTCATGACAGACTTTCCGTCTTCACTGATCGCAGGGCTTCCCGCCGCCGCCATTTCTTCGATTGCCGCAAGCTCCTCGCCTTTCTGTCCCCTGGTGACTGCTCCGATCTGCAGCACATGCACCAGTCCCAAATTTTTTGCTTTGTTGTGGACATAATTTACAACATCCGCGTTATCCACTACCGGCTTTGTGTTCGGCATCGCAAGGATCGTGGTGAATCCTCCTCGCGCCGCCGCCCGGCTTCCGGTCACAACGGTTTCTTTTTCTTCCTGTCCCGGATCCCTTAAATGCACATGCATATCAATAAATCCGGGCATAACATAACAGCCCTTCGCGTTTATGGTCTTATCTGCTTTTGTGTCGATCTTTTCCGCGCGTTTTGCGATCCTGTCGTCTTCCACGAGGATATCCATCTGCTTATCCGTTCTGGTCGCCGGATCGATCACTCTTCCGTTTTTAATCAGTAATGTCATCTTCTCTTCCCTTCCGCTTCGTGCATTCCGTCAACAGTCAACATGATTTCTTTTATTCTATCATACAAAATTTTCCTTTGCAATCGACCCCTTACGTTCAGATTCCAAGTCTGTCATAAACTTCCGCAGGGATATACGCCTTCACAAAAATGCCCTCCGGTGTATATTCCTCGCTCAGCAGTTCTCCCTGCCTGCGGATCACCTGGATCTTTCCGGCGTCTTCATAGGAAAATACATGCTCCATATAAGTCTTGTTTTCCCGCAAAACCTGTGCTAACAGTTCTTTTACCGTTTCCAGATCCCTGTCATTTCTCGCCGAGATCCGTGCGGTATGATCCGCACGGAAATCCCGCAGTTCCCTGTCTGCTTCCGGGCGGTCCATTTTATTGAACAGCGTAACGATCTTTTTATCCCGGATATCCAGCTCTCGCAGCGTGTTGTATACAATATACATCTGCTTGTCCGCCTGCGGATTGGACGCATCCACCACATGAATGATAAAATCCGCGTACTTTGCCTCCTCCAGGGTACTTTTAAACGCCTCGATCAGGTGATGCGGCAGTTTTCGGATAAAACCGACCGTATCTGTCAGAAGGATCTGCTGTTTTCCCGGAAGTTCAAGCTGTCTGGTCGTCGGATCGAGCGTTGCGAAAAGCTTATCCTCCTCAAGAACACCCGCATGGGTCAGGTGGTTTAAAAGCGTGGATTTTCCGGCATTGGTATAGCCCACGATCGCCGCAACCGGGACATGATTGCGCATCCGCTGCCCTCTCGCGACCTCGCGGTGCTTTTTTACTTCCGCGAGTTCCCGCTTCAGCTGCGAGATCCTGGTGCGGATGATACGCTTATCCATCTCTAATTTCTTTTCTCCGGGTCCTCTTGTACCGATCCCTCCGCCCAGTCTTGACATGGAACGCCCGAATCCGGCAAGCCGCGTCATGCTGTAACGGAGCTGTGCGAGTTCAACCTGGATCTTTCCCTCACTGGTTGACGCGTGCGCCGCGAAAATGTCTAAGATCACAAGCGTGCGGTCCATGACCTTGGTATCCAAAAGATCCTCCAGATTTTTCATCTGTGCCGGAGAAAGCTCATCATCGCACACGATTCCGGTCGCCCCGGTCGTGGCGAGCATCTCTTTGATCTCCGACACTTTTCCGGTTCCGACATAAGTGCCCGGATGAATCCTCTCACGGTTCTGGATGACCATGCCCTCGGTCACTGCACCCGCCGTGGCGACCAGTTCTTTTAACTCCTCCAAGGAATCTTTGGTGTCGTCTCCATCCTGTTCACTCACACCGACTAAGATCACACGTTCTTTTTGTACTTCCGTTTCTACCATATATACCTCTCTTATCTGCTATCTGGTCTGCAAAAACTGGTACTCGCGCGCTGCGGTCTCATCCTCCGGATAATCCTCCACATAAGATGCCATTTTTTCTTTTGCCGAAGCAAAATCACCTTTATATTCGTACGCCAGTATTTCGTTCCTGCGCAGGTTCTGCTCATCTTCCACATCCTCTGACGCGAGCGCTGTCTGGATGTAATTTAAGGCATCCTCATATTTTCCAGCCTCTAACAGCATACTGCCGAGACTGCCGAGCGCCGCCGGGTTATCCTCATTTGTTTTTACATATTCCTCGTAAAGGGACTGGGCTTTATCCGAATCTCCGGCTGCCTCATAGACCTGCGCACGGTAGAGGATCGCGTCATCACTTTTTAATTCCACCGCTTTGTCCAGCTGCTCCGCCGCCTTGTCATATTCGCCGAGCAGCGCATACGCCTTTCCACGCATCGCATAATCCTGTGCGCCTTTCCCGGACACCTGCACCGCGTCCTCCAGATACTGCTTTGCCTCATCGGAAAATCCCGCATCCGTCAGATCCGAATATGCCTGGATATATAAATCATAATTGGCATCATCATTTTCCACTGCTGACGCGTAATCCGCAAGCGCCTTTTTATCCTCGCCTTCCAACAGGTATAAACTGCCACGGAGATAATACGCGTCCGCGTTCTTTTTGTCATAGTCGATCAGCGCCGTATACGTCTCAAGCGCTCCCTTGGTGTCTCCTGCCATATACTGCGCCTGTGCCTTGTAATAGCAGATATCGAGTTCCTCCGCGCCGATCGTCGCAAGCGACTGATCCAGCGCCTTCTGGAACGCATCGACTGCATCGTCATACTTGCCCTGCTCTAAATTGTTGATCCCGATCTGGCGGTATGCCTCCTGATCTTCCTTATTTTTGCTGTTTCCGCAGCCGGCAGCCATTCCCGCGAGGAGGATCCCCGCAGCCAGCATGCCATCTATCTTTATTTTTTGCAATTTCATTGTCTTTTTATGCCTCCGATTACTTCGCTTATTATAGCAAATCACAAACAAAAAGGAAACCACCTTTCAGTGATTCCCTTTTTGCTTTTAAGTAGTTTGGAGTATATTACAAATATTAGTTTAATTTCCAGATGTCTTTGTTGTATTCTTCGATCGTTCTGTCAGAAGAGAAGAATCCTGCCTTGCTGATGTTGATGAGTGTCTTCTTTGCCCATGCTTTTCTGTCTTCATAATCACCAAGCATACGGTCTCTGGTCTCACGGTAGCTTTCGAAATCCGGTAATGTCATAAACCAGTCTTTGTTTAACAGCTCGTTGTAAAGACGCTCTAAGTTCTCTGCGTTTCCGACACTCTTTAAGGTATCGCTCACGATAAAGTCGATCGCGCGTCTGATCTTTTCATCGGAGTTATAGTAATCTCTGGATACATAATCCGCTTTCTCGTAATGTCTGATGACATCCTCGGAAGATTCACCAAAGATATAGATATTGTCATCTCCGACAAACTGATGCATTTCCACGTTTGCACCATCCATGGTTCCGATCGCAAGCGCACCGTTTAACATGAATTTCATGTTGGAGGTACCGGATGCTTCTTTGGAAGCAAGTGAGATCTGCTCATGGATATCTGCTGCCGGGATCAGTTTTTCAGCCAGTGTTACATTGTAGTTTTCTACCATAACAACTTTTAAGTACGGGCTTACTTCCGGATCATTGTCGATGATCTGCTGTAAGCAGAGGATCAGATGAATGATATCTTTTGCGATCACATAAGCCGGAGCTGCTTTCGCGCCGAAGATCACTGTGATCGGTCTTGCCGGTTTCTTGCCTTCTTTGATCTCGAAATATTTATTGATCACATAGAGTGCATTCATCTGCTGACGTTTATACTCATGCAGTCTCTTGATCTGAATATCGAAAACAGAATTTTCATCGATATCGATGTTCTGTGTCTTCTTTAAGTAATTCTTTAATCTTACTTTGTTGCCCATCTTTACTGCAAGCAGCTTGTCAAGAACCGCGTCATCATCAACGTAAGCGCCGAGTTTTTCAAGTTCCATCGCGTCTTCTTTGAACTTCGGTCCGATCAGAGACTCGATCAGTGCTGTCAGTTCCGGATTGCTGTGTAACAGCCAGCGGCGGAATGTGATTCCGTTTGTCTTGTTGTTGAACTTCTCCGGATAGATCTTGTAGAAGTTATTTAATTCGCTGTTCTTTAAGATCTCTGTATGCAGGTACGCAACACCGTTTACGGAGAATCCGTAATGGATATCGATGTGTGCCATGTGTACACAGCCGTCTTTGATGATCGCAACGGATTTGTCACGGAATTTCTTGTTTACACGGTTGTTCAGTTCGTAAATGATCGGCATTAACTGCGGAACTGCTTTTTCCATGTAACCGATCGGCCATTTTTCCAGTGCTTCCGCAAGGATAGTGTGGTTTGTGTATGCGCAGGTCTTGGATACGATATCGATCGCTTCGTCCATCTCGATGCCGCGTTCCATCAAAAGACGGATCAGTTCCGGGATCACCATGGTCGGATGGGTATCGTTGATCTGTACGACTGCGTAATCCGCAAGGTCATGCAGGTTGCATCCTCTTGCAACAGCTTCGTCTAAGATCAGTCTTGCGCCGTTGCTTACCATGAAATACTGCTGATATACACGGAGCAGACGTCCCTTGTCATCGCTGTCATCCGGATATAAGAATAATGTCAGGTTCTTTGCGATATCTTCTTTATCGAAATCGATTCCGTCACCTACGATGCTCTCATCTACGGTCTCAACATCGAATAAGTGAAGCTTGGTTGTACGGTTGTTGTATCCGACTACATCGATATCATACAGTCTGGATGTCAGAGTGAAACCACCGAACTGGATCGGATAGGTAACATCTGTTTTCTTCAGCCAACTCTCTTTTTCAATCCACGGATTCTTTGTTTCGTTCTGCAGATTGTTTTCAAATACCTGCTTGAACAGTCCGTAATGGTAATTTAATCCGACACCGTCGCCGTTTAAGCCAAGGCTTGCGATGGAATCGAGGAAGCATGCTGCGAGACGTCCGAGTCCGCCGTTTCCGAGTGACGGTTCCGGCTCAACTTCTTCTACTTCCGCAAGGCTCTTGCCGTTGTCTGCAAGTGTCTTTTTTACTTCTTCATATACGCCGAGGTTGATCAGGTTGTTGGATAATAATTTACCGATCAGGAACTCTGCGGAAATGTAATATAATTTTCTCTTTCCTTCGTTGCTTTCTTTTGCAGCTGCCATGTTCTTTGTCATTTCAAGCAGTGCGTAGTAAAGTTCTTCATTGGAACAGTCTCCAATTCCTTTGTGGTATCTGTTTGATACGATCTCTGATAAATTCATCATTGCCCTCCATTGTTCTATATTGTCTGTTTGCTATTACTCTCTTGTTTGATTCTGAAATGATTATAACGCCGTCCGCATGCTTTTTCTTGTAATATCGCATTTAAAAGTGGTACAATACTATCATCTGGTGAGTTTTAAATTTTCAGCCGCCAGGGTGTGGCAGGGGGCAGACTGCGGCGGAGCATTTTCCCGCCCCGGCATCCGCCAGGACGGGAAAATACTCCGGACTTGTCTCCCCCTCTGCCACACGTTCTGCGGGAAAAATGTTATCTCACCAACCGGAAATCATCGTTTTAGACTGCGTAAAAAATTTACTTTTCAGGAGGATACTATATTATATGAACATTCTCGAATATGAAAATTATCAGGAAAAGAAATCGCACGGGGACGTCGCGTTTCCATATACCACCTACCCCTGCTCGATCCCGCTTGATTTTGCCTCGGTGCCGGTTCACTGGCATGACGAGATGGAGATCATCTATATTAAGAAAGGACGGGGGCTCATCACGGTAGATTTAAAACAGTATGTCGTCTCCGCCGGAAGCATCCTTTTTATCATTCCGGGGCAGCTCCACTCGATCGAACAGTACGAACTCGAAAGCATGGAATATGAAAACATCATTTTCAAGCTCGATATTCTGATCTCCAAACAGACGGATGCCTGTTCAAGTGATTATTTCCAGCCGCTTTTGGATGGCAGGCTGTCCATTCCTACGCTCTTTGAGCCGGATCACCCCTATTACGCGCCGATCGCTGCCTGCGTGGACGGTGCGGATGAGGTCTGTAAGACCTATCCAAAGGCCTATGAGCTTGCCATCAAGGCGCAGCTTTTTTTGATGTTCCACATTCTGTTTTCCCAGTGCTGCACCGCCGAGGCTCCGCTCAAGAACCGGAAGTCTCTGGAGAAAATGAAACTCATTATTAAATATGTAGAAAATAATTATATGGAAAAGATTTCGATCGCCGATATGGCAAAAGAAGCGGGACTGAGCCAGTCGCATTTTATGAAATTCTTTAAAAATACCATGGGAACCTCTTTCATTGATTACCTCAATGACTACCGGCTCACCATGGTATCGAGACTGCTTGTCTCTTCGGAATCCTCGATCCTCGATATCGCCGCGGAATCCGGGTTTGACAATCTTTCTTATTTTAACCGGATGTTCAAAAAACGTTTTGGCATGACGCCAAGGGAATACCGGAAAAAATTTATGGAAAACTAGGCATTTTCCTTCTTTTTCCCCAATTTCCCGTTATTATATAAAAACATCACCACTGCCATCGCAAGGATCACCACATAGCCAAAGATGCTGTACGCATCCGGCACCTGGCCAAACAGGAAGAATCCGATGATCGCGGTAAATATGATCTGGGAATAGTCGTAGACCGATATTTCCCGCGCCGGCGCATGAAAGTAAGCTGCCGTGATACAGAACTGTCCGCTGGTCGCGGCTGCTCCCGCAAGCAGGAGATATAAAAGCTGCATTGCGCTTATCGGCTCAAAGTTAAGGATCATGAGCGGTAATGTTGTAAGGCAGGAAAACGCGGAAAAGAAAAAGATGATAAGTGACCCGCTGCACTTGCGCTGTCCCAAGACACGCACCATGCTGTAAGCCGCTCCTGCCGCGATCCCTCCGCAAAGACCGGCAAGGGACGCAACGAGGTTTGCATTCGCGAAAGTCGGTTTTATGATAAACAGACTGCCGATAAACGCGCCAGCCACGCAGATTCCCTGTACCAGTGTCAGATCCTCTTTTAAGATCAGATAGGAAAAGAGGATGACAAAAAACGGTGACATCTTATTTAACATATTCGCGTCTGAAAGCACCAGATGGTCGATCGCGTAAAAGTTTCCCAAAATTCCGATCGTTCCAAACAGCGCGCGCAGGATCAGAAATTTCAGATTGCCCTTTCCCATCACGATCTTTTCTTTGGAGCGGATCATTGTAAATGCCGCCACGCCCACCGCCACAAGGTTACGGAAAAAGCTCTTCTCCACAGAAGGGAGATCTCCCGCAAGACGCACAAACGTGCTCATCCATGCAAATGAAAACGCGGAGAGCACAATAAACAGAATACCCAGATTTTTATTTTTTTCCATTCCAATCTCCTTTAAGATACAAAGCGGGATTTACTGACGAAATCCCGCTCCCATAACGTGCCAAAAAGAGGATGCCGCGCGGCACCCTCTCTTTTCTTTATTTTGTTTCCAGTAATTTTTCCACGCTCGCAAGTTTGACACATACCACAAAGATCTCCGCTGCCATCTTTAAGTCTTCCATGGTCGGGAAAGACGGCGCGATACGGATCACAGAGTCTTTCGGATCTTTTCCGTATGGGAACGGCGCTCCGGCTCCGGTCAGGGTCACGCCGGCTTCTTTTGCCTTTGCGACGATAGACTTCGCACAGCCCTCTAAGGATTCAAAACAGATAAAGTATCCGCCCTTCGGGTTGATCCAGGAACCGATTTCCAGTCCGCCCAGTTCCTCGGAAAGTACCTTTTCTACCATCTCGAACTTCGGACGCATGATCGCTGCCTGTTTCATCATCTGCTTTTTCACGCCATCCATGTCTTTGAAGTAGCGCACATGACGGAGCTGGTTTACCTTGTCATAACCGATGGTCTGCACGGTAAACTGCTTTTTGATAAACTCAAGGTTTGCTTTGGATGCCGCAAGTGCCGCAACACCGCCGCCCGCGAAGCTGATCTTGGATGTGGAGCAGAATTCGTAAACCATATCCGGATTTCCTGCTTTTTCGCACTCACTTAAAATATCAAGGATCTCATCCTGGTCATCTTCATATAAATGATGTACCACATAAGCGTTGTCCCAGAAGATACGGAAGTCTTCTGCCGCCGGTTTTAATGCCGCGAATCTCTTTACCACTTCATCCGAATAGGAGATTCCCTGCGGATTGGAGTATTTTGGTACACACCAGATTCCCTTTACCGCCGCGTCTTCGGAAACGTATTGCTCTACCAGATCCATATCCGGTCCTTCCGCTGTCATCGGAATATTGATCATTTCGATGCCAAAGAACTCCGTTACTTTAAAATGTCTGTCATATCCAGGTACCGGACAGAGGAATTTGACTTTGTCCAGTTTGCACCACGGTGTGCTTCCCATCACACCATGGGTCATGGAGCGGGAAACGGTATCATACATGATATTTAAGCTGGCATTTCCATAAACCAGAACATTATCCGGGTTCACGCCCATCATGCCTGCCATAAAACGTTTTGCTTCCGGGATTCCATCCATTCCGCCATAATTTCTGCAGTCAGTTCCATCCTCGCTGTGCAGATCCGCACTGCTGTTTAACACATCCATCATCGGCATCGTGAGATCTAACTGTTCCTCCGATGGTTTTCCTCTTGCCATGTTAAGAGAAAGTCCTCTCTTCTGCCACTCCTTGTAGGCCGCCTCAAGGCTTTCTTTTTCCTTACATAATTCCTCTTTTGTCATTTCCTGATATGACTGCATAATTGAATCCTCCTCGTGCTTCACACTCTGTTAGTTCTGTTCGGATGATCCGGCTGATTCCCGAAGCATCTTTAAATGAGCTTTTATATCTTTTTCATACCCGATGTCCGTTGGATGATAAAATTTCACATCCTCCATGCCATCCGGCAGATATTGCTGGTTTACATAATGGTTCGGATAAGAATGGGCATATTTGTATCCCACGCCATGTCCCAGTTTTCCCGCTGATTTGTAGTGGGAATCCTGTAAATGAACCGGAACCGCTCCGGTTTTATGACTCTTAATATAGGAAAGCGCCTCATCCACTGCCATATACGATGCATTGCTCTTTGGCGCGCTCGCCACATAGGTGACTGCCTCCGCCAATATGATGCGTGCCTCCGGCATTCCGATGCGTTCGACTGCTGTTGCAGCAGCCGCCGCGACTGTAAGCGCGTTCGGATCTGCCATTCCCACATCCTCCGCCGCACAGATCATGATCCTGCGCGAGATAAAGCGGATATCCTCTCCCGCGTAAAGCATCCGCGCGAGATAATAAAGCGCCGCATCCGGGTCGGAACCACGCATACTCTTGATAAACGCGGAAATCGTATCATAGTGGTTATCCCCGCTCTTATCGTAACGCACCACCCGTTTCTGGATGCATTCCTGGGCGACCTCCAATGTGATATGGATGATCCCGTCCGCACTCCGCTCTGTCGTCAGAATTCCAAGCTCAATGGCAGTAAGCGCCGCACGCGCATCCCCGTTTGCCACATCCGCCAAAAATTCCAGTGCGTCATCATCCATTTTCGCGTTGTACGCCCCCATGCCTTTTTCTCTGTCCGAAACGGCACGGCAAAGCAATGTCTTGATATCTTCTTTTCCAAGTGCGCGCAGCTCAAAGATCACCGAGCGGGACAAAAGCGCCCCGTTTACCTCAAAATACGGATTCTCCGTGGTGGCTCCGATCAGAATGATCGTGCCGTCCTCCACATACGGAAGCAGATAATCCTGCTGTCCCTTGTTGAACCGGTGGATCTCATCGATGAACAGGATCGTCTTTTTCCCGTACATTCCCTGATTGTTCTTCGCCTTTTCGATCACATCCTCCATATCCTTTTTGCCGGCGCTGGTCGCATTGATCTGCATGAAATCCGCGCTGGTCGTATGGGCGATCACCTTCGCAAGCGTTGTCTTTCCAGTTCCCGGAGGTCCGTAAAAAATGATCGAGCTTAATTTGTCCGCCTTGATCGCGCGGTAGAGCAGCTTATCTTTTCCTATGATATGCTGCTGTCCGACAACCTCATCTAAGGTCGTCGGCCGTAAACGGCTCGCGAGCGGTGCCTCTTTTTCCATATTCTGCTCTCTCATGTAATCGAACAAATCCATATTTTCCCTCTTATGCGTACATGTGTCTGCTTCCCACTGACACTATGGTCAAAAAAATATCACTCACATTAAGATACGACACTTTTTTTCTCATTACAATAGAAAATTATATTTTCTCCAATATGACGATATTTACTCAAAAATCAATTCATCGACTGTGACAAATTCATAACCGTCCTGTTTCATTTTATCGATCAGATCGAGGGCTGCCGTCACGCTGGTCGCATAGGCATCATGCATTAAAATGATCTCGCCGTCCTTTGCCTTCCCGAGTACCTTGCTCTCAATGCTTGCCACATTCTGCACTTCCCAGTCCCTGGTATCGATGTCCCAGAGTGTCACGATCATATTCATATCTTCGTCCAGTTTGTTTTTCACACTTCCAAACGGCGGGCGCAGATATTCCGGATATTCGCCGGTCACTTTGTAGATCGCGTCATTCGTCTTTTTTATCTGGGTACACGCCTCCGATTCACACAGCGCGCCCAGATTCACATGGTCGTACGAATGATTGCCGATCAGATGCCCTTCCTCGTGCATCCGCTTTACAATATCCGGATATAATTCCACCTGGTTTCCAAGCAGAAAAAAGGTGGCCTTTACCTCCCGGTCCTTCAATCCGTCCAGCAGCTTTTCTGTGTATTCGGGATTTGGGCCGTCATCAAAGGTAAGCGCCACCCGCTTTGTCTCTTCCTGTATCATCTCATTCCTCTTTCCGGTCTCGACCGCCGCGTTTAAAAAACGCTGCTGAAAGACGAGACACAATAAAAATACTGCCATAACGCAGTCAAAAAATACCACGATCCGAACCCGTTTCATAAAAAAAATCCTGCTTTCCCTGTCTCAATAGTTTATGACACAGGGAATGTACACCATGCAGGATTTTTCTTATTTATCACTTAGTTCTTTTGTTTTGCGGATGCCTTTAAGGTACCATCCACCACATCGATCGCAATCGTATCCCCGGCTCTCACTTCATCCGCGAGGATCAGTTTTGCCGCGAGTGTCTCAACGGTCTTTTGCAGATAACGCTTTAACGGTCTTGCGCCGTAGGTCGGATCATATCCGTGTGCCACGACATATTCTTCCGCCGCCGGCGTAAGTGCCACGGAGATCTCCTTGTCTTCGAGTCTGTGGTTTAAGTCATCCATCAGCAAGTGGATGATATTTCCGATATTGTCCTTGGTGAGCGGCTTGAACATGATGATCTCATCCAGACGGTTCAAAAACTCCGGTCTGAAATGACCACGCAGCTCATTCATAACCGCTTCCTCGCACTCCGGATTGATATTGCCGTTTTCGTCAATGCCCTCCAGCAGATGTGCGGAGCCAAGGTTTGATGTCATAATGAGGATCGTGTTCTTAAAGTCCACGGTTCTGCCCTGGGAATCGGTGATACGTCCGTCATCCAGCACCTGAAGCAGGATATTGAATACATCCGGATGCGCTTTTTCCACCTCATCAAACAGTACGACCGAGTACGGTTTTCTTCTGACTGCCTCGGTGAGCTGTCCGCCCTCTTCATAGCCTACATATCCCGGAGGCGCTCCGATCAGACGGGACACGGAATATTTCTCCATGTACTCACTCATATCAAGACGTACCATGTTGCTCTCATCATCAAACAGGCTCGCCGCCAGTGCTTTGGCAAGCTCCGTTTTTCCGACACCGGTAGGTCCGAGGAACAGAAACGAACCGATCGGCTTGGTCGGGTCTTTGATGCCCGCTTTGGAACGGATGATCGCCTCAGTCACTTTTGTGACGCCCTCATCCTGTCCGACGACCCGTTTGTGCAGTTCTTCATCGAGATGCAGGGTCTTGTTTCTCTCGCTCTCATTTAATTTTGCAACCGGAATGCCTGTCCAGCGGGAAATGATACGCGCGATCTCCTCATCCGTCACACTCTCATGTACCAGAGAGAGGTCCTCGTTTTTCACCTTGTCTTCCTCGATGGCAAGCTGTTCCTCTAACTGCGGCAGTCTGCCGTACTGTAATTCCGCCGCTTTATTTAAATCATAATTCTGTTTTGCCTGCTCGATCTCCTTGCGCAGTCCCTCCAGCTCTTCTCTTAATTTCTGGACTTTTTCGACTGCCTTCTTTTCGTTATCCCACTGCGCCTTTTTGGTATCAAACTCGGTGCGCAGATCCGCCAGTTCTTTCTGCAGGTTTTCCAGACGCTCTTTGCTTAAGTGGTCTTCTTCCTTCTTTAATGCCGTCTCCTCGATCTCCATCTGCATCACACGGCGGTGCAGTTCATCAAGTTCGGTCGGCATGGAATCCAGTTCCGTCTTAATGAGCGCACATGCCTCATCCACAAGATCGATCGCTTTATCCGGCAGGAAACGATCCGAAATATAACGGTTCGAGAGCACTGCTGCGGATACTAACGCAGAGTCTGTGATCTTTACTCCGTGGAATACTTCATAGCGCTCCTTTAAGCCACGCAGGATCGAAATCGTATCCTCAACGGTCGGCTCATCCACCATGACTGGCTGGAAACGACGTTCGAGCGCCGCATCTTTTTCAATGTATTCGCGGTACTCATCGAGTGTCGTCGCGCCGATACAATGCAGTTCACCTCTTGCAAGCATCGGTTTTAACAGCTGTCCCGCATCCATCGCGCCATCTGTCTTGCCAGCGCCCACGATCGTATGCAGCTCATCAATAAATAAGATGATCTGTCCCTCGGATTTTTTGATTTCATCAAGAACCGCTTTTAAACGTTCCTCAAATTCACCACGGTATTTCGCTCCGGCTACTAAGGCGCCCATATCAAGCGCAAACAGTTTTTTGTCCTTTAAGCCCTCCGGCACATCGCCTCTTACGATACGCTGCGCAAGTCCTTCTACAACTGCGGTTTTACCGACACCGGGTTCACCGATCAAAACCGGATTGTTCTTGGTCTTTCTCGAAAGGATCCGAACCACATTCCGGATCTCGGAATCCCTGCCGATGACCGGGTCAAGCTTCTGGTCTCGCGCGCGCTCCACCATGTCGTAACCGTATTTTTCCAGTGTATCATACGTTGCCTCCGGGTTGTCGGACGTCACACGCTGGTTGCCACGAACCGTGGAAAGTGCCTGTAAAAAGCGCTCCTTGGTAATGCCAAACTCCTTAAAGAGTTCTTTCATTGCCTTGTTCGGATATTTCAATAAGGTAAGGAACAGATGCTCCACGGAAACGTATTCATCGCCCATGCGCTTTGCCTCATCCTCCGCGCTGATCAAAACCTTGTTCAGATCCTGTCCGATGTAGACCTGTCCGCCGGATACCTTTACCCGTTCCGCGAGCTTACTCTCGGCACTGTTTAAAAAGTATTCCTTGTTGATCTCCATTTTCTCGATCAGCTTTAAGATCAGGCCGTCTTCCTGACGCAGCAGAGCGACTAAGAGATGTTCCTGCTCAATCTCCTGATTTCCGTATTCATATGCTAATTTTTCACAATCATTGATTGCTTCCACTGATTTCTGTGTAAATTTCTGGATATTCATGATATTTCCTCCTTCCTATCCAAATCATAGGGTTATTGCTAACCTTTTTCTTTGTTCTAGTGTAGGTATATCACGTTTTGTTAGCACTGTCAATAGGTGAGTGCTAATTATTTTGTGAAGATTTTGTGAAGCCTTGATTTTACAGACTTCACAGGGATTTTCACTTGCTTTCGCACTCGATTTTCTTGATTTGACCACATTTTTACCACAAATTCTTGGAAAAATATATTCGTCTGATTTTCTTACCACATTTTACGACGACGACTTATGATTTATACCACAGCAGGTACGGTTTCTGGCAGGTTCATTTTAGACATCTCGTTCTCCACATGAGACTTCTCTGCAATATGATTGTAGACATTCATTGTGATCTGTGCATCTGAATGGCCCATCACATACTGCATAACTTTAGGATTGACATTGTTCTCACCCAATCTGGTACATCCCGTATGACGAAGAGTATGCGATGAAATGGGAGGCATCAGGTTCAGCTCTCTCTGTTTACGGAACGCATCATATACCATCTGTGTCATAGGAATGTCTCTGATTCCTGCATCCGTTTTAGTTTCTGAATCATGGAAACAATATCCTTCATCACCTTCATAATACACAAGCTGTCCACCTACATGAATCTCCCGGTTCTTCATATCCACATCTGACCAGGTTAAACCAATGGTCTCACTCACTCTCAGACAAGCCCCATAATCTCCAAGTGTTCCAGTTACCGGATTCTTACGGATAATCCCGTCTTCCACTGCCAGTTCAAAACTGGGATTCAATAAACCATAAAGGCCTTTGATCGTGCTATGTGCCAGTCCTTCATCTGACAATGCTGAAAAGAACGTCCTTACGTGAGATGTCTTAAAATCCACAACACGAATGTTTCCCAAAGTATTTCGTATCCGGTAGTCCCACATACGGATACAAATCTATAACTTATATTCCAACTTTAACTATGGTGTTGTGAAGTTCACTCAACTTTCAGCATCCGATACCCCACGCCAATGTGTGTTTGGATATATTGTGGAGAGTTCGGTTCTTTCTCAATTTTTTTACGAAGTGTCGCCATAAACACACGAAGGGAGGCAATATCATTATCCCAACTACTTCCCCAAATACTTTGCGTAAGGAAAGTATGTGTCAGAACTTTTCCTATATTTCTTGTCAACAGGCAAAGCAACTTATATTCAATAGGTGTTAAATGCAACTCTTCTTCATTCAAATAGGCACAACCTGCAACATAATCTACACGAAGTTTTCCGTTTACAAAAACAACCTCTTCGGCAGGGGATACTTTTTGCATCATCGATAACCTTCTTTGCGTGACTCGTAGTCTGGCAAGCAGTTCCTCAACAGAAAATGGCTTTGTTAAATAATCATCTGCACCAGCATCCAACGCATCAATTTTATCGGTATCTTCACTGCGAGCACTGATTACGATAATTGGCATGTTCGACCAAGTACGGATTTTTTTAATAATCTCAACACCATCCATATCAGGAAGTCCTAAATCAAGTAAAACAATGTCAGGATTGTGTGAAGATGCTTCTAAAATTGCCGATTGACCATTGGGCGCCGTCAGATATCGGTATTCGTGCGCTTTCAAGGTTGTTGTAATTAAATTTCTGACAGATGTGTCATCTTCTACAACTAATATTAGTGACTTATTCATATACTTTGACCTCCCCTGCCGGTAATGTAAATGTGAATACTGTTCCGTGCGGCAGATTATCTGAAACAGTAAGTTCTCCGCCGTGGGCGTTAATAATGGACTTGCACAAAGATAATCCAAGTCCTAAACTTCGGCGACTGTCTGCAATTTGATTTGCACCGCTGTAGAACATGTCGAATATCCGTGGCTTTATTTCGTCAGCAATTCCGTTTCCGTCATCCGATATAGATACGATTGCTTGTTTTCCCCGCTTTTCTGTCCGAATAACAATATGAGAGTTTTTAGGTGTATATTTGATAGCATTATCAACAATATTGATGATTGCCTGAACAATAAGCTTTGCATCCATTTTTGCAAGAAGAAATTCTTCTTTGCTTTCAACGGAAATATGATGTTCTTCACTCTTTCGGTTAATATGATGTAACGCTTCTGTGATCACGTCATCCATCAAATCTTCCGTTATATGGAGATTCAACCGTCCTTCTTCAATCCGGGTTACAGCCAGCAAGTTTTCTACAAGGTTAATCAGCCACATGGAATCATCATAAATATCCATGTATAGCTGCTTTTTTGTATCATTATCAAAGGAATCTCCGTTGGACAAAAGGTTGCTAGCATTACCGGAAATGGATGTCAGCGGTGTCCTCAAATCATGTGAAATAGCACGCAACAGGTTCGCTCGCAACTGTTCATTTTTTGCAAGGATAGCCGCCTCCTGTTTCTCACGGGCATTTTTCTCATTTTCCAAAGCCAGGGCACATTCTCCGAGAATGGACAGTAGAATACTGTTTTCAAATGGATCAAGATGTATTTCCCCCATCACGATTCCAACAACTCCATATACCATACTGCTGCTGCGAACAGCAAGGTACAGGCATTTTGCATTGGAAAGTGTTCCTGTTGTGGCTCCGGCACGTTTATTGTTTTTCAATACCCAGCCGGCAACGGCCTTTTCATTTTTGGAAATACACGATTCCAAATTTTCCTCAGTTACAGAAAAAATATGCGGCGTATCCAACACTTCACCATCAGCTAAATAAAAAACGATATCTTTTCCCAAGAGTTTAATGAGCTGATTTGAAGTTGCAGATACAATTTCATTTTTATCTTTTGCCTGTTGCAATAGCTGGTTTGTATCAAATAACACTTTGGTACGGTAAGCAGATTGTGCCGCCTGTTTTGCCTGGTTTTTAATCCGTATAGCAAGAGAACCGGTTAAAAATGCCGCCAAAAACATGATAATAAAGGTAACAGGATAACCCTGATCATACGCCTGCAAGGTAAATTGAGGTTCCGTAAACAGGAAATTAAAGACCAAAACACTTACAATCGAGGAAATTAGACTGTATATCTGATGTTTCGTGATGACAGCGGTGACAAGAACGCCTAAAACAAAAACAGTAATGATATTTGCTTCGCCAAATCCGAATTTCTGGAAAATCATTCCGACTAAACTGGATAAAATCAGAATCGAAGTGGATTTTAATGTATCAGTGACAGAGAATACGATATGGTTCTTTTTCCTGCCCCCTCTTAACTGATACACTGCCGCATTAGAAAACGTATCCGGAATAATATGCACATCCAGGTTAGGGGCATAATCAATCAATTTTTCTGTCAGGGTCGGTTTGCTGAGAAAATGCCGTTTTGTAGCAGAACTACGTCCGATCACAATCTTTGACACACCGGACAAACGGGTGAATTCCGCAATCTGAAATGGAACATCTTCTCCGTAAACTGTTTCAATTTTTGCCCCAAGTTGCTCAGCAAGACGAATATTTGAACGCAGGCGTTTTACATTTTCCTCGCTCATCACTGAAAAATCGGAGGTTTCTACAAACAGAGCCGTAAACTCCCCTTTAAAAGCAGAAGCCATTTTTGCGGCTGTACGGATAATTTTCGCATTGGATGGAGAAGAAGATAGACATACAAGAATATGTTCATCTGTGTGATAATCTCCATGATTTTTTATGCGGGCATTTTCTGTGAGGATATTCACCCGGTCCGCACATCGCCGCAGAGCAATCTCCCGGAGAGCTGTCAAATTTTCAATTGTAAAAAATTTTTCTACCGCCTGTTTTGCCTGTGTCTGTCTGTATACATTTCCTGTATTCGAACGGTCGATCAAATCCTGTGGTTCAATATCTATTAATTCAACCTGATCTGCATTATCAAACAAAGAATCAGGGATGCGTTCCCGTACAACAATTTCCGTAATGGATGCAACTGTATCACAAAGGCTTTCAATATGCTGAACATTGACAGTCGTATAGACATCAATCCCTGCATTCAAAAGTTCCTTAATATCCTGATACCGTTTTGCATGACGGCATCCTTCGGCATTCGTATGCGCAAGTTCATCTACAAGAATAAGCTGTGGTTTTCTTTTCAGCGCCATGTCAATGTCGAATTCGTTCAGTATCATACCATTATAGAGAACTTCTCTTGTAGGAAGAACTTCTAAGCCATTCAAAAGAGCTGCTGTCTTGGGGCGTGCGTGGGGTTCTATATAACCGGCTACCACGTCAATTCCCTGCTGTTTTTCCATATGAGCCGCTTCTAACATGGCGTAGGTTTTACCCACACCAGCTGCGTATCCGAAAAAGATTTTCAAAAGTCCTTTATTACGGTTTTCTTCATCAGCTTGGATTGCCTTTAATAACTGATCCGGATTGTGTCTGCTTTCACCCATACGGTCATCTCCTTGTACAAAAACATTATATAGAATAATAAGTAAATTTCAGAAAAGTATTTTAGCACTGACATTAAAATCGCATAAAGATTATAACACCTTTTCTTCTTTTTTTCCATTCGGGCGTGTAGCTGAAAGCAGAAAACGGTCCGAAAAACCACGCAATTTTTCGACAAATAGCCCCTTCATACAATTAATGTCCTTTTGCCATATCACTCTCGCTGGTTTCTCAATCGTGTTGATGGGATGTACCGCAATGTCTATAGAGCCTGGATTAATGACACTTTGCTTTATTTGAAGGGATAAGGAACAATACTCATCTTTCAAAATATCGTTGGAGCTTTCTATGATAAAGCCAAAATCAAGTTTATTATTTCACTTACAGAACCGTAGAACAGGTTCAGCTCATAGTTTGGGTATTCGCTTGAAAATTGTTCTAATAGATCTGCAATAGAATCTATGATTGCAGGTGTTTCAAATCCAATCCTGAGCTTAGAATCTGAAATAAGTTTTTGGGATTGATTTTCCTCGAGAAATTTATCCAGCTTTTCCATAAGAAAATAACCATAAATAAATGCTGCCAACACCACTATAAGTAAAACAAAGTCTTTCATATCACCAACTTCTTTCAAAAATTAAATATGAAAACATTTTTGAATATGTTTCGTCTCCCCAAGAACAAGCATGGTACTGCCCTTTAACAACTGCGTATCGGAACTTATTTTCAAATTCATAATATCATTTGTTTTCAGCGCCATAATATTGATGTTATATTTTTTTCGTATATCCAACTGACCGATTGTTTTTCCTATCCATTCTCCCGGTATAGATATTTCAAAGATTGCATGTTCTTCATCTAGTTCTATGTAATCGAAAATATGATCCGCACTATAACGGATCGCAACCCAATCGGCAAGCTGCCTTTCGGGATAAACAATTTCATCTGCGCCGTTTCGTAAAAGAAATTTTGCATGAACATCACGAGCGGCACGAGACACCACCATTCTTGCACCGAGTTCCTTCAAAAGGGACGTTACTTCCAATGAATTCTGAAAGTTATCTCCGATAGCCACAATACAAACATCAAAATTCTCAACACCAAGCGAACTTAAAAAATCCTCATTAGTTGCATCCCCAATCTGAGCGTTGGTTACAAAGGGAAGTACAGCATCAACTCGAGTATCTTCTTTATCTACCGCCATCACCTGATGATGCAATTCATCTAATTTTATAGCAATATGCCGTCCGAATCTTCCCAGACCGATAAGTAATATTGATTTCATTTTTTTATTCTCCTTAACCTACTGTAATTTTTTCCTGAGGATATTTTGAACCGTTAGGCTTTTTTTCAGAAATGGTGGCAAAAACCAAGGTCAATCCTCCCACTCTGCCAAAAAACATCAAGCAAATCAAGATTATATGGGAAACAAGCCCCAGGTCAGGAGTTATTCCCAGCGATAACCCTACCGTCCCAATTGCCGACGCCGTCTCAAACAAAGCGGTCATAAGTGGAATATCTTCTGTGCTGCTAATTACCATTCCTCCGACAAGGAATAAAACGATATACATCAAAAAAATCGTAGCTGCATTTCTGATAGTGCCATCCGGAATTTGTCTGCCGAAAAAATGAGTGTGTTCCTTTTTTCTAAATACAGATAATGCCGATGAAACGAGAACTGCAAGAGTCGTCGTTTTCATACCACCTGCAGTGGAACCGGGCGAGCCACCGATGAGCATCAGTATAATGATAAGCAACTGCCCAACTTCACTGAGTAAAGTCAAATCTGCCGTATTAAATCCTGCAGTTCTCGTCGTAACGGATTGAAACAAGGAAACCCATACTCTTTCCTTAAGTGGCACATTTGAAAACTCAAAATAAAAAAAGTAAAGAGCCGGTAAGAATATCAATAATCCTGTTACCGTAAAAATTACCTTGCTTTGCATTCGGTATTTTTTGAAATGCCATTTATGATTCTTTATATCCTCCCAGGTAAGAAATCCAATACCTCCTGCAACAATCAGCACCATAATCACAAGATTTACAATCGGCTGTACAGAATAGGAGGTCAACGAGGAAAAAGGTGTTCTTATACCAATCAGATCAAATCCTGCATTGCAAAAAGCAGAAATAGAATGGAACAGCGAATACCATATTCCTTTCCAAAACCCAAAGTCCCTGCAAAAAACAGGAGCTAAAAGAGCCGCACCACTGATTTCGATAAGAATAGTAGTCCGAATAATAAATTTCGTTCTCCGCACAATACCACCCACCGTTGGAGCCGAAATTGCCTCTTGCATGGTACTTCGCTGCATCAACCCGATTTTGCGTCCGGAAACAACAGCAATCGCAATAGCAATCGTAATAATTCCCATACCTCCGATTTGAATCAGCAGTAAAATAACTCCTTGGCCAAATAAAGACCAGTAGGTTGCCGTATCATTAATAACCAGTCCCGTCACACAAACCGCAGAAGTTGCGGTAAACAAAGCATCCAAAAAGGAGGTACACTGGCCGCTTTTTGTAGCAATCGGCAGCATCAAAAGCAGACTGCCTAAGAGAATCACGGATAAAAACCCTAAACTAATCACTTGAAATGATGTCATATGTCGATGTCTTGATCTGTTTGTCTGTTGCATAACTATATCCCCATAATCTTAATTTCTTTTTTATATTGCCTTTATTCTATCTTTATTTGTATTAAATGGGCGTAAGTAAGTTTGTTTTGAAATTAAGATTGTATAAAGATGAGCAGAAATTAAAATAGGAAAAGTAGATGTGCAAAGTAAATTAAGATATTCTAAAAATACAAATTAGCAAGCAATATTCATTACGCAATCTATGACGTTCCACATATCCATGATGCTCTAATTCCTTAATTGCAGAACGAACAGAATCAATCCCATCTCTGCTCAGTGTTGCCAGTCCCTGCATATTGTAATTCCAGTCCTCTGGCAAACTTAACATCAGCGACAATAGACCTTTCGCTTTCAATGTCAGATTCTTATTCTTGAAATGGTGATTACTCATTACCGTAAAATTCTTAGTTCTCTCTACCCGAAAAATCTGTGCCATGCCATCTGATCTGCTGCTTTATCCGGCAGTGGTTCTTTTTCTTCCAGCTGTTTCAGAATTACCTCTTCCCGTTCTCTGGCTGCCTTATCTACTTCCAGAAGGTGTTCTCCAATTGTATCCTGTAAAAGCATCACCTGATAAGTTGAATTTCGATGATTCTTCAGATAATCTCTGCGAAGAAAACCATACTTGCCAAGCTGCTCCATCTGCTCACCGGATTTATAGGTGAGATTCGGGATCAGATATCCATTTACATTCGTATACGATAATTTCATTTTATTAGCACTCTCCATTTCTCATCATTTTTTGACCACAAATTTACGACATTTACGACAAATCTGACACTGCTTTACAATACCAGACAAAATGACTGATGCCCCGGAAAGCCTGTAAAACAGGCACTTCCAGGATACACAAGACAGGACAAAAATCGACTTCCATTATCAAGAGGTGAGTGCTAATTTTTTCTTCCTTCCGTCCTTCTATTTTATGATCTGGCTGAGCAACCCGGTCGATTGCAGGAACAAAATTGTCATGACAACCGGCATAATATAGCGGATCATCACGTTATAGAGCTTTTTCCGCCGGAACTTTCCGCCATTTAATTCCATTTCCTCCGCGATCCACGCCGACTTCATCACCCATCCGATAAAAATGGAGGACAGCAGCGCGATAAACGGCATCAGGAAACTGTTGCTGATATAATCCATGATATCCAACAGCTGCCCTGTACTTCCGTTCGGCAGTTTTACCTCCACATAGAACACACTGTATCCAAGTGCGATCACCGCAGTCACGATCAGATAGACCACGGACAGGATCCCCGTTGTCTTTTTCCGCTCGGAATGGAACAACTCCATACAGTTTGCCGTAATGGATTCGAGAACCGAGATGCAGGACGTCAGTGCCGCGAATGCCGCCAGCGTAAAAAAGAGGATTCCGATCATCCTTCCAGCAAATCCCATGCAGAAAAATACCTTCGGCAGAGACACAAACATGAGTCCCGGTCCTGCGGACATGCCTTCCAGTCCGGAAAACACAAATACCGCCGGAATGATCATAACACCTGCCAGGAAAGCCACACCGGTATCCATAAGTTCGATCTGTGATACGGATTTATTCAGATCCACATCTTTTTTTACATAGGATCCGTAAGTGATCATAATCCCCATGGATACACTTAGCGAAAAGAACAGCTGGCTCATCGCATCCAGTGCGATCTGCAAAAAGCGTTCCAGCGTAATGCCGGACAGATCCGGTGTCAGGTAAACGGCAAGTCCCTGCAGTCCGGTCCGCACGGTTCCGTCCTCTAACGTGGTTTTTAATGTCAGTGAAAAGACCGCGATCCCCACCACCATCAGTAAAAGCACCGGCATAATAAATTTTGAGACACGCTCTATGCCCTTTTCCACGCCGTTATAAACAATAAAAGATGTCAGAAGCATAAACGCAATGCTGTACCAAACGGATGACGGCGCGGAAATAAAGTTTGAAAAGCAGTTACTGTCCACCGCCTGTTCCCCGGATCCCAAAAGATAGATCGTAATATATTTTAAGATCCATCCGCCGATCACGGCATAATAAGTCATGATCAGTATCGGCACTAAAAAGGTCAATACTCCAAGAAACTTCCATTTCTTTCTCATTGCTTCATATGCGTATATCGCGCTCTTTCCTGTCTTTCGCCCGATCGCGATATCGGTGGTCAGCAGGGTAAACCCGACTGTCAGCACCAGCACCAGATAAATGATCAGAAAAAGTCCCCCGCCGTCTTTTGCCGCCAGATACGGAAACCTCCACAGATTTCCTACTCCTACGGCGCTCCCCGCTGCTGCAAAGACAAACCCGATCTGTCCGCTGAACCCGTTTTTTTGTTTCATGTCTATTCCCCTCTCCTGTTTCTTTCCCTCTATTATAAGAGTTTTTATACGGGAATGTCGACACTTTCGTTAAAATTTTATCGTTCTATTTTCCTCATATGCCAAAAGTAGATCACAAATATCACTCCACCGGTAAAAATCCACGATGCAATATAAACGTTCATTAGCATTTCATAGGTAGGGATCCATCGAAAGACCGTGACCATCCAGATCATACGGAACACCACGGTTCCAAGGATCGTAACAACAGACGGCTCTAACGATTTTCCCATGCCTCTTAATGCCGCGCTTTCCACCTCATAGGTCGCTGTCAGCCCTTCCACGGAGCAGACATGCTGCATTCTTATGATCCCATAAGCCGCAACTGCCGCACTGGTCGTATAAATTCCGACAAAGAAATCCGCCCATATAATAAAGATAATACTTAAAACTTCGGTAAAACCAAATCCGAAAAGCATGCAAAGCCCGAATATCTTTTTACATCTTTTTATATTCCCGGCGCCATAATTCTGGCTGGTGAACGTCACTGCTGCCTGTGCAAATGCAACTGCAATATCATAGGTAAAATACTCGAAATTCAACGCCAGCGAAGATCCCGCGATCGCATCCTCGCCGAATGAGTTGATCCCGCTTTGTATAAACACATTGGAGACGGAAAAGATCGCGCCCTGTATTCCGGCAGGAATTCCGATGATCAGCACCTTCTTCAGATCCTCTTTATCTATCCTCATTTTTTCCGGTCGGAACTGAAACTCGTCCTCTCTGCGATACAGATAGATGATAACCAAAGAAGCGCTTAAAATATTTGATATCACAGTGGCTATGGCAACGCCTGCCACTCCAAGTTTAAAGCAGATCACCAGCACCAGATTTAAGACCACATTTACGATTCCCGATAAGATCAGGTAATACATCGGTCTTCTCGTATCACCAAAACTTCTTAACGCCGCCGATCCGAAATTGTAAAGGATCATAAACGGAATGCTGACAAAATAGATCCGGATATACAAAAGCGCCTCGCCCATGACACTTTCCGGTGTCCCGGACACTTCAAGCACCGCCCGCGCAGACAGCATACCGATCCCAAGCAGCAGGACTCCCAGTATACAGCCAAACGTCAGGATCGTATGCAGCATAACATTTATTTTTTCTCTCTTTTTCTGACCGATCAGATTTGCCAGTGCCGCATTGGGGCCAACTGAAAACCCGACGATCAGATTTACAAATATGCCCACCAGCGCAACGCAGCTTCCCACTGCCGCGAGCGCCCTGTCTCCCGCAAATCTTCCGACGACCGCCACATCCGCGGAATTGAACAGCTGCTGCAGGATACTGCTGCATGCCAGTGGTATGGAAAAAAGGATCAGCTTTCCCGCCAATCCTCCGTTTAGCATATCCATTTCTTTTGTTTTTCCCGTTTTCTCCATGAGATATGTTCCTCCTTAGCGGCAGGATATCAAAACCTGCGATATAAGATTATACTCACCGGGAGGGAAAATTCAAGCTGTTTCTTTTCTTTGTGTTCCAGATCACCACAGACAGAATAACCGCCGCGTAATCGGTAAGCGCCTGTCCATAGATCACTCCGTTTAATCCCGCCACTGCATTCAAAAGATAAAGCACCGGGATCAGAAGCAGCCCCTGTCTTAAAACAGAGAGGATCGTTGCCGGAAGCGCGTTCCCGGTTGACTGCAGGCAGTTCATGTTCACAAACAGGATCCCGATGAATGGGCCGGACAGCATGTATGCCACCAACATCTTTACCCCGTAATAGATAATGTCCGCGTCATTGATAAACAGGCGGATGATCGTTTCCCGGAACACAAAGAACAACGCCGTGGCAAGGATCCCGACGATCAGACAGCATTTCTTGGTGAAGCGGTCAACCGCGATAAAACGTTCCCGGTTCCCCGCGCCGTAATTATAGCCAAGCAGCGGCTGAACACCGTTTGCCAGTCCGAGCTGTAAAAACGTGATAAACATATTCGCCTTAAAGACGATCCCGATCGCCGCCACCGGCGCATTGCCGTATGCCACCAGGATCTGATTTAAAATGATCGTGGAAACACTCATGAGCACGGAAAAGATCGCTGTCGGAAATCCGGTCACGCATACTCCGGTCAAAATACCGTCTCCGCATTTGAAATCCTTCGGCGCGATGGAAAGACATCTGCTCTTTTTCATAAAATACCAGAGATAATAAAGACAGGCGAGGATATTTCCGATCGTCGTTGCGATCGCGGCACCCGCCGCTCCCATACCAAATCCGCTGATGAATACCGGATCGAGCACGATGTTTGCGATCGTTCCGATCATACTGCCGATCATTGCCTCCCTGCTTGCGCCATCCGCGCGGACAACAAAGCTTGCCGCCGCCGACCAGATGATAAACGGCGCGCCATAAGAAATATGAAGCGTGTAACCCCGCGCAAACGCATAGGTCTGTGCATCCGCCCCAAACAGCGTCAAAAGCGGGCACATAAACAAAAGCAGCGAAGCGGCAAACACGATCCCGACGAAAAAGGACGCATAAGCCACAAACGCCGACGCGTTCTTCGCGCGTTCTTCTTTTTTCTCTCCCATCGCTATGGATGCCACTGCGCTTCCGCCCATGCCAAACATATTGGCGAATGCCATAAAAAGAATAAAGATCGGGTTGGTCAGGCTGACCGCCGCCACCTGAAGCGGATCATTCGTCTGCCCCACAAAGAACGTATCCGCCATGTTATAAACAACCGTCACCAGGCTGCTGATCACACTCGGGATCGCCATCTTTGCCACCGCTTTTGATACCTTAAGACTGCCCATAAGTTCCTTTTGTTCCATAGATCTATCCTTCCTTTCCCGCTGCATCCAGGTTTTTTAACATTTGTTCCGTGATCCGCAGAAATTCCTTCTGTTCCGACGTACTGATCCCTTTCAGTAAAAGCTGTTCCGATTCCTCGATCTCCGTGCGCAGTGCCTCCCGGATCGTCTCTGCCTTCTCCGTAAATACGATCTTTTTATAGCGGGCATCCTGCTTTTCCGCTTCACGCCGGATCAGCCCTTTTTTCTCCAAAGTCTTTAATGCCTCGGTCGCCGTGGACGGCCGCAGCCCGAATTCTTCTTCGATCTCTTTTTGATATACCGAATGGCTTCCCGATTCCACGATAATATAATCCAGAATATTGCCCTGCGCCCCGGTAATCCCAAGGGACTCCTGGATCGCGCGCGAACGCCTGCGCAGCCGGTTTGAGATCCGGTTTATCATTTTTCCTGTCTGCATATTTTTTCTCCTTCAATAGTTCGGTTCCTAAGTATTTTAAGGCGGTATTTCTGAAATGTCAAGAAAAGACTCTGAAACATTTTTTCTGTCTCAGAGTCTTTTTCCTGCTGTCTTGCTTTTTCCTGTTTGATTTTTACCATGTGTTCCGGTCACGCTTTCTGATCAAACGTCTGCCTTGTTTCCAGATAATCCGGCAGCACTGCCTGTGCTTCTTTATTTTCCGCTTTTACCGCACGATATTCCCGCCAGTAGACCGCATAAAATTCCTGCGATTTTTCCTGCTCCTTCGGTGTCAGTCCATACCCCCATCCCACTCCGGTATTACTGAGCACCAGCGTTCCCTGATAAGAGATATCCGCTCCATATCCGCCGGTCGATAAAATGGGCTGATTTAATACGCCTCCCCCGCCAAGCGGCGTCAGCTTTTCTGCCAGGTTCCCTTTTCCTTTGCTTTCCTGAAGAAAATCAAGCAGCGTCAGTTCTCCGATCGGCTTATTTCCCTTTTTTTCTTTTCCCTTTTGCATGACGGTTTTCGCCTGCTGATAAAGCAGTTTCCGGTTTGGTGCAACATCCGAAAGATACTCCGCCCGAAGTGTAAGTACCTGTCTTGATATGGCATCCGACTCCGCCTTATTTTCCGTCTTCGCCGCTTTCTGTGCCAGATTTTTGATCTCGCTTACAAACTGCTCCTTTGTTTTGGAAGATTTCCCGGCTGAAGGAATGTAAGACCAGTTTGGTTCACCCGTCGCTGTCCATGTGACCAGTTTGTCACCCGTCCGATTCATTTTATGTTCCATCGAGATGCGATTCATAATCCGTTTCCTTTCCTGTTTTTTCTCTCTGTATATAGAATATATCGGCTGTTTTTTCACATAAGAAAAGACCTGCGACAAAATCGCAGGTCTTTTCGTTTATCCTTAATGATGTTTTTTTGCACTGTGTGCTTCTCTTGCTTCCGCAACAGCCTCATGATCCGCTATGTTGATCTTTGAAACTGCCTTTTTCTTTTTCAACGGATGTTTTGGATTTTTATCCATGTGAATCGCCTCTTTTCAAATCTGAGCAGTTTAACCTTCTATTGCTATATAGCGTTTCTCCGGGACGGCCTTCTTGTCTTCTTTCGGAACATCCAGTGTCAAAATACCGTTTTCGTATTTCGCGTGGATATCCTGCTCGGTAAGGCTTTCGCCTACATAAAAGCTGCGGCTCATGCTGCCCGCGTAACGTTCACGTCTGATGTATCTGTTTTCTTTATCTTTCTCATCCTTGTCGAGTCCCTTCTCGGCACTGATGGTCAGATATCCGTCATTCAGTTCCAGCTTGATCTCGTCTTTCTTAAAGCCCGGGAGATCAATCGCTACTTCGTAACCCTGATCCGTTTCCTTCACATCAGTCTTCATCATATTTTTCGCATGTTTCCCGTACAATGTCTTATCAATATCCGGGAACGAAAAATCCATCCAGTCATCAAATAAGTTCTCTCCAAAAATACTAGGCATCAACATAAGTCATTCCTCCTTTTATCGACAATCATGTGTGCCATGAATGTAAAACCATATGAAAACTGTAAACCCCATCCGCGCTCCTGCGCGTCCGGTGAAACTCCGGAAGTCTTTCTTTCGATCCCCTTCCTTTGTTCTAGTTACGTTATAGCACTGTTTATTAGCACTGTCAAGACGTGAGTGCTAATTTTTTGTGAATTTTGTGTGAACGCTGTATTTTACCATTTTTCCATCCTTCCATCCGCCAGGATCCTCACACAGGTTCCCTCATTGATCTCCTTCTGATAGAGCATCGCGTCCGGTTCCATCCGCTCGATCTTTTCTCCGTCCTCCGATTCTAAATATACTTTTGCCATCGGTTCTGCCCCGTCCGGTCTCCCCTCGCATCCGAAATCCGGCTCATCGATTCTCACCACACGGTATACCGGCACATTCTCACACGACTCATCCTGCCACATCATCTGATGCAGTGACCGGTAGAATTTCTTGAAATAGATGCTCACATCCACATCCGGGCGGTTCTTTAAAATCCACTCAAACGAGGTCATTACAAAAGACGCGTACAACGACGAATAATAGTCCGTCTCAAGTTCGGTTCCCGGTCTTTGTTCTATATAATAAGCAAAAAACGCGTTCTTTAAACAGTGACGCATATCATCATACAGATGGATCTCCTCCTCATGAATGGAAAAAAGCGCAAGCAGCGCATCCCCTTCCTCATAGAAATCCCGGTAAAACAACTGAATGCTCTGTGAAAGATGTTCCAACGCCGCTTCATCCGGCAGTGCGTCCCCGAAACGTTCCCGCAGACATTTTTCAAATTTCTGAAAAAAACGTCCGCACAAAAGTTCCGCCAGTTCGTATTTGTCCCGGTAATGGCGGTAAAAAGTTGTCCGGTTGATCCCTGCCGCATCCAGAATGTCCTGCACTGTGATCTTTGGAAAACTTTTTTCCTGCAAAAGCTGTATAAATTTTTCCTCTATCTTTTCCCGCGTCTTTTTCGTCCGCAGCCCGTTTTTATTCATAACTTTCCGATCTCCTTTTTGATCTGTGGCCACTTTTGCAACAAAAAACGAAATTTTGTTGATTGAAGCAGGCTCTCATCTTTTTTATGATACATACGAAAAGAAAAAAAGAAAAGAGGGAATTTATTATGTCAATGAAAGAACTTGCGTGGCTGATGCCGTTACTCTTTATCCTGCATGATATGGAAGAGATCGTACTTGGCATGGCGAACTTAAAACTGCTGCACCGGCACGCGCACAGCTTTTCTGATCTCATCGATCACGTTTTTGCACATAAATAAAGTGTGCGCTTACCGCACACTTTCGCGTGCGAGCGGTATGTTCAACATAAACTTCATCTCCGCGAGCTGCGCATCCCCGCGGAGCGTTTTTAAATCATAGGACGGAATTTCCTATGATTTAAAAATAAGGGGCTGCCGTAAACAGCAGCCCCCTCTCACAGATCCGTGCATCTTATTCATAAGTGCTCATCGAGATCGCGGTCACGCCCATGTCATCAAAAACCGTGATCTTTAAATAATAGGTATAATCTACATTGTAGTTGTAAGTCACATAACCATATTCATCCGCTTCATAAATGTCATCACACGGCCCGAATGCTGCCTCGACCTCTTCACGGGTACTGCCGATGCCAATACCGTCCGCGATCTCCATATACGGATAATCATCCACCTGTGTAAAACCACTGCAGGTGTCTAACTGAATACTCCAGATATCGCAGTCCAAAATATCTTTTGCCGTGTCACTGGTATTGATAAATCCTACCCACACCATGAGATCCTCGTCATACGCCGGATTGGTGAGTTCGATCGTATCATAGGTCTTATCACCCGGATTTAAAACATATCCGTCCGAATAACCATATTCCGCAAGGTCAAAGCTCCATCCGTTTTCTTCCAGTTCCTGATAAGATGCCGGAAGCGCGTAGTAAGCTCCGTCAAACATAAACTCCATATCGCTCCAGTCATCGGAGAGCAGTCCGGCACTGCCGCTGCTTTGTACCGCATCTGTCGTATGATCGTCGGTATCCGCGCCAAGATCGACCGTATCGTGCGTTCCATAAGAAGAACCATGGGAAGATCCGTAGGATGCGACATATTCGCTGTCATCTTCCTCAGTCGCCAGTTCCATGTCGATCTGCTCGGTATCTTCCTCCTTTTTATCCTTATCTTTATCCTTATCTTTTGAATTTGAATGCCAGTCTTCACTGTCGTCCTCGTCCCACTCCTTATCGATCCAGGACTCCTCTTTTTCTTTCTCCGCGGAAACTGCCTGACCGGCTCCCGCGCTCTTTCCACAACCCATGCTTCCCACTGCTGCCAGTGTCATCATCATTACCATAATCGCAATTTTCTTATTTTTCATTTCTTTTTTCTCCCTTAAAATTCTTCACGCGTGTTGTTGTCTTTTCACATATAATACCCGTGATTTTCCATTAAGGTTTCAGAAACAGAAAAATTTTTCTTTTTTACAGCTCCGGTGTCTTCAAAATGCAAAAATGATTCCGCTCAACGCGAATGAGCCCCTCCTTCTGCATCTTTCCAAGTTCCTTGGACAGCGCCGACCGATCCACACTCAGATAATCGGCTAACTGCTGTCTGTTATAGGAAATATCAAATTCACTGCCCGCATGCTGCATGGATTCATACGAAAGATAGGATAGCAGCCGCCCCCGGATGGATTTTGACGAGGTATTAAAAATCCTTCTCGACAGACGCAGATTTTTCCGTGCGGAAACGGAGAGCAGATTCTTAAGCAGCTTCTGATGATAGCTACAGGCGTTCGGACAGATCTGAAGCATTTTCGTGACATCCAAAAACAGGATCCCCGCCGGCTCCTGCGCGGTCACATTGACCATCAGCCGTTCCCCCGGCACACAGGCGTAGGATTCCGCAAAGATCCTCCCCTCGCCGACCTTGTCCAAGACACTGCAGTTTCCCCACGCATCCACATTTTCGATCAGAACACTGCCCGAGAGCACCAGCCCGATCTCGGTCGTAACATCCCCTGCACAGTAGATGGTCTCTCCTTTTTTATAGTTCCGCTCGACCGCCTTTAAGCAGGTGAGCATCTGCTTTATCTCCTCTTCCGTCGTCCCCGCGAACAGCGGTGTCCGCGCGAGTTTAAAATAATTCATAAATTTTTCTCCTTTTGTTGTTTTAACAACATATTTATTGTTTGGATCATATTATACTGCGTTTGAAAAGTCAAGAACACATCAAATCAATCAGGAGGATTTTCATTATGGAATATAAGATGTTTTGCTATCAGTGTCAGGAAACTGCCGGATGCACAGGCTGTACCCAGGCGGGTGTCTGTGGAAAGAAACCGGATCTGGCTGCCATGCAGGATCTGCTCATTTATGTGACCAAAGGCATTTCCGCTGTGACCACCGCACTGCGCAAAGAGGGCAAGGCGGTTGCCGCGTCCACCGATCACAGGATCAGCGTAAACCTGTTTACCACGATCACCAATGCAAATTTTGACAAGGAAGCCATCGTATTACGCATTCGCGAAACTCTGGCCTTAAAAGAAGAACTGCTCACACAGCTTTCTGACACCACCGGTCTCCCGGACGCGGCGTTCTGGAATGGAAAAGAGTCGGAATACGAGACAAAAGCCGCTGCCGTCGGTGTCCTTGCGACCAAAGATGAGGACATCCGCAGTCTGCGCGAACTGATCACCTACGGATTAAAAGGTCTCTCCGCCTACTCCAAGCATGCGAACGCCCTGTTAAAATCGGATCCAGAGACCGATGCCTTTTTACAGCGCGCACTCGCTGCCACGCTTGACGACTCTCTTTCTGTGGACGACCTCATCGCACTCACACTCGAAGCCGGAAAATACGGTGTGGACGGCATGGCACTTTTAGATGAAGCAAACACAAGCGCCTACGGCAATCCTGAGATCACAAAGGTAAACATTGGCGTAAGAAATAACCCGGCTATCCTGATCTCCGGTCATGATCTGAAAGATCTTGAAATGCTCTTAGAGCAGACAAACGGAACCGGCGTGGATGTCTACACCCATTCCGAGATGCTTCCTGCCCACTACTATCCGGCATTCAAAAAATATCCGCACTTTGCCGGGAACTACGGAAATGCCTGGTGGAAACAGACGGAAGAATTTGAGCGTTTCCATGGTCCGATCTTAATGACCACCAACTGTATCGTACCGCCGAAGGCCAGCTATAAAGACCGCCTCTATACCACAGGCGCCGCCGGATATCCGGGCTGTAAACACATCTGCGGCGGCATCGGAGAGACCAAGGATTTTTCCGAACTGATCGAACACGCAAAACGCACCGCGCCACCGGAAGAGATCGAGCACGGTGAGATCATCGGCGGATTTGCACACAATCAGGTACTCGCGCTTGCCGATCAGATCGTTGATGCCGTAAAATCCGGTGCCATCAAAAAATTTGTCGTCATGGCAGGCTGTGACGGCAGAGCGAAATCCAGAAATTACTACACGGATTTTGCAAAAGCGCTTCCAAAAGATACCGTCATTCTGACTGCCGGATGCGCAAAATACAAATACAATAAATTAGATCTCGGCGATATCAACGGTATTCCGCGCGTACTGGATGCCGGACAGTGCAATGACTCCTACTCCCTCGCTGTCATCGCCTTAAAATTAAAAGAGGTATTCGGGCTCTCCGATATCAATGAACTGCCGATCGTCTACAATATTTCCTGGTATGAACAGAAAGCCGTCATTGTACTGCTCTCCCTGCTCTACCTCGGCGTGAAAAACATTCACCTCGGACCGACACTTCCTGCATTCTTATCCCCGAATGTGGCAAAAGTTCTGGTGGAAAACTTCGGGATCGCCGGTATCGGAACCGTAGAAGATGATTTAAAACTCTTCTTTGCGTAACTACAAAAAAATCCACACCCTGCCAAAAACACAGGATGTGGATTTTTTCTGTTCTTTATTCCTGCCGCATTTTTTTCAGTGCCCTCTTAAACTCACTCGTAAAGAGAATTGAGGTAAAAAGGATCGCGAAAAAATCGGCTGCCGGCTCCGCGAGATATACCGCCATCGCCCGGTTCTCCGGGAAAAGCCGCGGCATCAGATAAATAAGCGGTATGAGCAGAATAAATTTTCGCATGACCGCAACCACAATGGAATCCAGCGCCTTGCCAAGCGAGGTAAACGTCATCTGGCAGGCAAGCTGTATACCAAACAGCCCAAGACACGCCAGATAGATCCGAAGCGCCGGTTTTGTGTAGGCGAGCAGTATCGGGTCTGCCGTAAAAAGCCCTGCAAACACCTGCGGAAATATCATCACAAGCAGCCAGAGCGTAGCGGAATAACATAAGTTACATTTTAACAGCAGGCGGAACGCCGCTTTGACACGATCCGCGTTTTTCGCGCCGTAATTGTAGCTGATGATCGGCTGCGCGCCCTGTCCCAAGCCCTGTAACGGCAGCATTGCGAACTGCATCACACTCGTTAAGATCGTCATGGCTCCGACCGCGATATCCCCGCCATATCTTGCAAGCGAAGAATTAAAGCAAAACGAGATCACGCTCTCGCTTGCCTGCATGGTAAATGTTGCGAGCCCGAGCGCAAGCACCGGCAGCACGATGCCGTTTTCCATTTTCATATACTTTCTTTTTATTTTTAAATGTGTCGATTCCCCGCACAGGAAAGTGCAAACCCACAGGCAGGACAATGCCTGGGACACGATCGTTGCGAGTGCCGCACCGCGGACTCCCATATGGAATAAAAAGATAAAGACCGGATCCAGCAAAATATTGGCGATCGCCCCGATCAGTACGGAAAACATTCCCTCCTTCGCGAAGCCCTGTGCCGTGATGAACGCATTCATTCCAAGCGTCACCTGCACAAAGACCGTGCCAAGCGCGTACAGGTTCATATAACTTGTCGCATAGCCGATCGTATTTTCACTGGCGCCAAATAGTAACAGCACCGGACGGCTATAGACAAGCAGTACCACCGTTAAGATAACGGAGATGATGATCTGAAGCGTCAGACAGTTCCCGAGTGTCTTTTCCGCAGACTCTTTGTCTCCCTTTCCCATAAAGATCGATGCCCTCGGTGCCCCGCCGGATGCCGCGAAAGCCGCAAAGGCAGTCACGATCATGATAAGCGGCATGCAGACGCCAACCCCGGTCAGTGCAAGCACGCCGTCTCCCGGTATGTGGCCGATGTATATACGATCCACAATATTATAAAGCATGTTGATGATCTGGGCGGCTACGGTTGGCAGCGCTAACCGGCGTAACAACGATCCGATTGGTTCAGTTCCTAAAAAATCACGGTTATCAGACATAGATCTTCCCCCATATTACGTCCTTTTTTTCTGCACATCCGAGTATACACCATTTTTCAAAGAAAAAGTACTATTTTTTACACGCATCCACAAATGCCTGAAAAATCTTTTTCGCATCCGCGTCCTTCCGGTACAGGAATTCCGGATGCCACTGCACGCCCCAGACAAAGGTACGGTCTTTCCGGCATACCGCCTCCACAAGCCCGTCCTCAGAAACCGCCATGACAGAAAGTTTATCTCCCACAGTGCGCACTGCCTGATGATGATAGCTGTTTACCCCGAGTTTTTCTTTCTTTAACAGGTCATACAATGGGCTGTCTGATTTTATGTCAACCTCATGCACCGCGCGGTCATACGGCGCACACATATGGTGTTCCACTCCTGTCTGATATTCACTCGGAAGATCCTGATAGAGCGTTCCTCCCTCTGCCACATTGATAAGCTGGATGCCGCGGCAGATACCAAGCACCGGCTTATCCTCCAAAACTGCCCGCTCATAGAGCCACGGCTCGATCATATCCCGCATCCTGCAGGGTTCGCCGCAGTTTTTATTTCGTTCTTCCCCATACAGCGCCGGGTCTATGTCATTGCCTCCGGTCAGCAGATATCCGTCTATCTGTGCGTCAAGCGTTTCGTAATCCGCCCTTTCTGCTGTAAGCGGCAGGATAACGGGAATCGAACCCGCCTCCTTTAACCCTTCCAGATAACCGGGAAGCATCCAGATACTCTCTTTCGTTTCATCATAGAGCGGGCAGACTCCGATGACCGGCTTTTTTTGTTTCTCCATAGATCTCGCACTCCTTTTTTCTCATTGCATTCCCAAACGGTCAAAAAAGGGAGACGCTGCCTGCCGCATCGTCTCCCTTGACTTTTCTCTATTATCTTACCCAATACATCACAGAAAAGCAATCTTTATTTTGTTTTGAGTTCCCCACGAACGATCTTTGCCGCCGCAACCAGGTTCTTTAAGCTCGCCTCGGTCTCCGGAATTCCTCTGGTCTTCAGTCCGCAGTCCGGATTTACCCAGAGTTTGTCAGGATCGATCTTTGCAAGCATTTTCCTTAATGCATCCACGATCTCTTCCACGGAAGGCACACGCGGAGAATGGATGTCATAAACACCCGGTCCTACCTCTGTCTCAAAGTGAGCCGCATTTAACGCATCGATGATCGTAAGATTGGAGCGGGATGCCTCAAAGGAGATCACGTCCGCATCCATGTTATCGATGTCTTGTACGATCTCATTGAATTCACTGTAGCACATATGGGTATGGATCTGTGTCTCCGGTCTGATCTTTCCTGCACACAGACGGAATGCCGGGATCGCCCAGTCCAGATATTCGCTGTACCACTCTGCTCTGCGGATCGGAAGTTTTTCCTTGAGTGCCGCCTCATCGATCTGGATGACACGGATCCCTGCCGCTTCCAGATCACACACTTCATCACGGATCGCGATTCCGATCTGATCAGCCATCTCTTTTAAGGAAACATCTTCACGCGGGAATGACCAGTTTAAGATCGTGACCGGACCGGTCAGCATCCCCTTTACCGGACGGCCGGTCAGGCTCTGTGCATACTCGGAATAGCTTACGGTGATCGGACGAATACGCTTTACATCACCGAAAATGATCGGCGGCTTTACGCATCTGGTTCCATAGGACTGCACCCATGCCTTTTCCGTGAAAACATAACCGGCAAGATTCTCACCAAAGAACTCAACCATGTCATTTCGCTCATATTCTCCATGTACAAGTACATCAATATCGAGATCTTCCTGCAATCTGATACAGTCTTTGATAAACGCAAATACCTGCTTATCGTAAGCAGCCTTGTCGATCTCGCCCTTGCGGTAGCTGCTGCGGTTTCTCTTTACTTCCCTGGTCTGCGGGAAAGAACCGATCGTTGTTGTCGGAAGTAACGGAAGCCCGAACTCCTCTTTCTGCAGCTTTTCACGTTCGCTTCTTGCCATCTCGCGGTGGAAATCTTCTTCCTTTAACGCGGCAACCGCATCCTGTACTCCCCTGTCAAGATAAAGCCGCTCATCCGCAAACAACGCCCGATTCTTTTTATAACTCTCGGATTTCTCCGGTTCTGCTTCTTCTGTGAGCACTGCGAGTTCGGAAAGCTCTGTCAGTTTTTCCTTTGCGAACGCGAAATGTTTTTTCACATCCTCTTCCAGCTTTGTCTCGTTTTCCAGGGTGTACGGAACATGGAGCAGAGAGCAGGAGGTTGCGATCACAACCTGCTTTGCGATATTTTTGATCGTTAAAAGCAGCTCAAGTGTCTTTTTATAATCACACTTCCAGATATTTTTTCCGTTTACCACACCTGCAAATAAAATCTTATCTGCCGGGAAACCGTATTTCTCCAAAAGCGCAAGTGTCTGCTTTCCTTCAAGGAAATCCAGTCCAAGCCCGTCAAACGGAAGCCCGGTCAGTTCTTCATAGCAGTCACGCACATCCCCGAAATAGGTCTGGAGCAGGACTTTTGCCTTTCCCTTGCTCTTTAAGATATCCGTGTAGAGCGAGACGAACAGTGCGACATCTTCTGCAGAAAGATCGGTCACCAGATACGGCTCGTCGATCTGTACCCATTCCACGCCGGCTTTGTTTAACTCGCCAAACAGCTCTTCATATGCCGCCTTGATCTCCGGGACAAAATCGGAAAGCTGTTTCTTTCCATTGTAATTTGCCAGTTTTAAAAATGTAAACGGTCCGATCACAACCGGTTTGGTGATGATCCCTGCGTTCTTCGCCTCTTCGTATTCCCCGATCAGTTTATCTTTTGACAGCGCAAGTTTCATATCATCAAAAAGCTGCGGCACCATATAATGATAATTCGTGTTGAACCATTTTTTCATCGGAAATGCCTTGACATCCCCGTGTTCGCCCTGATAACCTCTTGCCATCGCAAAATAGGTGGCAAGATCGGAAAGCCCAAGCCCACGGTAGCTCTGCGGTACTGCACCAAGCATCACTGCCGTATCCAGCATTCCATCATAAAAAGAAAAATCATTGGAAGAGATATAGTGGATCCCTGCCTCTTTTTCAAATCCCCAGTGTTCTTTTCGAAGTTCTGCCGCAACGGCGAGCAACTCTTCCTCAGAAATCTCCTGACGGAAAAATTTCTCGGAAGCAAATTTTAATTCCCTTAATTTTCCAACTCTTGGAAAACCGATTACTGCTGTATTCATCATATCCTCCTTATGCTTTCTGACTGCGCTGTCATTCACTTTTCTTATGTGCATAAGTATACGGTTTTGGTTTCCATTTGAAAAATACAAAAAAATAGCAGTTTGATATAGTTTTTTACTATATCAGGCTGCTATCTGTCTGATCGATGTGATGCCTTAACGCTTCCATGTACACCGCGCCGTACCGGCTTGGTGCCATGTTCTTCTGCGTGATCGTCCCGATCTTCATATATTCGTCCACCAAAAGCGGCCTCGCAATGATGTTCTCGCCGTTTAATTCCCTGCTGATCACACCGGAGCTCACCGTATAACCGTTCAGCCCGATCACCAGATTAAACAGCGTTGCACGGTCGCGCACCTTGATATTTTTCTTCCGGTCAAGCGTGCTTAAAATCTCCTCGGAAAAATAAAACGAATTGTATTCTCCCTGCTCAAAAGAGAGATACGGATACTCCTCAAGATCATCCAGTGAAATGGCTTCTTTTTCCGCCAGCGGATGGCGCGCACTGATAAATACATGAGGTTTCGCGACAAAAAGCTCTTCGAATTTCAGATCATTTTTCGCGATCAGTTTGCGTATGATCTCCTCATTCTGAGAAGAGACATAGAGAATTCCGATCTCACTTTTCATGCGGCTCACATCCTCTATGATCTCATAGGTCTGTGTCTCCCGCAGCGTGAAATCATACTGATCCGCATCAAACGCCTCGATCACATCCACAAACGCGTTGACCGCAAACGAATAATGCTGACAGGATACGGAAAAACGCGGACTCTGCTTCTTTACATTTAAGAATTTTTCCTTTAAAAGATCCGCCTGCTCCAAGACCTGTCTCGCATATGCCAGGAACACATCCCCTTCGCCGGATACGATGATCCCCTTGTTCGTCCGGTGAAAGATCGTGATCTGCATCTCTTTTTCAAGTTCCTTGATCGCATTGGTAAGGCTCGGCTGGGAAATGAAAAGTTCCTTTGCCGCACCGCTGATGCTTCCCTGTTCCGCAACGGTCACCACATATTTCAACTGCTGTAACGTCATGTCCTGTAATCCTTTGATACACTGCTTTTGAATGCCGGATATCCGGACATCCCTGTATTTTCATGGTAACGTTCCGGTTCCGTAATGTCAAGAATTTGCTGACAGTTTTTCAAGGGTCGCCAGTTTGACGCTGACCGCAAAGATCTTTGTCGCCATCTCGATCTCCTCCGCCGATGCAAAAGACGGAGCGATCCGGATATTGGAGTCTTTCGGATCTTTTCCATATGGGAATGTTGCTCCCGCCGGTGTAAATTTTACTCCGGCATCCCGGCACAGTTCTATCGTCCGCTTCGCGCAGCCCTCCATCGTATCGAAGGAGATAAAATATCCTCCGCGCGGATTGGTCCAGGACGCGATCTTCGCACTTCCAAGTTCTTCCTCTAACATGCGCTCGACCATCTCAAACTTCGGACGCATGATTTCTGCCTGTTTTTTCATATGCTTTTTCATCTCACCGATACTGTGAAAATAGCGCACCTGACGCAGCTGGTTGATCTTATCCGGTCCGATCGTTCCCTGCTTCAGATAATTTTTAAACGCGATCATATTTGCCGGGCTCGTCGCAAACGCCGCGATCCCGTCTCCCGGAAATGCCACCTTGCTGGTCGAACAAAATTCGTAAACCATGTCTCCGTTTCCTTCTTTTTCCGCAAGATCCAAAAGATCCGGGATCTCATGCTCCTCCTTATACAGATCGTGTATACAGTATGCGTTATCCCAGAAGATACGGAAATCTTTTGCCTTTGGTTTTAAAGCGGCAAAGCGTTTCACTACTTCCTCACTGAATACCACGCCGGTCGGATTCTGATACTTCGGAACGCACCAGATTCCCTTTATCGTCTCATCGGATGCCACAAGCTTTTCCACCACATCCATATCCGGTCCATCCTCTTTCATCGGAACCGTCACAAGCTCAAATCCGAAATACTCGGTCATTCCGAAATGTCTGTCATATCCCGGCGCCGGGCACAGAAATTTCCGTTTTTTCTGCATACACATCGGCGTCTCGCCGAGCAGCCCGTCTAACATTGCATGATTGAACAGCAAAAACATGATCGTCAGACTGCTGTTTCCAAGCACCATCACATTGGTCTGTTTGGTTCCGAGCATCTTCCGCATCAGATCTTTTGCCTCCTCAATACCGTCAAGCCCGCCGTAGTTGCGGCAGTCTGTTCCGTTCTGGGTATGTAACACCGACGTACTCTTTAACGAGTCCAGAATGCCCATCGAAAGCGCTAACTGCTCCGCGGACGGCTTTCCTCTGGAGAGATCGAGCGACAGCCCAAGCTCCTGATATTTGCGGTACTCGGCAAGACATTTTTCCTGCTCTTTCTTCTGTTCTTCTGTTGTCATCGCACTGTAATCCATGTTTTTGTTCTCCTTTTTTATTTTAACTTCTCGATTCCCATTAAAAAGAAACTGATACCCAAAAAGACGCAGGATACCCATATCGTGTGGATTCCGTAGTTTGCCGAAAGGTTTCCACCGATCCCTGCTCCGATTCCAAACACAAAGATCACGCCGAAATAATAAAGCGCTCTTCTTAACTGATCCGGTTTTTTCTCACGCATATATACTGACAGCGCCGCCGTTCCGCTCCTCAGATTTCCGATGCACATCGTGCTCGCGTAGGAATAACCGTTGACCTTGCGAAACGTCTGCACCTGCATCGCGCAGGCAAAAGATACCAGTATGGTTGCTGTCATATTGAGTGCCACCGGCATAAATCCGACCAAAAATAAGATCACGATCTCCGCAAGAAGAATCCCCTGTCTCCAGTGCATTTTTCTTGCGTACCGGAAACGGTTCTGTATTTTCTCCGCTAAGAACACGCCAAGCGCAAACGAAAGGAGCGGCAGCAGATAACGCAGTCCGTCCATCCACTCCCCTGCCATAAAATGCTGGCTCATCAAAACCACGTTTCCGGTCTGCGCGTTTGAGAACACCTCATTCCTTGTATTATAAGTGTATGCGTCCTGAAAGCCCCCGGATAGCGCAAGAAACGCGCTGTTGATAAACGCCTCCGACATCTGGTTTTCAGAAAGCAGACATGCCACGATCGGGTTATGTTTCTTTCCCTGATTTCCCCGTTCTGTCACTTTTTTCACATCCTTCTTGCTTTTTTTTACCGTATGTATTATACTGTCCAGACAGCAAGATGTAAAACGTATATTTCATATATTTGTCATATTATTTTTATATTGTGCGATCTCACCCAAAGAAAGGACTTATGCGATGATCACCTACGATTACTACCGGATCTTTTATTTTGTAGCCCAGTACCACAGCTTCACCAAAGCGGCGGAAGTGCTCGGGAACAACCAGCCCAACATCACCCGCTGCATGAACAATCTCGAGCATGAGTTAAACTGCAAATTATTTGTCCGTTCTAACCGGGGCGTCACCCTGACACCGGAAGGAACCCGTCTCTATGAGCACGCCGCGATTGCCTACGAACAGCTTTTGGTCGGAGAAGAAGAATTAAAAAAAGACCGCGAGCTTGAGAGCGGTCTTATCACGATCGGCGCAAGTGAAACGGCACTGCGCCTTGTTCTTTTAGACAAACTTGAAGTTTTCCGCGAGCGCTATCCACATGTGCGCCTCCGGATCTTAAATTATTCCACACCACAGGCGATCACTGCCTTAGAAAACGGGCTTGCGGATCTTGCGATCGTAACCACACCGCTTACGATCAAAAATTCTCTGCAGAAAGTTCCGCTTTATTCCTTCCATGAGATCTTACTCGGCGGGAAAAAGTTCGCTTCCGCCGCAGCCGACAAACGCCACCTCGCGGATTTTGGCGACGCGCCATTCATCTCGCTTGGAAATGACACCGGAACCAGACAGCTCTATATCCAGTACTTTTTAAACTACGGTCTGCCGTTCCAGCCGGATATGGAGGCTGCGACAACCGACCAGATCCTGCCGATGATCGCGCACAATCTGGGCATCGGTTTCTATCCCGAAAAGCTGGCACAGGAATCGATCGCCAAGGGCGAGGTCTGCCAGATTTCGATCACAGAGCCGCTTCCTGACCGGTGCGTATGTCTGCTCTGCGACAAAAACCGGCCTTTAAGTATTGCCGCAAAAAAATTAAAGGAAGAACTAATGCGTTAGTTCTTCCCTGCAATGATCCCGTAATATTCCGGTCTTCTGTCTCGGAACAGCCCCCACTCGAGCCGTTTTGCCATCAGATCGGAAAGGTCATATTCCGTCATCAGAATCTCTTCCGTATCTCTGGACGCGCTCTTTATGAGTTCTCCCGTCTCATCCGTCATAAACGAAGATCCGTAAAAATTAAGTTTTGAGCTCTGCCTGCCGTTTTCCTCACAGGGCTCCACGCTTTCTTCCCCGATCCGGTTCGCAGCGATCACCGGCATCAGGTTGGTGGCTGCATGCCCCTGCATACATCTGCGCCAGTGCGGCATACTGTCGCACGCAAGGATCGGCTCCGATCCGATCGCGGTCGGATAAAACAGCAGTTCCGCGCCCTTTAACGCCATGCATCGCGCGCTCTCCGGAAACCACTGATCCCAGCAGATGCCGACACCGATCGTGCCGTATTTCGTGGCAAACGCCTGAAATCCGGTGTCCCCCGGCGTGAAATAGAATTTCTCCTGATAGTAATGGTCATCCGGGATATGGGTCTTACGGTATACACCAAGCAGCGTTCCATCCGCATCGATACAGGCAACGGAATTGTAGAGATTATTGCAGTCTCTCTCGTAAAAGCTGATCGGAAGCACAACGGAAAGCTCCCTCGCAAGCCGCATTCCCATCTGCACCGCGTCATTTTCCTCCACCGGCTTTGCATAGGCGTAAAAATCATAACGTCTCTGCTGGCAGAAGTATTCCCGTTCAAAAAGCTCCGGCAGCAATATGATCTGCGCTCCCATCTTCGCCGCTTCCCTGATCTTTGCTTCCGCAGACGCAAGATTCTTTTCTATTTCTTTTTCACAGCGCATCTGAATGGCTGCCACCTTCACTTTGCTCATATCTACTCTTTCCTTTCCCTGAAATGTCCCATTTAAAGCGGGATCTGCTGTGTGATGCAGTGGATATTTCCACCACCGACCAGAATATCCCTTGCGTAAACCGGGATCACCCTGCGGTCTTTGTTCCACTCCTGCATCAATGCCACCGCCCGCCTGTCACTCTCTTCATTTTCTCCGCCGAAGACCGGCATTACCACCGCGTCATTGGAAAAATAGAAGTTTACATAAGATGCCGCCAGCCGTTCTCCTGCCTCCCGCTCATCTTCACCGGCCTCGAACGTATAACCGGCAAGTTCCTCACTTGTTATGCAGACCGGGATATCCGGGATCGGCAGCTTATGGATGACAAGTTTCCTGCCTTTCGCGTCCGTCTCCTGTTCCAAATAGGCAAGTGACTCTTCCGAGAGCGCATACTGCGGATCTTCCCTATTATCCGTCCACGCCAGCACGACCTCTCCCGGACGCAAAAACGCGCACACATTATCGACATGTTCGTTTGTCTCATCCTGATAGATGCCGCGCGGCAGCCAGAGGACTTTTTTTGCCCCGAGATACTGCTTTAACCGCTGCTCGATCTCCTCTTTGGAGAGTTTCGGGTTTCGTCCCGCACTCAAAAGGCAGGATTCGGTCACCATGACCGTCCCCTCTCCATCACTGTGGATCGAGCCGCCTTCCAGCACGAACGGTGCTGCGTCATAGACCGGATAACCGTAGGTTTCCGCAAAATATTTTGCAAACGCATTGTCCTTTTCCCAGGAAGCATACAGTCCGTCAACTTCACCGCCCCACGCATTGAACTCCCAGTTCACCGCGCGGATCTCATGCTCTTCTGAGATATTCCCTTTTCTTACAAATGTCGGTGCGACATCCCTTGCCCACGCGTCATCGGTCTTTGCCGAAAAAAGCTCCACATTTTCCTGCCATGGCTCCCCGGTTTCCTCTAACATGGCTTTGGCGGATTCCATGCCCGCCGCTCCGACCGCGACATAGACTTTTTCACTTGCCGCGATCGCCTTTATCACATCGCGAAACGCCGCGCGTGCCGCCTTTGCCCCGTAGATCCAGGAACCCGGACGCTCCGGCCAGATCAGGATGCATCCACGGTGCGGCTCAAATTCCCCCGGCATGATAAAACCGTCTGCCGCCGGGCTTTTGGTCTGCTCTCGTTTCTGTTCCATTCTTTTCTCCATTATCTTTTATGACAAACGCATCTTAAAATCTTCATAGCCGAATTCCTTTACGATCTGCACGGTGCCATCCTCTTTTTGCACCGCGATCGCCGGGAGCGGCATTCCGTTAAACGTGTTATTCTTTACCATGGAATAGATCGCCATATCTTCAAACACGAGCCGGTCGCCCACATGGATCTCCTGCGTGAAACTGTAATCTCCGATCACATCTCCCGCCAGACAGGTCATCGAGGACAGCCGGTAGGTATATGGCTTCTCCTTCGCCGGAAATCCGCCTCTTAACGGCGGACGATACGGCATCTCAAGCACATCCGGCATATGACACGCCGCAGAAACGTCGAGGATTAAAATATCCAGATCGTTTTTTACAATATCCTGCACTTCCGTCACCAGATATCCCGCATTCAACGCGATTGCTTCCCCCGGTTCGAGATAAACCGTCAGGTGATAGCGATCGGTAATATAACCGATGAGCTTTTTTAATTCTTCCAGATGATAACCCGGTCTTGTAATGTGATGACCGCCGCCTAAGTTGAGCCATTTGATCTTTGTGAGATACTGCCCGAATTTTTTCTCGAACGCATAAAAGGTTTTGACCAGATCATCCGCGTCCTGTTCACACAGCGTATGAAAATGCAGTCCCTCGATGTCCTCCGGCAGTTCCTCCGGGAACTGCGCTCTTGTGACACCAAGCCTGGAGCCCGGCGCACACGGATCATAGATCGCATGTCCTTCCTGCGTGGAGCACTCCGGATTCACACGGATCCCGATACTCGCTTTTCCTGCCGCTTCCCGGTGTTTTTCGTACTGCGCAAAGGAATTAAAGATGATATGGTCGCAGATCTCAGACAGCTCTTTCATATCCTTCGCTTTGTAAGCCGGCGCGAAGACATGGTTTTCCTTTCCCATTTCTTCCCTGCCAAGGCGCGCCTCATACAGCCCGCTCGCCGTTGTCCCGCTGATATACTGTCCGATCAGCGGATACAGGTGGTACATGGAAAACGCTTTCTGCGCCAAAAGCACATGGCAGCCCGTCTCCTGTTCCAGATTTTTTAGTATCTCCAGGTTCTGTTTTAATTTTTTCTCATCTGCCACATAGCAGGGCGTTGGCAGCGTCTCCCAGGTACAAGTCTTCATATTTTCCTCTGTCCTTACTTTGTTATCATTTGAAATGCTTATTCTACGGTCTTTGGATTTTCATCCACGATCCACGGCAGACCATACTGGTTTAACATATCCATAAACGGATCCGGATCGAACTCCTCGATATTGAATACACCGTCTTTATCCCATACCTTGTCCACTACAAGCGCAGCTCCGATCATTGCCGGAACACCGGTCGTATAGGAGATTGCCTGGGATCCGACCTCTTTGTAGCATTCCTGATGGTCGCAGACATTATAGATATAGATCGTCTTTTCTTTTCCGTCTTTCTTTCCGGTAAAGATACATCCGATGTTGGTCTTTCCTACGGTTCTTGGTCCCAGGGATGCCGGATCCGGAAGCAGTGCCTTTAAGAACTGGATCGGCACGATCTCCCTGCCCTCAAACTGGATCGGTGAAGTGGAGAGCATACCGACATTCTCCAGGCATTTCATGTGTGTCAGATAGCTCTGTCCGAAGGTCATAAAGAAACGGATACGTTTTACGCCCGGCACATTCTTTGCCAGAGACTCGATCTCCTCATGATGCAAAAGATACATATCCTTGTCGCCGACCTGCGGGAAATTATATTCTCTTTTGATCTCCATCGGCTCTGTCTCTACCCAGTGTCCGTTCTCCCAGTAGGAACCATTTGCGGAAACCTCGCGCAGATTGATCTCCGGGTTAAAGTTGGTCGCAAACGGATAACCGTGATCTCCGCCGTTGCAGTCTAAGATATCAATATACTCGATTTCATCAAAATAATGCTTTAACGCATACGCGGTAAAGACGCTCGTAACGCCCGGATCGAATCCGCTTCCGAGCAGTGCCGTGATCCCTGCTTCCTTAAATTTTTCCTGATATGCCCACTGCCAGGAATAATCAAAATATGCGGTAAATCCTTCGTCTTTGCAGCGTTTTTCATAAATTTTGCGCCACTCTGGATCATCCGTGTCTTCCGGCTCATAGTTTGCCGTGTCGATATAATCCACCTTGCATGCAAGACACGCATCCATGATCGTCAAATCCTGATACGGCAGTGCCACGTTAAGTACCGCGTCCGGCTTGTAATCCCGGATCAACCGGATCAGTTCATCCACATTGTCCGCATCCACCTTTGCTGTGGTAATAACGGTATCCGTCGTCTTTTCCAGCTTCTCCTTTAACGCATCACATTTTTCCTTGGTACGGCTCGCGATGCAGATCTCTTGAAATGTTTTGCTGTTCTGGCAGCATTTGTGGATCGCGACTCCCGCAACTCCTCCGCAGCCGATAATCAGTAATCTTCCCATGTTTTTATCCTCCTTTATCTGTAAGCTTCTATGCTTTTGCTCTTTCTTCTTCTTTCAACATATCCTCTACATATTTTGGCAGCATGAACGCGCCCTTATGCAGGTTTGTCGTATAATACCAGGTTTTGATCCCGCGCTTTTTCCAGCGCGCCGCATCCAGATCCACGAGCGGATGATATTTTTTTGACGCAAATCCAAACAGCCAGTACCCGGAAGAACAGGTCGGGATATGCGCCTGATACACACGGCTGATCGGAAAACTGTGGCTAGCCTTGCGATGCATGAGGCGGCAGGATTCCTCGTCTTCGTCATAAAACGGACTGCCATGCTGATATACCATGATCCCATCCTCTTTGAGTGCGCGGAAACAGTTTCCGTAAAACTCCTTGGTAAAAAGTCCCGCCGTATGTCCGAGCGGATCGATCGCGTCGTTGATGATCAGATCATACATGTCGTTTTTCGTGCGCAGAAAACGCAGTCCGTCCGCATTGTAGACCTTCACACGCGGATCGTCCAGACCGCACGCGTTATCCGGGAAAAACTTTTTACAGACCTCCACGAACACCTCATCCGGCTCCACGACATCGATCTCTTCGATCTCATCATAATAGGAAAGTTCTCTTGCCACGCCGCCGTCACCGCCACCGATAACCAGAACCTTTCTCACATGCGGATGCACCGCCATCGGCACATGTACGATCATCTCGTCATAGACGAACTCATCCTGTTCGGAAAATACGATGCTTCCGTCCGAACTCAAAAAACGCCCGAACTCTTTCGACTCAAATACGTCAATACGCTGATAATCGGTCTGTTCCCCGAAAAGCTGTTTTTCTACCTTTACCGACACTTTCACATGCTCCGTGTGGTAATCTGAAAACCAAAGTTCCACCGGCTTTCTCCTCCTTTATTTCCATACCTGCCGTTCATCCGACAGTACATTTAAGTACTCCACCTCCGGGTCTTCTGTTCCCTGCATGGAGCATCCTTTTTCTTTTGCATATACAATATAATCAATGATCTCCTGCGTGATCATCTCTCCCGGCGCGAGGATCGGGATCCCCGGCGGATAACACATAACAAATTCTCCGCAGATCTTTCCGGCCGATTCCCGGATCGGAATATATTTTTTCTCCGAATAAAACGCGGCCTGCGGCGATACCAGAACCGTCGGATTGATGTACTCGGTATTTAACATCTTCGCCGGATCTTTGGAATAGAGACGCTTGATATCCGCAAGCGCGCCGACCAGACGCTCAATGTCCTGCATCCGGTCTCCGATGGAGATATAGGCAAGGATATTCGCGATATCGCCAAGCTCGATCTGGATATCGTACTCATCCCGCAAAAGGTCATAGACTTCGATCCCGGCAAGCCCGATATCTCTTGTATACACGGCGAGCTTGGTCACGTCAAAGTCATAGACGCTTCCTCCATTTATCATTTCCCTGCCATACGCGTAATAACCGCCGATGTCGTTGATCTCCTGTCTCGCGTATTCCGCCATCTGGCTTACTTTTCCAAAAGATTCCTTTCCGCGCAGGACAAGATTCCTTCTTGAAATATCAAGACTTGACATCAAAAGATAGGACGCGCTCGTCGTCTGCGTCAGATTGATGATCTGGCTTACATACTCCCAGTTGACATTTTTTCCGGTGAGAAGCAGGGAGCTCTGTGTCAGGCTGCCACCCGATTTGTGCATGGAGACAGACGCCATATCCGCTCCGGCATCCATCGCGCTGACCGGAAGATTCTCTCCAAAATAAAGATGTGTTCCGTGCGCCTCATCCACAAGCACTAACATCTCATGCTCATGTGCCAGCTTTACGATGGAGCGAAGATCCGAACAGATCCCGTAATACGTCGGGTTGTTCACAAGCACCGCGACCGCTCCCGGATTGTCGAGGATCGCCCGCTCCACCTCGGATACCTTCATTCCAAGGGAAATTCCAAGCTTTTTATCGACCTCCGGATTGACATAGACCGGCGTCGCGCCGCACAGCACCAGCGCGTTGATCACGCTCTTGTGTACATTTCGCGGCAGGATGATCTTATCCCCCGCCTTACAGACGGAAAGCACCATGCTCTGTACCGAGGAAGTCGTTCCGCCTACCATAAAAAAAGCGTGATCCGCACGGAATGCCTCCGCCGCAAGCTCCTCCGCTTCCTTGATGACCGAGACCGGATGGCAGAGATTGTCAAGCGGTTTCATGGAATTCACATCCAGACTCACACATTTTTCTCCGAGCAGTTCCACAAGCTCCGGATTTCCCCTGCCCCGTTTGTGCCCGGGTACATCAAATGGAACCACCCTTCTTTTTTTTAACTGTTCCAGTGCTTCATACACCGGCGCATGCATCTGCGGATTTTCTTCTCTCATCACAGTTTCCTCACATTTCTTCTATACACAGAGACGGAATGTCTTCGTCTTTTTCCCCGTCACCATTACAAAAAGGACAGGCAACGCATCACCTGTCCTTGTATCGTCCTATTTTCACAGTCTTATTTCTGTATTCCTACTTTACCTTCTGCAAAAATAATTTTCAGAGTTATACGTTGGCTCGCGCCAGCAAATATTTGCTATTACTACTCTTTATTGACCGTTTCACAAGTGATATTCTAAATACTAAATATCGATGATGTTCCTAATCAACTTATAAAATTTGAGCTTCTAACTCAATCAATAATGTGGTCTCCCACCACAATCGGCAGCTGCCCCGCCTGTCCGTATGGGCTTAACCGGATAAACCGCCGGATCTTTGACCAGCTTCACACCCGGTGGGCAAATATTTGCATGAAAACTATTCTCGCATTCATGTATCCAAAGTATAGCACACACACCTTTGAATTACAAGAAATTTATTCTTTTCGTCTACAATCCGAGCATGGACATGACCTGCCCGATATCCATCTGCGCGAGTTCCGTTTCCGCGGCAGGACCCTGATCCGAAGCCGGGGAAAGATTGGAACGGATATATAACGTATGCATTCCCGCCTCCTTTGCGCCCGCGATGTCCGTGTTCCTGTCATTTCCGATCATCAGGCATTCCTCCGGCTTTAGGGAATAGCGCCGGAAAAGTGTCTCAAAGAAGCGGATATCCGGTTTTTTGGTTCCGTAGTCCGAGGAGATCAAAATCCCGTCAAAATACTTAAAAATATCAAGCCCCTTTAATTCATATTCGGTAAACGCCCGCTGCGCATTGGACAAAAGATAGACTCCGGCTCCCGCATTTTTCAGCGCCGAAAGCATCTGCGGCACGCCCTCATAAAGTCTGATATATTCCGTGGACAGCGCCCGGAAAAACTGCCCGGTCAGGATCGCGAAATCCATATCCCGTTCCACATTCTTTTTCTGGAACAGCCCTAAAAACACATCTTCAATCTGTATCTCGGGGAACGCCTCATGCGCGTATTCTCCCGTTTTTAACATCTCGCTTTTCTGCATATCCTCAAGGTCATGCACCATATCATAAAACGCGTCATGCAGTTCAGCCGGGGTATAAAATGCCCCCTGGTATCCGTAAAACATCGCCATCTTTTCCCACAGCATCTGCTGTTCTTCATCCGTATGGATATCCACCAGTGTACCGTAGAGATCAAATACATAATTCTGATATTTCATTTTCCTTTGCGTCTCTCCTTTTTGCCCTGTATTTTTTTCATTATAACAGGAACCGGCAAAAATGGACAGCCCTTTCTACTGCGTCAGCTTTTTGCGCATGGAAAGCAGGATCTTTTTTTCCATCCGGCTCACCTTGACCTGATTGACCCCGAGTGCCTGTGCCACCACAGTCTGTGTTTTATCCTCAAAATAGCGCAGCCGGATCAGCGTCTGTTCCTCTGCGGAAAGCCCGTCTAAAAGTTCTTTTACCACAAGCTCATTTAAAAGACGTGCCGTCTCATCCTCTCCGGTACCGCTTCCCGCCGCACAGCCGACACTGCCGCCCTGTCCCGATACCACCTGATCGACCAGAAAGATCTCATTGCCATCGGACTGATACACAGTCTTATAGATAGACTCCACCTCGACGGCTGCGTCAAGCGCCATCACGATATCCTCTCTGTCGATCCCTGTTTTCTTACTGACCTCCTCGATCGTAGCCTCCCTGCCAAGCTCCTGCGCCAGTTCCCGCTGCGCCTGTCTGATCTTCCATGCGTTTTCCTTTAAGCTGCGGCTCACCTTGATCGGACCGTCATCCCGCAGAAAACGCCGGATCTCCCCGCAGATCACGGGAACCGCATAGGTGGAAAATTTCACCTCATAGGAACAGTCAAATCTGTCGATCGCCTTGATCAGGCCGATACTTCCGATCTGCACCAGTTCTTCCCTGTCATGCCCTCTTCCGGCAAAACGCGCCACCACACTGTATACTAACCCAAGGTTGTCCGCGATCAGTTTATCTCTTGCCTGTCTGTCCCCTGCCTGGGATTTTTTTATCAGCTCTGCCACCTGCTCCATATATGCCTATGCTTCCCCTGACCTTATGTATTTTTTCATTGTGACCTTCGTCCCCGTTCCCGGGACAGACTCCACCAGGACGCTGTCCATAAATGCTTCCATGAACGCGAACCCCATGCCCGAACGTTCCAGCTCCGGCTTCGTCGTAAAAAAAGGCTCTTTTGCCTTCTCGATATCCGCGATCCCCTTTCCGAAATCCTCAACGGAGACCGTAAACTCGTCCTCCTCCCGCAAAAGCGCCATGTGAACCTTTCCCTTTGTCTCCTCATATCCGTGAATGATCGCGTTTGTGACCGCCTCCGACACCGCTGTCTTGATATCCTCGATCTCATCCAGTGTCGGGTTAAATTCCGCCGCAAACGCAGCTGCCACCATCCGCGCGAAGCCCTCATTTACTGAGTATGCGTCAAATGTTATCGTCACTTCGTTTCTGTTTTCCATAAATCCTCCGTCTGTCTCATCCGCCTATTTCCGGTTGACCTTAATTATCTTATTCAATCCTGATACCAGAAATATCTTTTCGATTCTGGCATTTAAATGTTCCGCCTCCACGCTTCCGCCGCCGTAATTCATATTTTTGCAGCGTCCGATGATCACTCCGATCCCGGAACTGTCCATAAACTCTGTTTCCGAGAAATCAAACACCAGCCGCCTCACATGATATGCCCCGATCAGCATATCGGTTTCCGCCTTTAGTCCCAGCGCGCTGTGATGATCCAGTTCCTTTGGCATTGCCACCGTAAGGCAGCCGTCCTTTACCCTGTATTTTCCTTCCATATCCATCCCTCCTTGTCGGTAAAATTTATAAAAAAGACGCCAGGATCTCTTTCCTGACGTCTTTTGTAACTTCTTTCTTTTTTCTTTTGTTTACTGTGCGTTTAATTCATTCAGATAATTCTGGGAATTTGCCGCGCGTTTGGTTCCCGGATACTGATCCACCATCTTCTGATAGTAGATCTTCGCGTTTTCGTTATCGCCGTTCTTGCGATAGGACTGCGCGAGAAAATATACCGCGTCGCCATCCGCAAACGTTTCATCCGTATCCACTACTTTTCTTAAATCTTCGACTGCGGTCTTGTAATCTCCGCTGTTGTATGCCTTTTCACCTTCCGCGTAAACAGACTGCAGATACTGCGCATCGATCTGACCTTTGATCGTGTCATACGCGGTACGCGCTTCACCCTCCAGATAATCCGGGTTTACACTCTCGATCGCGGTTCCCGCCGTGTCCACATCGCCCTGTGAAAATGCGACATACGCATTTAAAAACTGCTGATAGGATGTAATCTTATCCGTTGTCTCGGTCGAAGAATTCTTTGCCTCTTCCAGCTGTGAGTTTAAATCTTCAATCTGTCCCTGCAGGGATTCGATGGTCTGATTTTTGGTCGAGATCGTATCATTCGCCTCGATCACCTCGGAATTCACATCACTTTTTACCTTCTGCCGCACGCTCGGCACAACCAGAAAGCAGGTGATTAAGATTCCGATCACCAGACCGATCACAATGTTTATGACCGTCTGGGACGCCGTGTTATCCTTAAACTGCATTGGCTGAATGATCGTATCGTTTCCGCTCTGGTATGCCCGCACTTTTTCCTTTTTCTCTGCCTTTTTTGCCGGTTCCGTCTCCACATGCGCATGGTTTGCGATCTCCTTTAAATACCGGAGTGTGGTCAGATTGTTCGCGTCGATCTTTCCGGCCAGACGGAGTTCCTTCTTCGCCAGATCGTACTTTTTGTCCTGGATATACAAAAGCGCCAAAAGCTGATGTCCTTTGACCAGCTTCGGGTTTAAGGACAGCACCTTCTTTAACTGGATCACCGCCAGATCGCAGCTGTTCTGTCTGCAATAGGTGAGTGCCTGATTGTATTTTTTGATCGTCAGATTGACGGCCTCCAACTTTGCCGGGTTTTTCTGTACCTCGTCTAAATACCGCGCCGCGATATTGTCCCTCGGATGCAGATTTTTGCTGATCACCCACTGGCTTAATGCCTCGACCGTCTCTCCCATCTCGAAATAGATGAGTCCCAGCAGATTTCTCGCTTCTTTGTGGTTCTTATTGTAGCGCAGGCAGGCTTTTAAATATTCCGCCGCGCCGGTCAGATCCCGGATGGAGGCTCTCGCAAGTCCCTCATTGTAACACAGGTTTGCCGTCCGGATGATCTTTTTGTATACACTTACGTCGATTCCGCAGTCCGGACAAAAATCTTCTTTTGTCAGTTCTGCTCCACAGTTATAACATTCCATATTTTTCCCTCGCTCAACTTCCTGCTGCTTAGTCTCTGTTCTTCTTTGCTTCCCGCATCATTTCTTTTAAAATATCGGTCATGTCCGTCAAGTCATGGTTATATATGGCTTCTTCCGCGTCCTCTACTTCAAGGCTTGGCTGAAATTTTTTTAATTCTTCTTCAAAATCGATCATTTTTTCAATCCTCCTGCTATTTTCTCAAGTTCACCGATCAGGTAAAGCGAGCCTGTGCAAAACACCGTCTGCCCCGGCTCTTTTTTCTGCATTACACCATCATATGCTGCCCTGCAGTCATTTATTCCAACTGTTTCTTTCCCATTTTTTTCAAATTCTTCCTGTAACGCAGCAACCGACAGGCCTCTCGCGTCCGGAATATGCGTCACAACAATGCCGCCCCAGTCTGTCCGGGAAAGCATCCGTACCACTGCAGCATAATCTTTTTCCTTTACCATGGAAAACAAAAGCAGTGGCTTTTTTCCTCCGATCTGCCGCACGGTCTTTAAAAATTCCTCAATCCCTGCGGTATTGTGCGCGCCGTCAAAATATACCTCCGGGCACACCTGCTGCATTCTGCCCGCCCAGCGGACTGTGCGAAGCGCCAAAAGGATCTTCTCCCGCGCAAGCGAAAAACGCGGCGCCAAAAGCATAAGCGCCTGATATGCCAGCGCCATGTTCATGACCTGATATTCCGCCACAAACGGTATCTCAATCGGAATAACATCATCATAGCGGGAAGCAAATGAAAAATCAATATTTTTTCGCGTAATTTTTTTTATTTTAAGCTGCTGTGGCCGCACCGGATAACAGGGTGCCTGTTTTTCTTCTGCCCTTTTTCTTATCACAGCAGAAGCCTCGTCATTTCCGGCGTCAAATACCACTGGCACGCCCTGCTTTATGATGCCTGCCTTTTCACCCGCGATCGCCGCGATCGTATTTCCGAGATATTCGGTATGCTCCAGGCTGATGGAGGTGATCACGGTAAGCACCGGGGACTCGATCACATTGGTCGCGTCCAGTCTCCCGCCAAGCCCGGTCTCAAGCACTGCGGCTTCCACCTTCTCTTTTGCGAAAAATACCATTGCCATCGCAAACAGATACTCAAAAAATGACGGATGTTCCCCGCCCGCTTTCTGCAAACGCTCTACCGCTTTTTTCACGGTAAGAAAGCTCTCCACGAACTGCTCTTTTGTGCTGTTTTGCTCATTGATCTGCATCCGTTCTTCCATGCAGACGAGATGCGGCGAGATAAAAAGCCCGGTGCGCGTCCCGTTCTCCGTAAGTACATGGCTGACCGCCTTGCAGACGCTTCCCTTTCCATTGCTCCCCGCCACATGGATCACCGCGAAATCACGCTCCGGATGCCCTAAACAGGCGAGCAGCCTCTTCGTATGCTCCGGACTGTGCTTTACAGTAAATTTCGGTATCTCTTCTATATAATTACATACTTCTTCATAGGTCAAAAAAATCACCACTATATTATTTTTGAATGTTGCATCTCATTCATTATAATATAGTGATGATTTTATGCAAGTAAAACCGCGGAAGATTTTTTTCTTTTCACCGCACAGTCCGCCCTTATATGACAACCTTCTCGTCTAACGGCGACATAACGATATGATCCACCCGTTTTACAAATTCCAGATTGCCCTGCTGCACCTTGACATTGGTCACAAGATCACCGATCTTTACGAGCACACCCGGGTATACATTGTGGTTTGCCTTTACCGTCGCGTGCTTCGCGTTCTCAATCAGCTGCTGCAATTCCCACGCCGTCGCCTTATCGGCGTTGATCGTCGCGATGTACTTGATCCGCTCACGCAAAAGCTGCATACGTCTCGGATCGTTTTTGTAGGAGACGCCTTTTTCTTTCTCCGCCAGATCAAACTGCTTTAACGCGCGTTCCATCTTATCCAGGGTATCCTGGTTCTCTTTTAACTGTTTTTGCAGCGCGGCAAGCTTCGCGTCCTCTTTGTTTCCCACGCCGACTGCCACATAGGTGCTTACCTCCGCAACATTTCCGATATCGTTCGCATCGATGCCATAAGCGGCGTAGATATGTCCGCCCATGATCTTGGCACGTTTGCCCTTCATGACCAGATATCCTTTACAGGTAACCTCGCAGTCCATAAATACGTCGGCCTCGATGTTTCCGCAGACCTCCACTTCCGTATATTCCACAAACTTCGCGAACAGATTGCCCTTCGCGTAGATCGTGGATTTGCTTCCGCCAAGCATTCCGCTTCGCAGGATCACGTCCTTCTGCGCATAGATGTGAGCGGACTCCACCACTCCGTCTATCGTAATATTTCCGGTCGATTTGATCACGACACCGTTGCACACATTTCCGTGGATCACAACATCCCCCACGAAATCGATATTTCCGATCGAAATATCCACGTCTCCCGAGATCTCATAGATCGGAAGGATCGTGATACGATCCTCCTGCTTTGTGATCTTGCCGGAGATCATCGCAATATAAGTCAGGTTATCCTCGCTGCGTTCAAATCCTTTTCCTTTTAAAGGAGGAAGTTCTCTGCCGTGTTTTCCGGTGACAGGTCTTCCCTTCACATCCACGCCGGCCTTTGCCTCCACTGCCGGATGATATTTCGCGATCTCCTGTCCCTCGCGCACGACCTCGATCAGATTCATACTCCAGTAATCGACCGTTCCGTCCTCACGGATCTTTGGTTTTTTACTGAAATCACTGTTAAATTCATACTCATAATAGCCGTCTGTTCCATCTACCGGCTTTGTTCCTACCGCGACCCGCACATCACGTTCATAAATTCCGGCATCCAGTAATCCTTTGATCGCCTCTTTTTGTATCCCCACACAGACTCCCTTTTCTGACAGGAACTGTAAGATCTTATCTTCTGTATATGGCTCCCCCAAAGACGGTACCGGCAGGCGCAGATAGGCTTCCATGCCATCACTGCTGATATTCAGCTGCGGTTGTTTTTGCTCTTGCACTGCCATCTTTTGTCACTCCGTTTCAAAATCATTCATTTACGATACATCTTTCTCAATTCTAATATATTATATCATAATAGTCTGATTACTTCAACGAAAGAAAGTAAAAAGAAGGATACCAATTTGATATCCTCCTTTTTGTTTCTTTTATTTCATCTGCGCCAGGCGCTCCTCAACCTGAGCCATCATCTGCTCATATTTCGCCAGCTTGTCTTTTTCTTCCTGGACTTTTGCCTCCGGCGCCTTGCTTAAGAACTTCTCATTGGAGAGCATTCCCTTTGAACGCGCCAGTTCTTTGGTCAGACGCTCTTTTTCTTTGGTCAGACGCTCTTTTTCCTTTTCGAAATCCACAAGATCCTCAAGCGGCAGATATACGGTAGCGCCCGGGATCACAACGGATACCGCGTCCTCTCCGATGCCTGTCTTGTCCGCCTGTACGACAGCTTCGCTTGCGGATGCCAGTGTCATATACGCCTCTTTCATCGTCTCAAACGTCTCGCGCAGGGACGCGTCATCGGAAACTACAAAAAGCTTTGCCTTTCTCGATGGCGGAACATCCATCTCGGTGCGCACATTGCGGACACCTTTTACCAGATCCTTGCTGTGCTCCACCATTTCCTCTTCTTTTTCAAAATGCCATGCATCCTGATATACCGGCCAGTCGGAGAGCATGATCGTCTCTTCTTCCGGATGCAGTGTACAGTAAATCTCTTCTGTGATAAACGGCATGTATGGATGCAGCAGCTTTAACGCCTGGGTCAGTACCGTCTTTAAGGTCCAGAGTGCCGCGTTCGCGGATTCTTTGTTCTCATCCTTTTTATAGGTGCGGACTTTCGCGATCTCGATATACCAGTCACAGAATTCATCCCAGATAAAGTCGTAGACTTTCTGTACGGCAATTCCGAGTTCGAACTTGTCCATGTTTTCCGTGACATCCTTCGCCAGCGTGTTGACACGGGAAAGGATCCACTTATCCGCCGGTTTCAACTGGTCTTTGGACGGCTCTGTGATCTCCATGCCTTCTAAGTTCATCATGATAAATCTGGACGCGTTCCATACTTTATTTGCAAAGTTTCTGGACGCTTCCACACGTTCCCAGTAGAAACGCATGTCATTTCCCGGTGCGTTTCCGGTGATCAGTGTCAGTCTTAACGCATCCGCGCCGTATTTATCAATGACTTCCAACGGATCGATTCCGTTTCCGAGGGATTTGCTCATCTTGCGTCCCTGGGAATCTCTGACCAGACCATGGAACAGTACCGTGGAGAACGGCGCCTTGCCCATCTGTTCATAGCCGGAGAAGATCATACGGATAACCCAGAAGAAAATGATGTCATATCCGGTGACAAGCACATCATTCGGGTAAAAATAATCCAGTTCTTCGGTCTTATCCGGCCAGCCGAGTGTCGAGAACGGCCAGAGTGCGGAAGAAAACCAGGTATCCAGCGTATCCGGATCCTGTGTCATATGGGTGCATCCGCATTTCGGGCATTTCTCCGGTTTTTCTTTGGAAACGACCATCTCTCCGCAGTCATCACAGTAATAAGCCGGGATGCGGTGTCCCCACCAGAGCTGTCTTGAGATACACCAGTCACGGATATTGTCTGTCCAGTTAAAGTAGGTCTTGTCCATACGCTTCGGCAGCAGCTGGATGTCTCCGTTCTTTACCGCTTCCACTGCCGGTTTGATCATATCATCCATTTTTACGAACCACTGCTGCTTGATCATCGGCTCTACCGTAGTGCCGCAGCGGTCATGGGTTCCTACATTATGAGAATGCGGAACGACCTTTACGAGCAGTCCCTGCTCTTTTAATTCCGCAACCAGTTTTTCCCTGCATTCGTAGCGGTCCATGCCTGCGTATTTTCCGGCGTTCTTATTCATGGTCGCGTCATCATTCATGACAACGATCTCTTCCAAGTTATGGCGTTTCCCAACCTCAAAGTCGTTCGGGTCATGTGCCGGTGTGATCTTTACGCAGCCGGTTCCGAATTCCTTGTCAACATAGGCATCCGCAATGACCGGAATCTCACGGTTTACGATCGGAAGCAACAGCTTCTTTCCGATGATGTCTTTGTAACGCTCATCATCCGGGTTTACCGCAACCGCCGTATCACCGAACATCGTCTCCGGTCTGGTCGTCGCGATCTCCACAAATCTGCCTTCCTCGCCGATGACCGGATAGTTGATATGCCAGAAAAATCCATCCTGCTCCTCATGTTCTACTTCCGCGTCCGAAATGGATGTCTTGCAGACCGGACACCAGTTGACGATACGGGATCCCTTGTAGATGTATCCTTTTTCGTACAGCTTGATAAATACTTCAAGCACTGCGTTCGAGCAGCCCTTATCCATGGTGAAACGTTCTCTCTCCCAGTCTGCGGAAGATCCGAGTTTCTTTAACTGGTTTACAATGCGGGAACCGTACTCATCTTTCCACTCCCAGCATTTTTCCAGGAATTTTTCTCTGCCGAGATCATTTTTGTCAATGCCCTGCTCTTTTAACGCCTTGATGACCTTTACTTCCGTCGCGATCGCCGCATGATCGGTTCCCGGCTGCCACAGCGCGTTGTAGCCCTGCATTCTTTTATAACGGATCAGAATGTCCTGCATGGTGTTGTCAAGCGCATGTCCCATATGAAGCTGTCCCGTGATATTCGGCGGCGGCATTACGATCGTAAACGGCTTTTTGCTGCGGTCAACCGTTGCGTGAAAATATCCGTTGTCCTCCCATTTTTTGTAAAGACGGCTCTCGATCCCCTGCGGATCATAGGTCTTTGCTAATTCTTTACTCATAATCTGCTCCTTCCTTTTTGCTTTCTTACAGTCTGTGCAAAAAATAAAGTGTGCGCTTACCGCACACTTTCGTGCGCGAGCGGTATGTTCAACATAAACTTCATCTCCGCGAGCTGCGCATCCCCGCGGAGCTTTTTTAAATCATAGGAAGGAATTTCCTATGATTTAAAAAAGCCCTTTTTGTCCAGAGGACAAAAAGGGCGACTCTGTCGCGGTACCACCTTTGTTATGACCCTCCCGTTATGGGATCCGGTCACATCTCAACGATCCGGTAACGTGGATCACTCCGGAAAGACTTACGAAACCATCGTCCTTTCAGTCCTTCGGTTCAAAAGCTACCTTCTGCGCAATGTTTCCCGAGATACCTTACAGCCGACGGGCATCTCTCTCTGTCGGGCATTTACACATACTCCTCTTTCTCACTACCTTTATCTGCGCGTTTTTATCGCGCTGCCGATACCAACTATCATAAATACCATACGCGTTTTTGTCAAGAAAAAACTGTCATGCCCCGTTGATCTGGCGGATCAGATCAATGCGCATGAGATCCGGTCTGCTGAAATGATATTTCTGCTTATATGCCGAAACCGCGCGTTTTACTGCTTCCGCATCCCCGAAATGCATATTTGCATAGCACTCCTCCAAGGAGTACGCGTAATATTCTTTCAGGTTTTCCAGACAGATCGCCGCAAGATTGGCAGGCACATCATAATCCACGCTGCCATGGGACAGCCCGCAGTCGATGTTGACCGCGTGTTTCCGGTAAACGATCCTGCCCGGAACGCCTCCGTTTTCATATACATCCACGCCGGTCGTCGGTGTATGCCCATGGATTAAGATCTCTTTTCCCTCCGGGTCATACGCCGCGTCCCGCTCCTGCCCTGCGCGGTCTAAAAGAAAGGTCTTAAAATACTCCTTCGGGCGTCTGTTGCCGCTGCGGATCTCTTCCATCTCTTCCTTCTTTGCCCAGGCATGCGCAAGCACGATACGCTGTCTGCCATCGGGCGAGATCACCGTCTTTTCTTTCACGATCGGAAGACTGCGGAAAAAGGAAAAGATTTTCTCTACGCTCTGCCCGGTCAGAAGTCCGGCTTTCTTTAAATCCTCATCCGCGTGATAATGCGCATGCTCATAGCTTTTTTTCTTTCCCTCGCAGTAAGGAAACCACTCCCTGCTGCACCATTCCATGAACATCAGCTCATGATTTCCCATCAACATCTGATATTTTCCGTCTCTTGTGACGTTTTTCATACACCACTCAAGTACCTCGGGCGTCTCGCCGCCGCGGTCGATCACATCACCGATCAATATAAACTGCGCATCCGCGTCTTCCCGCTCGATCTTTCCGATCAGTTTTTTCATCGCCTGATAACAGCCATGAACATCCCCTATCGCATAATGCATCTCTTTTTCCTCTAATCTGCCTGATACCGGTATTCGCTCTTTAAGCCGTAGGTCTCTAACGTATCATAGGAAATCTTAAAGTCAATGTTTCCGGCAGCATACGGTCCGAGCGCGTATGGCGGGCAGGTGATCGTAAGTCCTTCGTCCGTCAGATACCACGCGGTGTCCTCGAAAATCGAATCCTCAAGATAATCCATATATTCCGGAAACAGAAGCTCCTGATACTCCGGTGTCTGGCACTGCGCCTCGATATCACTTAAAATATTCTGCTTAAAGGCATCTCCGTCACCGGCGAGATCTGTAAGCACAAGTCTCGCACCGTTCTTCGCGTCATAATTATAGCCGCTGTAAGCGTAGTTTCCATGCACGCCGCCCGAGAAATCATAGTTGTAGACGACAAATGAAAAGATCCCGTCGTCATTGCGCTCTACCGTAGAAGTTTCTTCCGATGAGTACGGGAAAAAATCATACAGTGAAAGCCCTCCCTCCTCCTCGGTCGCTGTTTCGGTATTCGCGTCTTTATAATAACCGTAATCTTCCTTCGCATAGCCGATCATCGCCTCGATCCCGGACTTATGCTCTTTTTCAAGTTCTGTGATGTCCGCGTTGATCGCTTCTGCCGCTTCTTTATCCTGATCCGCATCAAGCTTCGGGTAACTGTAGGCGTCTTCGTAGATCACCGTACCGTCATCCGCCTGATAGCTTTCATTTGCTTCTTCTAATGTAACGATAAATTTTCCGCCAGACTCCGTTTCTTCAGCCGTCTCGGTCTCATTCACCGCCTCTGTCCCGTTCTCATCTATCTCTGTCTCCGTTTCCGGTTCTGTTACTGCCACTTCTGTTGTTTCCTGCACTTCATTTTTGGCATCTGTGGTCTTTCCACAGGACGCAAGCACGACTGACATGGTGCATAAAAGAAGTACAACTGTTTTTTTCTTCATAATTGCATCCTCCCATTTTCTACATCAAAAAATGTATTTTTCTTATCATAACAGAATTTTTTCACTTTTTTCAATTTTTTTACTTAATTTTTTCTTAAATATATCCGCAAAAAGCCTCCCACCGATTGCATTTTTGCAAGGTTGATTGTATGATAAGTAAAGCATTTTTTATTTTTCGCTTTAAAGAGGGGATATCATGAAAGAACGTATCGAAAGTTTTGATTTTATCCGTGCCATCTGCGCATGGATCATTGTAGTCTATCATTTTGCGGATATCTGCATCACAACACCGCAGTTTACCAATTTTCCATTTTTCTATACCTACGCAAACGGACGCTGGGGTGAGACGACCGTGGTCACCATCTTTTTTATGATCTCCGGCGCTTCTCTTTACTATAATCATCCGGTCATCCATCTGCGCGACGCGAAGAAATTTTTCTGGACGCGGTTTAAAGGCATTTTCCCGATGTTTTATATGCTGTGGCTGTTTTTATACTACAAACAGGTTTGCGGCGTGAAACATCTGTTTTATAACGGCAACCCGAAATATCTGCTCCTTACCCTGTTTGGAATGGACGGATATATGAGCTACCGTTACACTCCGAATTATTACTTTATCGGTGAATGGTTTCTGGGCGCGCTGATCCTTTTATATCTGTGCTACCCACTCCTGACCTGGTGTATGGAACACGCGAAGATCTTAACCACGCTTGTGCTTCTGGGCGGTTTTGCATCTTTGTATTTTACCGACTTTTTTATGATCTCAAAAGAACGGAACCTGATCACCTGCCTGCTCGCTTTCTGGCTCGGTATGCTTTTTATCCGCTACCGCTCCATACTTACAAAATGGCAGCTTGTGATCCCTGCCGCCGTGTGCGCCGTGATCCTTTTATTCTTTCCGCTCGGAGCGGACATGCTCCTTTGCATGCAGTTCACATCGATCGCGCTGTTTTTCGTATTTTACTTTGTCGGAAATTATGTGATGAAAATAAAGTATGTCAATTCTTTCATCCGCTACAGCTCAAAGATCTCCTATGCGGTCTTTCTGCTCCAGCACGTTGTCATGTCCGAGGTCATTCACGCGTTTGACAATTACGCACTGACCATAAAACAGGAACTTCTCGTACTGCTTGCGGTTTTCGCCGCCATCTATGTTCTTGCCGCTGTGCTCATGGTGTTAAACCGCGCGCTTTTAGGCACCCGCCCGTTTCAGGTGCTTGATGCGTTCTTTGGAAAGACCAAAGAGGCATGACAGGAGGCAGCTGCGGGATGCGTTCCGCGCCGCCGAAATAAAGTGTGCGCTTACCGCACACTTTCGCGCGCGAGCGGTATGTTCAACATAAACTTCATCTCCGCGAGCTGCGCATCCCCGCGGAGCGTTTTTGAATCATAGGAAGGAATTTCCTATGATTCAAAAAAAACAGGAGATCTCCCACGCACCGGGAAATCTCCTGTTTTTTATTTCTCATTTTTATTTTAACTTCTTAGTTTAACTTCTTACTCTTCGATATTCGTCTCTTTGCAGATATAGATCGGACGGTTCTTCACTTCCAGATAGGTTTTCGCCAGATACTGTCCCATAATTCCCATACAAAGCAGCTGCACCCCGCCGATAAAGATCATGATGCAGACCATGGACGGCCAGCCAAACGCCGAACCGCCAAAACACAGCTGGCGGACAATGATGAAAATGATGGAGATCGCCGCGATCACGCACATTAAAATTCCAATCAGCGCTGCGACGGAAAGCGGCATGGTGGAAAACGCGACCATCCCATCGATCGCATACAAAAGCAGTTTCCAGAAAGACCATTTCGTCTCTCCTGCCACCCGCTCCACATTCTCAAATTCGATCCACTTGGTGCGGAAACCGACCCAGCCAAATAGCCCTTTGGAAAAGCGGTTGTATTCTTTCATCGAAAGCAGCGAATCCACGAACGGACGTGTCATCAGGCGGAAATCTCTTGCGCCGTCCACAACCTCCGTCTTGCACATCTTATTCATCAGGCGGTAAAACATCCGCGCAAAAAACGAACGGATCGGCGGCTCGCCCTTTCTTGTAACACGTCTGGTCGCCACGGAGTCATAGCCCTCCTCCGTGACCGCGCGGTACATCTCCGGCAGAAGTCTCGGCGGATCCTGCAGATCGGCATCCATGATCGCCACAAGATCCCCGCTCGCATGTTCGAGTCCCGCATAGATCGCCGCCTCTTTTCCAAAGTTTCTGGAAAAGGAAATGTATTTCACACGCCCGTCTTTCTCCGCAAGCTCTTTCATCAACTCCAGCGTGCGGTCCTTTGAGCCGTCATTGACAAACAGGATCTCAAATTCACAGTCCCGCATCTCTTCCGTTACACGGTTCAATTCTTCATAAAAAAGCCCTAACGCCTCCTGTTCATTGTAACAGGGCACCACTGCTGTTATCTTCATTCTGTTCTCCTTACACCGCCAAAGCGGTCATATGCTCTTAAAGTATTATGATAACGCAGGCAATGATTTTTTTCAAGCCGCCTTCGTCTATTTCTCCCGCAGACACATATATTAAAAGAAAAAAGGAATTTTCCATGAACGAGCATTATCCATTTCAAAACCCGCCACTGCCCTATGCCTATGATGCCCTCGAGCCTTATATCGATGAAAAGACCATGCATCTGCATCATGACCGGCATCTGCAGGCCTATGTAGATCATTTAAACGCCGCCCTTCTTCCTCATCCGGAACTGCACGACAAATCTCTGGTGTTTCTTCTGACGCACCAGAATCTGCTGCCATGCGGTACCCAGATCCAAATCCGGAATAATGCGGGCGGCGTATATAATCATATTTTTTATTTTTCCGGTCTTACGCCGGACGCAGACAGACCCATCCCGGAGCCTTTGTCCGCTTTTCTTATTGAGAGCTTTCAAAGCCCGGAAAAATTCAAAGAAAAGTTCAAGGCTGCCGCGCTCTCCGTCTTCGGTTCCGGTTATGCCTGGCTTACCATAGAGCCAACCGGCAGACTCTGCATTTTTGTCACGAAGAATCAGGATACTCCTCTGCCTGCCGGTCTTTTTCCGCTCTTAAATATCGATGTCTGGGAACACGCCTATTATTTAAAACACTATAACGAGCGCGCCGCCTATATCGATGACTGGTTCCATATCGCGGATTTTGCCCGGGCAAACGAGCATCTGCTTTCTTTTTTACATGCGTAACTCGCTGCGCGAAAGTGTAAGCGCCGCCGCTATGGTGTCGTCCATATCGTAGTACCGGTACTGCCCAAGCCTTCCGCCGAAAATCACGTTTCCTTCCTGCTTCGCAAGGCTTTCGTACTTTTCATACAGCGCGGCATTTTTTTCATCATTCATCGGATAATACGGTTCATCGCCCTTTTTCCAGGTCTTTGGATATTCACGGGTGATGACCGTTTTTTCGTTTCTCTCCCCGTCCTGACAGCCGAATTCAAAATGCTTGTGCTCGATGATCCTGGTATACGGAACTTCATACTCGGTATAATTTACGACCGCGTTTCCCTGATGATTTTCCTCGTCGAGCACCTCGGTCTCAAAGCGAAGGGAACGGTATTCGAGTTCTCCGTAACAGTAATCGAAATACGCATCGATCATTCCGGTATACACGATCCTGTCCGCAAGAGCGAGATACGTCTCCCGCTCTTTTAAGAAATCGGTCTGTAATCTGACCTCGGTTCCCTCAAGCATGCGCTCAACCATCTTCGTATATCCGCCAATCGGAATGCCCTGATAGGTATCATTGAAGTAATTGTTGTCGTAGGTAAAACGCACCGGCAGCCTTTTTATGATAAATGCCGGCAGCTCCGTGGCACGTCTGCCCCACTGCTTTTCCGTATAGCCTTTGACCAGCTTTGTATACACGTCCGGTCCTACCAGATTGATCGCCTGCTCTTCCAGATTTTTCGGATGCTCCACCGCATACTCACGCTTCTGCGCTTCGATCTTTTCCTTCGCCTCTTTTGGTGTCACAACGCCCCACAGCTTCTGGAACGTGTTCATGTTAAACGGCATGTTGTAGATCTCGCCTTTGTAATTGGCGATCGGGGAATTGGTATAGCGGTTAAATTCCGCGAACTGGTTTACATAATTCCACACTTCTTTGTCCGAAGTATGGAAAATATGCGCGCCATACTGATGTACCTGGATCCGTTCGATCTCTTTTGTGTATATATTTCCTGCGATGTGGTCGCGTCTGTCGATCACAAGACACTTTTTTCCTGCCTTTTTTGCTTCCCGCGCGAAGACCGCGCCAAACAGTCCGGCTCCCACGATCAGATAGTCATATTTTTTCATTCTGTCCGCTCCTTTGTTTTTTCAGATCTTTTTTATTGTAACATTGAACGGACCTGACAGCAAGAACGGAAACAGATTACGAGTTTTTCATGATGACCATGCCTACAATATCCGCCACATGCTCGCAGGTATCGATACAGGTTTCCAGATATTCATAGATCGTCCGCCAGATCACGATCGTGCGGATATCCTCCTCCCCGTGCAGGGTATGCATGTTCTCCACATAGAGGCGGTCGCCCTGCTCCTCTAAATCATTGACACGGATGATATAGTCCTCGATCACTTTGGAATGTTTAAAATCTTTCAATTCCTCCATGACATCCCCGAGTGCCTTGATACTCTCCGAGAGCAGATCCAGCGTAGGAAATACATCCGTGCGGATCTCCGTCACGTTGCTCATATAAATCTGAAGCAGAACTTCCTCCACCGCATCCGTAATATCATCGATATAGCCGCTGAGTGAGACGAGATCTTCCCGTTCGATCGGGGTAATAAACGCCTGGCTCAACGCCTTCATCATCTTATGCTTTTTCACATCGCCTTTCTGCTCTAACTCGTGCATGGCATCCAGTTTTTCCTGGATCGTTTCTTTGTCGAAATGTTTTAAGGTCTCTGTCAAAAACTGCGCTGCCTGGTAAGCATACTCCATCGCGGAACATAAATTTTTATAGTAAAACTCTTCTTTCTTCTTTTTCATCTGCTTTTTCTCCTTCTATCTGAATAACACTTTTTATCGGAACAGCAAAAATATTTTCGCCATAATAAAGCCGATCAGTCCACAGCCCGGAAATGTGAGCACCCAGGTCAGTACCATGTCGAGCACGACCTTATAGTTGATCGCGGACAGCCGTTTCACCGCGCCGACACCCATGATCGCCGTTGTCTTCATATGCGTCGTACTGACCGGGATCCCGAATATCGTAGAAAATAAGATACATACCGCCGCTGCCGCATCTGCGGAAAATCCCTGGTATTTTTCCAGTTTGACCATATCCATGCCTACGGATTTGATGATCTTTTTTCCTCCCACGGAAGTGCCAAATCCCATCACAACGGAGCAGAGCACCATCATCCAGACCGGGACAAACGCGCCTGCGGTATCCTCTTTCCCGTTGAGCAAAAAGAGTCCAAGCAACAGTACACCCATGAATTTCTGTCCGTCCTGCGCGCCGTGCATAAATGCCACTGCCGCGCCTCCCGCCACCTGTGCGCCGCTAAAAAAGCGGTTCGTCTTTTTCCGGTCCATGCTCTCGCAGATCAGCGTAACGATCCTGCACACCAGAAAGCCAACCGCAAAGCCGATGACGGTCGATAAGACAAGTCCGTAGATGACTTTGATCCACTCGGAAAAATTTATGCCGCCCAGTCCGCCCTGAAGTGCGATCGCCGCTCCACTGAGCCCCGCGATCAGCGCATGGCTCTCGCTCGTCGGTATCCCGAAATACCACGCTCCGATCGCCCAGATCACGATCGCCGCCATCGCCGCGCACAGCGCGATCAGGGCATCCTCATTGTTTCCGCCAAAATTTACCATGTTCTTTATGGTCATCGCCACGCTCGAATTGATGAGCGACATGACCATTACTCCGAAGAAATTGCAGATCGCCGCCATAATGATCGCGTGATCCACATCGATGCATCTGGTTGATACGCAGGTCGCGATCGCGTTCGGCGCGTCTGTCCATCCGTTTACAAAGATCACGCCAAGTGTCAACAGAACCGAGATCAGAAGCACAGGGTGCTGCGCCATCTGCTGTATGAAATAAACAAACGAAATATGATCTAACATTTTTCAGGTTCTCCTCCATCTTCTGTCTTGTCCTGTATCATTTTTCTGATCTGAATGAAAAGCGTCGGTAAAAACGCAAGTCCCGCGATCCAGCTCAGGTTTTTACCGGATACGTTCACCACAGAAAATACCCCATGCAGTGCCGGAATAAAAAGTACCAGCGCAAGCAGGCACACGCCGCCTAAAAACGCATAGATACTGTATCGGTTGGATCCCAGTCCGAGTTTTGCCACAGACTTCTTCCCGCGACAGTTAAATCCGTGGAACAGCCTTGCGAGCGTTAAAACCGAAAACGCCATTGTGGTGGCAAGCGCGTCACTGCTTTTTAACCCCATGTGGTACGCCACCATCGTTACCGCTGCGATCAGCGCCCCCTGTAACATCATTTTTCCGACAAAATCCTTCGTCAGGATACCGACCGACGGATCACGCGGTTTTTCCTCCAAAAGAGACGCGTCTGACGGTTCCATCCCGATCGCGATCGCCGGCAGCGAATCGGTCAGAAGGTTGATAAACAGAAGATGTACCGGCGCAAACGGCACCGGAAGTCCCATAAGTGAGGTGTAGAGTACCGACAGAATGCCCGCCATATTGCCCGAAAGCAGAAACAGGATCGCGTTTTTGATGTTCCGGTATACGTTTCTTCCGTTTACGACCGCTTTCATGATCGTCGCGAAGTTATCGTCCGAGAGGATCATCGCCGCCGCGTCCTTGGAAACTTCCGTTCCCGTAACACCCATTGCAACACCGATATCGGCTTTTTTTAACGCAGGCGCGTCATTCACTCCATCTCCGGTCATGGATACGATCTTTCCTTTGTTCTGCCATGCCTCCACGATACGGATCTTATTTTCAGGAGAAACCCTTGCATAGACCGATATTTTTTCAATATCCTGCGCTAACGTTTCCTCTGACATGGCATCCAGTTCCATGCCGGTCAGCGCCATGTCTCCCTCGTGGTAGATGCCGATCTCCTTTGCGATCGCAATGGCTGTGATCTTGTGGTCTCCTGTGATCATCACCGGTCGGATTCCCGCGCGGATCGCGTTTTTTACCGCCTCCACGGATTCCGGTCTCGGCGGATCCATCATCGCGACAAGTCCCAAAAAGGTCAGATGACATTCGGTCTCTTTCGTCAGTTCTTCCTCCGTTTCACGACAGGCAAACGCGAGCACCCGAAGACCATTTTCTGAAAATTCCCGGTTGGCGTCTTTGATCTTTTGTTTTTCATCCTCTGTCAGCTCGTGGATCCCGCTTTCATCCATAGAGCTCTCACAGTGCGCAAGCAGGACATCCGGCGCTCCCTTGGTAAGTACCGTGGAAACTCCGTGCAGTCTGTATTTCGTGCTCATCCGTTTCCGATCTGAATCAAACGGAACTTCCTCAAGCCGTTCCATGTGGTTTCTCAGATCATCCTCAAGGAGGCTGTCTCCGTCACAAAATGCCCCCTCGCCGGTTTTGATGCCGCGATACATATAAAGCAGGGCCGTCTCCGTCGGATCGCCGATCTCTTTTTCCCCGACGATACTCGAATCGTTATTCAAAACCGCATTGTAGAGCAGATAACGCTGCACCGGATTTTGGATGTCAAGTTCGGACGGCTCGATCACTGCTCCGCCCACATAGATCTTTTTCACAGTCATCTTGTTCTGCGTCAGCGTTCCTGTCTTATCGGAGCAGATCACCGAGACACAGCCGAGGCTCTCAACCGCCTTTAAATCTTTGACGATCGCGTTTTCTTTCGCCATCTTCTGCGTTCCCATTGCCTGCACGATCGTTACGATCGAACCAAGTGCCTCCGGGATCGCAGCGACCGCAAGCGCCACCGCAAACATAAACGCGTCCAGAAGTGCCATTCTCCGGTAAATGCAGAGTCCGAATACCAGCGCGCAGACGATCATGATGAGTACCGCAAGCTTGCTGCTGAATTCGTCCAGGCTGACCTGCAATGGTGTTTTTCTTTCTTTTGCCGCGTTCATAAGTCCGGCGATCCTGCCAAGCTCCGTCTCCATTCCGGTTGCCGTGACAAGCACCTCGGCTCTTCCGTATGTGACAAGACTGCCGGAATACACCATATTCTTCCGGTCTGCGAGTGCCACATCACCTTCGATCACCGCGTCATTTTTCTCCACATTCGTAGATTCCCCGGTCAGGGAACTCTCATTGACCTGCAGCGAATAGTTATGTAAGATCCTGCCGTCCGCCACGATCATGTCTCCCGCCTCCAAAAGAACAATGTCCCCGGGGACGATCTCCCTTGAAGGAACTTCCTGCTTGATTCCGCCACGCATCACTTTTGCGCTCGGCGCGGACAGTTTTTTCAGGCTTTCCAATGACCGTTCCGCCTTAACGTGCTGGACGGTTCCAAGCACCGCATTCATCACAAGCACAAGAAGGATTACAACCGTGCTCTCTACATTTCCGGAAAACATGGAAATGACTGCGGCGATGATCAGGATCACAACGAGCAGGTCGCAAAACTGCTGCGCAAACACCGCCGCCACACTTTTTCTTTTTCCTTCCTGTAATACATTCTCTCCTTTTTCCCGGCGGATCGCTTCCACCTGTGCCGGTAAAAGTCCTTCTTCCGACACCTGAAAGTTTTTCTTTAGTTCTTCTGCCTCACAATTCCAGTATGCTTTCATATACTGTCTCCTTTTTTACGAAAATTTAACATTTGTGTTGCCGTCACCAGAATTTTTTTCTCTTCCCAGGCTCTTTGCATCATCTGTCTGCCAAAAGACGGCTCCACTCCCTTCCCGACCATGATCCCATCCATCTCCCGCAATGCCGCGTCCAGATATGGTTTCATCTGATCGTTTTCCACTTTTGTGATCAGTAAAATCTGTTGTCCCCCCTGTTTTTTTAACAGATCCCGGATCTCTTTCCTCCTCTCCGGCTTCTCAAAAAAAGGCATTAAAATCACCTTTACACTCTGCGCTATCTCAAAGAAACTCTCTGATGTATCTTCCCAGTCAGCTTCTGTCCGATCTGACAGATCCAGCATGATCTCCACCGGCTTTTTTCTTTTCTTGAAAAAATCACCGACCTGTTTTACAAAACAGCTCTGTTCTTCCTTTTCTTTTTGCATGCAGACGCATCTCGCAATATCCATTCCGCCAAGAATAAACTGCTCCATCGTGTCTGCCTTAAAATGATCCGGATCTACTGTATATATGATTTTCGCTCTTCCCATAATTTTCCTCTCTGTCTTCTCACGGAACGGCTCTGCTATGCTCTGATTTTTTGTCCCACTTTTTTCCATCCTGCTTTTTGATATAGCAGATCATCCACTCGATATGCATCTTTTTCTCCTTTTGCTTTCTATTTTCCTCGTCGCTAGTACAGAGACGGGATGCGCTTCGTGCATCCCATCTCTGATCAGCGGTCGTCAAATAGGCGTCTGTGCAAGCCCACGTCTATTTTCCTCGTCGCTAGTACAAAAAAAGAACGAGACTTTTATTGCACGATAAACGTACAATAAAAGTCTCGTTCCTCTCTCAAGTGTACCATCCGGTTATTTCTGTTTAAATAACGTGATGACGAAAAGTACAACATCTGCATGACAGATGCGAACTACTCCCTAATATTTCCTGTATTATAACATATGCCAAAAACACCGTCAATATTTTAAAAAGCATTTCGTTCCCGGATAAATTTCAAAAATTCTTTTTCCGGTATCGGTTTTGAAAAGTAATAGCCCTGAATGTAATCAATTCCAAGTTCTGTGATCGTCTCCATCTGTTCTCTGGTCTCAATGCCCTCCGACACGATCTTCAGTTTCATGTCGTGTATCATCTGCATGGCGGCTTCCATCACAAATTTTGCCTTTTTATTTTCAAAATACGCCTGGCTCATATCCCGGTCAAATTTTACGATTGAAACCGGCATGTCCACAATATAGTTTAAGTTTGACTGCCCGTTTCCGAAATCATCCAATGAAAAGCTCACGCCCTGGCGGATCAGAATCTGCATATTCTCCACCAGTATTTTGCGGGCAAGAATCGAGGCGGTCTCTGTGATCTCAAGATTGATCATTGCCGGATCCACGCCGTATTTTTGTATGATCTGTATATACGTCTTCGCAAGATCTCTTGTCTCACACTGGCGCACCGACAGATTCACTTCGATATATTCAATCCCATACTGTCTCGGGTTTTGTTCTTTTATAAAACGGCAGGTCTTTTCAAAGACAGTCTCACCAAGCTGCGAGATCAGCCCTGTCTGCTCCGCAACCGGAATGAATTTTCCGGGCGGCAGAATACTGCCATCCGCGCACCGTATCCGCACGAGTGCTTCCGCCGACACAAAGCATTTTTTCTTCGTGGAATAGATCGGCTGGTAAAACACCTCGATACGATCTTCTGTTAGCGCAGCGAGGATCCGCTCCTGCATGTCTTCCCGGTCACGCTTTTCACGCACCATCTCCCGGTCAATACGGATCGTATTGTCCTTTCCCATTTTGTCGTTTTCTACTTTAAAGTATTTAAACAGGTGAAAAACTTCCTCCGCGCCTCTCGCGACCGTGCTGTCCGGCATTATCAGATAGACCGGCTCCAATGTCACCGTCCCGCCTTTTCCGTCTTCCTCAATATTCCACGCTCCCTCAAAACGCTCCTTTATCTTTTCCAGCGCATGTTCCAGGGTTTCTTCATCCGGACATACCACCACCAGTTCACGCTCTACATTTTTAAATACTTTGATCCCGGATATGGACTGCAGATATTTCACGATCCAGCGCAGGACAAACTCCACCTGCCGGATCGCAAGCCCGGAGGACTGATACTGTCCAAGTGAGATCAACAGCACCGCGAATGTATGATCTTTTTCGTATTCCTGGCGCATATATTCTAACAGCGCATGCGAATTGAACGCTCCGGTCTCGCGGTCCAGATTCGCTTCGGGATTTTCCAGTTCAAAAAACAGGATCATCATGCCAAGCGCTGTCGCGTAGCCGACTAACAGCAGTCTGCTGTTAAAAAACTGTGTTGCCGCAGCGATGATCCATACGATCATCCAGGTTCGCACCGCGCTCCGCCGCTTCGGATTCATCTGATCTCCGTGCCGGATCACCTGATACAGGGTAATCAGTACAAATAACACTGCAAAAAAGTAGGTTGCGATATCACTCGGTCCGTAAGTGTAAACCGCTTCTCCATCGTAATAATAATGGATCGGCAAAAGATAGATCAACACCGATGCCCCAAGCACGACCGCCGCATATCCATACAGAATCTTTTTATACCGGTCTTTCGCGTAGATATCCAGACAGGTATAGACCAGCCCGAAAAAGCCGACCCACACAAGCGATACCACATAACTTTTACAGATGAACTCCAGCACAAGCCGTGGGATCCGGTCTTCATATAAGATCGCGACCACGGATGCGATATCCAGGCACACGCACAGGATCGTAACGGACAGCACCCGCAAAAACATCGTCTCGGAGTACAGACCTACCATCTGCTGCCTCAGCGAAAAATATAACAGGATCAGCATAATGAACAGTCCTGCGACCTGCATTTGTATATTCATAACACATTCCTCCTATGTAACTCAGTTTTCTGTTGCTTCCTGCTCCGTCACCTGTATCGACTGCATGGCATCCAGCATTTCATCGATCTTCTGCTGGTCGATCTGCGACTGCTGCTGTTTGATATATTCGTTGTACTGTTCATAATCCATCACAGGCGGCGCGGGCTGGCTCTGCTCTTCCTGCCGGTTCTTGCCATAGCACGCAAGTATGATCCGTATCACAACAAAAATTGCGAGCAGAATCAGGAACCCCATGCATGTGGAACGACCCCTGCCCGTCTCTTTTTTATCCCGCAGCTTCGCGATCTGATCCGCTTTTTTCTTTTTGTCAAGATCGTGCTCGCGCATCAGCGCATACATGTCTTCTTTCCGATCCTGATCCGCTTCTGCCTGTTCATAACTGCCCCGATCGGATTTTCTGACCTTCAGCGCTTTCTTTAAAAATAGAAGCACTTCGGCATTCTGGATCTGCTGCCCCGCAAACTGCCACAGATACCAGCGGACTGCGGCATCCATCTGCCACGCCGTCACTTTTTGTATGTCATCGATAAATACCGCAATCTCATACCAGAAACGCGGCTGTCCATACAGCTTTTGTCCGGATTCCCGGTCAAAAAGATACTCCCAGCTTCCAAGTTCATTGGCATAGATCTCATTTCCGACGAGTTCCCTGCACTGTCCTAAGAACTCTTCCGTGCGCCTTATATAATCGCGGCGTTCCTCTGCGCACACCGCAGGCCGCCCGTTCACCTTCCATTCCGGTTCCGGACAGTCTGGCTCTTTTTCAAAAACCGGCTGTTCCCGCTCCGGTTCCTCTGGTTTTGCCTGTAAATCCTGACGAAACTGCGGCTCCCTCACACCGCTCTGGCTTATATCTTCCGAGACAAAGCGTATTTCATCCCGGGGATCTGCCTGATCCGCCAGCCGCAGTGCCTCGCGGTATGCCTCCTGGAGCATCCGAAATTCCTTTGGATGCTCCTCGGGGTGCCAGCATTTTACTTCTTTCGCATACGCCTGACGGATGCGGTCTTTATCCGATGTCGGCTCTATGTTTAGTATCTTCCAGTTCATTTTTCACTCCCCATTTGTAATTCCCCGTACTTCTTTTAGTGTATCATATTTTTTATTCTCTGCGCCAGAAAATTCCATCACCCGGGCAGACTGTCCCTCAGACACAGCACGCCCCAGCCTAGGATCGGATTCGGATACTCATTTAACGCAGGAATCTGTCTTGCGCCGCGCAGCAGATACGCCCTCACTTTTTCCCCGTAAAGGAAGCTGTCATTTCCGTACAGAATCCCCCACTGCATCAGTAATGCCGCGCTCCCTGTCACAAACGGCGCCGCCATCGATGTCCCGGTCTTTTTCGTATATCCTCCGCCCGGCGCAGGTGCGGTAATGTCAACCCCGGGTGCCGCCAGATCCGGTTTGATCTGATTGGTTGCCCTCGTGTACCCTCGCCCGGAAAAATCCGCAAGCTGGTCATAGATGGCATCATACGCGGCAACCGCAATACTTTTTGCCGCCGTTGCGGGGATCGTAAGTGTCGTCCCTTCAGTTGGATACAAAAAACCGGTCGCCGGATTTCGTACTTCTTTTCCCGGCATCCACAGATGATACTCGCCTTGCACGATCCGCCCCGGATACAGTTCTATACTCCAGATCCCGCTGTCAACATAATTTGCGACCGGCAGAAAATCCAGATAGATCTCCTGATAAGGACTGTACGGGCTCGGCTCTCCATAATAAACAAGCAGCCTGGTATTTCCGATGCGAAACCGCTGCGGCCCCTGGATCTGTTTTAAAGGGCCTGCGCCCTCGCCGGATGGTCCTTTGATGGAAACTGCGATATCATCCACATACGATTTCCAGATCTGTATGCTGAAACTCTGCTCGTACTCGCTGACTGCAAATTCGATTTTTTTTGACGTCTGTCCGGGACGTGCCTGGATCTGTGGTTCAAATCTGCCGGATGTATGACCGTCTGCGTTTCCCTCGTTTCCTGCCCCTGTCACGATCACCGTTCTCCCCACTCCGGCGACATCATTGATAAATGTCTCAATCAGTGAATCCCCGCTGTGGGAGCCATAGCTGTTGCCAAAACTGATATTGACCGCGATCGGCATATTGTACTCCAGGGATTTTCGCAAGACATAATCCAAAGCCATCATAAGCTGCGTCGTCCGGGGAAAGGAATCCTCCGTGGCATTCCCGAGCTTTACAATGATAAGATCACTCTGCGGTGCCACTCCCGTATAGCGTCCGCCGGATGCCCTGCCATTGCCTGCAGCAATGCCGGTCACATGTGTCCCATGACCGGAGATATCCCTGCTTGGACAGATGCGTTCCCGCTCCGCCGGTTCTTCGCTTGCAAGCGCCTCATTGATCGTCTCTCTGCTGTACTCCGTCCCTATCCCGTAGGGATACGGTGCAGGCCCCGCAGCGATCGTCTGATCCCACAACGCAAGAATCCTTGTCGTGCCATCCGGATTCCGGAAATCCGGATGCGTGTAATCAATCCCGCCGTCAAGCACCGCGACGAGGATCCCCCTGCCTCTTAAATCCTGATTCTGGCGATCCCAAAGGCTCTGGAAGGAATTAATACACGCTTCTCTGACCGCCCGGTCCAGCGCAAAGTAAAGCCGCTTTGGTTTTTCAACATATAAAACATTTTCAAATTCCGCGACCCGCTCTACATACTGTTGTTCCACATATAAAACAGCATATCCGCGAAGAAGCGGTATTACACGGATCCGGGGGATCTGCTCCTTCAGCTCATCTAATGATCCCTGATACTTTATGATCAGTTCCCATACATTGTCTTCCGGGTCATACCCGGTCTTTAAATCCCCGGATTTCCGCAATTCTTCCTGCGTTGCATCCAGTGCAAGGTTCAAAAGATTTTCCAGTTTCGGATCTGTTTCATTTCCCACATTCTGCGTAATTTCGTCCAAATCTGTTTCCTGTCACACATCTTTTTTTGTATTTTATTTTCACTCTTCCCGCACTATGCCATTTTCATCAACGGATACCTGAAAGGAGATGCTTTGCAGATAATCATACAGGCTCTTTGCCTCCTCACCGGTAAGTTCTCTCGTGCAGGCTCCTTCTTCCTTTGCCGCAACAAATGCGTACTGCGCTGTTCCATCCGGCGCAACTGTAACTTTTACTGCTGCGGTATTTCCGTCCTGCCCGAACAGGAAATTGCCAAGACTGTAAAACACCGGTTTTCCATTTATGTATTCCACACCCTGAAGGCAGTGCGGATGGCTGCCGATCACAAGATCCGCTCCCGCATTTACATAGCCCTCCGCCAGCGTATGTTCATAATCCTCCGGATACTCTTTATGCTCCAGCCCCCAGTGTACATACACGGTCAGATAGTCACATTCTTTTTTTGTTTCCCCGATCTTTGCGTTAAGTGCGGCAGCATCATAGGTTGCAAACACTCCAGGTGTCTGGTTTTCGACGTTCCACGAAGCCACCGGGATCACGCGGGATGCCGCGAGAAATCCAAATTTTTTCCCGTTCACTTCTATGATCTGCGGCTCCATTGCGCGCGCTTTATCTTCGCCCGCACCGGCGTAACGGATACCGGCGTCATCCAAAACCGCAAATGTCTCCTCTAACGCCTGCGGTCCGTAATCCAGAATATGATTGTTTGCCAGCGACACGACATCCACACCCATGTCACCAAATGCAGCCACATAAGATGGGTTCACGCGAAAGGTATACTGTTTGTCCTCCATCGCCACGCCGCCCGTGCCAAATGGAAATTCCTCATTGACCATCGTGATATCCGCGCCGTTTAACAGTTCCTTCATCTGCCCGGACAAAATCCCATCGATCCCTTTTGCGCTGTAATTCGCAGACACACTGTTTCCAATTAAGATATCTCCGGTAAATACCAGTGTCGTTGCCGCAGAAGATACAATATTTTCGCCTTCTTCCGTTTCTGTCTCAGTTGCCGGTTCCGCCTCCGTCGTCTGCTCCGGCTCCTGTATCTGTTCCTGCGCCTGTCCGGTTGTCTGCTCCGTTTTTTGCTCTGTTGTTGTCGTCTGCGTTTCTGCCATCTCATCCGTCGTCTTTTCATGGACTTTCTGATAGCCAAGCACGAATACCAGTATCACCAAAAGCAGTGAACTGGCATATAAAATTCCCCTTACGATCCTGTTCATATCTTCTCCTCACCGACTCACAAATGTGTTACGCCGTCACTTTATCGGCAACCGCCGGAAGTTCCTGCAACGCATGGATCTCCGGTACCTCATCCCGGATCGTGCCAAATCCATATGCCGCATGGATAAACTTCACTCCGGCTTCTTTACTTGCCTCGTAATCGCCCTCGATGTCTCCCACATAAACCGGATCTTTGATCTGATTGCGCTCCACCACAAGACGTATGTTATATCCTTTGTTTTTTCCGGTATTTCCATAACATTCCATATCTTTGATATAATGGCGGAATCCGAAGAAATCAAGGAATGCTTCAATATATCCCGTCTGGCAGTTGCTCACAATATACAGATCATAGTCCGTGCCAAGCTGTTTCCACACGTCCTCCAGATCCGGATATAATTTTCCTCCATGCATACTGAGATATTCATTTTCATATTTATAACAGTCAAGTAATATTTTTTCCCTGCGTGCATCCTCCACATCCGGGAAAATGATCTTTCCCAGAACATCCATCGTTTTTCCCATGACACGATACATATCCTCTGTCGTAATGTGGACATTGATATCTTGATATTTCTCCTCGATCACCCGGTTCCAGGATTCTGCCACCTGTGGCGCGGAGTCCCATAATGTGCCGTCCATATCAAAAATGATTCCTTTTCGCATAATCTTTCTTCCTTTTCTTTTTTTATACAATTTTAAGGTAATTTTTTAAATTTATCAACCCAAAGTCCCCAAGATAGTGTATAATAATCCTTATCTTGTATTAAAAGGAGAATCACTATTATGAGTCAGGAAAAAGTCGATCGTTATAAAAAAGAGAAAGCAAACCGCAAACAGATCATGAAAAGAGAAAAACGTCTTCTCAATCTGGAGAAAGCCGGCGGATGCATTTTATGTGCCGCAATCCTTTTCTGGGCCGGATATTCTGTTTACAATTATACCCAAAACTCCGGGACTGATCCGGTTGAGACGGTTACTACAGAAGTAGACTTAAATCCGATTTATGACTATTATGCCACTTTACAATAATTTCTATCACAAATTTCGCGAGGTGTTTTTTTATTGCAGACAACTGAAATCATACAATTAATCTGTCTTATTATTTTATTACTGCTGTCCGGTTTTTTTTCCTCCGCAGAGACTTCCCTTACCACAGTAAACCGCATCCGTATGCGGACACTGGCGGACGAGGGCAACAAGCGCGCTGCAAGGGTACTTGCCGTGACAGACAATTCTTCCAAGATGTTAAGCGCTGTTTTGATCGGTAACAATATCGTAAACCTTTCCGCTTCGTCCATTTCCACGTCACTGGCGTTAAAGCTCTTTGGCAGTGTCGGAGTCGGAATCGCAACCGGTATTCTCACACTTTTGATCTTGATCTTTGGAGAAATTTCTCCAAAAAACCTTGCCACTTTATATGCTGACAAACTTGCCATGGCCTATTCCGGCGTGATCGCATTTCTGATGACCATTCTCACACCGGTCATCTACATCGTAAACGCCCTGTCCTTTCTGTTACTGAAACTCTTCCGTATTGATCCGAACAGCGCAGCCAAACAGATGACGGAAAAAGAACTGCGGACCATCGTGGATGTCGGACATGAAAACGGTATTATCGAATCTGAAGAACACGAGATCATCAATAATGTCTTTGATTTTAATGACGCGCAGGCAAAAGAGATCATGGTTCCCCGTATCGATATGACCATGGTGGCGGTCAACTGCTCTTACGATGACCTGCTTGCCATCTTCCGTGAGTGTCAGTATACCCGTCTTCCGGTTTATGAAGACACGACAGACAATGTTGTCGGTATCTTAAACATCAAGGATCTTCTGCTTTTAACCGACACCAGCCAGTTTTCGATCCGTGCGCTCATGCGGGAACCGTTTTTCACTTATGAGCACAAAAATACAGCAGAACTTTTTCACGAAATGAAAAAGAATTCCATCAACATCGCGATCGTTTTAGATGAGTACGGAACTACTGTCGGTCTGATCACACTCGAAGACCTGATCGAAGAGATTGTCGGAGACATCCGGGATGAATATGATGCAAATGAAGAAGCCGATTTGACAAAAATAAGCAAGCAGGAATATCTGGTCTCCGGTTCCATGAATTTAGATGATCTGTGTGAAACACTTGATCTTCCATTTTCATCCGAAGATTATGATACGGTTGGCGGTTATGTGATCGGTCTGTTAGATCATTTTCCAAAAGAAGGTGAAGTTATCACCACAAAAGACGGGTTTACTTTCTTTGTGAAAAAAATGGATAAAAACCGTGTGGAGAAAATTCTTCTTACGATGCCGGAAAAATCAGAACAAACGGCAGATTTATAAGCACACGATCTCCGGTCAGGACATGAAATTATGTCCTGACCGTTTTTGATTCCTTTTTTATTTTTGATTCTGAACCATAAATTTTTTATAAAACTCAGTTAAGTTCTCTTTATCCATAGGATCCGGGGCTGCGTAAAGAGCCTCCCGCATTGCACAGATCGTATCGTGATCAAACTGATACGTTATGACTGCATTTTTGTTCTGCTGATTGGCAAATGTCTGCTCCAACGCGTTTTGATAGTCCGGATCCTGCTTCCAGATGGACGTTTCCCTTAAACCACCCTCTTCTGACGCCCTGCTGTAATATTTTGCCGAAATAAAACGTGTCGTCCCCGAGGGCAGGACTTTTTGTGGCGCACTGTCCGTAATATGAACCGTAACCTTATACCTCGTCCGGTTTCCCACACTGTCTGTCGCAAGGTATGTCTCCGTCACACTGCCATCCGCTGTAAAGCCTGTAAAATCTGTTGTGGCATAGTCCATCACCCGGAAGGAATTGCCCTGCTCAGCGTGATCGCCGCCTGGAATTTCTCCGTCCTCCTCATCCGTTGCCTTTGCGTGGCTCAAGAGTTCCTCCTCTGTGATATAACCGCTCTGTGCCTGTTCAAGTGTGTAATACAGATCATACGCCTCGATCAGTGGTCCGTAATCCCATACCCGGTACATATTGGCAACTGCCATGTCCTGGCTGTTCAGCTGTGGAACCTCACCCTGATAATCCGGGCCTACATTTCCATAGGTAACTGCCCCGGCATCCCGCGCAAGCGCAAAGAACTCGCCCGCCGGATACTCTGTATCATCCGCGATATAGGTTTCCGGATATTTTGCCTCCATATCCTTGGCAAACGCCCATCCTACTCCGGTTCCTGTCACGTCTTCTACCACTTCTTTCCCGGACTCTGCGTCCACAAAGGACTTCGTTGTCCGGATCTTTAAGTCCTCCGATCTCGCCAGCTTCACGGTATCGGTCAGCTTGGAATAATCCGCTCCGCCATTGTTGTCAAAATAGTCATCCCCTTCGGTCTGGCATACGCCCATATACGCGATGTCGAACCGGTGCTGCCATGCTGCAAACAGGGTGACCGGGATATCCTCATTATAGACACTTCCCGGCGCGAATCTCGGAAGCCCGGTCTCTACGATGTTCCCGGCGCCGTCCACCTGTGCCGTGTTCCAGCCCGCGAAATCATACCCGGTCTTTGTAAAGTTGTTTTCCCGGATGATGTAGTCCACACCTCTTGTCTTTTCATCACCTTTGACCGGATCGGTCATCTCCATTCCGCCGCCGTCATTCGTATTGCCGTCATAGTAAACGAATACGTTATACGTCCAGTGCGCGTACAGCGTGATGTCCTGCTTTGGTGTATAGGCATCCCCGCCCCTTCCGACACACACTCCGCCATCCGGCGCCGTGTACCATCCGGTAAAGTAATACCTTACCCATCCTTTGTTATCCTCACTGAGCTCCCAGTACTCATCCTCCTTGGATGCGTTCGGGAGTGTTACCCCGTTATCATGCCATGCCGCATAAAGATTCCTGGTCTTTCCCGGTTCCGCGATATTCATTACGGACTGCTCATCCGTATAGGAGATCCCGACAGCCGCCGGGCTCAATTTCCAGCCCGTGAAATCCGAAACTACACTGTCTGATCCTCGTTCCACGCTGTTTCCGCCGTTTACATCATATCCGATGGTAAATCCACGGGTAAACCCGTTTTTATTCAGTTTTGCTGCCACACCATAGTTGATCGTCTGATCCTGCATGGAGCCGCCGGTCGCACCGTTTCCTTCAAAATGGACAGTATAATTCTTTGGATAATAGCAGACATAAAACGTATTCTCCGCAGAAACATTTTTGCATACATACTCCTGTCCGCCGGTATCCGCCACGGTCGTTCCCGCCGGTGACGGGTCTGTCCTCACGATCGCATAGTTCCGGTAATTTTCCGGTGTCTGCGTATATTTCACGGTGTAATTATCACCGCCCCACACCGTTTCTGTCTTATCCGTGCCAAAATAGTTCCAGCTGCCGCCCTCATATTTATAGTTCCTGCTGGTCTGTTTGTAGCGATCCCATACCACCACGTCATTTCCATACGCCCGTTTGGTAAAAGCGTTAAAATCCCGGAAAGAAAGGTTCGATGTCACGGTCTGCGCTGTTGCCGCGGAATCCGTCCGCACCATGACTTTCCCTCTCTTATAACAGTCCGTCGGCATGTTGATCACAAGCCTCCTGCCGCTGTGAGTCACCACATATCTGCCAACCGTAGGCAGCCAAACACTTTCCGCTCCGCCCTCGATAACCAGGTTTCCGCTGTTCTCCTGTCCGAAATGCTGCACGTCATGCCCGTTGCTCCAGAAGCTGCCGCCGGTAATGGTCGTGGTTCCCGCATGGAAAATTCCAGAAGCAGAGCACTCATAGATCTTTCCCCCGGAAAATGTGAGGTTTCCGCTGTTCGCGATACCGTTCGCCGCAGTACCGTAGATCGATCCGCCGGTCATCCGCAGTGTTCCCGTTGTGCCATTTACTACGTTGCTGTTTCCCTTATTGTGCCGGATCTCACCGCCGGAAATAGTTCCGGTTCCATAATTGACAACACCGGTTCCGTTATTGCTGTGTACATATCCGCCTGACATGTTAAGAGTTGCAAAAGAAACAATTCCATCCCCGCCATTGCTGCAGATCTCCGTACCCGAAGAACCGCTCGCAACCGTAAGGTTTGCAGAAGAAGAAATACCATGCTGTCCGTTGTCATGGATGCGTCCATTGTTGATAGTCACAGTGCCGCCGTTTGCCGTGATCCCACACGCCGCGTTACTGTAGATCTCCCCCGCATTCATGGTAAACGTCCCATTCCCGTTCAAGAGATAAACGCCGGTCTGCGAGAGATTATTGACCGTTCCGCCATTCATCACGACATCACCCTTCTGGATGCCGATACCTGCCGATGCCTCACTCCGGTTTCCGGCAATAAGACCGCCATTGATATATGCATAGCCATCACCGACATAGATCCCGCAGTTTGCGTTCTGGTTTATGGTACCGCCGTGGAAATACACGGTTCCGTAGGAACTGATCCCGTTATTGCCGTTATAATAGATATTTCCACCGGCAACGCTGATCGTACCGCCGGAGGAACCGATCCCGGACTGCTCATTGCCATAGATACTGCCATCATAGACATTGATCGTACCGCCGGATTTACACCAGATCCCATGTCCGCCGCGTGTTACACCATTATAGTTCCACGATTTACATTCTGTTATATAGGTTCCAGACCGGATATTTACCATGCCTCCGGGACTTACCACAATGCCGCTGCGATATTTTCTCTCATCTCCATTATCCCCGTTGTTCCCCTTAATCACAACATCCTGCAGTGTCAGGGTATTCGCTACGTTAAAGACCGGCGCACCATTGTTTTTTACATCCTCACTGGTGCTTCCATCTTGCACTTCTATCCCATTCCGGATCGTATGTCCGTTTCCATGGATCGTCTTGATCCCATACACAGAAATGCCGGTAGGATAGTTTGTTAAATATACATCCTGGTCAACCAGCGTAATATCGTTCAGCAGATAAATATCTGCCGTAATTCTTCTGTCACATGCTTCGTTCAACCCCGCCTGGGTCGCTACATATGCTGTGTTACCACTCCAGTAAATATCTCCGGTCGTCAGTGCCTTTGTCTCCTGCGGCTTCACCGCAAGCAGCCCGGTCAGAAGCATGACACACATTCCTGCCCATACTAATAATCTTCTTTTATTGTTCTTTCGTCCCTTCATTTATCCTTTATCTGTCAGACATGCTTCTATAACCTGATCAGCGGTATTCCGGATAATCTCTTACCAGTGCCGCATAATCAAAGTTATATGCCGCCAAGTCACTCGCCTTTCCTGAAATATATTTATTTGCCACTTTCCCAGATGACTTGCCATAGCACATGTAATCATAGTAATACAGCTTCCAGTCATCCCCGTATTTCGGATTTAATTCATCGTAATAGTTTGCACGATATTTTGTTACATTAAATTCTCTCAGTGCCACTCTGCTCGCCGGCATACCGTCTTTCACAAAGTGAAGGATCGCGTTATCCGTAGTGAATCCTGCCGCTTTTACATCTTTGTTTCCATTTAAGTATCCCTGCGCATTGAACACCGAAGCGTAATCGATACCATCCACCACTGTATTTCCATAAGACATTTCACGGCTCTCATACCCATACTCATCCGCATTCCTGCTTGCCGCCGACACTGCATTGATCTTGTCCACATCAAACGCGTAACCATCCACCACAATGCTGTTGTACGCCCACTGCCCGATGTAGTGTCCATCCGTCTCATCCATGTTGTAATAATAAGACGCATCGGAGATCAGTCCTCTTGCCACCATGCCGTTCCAGTGATAGAACACCACTCTGCCATAAGGATCATAGCCCCATCCGGTCGTGATCAGCGTACCATCCTGATTGGCAAAACCATAGTCACGTCCGTTCGCAAAACCAAACCAGCCGCTCTGCTCCATGGCTCCGTTGGCGTTCAGATAATAAACCTTGTCTCCGACAAAGGTGATCTGATCTTTATAGAGATAGCCCTGTGCGTCAAAGTAGCAGGTATAACCCACACCCGGACAATACCGGAAGGTTGTAAATACTTCATGTCCTTCCGTATCAAAATAGATGATGTGCTCTCCATCCGGATGATAGGTCAGCTTGTCCTTCATCGGGGAACCGTCTGCCTGTAAATAATAGGTATTTTCCCCATCAAAAAAGAATACATCCTTTGCAAGTGTACCGTCTGCTTTTGTATAATGGGAACCATCCCAGTTGCCGCCATCTTTGGATAAGCTGTAATACGGCACATTCCGTCCGCCTTTTGCGGTATCCGCTGTTTCTGTCGTTTCTTCTATCGCCGCCTCACTGGTCACACCTTCGTCTGTGGTGTCCGCAAGCACTCCGACCGGCGCTGCTCCCGTCAGTCCTGCAACTGTCATTGCCAGTAATAATAATTTCATTCCTTTGTTTTTCATAATTAATTCTCCTTTTCCTCTTCTTTTCTTATGCGGTAACTTTCCGCGTATATTGCACTGATTCTATCTTACCATTGAAAAAGGAAAAAAAATATGTATTTTCTTCTTACTTTATCGACAACGCTTTATTTGCTCCATGCCCCGTAATAAACGATATCCTCCTGAACCTCCTGTGAAAAGTCCGCAATATAATCATTCCAGTCATGCCAGCCTTCAAACACCATACCGTCTGCCTTCGGCGTGCATGGCTCTTTGATCTTTTCCCCGTCTGCCACCACAAAGGATTTGTAGCAGTCCGCATCTGCCTGCATATCCTCCTTATTCCAGTAAAATTTTACGGTATGCGACCCTTTCTTATCCTTCTCTTTATCCAGTATCGCTGTTCTGCTGTAGGAAACCCTTCCTTCTCTTCCATTTGGATAACGAAACATTTCCTCCACCTCCATTCCCAAAAGTCCCTTCTTCTCATCTGCTCCCCAGATCCTGACGCAAACATCGGAATCGGTACGAAGCTCCGCAGTGATCGCCGCAACCGCTTCTGCCAGAAATATGCTCTCATCTGTCTCTTCTTCTGTCCCGCTTTCTGCCTTTTTCATTTCCCGTTCCACCGTTGTCTCCACCGCTGTTCCGAGATTTGCCTTTAACTCCATCTCTCTTGCATTCCGCCCGCTGATCGCGCAGACGGTTCCAAGACAGCAGATTCCCGTTAATGCCACAAAAACACATATGATCAGATTTTTCATCCCTCTCCCCCGCTTTCCTACTTTCTCGCTACTGAAACCGCAATCTGGTAACGCTTTCTTTTTCCTGCGTCATTGCTGACTGCGATCCTAAGCGTATATATCCCGGATTTTTCAAAGCACAGCATCCCATCCTGCGTCTGCCCATATGCCGCCACTTCATTTCCCGTTTTGTCCAATACTTTTTCCAGCAGAAAATCATACGTTCTCCCGTCTTTATCTGCCGCAGTAATATAATCCGTCACTTTGTAATCCTGCCCTGCCACCAGGACACGCTCCCCGAATGTTTCTGTCAGCACCGGCTCCGGTTTTGCCGCCTCTGTCTGCAGCACCTTATAATCTTTGTAGTCCGTATAGCAGATACTGCCGGGCTTTATCGCTGCCCCCGTCATCCTTAGCAGCCCCTGCTTTCCATCCGCGCCCCCAAAAAGAAATGCAACCAGAAAAAGTGCCACCGCCACCGCCGCGATCCCACGTCCAAAATGTCTGATGATCTGTTCCATCTCTTTCTCCTATCCGCAGATCCCTGCAAGAAACGCAAGTACCGCCTTGCGCAGTACCCCGCCTTCACTGTATAGTCCTGCATAGAATATCAGAAAGCCGATCCCTGTAACTGCCGCAAGAATCCCGCTTCCATACTCTCTTAAAATCTCTTCCATCATTTCCTCCTAAAATCCGGTAAAAAGGTCAAAGATCCGGATCACTGCCTGTAATAACGCACCTCCGAAAAGCACAAAAAGAACCGCGCCTCCGATTTCTTCTATCAAACGCTCCATGCCTCTTTCCTCCTCTATCTCGCCACGCCGCGCAGCTGCTTTTTTTCTTCTATTCCAAGAAGCGGTACTTCATAGGAATACGAAAGGATCACTTCCGCCAGAGAAAGATCGCCGTCCGCATCATACTCACAAGGTGTCACTGTCAGGTCGTAACCCGCCTCCTCCGCCTGTTTTTTACAATGTTCCATTACCTGCGCGTTAAAGTTGCTGTCCTCGATCTCCGCGATCACATCTGCCTTGTATTCATCTGCCCGCACACTGGAAAAGACACCGGAAACCACACTGATACACACGAAAAATCCGAGCAGCATCAGAAGAATACCTGTAAAAAACTGAACAATCTGTGCCATATCATCCTCCTAACTGCATGCTGCCGAGCATTGCCAGCATAACTACCATGCCAAATGTCATATCCACTGCCATTTTTGCGCAGGCTGCCGCCATCGGATAGGAAAACACCATATCCATCTTAAACTTTGCATGTTCTCCGGATGCCTCCTGTATCTGTTCCTGCATCTCGTGGATCCGCCGGATCAGATGCTCCACCTGGGCATCCACATCCCCATTTCCATTTTCCGCGACCGCATAAAGCATCTGCATACAGGATGTGATCTCCGGTATCTCAAATTCTCCGAAAAATGCGGTATAGGACTCCACATCATCCGGTTTTTCCTCAATGCGGCGCAAAAGCTCATCCAGCTGTGACGCAAACAGTTCTGTGGCGTTTTCTCTGGACTTTCTCAGTGACACATACACATTGTTGCTTTGCATGAGCAGTGCCAGATCCATCAGCCATTGCGGAAAACGCACATACAGTTCACGCCTTACCGTATCCTTCGCCAGCTTGTAACCGATCCTGTGCTGAAACAGCAAAAAGACCGCCAGTCCAAGGCACACCACCGCAGGCAGGGTTTTTTCAAGGATCATGCCTGCTGCCGCCGCTGTAAAGAACGGTGCCGAAAACAGAATACTCTTTTTCCGCTCCCGATCCGGATCATAGTGCATGACTGTTTCATAACCGGAAAGCACCAGTTTTTCATCGCAGACCTGTCGTTCACTGAGCCAGTCCGCCGTCAGATTTTTCGAACTCTTATAAAATACAAATAAATGGAAAATAATCAGAATTGTTGATGTGAGCTGTACGATAGGATAAGAAAAAATGTCAAATGTTCCGTTTGACGGAAACAGTGCTCCTGCCCAGTTTAAGGCATATAAAACCGCACCGCACAAAAATGTGGAAAAGATAATGCAAAGCACGGTCTCCACATGCCGCTGCTTCTTTTCTGCCTGCAGCCGGTAACAGCTGCGCTTCCACACATCCGCGTCCTGCAAAAGCAGATTGACCGAATGCTCAAACTCGCCGCCCCGTTCTTCCACACGCAGCATCAGCTCATTGGCTGTCTGTATCTTTTCCGCAGGATAGGCCGCCGCAATACCGGAAAGCGCCTCTCTTAAAACTCCGGCATCGGTGTCTGCCACTCCCCGGTCAATATGAAAGACCGCCTGTTCCATCACTTCATACATCCCGCCCTCTTTCATGACACGCATACAGTCTTTTAATGACGCGTAGATCTTCTGATGTTTTAAAAAAGAATATAACATCTGATCTACATACTGTCCTGCCTCGGAAAAACGCTTCTGTTCATACATGCGCTCATACATCGCAAGGATTAAAAGCGGCAGTATCAAAAGTGACGAGATCACGACCGCCAGTATAAACGGCGGTAAAAGCCGAAAGATCAGACCAAGCGCAATGCTTCCGGTCAAAACGCCGAGGATCAAAAACAGATGTGTCTTAGACGAATAGTGATATCCATACATATGGACTTCCCGCGCCAGGTTCTTATGGCTCAACAGTCCAAGCACCTGTATTTTTCTTTTTTTTACAAACATTCCGCTTCCCCTTCCCCCTTTCTCTGATCGAACCGGTCGCAGACAAACGGATCCGTGATCCCCGCACGGTGAAGCTGCTTTTTCACATCGGCAGGCAGTTCCCGCCGGATCAGTTTTCCATCCTCGACCAGCCGGTACATACGGTTATGCTCCTCTTCCCTTGTAAAAAAGCAGACCTGGTCAATATAACGGAACAGCTTTCCCTCCTTTGTGCGGACACAGCGGATCAGGATCCCGATATTGACAAACTCATAAATACGGTTCTCCATACGCGCCATATCTCCTGTCTGCCCCATCATATTGAGCAGACGGTCGGGCAGTTCCCGCAGATCTTTGACATGGATCGTGGAAAAACCGTTCACCCCCGTACTCCATTGCTCCAAAAGAAAGCGCACCTCGGTAGAACGCGCCTCCGAGAGCACAAGCCACTGTGGGTTCTGACGCAGACACGCCTTGATCGCTTCCGTATATCCAAAGCTTCCTCCCACACGCAGTTCCACATAGTCACTGCCCGGATGGATATCCCCGTAATGCAGTTCCAGCGAATCCTCGATCGTGATCACCCGCTCATCCGGCGGGATAAACTGCATAAAAAATTTCGCGCATTCCGTCTTTCCCACTCCCGGTGTCCCGCCAAACACAAAATTCATCTTCGCGCGGACACAGTTCGCTAACAGGCTTAAAACCGGCAGACTCACATAGCCGCTTTCCAACAGCTCCTCTGCGGTATTTCGCACGACCGGCGGAGATTTCCGGATACAGATACTGGTCCCGGAAACCGCCGCAGATTCATGTACGATACTGATGCGCAGTTCATTCGTATCTGCCTCAAGCACCTGATTCGCCTGATTAAACGGACGGTTCATACAATTTGCGATATCGTGCGTAAACTGCATGACAAACCGCTCACTGACAGATTCGGGCGCCGGATAGCGCCCTTTCTCCAGATCTGTGATCCAGATATTTCTGCCGTTATAATCGATATCCGTCACACTGTCCTGTACCAGATACGGATAAAAGATCCCGAAATGTTTCTCACTTAACTCAAACGTGATCGTTGCACTCAACCAATTCCCCCTTTCGCCCGCTTTTCCTTAGGCCGGGAGCTGTGCGGATGCCGCTTCAAAAAATCCCGTAATGATCTTATTCATCTGTTCGGCTACTACGCCATTGGAAGACAATATTGCCACAAGAATCCCGATTAACAGAACTCCAACCGCAAAAGCTGCCATTGCCGGGGTAAAATGTTTGATGATCTGTTCCATAGATGTTTCCTCCTTTAATAAAAAAACTGTAACAATAACTGCCGCATGACCGGGTGGATCAGTGTCACGGTTCCGACGGCCGCAAGGAACAAAAACAAAGACACGATTCCGCCTGTCATGATCATTCGCAGAAGCTTTAAAATTCTCCTGCAACTGTGCCAGAGCCAACTGTGCGTCCGGTAATATCTCCGCTTTATGAGCGCAAGCTGTCTGTGATACCAAAAAGCACGCAGCCGCATAGACACTGCCTTTTTTCTTTCTGACATACTCTTTTCTCCAATTGGAATGTTTTTGAATAATACTTTGAAATGTTAGAAATCCTGAATGTTAGATTTGCATCAAGATAATTAAGACTCTTTTATCATACTACTTTTTCTCAGATTGTAAATAGTTTTCCGTCAGTTTATACTTTTTTTATAAATAGAACGCAAAAAGACCAGAAATCCGCCATCCGGCAGACTTCTGATCTTTTCTGTATTCCGCGTAAAATTATTCTTCTTTTGCTTCCTCTTCCTGCGGCGCCACTTCGATGCCAAGCTCCTCTAACTGCTTTTCATCTACCACATCCGGCGCGTTGGTCATCAGATCCGACGCATCCTTTACCTTCGGGAACGCAATGACATCACGGATAGAATCCGCATGTACCATATGCATCACAAGACGGTCAAGTCCGTAAGCAAGTCCTGCGTGAGGCGGTACTCCGTACTGGAACGCATCTAACAGGAAACCAAACTGCTCATGCGCTCTCTCTTTGGTAAATCCGAGCACCTCAAACATCTTCTCCTGGATATCATCCTGATGGATACGGACGGAACCGCCGCCAAGCTCTGTTCCGTTTAATACGATGTCGTATGCCTTTGCGCGCACCGAACCAGGATCGGAATCAATCTTATCCCAGTCTTCTTCCATCGGCATCGTAAACGGATGATGCATTGCCATGAAACGGTTTTCTTCATCTGACCACTCGAGGAGCGGAAACTCTGTTACCCAGAGGAAATTGTACTGGTTCGGATCAAGCAGATCCAGCTCTTTTGCCAGCTCTAAACGCAGCGCGCCAAGCACGTTCCATACAATCTTGTTTTTGTCTGCCGCAAAGAGCAACAGATCTCCCGGCTTTCCTTCCATTGCCTGAACCAGGTTGCTTAATTCTTCTTCTGTCATGAATTTTGCAAAAGAAGACTTGTAAGTACCATCTTCATTGATTGAGAGATAAGCAAGTCCCTTTGCGCCGTAACCCTTTGCAAATTCAACCAACTTATCGATCTTCTTTCTCGGCATTGCGCCCTGTCCCTCGGCATTGATACCACGCACGGAACCACCGTTCTCAAGCGCACCGGTAAACACACCGAAACCGCATCCTTTTACGACATCCGATACGTCATGTAATTCCATGCCAAAACGGGTATCCGGCTTATCTGAACCGAAGCGGTCCATTGCTTCCTGCCATGGCATACGTTTTAACGGGATCTGTACATCCACGCCGATCGCTTCTTTGAAAATGTATTTTAAAAGACGCTCGTTTACTTCGATCACATCATCGATATCTACAAAGGAAAGCTCCATATCTGCCTGTGTAAATTCCGGCTGACGGTCTGCACGCAGATCCTCATCACGGTAGCAGCGGGCAATCTGGAAATAACGGTCAAAACCGGACACCATCAAAAGCTGTTTAAACAACTGCGGAGACTGCGGCAGCGCATAGAAAGAACCCGGATGCACACGGCTCGGTACAAGGTAATCTCTTGCGCCCTCCGGTGTGGATTTGCACAATGTCGGTGTCTCGATTTCAAGGAATCCCTCTTTTGACATAAAATCACGCATCAGATACGCAACTTTGCTGCGCATCATCAGGTTGCGCTGGATATCCGGTCTTCTTAAATCCAGATAACGGTATTTCAGGCGGATCTCATCCTTCGTCTGGCTGTTTTCTTCAATCTGAAACGGCGGTGTCTGAGATTCGGACAGCACACGGATATCCGTGGCGATCACCTCGATATCTCCGGTCTTTAACGCTTCATTGACTGCTGCGGAACGTTTTTGTACCGTACCGGTCACAGCAACGACAAATTCGCTTCTGAGCGTTCCTGCCTTTGTAAATCCATCTGCTCCTACACTGTTTTCATCAAACACGATCTGAAGGATCCCGGAACGGTCTCTTAAATCGATAAAGATCAGACTTCCCAGATTTCTTCTTTTCTGTACCCATCCCATGACGGTGACGGTCTGCCCGATATTTGCCGCAGAAACCTCCGTACATCTGTGGGATCTTTTCATGCCTCTCATTGACTCTGCCATGAGTATTTCCTCCTGATTTATCCTGTAATTTCAATTTGATTTAACAATTATTTATTAAAAAACTCCACAAAATCGGTATAGCCCTCTGCGGTAAGTTTTTCTTTCTGGAACTTTTTGTTCTTGTTCATGCGTGTCACTAAGATCTGTTTTCCTGCGGCACGCTCGTCCGCTGCCTGTTTCATGACCTCGCAGAGCTTGTCGTTCGGATAGCCCTTTTCGATCAGATATGCGGTCTTCTCCTGGGACGGAACTTTAAATCCGCTCTCTAAAAGCAGCATGATGATACGCTCAAATCCGATGGAAAATCCACACGCCGGAACATCCTGTCCGGTAAATTTTCCGATCATCTTGTCGTAACGTCCGCCGCCGCCACAGCTTCCGCCGAACTCCGGCATCGCGATCTCAAAGATCGTTCCGGTGTAATAAGACATCCCGCGCACCAGTGTCGGGTCAAATACCAGCTTGAAGAAATCGCCCTTTGTCGCCTCGACTGCGGTAATGATATCTTTAAAATTGGTCATGACATCCGCATCTAAATATTCTCTCAGAGTGTCTGCCAGATACTGCACGCCATCCTCTGCTTTTTCCACGCCGGCAAACAGTGACTGATACTTTTCAATGCTCTCTTTCGCGAAACCGGATTTTTCCAGTTCCTCTGCCACACCGTCCAGTCCGATCTTGTCCATCTTATCCAGAATAATAAATACAACGTCAAAATCTTTTTCTTCAAATCCGCTGTAAGCAGCCATCGCTTTTAAGATGCGGCGCTCATTGATACGAATCTCGAAGTTTTTAAATCCAAGTTTTCCAAGTGTGGTAGTCGTCGCCTGGATCAGCTCGATCTCCGCTAAATTGGACGGCTCACCAAGGATATCGATGTCACACTGTGTAAACTGACGGAAACGTCCTCTCTGCGGACGGTCTGCTCTCCATACACTTCCGATCTGAAGCGCCTTAAACGGGGACGGCAGATTGTTCGCGTTGTTCGCGTAAAAGCGGGAAAGCGGTAAGGTCAGATCATAGCGCATACCGGAATCGACCAGGTCACTTTCGCTTTTCGCGTTTGCAAGGTCTAACTTTTCTCCGCGTTTTAACACTTTAAAAATAAGTTTTTCATTCTCGCCGCCCTGATTGCTGCACAGATTTTCAATGTGCTCCATGCACGGCGTGTCGATCGGGGTGAATCCGAAACTACGATAAGTTTCTTTTATGATATTCACCACATAATCGCGGATCTGCATTTCTTCCGGTAAAATATCTTTCATACCTGTGACAGGTTTCTTTACTAATGCCATGAAATTTCCTCCATTTTCTTTGCTTTTCTGTCTATCATTTCATCAATCCGTGCCAGGTAGCTGGTCACGTCCTTGACATTTTCTGCGCGTTCCGTGCGTGCTCCGTGATCAAGCACAAATTTTGTGGAAGCACCTGCACCAAGTGCCATTATAGTCTGTTTTTCCTCCATAATCAAGACATTATAAATGCCTGCCTTGCCCGGCTTCGCATAACCGACATTCTCAAAATTTCCCGCCATATTTTTCTGGCGGTAAAGATAATACGAGGTCAGCCCCATCTGTTCTGCCGCATGTGCCGCCACATCCAGATGCGCCTGCGTATTCTCGATCTTTAATTCCTTATACCGATCCTTAAATATGTTGAGTCTCGCCGCCCGCTTGATCGCAAGCGAGTGGATCGTGATATTGTCCGGATCAAGCGCCTTTAACCGTTCCATTGTATACGCGACATCCTCGATCGTTTCCTCGGGCAGTCCCATGATCAGATCCATGTTTATATTGTCAAATCCGATCTTTCTTGCCAGATGGAAGGTCTCTTCGATCTGTTCTACCGTGTGATGTCTGCCCAGAATATCCAGCGTTTTCTGTTTCATGGTCTGCGGATTGATCGATATCCTTGAAATGCCGTGCCAGTGCAGCACCTCCAGCTTTTCTTTTGTGATGCTGTCCGGTCTGCCCGCTTCCACCGTAAATTCCAGAAGATCCGAGAGATCAAAGCTGCACTTGATCTTGCGGATCAGGCGGTCTAGCTGCGCCGCGCTTAAAGTCGTCGGCGTTCCGCCGCCGATATAGATCGTATTTAATTTCCGGTTCTTACATTTTTCCGCAGTAAAATCGATTTCTTTTTCCAGTGCGTCAAGATACGCGTCCACGCGGTCTCTCCACGCGGAAAGCGGATAAGAGGTAAACGAACAGTAAAGACAGGTGCTCGGGCAGAACGGAATCCCGATATAAATGCTGTAGCCATGCTCATAATCGAGCTTTTGCAGCAGCGCAAGCTCCCGCTTTGCAATGTCGAGAGACAGCTTTGTTTTGCCATCCGAACAGTAGTAAGTGTCCTTCATATAAGACGCGATCTCATCCCTGCTCTTTCCCTCTTCCAAAAGCTGCATCGGGATCTTGACCGGGCGTATCCCGCTTAATGTTCCCCACGGAAGTGTAATCCCCGTGTGTTCGGAAAGCATTGTATAAAGCACCCGCTTCAGGCGGTTTTTTACCTCTTTGCGGTCAGCTTCCGCAACCGGAACGATCTGCTCGTTTAACGGCTTATCTTCACGCTTTTCTTTCTCTTTCCAGACCGACAGCCGGATCTCATCTGTGGCATACTGACATTCCATATAAAATAAGACCGGCTCATCCGTCTGTTTTTCCTGTACCGACACATACACATCTTCTGCCGGATAAAAAGACTTTACCAGGGAATGAATGTCGTATTCAAACCCTGGCTGATTTAATTTCACGATGATCATAAAAAACTCTTTTCCTAAAAATACGGATTGTATACACGTTCGTGCTCAATCGTCGTCTCCTCGTTATGTCCCGGATAGACACGCACATATTCCGGAAGCACCAAAAGCTTCTCTTTTACGGTGCGGATCAGATCCGACATACTGCCCTTCGGGAAGTCCGTGCGTCCGATGGATTCGCAGAACAGGGAATCACCGGAAAACAGCGCATTTTCCTTCAAGAAGTAGTAGCACACGCCGCCAACGGTATGTCCCGGTGTGTGCAGCACACGGATGGAGAAACCTGCAAGATCAAGCATCTCCCCGTCTTTTACAAAGACATCCGCATGAAATACCAGACCGCTCGTTCCCGCCATCGCGCAGAGGTTCAGCGCCGGATTCTCCAGCGTCTCTTTTTCCAGCTCATGCGCATAGATCTGCACACCAAAATGTGATGCCACATCCGCTGCCGCTGTCGCATGATCGAAATGACCATGGGTCAGAAGTACCGCGACCGGACGCAGCCCTTCTTTTTCTATCTGCTCGATCAGATAATCCGCAGCTGCGCCCGGATCTATGATGATCGCTTCCTTTGTCTCCGTATTTGCCGCAAAATAACAGTTGGTACAAACCGGTCCTACCTGATAGGAATATACTTTTAATTTTGCCATGATTTCTCCTTATTCTGTCCGTGATCCGTCAGCCTGTTGTACGCTCAATGTCGATCACGCTCTCGATCTGGCGCACCTTCTCAACCAGACGCTCCAGTTCTTCTTTTCCTTTGACGCTGAACGATACCGAAATCGTCGCGATCCCCTGCTTGCTGGTCTTGGAATTGATCCCGCTGATACTGATCTCCCGTTCGGTAAAGATCTTTGTGATATCCACAAGAAGGCCTTTTCTGTCATGGCAGAAGATCTTGATCTCCGCGATATAAAGTCCCTTGCCTTCTCCCTCGGTATCCTGCTGCCATTCGGCATCGATCAGGCGCGCACGCTCCATGTCAGAGAGATTGATGATGTTGATACAGTCGGTCCGGTGTATGGAAACACCTCTGCCCCGCGTTACAAAACCAACGATCTCGTCCCCCGGTACCGGGCTGCAGCATTTGGAAAAATGCACTGCCACATCATAAAGTCCCTTGACAATGATGCCACTCTTTGAACGGACAACCGGTGTTGCCGCCGCTTTTTCCTTGTTTTCCGCCACTGCTTCCAGCACATCCGCGTCCGTCATCTGGATCGGATGATCCTTATGGTATTCTTCCAGCATGCGGTTTACGATCTGACCTTCCTTTAAACCGCCGTGGCCGAGTGTCGCAAGGCACGCATTCCAGTCATGAAAGCCGTATTTATGCAGTATCTTACTCTGATACTCCGGTTTATTGATATCGGAAAGATTGATATTCTTCGTCTTACAGTACTGGGCGATCAGTTCTTTTCCCTTTACAATGTTCTCTTCCTTTAACTCACTGCGGAACCACTGGTTGATCTTATTTTTTGCCTGTGTACTCTTTACGATATTTAACCAGTCTCTGCTCGGTCCCTTGGAATTCTGTGAGGTTAAAATCTCGATCCGGTCACCGTTCTGGATCACATAGTCGATCGGAACCAGCTTTCCGTTTACCTTCGCTCCGATCATCTTATTTCCGACCGCCGAATGGATGCTGTACGCAAAATCCACCGGTGTCGAACCGTTCGGCAGGTTCTTGACATCACCGGTCGGTGTAAAGCAGAATACCGTATCTGAAAACAGGTCGAGATCGCTCTTTAAGAGACTCATAAATTCCCGGTTATCGGACATATCTCTCTGCCACTCCAGGATCTGTCTGAGCCAGCTTAATTTTTCTTCTTCCTGGTTCTGGACATTCTTTCCGTCGGATGCCTCTTTGTATTTCCAGTGTGCCGCGATACCATACTCCGCGGTACGGTGCATCTCATAGGTACGGATCTGGATCTCAAACGGCTGTCCGGTCGGTCCGATCAGCGTTGTGTGCAGGGACTGATACATATTCGGCTTCGGCATCGCGATATAGTCCTTAAAGCGTCCCGGGATCGGCTTGTACATCTCATGGATCACACCGAGCGCCGCATAACAGTCCTTTACGGACTCCACGATAATACGGATCGCAAACAGATCATAGATCTGGTCGATCGTCTTTCCCTGGTTTTTCATCTTTTTATAGATACTGAAAAAATGCTTTGCGCGTCCCTCAATATCCGCCTTGATGCCTGCCGCTTCGATGCTCTTTTTCACCTCGCCGACAAGCTGCTGCACATAATCATCACGCACACTCTTTCTGAGTGCCACCTTCTCGACCAGATCATAGTACGCTTCCGGTTCGAGATACTTGAGTGAAAGGTCATCCAGCTCGATCTTGATCTTGGAAATACCAAGACGCTGCGCGATCGGCGCATAGATGTCCATCGTCTCACGCGCCTTTTCCTTCTGCTTCTCCGGCGTCATGTATTTTAAAGTACGCATATTATGCAGACGATCCGCCAGTTTGATCAGGATGACACGGATATCCTTTGCCATCGCAAGAAACATCTTTCGTAAATTTTCCGCCTGTACTTCCACCTTGTCCGCGTCATACGCAAGCTGTCCGAGCTTGGTAACACCGTCCACCAGAAGCGCGACCTCAGCGCCGAACTCCTCTGTGATCTCCTCCACGGTCATAACCGTGTCTTCCACCACGTCATGGAGCAGCCCTGCAACGATCGTCTCCTTGTCCAGCTCAAGCTCCGCCAGGATGATCGCAACACATAACGGATGGATAATATAGGCCTCTCCGGACTTCCTGACCTGTCCCTTATGCGCCTCATCCGCCACATGGTATGCTTTTTCGATCATGGAAATATCGTCGGAAGGATGATATTTACGCACGCTGGCTATCAGTTCTTTATAAAGATACTCCGGGCTTTCAAACTCCTTCATCGTCTTTATATTGTCTGCTTTCGGAATCACTTCATTTTCCAGTTCTTCCAGTTGTTCTGTTGTAATATCCGCCATAAACATCACCCACTTCGCACATTATAATTTACAATTATAATAAATTTTGTAAAAAAAAGCAATCCTGCACCGCTGCCGGACTCAGATATCAAGGCCAGGCTCTTTCCGATCCGCTCTCCTTGCCGGAAGCCGCCACATTCCCGGCGCAAAAAGCACCAGCATCGGGAACAGCTCCAGACGGCCGATCAGCATATCAAACATCAGCACGAATTTGGAAAAAATATTGAACGCGCCAAAGTTTCCGGTCGGTCCTACCATATTAAGGCCAGGTCCCACATTGTTAAAGGTCGCCATGACTGCCGTCACATTCGTGGTCATATCATAGCCGTTTAAGCTGAGCAGCAGAATCGAGATCAGAAGGATCAGGAAATATCCCGCCATATAGCAGAGCGCGGATTTTACTACATTGTCCGGCACTCTCCGTCCATCCATACGCACCTTCTGCACACTTCTCGGATGTGTGACCGACTGGATCTCATTTTTCACTGCCCGGAACACGATCATCAGACGTGACACCTTAAAGCCTCCTCCGGTACTTCCGGCACAGGCTCCGATAAACATCAGACCCACAAGGATCATTTTCGCGAATTCCGGCCACAGGTTAAAATCCGCTGTCGCGAATCCGGTCGTGCTGACCACGGAAGCGACCTGAAAAAGCGCTTCATGGAAGGCATAGAACACACTTTTATACTGCCCGTGGATGCTCACGGTGATAAGCGCCGCACTGGTAAATACAATGATCAGGAAATAACGCACTTCCTCGTTTAACAGAGCGTCTTTTGGTCTTCGGATCAAAAATAAATAATATACGTTAAAATTGATCGAGCAAAGCAGCATAAATACCGTGATGATGATCTGCACCGCAAGCGTATAGGACGCGATACTGGTATTGACCAGTCCGAATCCGCCGGTACCCGCGGTGGAAAACGTCAGTGTCACCGACTCAAACACAGACATTCCTGCAATCTTTAACGCCACCATCTCACTGAGTGTGATAAGCAGATAGATCCCATATAAGATCATTGCCGTGCTGCGGATCTTTGGCACCAGTTTTCCGACCGAAGGTCCGGGGCTCTCCGCGCGCATCAGATGCAGCGACGAGCTGCCGGAGAGCGGTAAGATCGCCATAATAAATACCAGTACCCCCATACCGCCGATCCAGTGAGTGAAACAGCGCCAGAACGCCGTAGCATGCGTAAGCTCCTCCACCGAAGACAACACGCTCGCGCCGGTCGTAGTAAAACCGGAGATTGTTTCAAACAACGCATCCACATAAGATGGGAATTCCCCGGTCAGCCGAAGCGGAACCGCTCCCACCAGACTGAGAATGATCCAGCTAAGCGATACCGCCGAGAATCCCTCTCTGGAATAAAAGACACTGCTCTTTGGTTTTTTGATCCTGCCAAGCATTCCGAGAAGCAGGCTGGCTGCGGCAACCGCAAGATAGATCAGTCCCTCTTTCTCTCCATAAATCGCTCCCACCAGTGCCGGAAGCAGCAAAAACAGCCCCTCAAAACCGAGTACGCTGCATAAGATATATCGGATCATCGAATAATTCATGTCGTGCCTCCTACTTTACCACATCCCGGATGTCATGCAGTCCGGTCGTTGTCGTAATGACGATCACCGTATCCCCCACTTCGATCACGCTCTGTCCCTTCGGGATCGTAACCTGTCCTCTGTGTGTGATACAGCCGATCAGCATGTTCGGCCTCAGTTTTAAATCCTGAAGCGGGATACCGACCACAGGCGCATCCTCTTTGATCAGAAATTCCACCGCCTCAACCTGATTGTCATTTAAGCGGTACAGCGTCTCGATATTGCTTCCCAGTGAATTTTTCATTGCGCGGACATACTTGATGATCGATTCCGCGGTAATATATTTCGGATAAATGATACTGCCGACATTTAAGTTTTCTATGATCTCATCATAGGAAATGCGGTGTACCTTCGTGATGAGCTTTGCCTTGGAACAACTCTTTGCAAACAGCGCGAGCATAATGTTTTCCTCATCGAAATTGGTCGTTGCGACAAACGCCTCCATCTCCATGAGTCCTTCTTCCATCAGAAGTTCCTTATCCGTGGCATCGCCGCAGATGATCATCGCTTTTGGCAGCATCTCGGAAAGTTCTTCGCAGTGATTTGCGTCCCGGTCGATGATCTTTACCTTAATGCCAAGATCCAACAGCTGCTTTGCCAGATAGATCGATGTGCGTCCACCGCCAATGATCATGACATTTTTGGCTGCCGCTGTCGGGACACCGAGTTTTTTGAAAAATTCGGTTGTTTTTGCCTGGGTTCCGACAATGGAAATGACATCCTTTGCCTTCAGTTCAAAATTTCCATCCGGAATGATCACTTCCTCGCCGCGTTCCACTACCGCGATCAGTACATCACAGTGCAGTCTGCTGCCCATGTCACGCAGTTTGATATTACAGAGCGGATTGCCCTCCTCGATCCGGTAAATGACAAGATCCACACGGCTTTTCGCAAAAGAATCCACTTCCAGTGCGGACGGGAATTTCAAAAGTCTTGCCATTTCCCTTGCCGCCGCAAGCTGCGGATTGATGATCATGGAAAGTCCGAGTTCTTCCCGGATAAAAGAAATCTCCCTGCTGTAAACCGGATTGCTGACACGCGCGATCGTGTGGCATCCTCCTGCCTTTTTCGCGATCAGACAGCAGAGCAGGTTTAATTCATCCTGTCCTGTTACCGCTACCAGAAGATCGGCATCTCTGATGCCCGCCTCCGACTGTACATTAAAGCTCGCGCCATTTCCTACAATTCCAAGCACATCGCAGCTGGTTGAAATGTTCTCCACAAGCTGTTCTCTGACGTCAATGACTGTTATGTCATGTCCTTCCCTGCTAAGCTGCTCTGCCAGTGTGGCTCCAACATTTCCGCAGCCTACAATTATTATCTTCATCCTCTGCTCCTATCCGTAGGTTCTCTCATTTATTCTGTCACAATTCCCTACTATACTGTATCGCATTATAGCAGAATTTTCGGATTCTGCAAACTTCTTTTTCTTCCTTCTTTTTTCCGGTTTGCGTACAGTTTTCCATCTTGCACAAAAAACACTTTTTTCTTATAATAAATCTATTCTTATTTTGGAGGAACTGCCATGACACCACTCATTCTTTTTTACAATCTAAGCAATGAAAAAGGTAAAAAGATCCGTCTTATCTGCTTAAAGCTGCATATCCGTATCAAACAGGTAGACCCGGTCGATTACGCGAAACCCATCGGTATGCTCGCCGGCATCAAAGATTTTCCCGCACCGCAGGATGACGCTTCTTTTTCCTCAGATCCAAAACGGGAAGCATTTACGGATGAGATGCTTGTCATGAAAGATTTCGACGGGCGCCTGCTTGACCGGTTTTTACTGGAAATGCGCCGGGCAAAGATTGCGCGTGTTTCCTTAAAAGCGGTTCTCACACCGGATAACATCACCTGGAATTCCTTTGCCCTGCACGATGAACTGCAAAAAGAACATGAGGCAATGACAAAAGAGCCGCCCTCTGCCACATAAGGCAGCGGACACGGCTCTTTTTATCTGATCCTCTATTCTGTGATCGCAATCTCATAGGATCGCTCAAATGTCTCGTGCGGCATCAGATGGTTGCCCCACTCGCGTTCCTCCAATGTTCCGGCAAAAGTCGCTCTGTCACATCTTCCATACCACGGTTCGATCGCGACAAACGGCGCGTTCTTTTTCTCCGGGGACCATATTCCGTAAAGAGGCGCATCCGAACTTACCGTCACATATTCTCTTCCTTTCGGATCTAACAGTGACACACGGTTGGTCTGACTGTTTTCCACAATGTAAACACCATCATCAAAAAATCCTTCCGGAAACAGCATTTTTCCTGCGTCTTCCGCGATCTTCTGCTTTCCATCCAGCATAAGTCCGTCCGCATTGATCCGGGAAGCAAGCACTTCATGTCCGGTATGAAAATCAAGTCCATATCCGGTCTTGTCCGACTCATCCTGCAGCGGGCAGTTAAACTCAGAATGCGCGCCGATCGAAAAATGCATCTCTTTTTCATTGGTGTTGACAACTTTCCAGGTCACTTTTAATGCATTGCCGACCAGACGGTAACCGATATGCAATTCAAATGAAAACGGATACTTCTCCAGTGTGGAATCATCGGACACCAGAAGGAACCACAGCTCATCTTCCTTTTGTTCTGTCACCTTAAATTCCATATCGCGCGCAAAGCCGTGCTGCGTCATCGGATATTTCTTTCCCTCATAGGTGTATTCCTGGTTTTTTAAGCTTCCGACAAACGGAAACAGGATCGGTGACGTTCTTTTATAATATTCCGGTTTTCCGTACCACATATACTCCACGCCGGTCGCATTGCTCTTTATGGATTTTAATTCCGCTCCAAAAGACTCAATCTCTGCTGTCAGTGTCTCATTTTTCATTTTGTAGCGCATAGCCTTTTAACCTCTTTTCATATTCTTTGTACTTCGGGAGCACCGTCTCTACCACGCGGTAAAAAGCGGCGCTATGATTTGCCTCCACCAGATGTGCCAGCTCGTGAACCACTACATAAGTGCGGCACTCAGCCGGAACCGCGCAAAGCGCCTGATTTAATGTGATCGAAGCCCGCGCCTTGTTGCAGCTGCCCCATCGGCTCTTCATCTTTCGGAAATGCAGCTCAGGCTCCGGTATCCGGTAATCCACAAACGCCGGAAAGCAGGCATCCACAAGCGCTCTCAGCTGTCTTTCCTCGTCTTCCCCGAAAGAAAGCTCCGACAGCACGATTGTCTGCTTTTCCTGCATCTGCGCCAGATGCTTTCGAATCCAGCCGCTCTTTGCTTCCACGAATCCGCGCACCGTTTCCTTCGGATAACCATACGGTGCTGTCACGATGACCTGTGCTGCCGCCGTGACACGGATCGTCATATGTCTTACCTTCTTATAAATAACCTGATAGGAAAAATCTTCACATCTGCCGTCCATCGCAACTCCCTCATTTTGATCGTTCCTATTTTATCACTTTTCCTCTGCTTTTGACAAGGCATTCCGGATCGCTTCCACAAGAACCTGCGAGGTATACTGGTTTTCGCTTCCGTAATCAATGCCCTCCAACGACTGGTTTTCATAAATCTGTTGGGAGATCGCATCCAGCGCCGGCTGCATTAACGGATACATCGTCGCCACGCTTTCATCCAGATTGACCAGCGAAACGGAGTTGATCCGGTTCTCATCCACCACCACTTCCACATCTATGCTGTTATCATTAAATAATATTGAGGAGGTATATTTTCCCGGTGTATACTTCATGGTCTCTTTTGCACTTTCGTCTTTTTTCGAACCGAACATAAAAACAAAGAGCAGGATCAAAAGTACCGCCAGTACCACAAAAATGACCGTATAGACCAGCTCTTTCATATGAAGTACCACGATTTTTGTTTTTGCGCTCATCCAAAAAATTCCTCCGGCTTTTCTTTGTTCTATCATATGTGGCAGCCGCGTTTCCTATTCTTCTAATTTTTTTCATTTTGCAGTTGACAAAGCCGTTTTTATACTGTATATTATTACTTGTCACTGACGAAGGTCAGATGTGCAAATGCGATAGTGGCGTAGTTGGTAACGCGCGACCTTGCCAAGGTCGAGACCGCGGGTTCGAGCCCCGTCTATCGCTCTTTTAAAAGAAGCTTTGAGAAAAGCTTCTTTTTTATATGTTATGACGGGGCTCGAACAAGTTCTCGCTTCTCCGCTCCGCTTCGGTCCGCGCAAGGCCGAGGTCCACCGGACCTCGTGCACCGTCTATCGCTCTTATTTAGTGTCTGCTGATTAAACTGCTTCCAGCTCAAAATCAGCAGATTGATGTGTTAATAGTTCCAGTAGCCATAAAAATGTAAAAAGTATCCGTGACTGTATCTTGAACAGATTCGTCACAAATACGGATAACGCGATTGAAGTTAGGGTTGTGTC
>CABJBK010000009.1 GCA_902363825.1 Lachnospiraceae bacterium
GGCAGAATCCGGAAAATCGGCTCTGCCCATTTGTAACTATTCACAAATCTTATATCAGTTTTAAACGTTTACACAAAACTTGAAACGGTCTCTATCTCCATCATAGATTTTTACAATTTTATAATAGATTCATTATATAATATCTTTTTTCTACATGATACACTTTCAGCAGAAAACATTCAGAAACTATATAATTCGAAAGACAGGAGGTTTTTACCAAAATGAAAATTCAAAATCAACTTGGATATATTAAAGGAATTACATTTGCCCCATTTCACAAACGTGGTTCTCTTTCTACACAGACTGCACGTGATAGTTTTGATTATATGATAGAACACACGGCTGCTGATTTCGTAATCCTTGCTCCTGTAGGGCTACAGGAGCACGCACACTCAGAAGAGATTTGTTACACTTCCAGTGCCACATTCTCAGATGAAGAATTAATCAATATGATACGTTATGCAAAAAGCAAGAGCATCCGTGTTGCCCTGAAACCTACCGTCAATTGTAAAAACGGTGTCTGGCGCGCTTACATCAGTTTCTTTGAAAAAGATGTTCCATGTGAACCGAAATGGGAAAACTGGTTTGCCTCTTACACAGAATTCCAGACACACTATGCCAAAATTGCAGAAGCCGAACAATGTGATCTTTTTATTGCAGGATGTGAGATGGTAATGACGGAACACCGCAGCGAAGAATGGAGAAACGTAATCGCTGCGATCCGAAACTATTACCACGGACCTGTTTCCTATAATACCGATAAATATCAGGAAGAAAATGTAACCTGGTGGGATTGTGTCGACATGATCTCCTCCAGCGGATATTATCCGATTGATCAGTGGGAACAGGAACTTGACCGTATTGAAAGGACTGTTCAGAAGTTCAAGAAACCATTTTTCTTCGCTGAAGCAGGATGCATGTCCAGAAAAGGTTCCTCACTGGTGCCTAACAACTGGGCAATTCAGGGAGCTTTACGTCTGGAGGAACAACCAGACTGGTATCGAGCTATGTTCGAGGCCTGCGCAAAACGCTCATGGGTCAATGGTTTTGCCATGTGGGAATGGGCACCGGTTCTTCCTTCCAGAAGTACTGCGGCAAGAGATACCAGCTACGAAATCTGCAACAAACCGATACAGGAGGTTATTAAAGACTACTATGGGAGAGACAAAAGAAAATAACATACAACAAACTTCAGAACAGGATCTCTGGCAGGAAGAAGCTGCCATGATGCACGTCTTCAGCCGGAACAGAAAAAATAACCTGCGCACGCTTCTTTCTCTTTTCAAAGGACACTATGGCGCGCTGGCTGGTTCCATTTTCTTTTTCATTATCAAGCATTCCCCAACCTGGGTTCTTCCAATCGTCACAGCTAATATTATCAATGCAGTGACAGACCACAACGGGAATATTACCAAAATTCTGATTCTGAATACCATCATTATGATTGTATTTCTGGTACAGAACATACCAACCAACTACTTCCATACCTGGCTCTATGCCAAAACGGTACGAACAGTAGAGAAAGAACTGCGCGAAGCCCTAGTCTGCAAGCTTCAGCAATTGTCGATCACCTATCACAAGGAAATGCAGTCCGGAAGGCTTCAGTCGAAGATCATGCGAGATGTAGAACAGATACAAAATCTTGCATCTCAGATCTTTATCTCTCTTTTGACTATCATTCTGAACATTGGTGTATCCTTCGGAGTGGTCATCTTCAAAAGTCGGATCGTATTTCTTTTCTTCCTCTGCACGATACCGGTTTCTGTTTTGATCATTGTTGGTTTTAAAGGAAAAATCAAAACCCATAACCGTGCTTTCCGTAAAGAAATGGAAGAAACTTCTGCAAAAGTAATGGAAATGGTTGAAATGATTCCTGTAACTAAAGCTCACGCTCTGGAAGATCAGGAAGCCCGTAAAATGAGTGAACAGCTTCGTAAAGTTGCTGAAAAAGGGCTTCAGCTTGATATGATTCAGACATACTTTTCTTCAATCAGCTGGGTTGCATTTCAGATCTTTCAGGTATTATGTCTTGCATTTACAGCCTACATTGCATGGAAAGGAATCATCGGTGTCGGAGATATCACCTTATACCAGACTTATTTTTCCAGCATCGTCGCTCAGATTGCAAGTATTGTGACTTTGCTGCCAATCATTGCGAAAGGCCTGGAATCCGTTGAATCGATTGGTGATGTGCTTTGTGCAAATGATATTGAGGACAACCGTAGGAAGAAAAAAGTAGTTGATCTGAAAGGTGAGATTACATTTCAGGATGTATCTTTTACTTATAAAGGCGATGAAAAACCGGTATTAAGTCATCTGAACTTCAAGATTCAGCCGGGGGAAACAGTTGCCTTTGCCGGTTGTTCCGGCTCTGGAAAAACAACAATCCTCAATCTTGCCATCGGTTTCCTGAAAGCTGACAGCGGACAGGTATTGGTTGATGGAAATGACCTGTTGGAACTGGATCTGCACAGCTACCGAAAGCAGATTGCCGTCGTTCCACAACAGTCCATTCTCTTCACCGGAACTCTCCGCGAGAATATCACCTATGGATCTGAATCCATCTCCGAGGAACAGTTATGGAATGTCATCCGTGCAGCCAACCTGGAAGAAGTTGTCCAGAAACTGCCTGATGGTCTGGACACGATGATCACAGAACATGGGGAAAATCTTTCCGGCGGACAACGGCAGCGCATCTCCATTGCCCGTGCATTTTTACGGAATCCGAAGATCCTGATTCTGGATGAGGCAACTTCTGCGCTTGACAGCATCTCTGAAAAGAAGATTCAGGATTCAATCCAGAAACTTGTGAAAGGACGTACCACACTGATCGTAGCCCACCGTCTGTCTACCATTCGCAATGCTGACCGGATTGCTGTGATTGAAAAAGGAAATGTTCTGGAATGTGGCTCTTACGAAGAATTGATAGAGAAAAAAGGCGCATTTTATCGGATGGAGAAAATGTAAAAAATCAGTAGCTGGTTAGTTCAGAAACCTGTCTGCGGGATTGATCTGGAAAGAGTAGAAAGACCGTGAACGGTTTTCAGTTCAAACTCGTCGCAGGCTTCAAACTTCCCGCACAGTTTCGTCATATACACATCCACAGCTCTTGGCGCAGTATTTGTCTCCGCATCCCAAAACTCGTCCATGAGTTGGGTACGGGTAAAAGTCTTTCCCGGATAGGAAAGGAGCTTGTAGATGATATTGAACTACCGTGCCGTCATAAAGAGGATCGGAAATTTTATAGCGGAAGTACGAAAGCAGCAGAATATGACGCAGCGCGAACTGGCAGAAAAAATCGGCGTGAGCGATAAGACGATTTCCAAATGGGAGACGGGAAAAAGTATGCCGGAGCTGGGGTATCTGCAACAACTGTGTGAGATATTGCAGATCAATGTGAATGAGCTTTTGTCCGGAGAGCGTTTATCTGGTGATGATTATCCCAGAAAAGCGGAGGAGACAATCATGGCTTTAATGAAAGATAATGAGACAAACAAAAAGAAAAATATAAGAGATATGATCATAGGTATTGTACTGGCGGTTGCAGCATTTGCATTTATGTTTGCAATGACCCAGAGCGGGAACCCGACGTATTATGTGGATATGGGAAGTTTCGCGGTTGTTGTGCTGCTTTCCGGTGCAGCAGTGCTTCTTTCCGGGAAAAGGAATCTGGTAGGAGTTTTAAACGTATTAAAGGAAGTTCTGGTCCCGGTTGGCATGGTGGGCACATTGATCAGCTTTGTTATGATCATGGCGACTGCGAGTGATTATAGCGCGGTGTATCATAACCTTTCGGTGTGCGCATTAAGTGTGCTGTATGCGGTCATTGCGAAGATCGTTGTTGTTATCATGCTGGAAAAAAGACAGTAAGCATGCGGTAAGGATATTTGAAATAATTGATATGGTTAAAAAAGCATCTGTCAAGGTGAGGCGACTGAGGTGTCCTACAACGGCAGATGTTTTTTTGTAATGGCCGACGAGGAAAATGGATGTCGCACCTGCATAGGCATCCATTCAACGATTGCTGATCAGAGTCAGAGGAATGGAACGCAAGTAATTTGTTTGTAAGTGTAGACTGACTTTGATATAATATTCTTATCAATTTCTCAAAGATATAAGAGAGAAAATTTATGCTTCAAAACATGCTTGTATAGGGAGGAATGTGAGCAAAATGGAGAAAGTATTTCTATACCACGGTACTTTTGATAAAATTGTGACACCTTTTTGGGGGGGAGGAGATGACAAACATGATTATGGGCGCGGATTTTATTTGACAGATGATATGGATCTGGCAAAAGAGTGGGCAGTTTGCAAACCTAATGAGGAAAATGGATGGGTTCATAAGTATGAGTTGGATTGTGAAGGTCTTGAAATTCTTGATTTTCAGGAAAGATCGATTATGTCATGGCTTGCAGAACTAATGAAGCATAGAGATGCAGCGGATTCAAAGCGCTATAGAGTGCTGGCGGCTAAATTTATCGAGAAATATGGGGTAGATACCAGCAGGTATGATGTGATAAAAGGCTGGAGAGCGGATGCTTCTTATTTTTACATTGCGAAAGAATTTGTCCGGGACAATATAGACGTAGAAATTCTTGAAGAACTGCTTTCTCTTGGCGGATTGGGAATTCAGTATTGTATTAAATCAAAGCTGGCGTATTCGAGATTGCACGAGATTAAGGAAGAATTAAAAGCGGTTGATTATAAAGAATTTAATGATAAATATAATAAAAGGGATGCGGAAGCAAGAAATAACATGAGGAAACTTGTTGATTCGGATGCAAATAAAGTAATAAATGTGTTTAGTACGCTTTTTTAGAGACGGGGTGATAATAATGGGAGCATATCCAGATGCATATTTAGGTGATGTTGTAGAAAATCAGGGAAAGCTGTTTGATTTTGTGGCACAGACATATCCGGATAAAGATACAGAAGATTTTATAAACACATATATGGCCAGCAGAACAAGGAAGTGTATTGATGAAGCAAAAGCATATGTGAACACCATGGATGCAAAAGAGCTGTGGAATTACTTTTTAAATACAGAAAAATATAGTCTGAAACCGGGAAATGCAATGCCAGGTTTTATGCCGGATTGGATTGGTGAATTTTATGCATATTACCAGTGGTTTTATAATATTCCGAGCAGTGAAGTGTTAAGAAAAATACCGGTTGATTTTTTGAAAAAAGCATATTTTGGACTTCATGATTTGGAACTTGATTTGGCAGTGAAGAAGGTCGGTGAAGAATAATGCGTGTTATTTGCTTTCATAATCCGGAGGAGGAAAATGGTTTTTTAAGTAACTGGTATCAATCTGATTTTGTGATTGATGGTGTCAGGTTTTCATCAATGGAACAATTTATGATGTATCAGAAAGCAATGTATTTTCATGATGCAGAGAAAGCACAGCATATTTTGGCAACGGATGATGTTTCACTTATAAAAGAATATGGGCGACAGGTGGCGGGATACAAGGAAAGCATTTGGAATGGAATACGTCAGATTGTCATATATGAAGGCTTGATTGCAAAATTTTCTCAAAACAGTGTCCTTTGTAAAAAGTTGTTGGATACTCAAGATGCAATATTGGCAGAATGCGCGGTAAAGGATCTGATATGGGGAATTGGTTTATCAATGAAAGATGCAAAGAGACTAGAGATTGCACAATGGAGAGGGCAGAATCTGCTTGGATATGCGCTTATGATGGTGCGGAATAGACTTAAAACAGCTCGACAGTGACTATTTTTCAGAAGAATATTACTAAGGAGGCGTATGCGATGAAGCTGTTGATGAAACAACGTGTTTTTTCGTGGTCAGACACTTACGATGTCTATGATGAGAATGGCAATCCGAAATATTTTGTCAAAAACGAGATCTTTTCTCTGCTTCACAGAATTCATGTCAGCGATATGCAGGGCAATGAGATCGGAATGATAAAACAGAATTTTACACTGTTCATACCGCGCTTTGAGGTAGAAATAGGTGGAAGACCATATGGCGCGATTGAGAAGCAGTTCACTTTTTTCAAACCAAAGTATGATCTCAATTACAATGGATGGCGCTGTGAAGGGGATTTTATGGCGTGGAATTATGATGTGTATTCGGGCTGCAGCGCGGTTGTACACATATCAAAGAAGCTTCTCCGCTGGGGTGATACCTATGTGATCGATATTTTAAATCCGGCGGATGAGATCATGGCGTTGATGCTTGTCATCGCGATCGATGCAGCAAACTGCTCGCAGAATAAGAATGGCTGACCTGCATCAAAGTATGGAAAATAGCCATCAATCACTCTGAAATCTTGACAAATGTTCATACGGGAGAATCTGTCTGCCGCGGTACAGACCGCAGCCGTCGTTGATCAGGCTGTTGTCTACGGCAGCGAACATATTGACATCCAGATCTTTTAATTCGAGTTGCTGCAATTTCATGCCGCGCTCATAAGCCTCGTCAAAATACAGGCATTCGCCCGTTGGGATAGCGCCTCTTCTTGCGCGGTCGTATTCCTGCTTCTTCTCATAACCGAGATGATTGGCGGAACCGATCTCCGCGATATCGTCCATTTCCTTGGTGCGAAGCTGCACTTCCATGTAGCATCTTGCACTGTTATCATAAAAAGTAATGTGCAGAGAACGATATCCGTTTGGGGTAGCGCTTGCGATGTAGTCCCGGTAATAAGGGCGCACGGAGTCGGAAAGAAGCGTGGAACTGCTTGCGCCGATTCCGCCGGTCGGTTCCACGGTAAAGCCACGCTCTTCCAAAAATTCCGGCAGGACATTGGCAATCTTATAAATATGATCGATCTCCTCTGTTTTACGGTCTTCCGGGCGCGCCAGATGGCAGCGGGGCACAGAGATCACGATCCGGTATGCGATCAGATCGCGGAAACAGTTGAGCCGGTTTTTCAGCTCTGAAATGGAAGGGTAGCACTTGTTTCTTGTATAATAGTCATAAATAAATTCCACAATATAGCCATTAAATTTTTCTTCCGCGCGGATGAGTGACTTGATCCGCCCTTTAAACGTAAAAGAAAGATACGGATATTCGCCCACCATATAATTATAAAATTCACGGAGCTTCTGGGACTGCGCCGTAAGGAAATCATTGTGCTCTAAAAGTTCTTCGATCTGCAAAAGAAAATTGCAGTGGATAAGGTCAATCTTGTTGTGATGCGCGATCGCGTCCTCATGCAGATCCTTTTTGTATTTTTGTAAGATCCGAAGCACCGTATCTCCGGAGTATAAATAGTCATTTAATGTAACCATACGATCACCTGAAATCCTTATTTTGAAAAGTGTCCGTGTTCCTATATAAATAGTATATTCATTTGTCCGGAGACATGCAATCGCTATGTGAAAAAGAACAGTGTAAAAAAGTAGTTCGGTCAAAACCGAATCGGTGGTGGCCGAATAAAAGTGGATAAACGAAGGAAAAGATAAGAAAAATGTGCAGTTTCCGCCCGGAATGTGGTATGGTATGTATATATTTTCAAAGGAGGCTGCGAATGGAAAAACTCTTGGAAAAGCTGGATGACGCGGCGAAGCTTGTCGCTCCGATGCTGGAAGAAAAAATTTCAGAAGAGATCTACATAAATGCGCTTCGGGAACTGATCCTGGCTTTAAATGAAACAACAGCGGAAGAAATCGAAAAGCTTGAGATCGATTTTGCGGTAAAGAACAGTCTTGGCGCAGACAAAAGCCTGATCAAAAAATCGTTTCCGAAAGAGGCGGATCAGGTTTCCCTTATTTCCACACTTGTCACATATGAGGCATGCAGGCGGGAGGGAATGCCGGATCACAGCAGGATCTATATGGACCGGGTAACGGCACTGCGGCATCACATCGATCACTATTACGGGGAAAGATCACAGCAGTTCTGCGGAAGTTAAAAAAGTTAAGCGCAAAAAAGGCGAAGATGTCAGGGGAAGAGCATGGGATTATTTAAAAAGAAAACGGAAAAGAAAACGTATGACAAAGAAAACAAAAAGCCGGTGCTTAAATGCAGCATTTGCAATGGCGAGCAGGTTGCCGGATTTAAGGATATCCATACCGGAAAATTTGAGGAAGTGATGCTCATCCGGGGAGCAGCAGATCTGGAGGTGTTTCGAAGTCAGTATGGAATTATGGAAGAGATAGAAAAAATTTACTGAGAGGGGATACTATGGTAAAAAAGATTGTAAGGGATCCGCTCTTTCTGGCGCAGAGATCCGAACCGGCGACAGAGGCAGACAAACAGGTCGTCACGGATCTTCTCGATACATTAAGGGCGAATCTGGACCGCTGCGTTGGCATGGCAGCAAATATGATAGGTGTGAAGAAGGCGGTTATAGTTGTGGCGGCAGGACCGTTTCAGTTTGCAATGGTCAATCCGGTCATCACGAAAAAGACCGGAGGCTATGAGACGGAAGAGGGATGTCTTTCCCTGGACGGAGTCCGCCCATGTACACGTTATCAGGAGATCGAGGTGGATTATCTGGATGTGGATTTTAAACCACAGCACGGGAAATACAGTGGATTTACCGCACAGATCATACAGCATGAAGTGGATCATACAAACGGTATTGTGATATGATGTTCAAAAATGAACAGGCAGTAAAGGATTATAGCATAGCTACAGATACAGGGAGCGAGGAGCAAATGAAGATAGCAGTATATTGCGGTTCAACGGCAGGAAACAGAGAGGCATTTACCATAGGGGGCAGTCGCGCTTGGCGTATGTCGCGCTGCCGGGCGGACCGGGGACGCTTGATGAGATCTCGGATGTCATTGCGCTGGCGCGGCTTGGGATCGATGGAAAGCCATGTGTACTTTATGATCTGGATGGATTTTATCAGCCGTTAAAGAAAGTGTTTGAAAAGATGATCGACTCCGGATTTGCGTATCAGGAAGATTTCCGCAATGTGCTCATTTCGCCGATATCGAAGAGATCGGAGCGTTTATCGAAAAAAGAAGGATGGAGAAAAAATGAAAAAAGCATTATTAGTGATCGATATGCAAAATGTATGCGTTGGAGAAAAGCATGCGGCATATTTTAAATACAATAACAGGGAACTGATCCGGAAAGTAAATAAGATCATTGATGCGAATGAAAAAAATCTGGTCGTTTATATCCAGAATGTAATGAAGCGGAATTTCGTCAATAAATTCATGCCGTTCCAGTCCTATGTGGGAACCGAGGAGGCGGAGTTAGCAGAGGGGCTTCATGTTGTGTCGGATCACAGATGTATCAAATACAAAGGTGACGCGTTTTCAAATCCGGAACTGGATGCGCTGCTAAAAAAACATGAAATTGAGTGTGTTGAGGTTATAGGTGTTGACGGTGGAGCCTGTGTTTCACGGACTGCACTGGGAGCGATTGACGCGGGATATAAAGTGATCGTGAATGAAACAGGGATCGGAACAATGTTTTGTAAAAAGAGGGATAAGTATTTTGAAAAACTGCGGCAGGCAGGCGCGGAATTTATCTGAAACAGGTATGTGAATCACAGGAGAAAATATGAAACCAAGATCAGAAAAGAGCATGGAACTTTACCGGCTCATGGAACGGCGCGGATATCCGGAGGAATTTTGTGATATCGTGACCCAAAATCTGAATACGGATTTTACGGCAAGACGGATGATCGGGTATCTGTCCCATTATGACCATCCTCCATTGGAAGAGATCGCGGATGAAATGCTTGCGATATTAAGTGACCGGAACCGCATTATGCAGAAAAAGGAGATGGAGAGTACCAATGCGGCGTGGAACCGGATGCGGGCGCAGGGATTTGGTGAGGAAGAGTAATAGAAAAAGAAAGAGGCGTAATATTATGGCAGGATATTTAATCAAAGACACAACAAAAGAAGAACGAGAACAGATCGTGGCGGAGTCCCTCGGCAATATCGAGGCAGCCTGTGACGGCTGCATGAGCGGGCTTGCGGAAATGTATCAGGATTACATTGACGGCAAAAAAGAGCTGCGGGAGATCAACATGGAATTCAATGCGCGCTATGTCAAAGACGATGACATGCCGGGAAGAAGAAGCTGTGTGATGCAGTAAAATAAAAAAATATAAAACAGAAAATAAACAGAAAAATAAAAAAGAACATGGAGTTAAAAAGAATGACAGAACAGAAAACAAATTTGGCAGAACGGTTTGAATTTCGGGCGGTACGTCCCGAAGAAGCAGAGTGGGCGGCAGAGATCGAGCAGATCTGTTTTCCGCCGAATGAGGCGTGTTCGAGAGAGCGTATGATGGAACGTGTCGTTAAGGCACCGGAATTATTTTTCGTTGCGGTGGACAAAAAGACCGGAAAGATCGCCGGATTTTTAAACGGACTTGCGACTGACGAGGAAATTTTCCGGGATGAGTTTTTTACGGATATCACGTTGTATGACCCGAAGGGAAAAAATGTGATGTTATTGGGGCTTGATGTGCTCCCGGATTACCGTGGTCAGGGACTGGCAACGGAGATCGTGCGTGGCTATCTGGAAAGAGAGCGCAGAAACAACCGGGATATGCTGATCTTAACCTGTCTGGATGGCAAGGTAAAAATGTATGAGAAGATGGGATTTCTGGATCGCGGCATTTCCGGCTCTTCCTGGGGTGGAGAAGAATGGCATGAGATGGTCTGGAAGATCAGAGAGGGAAACTGACAGTTCCCCTTTTGACAGAAAATATAAATTATAGTAACGTAACAGTGTTATCTACATAACACTGTTACGCGACAAGAAGGAGAGCAGTCATGAAGGAAGAAAAGGAAACGAAAGAACGGCTTTTGATCAGTGCAAAAAAAGAATTCGTGGAAAAGGGCTATCTTCAGGCTTCTTTGCGCAATATCTGCAAAAACGCAGGTGTCACGACCGGTGCGTTGTATTTCTTCTTCCAGGATAAGGAAGATTTGTTTGCGGCGGTCGTGGAAGAGCCGCTGCAATGTCTCCGTGAGATCATGGAGGAGCATTACGCGTATGAGATCACACACGGAGAGGGACAGATCAGTGATGGCGAAGTGGATGAGACGGATATCAACGCGACCGTACAGATCATCCATGTCCTGTATCAGTATTATGATGAGTTTCAGGTGATCCTGACGAAGGCGCAGGGTTCACGGTATGAGAATTGTCTGGATGAATTTGTAAAGATCTCAGAACATCATTACCGCGTGCTTGCGGATCGGATCACAAATGAACAGGGGCTTCAGAGGATCGAAGACTACATGATCCACTGGATCTCGCATTTGCAGGTCGATGTCTTTGTGAATCTGTGTACCCATGAAAAAGATGAGGCGGCGGCGATACGCCATATGAGCAGTATCAGCAAATTTATGATCGCAGGCTGGGTGGCACTGTTTGCGAAATAACAGTGGAAATAAGAAAAAGATCAGGCAGAGCGTTCGGATTTTGAACATGCCTGAAATTTTTTTTAGCCAACATAACACTGTTATGTTAATGAGAATTTTTATAAATAAGGGAATGAGGAGGATGTTATGTACTTAGAAGTGAAAAATCTGAAAAAAAGTTATGGTGAAAACGGCAGCTACATGCAGGTGCTGAAAGGAATCTCAACAGGAGTAGAAAAGGGTGAGATGTGCGTCATCCAGGGAACCAGCGGTTCCGGAAAATCAACATTTTTAAACTGTGTTGGCGGTCTGGATACGGTCGAGTCCGGTTCTATCTGCGTGGACGGGACAGAGATCGTCGGATTAAAGCAAAACGAGCTGTCGGAATACCGCAGGGAAAATCTTGGATTCATTTTTCAGTTTTATAATCTTGTGCCGAATCTGACCGTAAAGGAAAATATCCAGGTGTGTGAGTATCTGACAGATCAACCGCTTTCACTTTCCGACCTTTTGGAGACACTGGGGCTCACCGAGCATCAGAACAAGTTCCCGGCGCAGCTTTCCGGTGGACAGCAGCAGCGCTGCGCGATCGCAAGGGCATTGATCAAAAATCCGAAGTTCCTGCTCTGTGATGAACCGACCGGAGCGCTGGATTCTAAAACATCGAGAGACATTCTGATACTGCTTGAAGAGATCAACCGGAAGTACGGCACGACCATGCTCATCGTCACGCATAACAATTCCATCAAAAACATGGTACACCGGGTCATTATGATAAAAGATGGACAGATCAGCCGGGAATACTGCAACGAGACACGGATCCCGGCAGCAGAATTGGAGGATTTGTAATATGCAGAAGATTTTACGAAAAAGGATCATCCGGGATCTGAAAGAAAATCTGTTCCGGTATCTGGCGCTTGGTGTCCTTATCATTTTGGGCATGTATCTGATCGTTAGCCTGGTTGGCGCTGCCGAGACTATCATTGAACAGACGGCATCCATTGCCGAAAAAAATCATCTGGAAGATGGGGAATTTGGTGTGTTTGTACCGCTCACCGCATCCGAACTGGACAAACTGGGAGAAAAGGGTGTGGACATAGAGCCTATCTGTTATCTGGACTTTTCGCAAGGGAAAAAGGGGACGCTCCGGGTATTTAAAAACCGCGAGAACATCGATCTGGTGGAACTGGATGATGGAAATCTGGCAAAAAAAGCCGGGGAAGTGGTTTTGGAAAAAAGATACTGCGAGGAAAATGAGATCCATGTGGGAGATAAGATAAAGATCGCGGGAACTTCCTATCAGGTGGTGGGCATCGGTTCCACACCGGATTATGACGCGCCATACCGCAATCTGTCGGACAGCAGTGTAGAGAGCAGTCAGTTTGGCACGGCGTTTGTAACGGCGGATGCCTATGAGACACTGCAAAGATCCGGGCAGAGCGAAAAGGCGGAACAGTATCAGTATGCTTACCGGTTAAATGGGAAAATGACGGATGACGTATTCAAAGAAAAGGTAAAGAAGCTTGCGTTTACACCAGAGGAAGTGGAGGATCCGTATTTTACAGAGTACTGGGACAGAACCGCAGGGAAAAAAGAGGATATGGAAAACGGCATCCAGGATCTTTTTACGGGTGCGGAAGAATTAAACGACGCGCTTGTGGAGCTGTCAGCGCACAATGAGGATCTTACCGATGGCGCGGGCGAGATCTTTGACGCGTTTCTTAAAGAGGCAAACAGCGGGCTTTTGCCGTATGGTCTGCCAAAGACACTGACCGAGGATAATTTTGAAGAAGTGTTAGAAGATATGAAGGCGGATTCAGACAATGCGCTGTTTCGTCTGAAATTGAACTCCATACGGGATGAGTTAAAGGCATTAAAATCCTATAAGGATGGAGTTGTCAGCTATACTGACGCGGTGGGAGAGACTGCGGACGGGAGTACCGAGTTAAAAGACGGGATCTCGGAATTAAAAGAGCAGTCCGACGAACTGTTTGATACTTATTTTAAGGTAGAAACGAACAACCTCACATTTTTCCTTTCCGCTGATGAAAATCCGAGAATCGGTGCGGCGGCGGACGATCAGCAGATCAACAAATTCGCGGGACTGGTCGCAGGTGTCATCATCATGATCCTGTTCACCTATGTGATCTCCGTGTTTATCATCCATGGGATCGAAAAGGAGAGCAGCGTGATCGGAGCGCTCTATGCGCTTGGTGTGACGAGAAAAGATCTGATCTTTCATTACCTTTCGCTTCCGGTAATGGTGACCTTTTTATCCGGGCTCATCGGTACGGTGATCGGATTCAGCAAGTGGGGCGTTCCGGTACAGATGCAGGACTGCTATAACTATTTTTCCGTACCACAGATGCCGATCGTATTCCCGTCGTATCTTCTGGTATACAGCCTGATCATGCCGAGTCTGGTCGCGGTTATTGTCAACTGTCTGGCCATCTGGAAACATCTTTCCAGACCGGTGCTCGCAATGTTGAAAAAAGAGCAGAAAGAGAGCAGGATCAAAAATCTCGACCTTGGAAATATGGGCTTTGTGAGCCGGTTCCGCATCCGTCAGATGCTGCGTGAATACCAGAGCGGATTTGCGGTCATCCTCGGGATGTTCATTTCACTGCTGATCTTAATGATCGGCGTGGACTGCTATGCGCTTTGCGAACATGTCAGAACCGGAAGCATCGAGGATACAAAATACGAGTACATGTACACCTACAAATATCCGGATGAGACAGTCCCGGATGGCGGTGAGGCGGCATACGCGAAAACCTTAAAAAAAGAGGTTCTGGGATACAATCTGGATGTCACGGTACTTGGGCTCGAGGAAAATAACCCATATTTTGATGTGACAGTGCCGGATGAAAAAAATAAAGTTGTGCTCGCGTCAGCCATGGCACAGAAATATGGACTGAAAGATGGCGATGTGTTCGTCTTGCAGGACGAAGATACCGATATGGATTATGCGTTTGAAGTGGCGGGCATCACAAAGTATACACCTGGATTTTATGTGTTTATGGACATTGAACAGATGCGGGAACTGTTTGGGGAGGACAAGGAATATTACAATGTGGTCTTTTCCGACCATGCGCTCTCCATCGATGCCGGAAAACTCTATGCGACCACGACACGGGCAGAGGTCGAAAAAGCGTCTGGCGTATTTACCAGGATGATGATGCCTATGATCTACATGATGATCGGCGTGTCTGCGTTCATATTTTTCGTGGTCATGTATCTGATGATGAAAGTCATGATCGACCGGTCGTCCTATGGAATATCACTTCTTATGGTATTTGGTTACCGCGGGAAAGAATTAAAGAAACTTTATCTGAACGGGAATTTTTATATGATCGCGGTGGGAGCGGCGATCTGCCTTCCGTTTTCCAAGATCGTGATGAATGCGATGTACCCGTACCTGGTGTCCAATGTTGCCTGCGGTCTGGATCTTGGTCTGTCCTGGCAGATCTACGCCGGCATCTATGTGGCGATCATGGTGTTATATTTTATCATCAATTACCTTTTGGTAAGGCGGCTCGGCAAGATCGTTCCGGCAGAATTTTTGAAAAACAGAGAGTAAAAACCTGCGAAAAAAATTAGAAAAAGTGCACTATCGCTTCATTGATTGACATCAAATGAAAGCATTGTATAATAAAAATGAGAATGAACAGAACCTGGAAACAGGCTCTGTTCGCTTACGTTAATTTAGGGAAAAAGAGAGTCAAAAGTAAAACGAAGGAGGGTTCTTTCATGAAAAAGAAATGGATGGAAAGTGCGCTTGCGGTAACCCTTGCATGTACCATGTTTGCCGGGTGTGGACAGAGTGCGCAGACGACAGCTGACGGAGAATCCGTAAGTGCCGATCTCGCGGCATCAGGCACGGAGACGGCAGCAGATGGAACGGAAGCGGAAGCAGACAACGGGAAGGTGACACTGACCGTATGGGCAGAGGAGGCAAATTTTCCGGTGCTGCAGGAGATGATCGACAGTTTTGAACAAAAATACGCGGGACAGGCGGATTTTGACATCCAGCTGGTAGAGAGTGCGGATGCGGAGACAAGAAATAATCTGCTCGGTGATATCCATAACGGCGCGGATGTATTCCCGCTGCCGGATGATCAGTTATCCAGTATGGTTGCGGCGGGAGCGTTGGAGCCGGTCCCGAACGCGGATGAGATCAAGGCGGCAAATTCCGAGGATTCGGTGGCCGCGGCATCGATCAATGATGTTTTATATGCGTATCCGATGACTGCGGATAACGGATATTTCTTATATTATGACAAACGTTACCTGACAGATGCCGATGTGCAGACGATGGACGGGCTGCTTGCAGCGGCACAGGCACAGGGCAAGAAAGTTACGATGGACTGGAGCTCCGGCTGGTATTTGTATGCATTTTTTGGCAATACTGGACTGGATTTCGGTGTCAATGATGACGGAGTGACCAATCATTGTGACTGGAATGCGACAGAAGGCGCGATCCGGGGGGTGGATATAGAGGAAGCCATGCTTGCGATCGCGGCAAATCCGGCGTTTGCAAGCTGCACGGATACAGATTTCATGGCAGGTGTTGAGGATGGATCTGTCGTTGCGGGAGTCAGCGGCGTGTGGAACGCTTCTGAAATCAAACAGGCATGGGGAGAAGATTACGGCGCAGCAAAGCTTCCGACTTATACCTGTGCGGGACAGCAGGTGCAGATGTCTTCCTTTACCGGATACAAGATGATGGGAGTAAACGCATATTCCGAACACAAGGAATGGGCATTAAAACTGGCGGACTGGTTTACCAATGAAGATAATCAGATGCTCCGTCTCGAAGAACGTGACCAGGGACCGTCCAACATCAATGCGGCAGCTTCGGAACAGGTAAAAAAAGTACCTGCGATCCAGGCGGTTATCGATCAGGCACAGTACGGTAAGTTACAGCGTGTGGGCAACAGCTTTTGGGATGCGGCAACCGAGTATGGAAACCTGATGGCGACCGGAAATACAGCCGGTGCGGATCCGCAGGAAGTCATGGACACACTGGTAAGCGGCATTACGCAGTCTACAGTACAGTAAGGGGGAACCGAACATGAAAAAGAATGTCAGTACAAAATTTATTATTTTGCTTCCGGTATTTATTTTGGGAATCGTGTCGGTGCTTTCCAACATCGTAGCGGTGATCAACATAAAAAGAGTCAATAACAATGCGACACAGATCGCGAACGGATATATGGAGTGCATCTCAGAACTGGGAGATATCCAGAAGGAAACACTGGACATCCACAGACTGGGACTTTCCCATATCGTTGCAACCGATTTGAATACCATGATCGACCTGGTAAGCTCCATCCGCAGTGAAGAGGATGTCTTAGACGGTTATCTGGATAATTTCAAGGAATATGTCAATGAGGAAAACCAGGCAGATTATGACAATCTGGTTTCCAACTATGACGGCATGAAATATGAACTCGCAAATCTTATGGCATACAGCGCGAACAGTGACAACGAGGCTGCGTATGCGCTTGCAAACGGAACAATCGCGGAGTATTCTTCCGCCATGCAGGAGAGCATTGCGGCGATCCGTGAAAATGTAAACGAGAATGCGGATGTGGCAAAACAGCAGCTGCAGACGGTATATCATACCTCACTTGTGACCGGCATTGTGGCGATCATCATCAGTATCGCGTCTCTTCTGGCGACACTTTTATGCGTGTTCAAGTTAGTCATCCTTCCGCTTGTAAGTACGCAGAAAGAGATCACAAATATCATACAGGATATTGATAAACGGGAAGGTGACCTGACGAGACGTGTGAGCGTATCCGCAAACCAGGAAGTCGCAGCAGTCGGAAATGGCATCAACGTTTTCATGGACAAGCTGCAGGATATCTTTAAGATGATCGTAAGCAACTCCAACAAGATGGAAGAAGTGGTCGGAGAAGTGCGTGACAGCATGGTGACATCAAACGGCAGTGTATCTGATCTTTCCGCACTGACGGAAGAACTTTCCGCCACGATGGAGGAAATGTCCGCAAATGCTTCTGTGATCAATGCCAGCACAGAGTCTGTCAAAGAGGATGTGGATCAGATCGCGGAGCGTACCTCAGAGATCAATGCGTACAGTAAGGAAATGAAAGAACATGCGGATTCCATGGAAGCTTCCGCGCGTGAAAACATGGAGTCTACCGGCGTAAAAGTAAATGAGATCCTCACCGTCTTAAATAAGGCGATCGAAGACAGCAAGAGTGTAAATCAGGTCAACAATCTGACCAACGACATTTTGAATATCGCAAGCCAGACGAATCTGCTTGCCTTAAATGCAAGTATCGAGGCGGCAAGAGCCGGTGAAGCGGGCAAGGGATTTTCTGTAGTTGCGACAGAGATCAGCCAGCTTGCGTCTGCCAGCCAGGAAGCGGCAAACCATATCCAGCAGATCAACCGGATCGTGACCGAAGCAGTAGAAAACCTTGCAGAACACTCCAATGGTCTGGTACAATATATGAATGACGCGATCCTTCCGGAATTTGAGACCTTTGTGACAGCGGGAAATGAGTACCGTGAAAAGGCAACTTATATCGAGAACAGCATGGGAGAATTTACGCAGAAAACAGATGGCTTAAAGAAGACCATGACAGAGATCGCGGATTCCATCAATACGATCGCGCATGCGATCGAAGAGGGTGTCAAGGGCGTAAGCAGTGCCGCGGACAGCACCCAGGTACTTGTCGGTGATATGGAGAGCATTACCCACCATATGGACGAAAACCAGCATATTGCCGCAGACTTAAAGAAAGAGACTGAAATATTCAAAAAGTTATAAGAGGCAGTAAATTGACTCCAAAGACAGTAAGAAAGACCGCCTTCATAAAATCAATACCGATCATGTGCAGTTATCTGTTTGTCGCCATGGCGTATGGCATGATGATGCAGGAAGCAGGGTTTGCATGGTATGACTCCCTGCTTGCAAGCCTTACGATCTATACCGGCGCATTCCAGTTTGTACTGATCACATTTTTAAGCAGCGGGGCATCCGTGCTCACGATCGCGGTGACCGCGCTGCTTATGAACAGCAGACAGGCTTTTTACAGCCTGTCTTTTGTTGATGAATTTAAAAAAATGGGAAGAAAAATGCCTTACATGATCCATACGATGACAGACGAAACCTATGCGGTGAACTGTACGCTGACCGAGCAGGGGGAAGAACGGCGGGGGATCATGTTTTTTGTCGCGCTGTTTTCGAGATGCTACTGGATGATCGGAGCCGTGGCGGTCGTGTGCCTTTTGATCGTGGGACCGTCGGCATTTATGCTGCCGGCGCTTATCATCGTATCCGGGATCCTGCTGATCCAGGGAAAAAAGGAGGCGGCATAGATGGAGCAGGGAAAAATCATAGGGATCATATTACTTTGCGCGGCGATCACATTTTCCTTACGCGCACTGCCTTTTTTCAGGAAATACGAAAAGCAAACCGCATGATCCGGGAAATGCAGTATACGAAACAGCGGTAAAATGGTATAATGACGTCACTTGATAAGGAAAAAGGAGAAGCAGGCAGATGGAACAGGAGACACAGACCACGCACAAGAGGCGTGTACATTATAAAGGAAAATATCCAAAGAAATTTGAGGAAAAATATAAGGAACTGCAGCCGGAAAAATACGGGGACACGATCGCGCATGTCATTGAAAAGGGCAATACACCGGCGGGCATGCACATTTCGATCATGGTAAAAGAGATCCTGGATTTTCTGCAGATCAAACCGGGTGAGATCGGATTTGACGCGACGCTTGGCTACGGCGGACATACGAAGGCCATGCTTGAGCGCCTTGAAGGACAGGGACACATCTACGCGACGGATGTTGACCCGGAGGAATCCGCAAAGACGAAAAAACGACTGGCGGACCTGGGCTTTGGCGAAGAGATACTTACCGTTCGCCTGCAAAACTTCTGCACGATCGATGAGATCGCAAAGGAAGTCGGCGGCTTTGATTTTATTCTGGCGGATCTCGGCGTGTCTTCCATGCAGATCGACAATCCGAAGCGCGGCTTTTCGTTTAAAGTGGACGGACCGTTGGATCTGCGTCTGAACCAGGAGGCGGGGATCAGCGCGGCGGAACGCCTCGATACGATCACAAGGGAAGAACTTGCGGGCATGCTTTATGAAAATTCGGATGAACCGTACTGTGAGGAACTCGCGAAAGCGATCACAGACGAGATCCGGAAAGGCAACCGCATCGACACGACAACAAAACTGCGGGCGGTGATCGAGAAAACACTGGATTTTCTGCCGGAAAAGGAAAAGAAGGATACCATAAAGAAGACCTGTCAGCGGACATTTCAGGCACTTCGGATCGATGTGAACCGGGAATTTGAGGTTTTGTATGAATTTATGGAAAAACTGCCGGATGCGCTGCGGCCGGGCGGACGTGTGGCGATCCTGACCTTTCATTCCGGCGAGGACAAGTTAGTAAAGCGCGCGTTAAAAGAAGGCTATAAAGCCGGTATTTATGCGGATTACGCCAAAGATGTGGTGCGGCCATCCGCACAGGAATGTGTAAAAAACGGCAGAGCGCGTTCCACAAAGATGCGCTGGGCAGTAAAGGCGGAATAAAACGGCAGTGGAGGAGACGTAAGATGTTAGAAACAGAGAGGCTGACAATCCGCCGGATCACACCTGCGGATTATAAAGAGGCATTTGCATGGAGCGGGGACGCAAGGGTCAACAAATACCTGCTGCACAATGTATTAGAGAAGCCGGAGGACATGATCCCCTGGCTGGAAGGTCTGGATCAGAGTTCCGGGGATTCTTATATTACGATCCTGCATGAAAAAACAGATGGTCATGCGGTTGGGACCGTTGGATTTTTCCGGGATCCTGAGACAGATATCTGGAGTTTTGCGTATAATATCCGGTTTGATGACTGGGGAAGGGGATACGCGACCGAGGCGGCACGGGCGATCATGAATTTTGTAAGGGAAAAGCACGGGGCACATATCTTTGAAGCGGAATGCGCAGCAGAAAATATTGCAAGTGCAAAAGTCATGCAACACCTGGGACTTACGTTTGACCGGAAATCTACTTATGCGAAACATGATGGAAGTGTGGAATTCCCATCTGAAATATATCGACTGGAAGAATAGTTTTGTGGAAATACGGAAAGATAAGGAGTCACTCGGATGAGAAAAAATGTGGCATTTCGGCCCGGATCGATATTTATGACATGGATATACATGCGTTTGATATGCTAAGACCCGGGTGGGAGGTAAGTAAACGGGCGGCGCACCGGTTCAATGAGGAGTTTTACTATGCGTCAGAGCATTATTTCGCTGAATGAGCGGTGACGGGACAGAAATGGAATATTTGCAAGATTGTTTGTGTAATGATAAAAGTTGAGGTTGGAAAAGTTGCAAAAAAGCATGGAAAATGGGTTGGAAAAATTGAAAAAAGTCATGAAAAACAGGTTGGAAAAGTTGCAAAATTAATGTATAATCGGGTTGGAAAAGTTGCATAATATAGAGCAGAGGTGAAAGAAATGATTGAAAGATCTGCAAAATCAGCAGTTGAGGAATGGCTTTCTAATGGAAAAGACGCCTTTTTGCTTACAGGCGCGCGACAGATAGGAAAGACATATCTGATCCGGCAATGTTTAAAAGAAAATGAGTATCCTTATCTTGAGCTTAATTTTATTGAACAGCCTGAGCTTATAGAGATATTTTCCGGAGCCAAGAATGCAAAGGAATTATTAATGAGATTGAGCCTTGTTGCCGGGAAAACGCTTGAAAAGGGAAAAACAATTATCTTTCTGGATGAAATTCAGGAGTTTAAGGATATTGTTACCAGAATAAAATTTCTTGTAGAAGAAGGAAGCTTTCGCTATATTATGAGCGGTTCACTGCTTGGTGTGGAATTAAATGATCTTCGTTCGGCACCGGTAGGATATATGAGAATATATGATATGTATCCGCTTGGTTTTAAAGAATTTGCAAGGGCGGTAGGTATTGGGACAGATATTCTTGAACTGTTAGAGAATAATTTTAAGAATAGAATTCCGGTTGATGACTATGTGCATACAAAGATGTTAGATGTATTTTATCTGTATCTGATCATCGGAGGAATGCCTGAGGCGGTAGATACCTATGTGAAAACAAATGATCTGGCAAAAGTGGCGCAGGTACATGAAAAAATAATCCGTTTATATAAGAAAGATTTTTCAAAATATGAAGTGAGATATAAACTGAAACTCCGGGAAATTTATGATGCGATGCCAGGGCAGCTGGATCAGAAAAATAAGCGTTTTCAACTGAACAGTATAGAAAAGGGAATCAGCTATGACAGAGTAGCGAATGATTTCCTGTGGCTGAAAGATGCCGGAGTGGTGATTCCTGTCTATAACGTCAGTGAACCGAAACTTCCGCTTGTGATAAACGAAAACCGAAATTTGTTTAAATTGTTCTTTTCTGATGTCGGACTGCTTACAAGCTGCTATTCGAATCAGGTAAAAATTTCAATCCTGAACAAGGACAGATCCATCAATAATGGAGCACTTTTTGAAAATGTTGTTGCACAGGAATTGTTGACAAAAGGACACAGGGAATATTATTTCAACAGTAAAAAGCAGGGAGAACTCGATTTTGTTGTGGAACTGGATGGAAAGGCAGTTCCGTTAGAAATTAAGTCAGGGAAGGATTATAAACGGCATTCTGCGTTAAATAACGTTTTAAAAAATGCGGACTATAATATTTCGGAGGCATATATTTTTTCTGAGGGAAATATAGAAGTAAATGATAAAAGGATATATATGCCGATTTATATGATCATGTTTCTGGATAATACAAAACTGGATAATACCATATACAGGCTGGATATTGCCGGACTTGGATCACTTGGATCTGGGTTATGAAAACCTATTGACGTAAAACGTCATACATGGTAAAACTTGTTATAAAGTATATGTATATTTTCGAGATGAAGTTTGCAGGAAAATGACATTGTCTACCGAAGGAGTAAAACTCTCAGGTGCCGGAAAACCGGTGCAACTGTAAATGGATCGACTCTCTGGAGACGCCCGTATACTGGGGGCCGAAGGTGCAACATACGGATCGTATGAATCTCTCAGGCAACAGGACAGAGAAGAATATCTAACATTCTATCTTAAAGTCAGTGATGCAGTCCTGCATCTTTTTCAGGAGTTTTAGAAAATTTCATATGGAAGACAAAAGAAAAAGAGAGGCAGGAGCAGTTTTATGTGGGAAACGATCAATCATTTTCTCGGTGTAGTGGATAATTTTGTCTGGGGCGTACCGCTTATGGTGCTTATCATGGCAGGTGGAATCCTGCTTACGGTAAGACTTGGACTTCTTCAGATACGGAAGCTTCCGCTGGCGCTCAAATGGATGGTAAAAAACGAAGAGGGCGGCGACGGTGAGATTTCAAGCTTTGGTGCGCTTTGTACCGCACTCAGTGCCACGATCGGTACCGGAAATATCGTCGGTGTGGCAACTGCGGTCGGAGCAGGCGGACCGGGTGCGCTTTTCTGGATGGTAGTGGCAGCATTTTTCGGGATGGCGACCAAATATTCCGAAGGCCTTCTGGCAGTCAAGTACAGAGTGGTCGCGGAGGACGGACACAGCCTCGGCGGACCGTTTTATTATATTGAGCAGGGCATGGGTCCGAAATGGAAATGGCTTGCGAAAATATTTGCGTTTTTTGGCGTATGTGTAGGACTTTTCGGAATCGGAACGTTCAGCCAGGTAAACGGAATTTCGAGCGCGGTCAATAATTTCTTTGATCCAAACAATGCGCACAGCGTGAAGATCCTGCCATTTCTCGGATCCTATTCCTGGTCGGTGGTCATCGCGTCACTGGTGCTTTCCTTCTGCGTGGCAGCGGTGCTGATCGGCGGCGTAAAGCGTATCGCAAGTGTAAGTCAGATCGTTGTGCCGTTTATGGCGGTGATCTATGTTGTATTCGTACTGGTACTTGTGATCTGCAATATCACGGAGGTGCCGGCGGCGTTTGCAGTGATCGTAAAGGCAGCATTTTCACCGAAGGCAGTGACCGGTGGTGCGGTCGGAAGTATGATTGTAGCAATGCAAAAAGGTGTTGCGCGAGGTATCTTTTCCAATGAGGCGGGACTCGGAAGTGCCCCGATCGCAGCGGCAGCAGCTCAGACCAAGGAACCGGTGCGTCAGGGACTGGTCAGCATGACCGGAACATTTATTGACACGATCGTGATCTGTACCCTGACCGGACTTTCCATTGTGCTCACCGGAGCGTGGCAGGTGGAAGGACTGGAAGGCGTGCAGGTTACAACTTACGCATTCCAGCACGGGCTTCCGTTTCCGGCGGAGGTATCCTCCTTTGTACTGATGTTGTGTCTGGTATTTTTCGCGTTTACCACGATCCTTGGATGGGATTACTACAGTGAACGCTGTCTTGAGTATTTGAGCGGCGGAAAGATGGGATGCGTCAAAGTATTCCGCTGGATCTATATCCTTGCCGTATTTATCGGACCGTATATGACCGTAAGCGCGGTATGGACGATCGCGGATATCTTTAACGGGCTGATGGCTCTGCCAAACATGATCGCGCTGTTTGCGTTAAGCGGTGTGGTCGTAAAAGAGACAAAGCATTTCTTTGTGCGCCATAAGAACGGAGAAATCGAAGATTAAGAAAAATAGAAAAATGTGAAAAAATCTATTGACTCCTACGTTACGTCATAGACTATCCTGTACTTACACGGAAGGAGGAAACCAGAGATGAGAACAGTAAATGAGGTAAGTAAACTGACCGGAGTGAGTATACGCGCTCTGCAATATTACGACAAGATTGGATTGCTGGCACCCTCGGGGTACACAGCATCCGGTTACAGACTGTATGACGATACAGCCCTGGAAACGATACAGCATATTTTACTGTTAAAAGAGCTGGAATTCCCCTTAAAGGAAATCGCGAAGATTTTATCCAGTCCCGGTTTTGACAGGGAAAAAGCATTGGATCAGCAGATCGAACTGCTTCTGTTAAAAAAGGAACATCTGGAACAGCTGATTTCTTTTGCCCGTGAAGTAAAGGAAAAAGGAGAAATCAAGATGGATTTTACAGCATTTGATACCAAAAAGATCGAGGAATATAAAGAAAGAGCGAAAGCGCAGTGGGGCGACACACCCGCCTATCAGGAATATGAAAAAAAGAACGGACACAGAAGCGCGAAAGAGGAAAATGTCGTCATGCATGGACTGCTGGAGCTTTTTGTGGAGTTTGGCGGAATGAGGGAAATGGCTGCGGATGTGAGCGCAGTATTGACATCGTTCTTTTTCGTATGATACGATAAACAAATAAAAAAGTCGAAAAATGAGATCTCTGCCCAAAAGCAGCGATATCGGGTGTTCAAAGCACCGCCGCAGATACGGCACATCACAGAATGTGTGAAAGGTGAGGCTTTGGACACTTTTTTTCTTTCAGAAGGAGAACGACAGATGAGTGACGAAAAAAATAAAAAAACAGATGAAGGACTGCAGGGAAATGAGAAGATAGAAAACGCGGTTGCGGCATTACAAAAAGAACCGTCCGAGGAGATGTTAGCGCATACCCTGACGGTGATCCGCAGACGCATGAACGAAAAAGGGCAGCTCATTTTGGCGGTCGAACCACCGGCGGGTGGCGGACAGTTCCTGGTACAGGCGGTTACGACCGAGGACGGACAGACCTGGTGGACGGCGTTTACCAGCTTTGAGGAAGAAGTAAAAGGCTCCGGAAGCGTGATGTCAACATTTTTAAGCGACATGGAGGAGCTCTTTACGGCAGCAGTTTCAGAAAATGGGATAAGCGGCGTGATCATAAATCCATGGAACCGGACGATCATGCTGGATAAAATACTTTTAAAAATTATTTTGGGGAGAGATGTATAATGGAAAAAATAGATGAGATAACATGTCCGGAAGATATTTTTAGCTGGATGGAAGAAAATGTGGAGTATGGCTGGCTGGATACCGAGGGAAACAGACATATAAGAGAAATGAAGGATTTCCGAAAGAAGTATCGGACCATGTCTGTGGAAGAAAGCATGAAACAAAAAATAGGAACCTGCATAGAACAGGTCGCTGTCATGCATTTTCTGCTGGATAAGATACAGATAAAGAGTAAGATGTACTGTTGCAGAATTTACGAACCGGATGATTATGGAAATCTGGAAGAAGACGAACATATGCATTGCTTTGTGCTGTTTGAAAGAGACGGAAAAATTTATCATCTGGAGCATCCGAATCCGGAAAAGAAGGGAATCTATGAATATGCGACAGAGGAAGAAGCGTTAAAGACGATCGAAGATTATTATGTCGAATTGCGCGGCGGGAAAAAAAGTCCGACCACACAGTTTTATGAAGTGCCGGCCGGTATCAGTTTTAAAGAGTTCAATGCGTATATCAACCATCAGAAGGTACAGTAGATAAATGATAAAAGAGACAGTACAGACAGATGACAAAAAGAGTCGATGAAGATATGCAGGAAAAGGAATAAACTTTATTTGAAAATGAAATCCAATGGAGCGATAGCTATGGAGAATAAATTAGGAAAAATCGGACAAAATAGCTTTATGGATAATTTTGTTAAAACCGATGACATCTTAAAGGATATGTGTGGGATTATCGAGTCCTCACAAAAAGCTGCATATCAGGCTGTTAATATTGCACTTGTTCAAAGGAACTGGCTTTTAGGATACCGAATTGCAGAAGAAGAACTTGGTGGACAGGAACGTTCTGAATATGGACTTCAGGTTATCAAGAAATTGTCAAAAGAACTGACAAACCGTTATGGTAAAGGATATGACAGAGGTACTCTTTATCGTTGCCTGAAGTTTTACAAGATGTTTCCGGAGATTGTTGCCACACTGGGGCAACAATCTGGAGCGATACTTTCGTGGAGTCATTATCGAATATTGCTTCAGGTAGAAGATAAAAAAAGCTCGTGACTGGTATGAGAAAGAAGCCGCAGAACAGGCTTGGAGTGTCCGTACTTTACAGAGGAACATTTCTTCTCAGTATTATTACCGTATGCTGGGGACACAGAAAAAAGAGCTTGGAAAAGGCTATGCTTTTGTTGCAAGGCAGCATCATATCCATACGGAGAAGCAGGACTATTATATTGACCTTGTGTTTTACAATTACATACTGAAGTGCTTTGTTCTTATTGACCTGAAAACAGAGAAGATAACGCATCAAGATGTAGGACAGATGGATATGTATATCCGGATGTATGATGAATTAAAACGCAGTGAGGGCGATAATCCGACAATCGGTATTGTACTTTGCTCCGATACAGATGATGATATTGCCCGTTATTCTGTTATGCATGGCAATGAACAGTTATTTGCTTCAAAATATAAATTGTATCTGCCGACAAAAGAAGAACTGAAAGCAGAGATTGAAACTCAAAAGGCAATGTTTTATCTTCAGCAGCAGGATGGCGAAGAACAGAAAATAGAATAGAATTTGTGCAGAATAGTAAAAGATGCATAGATGATTTTTCACAACAAACATGACATGTAGCTGTCGTGTTTAGAGCGGTATGATCATTCGGTAAGTGAAAAGTATCATAAAAACAGACTGGATATAAGGAGAGAATTATGCCAAGACCGAAGAATAAAAAAGATTTGATTACAGCAGCGAATACGGGTTATGAAAAGCTTCTTGCCATGATCGAAAACCGGACAGACGCGGAAAAAGAGACGGCGTATGATTTTTCAACGGATGAGAAGAAAAAGGAAGCGCACTGGAGGCGTGATAAAAATCTCAGGGATGTGCTGATGCATTTAAACGAATGGCACCTTTTGCTTCTGGAGTGGATCAGGAACCGGGAGAACGGAAGCAATAAGCCTTTTTTGATGGAGGGATATAACTGGAAAACCTATGGCGACATGAATATGATCTTCTACAGGAGATGTCAGAAGATCACGGAAGAGGAAGCGCTTGCCAGATTTAAGGATTCCCATAAAAAGGTGATGGAAGCACTTGAGACATTTTCCGAGGAAGAATTATTTACCAATACATTTTATCCGTGGGTCGGTGGCAGCTGTATCGGCAGCTATTTTATCAGCAATACCAGCAGTCATTATGACTGGGCGATGAAGAAAATGAAAGCGCACAAAAGGAAGATAGAGGAAAACAGAAAAACCAAATAGGTCGAAAAGATCTTTAACCGCGACGGAGAATCCGGCAGCAAGCGTTGACGCGGACAACGAGAAATACATTCAGGAGGCGATCAGTGAGCTCTGTAAAGGGAAAACGCTTCTTGTCATTGCGTTCTTAAATTCGCATATCTGTCAGTTTCCGTTTTGTGTTATAATGGCAAGGCACGAAATACGAAAGGAGAACGCAGAACATGAGTATGGAACTGACAGACCGGATTCTGCCGGAGGACGAAAAAGCGGTATTTGAGGGACTGCTGGCATTTAATCTGGCGCATCTTGAGGATAAAGAGCCAAGAGATTTGGGTATTTATGAGAGAGACGGAGAAAATAAGATCGTTGCCGGGATCATTGGCTATACGCATGGAAACTGGCTTATGATCAAGTATCTTTGGGTGAAAGAAGATCTGCGCGGTCAGGGAACCGGGAAAAAGCTTCTTTGGGAAGCAGAAAAAGAGGCGGAAAAAAGAAACTGCAAATATGTGTTTTTAGATACGTTCAGTTTTCAGGCTCCGGAATTTTATAAAAAATACGGATATCAAGAGCAGTTTGCACTGGAGAACTATCCGCTTACAGGAAAGAGATATTATTACACCAAAAGCCTGACGCATGCGGCGGAATAGGGAGTGCATCATGGAGAAAGATCTACTGAATAAAATCATAGCATTACGGAAAAAACTGCATGAAATACCGGAGAGATCCCTTGCGGAAACAAAAACGAAGCAGACGCTGATGCAGTTCTTACAGGAGAACACAACACTTTCAATCGTAGACTGTGGAAAATGGTTTTATGCTGTACGGAAAGCGGATGTCGGGGACAGGAAGGCACCGGTTGCTTTCCGGGCGGATATGGACGCGGTGTGCGCGAAAGGCGGACAGCCGGGACATTACTGCGGACATGACGGACACAGCAGCATACTTGCGGGGCTTGCACTTTACCTTGATAAAGGAAAAACAGAGCTAAACCGGGATGTGTATTTTATCTTTCAGCCCGCGGAAGAAACCGGACAGGGGGCAAAGCTCTGTCTTCCATTGCTTGAGGAAAAGAAGATCGGCGAAATTTATGGACTTCATAATATTCCGGGCTATCCGAAAAATCATATTCTGATCAAAGAGGGAACCTTTGCATGCGCATCGACCGGGATTGAGATTCGTATGACCGGGACACCGAGCCATGCGGCTTATCCGGAAGCAGGAAAAAATCCGGGATTTGCGCTTGCAAAGCTTTTGCTTGAGGTGGAAAAACTTACGGAACAGGTAAATGAGACCAGAGGATTTGTGCGGATGACCCTGATCGGAATGGAGATCGGCAGTGATAGCTATGGAGTTTCGGCATCGGACGGGGTGCTGCGCTTGACCGTCCGGGGCGAGCGCGAATGTGTATTTGAAGAATATGTTGCCGCAATCAAAGAGCTTGCAAAAGAGCGGGCAAAGGAAGAAAATCTTACGCTCGCGATCCATGAGATCGAGCGTTTCCCTGCAACAGAAAATCATATGGATTCCGTAAAAAAACTCCGTGCCTGCGCGGCGAAGCAGGGGCTTCCTGTTACAGAGCTAAAAGAGCCGATGCGCTGGTCGGAAGATTTTGGATATTATTTACAGAAAACAGAGGGAGCATTTTTCGGGATCGGAGACGGAGAGGATCATGTCCAGCTGCACACGGAGCAGTATGAATTCCCGGATGAGATCATAGAGACTGCGGTTCGGATGTTTGGGGGACTGGTCTGATTACTCTGAAATTTATGAGTGACTCACAAATTTGCTAATATCTTGTTTGCGCCAAGCAGATTTCCTATAATGAGCTCATCTTAAAACAAAAGTGAATCAGGAGGGAATCTGAAATGTTAAATGAGAATGTAAAAAAGGTATTAAAAGAGAGTATGTGGGATCTTGCAACCTGTGCAGACAATGAACCGAATGTGGTTCCAGTGGCGTTTAAGGATGTGACCGATGACGGAAAGCTGCTGGTCGGAGATGTGTTCCTTGAAACAACATTAAAAAATATAAGAGAAAATGGCGGAAAAATCGCAATCTCCGCATACAGCGCAGAGAACCTCGAAGGCTATCAGATTAAGGGAACGGCTTCTTATGTGACAGAAGGAGAAGTGGTCGCCACTTTTAAGGCAATGGTGGAAAAAATGTTTAACGGCGCGGCTACGGCAAAGGGAGCGCCTGTTTTCATTCGTGCATGGCGTAGCCTGTTTTGGAAAATAACCACTCATAAATTTCATAGTTACTAAAAAAAAGAAGGATTTTCGTATATGATGAAAGAAAAAGAGGTGAGTGCGTTGTATCAGAAAAAAATGGAAGAAGATATCCGCTGCCCGTTGGAGTACGGTCTTAGCGTATTCGGAGGAAAGTGGAAATCACGGATCATCTGCGTGCTGGCGGCGAAAAATGGTGTGACAGTGCCTTTTCTGTGACCTTTTAGAAAAATTTTAAAATGTCATCTGGCCGTCTGCGCTTTTTGCGTTGAATTCCGGGAGACAGTTCTTTAAAAAGTCGGCTCTTTTGGCTTCGTCCAACACACAATAGTAGCGTGCGGTCTGGGCATTTTTCCAGGACGGAGCCTGAATGCCCGCATCTACAAGCTGCCGGATCTGGTCTTCGGTGACAGACTTGCTGCCATCGAAGGCGCGTACACTTCTTCTGCTTTCTAATAAAGTCTGAAATTCCATATATTTCCTCCATGAACAATAACAGTTAGTTTGTACTAACATCTTATTCCACAGGGAGGAAAAAGTCAATCCCGTATCGGTCGAGCCGGTTATCCAATGCTTTAAGATAACTTTAAGATTCCATTATGCCAGGTTTTAAAAAGACAGACTAGAATGGCTGGCATAAGGAGGAAAATTACAATGAAAAAAATATGGAAAAAGACAGGAAGAATCGTTTTGGTAGGTGCCCTGGCGTGTGCCGTTTTGTGGAGTGGAATCAGACACAAAACAGGGGATTATATCGATCGGATGGAGAAAAAATATGATCCGGTCGGAGCGGAGGTTGTGTTAATAGAAAACGGACAGATTACAGAGGTAAGAGATTATGGATATGCAGATAAGGAAAAGAAAATAAAAACAGATGAAAATACCCGTTTTCGGATTGCATCCATTTCCAAAACAATGACTGCATATGCGGTCATGCAGCTGGTGGACGAAGGAAAACTTGATCTGGATGTGCCGGTAAATCAATATTTAAAACAATGGAAAATACCGGATGGAACTTATGACGGAGATCAGGTAACGCTCCGTATGCTGATGTCCCATACGGCGGGACTCAGTGGATGTGCGGATGCGGTGAATGAAGATGAGCATGGACTTCTGGCGGCAGAAAAATTAACACAGGCGGATGTTCATATAAAAACGAAACCGGGGAGCTCTTTTGCCTATTCGGAATTTGCCGGATATGGAATCTGTCAGCTTGTGATAGAGGATGTTACAGGAGAAAAATTTGAGGATTATATGCAAAAAGAAATATTTAAACCGCTTGGCATGGATCATACCAGCTATGAAAAAACAGGAGCAATGGCGGTGCCGTATGCAGGTAAGGGAAAACCGATCGCTTGTAATGATGTGGTGTTAAGTGGAGCTGGAGGCGTGATAACGACAGCAACGGATCTGGCCAAATTCGATATTGCGCTGATGGATTATGCCCGGCGTGGAAATGGCGAGATGTTTTTGGCGCAGAAGAATACGGAAAGTGAGGCCGGAGTATATGGTCTTGGAATCATTCCGAGAAAATTGAAGGATGGGCGTACCGTTTATGAGCATAATGGCACGTTGACCGGATGGAATGCACAGCTCGTTCTGGAGCCGGAGAGCCGCTCTGGAATTACAATCGTTACAAATTCGGATAAAGCCTTTTATTTTACTTATGATCTTATGGAAGCATGGGCAGATCATACGCTTGGAGAGCCGGTGGCAGATCCGCTGTTAAAAAAGCTTGAAAGAATGATTTTATATGCAATAATAGTAGGTGGAATCCTTGATTTTTGTGTTGGAATAACATTATTCCATGGAATAAAAAAGAAGCGGCTGATGGAAAGAAAATCTGCAGCAGGAAAAGTGACGGGAGGACTGCTTTCCGCATTTTACTGCGTGGCAGCCTATCTTTTGTTTTATACGGATCTGCCGTTTCGGATCTGTTTTGGAATGGCAGATAATTATCTGTTTACGTTTTTTACACCAGCATTTGCTATTGTACTGGTTGAGGGATTTGTAATGATATTACTGCTGGCATTCCGAATGAACCAAAGGAAAGTGAAAGAGAAAGGAAAATGTGCAGAGTATGCCAAAAGTACTGGTGGTAGATGATGAGACCGAAATACGACAGATGCTATTAAAATATTTAAAAAGGGAGGGAATTTGTGGAATTGAGTGTGAAAACGGAACTGAGGCGCTGGCGTATTTAAAAGAAAATGCTGTGGATCTGGTGATCTTAGATATCATGATGGCAGGAATGGACGGGTTTGAAGTTCTAAAACAGATCCGCCAGAGAATGGGAGAAATTCCGGTGATCCTTTTGAGTGCAAGGCAGGAAGAATATGACAAGGTGCTTGGACTTGGACTGGGAGCGGATGATTATGTGACAAAGCCGTTCAGTCCGGGAGAGATGATGGCAAGAGTAAAAGTGCAGCTCAGAAAAGGAATGAAAATCGAAAAAAAGGCAGAACGGATACTGGAAGCAGACGGACTTCGCATGGATACAGAGAGCTGCCAGGTGACAGTAGATGGCAGAGAGGTCGTGCTTGCAGGCAAGGAATTCTGGTTGTTAAAATTTTTTATGGAACATCCGGGACAGGTATTTACCAAGGCACAGATTTATCATCATGTGTGGGAGGATGGCTACGAGGACGATAATACGGTTATGGTCTACATCAGTAAACTGCGCGAAAAACTGGAAGACAAACCGAATGAGAGAATATGGATACAGACGATTCGGGGAATTGGATATCGTTTTGGAGGAAGCAGATGAAACTGAAGTATAAAATAGGTGGTCTGTTTTTGCTGTCGACCTCCATATCAGTTGGTGTGTTCTGCCTGTTTTTTTATTATGTGATCCACATTGGATATTTTGGCGGAATCACCGCAGAGGATATGTTACATGCATTAGAAACAGCGGGAGACCAGCTGGAGGCAGCAGGCGGTATGGCAGAAGATGAGTCATATCTGACAGATTTTGTGAATGCACTGGATAAACAAAATCATCCGATGCTTTTTGCGGTAAAATGTGGGGAAGTATGTGGTGCCGGGGCGGATACGCCACAGATCTTTGAGAGGCGTGAACTTTCAGAAGCGGCAAATGGAAGAGGGGAGATTGCAGGAACATATAAAGTTCGTGTCCTTTCCGGAAATGTGAACGGTCAGGAGTATGATATTGTATGTTATGTAAACTACAATGATTACGAAACCATATCTTATGCTTTTAATCCGCTGCGAGGAAAAGGCGTACTCGGGAAAATTGCTTTATTCGGAGTAGGAATCACAGTTTTTATCATGATGATACTTTTATGGCTGTTTGGAAGAAAGCTTGTGCGGCGTGTCACAAATATGTATCAGGTGATGCAGGAATTATCGATGGATCATATGGATGTGCGCATGGAAGAAAAAGGAAATGACGAGTTGACAGTCATGGCAGAAGGATTCAATTCTATGGCGGAAAAATTAGAAAAACAGTATCAGGAAAAGGCAGAACTGGAACAGAAAAAAAGAGAATTGGTGTCGATAATTTCGCATGATCTAAGAACTCCTCTCTCCTCGGTTATGGGGTATGCTGAAATGCTTTGTGATGGGATCTATGAGTCGAAAGAGGAGCAAAAACAGTATGCAGATATTATTCGCAGAAAATCGGTTTATATGGAAAAACTGCTTACAGAACTGCTGGAGTATTCGAGACTTGAAATGGGAACGATGCGGCTGTGCAGGGAAAAAACCGACTTGACAGAGCTGGTAAGGGAGATACTGATCGAATATTATCCGCAAATTGAAAAAAATGGCTATGAACTGGAACTTAAAATACCGGAGTATGCGATCTGCGGCGAATGGGATGCACAAAGAATCGGAAGAGTGATTCGAAATCTGATTGAAAACGCCTTAAAATACGGTATGGATGGAAAGAAGCTGACGGTCTCTGTGAAAAAAGAAGGAGAGCTGGCAGTGTTTGGAATACGGGATTATGGCAGGGGTGTATCCAAAGAAGAACTTCCCTATATGACAGAACTTTTTTATCGTGGAGACAGTGCAAGAAACAGCAGGGCAGGAGGAATGGGACTCGGCCTTTATATAGCTGAGGAGATCATTGAGAGGCATGGAGGAAAATTTTGTATAAAAAGTGATAGGGGATGGGGATTTTTGGTAAAAATAATATTGCCATTGACAGAAAAAAGTCTATCCCAGCAGGTGGATTCTGTGGTATGATATGGTAAAAGTACAGTACATGGGGGAATATGTATGAAAGCGCTATACGGAGTACTTATTATCATAGAGATCCTTGCGCTCGGAGTGTGTGCGTTAAAGGCGGAAAAAAGAAACGGAAAGCTGGCAAAGATCGTATTCTGTTACGAGAGCGTGGCATTCCTGTGCGGGATCATATTTGCAGCCTATACATTTGTGCCGGGAGTTTTTGTGACGACACTCTGCAAGGGACTGACGCTTGCCTGTTTCGACTGGCTCCTTATTTTGCTTATGTATTACACGCAGTATTATACCGGACTGTTTCACGGCGTTCGGGTCGTTAAGCTCCTGATGGAGGCTTACGCGGCGATTGAGACGGTCATGCTGATCGTAAACGCGTGGACGCATCATATGTTTTCGGTGGGTGAGATGACCGGGGATATGATCGCGGTCGAGTTTGTGAAAGGCAGCTTCTTTTATCAGATGCATTTTATATACAGTTATGTGCTGATCGCGATCCTGATCCTGGCGTATCTGTTTATGATTGCGAGAGCATCCAAATTTTACCGCTTCCGGTATGAAGTCATTCTGTCCGCGCTTGTGGTTGGATTTGTACTGGATCTGCTCTCGATCCATTCCCAGTCGATCTATGATGTGTCGATGATCATGTTTGGAGTCATGTCCATGCTCATCTATTACTTTACGTTCAGCTATGTGCCGAATGAGCTGATTGAGAGTACACTTTCTTTGATCATCCGTGACATGAACAGCGGCATCATCTGCTTTGACAACCGGGGAACCTGCGTATACTGCAACGATCTGGTGCGGGAGCTTTATCAGGTGAGCGGCAGACCGGATGTGCTGGAGAAAATGTATCGGGACTGGCTTTCGGATTCCGGCGAAAAACGAACCGATTCCATGCAGTTTCAGATGCCGGTTGAGAAAGACGGCAAAGAACAGTATTACGAAATTGTTTACAAGCGTATTTACGACGATAAAAACAACTTTGTGTGTGATTATTTCATTTTCAATGACAGGACGGAAGAGATCGAGTCACTCGAGCATGAAAAATACCGTGCGTCCCATGACAGACTGACCGGACTTTTGAACCGTGAGCAGTTTTATCTGGATACCAGTGAGCGGCTTCATCAGAACCCGGACAAAAAATATTGCATCATATGCAGTAATATCCGTGATTTTAAATTTGTAAATGAACTCTTTGGCATTGAGAAGGGAAATGATATCCTGTTAAGACAGGCGGAGCTGATGCGCACGCACACGGGGGCAGGAGCACTGTGCGCGAGACTTCAGGGAGACCGGTTCGCAGTCTGCATGGAGCAGAAGGCATTCCGCGAAGAAATGCTTTTGGAGATCGTGGAGAAAATACAGGAAGAAGTCAACAACAGTTCCTTCCGGCTGCATGTATTTGCCGGCGTATACAATATTCAAAATCCCAAAGAGCCGGTCAGCATCATGTGCGACAAGGCAAATCTTGCCAGTGAAACGATAAAAAACGATTATCACAGCAGCCTTGCCTACTATGATGACGAGCTTTTGAAACGCTCGATCGAGGAGCGGCGCATCATCGGGGAATTTGAGCGGGCACTGGAACAAAATGAGTTTGTGATGTTTTTGCAGCCGCAGGTGGATGAAGCGGGAAAAGCCTACGGAGCGGAGGCACTGGTCCGCTGGGAGCATCCGGAACGCGGACTTTTATCACCGGCAGTTTTTATCGATATCCTTGAAAAAGCGGGACTGATCTACAAGCTTGACCGCTATATCTGGGAGAAGGCGGCAGAGAAGCTGGCGGAGTGGAAGAAAAATAATGCCGGGGCGTACCATATCTCGGTCAACATTTCGACCAAAGATTTTTACCTTGTGGATGTCTATGAGACGTTTACCGGTCTTGTGCAAAAATATGAGATCGACCCGGAGATGTTAAAGCTTGAGATCACAGAGACGGCGCTCATGTCCGATTTTAAGAAGAACATGGAGATCTTAAAGCGGCTTCAGGACTTTGGATTTAAGATTGAAATCGATGATTTCGGAAGCGGATATTCGTCCTTAAATATGTTAAAAGATATCAGCGCAGATGTGCTGAAAATAGATATGGGATTTCTGCGGGCTTCTGAAAATGAGGTGAAAGGAAAGGATATCCTGGAGAGCATCATCGTGCTTGCGGACAAACTTGGTATGGAAGTGATCACGGAAGGCGTTGAGACAGAAAAACAGCTTTCCATGCTGACCAGGATGGGATGTAAGATGTTCCAGGGGTACTATTTTTCCAGACCGGTGCCGGTGGATGAGTTTGAGGAGAAATATGGGATAAATTAAGTAAAAAGAGAAAGAGACTGTTGTCTGCGCACAGTATGATCGTGCAGCCAGCAGTTTTTTTAAATCATAGGAAATTCCTTCCTATGATTTAAAAACGCTCCGCGGGGATGCGCAGCTCGCGGAGATGAAGTTTATGTTGAACATACCGCTCGCGCGCGAAAGTGTGCGGTAAGCGCACACTTTATTTGAAATAGGTCATGAATCTGATATTTTCGAGGATGATTTTGTATATCCGGATTTCATAAGGCGTTATATTGAGAAAAACAAGAATGAGGAGAGACGCAGAATGAGATATGGATATTTTGATGAAGAAAATAAGGAATATGTGATCACAAGACCGGATACACCGGCACCGTGGGTAAATTATCTGGGATCTCCGGAATATGGCGCTATTGTATCGAATAACGCAGGAGGATACAGTTTTGCGAAATCCGGCGCGAACGGAAGAATCTTGCGGTATGTGTTCAATCAGTTTGATCAGCCGGGAAGATATATATATCTTCGTGATAATGAAAATGCGGATTACTGGTCGGCATCCTGGCAGCCGGTAGGAAAGGACTTAAAAGAGTACAAATGTGAATGCCGTCATGGAACTGCGTATACGAAAATGAAAGCACAGTACAGTGGAATAACATCAGAAGTGAGATATTATGTGCCGCTTGGCAGATCCTACGAAGTATGGAATCTGAGTGTGAAGAACGACTCTGACCGGGAGAGGGAGCTTACGATCACCGGGTATGCGGAATTTACCAATCACAGTAATTACGAGCAGGATCAGGTGAATCTGCAGTACTCACAGTTTATTACGCGTACTGTATTTCGTGGCGACAGAGTGCAGCAGCTGATACACGCAAATCTGGATCAGATCGAAGAAGGAAAAGAAGTCGATCATAAGATCGTATCCAGTCGCTTTTTCGGACTGGCAGGAGCGGAAGTGAAGTCATGGAGTGGCGAGAAAGAAGGCTTCCTTGGAAGATATCATGGATATGACAGGCCGACAGGTGTGGAAAGCGGAGTGCTTGAAAATAAAGGAAACTACAATGGAAATGGATGTGGAGCGCTTTCGACAGTGCTTACATTACAACCGGGGGAAGCAAAAGAAATCGCATTTGTAGCAGGAATGAAAGAGGATGCAGAGGCAGCAAAGATCTTAGCGGACTATAAAGATCCGGCTGCAGTATGTGAAAAAGAAATAAAAGAACTGATTTGCCACTGGCATGAGAAACTTTCCCATTTTCAGATTAAGACACCGAGTCAGGAATTTGATACCATGATCAATACATGGAATGCGTATAACTGTTTTATGACATTTATCTGGTCGCGTGCGGCATCCTTTACCTATTGCGGGCTGCGGAACGGATATGGATACCGGGATACTGTTCAGGATATCCAGGGTGTAATACATCTTGCGCCGGAAATGGCAAAAGAAAAGATCCGCTTTATGCTTTCTGCGCAGGTAGATAATGGAGGAGGACTTCCACTTGTCAAATTTACGCATAATCCAGGTCATGAGGATACACCGGATGATGTGTCTTATGTGCAGGAAACAGGTCATCCGGAATATCGGGCAGATGACGCATTGTGGCTGTTCCCGACAGTGTATAAGTATATTGCGGAAACCGGAGATCTGAAATTCATAGACGAAGTAATTCCATATGCGAATAAGGGAACAGCGACGGTATATGAACATTTGAAACAGGCGATCACATTTTCCATGAATCATCTTGGAAAACATGGTATGCCGGCTGGATTGTATGCAGACTGGAATGACTGTCTGCGGCTTGGGAAAGATGGGGAATCAGCATTTGTCGCAATGCAGTTTTACTATGCGATGCGGATTTTAAAGGAATTTGCGCAGTATAAAGAGGACAGCGTTTATCAATCTTATCTGGAAGAAAAGCAGAAAGAACTCGGGGCGTTGATCCAGAAATATTGCTGGAATGAAGACCGTTTTATCCGTGGCTATACCGAGACCGGAGAAATGATCGGAAGGCGCAGTGATCCGGAAGCCAATATGTGGCTTAATCCGCAGAGCTGGGCAGTGATCAGTGGTCTTGCAAGCAAAGATCAGACGAATCAGATCCTCGATCTGGTATATGAAAGACTGAATACCGAATACGGTGCGATATTGATGGATCCGCCTTATCATGCGCATGCGTTTGACGGTGCGCTTGCAGTGATCTATAACGCAGGAAGTAAGGAAAATGCCGGTATTTTTTCACAGTCACAGGGCTGGCTGATTCTTGCGGAGGCACTAAGAGGAAATGGGGAGAAGGCATTCACCTATTTTATGGAGAATGCGCCGGCGGCACAGAATGACCGTGCAGAGATCCGAAAGTTAGAGCCGTACTGCTATGGTCAGTTTACAGAAGGAAAAGCAAGTCCGAATTTTGGAGAATCACATGTACACTGGCTGACGGGAACTGCGTCAACGGTCATGGTGGGCTGCGTGGAAGGTATACTCGGCATGCGGCCGGACTTTTATGGAATCCATGTTTCACCATCCGTTCCGAAGTCATGGGAATCATTTGAAATAGAAAAGGATTTTCGCGGATGTCATCTGCAGATTAAAGTATCAAATCCGGGCCATGTACAGTCTGGCTGCAGAGAACTTCTGGTTAATGGAAAGAAGATGGAAGGAAACTATATTCCGCAGCAGGAGCTGACGGCACAGACTACCGTGGAATTGTTTATGTCATAGGAAAAGAAGGGAGAAGTGGTATGCGGCAGATAGAATTTAAAGACGAAAGCGAAACGTTTGTGATCCGTGATCCGGAAAATTACAGTGGGCTGTATCTTCCGATGGCGGGAACAGAGGGGATCAAATCCAGTATTACCCCGAACTGGGGAGGAGACAGTAAAACGGATCAGAACCATTTCCTGTTAGAGCCGGTCAGTGCTGAGAATCTTCACAACAATAAGAATACGAGAAATTTCTGGTGTCGGATCGAGGGGGAAGGTTATTGGTCGGTATGCGGCAACTCGGCAGAACAGGAAAGCAGTCGTTTTACCAGGGAGCAGGATGAAAGCATCCTTGAAGCAGGATTTATGTGGCAGACTTTAGTGAGAAAGTCCAAAAAATATGGAATAGAAGCCAAAATGACCACATTTGTTCCGGTGGATGGGGCGGCAGAGGTTACGCTTGTCACGCTTACCAATAATAGGGATGAGAAAATGGAAGTGACACCGATTGCGGCGATCCCAATCTATGGAAGGAGCGCGGATAACATCAGGGATCACAGGCATGTAACTTCGCTTTTACACAGAATTTATACCAGTACCCATGGAATTACAGTGACCCCCGTGTTGTCTTTTGACGAGCGTGGACATCAGAAAAATGAGACATCCTATTTTGTATATGGCTGGACAGAAAATGGTGAGGCACCGGAGTCCTTTTATCCTACGGTAGAGGAATTCATCGGAGAAGGTGGTTCTTTTCTGATCCCGGAAGCAGTGCGCAAAGAAAAGGCGGGAAAGCCGGCAGGTGTTAAGATCCAGGGAAAAGAGGCAGTTGGTGGAATCCGCTTTGCAAAAGCGGTTTTAGAAAAGGGCGAATCCAGAAGTTATATTGTTCTGGCGGGAATTGCACAGACCAAAGAGCAGATTGAAAAAACAGCCTCCAGGTATCGGACTCTGGCTAAAGGAATGCAGGCGTTGGATGAAGTGAAAACATATTGGAGAAAGCAGGTGAATGTCTCCTTTGAAACCGGAAATAAGAGAGAAGATCACTATCTGAAATGGATCTGTTTTCAGCCAATTTTACGAAGGATTTATGGCTGTTCGTTCCTTCCGTATCATGATTATGGCAAGGGCGGACGTGGATGGAGAGATTTGTGGCAGGACTGTCTGGCACTGCTGATCATGGAGCCGTCACTGGTGAGGCAGATGATCCTTTCTAATTACGGCGGTGTGCGTATGGACGGTACCAATGCAACGATCATAGGAAACAGACCGGGTGAATTCGTTGCGGACAGAAATAACATCACAAGAGTCTGGATGGATCATGCGTTCTGGCCGTTTGTTACAACAAAGTTTTATATGGATCAGACCGGAGATCTCGAAGTTTTGCTGGAAAAAGTTCCATATTTTAAGGATCTTCAGGCAAAACGCGGAGAAGCGCATGATACGCAGTGGAGAGCGGAAGAAGGCGATAAGCAGCGGACAAAAAGCGGTCAGATCTATTTTGGAAGCGTGCTTGAACATATTCTGCTGCAGAATTTATGTGCATTTTTTGATGTGGGAGAGCACAATGAGATGCGCCTGCATGGAGCGGACTGGAACGATGCATTGGATATGGCGTGGGAGCGCGGAGAGAGCGTGGCCTTTACCTGCGCATATGCCGGGAATCTGAAGGATATTGCAAAATATTTAAGAAATCTCGAGCAGAAATGCGGATACAATAAGGTGGAGCTTGCAGAAGAAATGCAGATCCTGCTGACGGGAGGAAACACACTGTTTGAGGATCCGGGAAAAAAACAAAATCTGTTGAAACAATATGGTGATCAGTGTATTCATAATATTAGTGGAAAGACAATTTTAGTAAAAATAGAAGAAATCAGCAGAAATCTGGAAGAAAAAGCACAATGGCTGATGGAACATATCAGGACGGATGAGTGGATCAAAGGTGAAGAAGGCGAGGGCTGGTTCAACGGATATTACGATAACCATGGAAACGCAGTGGAAAGATATCAGAAGGATCAGATCCGCATGATGCTGACGGGACAGGTGTTCGCGATCATGAGCGGAACCGCGGATGCAAAACAGATAAAAGAGATATGCAGAAGCGCAGATCATTATCTGTATGAGAAATCAGCGGGTGGATACCGGCTGAACACGGATTTTAAGGAAGAAAAATTTGACCTTGGAAGAATGTTCGGTTTTGCGTATGGAGAAAAGGAAAATGGAGCGGTATTCTCACATATGACGGTCATGTATGCGAATGCCTTATATCAGAGAGGATTTGCAAAAGAGGGATATAAAGCATTAAATACACTGTTAGAAGCAGCACAGAACTTTGAAAACAGTAAAATGTATCCGGGCATTCCCGAGTATTTTGATAATCAGGGCAGGGGGCTGTATGCATATCTTACCGGTGCGGCGAGCTGGTATATGCTTACGGTGATCACGGAAATGTTTGGCGTAAAAGGTGAACTGGGTGATCTTACCATTCATCCATCACTTATGCCGGAACAGTTTGATGATAAAGGAAATGCATCCGTTTATCTGGAATTTGGAAAAAGAAAATTCAAGATACAGATCAAAAATCCGGACAGGGCAGAACCCGGAGCGTACCGGATCAAAAAAGCAGTGTGCGACGATAACAGGCTTGCGCTGTTGGATGAAACAAAAGCATCTTTAGCAAAGAAGCAGATAAACGCATTAAAGCAGGACGAAATCCATCAGATCGTGGTGCTGTTAGAGAAATGTTAAGAAAAAGGTCATGTGATAAGAAATTACCACATGGCCTTATAATATTTGTCGCGATACTTTTTGGGCGTGAGACCGGTAAAACTTTCAAAAGTCTGGATGAAATGACTTTGTGAGGAAAACGCCAGATAATTTGCGATCTCAATCACGGATTTGTCCGAGTAGCGCAAAAGATGCGTTGCCTTCTCAATTTTTTTCTCACGGATATAATCGCTGATCGATACGCCGAGATTCTTCTTGAAGACACGGGAGAGGTAGCTGGAGGAAAGCCCGGTGTAGGACGCAAGCGATTCAATGGTGATGCGTTCTTTGATGTGGCTGTAAATATAATCAACACACTGCATGACTGGTTTGGAAAGGATCGAACTTTTTTTTTGCAGGATCATTTTTCCAGTAAAATCTTTGGCCATAATGTGGTGCAGATCCGCAACCTGACGGACTGAAGTGCAGGCGTCCATTTTTAAAATATAAAAATCGCTTAAACGGTAGGCCTGTTCCGGTTCGAGTCCGCCGTCGATGCAGTATCTTGTGAGCAGGGCAGCAGTGACAACAAAATGATATTTCAGGTTTGTGAGCGAATTTCTGGAAAGAACACCGGTGCCCTCCATATGGAGAAAGGCATCTTCATTACAGTTTTTTATAACAGCATCCATATCGCCTGTTTTGACGGCATTGTAAAAGGAATACTCTACATTGGGGGAGCGGTGTTTGGTTTCGGATTCACTGTTTTTCAATTCAGCGTTATACCATTCTTTGGAAAGTGACATATCTGATATCTCCGTAAATCTTTTAATATTCACTATTATGGCACAAAAGTTTTCGCCTGGCAAATGAAATCAAGAACATGAATTTGATATTTTGTCTGGAATTATAATATATCGTTTTCCCGGAAGGTGTTATATTTTCATTAAACAAAGACAAGATGCAACAAGCATCTGAAAAAAGGAGGAAATTGTTTCATGAAAAAGAAGGTAATTACAGGCCTGTTAGCATTAACGATGGCAGCAGGAACACTGGCTGGATGTGGCAGTACCGCAAGCTCAGGCAACAGCAGTGCAGGGGGAACAGAAACAGCATCCGCTTCAGGCGGAGATGAAGGGAAGGTTATCAATATCTATTCCTGGAACGATGAATTTCGTGAACGTCTGGAAGCCGTTTATCCGGAAGTGGAAGAAACATCGAAAGATGGAACCGTAACAACATTAAAGGACGGAACAGAAATCCACTGGATCATCAATCCAAATCAGGATGGTGTATACCAACAGAAGCTGGATGAGGCATTGTTAAAACAGGCAGACGCTTCTGCGGATGACAAGATAGATATTTTCCTTTCTGAGACGGACTATGTATTCAAGTATACAGATAAGGATGCGGATGTAGCAATGCCGCTTAAAGATCTTGGAATCGATCCAGATAAAGATCTGGCTGACCAGTATGATTTTACCAGAACGACAGCATCGGATTCTGATGGTGTACAGAGAGGATCTACCTGGCAGTGCTGCCCGGGACTTTTGGTATATCGCCGTGATATTGCACAGGATGTATTTGGAACCGATGATCCGGCAGCAGTAGGTGAAAAGGTAAAAGACTGGGATACATTAAAGGCAACAGCAGAAGAATTAAAGGCAAAAGGTTATTATACATTTGCTTCCTATGCGGATACTTTCCGCCTTTACGGAAACAGCATTTCTGAATCCTGGGTTCAGCCGGGAGATACAACCGTAAAGGTTGATCCTCAGATCATGAACTGGATTGATAATTCCAAAGAATGGTTAGATGCCGGTTATCTGAATCCGACCGTAAAAGGACAGTGGAATGATGACTGGAACAAGGCGATGAGTTCACAGTCAAACGTATTTGCGTTCCTTTTACCGGCATGGGGAATTGATTTCGTGTTAAATCCGAACTGGGATGGCGATGCAGGAGCATGGGCAGTTACCAATCCGCCACAGGAATATAACTGGGGTGGTTCTTATATCCATGCGGCAACTGGAACCGATAATCCGGAACACGCAAAGGATATTATCCTTGCGATGACTGCAGACAAAGATAATCTGTTAAAGATTTCAAAGGACTACTCTGATTTTACCAATACGAAGAGCGGTATGCAGGAAGCAGCTACGGACGACGCAAACTTCTCATCAGAATTCCTTGGTGGACAGAATGCGTTCCAGTATTTCGCACCGGTTGCAGAAAATATCAAGATTGCTCCGCTTTCCGCTTACGATCAGGGATGTGTGGAACTGATCCAGAACTCCTTTAGCGATTACTTCCAGGGAGAAGTCGATTTTGACAAGGCAAAAGCAAACTTTGAAACTGCGATCAAAGAACGTTATCCGGATATTACACAGGTTGAATGGCCGGAATAAAAAATAAGTAAAATGCAGGCAGCGGGCGGAGAAATAAAGCTCCGCCGCTGCGAAATGTGAAATGGAAAGGGTGATATATCATGAAAAAAAGGCGGAAAAGTCTTAGTTATGCCAAATGGGGATATCTGTTTATTCTTCCTTTTTTTATAACATATTTTATATTTTCACTGATTCCAATGATCGATACGGTTCGATACAGCTTTTTTGAATATTACCGGTCAGGAATCAAGGAAATAGGACCTAATTTTATCGGACTTGAAAATTATATCAGTCTGCTTCATTCTGATATGGTGAAATACGGGGAGAATACATTGATTCTGTGGCTGATTGGATTTATTCCGCAGATTGTGATAGCACTGATCCTGGCAGCCTGGTTTACGGATGTTCGTTTGAAGATCCGTGGAAAACAGTTTTTTAAGGTGGTTATTTACCTCCCAAACCTGATCATGGCGTCCGCATTTGCGCTGTTATTTTTTACACTGTTTTCAACAAACGGCCCAATCAATTCGATTCTGATGTCGATTGGAATTACAAAAAGTCCGATTGATTTTATGGGCTCCGTATTGGGCACCAGATCCCTGATCGGGTTAATGAACTTCCTGATGTGGTTTGGCAATACAACCATCATGCTGATGGCGGCGATCATGGGAATCAGTATGGATGTTTTTGAAGCATCTGACCTCGATGGATGTAACAGCATACAGAGATTCTTTTACATTACATTACCGATGATCCGTCCAATTCTTGCCTATACACTGATCACATCGATCATCGGCGGACTGCAGATGTTTGATGTGCCGCAGATACTGACCAATGGTCAGGGAAATCCGGATCGTACTTCCATGACACTGATCATGTTTTTGAACAGCCATTTGAAGAGTAAGAATTACGGAATGGCGGGTGCGTTGTCTGTTTATCTGTTTATCATAAGTGGTATTCTGTGCTTTATTGTGTACAGAATGACGAATGATAATGATCCGGATGGATCGAAGGCAGCAGCCAAAAAAAGAGCAAGGGAAGAAAGAAGAAAGGGGAAAAGATAATGAAAAAATATGGAAAAATTGTGCGTACAGCTATTGCGTATGCAGTACTTATCATTCTGACGTTCCTCTGTCTGTTTTTCTTTTATGTACTGATCATAAACGCGACACGGTCGCATGCAGAGCTGCAGAAAGGATTTTCCGCTCTTCCGGGTACACATTTTCTTGAAAATTTAAAGAATGTGGCAAATGATGGAAGCTTCCCAATGTTTCGCGGAATTTTCAACAGTTTGCTGGTATCAATCTGCTCTGCAGCGCTTTGTACTTACTTCTCATCATTAACGGCATATGGTCTGTATGCATACCAGTTTAAGGCAAGAAAAGCGGCATTTACATTTATTATGGCTATCCTGGTTATGCCGACACAGGTTACGGCAATGGGATTCCTTCGTTTAGTGACAAAGATGGGACTGTACGATACATTGTGGCCGCTTATCATCCCATCGATCGCTTCACCGGCAGTTTTCTACTTTATGTATAGTTATCTGCAGTCCTCATTGCCACTGTCCCTGGTTGAGGCGGCACGAATAGATGGTTCCGGGGAATTCCGGACGTTTAATAAGATCGTAATGCCGATCATGAAACCGGCAGTTGCGGTTCAGGCAATCTTTACATTTGTTGGTTCCTGGAACAATTACTTCGTTCCGGCGCTCATTATCCAGTCCAAAGACAAGATGACAGTTCCAATCCTGATCGCGACACTCCGTGGTGCGGATTATATGAATTTTGATATGGGAAAGGTGTATATGATGATCATGGTAGCGATCGTGCCGATCATTATTATGTATCTTCTTCTTTCAAAATATATCATCGCAGGCGTGACTCTTGGTGGAGTAAAAGAATAAAAGATATCATATATTTAGGTGCATGGCTTTTTGGTACAAAGAGTCATGCACTTTTTATTTTACGAAATTGCAAAACATTATAGAAAACACCGCAAAAACGTGATACTATGTAGGAAAGAAAGATAGAAATGAAACAGAAATACAGGAACAAGGAGGGACTGCTATGCAGTTATTAACATTTACGCTCGGTGAGGTAAAATACGGGATTCCGATCGAGCATGTTCAGTCCATAGAGGAACGGGTACAGGTAGTAGGAATTCCGAAGACGTTGCCATGTGTAAAGGGGATTATGAATCTGCACGGAAATATCATACCAATCTACAGTCTTGCAGAGAAATTTGGTTATCGGAGAGAGAATATCCAGAACATCGTTGTCGTGGATGTGAACGGCATGGTGATCGGTTTCGAGGTTACCAAAGTTGATGAGATCCTCGAAGTGGGAAATGACCATGTACAGCCGATGCCTCAGATGATCAGCAACAGTGAGAAATTCATGACCAATGTGGCGGATTATGACAAAAAGCTGATCGTGCTTTTGAATGTGGACGAGCTGCTTGAGACCGATGAACAGAATAACATCAAGGAACTGTTAAAAGAGGAGAAAACGCCGGCGTAGGCGGCAGACAGATCTAAAGGAGAGGTGACTGATCTATGCCCCGTTTCATCTTTTTTAAGGGACTTTATTCCACGCTTGACCTGTATACGGATGAGATGTTAAGGATCTGCAGGGAGCGTGGCTACGACTCGTTTGTTTTGCATACGACGCAGGGAGAAGATGCTTCCTGCATGCATATCAGCGAGGAACAGGAGAAAGAAGAGCGCGAGGACCTGCTTCGCTTTTTGAAAGAGCCTGTCACGGCGGCGGTCGGATTCGGAAATATGGGATTGCGTTATGAAATGGATGGAATCGGAAACATCTGGGATGCTTTTGCGGTACCCTATATTGATGTTATGATGGACCATCCGTTTCATTTTTCCGGCATTTTCCGGTATGCGGCAAAACAGACGGCATTGCTTTGCCCGGATCGCAATCATGTGAACTATATCCGGCGGTTTTTCCCGGAGATCGCGTGCGCGGATTTCCTGCCGCATGCGGGGATCGAGCTGCCCGGAGAGAAAAAGCCGATCCGGGAGCGTGGCATAGAAGTGCTCTATGCAGGAGGGCTTTCCCGTGGGGTGGTCGGTCATATGGTGCCGGATCTGAACGAATTTGCCGATTTTGACGCAGACCGGCTGACCAGAGAGGTGCTTGACGATCTTTTGCACCATCCAAAGAAGACGACGGAAGCCGCGATCGAGGAATATCTAAATAGGATCGGTATACATTACCCGGATGAGACCTTACGCGAAGTCATAAGGAAACTGCGTTTTTTAGATTCCTATATTACGTCCTTTTTCCGGGAAATGACAGTGAAACTTCTGGTGGAAAACGGCGTAAAGGTGACACTCTACGGCGCGGGATGGGATGTATGCGACTGGATCGATCATCCCAATCTGGATTACCGGGGGGTGGTTCCGGCGCAGGAGATCCCAAAACTCATGACGGACGCGAAGATCGTATTAAACACCATGACCTGGTTTAAGGATGGCTCCCATGACCGGGTATTTAATGGGATGCTCGCGCGGGCGGTGGTTGTGACGGACACGTCCGGCTACATGAAAGAGGAATTTACGGATGGCAGAGAACTGGTATTCTTTGAGCTGGATCAGTTGATGAAGCTGCCGGAGCGGGTAAAGGAACTGATCGGGGATGAGGCGGCGATGCAGCAGATTGCGGACTGCGGTTATGCGGCGGCGTCAGAGCATCACCGGATGGAGAACCGGTTTGATGAGATGTTGCGCATCATATCCTGAGGCAGTTTATCAGGAAATAATGGAACAAACATACATGATATATTAGGAGGATTTTACATGGGATACACAGCAGCAGAAACAAGATATGATACGATGCAGTATCACCGCACCGGAAAAAGCGGGCTTTTACTTCCGGTGCTTTCGCTCGGGTTCTGGCACAATTTCGGGACAAGGGACAATTACGACAACATGAAGCAGATGTGCTTTACAGCATTTGACAACGGGATCACGCATTTTGACCTTGCGAACAATTACGGACCGGAATACGGAAGCGCGGAGACAAATCTTGGAAGGATTTTAAAGGAAGAATTTTCGGCTTACCGGGATGAACTCATCATCAGTACCAAAGCGGGATTTGATATGTGGCCGGGACCGTATGGGGATCACGGCAGCAGAAAATATCTGATCGCGAGTCTGGATCAGAGCCTGAAGCGGATGGGGCTCGAGTACGTGGACATTTTCTATCATCACAGAATGGATCCGGATACGCCGCTCGAAGAAACGATGCTCGCGCTCGACCAGATCGTGCGGAGCGGAAAAGCACTCTATGTCGGGCTTTCCAATTATGATGGAGAGACGATGACACGGGCATGCGCGATCTTAAAAGATCTGAAGTGTCCGTTTGTGATCAATCAGAACAGCTACAACATCTTTAACCATACGATCGAGGAGAACGGGCTAAAGCGCGCGGCTGTGCGGGAAGGAAAAGGGATCATCTCGTTTTCTCCGCTTGCGCAGGGCATGCTGACCGATAAATATCTGCACGGGATCCCGGAGGACAGCCGTATCCGCAGGGATGGAAGATTTTTGCATGCGACGGATCTGACCGAGGAGCGGCTTGCGCAGATTCGGGCGTTGAATGACATGGCGCTTGCGCGTGGACAGAGTCTGGCGCAGATGGCATTGAGCTGGATCTTAAAAGACGGCGAGGTGACTTCAGTGCTGATCGGAGCATCCAGACCGGCGCAGATTCTGGACAACTTAAAGATCATCGGCGCGCCGGGCTTTACGAACGAAGAACTGCAAAAGATCGATGAGATCTGCGGTGTGAAGCGGGCGTAAGTAAAAAAGCAGGATCAGTTTTCGCAGTGATGCGTGGTGAGGTAATTTAAAAAGAGCTTCGCAAGCGCGGAGAGATAATGATTTTCGTGGTATACAAGGCAGATGCGGGATGCAAGTTCCGCATCTGCTATTTTTTTGCAGACAGTGTCCGGTTTTCGGATCAGGGAGACGGCGGATCTCGGGACAATGCCGATCCCAAGCCCGGCGTCCGCCCAGTGCAGCGTCGTCCTTGCGTCCTCGTTTTTGCAGAAGATCTGACAGGAGAGCTGCTGCTTGGAAAACGCAGAGAGGATCATATCCTCCCAGCGGCGGTACAGGATGAGAGGCTTGTCTGCAAGCGCGGACAGCGGGATCTCGTCCGAAGAAGATGAAAAAAAGCGTTCATTTCCAACTGCCATCATGGGTTCTGTGCGCAGCGGGATGACGTGCATATCGTTCGTGGAAAACGGGGAGCGCACGATCGCGAGTTCAATCGTGTGGTTTTTTAACTGCTCGATCTGTTCATAAGTGTTCCCTTCAAAGATCTCATAGTGGATATCCGGGTATTCTTTGTTCAGATCGACGATCCACGCATTTAACAGAGTGCTGCCGACCGAGGATACCGCGCCGAGCCGCAGCGTACCGGCGGTCTGATTCTTCAGATCGGAGATCTCCTGCACGGTGATCGCGGAGAGTTCAAGCAGGGAGAGCGCGCGGTTGTATAAAAGCAGCCCGGCCTCCGTCAGTTCAACCTCCCTCGCACCACGCTCGAACAGCACGCAGCCAAGCTCTTCCTCTAAATGCTTTAACTGGATACTGAGCGGCGGCTGTGAGATATGCAGCGCCTTTGCGGCTTTGGAGATATTTCCCTCTTTTGCGACTGTGGCAAAATACTGTAATTGTTTCAAATCCATGCGATCACCAACCTATATATAAAAACTATAATATATATACAAATGAAATATTATTGATATGGATTATTATATGCTATAATAGCAGCAGCGACAAGAGACTAAATTGTTTTCAAATATGGAAGAATAAAAAAGCAGGAGGTTATTGTGAAAAAAGTATTAGCCTATTTAAAAGGATACAAAAAAGAATGTATCTGCGCGCCGCTTTTTAAAATGCTTGAAGCGACGTTTGAACTTTTTGTGCCGCTCGTCATGGCGGCAGTGATCGACACCGGTATCGGAAACGGTGACAAGGGATACGTCATCCGGATGTGCCTGATTTTGATCACGCTCGGGATCATCGGTCTGGTCTGCTCGATCACGGCGCAGTATTTCGCGGCGAAGGCGGCGGTCGGATTTTCCACCGGACTGCGTCACGCGCTGTTTTCCCACATCCAGAGCCTTTCCTTTACGGAGATGGATACGGTGGGAACCTCAACGCTCATCACCCGTATGACCAGTGATGTCAATCAGGCACAGAACGGCGTCAATATGTTTTTGCGTCTGTTCCTCCGCTCCCCGTTTATCGTCTTTGGCGCAATGGTCATGGCGTTTACGATCGACTGGAAAGCGGCGATGATCTTCGTGGTGACGATCCCGGTGCTGGCGGTCGTGGTATTCGGCATTATGGCGATATCCATGCCGCTTTATAAGAGAGTCCAGGAAAAACTGGATGCGGTGCTCGGGATCACGAGAGAAAATCTGACCGGAGCGCGTGTGATCCGCGCGTTTAATAAAGAACATTCTGAAATCGAAAATTTCAGGGAGCGGAACGAGGGACTTACGGCGGCACAGCTGTTTGTCGGGAAGATTTCCGCACTGATGAACCCGGTGACCTACATTATCATCAATGTGGCGACGGTAGTTCTGATCTACACCGGGGCGGTCCGGGTGGATACCGGCGTGATCACACAGGGTGAAGTCGTTGCGCTCGTCAATTATATGTCACAGATCTTAGTCGAACTCATCAAACTCGCGAATCTGATCGTGACACTGACAAAGGCGGGAGCCTGCATGAACCGTATCGCCGGCGTGCTGGATATGGAGTCTACGATGGAGTTCCCGGAACATGCGGCAGGAAGCATGGAAGGCGAGCTTGCAGTGGAATTTAAAAATGTCGGATTAAGCTATGCGGGAGCCGGTGCGGAATCCCTATGCGACATCGATTTTTCCGTGAAAAAAGGACAGACGATCGGAGTCATTGGCGGAACCGGATCCGGAAAGACCAGTCTGGTACATCTGATCCCGCGTTTCTATGATGCGACCAGAGGAAGTGTACTTGTTGATGGAAAGGATGTAAAAACATATACAAAAGAAGAAATTCGCGACAAAGTCGGTATCGTTATGCAAAAAGCGGTGCTGTTTAAGGGAACGATCCGTGAGAATTTAAGATGGGGCAAACGGGACGCGACCGAGGCGGAGATGTGGGAAGCACTCACCATTTCCCAGTCCAAAGAATTTGTAGAGAAAAAAGATGGCGGACTGGATGCGGAGATCGAACAGGGCGGAAGAAATCTTTCCGGTGGACAGAAACAGCGTCTTACGATCGCAAGAGCGCTGATGAAAAAGCCGGAAATCCTGATTTTAGATGACAGCGCGTCCGCACTTGACTTTGCGACAGACGCGGCGCTCCGCAAAGCCATCCGTGAGATGAAAGAAAGACCGACGGTATTTATCGTGACGCAGCGCGCGTCCTCGATCCTTTACGCGGATGAGATCGTTGTTTTGGATGACGGTGCGATCGCCGGTATCGGTACGCATGAGGAACTGCTGAAAAACTGTGAAGTTTATCAGGAGATCTATTATTCCCAGTTTGAAAAGGAGGAGAAACGTGATGCTTAGAAAAATGGATGACAGCCAGTGGGCAACCTTAAAAAAAGTCATGAAGTATCTGAAAAAGTATCGGATCTATCTGATCTGCTCCATCCTTCTCGCAGCAGTGACCGTGATATCCACACTTTATATTCCGATCCTGACCGGAGACGCGGTGGATCATATCATCGCGAAAGGCAGGGTAGATTTTGCGGGACTGATGCCGATCTTGGAGCGGATGATTGTAGTGATCGCGGTTACGGCGGTCGCGCAGTGGGTCATGAATGACCTGAACAATAAGATGACCTACAATATCGTGCGGGATGTGCGGAAGGACGCGTTTGATAAGATCGAGATCCTGCCGCTAAAATATATTGATGCTCATTCCTATGGCGAGGTGGTGAGCCGTGTTATCGCTGATGTGGATCAGTTCGCGGACGGACTTCTGATGGGATTTACACAGCTTTTTACAGGTGTGATCACGATCCTCGGAACCCTGATCTTCATGTTGAGCGTCAACGTAAAGATCACGCTTGTGGTAGTGCTGATCACACCGGTGTCCTTCCTTGTGGCGGGATTTATCGCGAAAAGAACCTATTCCATGTTCCAGCTTCAGTCGGTGACCAGAGGGGAACAGACGGCGCTCATTGATGAGATGATCGGAAACCAGAAGGTCGTGCAGGCATTCGGGCAGGAGGATGAGACTTTAGAGCAGTTTGATGAGATCAACGGAAGACTGCAGAAGTATTCTCTCCGCGCGATCTTCTTTTCCTCGATTACGAATCCGTCGACACGTTTTATCAACAGCCTGGTATACACCGGGGTCGGAATCACGGGCGCGATCTCCGCGATCAACGGAAGACTGAGCGTCGGCCAGCTCTCCTGTTTCTTAAGCTACGCCAATCAGTACACCAAGCCGTTCAATGAAATTTCCGGTGTCGTAACGGAATTGCAGAACGCGATCGCCTGCGCCGGACGTATCTTTGAGCTGATCGAGGAGGAGCCGCAGATACCGGAAGCGGAACATGCGGTTTCCTTAAAGGATGTAGACGGAACGGTGGAGCTGTCCCATGTCTATTTTTCGTATGACCCGGACAAAAAGCTGATCGAGGATTTTAATCTTTCCGTAAAGCCGGGACAGCGTGTCGCGATCGTCGGACCGACCGGCTGTGGCAAGACGACCATCATCAATCTGCTGATGCGCTTCTATGATGTCAATGACGGCGCGATCCGTGTCATGGGAGAAGATATCCGGGATGTGACGAGAGAGAGCCTGCGCGCCGGTTATGGAATGGTGCTGCAGGAGACCTGGTTAAAGACGGGTACGATCCGCGAAAATATCGTGATGGGAAAACCGGACGCAACGGACGAGGAAGTGATCGCTGCGGCGAAAGCGTCCCATGCGCACAACTTTATCAAGCGTCTGCCGAACGGCTATGACACTTTTATCACCGAGGACGGTGGAAATCTTTCCCAGGGGCAGAAGCAGCTTTTGTGTATCACGCGTGTAATGCTCTGCCTGCCGCCGATGCTGATCTTGGACGAGGCGACATCATCCATCGATACGCGTACGGAGTTAAAGATCCAGAATGCGTTTGCGATGATGATGAAGGGACGCACGAGTTTTATCGTTGCGCACCGGCTTTCCACGATCCGGGAAGCGGATGTCATTTTGGTCATGCGTGACGGAAATATCATTGAGCAGGGAAATCACAAAGAACTGCTTGAAAAAGGCGGATTTTACGCGAAGCTTTATAACAGTCAGTTTGCGGTATAGATAGGAATTGACATTGGAAAAAGTTTTTATTATAATGTGCTTTGTCACTCGAAAATAAAGCACGAAAACCGTCTGGAGCGCGAAGATAATGAGAGAAGAGCTGCAGGAAAATACAATGACAGGAAGCGAGTCGATCATTGAAAAGCAGAAGGAAAAGATCAGACAGCAGAAAGAACAGTTAAAACGGCACGAAGAGACATGGAGAATGTATAACAAGATCGTGTTTACGCTGTGTACACTGCTTGGCTCGGTATTTGCAATCTATGTTGGCGGATGGATCATGTTCGCAAAGTCGATCTTTGGAACTTACGAAGCCTATCTCGCTGGAACTCTGACTGTTTCATATCTGATAAAGGCAGCGATCAAATGTGTGATGGCGGCAACCGCGGCGGGAGCGATCTGGTGCGGTGGTTATATCCTTGGCAGAAAACTGGAACGATAAAGATGATTATATAGATGCAGACATATGCCATGCCTTGTACGGATGCGTACAGGGCAGATTTTTATATTATGGTGAGATACAAAAGAAGAAAGGGGTAAAGATGGAAAAGGAAAGAGATAATTTTTACAAAAAAGTGCTGATCCTGGTTCTACCGATGGCACTTCAGAATCTGATCAATGTCGGGGTGTCCGCAACGGACGTCATGATGCTCGGCGCAGTGGGAGAAAAGGTGCTTTCCGGCTGTTCGCTGGGCGGTCAGGTATTCTGGATCCTAAGCCTGTTTTTATTTGGCGCGGCATCCGGAGGCTCCGTGCTCGTGGCGCAGTACTGGGGCAAACGTGACACAAAGGCGATCGAAAAGATCATGGGGATCGCGATCCTTTTTACCGAGATCGTTGCCGTGCTCTTTATGGTTCTGTCGCTGTTTTTCCCGGAGCAGATCATGGCGGTGTATACCAATGATCCCGAAGTGGCGGCGGAAGGCGTGAAATATATGCAGATCCTCGCGTTTACCTATCCGATCGCGGCATACACGATGACCTACTTAAACCTCTTAAAGAGTGTGGAAAAAGTCGTGATCTCCACCGTGGTCTATGCAAGTTCGCTGGGACTGAATGTGATCGTAAACGCCATTTTTATCTACGGACTGTTTGGCGCGCCGGCACTCGGCGTGCGGGGAGCCGCGATCGGCACTTTGAGCGCGAGATGCCTGGAGCTTGTGATCGTGATCTTTTACAGCCGATACCGTTGTAAGGAAGTGCGGGTACATCCGGGCATGATCTTCCATCCGGATAAGATCCTTACAAAGGATTTCTTTTATTACGCGTATCCGGTCATCATCAACGAGGTGCTCTGGGGCGTCGGTTACTCCGCAAATACTGCGATCATGGGACGGCTCGGCAGCAGTGCGGTCGCTGCAAATTCCGTGGCGCAGGTCATAAGACAGCTCTCCATGGTCGTCGGTTTTGGCGTTTCAAACGCGGCGGCGATCCTGATCGGAAAAGCGATCGGGGAAAAGCGGGAGGAACTGGCGGAAGATTACGCGAAAAAATTTATCTGGCTGTCGGTGGTCTGCGGCGTTGCGGGCTCACTGGTGGTACTGCTCATCCGGCCGTTTATTGTGGGAATCCTTGGATTTGAGGGGATGAGCGCGGTGTATCTGAGCAATTTTTTAATCATCATGTCCTATTATGTGATCGGTCAGGCATTAAATTCTACGATGGTGGTCGGGATCTTCCGGTCGGGCGGCGATACAAAATTCGGAATGATCCTCGATATGACCAGTATGTGGTGCTGTTCCATCCTTTTGGGCGCGGTCGCGGCATTTGTGTTAAAGCTGCCGGTCACGGCGGTCTATGTGATCCTGCTCAGTGACGAGATCATCAAACTGCCGTTCTGTTTCTTCCGGTACCGCCAGAAAAAATGGCTCAATGACGTCACGCGGTAACACTCCGCAAAAAATAGGGAGCACAAAAGCAAAAACTAAGTATACGAACGGAAAACACCTGTGTTATTTATATGTAAGAAAACACAGGTGTTTTTCTGTTGGAAACAGAAGGAGAATATGATGATGAAGTTTATAAAGGGAGTTACCTTCGCACCGTTCGTACCGAGCGGATGCCTTGGAACAGAAGAAGCAAAAGAGAGTCTTGTAAAGATGAAGGAGCGCACGGGCGCGGATTTCGTGATCCTCGCGCCGGGAGCAGTGCAGGCGACGCCGATCTCGGAGGAGATCGATTTCCGGTCAGAGAGAACGATGACAGACGCAGAGCTCATCGATACGATTCGTCAGGCAAAAAGCCTCGGGCTTCGCGTGGCGTTAAAGCCGACCGTGAACTGTGCGGACGGAACCTGGCGCGGACATATCCACTTTTTTGATGTGGATGTGCCGTGTGAACCGAAGTGGGGCAACTGGTTTGCGTCCTACACCGCATTTCAGTTGCATTACGCAAAGATCGCAGAGGAAGAAGGCTGCGAGCTTTTTATTGCGGGCTGTGAGATGGTCATGACAGAGATCCGTGAAAAAGAGTGGAGAAAACTGATCGCGGACATCAGAGAAGTATTTCACGGACCGGTGTCCTATAATACCGACAAGTATCAGGAAGGACATGTGAACTGGTGGGATGCGGTGGATGTGATCTCCTCAAGCGGCTATTATCCGGCGGATAACTGGGAAAACCAGCTTGACCGGATCGAGGCAGTCGTAAAGAAATTTGACCGGCCGTTCTTCTTCGCGGAGGCTGGCTGCATGTCAACGGAGGGTTCCGCTGCGGTTCCGAACGACTGGACGGTGCGTGGCGGCCTGGCACTCGAGGAGCAGGCGGACTTTTACCGCGCCATGTTCGCGGCATGCGAAAAGAGAGACTGGGTGTCCGGGTTCGGGCTCTGGTCGTGGAACTGGTGCCTGCCGGAGTGCGCCCGGGCACAGCAGGAAAAAGGATATGAACTCTATGAAAAACCGGCAGAAAAAGTGGTACGGAATTTTTATGAGACGAGAAAATAATATCGATAGTTCATTTTGTGGTAGAAATGAAAACAGGCAAGTGCTATAATAAGCTATATATGTGGATGAGAAAGAGAGGAAAAATTGATTATGGATTACATGAAAGTGTATGAACAGTGGTGTACAGATCCTTATTTTGATGATGAGACCAAAAAGGAACTTCTTGCCATTAAAGATGATAAAGCAGAGATTGAGGATCGCTTTTACCGTCAGTTAGAGTTCGGTACCGGTGGTTTGCGTGGTGTCATTGGCGCAGGTACAAACCGTATGAATATTTATACGGTACGTCAGGCAACACAGGGACTCGCAAATTACATTATTTCCCAGAACGGACAGAGCAAGGGCGTTGCGATCGCATACGATTCCCGTATCATGTCCAAAGAATTCGCAGATGAGGCAGCACTTTGCCTGAACGCAAACGGAATCAAGGCATACGTTTTCCCGAGCCTTCGTCCGACACCGGAATTATCCTTCTCCGTGCGTGAACTTCACTGCATTTCCGGTATTGTAATCACAGCGAGCCACAACCCAAGAGAATACAACGGATATAAAGTATACTGGGAGGACGGCGCACAGATCACACCGCCTCACGACAAGAACATCCTTGCGGAAGTTGCGAAAGTAACCGAGTTTTCCGCAGTTAAGACCATGGACAAAGACGAAGCTGTAAAAGCAGGTCTTTACAATGTGATCGGCGAAGACATCGATGACAAGTACATGGAACAGTTAAAGAAACAGAGTATCCATCCGGACATCATCAAAAAGATGGCAAAAGACATCAAGATCGTTTACACACCGCTTCATGGAACCGGAAATCTGCCGGTACGCCGCGTGTTAAAAGAGCTTGGCTTTGAGAAAGTCATCGTAGTACCGGAACAGGAAAAACCGGACGGCAATTTCCCGACCGTTTCTTATCCGAACCCGGAAAGCCCGGCTGCATGGGAACTCGCACTTGCACTTGCAAAGAAGGAAGACGCGGATATCGTGCTTGCAACTGACCCGGATGCTGACCGTCTTGGTGTATACTGCAAGGATACAAAGACCGGAGAATATGTAAGCTTTACCGGAAATATGTCCGGAATGCTGATCGCGGAGTACATTCTTCGTGAGCGCAAAGCAACCGGAACCATGCCGGAGAATCCTGCACTGGTAGAGACCATCGTTACCACAGATATGGCAAAGGTGATCGCTGCGGATTACGGCGTAAAACTGATCGAGGTACTGACCGGATTTAAATATATCGGAGAGCAGATCCGCCTTTTCGAGAAAAATCATACATACAACTATGTATTTGGTCTGGAAGAAAGCTATGGCTGCCTTGCCGGAACATACGCAAGAGACAAAGATGCCTGCGTTGCAGTTATGATGCTCTGCGAAGTTGCTTCTTACTACAAATCACAGGGTAAGACACTCTGGGATGCAATGGTAGATATGTACGAGAAATACGGTTACTTCAAGGAAGGTCTTGAGACACTTACCTTAAAGGGTATCGATGGAGCAGAACAGATCCAGAATATCATGACCGATATGAGAAACAATCCTCCGAAAGAACTTGGCGGATACAAGGTTGTTGCCGTACGCGACTACAAGGAAGACACCAGAAAAGATCTTGCGACCGGAGAGGTTACAAAGACCGGACTTCCGACTTCCAACGTACTGTACTATGAACTGACCGACAACGCATGGTGCTGCGTAAGACCGTCCGGTACAGAACCGAAGATCAAATTCTATTTTGGTGTTAAGGGAACATCTCTTGCAGACGCAGAAAAGAAATTAGAAGCGGTAAGAGAAGATATGTTAAAAGCTGCAAAAGCAGAATAAAGACAGAGAACAGAACGAAATAACAGGGAGAGGGCTGCTGCGTAAGTAGAAATACTTGGCGGCAGCCTCTGTTTTTCAGAAGAGAAAAGGAGAAACTATGCGGGAGAAAAGAAAGAACTGGAATCCGGTGCTTGTGTTCATTCTGGGAGTGGCGATCGCAGCTGGATTTCTGCTTGTTATGGATGGGGCGACCTTCCTCGCAAGCTGTTTTATGATACTGCCGGGCTACGGAATGACAGTGGTCTCAGAGCTTACAGCGAGCGTTTATATTCTAATCGTGCTGCTCGCGCTTGGCTATATCGGAGTATTTGCCAAAATGGGTGAAGGCCTTCTGACCGGATTTTATATTGGCGGCTTTATGACTGCGTACTGCATTTATGAGATCATCGGACAGTTTTATATCCAGAGTATGTCAGGAGACGGACAGGTACAGCCGGCGGTACAGATCTTTTTATTTGCGGTTGCGATGTTTTTGATCGGATTTAATGAGGAGCTGGTATTCCGTGGGATCATCTTAAACCTGTTTTTGGATAAATTCGGAAACAGCAAAAAAGGAATCGTCACGGCGACAGTGCTTAGCAGTGTGATCTTCGGCGCGGTGCATCTGACAAATATCTTTTCCGGTGTTTCGGTGGCAAGTGCTCTGGTGCAGGCGATCCAGGCGGCAGTTTTAGGCGGACTGCTCGCAGCGATCTATCTGCGGAGCGGAAATATCTGGATCGTGATCGTGGCACATGCGCTTACGGATTTCGCGTCAATGCTTTCGAGCGGCATTTATGGAATGGGCGATGCGATCGACAGTATCAACCAGCTGTCGTGGCTCAATTTTATCACGGTTCCGATCTTTTTGATCCCGACACTTGTCCTTTTCCGGAAAAGCAAGCTTCAGGAGCTGGAGGATAAGAGAAACGGGATTGTTGTGATCCCGTCGCAGAAATCATGTGAGCATACAGCGATCGTGTCACTGATCCTCGGAATGATCGGGATCATGATGGGATGCGCCGGATATGGTCTTGCGTTTGGTGTCGTTGGATTGCTCGGATCCTATACCGCATGGAAAGAGAGCCGCAAGAAAAACGGAATCCTGATCGCGGCATTTATAACCTCGGGCGCGGCGATCGTGATCTCGTTTATCGCGTGTATCTTTATGCTGGGCATTATGCCGCAAATGTCAGACATGAGTGATCTGATGCGCGGTTTTCAATAAGAAATACCGGGAAAGGAGAGGCATATGGGAAATGAAGTAAACAAATGTATGGGAGTAGAAAAACTGACGGATAACCGTTTCCTCAATCTTTATCACATTGACGCGCGTTCCGCGAGCGGACAGCCGTTTGACTACTATTTCGCGTCACGCAACGACGCGGATAACATCAAGATAAAGACAAAGGAAGTAAGACCTGAAGGGATCGTGATCTACCCGGTCTTAAAAGATGAGCCGGACAAGGTCGTGATGATACGGCAGTACCGTTATCCGCTCGATGCGTATATCTATGAATTTCCTGCCGGATGTATCGATCCGGGCGAGACAAAGGAAATGACGGCGGTGCGCGAGATGAAAGAGGAGACCGGGCTCGACTTTACGGTCTATGAGGGTGGAAATGACAGCCTGCGCAACCCGTTTTTTATCGGACCCGGCTTTACCGATGAGACGGATGCGTCGGTATTTGGCTATGCTTCCGGAACCGTGGCTGACACGCAGAGAGAAGATACGGAGACGCTTGAGGTGATATTTGTAGACAAAAAAGAGGCGAGACGGATCCTCAAGGAAGAGCGGGTCTGCCTGCGTGCCGCGTACCTTTTAATGCAGTTTTTACAGATGGATGCGTCCGCACCGTTTGCGTTTCTGGATGTTTAAGTTAATTTAAGCAGTTTTATCGCAAAAAGTGAGAAAATTATAAGCAAAAATTAAGTATACGAAAGCAAGAACCTGTGCTATGTTAGTAACACTGAAAAAGCGGAAATAAGGAGGAGAAGGAAATGGCAGTTGTTTACCATGAAAAAGAGCGCATTTTCAAACTGGACACACCGAATACGAGTTATATCATCGGTATCGTGGACGAAGAAAATTTTGTCGGACATGTGTATTACGGAAAAAAATTAAAGGATCACAATGTCGGTTATCTGATGGGAACGGAGGAAGCACCGTTTGTTCCGTCAAAGAACAACAGAGACCGTGTGTCTTTCCTGGACAGTTTTCCGATGGAGTATCCGTGCAGCGGACTTGGGGATTACCGTGGAAGCTGTTTTGAGGTACGGACAGCGGGCGGACACAACGCAGTATCCCTGTCTTATGTATCACACAGGATCTATGCCGGAAAACCGAAGCTTTCCGGACTTCCGGCGACCTTCGCGAAGGAAGGGGAATGTGATACCTTAGAGCTTCTCTGCGAAGATAAGGTACTTGGACTTCAGGTCGTTTTGATCTACTCCGCGTTTAAAGATGTAGATGTCATTGCAAGAAGCGTAAAGATCATCAACAAGGGCAGTGAGGCAGTTTATCTGACCAAAGCACTTTCCTGCTGTGTCGATATGAACAATCAGGATTTTGAACTGCTCACGATGCACGGTTCCTGGGCGAGAGAGCGTATGATCGAGTACCGTAAGGTCGGACATGGCTATCAGGGCGTGGAATCTTTCCGTGGAGAATCCAGTCATCAGGATCATCCGTTTATGGCGCTGAAACAGAAGAACGCAACGCAGGAGAGCGGCAGTGTCTACGGATTCCATTTTGTATATTCCGGAAACTTCATCGGACAGGTGGAATTAAACCAGTTCGATATGGTGCGTGCAGTGATGGGAATCCATCCGGAGAACTTCTGCTGGAAACTGGAGCAGAACGCAGAATTCCAGACACCGGAAGTTGTCATGGTCTATACCGAGGACGGTCTGGACGGCATGACACACAACTATCATGAGTTGTACCGCAATCATCTGATCCGCAGTGAGTATAAGAACAAGAAGCGCCCGATTCTCATCAACAACTGGGAAGCAACTTACTTCGATTTCAATACCGAAAAACTGCTTGCGATCGCAAAGACAGCGGCAGAGCACGGCATCGAGATGTTAGTTATGGATGATGGCTGGTTTGGCCACCGAAACGATGACAATACCAGTCTTGGTGACTGGGAAGTCAACGAGACAAAGATCACCGGAGGCTTAAAGGCACTCGTAGACGAAGTGAATAAGCTCGGCCTGAAATTCGGTATCTGGTTTGAGCCGGAGATGATATCACCGGATTCCAATCTCTATAAGGAGCATCCGGACTGGGCATTTCAGATTCCGGGACGTGTCGGATCTCTCTGCCGTAACCAGTATGTGCTGGATCTGACCAGAGAAGATGTTAGAGAGCACACGTATGAGAGCATTGCGAAGATCTTACGCAGCGCAAACATCGAGTATGTAAAATGGGATATGAACCGCCAGCTTACCGATATCGGAAGCTTTGAACTGCCGGCAGACCGTCAGGGCGAGATCTATCACCGTTATGTGCTTGCGGTTTATGAATTACAGGAGCGTCTGATGCAGGAATTCCCGCATCTGCTTTTGGAGAACTGCTCCGGCGGCGGCGCGCGTTTTGATCCGGGTATGTTATATTACAGCCCGCAGATCTGGTGCTCGGATGATACCGATGCGGTAGAGCGCTTAAAGATCCAGGAAGGTACGGCACTCGTATATCCGCTCTCCACGATGGGCGCGCATGTATCCGACTGCCCGAACCACACCGTTGGCAGAAGCACACCGTTTGAGACCAGAGGCTATGTGGCACTGGCTGGTACGTTTGGTTACGAACTTGATATCACAAAGATCTCCGAGGAAGACAGAAAGATGATCCCGGAACAGGTAAAGATGTATCATACCTACAACGATCTGGTGCGTGAGGGCGATTACTACCGCATCGCGTCTTACCGTGAGAATCATTACTTTGACTGCTATGAAGTGGTTGCAAAGGATAAATCAGAAGCGCTTGTTACGTATGTCCAGGTGCTGAACCGTCCGAATTACCACAGTAGAACGATCTGCCTGAAAGGACTTGATCCGGAAAAGCGCTATAAGCTGGAAGGCGCAGAGAATGAACGGGTTTACCTTGGTGATACCCTGATGAATGCGGGAATCCGCGTGGAAAATCTGTGGGGGGATTACAAGGGCAGACTGCTTCACTTTGTAGAGGCATAACGATAAAGACCGTCGAAAAAAGAACGGAAAAAGAGAATGAATGGGAATAAAAAAGGGGACTGCACACATCCGGCAGTCCTCTTTCTGTTTTTATTTACATGGATACTTATTTGTAATCGGAAACGTTGCTCTTATCTACTTTTTCAAACGGTACCCAGACGTATTTTCCGTCATCGGTCACGCCGTCCATGGAGCCTGTGGATTCTCCCTTGGCAAGATGAGCAGCAGCCTCAACGGCGGCAGTACCCTGTCCTTTTCCGGACTGGTAAACGGTGAATGCCATATCGCCGTTCTCGATCGCTTCACAGCCGTTTGCGGTGGCGTCAATGCCGAGAACCGGAAGCTTGTCAAGGTCGATGTTTTCCTCTTTGCAGGCGTCAATGATACCGAGAGCCATAGAGTCGTTGTTGCAGATGACACAGTCCGGGGTAACACCGGTGTTCAGGAAAACTTTAAAAAGATCCGCTGCGGTGTCCTGATCCCAGTTTGCATAGTCATCAAATACATAGTTGATCGTTTTGCCGCTTGCCTCCAAGGTTTCCTTGGCACCTTTGGTACGGCCGATCGTAGCGGAATGTGCTTTTGGCCCTTTTAAGATAACGACATTGAGTTCGCTCTTGTCAGAAAGCGCATCCAGTACATATTCTGCCTGATACTGACCGGCAACTTTTTCATCGGAGCCGACATAGATATATTTGTCTGCTTCGAGGTATTTTTCGTCCGGGCAGCTGTTGATGAATACAATCGGCAGGTTACCCGCGTTTGCCTTTAAAGCGACTACGGTATCGATGGATACCGGGCTGCAGATGATGGCGTCATAGCCATCGGATTCTGCTGATTTGATAAAAGCGGACTGATTTTCAATCGAGCCCTCCGCATCCTTTACATCCAGCTGAATGCCCTGTTCGGCAGCTGCGGCGGTCGCGCCATCCACGAGTGTCTGGCGGAAATCATCCATCTCATTTAACGAAAGTAATATCTTAACGCCGTTGTTTCCGGAAGAAGCAGACGAGCTGTTTCCGCATCCGGCAAAGGCTGTCAGTGCAAAGATGACGGCAGCCATCAGAATTCCAAGTTCCTTTTTCATGATTCGTTCGCTCCCTTCGAAATTTTGAACATGCTGACCTGATCCGCCAGTTCCTGAGCAGATTCTGTCAGTTCTCTCGCGTCGTTCGCAACGGTCTTGCTGTTGTCCGTGATGTGGTTTGCCTGTTCTACCATGGTATCGGAGGTCGCAAGGATCTCTTCGGAGCTTGCAGCCTGTTCCTCGGAAATTGCGGCTACGTTGCTCGCAACATCATCTACTTTTTCGACTTTTTCAATGACCTGCTGAACCAGACCGCTGACCGCGTCGATGTTGTTAAAGATCGCGTCAAAGGTCTTTAACGCATCCTCAACGAGACGGCTGCTTTCGTTGATATTGCCTGCGCTGTCGTCCGCCTGGGATACTGCGTCTTTTACCAGATCGTTGATCTCGTGGATCAGATTTTCAATATCGCGTACCGAATCGGCACTGGTCTGCGCGAGCTGTCCGATCTCACCGGCAACAACTGCGAATCCCTTGCCGGCTTCTCCGGCTCTGGCAGCTTCGATCGAAGCGTTTAAGGAGAGCAGATTGGTCTGATCGGCGATTCCTGCGATCACGTTGGTGATGTTTGTGATCTCGCTGGAAGCCTTTCCGACTTTGTCGATCGCTTCCTGTAAGTGGAGCACGGAGTCGTTGATGTCGGTCATTGCCGCGCCGACACGCTGCATATCGGATTTGCCCTGGCGGGAAATGGTGACGGTCTCTTTCATCTTGTCATCCACTTCTTCGCTGTTCTTTCTGGTATCGGCAACAACCATCGCAAGAGTGGTTGCGTTCTGGGCGATATCATTGACAGAAAGAGAAAGCTGCTCCACGGTGCTGTTTAATTCCCTCATGGACTGACTCTGCGTGGTGGAAGCGTCAAGCATCTGGTCGGAGACCGTGTTGCTGTTGTCCGCCTGGGAGTGCAGTTTGTCGGATACACTGTAAATAGATGCGATCATACCGCGCATGGTGGAAACGAATTTCTCCACACCGCGTCCCATACGACCGATCTCGTCATTGCTCTTTGTCTTTACTTCCACGGTGAAATCGCCGTCTGTCATCGAGGTGATGATGGAAGTAAGCTCCTTGATCGGGCGGATCGTAAAGTGGATGACACGTTCGATCAAAACAGCCAGGATCAGAACGGAGATCAGACCTACTAAGATCATGTCAGTCCGTACTTTGTTGACATCCTTATAAATAATGGAAGTCGGAATATAGGAAACAAGGATCCAGTCCGTACCGGAAATCTCCGAGAACGCGGTCATGTTTCCATCAATCTTTGTCAGAGAGTAATCGCCGTCAGCGACTTTGGCTCCGACATCCTTTAAAAAGGCATCGCCGGAATCACTCAGTTTGGTTGAGATCATCGAGCTGTCGCGGTGCGCAAGGATGGAGCCGTCTTTCGGATTCACGAGAAACGCCTGGGCATCATCCATCTCGATGAAGCTGTTTACGATGATACTGATACGGTCCAAAGACAGATCCGCGGAAATTACCTTTAAGGTATCGGAACCGTCATTTAAAATACCGGAAGCACTGATAACGGCATCTCCGTCTTCGTTGGTGTAGGCATCGGTAAATTCCATGTTGACACGGGTCAGACCGTCTTTATACCACTCGGAAGAAGCCGGATCGCTGTCCTTCTTGGAAGAATCGTCCGCCGTGATGAGTGTACCGTTTTCATCTGCAATATAAAGACCATCCGGGTAATTATCGTTAAAGCCGCAGTAGCCGTTTAAGATCTGCTTTAAGGCGGCATCATCCGGTTTGGTCTGTTCAATCGTCTTTTTGGCTACCTGGAAAGAAGACAGGTTTTCATTTAACCATGCCTCGATCTCGTTCGACTGGTTTTCAATCGAAGAACTGAGCAGGTTTTCCGAGTAAGACGATATGATCGACTTGGAAATAAAATAGGATATTCCGGTCAGCACCAGCACAATGATGATGGTGAGCGGAAGAATCGTTCCAAGAAGTTTGGTCTTAATGGAAAGCATCTTTTCGGGATTCTTTTCATTGGATTGTTTTGGGTTCATTCGTATTCATTCCTCTCTAAAATAATATAGCTTTCTCTGTAAAAATATCATCGGGTCGTTTTTATTATAGGATTTTTGGGGAGAGAATTCAAGGCTGAAATCATTGAATTTGGCGGCGCTGTGGACGATTTTCGATTAGCTGAAATTAGCCCTGTAAAACAAATGTCGATTTGTAATATTGACAAAATCAGGAATTGACTTTAAAATAAAATTAAGTTTAATTAGCTTAAAAAAAGCAAAAAAGTTTTTGAGGGGTGTGCATATGGCGAAAGCAGTAAAGCTGGCAGACATAGCAGTAAAATTGGGAGTTAGCACCGTTACGGTCTCGAAGGCGCTTTCCGGACAGAAGGGCGTCAGCGAGCCGATGCGGGAAAAGATAAAGCAGCTTGCGGATGAGATGGGGTACAAACCACCATCGGCGATGAAGCAGCAGCAGGCAAAGAGTTATAATATCGGTGTGCTGGTATCTGACCGGTATCTGGATAAGTATGATTCGTTTTACTGGAAGATGTATCAGTGTGTGGCGACAAAGGCAGTGCAGAAGGACTGCTTTACAATGCTTGAAGTAGTCACTTATGAGAATGAAATGGATATTACGCTTCCCAAGATCGTTTTGGAACACAAGGTAGACGGTATTGTGATCGTAGGTAAGCTGTCTGGAGAATATCTGAAGGAATTAAAGAAAAGATGCAACATTCCGACGGTATATCTGGATTTCTATGATGAGCATGTGATCGAGGATTCCGTGATCTCAAACAGCTATTACGGTTCCTACCTTCTGACCAATTACCTGTTTGAGCAGGGACACAGAAAGATCGCCTATGTGGGAACGCTTCTTATCACGGCGAGTATCACCGACCGGTATTTCGGATACGCGAAGTCCATGATGGAACATGGTGTACAGATTCCGAAAGAGTGGGTCATCCCGGATCGTGATATGAAATATGGTCTGATCAATTTTGATGGCAAACTTGAGAATTATAAGGATCAGCCGACCGCTTATGTCTGCAACAGTGATCTGACCGCGAGTTTCCTGATCAAAAAGTTAAATGAGCAGGGACTTTCCGTGCCGGAGGATGTGTCGGTCGTCGGATTTGACAATTACCTGTATCCGGGTCTTTGTGAGATCGGGATCACGACCTATGAAGTGGATATGAAAGAGATGGCGAGAAAAGCACTCCATATCCTGATCAAGAAGATGAACGGGGAGCATTACCGTCAGGGCATCTCGATCGTAGAGGGACATATGGTTCACAAAGACAGCGTGAGATCCTTAGAGGGCGGCAGTGAATCAGAGTAAAGCAGCTTGAAAAAAGTATCTTGATTTTATTTCAGAGTTTTGAAATGAGAGAATGGTGCTTTTTGTTTTAGAGAGCCGGATGGCTGGAAAGTAGAAAGGAGAAGGCAAAAAAATGAAGGCAGTAACATTAAATGGGGCATGGAAGTTTGGGGAGTGTGGCAGTGTAGAGCGATATCCGGTTACAGTGCCGGGGACAGTGCTCTCCGGGCTTTTGGACAATGGAAAGATCGAGGATCCGTTTTACCGGGACAACGAGTATCAGACCAGAGAATTATTCTGGAAAGACTATGAATTTATCCGGAAATTTGAGGTGGAGGAAAAGCTTCTCTCGGAGGAAAAGATCCTTCTCGTCTGCGAGGGACTCGATACGCTTGCGGATGTATACATCAATGACACAAAGGTGCTTGCGGCGGACAATATGCACCGTACATGGAAAGTCCCGGTAAAGTCGGTGCTGGTGCGCGGAACCAACCGGATCCGGATCAAATTTGGCTCCGTGCTTAAATTTATTGAAAATTATCCGTACCGGGAAAACCGCGAGATCAGGTATGTTCCCTGCGGCGCGATGAAGGGAAATGAACTGATCCGCAAAGCGCATTCCATGTTTGGCTGGGACTGGGGCCCACAGCTGATCGATGCGGGGATCTTCCGCGATATTTATCTCGAAGCGTACAGCGGGGCAAAGCTGGATGATGTACATATCAGACAGGAGCACGAGGCGGAGCGCGTATGGCTCGATGTGCAGACAAAACTTGACGGAGCGGCAGAGGACGGAGCGCGCATCCGCGTTTCGGTGGAAGGTGAGATCAATACGGAGATCCCGGCGGATGGAGACGGCAGAGTGAGACTTTTGCTGGAGCATCCGAAAAAATGGTGGCCGAACGGATACGGAGAACAGAATCTTTACACGGTGACGGTGGAACTGCTGGCGGAGGACGGCAGTGTGCGTGATGTGGTCAAAAAGAGGATCGGGATTCGGACGCTCACGATTAGTCAGGAGAAAGACCGGTGGGGGCAGGAGTTTGCCTTTATCGTAAACGGCGTGAAGATCTTTACAAAGGGTGGAAATTATATCCCGGAAGACTGCTGTTATACGAGGATCACAAAAGAGCGGCAGGAATATCTCGTGAGATCCTGCGTCCGCGCGAACTTCAACTGCCTGCGTGTCTGGGGCGGCGGCTATTATCCGAACGATGCGTTTTACGATCTGTGCGATGAATACGGACTGATCGTATGGCAGGATCTGATGTACGCCTGCAATGTATATGATGTGACGGACGCGTTCGCGGAAAACATCAGACAGGAGACACTGGATAATGTGAGACGCCTGCGCCATCATGCCTGCCTCGGACTCTGGTGCGGAAATAATGAGATCGAGTCGGCGTGGGATCACTGGGGAGATTTCCAGAAGGAGACACCGTATCTGCGTGCCGATTATGTAAAACAGTTTGAACAGATCCTTCCGCATGCGGTGAGAGAGGCGGATCCGGATACCTTCTACTGGCCGTCTTCCCCGTCTTCCGGCGGCTGCTTTGACGAACCGGATTCGGAAGACCGCGGGGATACGCATTACTGGGATGTATGGCATGGACAGAAACCGTTTTCGGATTACCGGAAATACTTTTTCCGCTTCTGCTCGGAATTCGGCTTCCAGTCCTTTCCTTCCTATAAGACAGTGGAAAGCTTTACGGAGGAGGAAGACCGCAATATCTTCTCGAAAGTCATGGAAAGCCACCAGAAAAATGACGCGGCAAACGGAAAGATGTTATATTATCTCTCCGAAAACTTCCGCTATCCAAAAGATTTTAAGTCCTTGCTCTATGTGACACAGATCTTACAGGCGATGGCAATCAAAAGCGGTGTGGAGCACTGGCGCAGAAACCGTGGCCGCTGTATGGGAACGCTCTACTGGCAGGTCAATGACAACTGGCCGGTGGCATCCTGGGCGAGTATCGATTATTTCGGACGCTGGAAAGCGCTGCATTACGCGGCAAAACATTTCTACGCGCAGACGGCGGCGAGCATCTGCCTGGAGGGAGAGACGGTGGGTGTCTATCTGGAAAACGAAACGATGCGCGGGCAGCAGTATGAGGCGAAGCTTGTCTTAAAGACATTGGACCTTGAAGTGCTTGACTGTGTGGAGAAAAAAGGCACGGTAAAAGAGCTCTCCTCCGAACTTCTGATAGAAAAGGACTACGGAGAGCTGTTAAAAGTGAGGGATAAAGAAGAAGTCTTTTTAGAGGCAGTGGTAACACTTTCCGATGGAACCGTGTTAAAGGAGACAGAGATTTTTGTACCGTATAAATATCTGAAACTGAAAAAACCACAGGTGAAAGCCACGGTCACAGAAGAAAAAGACGAATATCGGATCCACCTTTGTGCCGATACGTTTGTGCCATTCCTGGAACTGGATTTCGCGGATGCGGACGCGGTCTTTGGTGATAATTATCTGATGCTCACCGAAAAGAAGGAAACCGTGGTCACATTAAAGAAAGAAGATATCACACAGGGAAGCTTCGCAGATGCGGAGGATCTGAAAAAACGGCTTGTATGCCGCTCTGTGACAGATACTTATTAAGGAGGAGGTTTTTCATATGCAGACAATAGAGATCAAAGAAAACGGCATCTATCTTGTGTGGGAGATCGATGAGGAAAATAATTTAAAGCTGCTCCATTTTTCCGCACTGCCGTTTCACCGCGAGGATATCGTGGCGGCAACGACAGAGTACGGATTCCGCTTTGTGGAGATGAATCTTTCTGGATTTGACCGGCCGTATGAGCGGCACGGCAATAAATATATCGTGACAGCGCCGGGCTGCCGGATGAAATATGCGGGGCATACGGATGAGAGGAACGAAAAGGGAAGGCTGCTCAAATTTATCCTGCGCGATGACGTGACGAATGTTTTTGTGGACGCGTATCTGCAGTTTTATGATGGAGATCCGATCGTCCGCATATGGCAGACGGTGCGGAATGAGGGACATGAACCGCAGACGCTGGAATATCTTTCCTCTTTTAATTATGAGGGCATCGAGAAAGAGGGTGTGCTTCCGAGAGATGAAAAGATGAAGATCTATGTTCCACATAACAGCTGGCAGAGAGAGATGAACTGGAAGTGCTATACCCTGCCGGAGCTTGGCATGGAACTGGTGCAGCCTGTTGAAGACCAGCGGTCTTCCTCCATGATCCGGGTGTCCAATACCGGAAACTGGTCGAGCAAGGAATACCTGCCGATGGCATATCTGGAAAATACGGAGACAGGAAGCGGCCTGTTTTTCCAGATCGAGCACAACGGCTCGTGGCACTGGGAGATCGGAGACCAGAACGGACATTTGTATCTTGCGGTGAGCGGCCCGAATGAAATCTATTCCCACTGGTACAAAACTTTACAGCCGGGCGACAGCTTCACCGGTGTTCCGGTGGCGGTCGGTGTGACGGCAGACGGATTTGATGACGCGATGAAGACGCTGACGTCCTACCGCAGAAAGATCCGCAGGGTCAACGCGGACAATGAAAAGCTCCCGATCATATTCAATGACTACATGAACTGCCTGTGGGGAAATCCTACGACAGAGGCGGAGTTCCCGCTGATCGATGCCGCGGCGGAGGCAGGATGCGAATATTTCTGCATCGACTGTGGCTGGTATGCGGACGGCGACTGGTGGGACAGCGTCGGAGAGTGGAAAGAGAGCCGCAGGCGTTTCCCGAACGGCGTGCGCGAGGTGACGGATTATATCCGCAAGAAAGGTATGATACCGGGCGTCTGGCTGGAACTGGAAGTGATGGGGATCTGCTGTGAGACAGCGAAAAAAGTTCCGGATGACTGGTTCTTTGTACGCCACGGAAAGCGTGTGTATGACAGAAGCAGATATCAGCTGGATTACCGGAACCCTGCGGTGCGCGACTATGCGGATCAGGTGATCGACCGCCTGGTGCGCGATTACGGCGTCGGCTATATAAAGATGGATTACAATATCGAGCCGGGGATCGGAACGGAATTAAACGCGGACAGTGTGGGAGACGGAATGCTTGCCCATGAGCGCAGTTATCTTTCCTGGCTGGACGGCGTGTTCGCGCGCTATCCGGATCTCATCATAGAAAACTGTTCGAGCGGCGGCATGCGTATCGACTACGCAATGCTTTCCCGTTACAGCATCCAGTCTACGAGCGATCAGGAAAATTATCTGGATTATGCCACGATCGCGGCAAATTCGCCGAGCGGGCTGACACCGGAACAGAGCGCGGTCTGGACTTATCCGATGAACCATGAGGAGCAGGTGCCGGAGGACGCGTTAAAAGAAGAAGTTGTTTTTAACATGGTAAACGCGATGCTGCTGCGTGTGCATCAGAGCGGTCATCTCGCAAAACTGGATGATGCCAGAAAGGAACTGGTGAAAGAGGGGCTTGATCTTTACAAAAAGATCCGGTCAGATATCAAAGACTTTTATCCGTTCTGGCCGCTTGGGCTTTCCTCCTATGCGGATGAATGGGTGAGCCTTGGCATGCGCGGAGAAAAGAAATGCTATCTTGCCGTCTGGCGCAGGGAAGGCACGCAGGAAAGCCGGGTGCTTCCGGTTGCGGGACTGGCAGGCAGAGAAGTGAACGTGCGCTGCATCTATCCTTCTTACGCAAAAGACGCGTATGCGTGGAATGAGCGGACCGGTACGCTCAGTGTAGAACAGAAAAAAGAAAAAACGGCAAGACTTTACGAACTCACATGGTCATAAAGTCCTGCCGGCTGCCTAACCGTTCTGCTCTAACAGATGCTGTCGGTATGCAGTTGGGGTAAATCCGGTCTCACGTTTGAAGAGACCGATGAAATGGTTGGTGTTATCAATTCCGATGGACGAGCCGATCTCATGGACGGGCTCGTCTGTCGTACATAAAAGATCCTTTGCGATATCGATCCTCCTGTGATTTAGATATTGCAGCGGAGATAAGGAAAAATGTTTTGAGAACTCTCTGCAGAGACGATACTTGCTGATCTCAAGCTTCTGCTCGAAATCGGCGAGCGTATAGTTTTCTGCGTAGGAGTAATCGAAGCATTTTTTCATATAAAGAAGATAAGGCGGGATCTTTTCGGCCGGCTCGTCCTCTGCGCGGCGGATGAGAGCGATCTCGGTAAAAATGTCCGTCAGGCACTTTACATCCAGAACCGGGTTCCGGTCCGCGTAAGTCTTGTTGTTCCGGTCAAGTGCCTTGAAGTGCTGGAAAACGGAAGAATTGGTATGCAGGTTAAACGGCTGTTCCAGCTCTTTTAAAAGTTCGTAGTAATTTTTTAAGTTTGTCCCGGTTAAAAAATAAGCCTCAAAATTCCAGAAAGAGTGATTGATAAAAAGAGAGAAGGGCTGACGGCAGTCAAAAAACAAAAGGGTCTTCTCTTTTAACTCGAGCGTCCGGTTTCCGTAACGCAACGTACCGCTTCCGCTGGTCGTAAGGAGAAGCAGGTAACATCCGAGCGAGCGGATGTGGTAGGAAAACGGCGGCTGGCAGGTGATCGAGCTGTGCGCGAGCACAGAGATCATGTCGCCGACCGTGTGATCCGGCGTGCTGCCGTAGACTTCTCCGAGCAGACTGTATTCCGACATTCCGGCACCGAGCGCGGGAAGACGGATAAAGGAAGATTTGAATTCCTGTCTGAAGTCCATAAAAACTCCTTTCCTTATCGTTCTTCTGGCAAAATGGATAGGAATTGCCAGAACTGGTTACGATTACACACTGATATTTTCTATATTATATGGTAAAATAGAAAGAAAGACAAGCAAGAAAAGGTAAATAAATATTGCTGATTTGAGTAAAAAAAGCTAAAAACAGAAAAAAGAGATAAAAATGTGAAAAAATAAAAGCAAAAATGCACAAAAACCAAGGCGCAAATTTGGACACATATACAGAAGTGACGAAAAGAGCAAGAAAAAGATATTAAACGCAAGTATGAGTGATGAATTAAAAAATAAATATAATATAATTAAATTAAGTTACAGAGGTAACAGGAAATAAGGTAACACAAAAAGGAGGATATTTTTATGAAACTGAAAAAAGTATTGGCGGTCAGCCTGACAGTCTCAATGATGGCGTCCATGGCAGCATGTGGAAGCAGCTCTGATACTTCCAGCACAAACTCATCTAACGATTCTGCAAAGGACAGTGCATCCGGAACAGAAAGCGCAGCAGGCAGCTCTGCAGACGGAGTCATCAGCTACGCTGATTTAAAACTTGGCGAAGATTGTACAGATCTTACCGCTGAAATCTCTGTTGCAGATAACAGAACAGATATGCAGCAGGATGATTATGTAGGAAAGAAATGGGACGACTATATTGCAGACTTCAATGCAATGTATCCGAACATTAAAGTAAATGTAGAAACTGTAACAGATTACGCAGAAACTTCCCTGCTTCGTTTACAGGGTGGCGACTACTGGGGCGACATCATGAAGATCCCGGCAGTAGACAACGGAGAACTTTCTACATACTTCTATGATTACGGCGATGTTGATACCATGAGTTCTTTGATCAGATTCGCAAGTGACAAGCAGTATGACGGAGAAGTATACGGTGTACCGTCTACCGGAAACGCACAGGGTATCGTTTACAACAAGAAAGTATTTGAAGAAGCGGGAATCACAGCTCTTCCGAAAACTCCGGACGAATTCATGACTGATCTTCAGATGATCAAAGACAACACAGACGCTATTCCGCTTTACACAAACTACGCTGCAGGCTGGACCATGGGTGCATGGGATGCTTACATCGGAGGAAGCGCAACTGGCGATTCTACTTACATGAACCAGAAATTAGCTCATACCAAAGATCCATTCAGCGATCCTGGTGATGGCACACATGCTTACAACGTATACAAGATCTTATATGATGCAGTAGCAGGTGGTTTAACAGAAGACGATTACACAACAACTGACTGGGAAGGCAGCAAGGGCATGATCAACAACGGAGAGATCGGTTGCATGGTACTTGGTTCCTGGGCATTCGCACAGATGAGAGATGCCGGTGACAACGGCGCCGATATCGGATATATGCCATTCCCGATCACAGTAGACGGAAAACAGTACGCATCTTCAGGCGCTGACTACAGCTGGGGTATCAACAAAGACGCTGATGATACAAACTTACAGGCTTCTATCATCTTCGTAAAATGGATGACTGAAAAATCCGGATACGCTTACAACGAAGGTGGTATGCCGATCGACCCGAACGATGACAACTGGCCGGAGGTATACTCTGCATTCGAAGGTATCGACTATGTATCTAATGATCCTGCACTGGAAGGTGAAGAAGATCTGCTTACAGACCTGAACTCTGATTCCGAGCTAAACATCAACAACTCCGGTGATAGCAAGATCCAGGAACTCATCGAGCATGCAGCAAACGGTGACGAATCTTTCGACGACATCATGAACGACTGGAACCAGAAATGGTCTGACGCTCAGGACGCAGAAGGCGTAGAGATCAACGAATAATAAAAAATTCTTTTTCATGAATCAACCTTAAATAGTATGGCGAAGGAAATGGGCAGAGGGCGCAAGCTCCCTGCTCTTTTTCGTGTGGCGGTGATTGTACGCCGGAGCAGGATGCGTGAAAGTACTTGTACATGCCTTTTTGCGTGGAAGATTGAAAAATGAAAATTAAAAATAAGCTAAAATTAGCTTTCACATAAACGATAGAAAAGAATGAAGATAGGAAAAGTGCACAAAAATAAAAAGCGATATTTGGTAAAATAGAGGAAAAGGACAATGATAGCAAGAATGAGTAATTAATAACAAGAATGAGCGATGAATAAATAAATAGAAAATATATAATTAAATTAAGTAAAAAAGAGGTGCAAAAAAGACAAAGAAACTGCACTAAGTTAAATCGATCAGGGAGGAAAAGCATATGGTAGCTAAAGCAGAAAGTGCTACAAAACAAAAAAAACCATTTAGCCTTGGCAAGTGGGCGAAAAGCAGGGAAGGTCAGAAAGTGCTTATTGTTCTGGCGTTTTCGATCATACCGCTCCTGCTTTTGTTTGTATTTACCTACTTGCCGTTCGGCGAAATGGTAAAATTCAGTTTTTACAAAATGAAGTATACGACACCGGTAGATAAACGGCAGTTCGTGGGCTGGAAGAACTACCTTGATGTATTCAGAAGAAAGGACTGCTTCTCAGCGTTGAAGCTCAGCCTGTACTACATCGCAGGCGCGCTGATCCAGCTTGTGATCGCGCTTTATCTCGCAACGATCTTAAGCTTCAAGACAAGATGCGGTGGACTGTTTAAGGGATTGATGTTCTTCCCGTTTTTGATCAGTGGTATTGCAATCGGATTTATCTTCAAGTTCTTCTACACCAGAGGATTCGTATTTGATACCGTTCTTCAGTGGTGTGGATTCCAGTTGGATAACCTGCCATACTGGTTGAAAGACCAGAGAGTAAACAACTGGTCACTGGTAGCGACTTCCGTCTGGAGATACTTCGGACAGAATATGGTACTCTTTATCGGAGCGATCATGTCCGTAGACAAAGAAATGTACGAAGCAGCAGAGCTTGACGGAGCAAACCAGTTCCAGCAGTTCTTACATATTATATTACCGAGTATCCGTACGATCGTAACTTTAAATATTATCCTTTCCATTTCAGGATCCTTAAGTGCATTCGAACCGCCATACGTTATCACCAGCGGTGCGAACGGAACAGGTACTTACTTCGTTATCATGAATGAGATCGCGCATGTCAGCCAGAAGGTAGGTCTTGCATCTGCGATGGCGGTTGTACTGCTGATCCTCATCTTCATCGCAACGATCTTACAGAAAGTCATTATGAATGTTCTTTTCCGGAATGCGAACGAAGAAGAAGAGATCAAGCACAAAAAAAGAGTGAAGGCGTAAGGAGGTCGAACCAAAATGGCAGCAACGAAAAAAAGAATCAAACACAGAAGCGTAGGCGGCTGGATCTGGATCGTAGTAAAATATTTTTCACTGATCTTCTTCTCATTCGCCGCAGTGCTTCCGGTGGTATCCTGTGTTATCACCGCTTTTAAAACAGACGCGGAATATCAGTCAACCAATGTAATGACATTACCGGCGGCATGGACACTGGATAACTTTATCAAAGCGTTCAACACTGCAAACATGGGAAGAGCGTTCCTTAACTCAGGAATCGTGCTTGTCTGCGTACTTGCCGGGGCGATCCTGGTCGGAACACAGCTTGCATATGTATTGAACCGTTTTAAATTCCCGGGAAATACCCTGATCCGTAACCTGTTCTTATTTGCTTCCCTGCTTCCGGCAGTAGCAATGCAGGTAACCGTATACAACATCATGGGCGCACTCGGATTTATCAACCATCTGTATGGTTACATCATCATGAGCATGGGTACCGATATCATCTCCGTATACATCTTCATTCAGTTCATGGAAAACATTCCGGACTCTCTGGATGAATCGGCGATCATTGACGGTGCTTCCTATTTCCAGATCTACTGGAAGATCATCCTTCCGCTGTTACAGCCGGCGATCGTGACCAGCGCCATCTTAAAGGGTGTAGGTACTTACAACGAATACTACGCAGCCAGCCTGTACTTACAGAGCAAGGATATCCGTACCATAGCAATGTCCCTGTATACATTTACAGGACCTCTCGGAAACCGTTACAATATGATCTGCGCGGGCGTTATCATTTCCCTGCTTCCGGCATTGATCATATTTATCGTGTGCCAGAAACAGATTTACAGTGGTATTACCGCGGGAGCTGTCAAAGGTTAAGATAAGGAGAATGAGAATATGATGGTCGAAGAAGTAAAAGAGCATTTATTACACACAATAATTCCATTCTGGGAAAATCTGCGTGACAATGAGCATGGCGGCTATTATGGATGGCTCGGTTATGATCTCGCGCTGGATAAGAAAGCAGTCAAGGGCTGCATCTTAAACAGCCGGATCACCTGGTTCTTTGCCAATGCATATACGCTTTTAAAAGATGAAAGCCTGCTCGATGAAGCAAAACACGGATTCGCGTTCATGAAGGACTACTGCTTTGACAAGGAAAATGGCGGTATTTACTGGTCCATCACCTATGACGGAAAACCGGAAGATACGACAAAACATACTTACAACCAGGCATTCTGCATTTACGCACTGTCTTCTTATTATGAAGCATCCAAAGATGAGGAAGCACTTGCGATGGCAAAAGAGCTGTTCCATATCATCGAGGAAAAATGCACCGATGAGGTGGGATACCTGGAAGCGTTTGACCGTGAGTTCCACCTGATCGAGAACGACAAGCTTTCTGAAAACGGCGTGATCGCAGATAAGACGATGAACACCCTGCTTCATGTATTTGAAGCATATACCGAGCTTTACCGCGTATCCAAAGACGCAGAAGTAAAGAAACGTCTGGAGTGGATCCTTGATACGATCGCAGACAAGATCTACAATCCAAAACTTCACAGGCAGGAAGTATTTTTTGATAAAAATTACAACAGCATTCTGGATCTGCATTCCTATGGACATGATATTGAAACAGCGTGGCTTTTAAACCGCGGTGTGGATGTCCTCGGAGAGGAAGCTTATCAGAAGAAGATGGGACCGATCATCGACGATCTGACTGCGCAGGTTTACAAGGTTGCATTCGACGGACATTCACTTGCAAACGAGTGCGAAAAAGGTGTGGTCAATACACATCGTATATGGTGGGTTCAGGCAGAGACCGTGATCGGATTCTTAAACGGCTATCAGAGAAATCCGGAGAAAAAAGAGTATTTGGAAGCCGCAAAAAGTGAATGGCAGTTCATCAAAGACTATGTGATCGACAAACGTGAAGGATCCGAGTGGTTCTGGGAAGTAGACGAGAACGGAAAGCCGTATCCGGACAGACCGATCGTAGAACCGTGGAAGTGCCCGTACCACAACGGAAGAATGTGCATAGAAGTGATAAGGAGGGATATCGATGTTGCATAAGAAATATGAAGAAGAATTGAAGAAATACAACGAACTGATCGCCAGAAAAAATGTAAAATCTGATTTTTACAATGGAATTTACGAACGTTATGAATATCCGGTACTTACCAGAGAACATATTCCGCTTACCTGGCGTTATGATTTAAACCCGGAGACAAATCCGTACTTTATGGAACGTCTCGGCGTTAATGCGGTTTTCAATGCAGGCGCGATCGAACTGAACGGAAAATATTACCTCGTTGCCCGTATCGAAGGAAATGACAGAAAATCTTTCTTCGGTGTTGCGGAAAGCGACAACGGAGTGGATGGTTTCAAATTCTGGGATTATCCGATCCTTCTGGACGATACCTGCCCGGAAGAGACCAACGTATATGACATGCGTCTGACCAAACATGAAGACGGATACATTTATGGTGTATTCTGCTCCGAGAGCAAGGATAAGACCGTAAACGATCTTTCCGCAGCGGTTGCAGCAGCCGGAATCGTAAGAACCAAAGACTTAAAGCACTGGGAAAGACTGGATAACCTGGTTACCTTAAATTCCCCGCAGCAGAGAAATGTATGCCTGCATCCGGAATTCGTAAACGGAAAATATGCATTCTACACCAGACCGATGGATGATTTCATCGACACCGGAAGCGGCGGAGGAATCGGTTTTGGCCTGTGCGACGATATCACACATGCAGTGATCGACGAAGAGCGCATGACCAGCCTTAGAAAATACCATACGATCACCGAGGCAAAGAACGGCGCAGGTGCTACTCCGATCAAGACCGACAAGGGCTGGATCCATATTGCGCACGGTGTCCGTAACACAGCAGCCGGACTTCGCTATGTTATTTACGCATTCGCGACATCCTTAGAGGATCCTGGAAAAGTGATCGCAGAGCCGTCCGGATTTTTGATCGCTCCGAGAGAGTGGGAAAGAGTCGGCGATGTATCAAACGTTGTATTTACTAACGGCGCGATCGCAAATGAAGCAGGAGAGGTATACATTTACTATGCAGCAAGTGATACCAGACTGCATGTTGCGACAACAACGATCGACAAACTGAAAGATTTCGTATTCAACACACCGGCAGATCCGGGACGTTCCGTTGAGTGCGTAGCGCAGAGATGTGATCTGATCAAAAAGAATCTGGAATTTTTAGCAAACGAAAAATAAAGCATCCGAGTAATTGGGAAAGAAAAGGAGAATAGTATGAGCAAATATAAAATGATCAGCCCGGCAGTGCCGAATGTGCCGTGGCAGGAAAAACCGGAAGGATTAAAAAACGCGCCGGTATGGCGTTACAATGAAAACCCGATCATCGGAAGAAATCCGGTGGAAGGCGTAGCGCGTATCTTCAACAGCGCAGTTATGCCTTACGGTGATGAATTCATCGGTGTGTTCCGTGGCGAGCAGACAAACGGTATCCCATATATCTACATGGGAAGAAGCAAAGACGCGATCCACTGGGATTTCGAAAAGGATAAGATCCCGTTTGTAGATGAAGACGGAAAGCCGTTCATGCCGATCTACGCATACGATCCTCGTCTGGTAAAAGTAGAAGATACCTACTACATTATCTGGTGCCAGGATTTCTACGGCGCAGCGATCGGTGTCGCGAAGACAACAGATTTCAAGACTTTCACAAGAATTGAAAATCCGTTCCTTCCGTTTAACCGTAACGCGGTGTTATTCCCGCGCAAGATCAATGGAAACTTTATGATGCTTTCCCGCCCGTCTGACAGTGGCCACACTCCGTTTGGTGATATCTTCGTCAGCGAGAGCCCGGATATGGTATACTGGGGCAAACACAGACATGTCATGGGAAAAGGAAATGAATGGTGGGAGTCCTTAAAGATCGGTGGCGGAGCTGCTCCGATCGAGACATCCGAAGGATGGCTGCTTTTCTATCACGGTGTAAGTGGAACCTGCAATGGTTATGTTTATTCCATCGGCGGAGCAATCTTAGATATTGACAATCCGTCTATTGTAAAATACAGATGTGAGACTTTCCTGCTCACTCCGGAAGAATGGTATGAGGAAAGAGGATTCGTTCCGAACGTATGCTTCCCATGCGCAACCATTCATGATTCTGAGAGCGGAAAGATCGCGATTTACTACGGCGCTGCAGACAGTTATGTTGGTCTTGCGTTCACAGAATTGGATGAAATCATTGATTACATCAAAGAACACAGTGTGACCACAGTGACAGACACAGAGATTGGCAGACGCTAAACAAGTACCGGCAGTTTCTTTTCATCCTGCGGCGGGTAATAACCCTTACACTCCAACCGCCGCAAACCTAATATATTTTGACTCGTGAGCCTGCATAAGCAGGCTCACAACCTATATAAGGAGAAAATGGTATGCAGTTTGAGATAGATAACAAAAAAGCGATCGCGAACCGGGGAAATCTTTTCCGGTTAAAGCAGGTGATGCGGCGTGCCGAGGCAGGGGAACCAGTTAAGGTCGGATTTATCGGAGGTTCCATTACGATGGGATGTCTCGCGACCGAGCCGGAGCTCTGTTACGCGTATCGTGTGTATGAATGGTGGCAGGAAAAGTTCCCCAAAACAGAAGTTTCCTATATCAATGCCGGCATTGGCGCTACGACCTCGCAGTTTGCGGCAGCACGCGTGGAAAAGGATCTGTTAGATCAGAAGCCGGATGTGGTTTTTGTGGAATTTAGTGTAAATGACGATGCAAATGAATTTTTTATGGAAACATATGAAAGTTTGATTCGAAAAATCTACACTTTTGACCAAAATACTGCTATAATAATCATAAATTGTGTGCGTTATGACGATGGCGGCAGCGCGGAAGTCTGGCACGCAAAGGTAGCAAGATATTATGAACTGCCACAGATCAGTATGCAGCGTTCCATTTATCCGGAAGTGGCGGCGGGCAGGATAAGCGCGGAGGAGATCACCGCAGATTATCTGCACCCGAACGACATCGGACATAAACTGGTCGCAGGCGTGATAGAGAGTTTCCTGGAGGAAGTGTATACCGAGAGGGAGCAAAAAGAAGCAGAAGCGGAGGAAAAAGCGCCGCTTACGGAGGCTTCCTATCAGCATGCGGTGCGTTATCGGAATGATAACTGCGATCCGGTGATCACCGGCGGCTGGAAGAAGGATATGGAAAAGCAGAATGCGATCACGGAAGTGTTTCGGTATGGATGGACGGCAAAAGAGCCGGGATCATCCATTACCTTTGAAATCAGCGGAAGTGAGATTGCGATCCAGTACAAAAAATGTGTGAAGCACCCGGCGGTTGTCGCGGAAGCGGTCATTGACGGGGACGAGTCACAGGTGATAAAGCTGGATGCGAATTTTGAGGAAACATGGGGTGACTGTTTGTTTCTTCAGACCGTACTAAGACACGGGAAAGACGGGAAACACGAAGTGAAGATCCGGATCCCTGTGGACTGTGGACAAGTGGCAGAACCGTTTTATCTGGCATCCGTAATTTGCTCATCAAAGCAGGGGAGAGCTTGAGTGAGAATGTTATATACAAAGGCGTGAAGCATGGCTGGCAGATAGGGAGGAAAAACCATGGCAAAAAACATTGGGAAAAAGGGAAACAAAGCGGCGGTGAAAGAAAAGATGACGAAGGTGAAGGATGCCGCAAAAAAGATCAAAGTGCCGAAGTTGTCTTTAGACGGGATCAGGATCCCGGCGCCGGGCGCGAAAAAAGAAGGTGGGAAGACTGTAAAGAGTAAAAAAGGAAACAGTAAGATCGGGTATAAACTGATCCTCGCGTTCTGCGTTCCGGTTCTTCTGATCGTCGCACTGGGAACGGTTTCATACAATCTTTCCGTAAAGAGAATCAAGAAACAATATGAGCAGTCTGTGATGGATACTGTAGCGTCCATGAGTTTAAACTGCAATCTTCTGTGCGAAAATGTGCAGAACAAGGCGGCGGAGTTTGCAAGCAACGAGTACATACAGGCGTATTATACTAAGTCCTACAAAGCGGACGCGGCAGAGGCGCAGTCCTGCTATCGTTCGGTACAGGCGGTGCTCACCACCGTCCGTGGAACATCAAGCTATATCGCAAACTACGCAGTGTTTGGTGAAAACGGAAACGGTGTTACATCAACGGCCAGCAATACGCCGAGGGGTGCGTACGAAGCTTATCTGGAAACAGATGAAGGGGCGCGCTTCAGTTCCGGTTCCGGAAATGAAAATCACTGGAGCGGTTACCATACCTATCTGGATGAAAATACCGAATCCAAGACGGACAGCTATGCAGTCGCTTATATGAGAACTTTTTCCAAGGGCAATGGTTTTATCAGTCTGGATATCACCACGGCGGCGATCCAGGAAGTCCTTGCGAATATCGACAACGGGGAAGGATCTTACGTTGCGTTATTTACTCCGGATCACCGTGTGCTTACCATGGAAGACGGAAGCCTTGTAACGACAGATCTGTTTGAAGGCAGTGATGTCGAAGAACGCGCACTCGCAGCCGAAGAGACCGGAAACAGCTATGTGAACTTTAATGGCAAAAGCTATCTGCTCTCGGTTTCTCCGATCGGAACGACCGGAATGACCGTGGCAAGCATTGTGCCGAAGGCAACGATCCTGTCCGCGGCGTCCGGGATCCGGAATACAACGATCATCATCGTGATCCTGGCATGCGTGGTCGCACTGCTGATCGGAAGTGTGATGGCGCAGGGCATCAGCCGTGAGGTTACTGCCTTAAAGCGTCAGATGGATAAGGTATCCGCAGGAGATTTCACAACAGAATTTACGACAAAGCGCAATGACGAGTTTAAGCTGCTTGCCGGCGGAATGACCGAGATGTTACAGAATATCAGACAGCTGATGCAGAATGTCATCGGATTTATCGCTGCGGTCAGTGAGTCTACGGAGGGCGTGGCAGCGACCGCGAGCACGATGGTAGATTCCATGAACGGCATCAACACCGCGATGGAAGAGGTTGCGCAAGGCGTTACCAGACAGGCGGAAGATACCGAAGTGGGACTGCGGGAAATGACGAATTTCTCGGATAAACTGAATCTGGTGCATGGCAGAACTTCGGATATGCAGGAAAACTCCAATCAGGCGATGGAAGCGATCGAAAGCGGAAAAGTCATGGTTTACGAGCTTTCCGATAAGTCCAAAGCGGCAGCGGAGATCACGAACATCCTGATCGAGAACATCGCCGATGTAGAAGAAAATTCAAAGAGCATCGGAAGCATCATCGCGACGATCAGCGAGATCGCGGAGCAGACCAACCTTCTGTCCTTAAACGCATCGATCGAGGCGGCACGCGCAGGGGAAGCGGGCAAAGGTTTTGCGGTCGTTGCGGAGGAGATCCGTAAACTCGCCGATCAGTCAGCGGAAGCAGGAAGCCATATCCGCCAGATAGTAGGTGTGATCCAGCAGAAGACCAAAGTTACTTCGGATTCCGCGAAACGTGCGGAAGAATTCCTGAAAAATCAGGCGGAGTCGATCGAGGGTACGGTAGATATCTTCACCGAGATCAATACCAACGTGACGAACCTGATCAGGGTGCTCGGTGAAGTGACCGGAAATATGGAAGAAATGGTTTCCGATAAAGAAAAAGTATTTGATTCGATCCGCAGTATCGCGGCTGTTTCCGAGGAGACGGCGGCATCCGCGGAAGAAGTAACAGCAACAGTAAACGGTCAGCTTTCCGATGCGGAGAAACTGGCAGCGGCGGCAGAAGAGCTGAACCAGGAAGTTTCCCGCCTGCAGGAAGCACTGAACAAATATCAGGTATAAAAAAATAGAACTGGGAGGAACGAGATGTTTCGGCAAGATTTTGCATGGGGCGTTGCGAGCAGCGCCTACCAGATCGAAGGAAGAGATAAAGAGGATGGCTGTGGGAAAAACATATGGGACACCTTTACGGAGGAAGGCCGTGTTTACGAGGATCAGAATGCTTATGTGAGCTGTGATGAGATCCACCGCTACAAAGAAGATTTTGCGCTGATGCGTCTGCTCGGGATCAGGGCGTACCGCTTTTCCCTAAGCTGGGCCAGAATCCTGCCGGAGGGAACCGGCAGGGTCAATGAAAAGGCGATCGCGCTCTACCGCGATATGATCCTTGAGATGAAAAAGAACGGAATCACGCCGTACATCACCCTGTATCACTGGGAGTTTCCACAGGCGCTCCAGGATAGGGGCGGCTGGTTAAACGAGGACGTGATCGGCTGGTTCGGGGAATACGCGAAAGTCGTTGCGGAGAATTTCTCGGATCTGTGTGAATATTTCTTCACGCTGAATGAGCCGCAGTGTTTTGTAGGGCTTGGACACCTGTCCGGGGTTCATGCGCCGGGCAAAAAGATGGAGGTCAAAGAGACATTCCAGATCGCGCATAACGCACTGCGCGCACACGGGCAGGCAGTGATCAACCTGCGGAAATATGCGAAGCAGGAGATCAAGATCGGCTATGCGCCGACCTGTGGCGTGGCTTATCCGGCGACCGACAGCAAAGAGGATATCGAAGCGGCAAAGAAAGTTTATTTCGGATTTTATAACCCGATCGATAACTGGACATGGAATGTGGCATGGTTTTCCGATCCGGTGTTCCTCGGAAGTTATCCGAAGGAAGGACTGGAAAAATATAAGGAGTATCTGCCCAAGATCACAAAGGAAGATATGGAACTGATCCATCAGCCGATTGATTTCATGGGACAGAATATTTACAATGGCTATCCGGTGCGCGCCGGAGCAGATGGGGAGCCGGAGTTCGTATCACGCGAGCCGGGCTTTGCCAAGACGGCGGCAAACTGGCCGGTGACGCCCGGGGCGTTTTACTGGGGCGTGCGTTTCCTCTCGGAGCGCTATCATCTGCCACTCTACATTACAGAAAACGGAATGTCCTGCCACGACAATGTGTCACGCGATGGCAGAGTACATGATCCGAATCGCATCCAGTTTCTGGATGAATATCTTTCCGCACTCTGCCGGGCAAATGATGACGGCGCGGATGTCAGGGGATATTTCCTGTGGACATTTCTTGATAATTTTGAATGGGATAAAGGATACAATGAAAGATTCGGCATTGTATATGTCGATTTTGCAACACAAAAAAGGATTGTAAAGGATTCCGCCTACTGGTATCAGAAGGTGATCGAATCCAACGGAAAGGAGCTTGGAATGAACAAACAGGAGACACCAATTTTATTTTTGAACCCGGTATTTACCCACAATATCTGGGGAGGAACCAGACTGCGCACCGATTTCGGCTATGAAGTAGAGGGCGATGATATCGGCGAATGCTGGGGCGTTGCGGCGCATCAGAACGGAGATGACACGATCCGTGAAGGCATTTATGCCGGAAAGAAACTGTCACAGTTGTGGAAAGAAGAGCCGGGACTTTTCGGAAATGTGGATATCGACCGTTTCCCGCTTCTCATCAAGATCATTGACGCAAAGGACGATCTGAGTATCCAGGTTCATCCGAACGACGAATACGCAAAGGTAAATGAGAACGGCTCTTTCGGAAAGACCGAGTGCTGGTACATCATTGACTGCCCGGAAAACGCATCCCTCGTGATCGGTCATAACGCGAAGACCAAAGAGGAATTGAGCGACATGATCCATCAGGGAAGATGGAAAGAATTTATCCGTGAGATCCCGGTAAAGAAAGGTGATTTCATCCAGATCGATCCGGGTACGGTACATGCGATCAAGGGAGGTCTTATGATCCTTGAGACACAGCAGAACAGTGATATCACTTACCGTGTATACGATTACGACAGACTTTCCAATGGAAAGCCAAGAGAACTGCATGTCGAAAAGAGTATCGATGTGATCACAGTTCCGGCAAAATCTGTGGAAGACAGCGTAAAATCCGCTGCGCATGTGGAAAAGAACAAATTAAACGAACTGTATTCCTGCCAGTATTACAAGGTGTTTAAGATCGAGCTGGACGGAAAGATGGAGTTTGAGCAGGAATATCCGTTCCTTATCATGTCTGTACTGGAAGGGGATGCACTGTTAAACGGACAGCGTATCAAAAAGGGAGATCACTTTATTCTTCCAAACGGATATGGAAAAGTAGAACTTCAGGGAAATCTGGAGATCATCGCATCTACGATCTAAGATCAGAGACAGAGAGAAAAAAAAAGCAGGTTACGGTGTTGCCGTACCTGCTGCTTTTTTGTCTGCGTCCGGATCGGTATACGAATACGCATTGGAGATTTTTGCAGAATTGGAAGTTAAGGAAACCGGCTCTCTGTAATAGGCGACAACCGGAGTGCCGACTTCGATGTTCTGGTAAATAGCGGTCGCGCAGTCGTATGGGACATTGATACAGCCGTGCGAGCCGGAATTGATATAGATGTTGCCGCCAAAGGCACTGCGCCAGGCAGCGTCGTGGATGCCGACGTTGTAGGCAAACGGCATAAAATACGTTACATTGGATTCGTAGTCCTCGCCCTTTAAAACAGCAGGGCTCTGGCGGTAGACGATCTTGTAGATCCCGTCCGGGGAACCGTTGCCATTGGAAAGTTTTCCCGAAACAATGTCCGCCTCGGTCACAAGGGAACCTTCCTTATAATACCAGAGATGCTGATTGGTATAGTCGATCTCCACATAGGTATTTCCAATGTCGTCTGCTGATCTCTGGATCGCGCGCTGCTCATAAACCGGCTCTCTGGAAATAGCGGTACCGGTGGCAAGATCCGCAGAAATCTGCTCTGTCTCTTTTTTCTTGGCAACGACCCAGCCGTAATCACCGCCGCCGATCACTATGGTGTCCCCTTTTGTCGTGATAAAATTCCGCTTGCGGCCGTAGGTGTTATATTTGCTGGCAAGCGACTGAACATAAGCAGTAAGTTTGGCTTGATTTAGTGATACACTGTAATCGTCACCGATCTCGATCCAGTCTGCAGTCGTATTCCGGTCGAGCACTTCATTCTGATCGGTGATGTCATAGGTGATTGAAGTGGAGAGCCAGGTATTTATGGTGTCCATGCATGCGGTCAGAGCCGGATCATCGGATGTCACGGAAGGCGCGAGATAGTCGCTGTCCGTCAGCGTGAGCGTTGTCTCACCGGCGGACACGGCATCCGTAACATCTTTTTTGACTTCGTCGATGAGCAGGTGTGTACCCGGTGTTTCTGCAACCAGGGTGTAGCCATTGTCGGTCTTTTCGATGTAAGCGTCTATGGGTTCGGTGATATTTTCAGGCAGAAAACAAGGCAGTGCCGCAACAGCATCAGACAAAAGGTCGCTGTCGTAGGTCACGGTCGTCTCCAGATCAAGCGAAGTTCCGGAAAACAGGGCGCGTGGCCATGCAAGGGAGTTCTGCTCCTGTAAGAGCGTTTCTTCCCTGGAGCCCGGCACATAGGTATAGTCGATGTCAGCCGCGCGGATGTGGTATTTGTTTCCATCCCGGTCGTAGATCGTAAGGAGGTAGGATTCGGACGCTTCTTTTATCTTGTCCTTTGCCTCATCCGGAGTCATGCCGCTGACGGACAGACCGTTGATCTCGGTGCGCCATAAAAAATGGGAGCGGAAATAGACCGCAAAAACAATATATAAAATAAGGAACAGTAAAACCGGGATCCCAAAGCCAAGGATCAGCCCCTTCGTGAGGCAGGAACGCCGCCTTCTTTTTCTTCTTTTTGGCATAATAAATCCTTTCTGTGAATAACCTGTTGTTTATTACCTAAGATAGCACAAAACCTGAAAAAAAGGTAGTGAAAAAATCAGGTATTTAATGGAATAAAGGAAAAATTAAGAAACGCGTCTGGGAATGGAGAGGTGACAGTTTATAGATATGCTGTGCAGGCGGAAAAAATGAAAAGAAATGATTGTTTTTTTTGAAGGAAAAGAATAAAATAGTCCTGATAATGAGGAATATGAGGGGGAGCATATGATAGAACTGTTAGCAAAGCTTTTATTAAAAGATACATCAGACAGCAAAGATCCCGCGGTGCGCAGGGGATATGGAAGGATCAGCTGCATCGTGGGGATCGTTTTGAACATTATCCTGTTTGCCGGGAAATATATGGCGGGCATGCTCAGCCGGTCGGTCGCGGTCATGGCGGATTCCTTTAACAATCTCTCGGATGCCGGCTCTTCGGTCATCACCCTTGTCGGTTTTCAGATGGCGGGAAAGAAGGCAGATCTGGAGCATCCGTTCGGACACGGAAGGGTGGAATACCTCTCCGGGCTTATCGTGTCCGCGATGATTCTCGTTATGGGCGTCGAACTGTTACGGACTTCCGTAAAAAAGATCATCCACCCGGAGACGGTGGATACCAGCCTGGTGGCGTTCGTGGTACTGATCGCCGCGATCTGCGTGAAACTTTATATGGCTTCTTATAATAGGAAGATAGGAAAAAAGATCAATTCAGCGGCGATGAAAGCGACAGCCGCGGACAGTCTGAGTGACGTGGTGGCTACGAGCGTGGTCTTTCTCTCCATGCTGATCACAAAATTTACCGGACGAAATGTCGATGGGATCTGCGGTGTGCTGGTCGCACTCTTTATCCTGCAGACCGGTTATGGGGCGGCGAAAGATACGTTAAGCCCGCTGCTTGGGCAGGCGCCGAGACCGGAACTGGTAGAACAGATCGATCAGATCGTCATGTCACATGGGCAGATCGTCGGGATGCATGATCTGATCGTGCACGATTACGGACCTGGCAGATGTATGATTTCACTGCATGCGGAAGTGCCGGGGGATGGAGGAATTTACGAGATGCATGACCTGATCGATTCCATTGAGCGGGAACTGAAGGAAAAGCTGGATTGCGACGCGGTGATCCATATGGATCCGATCAACGTAAATGATGTGGAGATTGCCGGCATGAGGCAGAAGGTGTCGGACATCATCACTGCGGAAAATGACCGGATGAGCATTCATGATTTCCGTATGATCAAGGGACCGACCCATACCAATGTGGTGTTTGATATTGTCCTGCCCGGCGACTGCAAGATGAGTGATGAGGAGGCAAAGCGCTGGGTTTCGGAGCTGATGGAGAAAAATTTTGAAAATGTGTACGCGATCGTAAACGTAGACCATGATTATACGCGCTGAATTGCAAAAATCGTATAAAAAATCATAAAAGACAAAAAATGCCGAAAATTTACAAAAATTCCCAAAACACGCCAGAATGTGCTATAATAAGTATATGCAATATGATAACCACCGGTCAAAAGCACTGGCGTAAAAAGGGAGAAAAAGATATGAGAGCAAAAGGGAAAAGTGTAAAAACGTCACTCATGTCCCTGTGTATGGGGAATGTATTAGTAGCCTGTCTGATCATTGGAATTGTAGCGATCATCAGCATAAGAACAACGACCACGATGGCGGTCAGTGATTATGAGGACGCGATGAACAATGGTTACAATCAGGAGATCAAGTTGCAGGTACAGTCTGTGATCACGATCCTGCAGGCGGAATATGATAAATGCGAAGCCGGGGATCTGACAGAGGAAGAAGCGAAGAAAGAAGCGGCTGAGATCGTGCGCGCGATGCGTTACGGAGATGCGGGAGATGGCTATTTCTGGATCGATGATACCGATTACAACCTTGTCATGCATCCGATCCTGCCGGATCAGGAAGGAAATAACCGCTACGACCTGGAAGATCAGAATGGGGTCATGATCATCCAGGAGATCATGAAAGTGGCGCAGAGTGCAGATGGCGGCGGCTTTAATGAATTTTATTTCACAAAATCAGATGGTGTTACAGTTGCGCCTAAAGTAGCGTATTCCCAGATCTTTAAACCGTGGGGATGGGTCGTGTCTACCGGAAATTATGTGGATGATATGCAGGCAGAGATGGCATCCGTAGAGAACAGTATCAGTTCCAGCTTTGTGGCACTTTGTATTGTGATCGCGGTTGTGGCAGTGATCATGGCGGTGATTTCGCTGATCGTTTCCAAAGTTTATGGAAACCGGATCTGCAAGCCGCTCGTAAAGATCCAGGATCTGGCAACTCGTCTTTCCGATGGCGATCTGACCACACCGGTCGATGTGAAAGATGGAAGTGAACTTGGAAGAACTGCCGATGCGCTGAATGTGGCACAGGCGAATATCGTTGAGCTGATCTCCAATATCAGTACGACATCGGAGAATCTTGCGGGAGCGATCGAGACATTCAATACGAACTTTTCGACCATGGAAGAGTCGATCATCAATGTTTCTACCGCAGTCGGTGAGATCGCGCAGAATACGACAACGCAGGCGCAGTCCACAACGGAAGCGGCTGACAGTATTGAAAATATTGCGGACGGCATCCAGACGACTTCAAATGAGGTGGATTCCCTTGCGGACAACGCGAAGACCATGCAGGATTACTCGGATAAATCCATGGATGCCCTGCAGAAACTGATCGAGGTAAATACCAAAACCAAGACAGACATTGATTCCATGTACGCACAGACGGAGAATACCAACGATTCCGTTACGAAGATCAGCCAGGCGGCAACCCTGATCACGGAGATCTCTTCACAGACCAATCTGCTGTCCTTAAATGCTTCTATTGAGGCAGCGCGCGCGGGTGAAGCCGGAAAAGGCTTTGCGGTCGTAGCGGAGGAGATCGGAAATCTTGCGACGCAGTCCGCAAATACGGCTACGGAGATCAATGATATCATCAAGGAACTTACCGGTAATTCTGAGAAGTCCATGCAGCTGATGCAGACGATGAACGAGGCAGCGGCGCTCCAGGTAAATACTTTAGAGAGCACAAGAGAGATGTTCCACGGACTGAAAGACGCATTGCAGGCGTGTGTGGATGCGGTAACAACGATCACCGATCGTATTTCCGTGATCAATGCGCAGCGGGATAAGGTTACCGGGGATATTGAGACCTTGAACCGGCTGGCAACGGATAATGCGGCATCCACCGAGGAGACATCGGCAATGTCTGCCGAACTGGACGGAGTGGTAAAACATTCTTCCGATATTGTACAGACGTTGCTTAATGATGTACAGATCCTGGTGGATAATACCAAGCAGTTCAAATTATAAAAATAAAAAATCTCCCCGAAAGGGAATAAAAAGGGATCACAGGCGAATGCGTCTGTGATCTTTTTTTTGTCATAAAATAATCAGCCAGTTCATATCATGTATATTAGGTGTCATGCACCGCCGGGAAAAAGGTGAATAGAAATGCAAAATAATGGATATGATTAGAGTATCACTTGTTCTTGAAGGAAAGGAAAAAAATGACAAAAAAAGTATTGGTTGCCATACTGCTTGTGTGTCTTTGCGGCAGTGTTCCGGGTGCATCCAACATGAAACAGAAATCATTTACGCCAGAATCAAACGAACATGAAACAGAAACACAAAAAGAGGAGGAAGAGGCGAGGATAACATTGTGCAGGGAACCACAGATACAGGCGTCTGCGGCATCGATCACGGCAGAGGCGGAGACGACCGTTATTGTAACCAATGTACTTAATATGTATCAGAACAGATGGAATATATATCTTACCGCGGATGAGATCGACCTTTTGGCAAAGATCGTGTGGGTGGAGGCCTGCGGGGAGCCGAGCGAAGGTCAGGAGGCTGTGGTCGAGGTGGTCTTTAACCGCATGTGTTCGCCGGATTACCCGGATACATTGTACGGAGTTTTGAGCCAGGATGATCCGGTGCAGTTTTGCTCCTGGAAACTGAAGGACACGGCAAAACCCACGGAGAAAGAGTATCAGTCCATTTACCGGGTACTGTATGGACAGACTGCGATCCTGCGCAGCGATACCGTATATTTTTCCACGTTCGCGCTGACACCGCAGGTGGATCGGAAAATCTGCTGTCATTGCTTCTGTTACGGCAGGTGAAAGGGTGTATAAAATTCGATAATTTTCGTAAAAAAAATAATTGACAGACGATATTTTTTAGGCGATACTGAAAATATTAGTATATGGGGAGAAGTGGAGAATGGGAATGGAGGCGTAGCTGCGTTGAATCTGGAAAAATACGATGAACATGTCAGAGAGTTGATCCACACGATAGAGACAAAAGGGGCGGAAAGGGAAAGTGCCGTATCCGAATGTGAAGAGCTGTTTGAGATAGCGCAGCAGTTGAAAGACGATGCGCTGGCGGGATATGCCTGTTTCTGTCATGGAGATATCTACACGAATTATCAGACCGATGGAGAGACGATCAATTATCTCACACGGGCGATCCAGTATTTAAAAAAGACGGAGGAGTGGGAGATCCTGATAAAGTGCTACAGTTATCTTGGACTTGCGTTTCAGGGCGCCGGGGATGTCACCAATGCCATTGACAGTTTTCTTGCGGGAATGGATATTGCGGAGGAGCATCCGGTACCGGAGACAGGTGGCATCATTATGAATTTCAGCGCGCTCTGTGAGTCATCGGGGGATTATGAACGGGCACTGTTTTACCGTGTCCGGAGTTTTGGGATGTTTGAGGAAATGCCGGCATCTGAGAAGCGTGACGATTACATAACGGCAATATCCGCAATGCTCCTGCGGCTTTATATGAAGATGGACGATGAAGTACATGCGAAAGCGGAGGCGGAGCACTTAGAGGAACTCTTAAAGAAATATGAAAAGACGACCAATGGCTTTGGGGTTTATGTAAACCAGCTGCTCTTTGCCCAGAAATATGGAGAGGGGCAGGGAGAGCAGGAATTAAAGAAAAAAACACTGGATGCGTTCCTGCAATGCGAAAATCTGATCGAATACTTTGATGAGTGCGCGGGCTTTATGCGCTATCTGAAACTCGCAGAGGATTATGAGCTGCTTGAGAAAGTGCTGGTCCATATGACGGATACGCTTGAGCGGGAGTACAAAGATACCGAAACAACGAGAGAGTTCAGTTTAAAAGTTCTGGCAGAAAAGATCAGCCTGTATCAGCGGATCGGTGATGACAAGAAGCAGTATCAGGAACTGCAGAAATATTTCGTGCTACAAGAAAAACGCATGAAATCACAGCAGGAATCCACGCGTTCCCTGATCCAGCTGCGCAGTACTCTGCGTCAGGCAGAGATCGAGAAGATGTTTTTGATGCAGCAGGCGGACATGGATGCACTCACCGGCATCCCGAACCGGCGCAGGATGAATGAACAGGCGGATCAGATAATGGCGAAAGCAGAGCGGGAGCAGACCTCGTTTGGAATGGCGATGCTTGATATGGATCACTTCAAACAGTGGAACGATACCTACGGTCATCACACCGGCGATCAGTGTCTCGTTGTGCTTGCGGAGATCTTAAAGGAGTATATGGACGGAAAGCAGTTTGTGTTCCGTTACGGCGGGGATGAATTTATGCTCCTGTTTGATGATATGACGGATCATGAGATCATGCAGCGGTGCAGAAAGATCCAGGAGGCAGTAAAAGCTGCGGGAAATAAACTCGGACTGGATACACTGACCGTTTCCATCGGGATCGCGAACTGGATTCCGCGAAAGGGAAATAAAGTATGGGATTATGCCTCGGCGGCAGATCAGACACTTTACTGGGTGAAGCGGAAAGGGCGCGACGATGTGCGCCTGATCCATCAGATGAAAGAACTGGATGAGGAAAACGGCGAAGTTGCCTGCTGATCGTTGAAGAAACGGAAAAGAAGAGGAGAACACTCCTTCAGGGATTACCTGAAGGAGTGTTCTCCTTTTTCGAGGCAGTTTTCTACATAATTCATAATGTAGAAATTGTCTTCCGGCATCTGACAGCCGATGATGTATACACCATTGTCATCCGAGCAGCGGATGATATGACCTTCGAGATCGGAATGATCCGGCAGTGCGAAATCCTGGATCGAGATCGCAATATCAAGACCCTTGCAGTCCGCGAAGAACGGGTCATTCGCGAGAAGCGCGAAACCGTTGGCACTGATATTATCCAGCCGGCCGTTAAAAGTCTCGCCGGTTCGCTTTACCGTGATCGTGCAGGCATTTGAGATATCTACACGCGGGTATTTACGTCTGTTGTTGATCTTTGGTCTGGTATCAAGCAGGATCCGGTAGGTGCCGGCAGGTTTTTCTGTCCGGATCTTTGCATGTTCCCAGTAATAGAGCTCATTTCCGACAGTAACCTGGAATTTGCAGGCGGTATCATCAGAAAATGATGGAGCGTCAGAAAGGGTGATGACAACCCCCTCTTTGGTCACCTGCTTTAAATCTCCGTGGAGTTCGGCCGCATGGGAGCCTTCGCCGAGGCTGACGGTCACTTTAAGACCCGGTTTCAAGTCATCGGCACCCATGAAACCGCCGATGCCGAGTTCGCGCATCAGAGCCTCAATAATGTCTTCGATCGTATTGATATTGGAAGCGCTTTCCGCGTATTTACTGAGCATACGTCTGCTGATCTCATCCGAGTTTTTGATGCACTCGGTCATGGTCGTCATGATACGCGTTACCTGTTCCATATTATCAACCAGATGTGAATTGGAGGTCTCCATATGTTTCATCGCACTGTCGATGACCTGGATGTGATCGCCGAGCTTGGTGGAATCTGTCGTGATCTTTTCGACGTTTTCGCCGGTCTGTGTTACTTTTTCCAGTGTGATCTGGATCAGCTTTAAGGTCTCCTCGATGGAGGTGGTCATCTTTCCGGAGATCTCATCTAATCTTACGAGAGCATCGCGGATCTGACCGGAGGAAGATTTTGTCTCATTGCTCAATGTGCGGATCTGTTCCGCAACGACCGCAAAGCCCTTGCCGGCTTCTCCGGCTCTTGCCGCCTCGATGGAAGCATTTAACGCGAGCAGGTTGGTCTGGTTGGAAATGCTGTCGATGGTTCCGGTCTCCTGTTTTACCATCTCAAATTCTGACTTGAAGTCATTTAAAACGTTTTCGACTTCGGTGGAGAGATCGGACATGGCCGCTGTGGTGTTGACCAGGCTCTCAAGATCGGTCGAACTGCTCTTTGCGTGCGCACCGGATTCGTTGGTCAGAGAGACCATTTCCTCGATCAGGGAGGCTACGTTCTGCACTTGGAAGCTGATGTCGGTCGTCATTTCAACTGAGGAATCCGTGTGCTCCTGCAGTTTTTCGTTGTTGCCGGTCAGCTCGTTCATGCCGAGTACGACCATATCGGAGCTGTGCTTGTTTTCCGAAGCCAGCTCCCGGACGACCGTGACGCCGTCCATGATGGAATTGCTCGCGGATTTTACTTTTTCCACCGTGGTTATGACACGGTGAAGATCTGCCTTGATGCTGTCGGTCATGGCACCATCGGACTCGTTCAGATGCTGGATAGACATGACATAGCAGATGTAGCAGAGGATGATACAGGCTACCTCAAGCTGGTAGTTTTTCATATCAGAGGCGCTGTTGGCACCGAGCGCAACGACATGGTAGACCGAGCTTGCGATGATGATGAGTGTGTTGGCAATGCCGCAGTACACCATAAATTTCCGGTTCTTATAGAGAACGAGCAGGCTGGTCACCGGAAGGATATAGGTGAAGGCGATCGGTGAAGCGGTAGTGCTGACCACAAAGGTATAAAAGATACCGTATCCGATCACGAGATCGTATTTATAGAGATCTGTCGCCCAGCCCTTTGTCCGCAGAACGAGCTCGCCGGCAAAAAAAGGAAGCCAGCATAAAAGGACAAAGACCAGATAATACGTTGGTGAGTTCAGTCCGCTCGCAGTGTCCGAACCGTAATTCGCGGTGAGTAAAAGCGCGAAAATAAGCCAGATCCTCCGGGCTTTCCGGTTGGCTTTTTCTTTAAAGGCATTTTCATCATAGTTCATATAACTATCTCCTCGCAGGGTGCTTTAGTATTTTAAAAGAAATTGTGTCATGGAAGTGATCGCGTCGGTGCTTTCTTCCATAAAAGGCTCAAACACGCAAAAGGCGTGGGTGAGTCTTGGGTCATCCGGAAAATCGAGAAGCTCATGCGGTGTGTGGCAGCGGGTGAGCGCTTTCTCGAAATTGATCGTGTAATGCCGCAGATGATCCCTGTAGCTTGTGATCAAAAAGCAGGGCGGCAGGGAACCTGCGATATCCGCGTGATCCGGGTTGGTGTAAGGGGCAAATGCCCGTTTCTTGTAGTGCTTACCGTAGAGGTAGCGCGGAAGAAAAAGACCGATCTTGTCAAAACGCGTGGTATAAAACATGCCGCTGATCAGTCCGAGCGCGCGGAATTTAAGCGCAGACGGTGTGATGTGTGCTGCCTTTGCCACAGCAGGACAGTTTCCTGCGGCGGTACCGTAGACGAGAAGACAGGCGCCTCCGCTGTCACCGACGGCATACACACGCGAAGGATCTCCGTGGTCGGAGACGATCCGGTCTTTGATGAAATTCATCGCGTCGGAAAAATCGGAGAGCTGTTCATAGAATTCGCAGTCCGGGACCAGACGGTACTCGATGCTGTATACAAGAAATCCCAGGGCACTGAGTCTGGCGCAGAAGAAGCGGTTGAATTCTTTGCTGCCGAGCAAAAGCCCGCCGCCGTGGACGTTGACGATGACAGGCAGGATGTCGCCGTCACGGTCTGCGGGGCGAAAGATATCCAGACGGTGCGCTTCGATCCGGTCGTCCAGATAGCGGATGTCCTTCTGTTCGATGACGCCTTCCGGGAAAGAAAGCTTCTTATCCCGGGCTGCCGCCTCTTTCGTGAAATCGGCCCGCTGTTTATAGAAATTTTTTATGAAAAACTGACTCATCTTATTGTAAAAACCTCCGACAAAAATCTACTCTTATTTTAGTTTATTTTTCCAGAGTTTTCAAGGAAAAGAAGTGGAAGTGCAAAATGTTTTATCAGCTTGAATTTCTCATGTCCAGCACCTATAATTACAATAGAGAAAAAATGGCAGAAAGACAAAATACATGGGGATAAAAAATGAAAAAAATGGAGAGAGATACGGTTTTTTACAAAAAACTCTTTGAGCTGATGATTCCGATCATGCTTCAGGATCTGATGCTCGCGCTGGTCGCGGTGGCGGACGCGTTTATGCTTGGCGGGGTGGATCAGAACTATATGTCGGCGGTTTCTCTGGCGACACAGATCCAGTTTATACAGAATATGTTTCTGACTGCGGCAACGGCGAGCCTCGGGATCCTGGGCGCGCAGTACTGGGGAAAAGGCGATTTAAAGACACTCGATGATATCTTTTGTATGGCGCTGCGCTTATGCGGACTGGTGTCGGTCGTGTTCTTTGCCGCCTGCATGTTTATACCGAAGTACCTGATGATACTTTTTACGAATGAGAGCGTACTGATCGGTTATGGCGTGGACTATTTGAGGATCGCGGCATTCTCCTATCTGCTGACCGGTATCTCACAGTGTTATCTGGTCATCATGAAAACAAGTGAGCACGCGAAGACGACAGCAATCATCAGTTCCTTTACCGTCTGTATCAACATTCTGTTAAATGCGGTGTTTATCTACGGATGGTTTGGGATCGCACCGATGGGCGTAAAGGGCGCTGCGCTTGCGACGCTCATATCCCGCATACTGGAACTTGGAATTTCGGTCGTGATCTCTTATATGCCGGGGTATATCTATCCGAAGCTTGCGGATCTGTTTCAGCGGAACAGGCAGCTGGCACTGGATTTCCGGAAATGCGCGCTGCCGCTTCTCGGCGCAAGTCTGTTCTGGGGGATCGGATTTACCTCCTATTCCTCATTTATGGGGCATCTGGGCGTGGACGCTGCTGCGGCAAACTCGGTTGCGGCAGTCGTGCGTGATATCATCTGCTGTCTCAGCGCGGGAATTTCAAGCGCGGCGGGGATCATGGTCGGAAACGAACTGGGTTCCGGCAATCTGGAAAAGGGAAAGACCTATGGGATCCGTCTGCTTAAAATTTCACTGGTCTGCGGTATTGTGATGTCGCTTCTGATGTGCGCGGTTGCACCGTTTATCTTACGTTTCGTAAATTTAAGTCCGCAGGCGGCTTCCTATTTGAAAGGCATGTTTGTGGTCATCGCGGTCTATATGATCGGGCGCGCGATCAATGATGTCACGATGAACGGCATTTTCGCGTCCGGCGGCGACACGATGTTTGATTTTTACAGTCTTGCGGTATGCATGTGGGGGATCGCGATCCCGCTTGCGGTTGCGGGCACTTATTATTTTCACTGGCCGGTGGTTGTGGTTTATGCGTGTACCTGTATTGATGAAGTCGGGAAACTTCCGTGGGTGCTTATCCATTTCCGCAAGTACAAGTGGGTGAAGGATCTGACGCGATGAAAAAATTTTTGAAATATGAGTTACAGAGTGTTGCCGGAATGGTCGGGATCTCTGTCTATATTCTGGCTGACACGTTTTTCATATCCGTCTACGCGGGAGCGGACGGACTTGCAATGCTAAATCTGGTGCTCCCGGTGTACGGGGTGATCTATGCGATCGGATCGATGATCGGGATCGGATCGGCGACAAGGTATGGGATCAACCGCGCAAAAGGGGAGGATACCGGTGATTACTTTTTGCAGTCGTTTTTCTTTAGTATCCTCTTTAGCATTCCGTTTATGCTGACCGGATTTTTGGCACCACAGAAATTCTTGGGACTATTGGGGGCGGACGCGAAGCTTGCGGCGCTTGGAAAAAGTTATCTCAGGATCATATTGACAGCATCTCCGCTTTTTATGGCAAATTATACGTTTACGGCGTTTGCGCGGAACGATCAGGCAACTTCGGTTGCAATGACCGCATCGATCGCCGGAAGTCTTTTTAATATTGTGTTTGACTATATTTTAATGTTCCCATGCGGGCTCGGGCTGGCGGGGGCGGCGCTTGCGACCGCGGTGTGTCCCGCAGTTACCATGTCGATCTGCGGTGTGCATTATCTCGGGCGGAAAAATACGGTGGGATTCCATTGGAAGAGACCGTGCTTTTCACATCTGATCTCCTGCTGCAAACTTGGGATATCCGCGTTTGTCGGGGAGATTTCATCCGCGGTCATTACGATCGTCTTTAATATGCTGATCCTTGGCATTGCCGGAAATACCGGGGTTGCCGCGTATGGAGTCATCGCGAACATGTCGGCGGTCGCAATGTCTATTTTTAACGGGCTTGCGCAGGGCGTACAGCCGCTGATCAGCGAAAATTACGGGAAAAATCATTTCGACCGGGCAAAGAAGCTGCTAAAAATGGGACTTTGCGCGAGTCTTGTCATGGAACTTGCCATTGTCTCCGGTGTCTGGGCAAAGACCGACGCGCTGATCGCGGTGTTTAACAGTGAACATAACGCGGCGCTTCTGCGTTACGCGCATGTCGGTCTGCGGCTGTATTTTCTTGGCTTTTTGTTCGCGGGGATCAATATCATGCTCGTCGCGTATTTCTCGGCAGTGGATAACGCGAAAACGGCGATCGCCGGTTCTGTGTCGCGCGGAGCGGTCGCGATCGTTGTCTGCGCAGTCCTGTTTGCGAAGCTGTTTGGCTTAAACGGCGTGTGGATCTCATTTCTCGGATCGGAGATGATCACCTGCCTGCTCATCTGCGGACTGGCACGTACCGGTATTGCAGGAAAGTGTTGACAAAATAGAAAATAACAAGCGGTTATCATAATCTTTTTCAGAAAGCACACGGGAAAACGTGTGCTTTTTTGCTGCCATGCATCCAGAAAAGCTGCCGGTGGCAGGCACGATTGCCATCGGCGACAAGGAAAAAGGACGCTGTGCTCGCAAAAAAGTAAAAAACAGACCAGATAAGAATAAAAAATGCACAAAATGAAACGGATGATTTTGTATGTAATTAACCAAAAATATGTCAACCGATTGACATATCAAAAAGACGGTGATAAAGTGCAAGTATCACATGAGCGGAGAACAAAAACTCCGGATGTGTACCGGGATTCCGGTGTAAGGATTAGGATTGTGAAAAATGGGAAGAAACTATTTGTATGAAAAGTTGGAGGGAAAAAGAATGAAAACAAAGAAATTGATCTCAGTATTACTGGTGTCAGCGTTGACAGCAGCTATGGCAAGCGGATGCGGAAGCAGCAGTGAGAGCGGAAGCACGGCAGCTGACACAAAGACTGCGGAGAGCGCAAGCGAGGAAAGCACACAGGCGGGCGGCAGCAGTCAGGAATCTGATCTGGCGGGAACGTCGATCACATTTTTGAACAGTAAAGGTGAGATCCAGGAAGCAATGGAGGAACTGGCAGCGGAATTTACCGATGAGACAGGAATCGATGTAGAGATTCTTGCATGCGGTACCGGAGAATCTCCTTATACAAAAGTAACAAGCGCATACAATTCAGGAAGCGCGCCGACAATGTCCATGTTAGATACGACAGACGCTCTGGCACTTGCGGATGAATACGCATTGGATCTGTCCAATGAGGACTGGGTAAAAGAATGCGAGAACACACTGACCTATTCAGATGGCAAAGTATTCTGCTTCCCGTTCTGTATCGAAGGAAGAGGACTGATCGTAAACAAGAAGGCTGTGGAAGACACACTGGGAGAAACCTTTGATCCGGATTCTATTCAGTCCTATGATGACTTAAAAGCGCTTCTTGAGCAGTTGAAGGCTGCCGGCATGGAGACACCGGTGGTTGTTTCAAAAGAAGACTGGTCACTCGGAAATCATCAGCTCGGATATATCTATGATACCTATGATGGCACGACCGAAGGAAGTGCGGAAGTGATCTCACAGCTGGAAGACGGCACATTAAAAACAGCGGATTATGACAGATACAATGAATTTATCCAGACACTGGATCTGCTTTTGGAGTACAACATCAACGGCGAAGATCCACTTGGCGCAATGTATGACCAGGATCCGATCTATCTGGTAGACGGTGATGCTGCGATCTGGCCGAATGGTACATGGGCATGGCCGAATCTTGCGGAAGCAGGAGCGGAAACCTCAGATGATTACTGCTTTATCCCATATGTACTTGGCAATGACACAAGTGCGGCAGCAAATACCGGTATGCAGGCATCTGCGACCAAACAGGTGATCATCGATAAGGTTCAGGCAACCGAAGAACAGCAGGCAGCAGCCAAAGAGTTCTTAAACTGGATGGTTTACAATGAGACCGCTCAGAAGATGTTAGTTGAGGATGTGGCGATCGTTCCGGCAAATTCCAACAACACCGTAGAACCGCTCGATCCGCTTGGAAAAGACATGAAGAGCAAGATGAATGAAGGAAAGACCTATTCTTCCTGCTTCGTAGCTCCGTCTGATCACTGGCAGGTACTTGGCGCTTCCATGCAGAAATATATTGCGGGAGAAAGCACAAAGGATGAACTGGCAGCAGATGTAGATACCTACTGGCAGTCACAGAAATAAAGATCAGCAGAAGTACATGGCGGTCCGCTGCAAAGGCAAAGGAGTACGGGCCGCCTGTATTTTCGGCAAAATCGGACGTGGCAAACATAGAAAGAAAGGAAACTGCAGGAAAAAGCTGCGGTGAAAGAGGGATTTTAACATGGGAAGGAAAACGGGAGAAAAAATAAAAAATTTATGTATTTTTGCGATACCGGGCTGTGCAATATTTTTTGCCGTGGTCATGATACCGTTCTTTTATGGATTTTATCTGACCCTGACGGACTGGAATGGCGTGAGTACGGTAAAGAACATTGTAGGATTCAGCAATTATACCAGTGTCTTTCATGATGCCGAGTTCTGGACATCCATGGGTCTGACACTCAAATATGTGGTGATCACGGTCTTACTGGTAAATATTATCGCGTTTTTACTTGCGTACGCGCTGACAAATGGGATCAAGGGACAGAACTTTTTCCGTGCCGGATTTTTTACACCAAACCTGATCGGCGGCGTTGTACTCGGATTTATCTGGCAGTTTATTTTTTCAAGAGTGCTTGTGGAAGTCGGAAAAAACATGGGATGGAAGATCTTCTCCCAGTCCTGGCTCTCCGATCCGCATAAAGCATTCTGGACACTGGTAGTCGTTACGGTATGGCAGCTTTCCGGTTATATGATGCTTATCTACATTGCCGGTTTTACCGGACTTTCCACGGACGTGCTTGAAGCGGTGAGCATTGACGGGGCGACCGGATTTCAGAAAATGAAGAGCGTGATCCTTCCGCTTATGGTTCCGTCTTTTGTCATCTGTCTGTTCTTTACCCTGTCAAGGGCATTTATGGTATACGATGTAAACCTTACACTGACCGGCGGTGAACCGTACGGTTCCACAAAGCTCGTTGCAATGTATGTGTACGATAAGGCATTTACATCCAGAAATTATGGCGTGGGTCAGGCGGAAGCGCTTATCCTGTTTGCGCTTGTAGCAGTGATCAGCGGGATACAGATCTACGTTGGAAAGAAAAAGGAGGTAGAGGCATAATGGCAAGAGGTTCACAGGTCGGAGGAAGAAAAAAGAAAGTGGCCGGGATCGTTGGATTTCTCGTAATAGCGGCGCTGTTTGTGCTCTATATGATCCCGTTTATCGTAGTCATTATAAATTCTTTTAAATACAAACGTGATATCATCACAAATCCGTTGTCCATCATTGCGCAAAAGGGATATACGATCGAAAATTACATAAAAGCCTTTGAAAAAATGGACTTTTTCAAGGCATTTACCAACTCACTTTTTATCACAGGACTCAGCACACTCGCGGTAGTGCTCTTCGCGTCCATGACAGCGTATTATTTCTGCCGCGCAAACAATCTGTTTTCCAAGATATTCTTCGGACTTATGGTTGCGGCAATGATCATTCCGTTCCAGGCGATCATGATCCCTCTGGTATCGATCTACGGAGCGAACTTAAATCTTTTGAACCACAAACTGACGCTGGTGTTTATGCATACCGGTTTTGCGATGAGTATGTCGGTATTCATCTTTCAGGGATTTATAAAGAGCGGCATCCCGATTTCACTGGAAGAAGCGGCATATCTCGATGGCTGCACAAAGGTACAGACATTTTTTAAAGTGGTCTTTCCGTTATTAAAACCGACGACGGCTACGTTAGTCATCTTAAATGTGCTGGCATTCTGGAATGATTACCTTCTTCCGTCGTTAGTGCTTGGCAAAAAAGATCTGTATACACTGCCGCTGTCCACCTATGTTTTCTACGGAACCTATTCCGCGGATTACGGGGTGATCATGGCAGCGCTGGTACTTACCGTTGCGCCGATCGTCATCTTATATCTGTTCCTGCAAAGACAGATCATCGACGGTGTTGTGGCAGGCGCGGTGAAATCATAAGTGCGTGAGATTATGGAAAAAAGGAGTGCGACAATGAAAAAACTGGAAAATAAATGTATGCTGATCACTTATTCGGACAGCATGGGAAATAATTTAAAAGATCTCTATCAGGTGCTTGACCGTTACTTTAAGGACGCGGTGGGCGGCGTTCATATCCTGCCGTTCTTTCCGTCCTCCGGTGACCGTGGGTTTGCACCGATGGATTATCACAAGGTGGATGAGGCGTTCGGAGACTGGAGCGATGTGGAGAAACTGGCGGATGATTACTATCTGATGTTTGATTATATGATCAATCATATATCCGCGCACAGCGCGTATTATAAGGATTTTCTGGAAAAGAAGGATGCGTCGGAATACGCGGATCTTTTTATCCGGTATAAGGACTTTTGGGAAAACGGAGAACCGACCGAAGAACAGGTAGACGCGATTTACAAAAGAAAACCGAGAGCGCCTTATGTGGAGGCACATTTCGCGGATGGCACGACCGAGAAGGTGTGGTGTACCTTTGATGAAGAGCAGATCGATATCAACTGCAAATCAAAGACGGCAAAGAAATTTATCAAAGACAATTTAAAAACACTCTGTGAGCACGGAGCTGCCATGATCCGCCTGGATGCATTTGCGTACGCGACCAAAAAAGCCGGCACGAGCTGTTTCTTCATCGAGCCGGATGTATGGGAATTCATGGAGGAATGTGAGCAGATCGTAGTGCCATACGGGGTTACGCTGCTGCCGGAGATCCATGAGCATTACACGATGCAGGAGCGCATTGCGAAAAAAGATTATTATGTGTATGATTTCGCACTGCCGATGTTACTCATCCATGCGTTATACTATGGTCAGACACAGTATCTGAAACACTGGCTCTCCATCTGCCCGAGAAAGCAGTTTACCACGTTGGATACGCATGACGGGATCGGTGTGGTCGATGTGAAGGATCTGCTCCCGGATGAGGAGATCGAAAAGACCAAGGAAGATATCTTTAAATTTGGCGCAAATGTGAAAAAAATTTATAATACGGCGGCGTACAATAACCTCGATATCTATCAGGTAAACTGTTCCTATTATTCCGCGCTCGGAGATGATGACGCGTCCTATCTTCTTGCGAGAGCGGTGCAGTTTTTCGCGCCGGGGATCCCGCAGGTATATTATGTCGGACTGCTCGCCGGAAAAAACGATCTGGAACTTCTGGAAAAGACGAAGGTCGGAAGAAATATCAACAGACATTACTATTCTCTGGATGAGATCGAACAGGAAGTAAAACGGCCGGTAGTAAAGGAACTTCTCGCACTGATGAAATTCCGGAATACGCATCCTGCGTTTGACGGCAGTTTTGAACTGGAAGAGTGCGCGGATGGAAAACTGGTCATTGTCCGGAGAAACGGATCGGACTGGGCAAGACTGGACGCTGATTTTGTGAAAAAAACATTTGAGGTGACTTATAGTGAGAATGGTGAAGAAAGAGTATTTGATAAGCAGGGATTATCTTGAGTTACCGATCGCTGCGGAAACAGAAGTGCAGACACTTCAGGTATTCGATAAGGATACCGGAGCCAAGATCTATGAATTTCAGGTTCCGATGGGAACAGAAGAAAAGGAGTTTCACCCTGATTTTTATGCCCGTTTATCGGTAAAAAATTTTATCGGTAAAACACTAATCCTTACAGGCTGCGGAAATGATGCTTTCTTCTCGGGAATACAGGAAACTGACCGGGAATTCGGGGAGTCGGATTACGACTTCTCGAAAGAGAGCATTGCGCGGCCGCAATATCATTTCACAGCCATAAGAGGCTGGATCAATGACCCGAACGGATTAGTATATAGTGATGGTATCTACCATCTGTATTTTCAGTACAACCCGTTTGATACCAGATGGGAAAATATGAGCTGGGGACATGCCACAAGCACGGATCTCATCCACTGGAGACAGCAGGAGACCGTGATGTATCCGGATGAAAACGGATATATGTTTTCCGGAAGTGGTTTTGTAAACAGCCGTGGCTGCCTTGGACTGCCGGAGCAGACACTGATGTTTTATTATACGGCAGCCGGGGAATGCCGTCCGTGGACGAGCGAAAAGCTTTCCACGCAGCGTCTGGCGTTCAGTACAGACGGTGGAAAGACGTTAGAGAAAACAGACCGGGGAATGGTTGAAACGATCAGCCATGAGAACCGTGATCCAAAAGTATTCTGGCATGAAGCCAGTCAGGCTTATATCATGATCCTCTGGGTGGATGGGAATGAATTTGCGATCCTGCGTTCCGAAAATCTGGAAAAATGGGAGATATCCCATCGATTTGAGTTAAAAGACGGATTTGAATGCCCGGATCTGCTCCGTTTAAAGGATGAAAACGGCGAAGACCACTGGTTTGTCACGACGGCGGATGGTTATTATTATCCGGGAAAATTTGACGGATATCATTTTACATGGAACGGCGAAAGACATGGATTTTACATGAACCGTGTGCCATATGCCGCACAGGTATATTCCGGGACGGCGGGCAGATCCGTACTGATCCCGTGGCTTCGTGTGGATTTTAAAGGAAGAAATTATACCGGCGCGATGGGGCTTCCAAGGGAGCTTACCCTGGTTAAAGTGGCGGGGGATTACCGGATCGCGCTTTCGCCGGTAAAAGAACTCGACCGGGAACTGTTTTCCCGCTGTATCTGCGATCATGCGCAGAATGATTTTGAAGTGGCGGGTGTGCCGGTTTCCTATAATAAGGAAAGCGGTAAGTTCCTTGTCGGAACAGACGAGTCCGTGATCGCGGCAGGGCTCGATGAATTTGAAGTGTGTGTGGACAACGGAATAGTTGAAGTGACTGCAGATTATGATACAATGTTAGGTGTATACGAAGTATAGATCAAAATAGATTGAGGGTATAAAAATGGCAACGATCAAAGATGTTGCAGCAGAAACAGGACTTACGGTCAGCACAGTTTCAAGGGTATTGAACAATCGCGGATATATCAGCGACAAGACCCGGAAAAAAGTATATGACGCGATGAATAAACTGAATTATACACCAAACGAGGTCGCGCGTTCGCTCTCCAAAAAGACGAACAATACCATAGGTGTCATTGTCCCGCATATACGGCATCCTTATTTTTCCGAGCTGATCAGTAATCTGGAAATGGCTGCGTATGAAAAAAATTATAAGATTTTTATTTTTAATTCCAGAGAGAAACAGGAAAAGGAAAATGAGTATCTGGAAATGTGTTACAGCAACCGGGTGGCGGGCGTTATCATGTGCAGCGGTTCCGTGCATTTGAATGTATTTGACGGACTGAACATACCGATCGTTACGATCGAGCGTTTCTTAGAAAACGGGACAGCCGGGGTGGAGTGTGACAATATCCAGGGCGGACGTCTCGCGGCGAAGCATCTGATCGATCTCGGCTGCAGACATCTCATCCATATCAGCGGGGTACATGAAACGATGATGCCGGCGGATGACAGGGCGACCGGTTTTTGTGAGATTTGCGAAAGAGAAGGCGTGGATCATAAGATCGTCGAGACCAGCGCAAGCCAGTATAACACCCTGGATTATCATCAGATCTTAAAAGAAATGTTGGAAAAAAATCCGGAAACGGACGGGGTGTTCGCAAGCAGTGACCTGATCGCGGCACAGTTTCTTCAGATTTGCCATGCGATGTCGATCGCAGTGCCGGACGATATCAAGGTGGTGGGATTTGATGATTCCTACATCGCGTCGGTGACCACACCGCAGATCACAACGATCCATCAGCCGATCAAGGAGATGGCACAGAAGGCGATCGAATGCTTGGTGGATTCCGTGGAGGGAAAGATCGTTCCGACCAGAACGACGCTTCCGGTCCGGCTGGTGGTCCGGGGGACAACAGATTCGGATAAATTTTAAATGCACAGGTGGAAGGAGAAGAAGATGGAAAATACAAAATATGATGTAGTGGCTTTGGGTGAGCTTTTGGTTGATTTTACGGAAAATGGAACAAGTAATCAGGGAAATCCGATCTATGAGGCAAATCCGGGAGGAGCGCCCTGCAATGTACTTTCCATGTTAAAAAAGCTTGGGCATGAGACCGCGTTTATCGGAAAGATCGGAAATGACATTTTTGGCAGACAGTTAAAAAAGGCTGTTTCTGATGCGGGGATCGATGTATCGGGACTGGTGATGGATGATGTGGTCAAGACCACGCTGGCGTTTGTCGAGACCAAGCCGGACGGAGACAGGGACTTTTCCTTTTATCGAAATCCGGGAGCGGATATGATGCTTCAACCGGAAGAAGTGGACGCAGAGCTGATAAAAAAGGCAAAGATTTTTCACATGGGCACCTTGTCGCTGACACATGAACCGGTGCGCAGCGCGACGAGACGGGCGGTTCAGATCGCAAAAGAGGAAGGTCTTATGATCTCTTTTGATCCGAATATCAGAGAACCGCTGTGGGAGAGCATGGAAGACGCGAGAGAACAGACCGCCTACGGGCTCTCCGTATGTGATGTGTTAAAGATATCGGATAACGAGATCATGTGGTTTACCGGTGAGGAAGATTTTGATGCCGGGATAAAGAAGCTGCAGGAGGAATACCAGATCCCGTTGATCCTGCTTTCACTCGGAAGAGAGGGGAGCAGGGCATACCTTAAAAATTCTGTTACGGAAGCGCGGGCAGAAGTTCCGGCCTTTGTGCGGAAAGATACGATAGAGACGACAGGAGCGGGGGATACGTTCGGAGGCTGCTGTCTGCACTATGTGTTAGAGCATGGGGAAGGTGATGTGAGAAAGGTGAACTGGAAGGCGGAGGATCTGACCGAAATGCTCACATTCGCGAACAAAGCGGCATCGATCATAACGACCAGAAAAGGGGCGCTTGCGGTCATGCCGTCCAGAGAGGAAATTTTAAAAGCGTAGAAAATTGGGAGAAAATGATATGCGAAAGAAAGTCATTATGGCTTTGGCGGTATGCACAGGCCTTGGTTTGTTAAGTCTTTCGGGATGTGCGATCGGAAAGACCAAAGAAGCGACAGAAATTTATTTTTTAAGCTGTAAGCCGGAAGTAAAGGCGGTATGGGAAGAGGTATCCGAGACCTATGAGAAAGAGACCGGAGTCAAATTAAAGATCCTTACCGCTGCGGACGGAAATCATGAACGGACGTTAAAAGCGGAACTTGCGAAAAAGGACGCGCCTACAATGTTTCAGATCAACGGACCGGTAGAGTATGAGAAATGGAAAAACTACTGCATGGATTTAAGCGGTACCGATCTGTATTCCTGGATGGTGGACAAGGATATGGCGGTTACGGAAGGTTCCGGTGTATATGGGATCCCGTATGTGGTAGAAGGATATGGGATCATATATAACCAGTCGATCATGGATCGCTATTTTGCGCTTCCGGATCGCGTGACAACCTATGCGGATATGTCTGAGATCAACAATTTCGCGAAACTCAAAGAAGTGGTGGAGGATATGCAGGCGCATGCGGGGGAACTCGGGATAGACGGAGTGTTTGCCTCCACTTCACTTGCGCCGGGAGAAAACTGGCGGTGGCAGACCCACCTTTTGAATGTTCCGGTTTATTATGAATTTCAGGATAAAGGGATCGCGGATGAGGATACCTTAGACTTTACTTACAGTGACAACTATAAAAATATCTTTGATCTGTATATTGAGAATTCCTGCACAGACAGGAGCGCGCTTGGGGAAAAGACGGTGGATGATTCCATGACTGAGTTTGCGCAGGGAAAAGTCGCCATGGTTCAGAACGGAAACTGGGCGTGGACGCAGATCGAGAGCACGGAAGGCAGCGTAGTATCTGAAGATGACGTAAAATATATGCCGATCTACACCGGGGTCGAAGGTGAGGAGAAACAGGGACTGTGCATCGGTACCGAAAACTTTATCTGTGTCAATTCCCAGGTGAGTGAGGAAAAAAGACAGGCGTCCATCGATTTTCTCGAGTGGCTTTACAGCTCGGATGAAGGTAAAAAATTTGTGACGGAAGAGTTTGGATTTATTCCTCCGTTTGATACATTTACCGAGGATGAATATCCGTCCAATCCGCTTGCGGTAGAAGTGATAAAAGATATGAATGATACCGAAAAAACATCGGTTTCCTGGAATTTTGTGGCATTCCCAAGCCAGGTGTTTAAAGATGACCTCGGATCCAATCTGCGGGCATACGCTGCTGGCGAACTTGACTGGAACAGTCTTGTGGATACGACAAAGAGCGAATGGCAGACAGAGAAAAAGGCCGGGGAGGAGTGATCATATGAAGACGATAAAGGCAAAAGTCGCGACATTGATCGCGGCAACTTCGGTGCTGCTCATTGTAGCGATTCTCGCGGTCTCACTTACCGTTATGAAAAAGAATGTGGTAAATATGTGCGAGAACTATCTGTATGATACCTGTGTTTCCGCATCCAATACGCTTTATGAAAGCTTTTACGGAGATACGGATCAGGTAAATATGGATGTGCGGGTTCAGTACATTTTATATAATGTGGGAATTCAGGACATGGATTCGAGCAAGGCATATCTGGTGGACAAAAACGGTGAGTTTCTCTATCATGATGATCCGGATATGATCGGTACAACAATGTCCGGGAATCCGGTTATGCAAGACGTACTGGATCAGCTGAACTCCACAGGAGTTATGCCGCCGGCAGATGTAAAAGAGTGCAGTGTGGACGGCAGCAGGAAATATGTTGCGTATATGTGTACGGTCAATGACTGGGTCGTATATGTGGAAGCGGACAAGTCGGATGTTTTAGCTCCGATCACTGCGATCACAACCATTTCGCTGATCGTAGGCGCAGTGCTGATCGCGTTTGCGGTGCTGGTCGGAATGCTTGTCACCGGAAAGATCACCGGGCCGATCACAAAGCTCACCGCAGTGATCAATGATATATCGGAACTCAATATGACGGGTGAACATGAGGTGCCGGTCACGAAGGATGAGATCGGTGTGATGGGCGCTGCGGTTGTGCGGATGAAAGAAAAGCTAAGCGATATCGTCGGAGAGTTAAACGATATTTCCGGAAAGCTGGTTTCCGATGCCAATACGCTCTATGACATCTCGGAAAATGTGACAGAGGCATCCACAAATAACTCGGCGACAAATGAAGAGCTTGCGGCGAGCATGGAGGCGACTTCCCAGTCTACGGAAAATGTTACGAACAATGTCCAGAGCATGAACAGCAACGCGATCGAAGTGGCAAATAAGATCAAAGAAGGAACCAATCTTACCGCGCATGCGATGGATAAAGCGAAGGAGATCCATGAGAGAACCGGTCAGGCGCGGGAAGAGACGCTTAAATTGTATGAATCGATCAAAGGGACGTCAGAGCAGGCGATCGTTGAGGCGGGTGAGGTCAAAAAGATCAATGAGCTTGCCAAGGCGATACAGGATATTGCGGATCAGACCACGCTTCTTTCTTTAAATGCGTCCATCGAGGCGGCAAGAGCCGGAGAACAGGGAAAAGGTTTTGCGGTTGTGGCGAGTGAGATCGCAAATCTTGCGTCAGAGTCCACGGAAACCGGCGCAAACATCGTGACGATCGTGGCACAGGTGAACGCGTCAGTGGAAACGCTTACCACCTGCCTTGTTGACACGTTAAAGTTCCTCGAAGATAAGGTAATGAATGACTATAACGTATTTATGGAATCTTCGGATGAATACAGCACTACGACGCAGAGCATTGAAGACTTTATGAATCAGGCAAATGGCGAGGTGGATCAGTTAAGAAGCGCGATAAACAGTATCACAGATGCAATGGATGCAATCAACCGGAACATCAATGAGTGTTCGGTTGGAATCAATGATATCGCAAATAAGACAGCAGAGGTCGTAGAACTGACCAGTGAGAGCTTTGAACGCTCTACGAACTGTAAGGAATCAGCGGAAGCATTGGAGGATATTACTTCACGGTTCCAGATATAGAATATATAAGAGAAAAACCCTTTTTACCGACAGGATGGCGTACTGGTAAGAAGGGTTTTTTTAGATTATTTTTGTGGAAGGACTTGAAATGGAAATTTCATTAATATATAATGATTATACGCAAAGCGTATAAATCGGGAGGGGAAGATATGGAATTACAGGATCAGATCATTGCACTCAGGAAAGAAACAAAGATGGGAAGACGTGAGTTCGCAGAATATTTTGGAATTCCGTACCGAACATTACAGGACTGGGAGCTGGGAAACCGGAAGATGCCGGAGTATCTTTACAGGCTCATGGCATACAAGGTTGAGATGGAAAAGATCGGACAGGCAAAGGAAAAAGGAGAAGGGGCAAATGGACAAAAATGAAATTGTTCTGTTTGAGACAGAGGATCGGCAGATCACGCTTCAGGTGCCGGTGGAGCAGGAGACGGTGTGGCTTACGCAGGCGCAAATGACGGAGTTATTTGGGGTGGATCGAACAGTTATTACAAGGCATGTGAATAATGTTTTTAAGGAAAAGGAACTGGACAGAGAAAGCAATGTGCAAATTTTGCACGTTGCAAATTCGGATCGTCCCGTGCAGTATTACAACCTCGATGTGATCATTTCAGTTGGATATCGTGTGAAATCAAAACGAGGTGTGGAGTTTCGCAAATGGGCAAATTCTGTATTAAAAAAGTACATATTGCAGGGATACGCCGTGAATAATAATCGTATCAGCCAGCTTGGTGAGGTGATACAGATTATGAAGCGGACGGAGAGCGCATTGGACAGTAAACAGGTGCTTACAGTTATTGAAAAATACAGCGAGGCACTGGAACTTCTGGATTCTTATGACCATCAGAATATGGAGCGTCCGAGGGGAAATGCGGCGAGTTATGAACTTACCTATGAGGAGTGCCGGGAGGTGATCTCCAATATGCGTTTCGGCGACGAATCGGAGCTGTTTGGAAAAGAGAAGGATGATTCCTTTAAAGGAAGTATCGGGAACATATATCAGTCCTTTGGCGGACAGGAAATTTATCCCACATTAGAGGAGAAGGCGGCTCATCTTTTATATTTTGTAACCAAAAATCACAGCTTTTATGATGGCAATAAAAGAATTGCGGCAACCATGTTTTTGTATTTTCTGGACAGAAACGGTGTCCTGTTTATGGATGGAAAGAAACTGATCGATGATCATACACTGGTCGCGCTTACGATTATGATCGCAGAGTCAAGACCGGAGGAGATGGAAATGATGATCACAGTCATCTTAAACTGCCTAAAGTAAACAGGCAGCGCTACAGCAAGGAGGAGCAGCATGAAAGAAAACTATAAACGGATCGATGTCACATCCTGGAATCGCAGGGAACATTTTCTTTATTATCAAAATACAATCCAGACATCGGCAGCAGTGACCGTAACTGTGGATGTTACCGAGATCCTGTCCTATGCGCACAGAAGTGGAAGAAAGTTTTATCCGTGCATGGTCTGGGCGGTTTCATCGGTCATCAACCGGATGGATGAAATGAAAATGATGCTGGATGACCAGGGAAATCCCGGCGTATGGGACAGCGTAGTGCCTGTTTATACGGTTTTCCACGAGGAGAGCCATACGTTCAGCGACCTGTGGTGTGACTTTCACGAGGATCTGGATGACTTTTATGATGATTTTGTGCATACAACAGAGGTATATGGTCATCATGTGGGAATTAAGGGAAGACCGGATCAGCCGGAAAATTTTTACTGTATCAGCTGTGTGCCGTGGCTTTCCTTTGATGCGGTAAATGTCAGTGCGTCCGGACAGCCACCGTTATTTCCGATCATTACATATGGGAAATATACGATGGATCACGAGGGCAGATACCGGCTGTCGTTTGCGATAAAGATTGCGCATGCGGCGGCAGACGGATATCATATTGCGCAGTTTTTTGAAAAACTGCAGGATACGATCGCGGAATTTAAAGATCGGTAACACTTATTGCTAAAAAAGCGTCATTTATCGGATTGGGCTTGTGACAAATACATGTTTAGCGTATCATAAAACAAGAAAAATGCAGGAGGAGAAGAAACGATGTCGTTGAGAGATCATCTGCAGATTTTTGAACAGGGATGAAGTATTTCATTTTCACTGAGGTGAAATTATAAGGCAGAAAGAATAATTCTTTTGATTTTCCACATAATAACTCCATAGTTTAAACTTAGCAATGGAGGAAAACAATCATATGAAAGCCACAGGAATTGTCAGAAGAATAGATGACCTTGGAAGAGTCGTAGTACCAAAGGAGATCAGAAGAACACTGCGTATCCGGGAGGGAGATCCGCTTGAGATATTTACAGACCGTGAGGGGGAGATCATTTTAAAAAAATATTCCCTGATCGGGGAACTCAGCCAGTATGCAGGGCTTTGTGCGGAAGCGCTTGCGCAGACGACCGGACAGTTAGTCTGCATCACGGACCGGGATCATGTGGTGGCAGCAGTGGGAGCCGGAAAAAGAGACTTTGAGGGCAAGCCGATCAGCAAGCAGCTGGAGGGATTCATGGAAGGACGGGGAAGCATGGTCGCGACCGCAGCCGATGAAGACTTTGTCCAGATCACATTGGATGACAGCAGGGAGCATGGCAACGAAGTGGTCAGTACGATCTTATGCGAAGGCGATGCGGTCGGCGCGGTTGTACTCTATGGCAGAGACGAGAAAAACAAGTTCGGAGATACCGAGCAGAAGCTTGCCATGACTGCCGCCACGTTTTTGGGGCGGCAGATGGAGCAGTAAAAAATGTCTGCTAAAATACGGCAATGAGCGAGAGATCTTTGGAGAGGATCAGAATATCTGCTTCCATGCCGGGCAGAAGCTGTCCGATCGCATGCTCCATATGCAGGCTCTTTGCCGGATTTACGGTGACTGCTTTCAGGGCGGAAACAAGCGGGATGCCGAAGGAGACGGCATTCTGGAAGCAGGAAAACAGGTTTGTGACAGAACCGGCGAGCGTTCCGTCATGAAGTGTTGCGCGGCTTCCGTTTTTTTCCACGCGCTGTCCGCCGAGCTCGTAGATGCCGTCTTCCATACCACAGGCACGCATGGAGTCGCTGATAAAGATCATATGGTCTTCCCCGAACAGGCGAAAGACACTGCGGATCATGGAAGGATGGATGTGAATGCCGTCGCATATGAGTTCAAGAAAGACATTTTCGGAGGCGGCACAGGCATCCGCTGCGGCTCCGACGATGCCGGGATTCCGGTGTAAAAACGGCTCCATTCCGTTAAACAGGTGCGTGACATGATCGGCGCCATGCGAAAATCCGGCAGCTGCCGCGTCATAGTCAGCGGAGGAATGACCGAGGGAAACCGAAACTACACCTTTTACCGCGTCGATAAAAGAAAGAGAGCCGGGAAGCTCCGGCGCGAGCGTGACAAATTTGATACGATCCTGACAGCCATGAAACAGAGAAAAGAACATGGAACTGTCAGGATTTTTTATATGGTCGATCTTCTGGGCGCCTCGCTTTTCGGCAGAGATAAAAGGACCTTCCATATTGATGCCGGCAACGCGGGAAATTGCGGGATCCGGTGCGTCCATAAGATCCGAGGCGGTCTTAAAAATTTCTTCGAGCTTTTCCGGCGGCAGTGTCATGGAAGTCGGGCAGAACGTGGTAATGCCGCAGGATTTTAAGTAAGCGGCCATACGTTTTAAACCGGAGAGATCCGCGTCACAAAAGTCGGCACCAACGGCTCCGTGTGTGTGAATGTCGATAAAACCGGGAACGACATAACAGCCCTCCGCGTCAAAGACATCCGGATCGGCGGACGGCAGAGCTGCCATGATCCGGTGGGAAGTGTCAAATGCGATATCTTTCTTTTCAAATCCGTCTGAAGTAAATACAGATCCGTTTTTTATGATCATAATGGTTCCTCCGTTTGATCCGGGACGAGGGCAAGCGCGGCTTCGTCCGCAACAATGGTCACATTTTCATGCAGCTGTAAGATGGAGGCGGGAACCGCCGGGGTGATCGGACCGCAGATCGTTGAGAAAAGCGCTTCTGCTTTGGCGGAACCGGAAGCAATGAGCAGGATGCGTTTTGCCTGCATGATATTTTTGATCCCGGTCGAGATTGCGTATTTTGGCACTTCCTCCACAGAGGAGAAAAAGCGCGCGTTCGCGGCAATGGTGTTTTCCGTCAGCCGGACCGGATGTGTCTCTTTGGCAAAACAGTCGCCCGGTTCGTTAAAGCCGATATGTCCGTTGTTTCCGATGCCGAGCAGCTGCAGATCGATGCCGCCGAGCGCACGGATCAACTGATTGTAACGCGCGCATTCTTCGGTCGGATCCGTGGCGCATCCGTCTGGAATAAAGGTGTTTTCCGGTTTTATGTTGATCGCGTCAAAGAGGTTTTTTCGCATAAAACAGGCATAACTTCTGGGATCATCGGCGGAAAGTCCCAGATATTCGTCGAGATTGACGGACCGGATCCCCGAAAAGTCGAGATCTCCCATCCGGTACCGGTCGATCAGCTGCCGGTAGGCGCCGATCGGGGTGGAACCGGTGGCAAGACCGAGTACGGAATCCGGTTTTAAAATGATCTGGGCGGAAATGATATTTGCCGCCTGTCTGCTCATCGCGTCATAATTTTTTACCCGATAGATTTTCATCACATATCCTCCTCAATCATCTTTTTTATGGAACCGGAATACTCGCTTGGAGTCATGCCGGTGATCTTTTTGAACTGCCTGGAAAAATAGTGGATGGAACTGTAGCCGAGCGTGTTGGCGATTTCCGTGAAATTTAGGGAATTTTCGCGGATCAAAAGCTTTGCCTGATCGATCTTCATGCGGCAGAACAGTTCGATCACCCCACAGCCTTTCTGCTCCCGGATCAGATGCTGCAGCTGCGATTTCCCGGTCAGAGTGCCCTTTGCGATATCATCTAAGGTCAGCTGCTCATTCAAATGCAGCGCCAGATATTCTACCACGCGGTGATACAGCTCATCACTGTTTTTCTGGCGGATCGTCTCCTTGGCGACCGGAAGATCCATCGGAAGCGAGTAGCGCCGCAGCAGATGCAGCAGTAAAAGTTCGAGATTAAGCGAGATCAGCTGCTCGGCACCCGGTGGAATGACCTCCCGTTTATGCATCTGCTTTAACATCGGATCATCGAGTGGATCGGAGAAGACATTGCGCGCCTCTAAAATGATCTGGGCCAGGAGTCCGCGCTCAAAATTGTCGATCGAGAGCAGCTTGTCCCGGAAGAAATCCATCTGTGGTGAGTCGCAGAAAAAAGCGATGACGACCAGATTCGGAGCGACTTTGTGGTTGGCGCTCAGACAGTGAAATTCATTTGGCTTGTGAAAAATGATATCATTGCGGGAAAGCGCATAGTCGCGGTCGCCTGCGGTCACGTTCAGTTCGCCCTTGTCAACACAGAGAAATTCCCAGAAATCATGGGATTCACCGGAAAAATGATAGTGGCTGCCATACTCGTAGTAATGTATGGTCACGATTCTTTCAATCTGGATCGTGGGTGTCAGAAAAACACTTCCGTATTCCATTACATATCCACCTCCTGCGGAGAAGATCGCGCTCATCTGTTTCTAAAATCATCATAGCACAGATGCACAAAAATAGTAATAGAAAAGAATGATAGTGCAAAAACAATGAGAGATCGTGCAAAGCCCGGACAAAAACGCGGCGATATAATGAGGATAGAAGGAGAGGAGGTAACCGTGATGAAAGAACCGGTATTAGTAATCATGGCGGCTGGAATGGGCAGCCGTTATGGAGGGTTAAAACAGATCGATCCGATGGACAGGGAGGGACACATCCTGATCGATTTTTCGCTTTATGATGCGAGAAAAGCGGGATTTCACAAGGTGGTGTTCATTATTAAAAAAGAGAACGAGGCAGATTTTAAAGCCGTGATCGGAAACCGGATCGAAAAAAGCATGGAGGTCTCTTATGTGTATCAGGACCGGACGCTGCCGGAGGGATTTTCGGTGCCGGAAGGCAGGACGAAACCGTTTGGAACCGGACATGCGGTTCTTTGCTGCGCACCGGTCATTGATGGCCCGTTTGCAGTGATCAACGCGGATGATTACTACGGAAAGCATGCGTTTTCCCTGATCTATGAGCATCTTGCCCATCCGGTGGCGGAGGAGCCTTATCACTATGCCATGGTCGGTTACCAGCTGGAGAGGACGCTGACGGATCACGGCCATGTGGCACGCGGGATCTGTGCGGTGGATGCGGACGGAATGTTGACCGGGATTACGGAACGCACCCACATTGAGAAGCGGGATGGAAAAATCCGGTATACCGAAGATGAGGGGATGTCCTGGCATGAGATCCCGGCGGGCAGTGTGGTGTCCATGAACATGTGGGGATTTACGGAGAGCATACTTGTGGAACTGCGGGAACGTTTTCCCCGCTTCCTTGTGGAAAACCTTGCGAAAAATCCGCTCAAATGTGAATATTTTCTTCCCGCTGTGGTCGGAGAACTCTTGGAAGAAAAAAAGGCAGAGGTCACGGTGTTAAGGTCGCCGGATCAGTGGTATGGCGTGACTTACCACGAGGATAAGCCGGTCGTGGAGGAAGCGATACGGCGAATGAAAGAACGGGGCGATTATCCGGAAGATTTTTAAAAGTTTGGGAGGTTTTTGCCATGACAATGGGAAAAGAGCAGGAAAGATTATTTCAGATCGCGGCGGAATTTAACCTGGAGGGAACGGTACATACCATTACACCATATGGCAGCGGACATATCAATGACACCTATCTTGTGGTCATGCAGGAAAAAGACGGCGGGAGCGGAACGAAGCGTTATATTTTACAGCGCATGAACACTGCTGTTTTTACAAAACCGCTGGAACTCATGGAAAATATTTCCGGGGTCACAAGGCATTTAAAGAAAAAGATCCGTTTCGAAGGCGGGGATCCGAAACGGGAGACACTTTCTCTCATAGAGACAAAGCAGGGCGAAAACTGTTTCGTGGCAGAGGATCTCGGGTATTACCGGATGTATGATTTTATCGAGGGCGCGGTGAGCTATGATGCAGTAAAAAGGCCGGAGGACTTTTATGAGAGCGCGGTGGCGTTTGGCAGATTCCAGTATCTGCTTTCCGATTATCCGGCAGAGACGCTGCATGAGACGATACCGGATTTTCATAATACCGTAAAGCGTTATCAGGATCTGGAAGCCGCTATTGCGGCGGATGTGGCGGGAAGAAAAAAGAGTGTGGAGCCGGAGATCGCCTTTGCGCGGGAGCGGAAAGCGGAGCTCGGAGAACTGCTTGACTTACAGCGCGCGGGAAAACTGCCGCTTCGCGTGACGCATAACGACACAAAGTTAAACAATATCATGATGGATGAAAAGACGGGACGCGGGATCTGCGTCATCGATCTGGACACCGTGATGCCGGGACTTTCTATGTATGATTTCGGAGATTCCATCCGTTATGGAGCCAATACCGGAGCGGAGGATGAAGTGGATCTCACCAGGGTTTCGCTGGATCTTTCTTTGTACCGGCTTTATAAAAAGGGATATTTAGAGGGCTCACAGGGCAGTTTAAGCGCACTTGAGCAAAAGATGCTTCCGGTCGGGGCAAAGCTTATGACGCTGGAGTGCGGGATCCGTTTTCTGGCGGATTATTTAAACGGAGATACTTATTTCAAGATCCACAGGAAGCAGCAGAATCTGGATCGATGCAGAAGTCAGTTCGCGCTGGTGGCTGACATGGAAAAAAAGTGGGATGCAATGTGCAGGGAGGATTAGCTATGGAACATACGATGGGGCGTGTGACGATACCGACAGACATGGATGTGGTAAAGGAGACACTGGAACTTGCAAAAAAATGGGGCGCGGACGCGGTGCGCGACTGTGACGGGACAGATTTTCCGAAGGAGTTAAAGGACGCGGGGTTAAAGGTATACGCGACCTACTACACCACCAGAAAAGACAATGCCTGGGCGAAGGAGAATCCGGATGAGATCCAGCAGATGTATCTGATGACGCCGATCTACACGGCGGAGGAGGAAGAGCTTCAGATCCATCTGATGAAAGGGCTCTATCCCGATATGCTCGCGCCAAACAGCCGGGATGACATAAAACGCTGGTGGGAGGTCATAGACCGGACGACAGGGGAAGTCGTAGACACGGATGCGTGGGAGTATGATGAAGCAGACGGGGATGTGACGATAAAGACCGTGCCGTTCCACGATTATACGGTGAGCTTTCTCGCGTATATCCTCTGGGATCCGGTGCATATGTACAATGCGGTGGTCAACGACTGGAAAGACGTGGAACATCAGATGACCTTTGATGTCCGCCAGCCAAAGACACACGCGTTCACCATGAAGCGTCTGCGCAAATTCATTGAGACCCACCCGTACGTCAATGTACTGCGCTTTACGACCTTTTTCCACCAGTTTACACTGGTGTTTGATGAGCTTGCCCGCGAAAAATATGTGGACTGGTATGGCTACTCGGCATCGGTAAGTCCTTATATCCTGGAACAGTTTGAAAAAGAGGTTGGTTACCGGTTCCGTCCGGAGTATATCATCGATCAGGGATATTACAACAACCAGTATCGGATCCCGACGAAAGAATACCGGGATTTTCAGGCGTTTCAGCGTAGGGAAGTGGCAAAGATCGTAAAAGAGATGGTGGATATCACGCACGAGTACGGAAAAGAAGCCATGATGTTTCTGGGGGATCACTGGATCGGAACAGAACCGTTTATGGAAGAATTTCAGGGGATCGGGCTGGATGCCGTGGTCGGAAGTGTCGGAAACGGCGCGACGCTCCGTCTGATCAGCGACATAGAGGGCGTGAAATACACCGAGGGCAGACTGCTCCCGTATTTCTTCCCGGATACGTTTCACGAGGGCGCAGATCCGGTAAAAGAGGCAAAGACAAACTGGGTGACTGCAAGGCGCGCGATTTTGCGCAAACCGATCGACCGGATCGGATATGGCGGTTACTTGAAGCTGACGCTTGATTTCCCGGAGTTTACCGATTATGTGGAATCGGTCTGTGAGGAATTTAGGGAACTGTACCGCAACATCAAGGGAACAACGCCTTACTGCGTAAAGACGGTCGCAGTCTTAAACTGCTTTGGAAAGATGCGTGCATGGGGCAACCATATGGTACATCACGCGATTTATTTTAAGCAGAATTATTCCTATGCGGGGATTATGGAAGCACTGTCCGGCGCACCGTTTGACGTGAAATTCATCAGCTTCGAGGATATTTTAAAGAACCCGGATCTGTTAAAAGAGATCGACGTGATCCTGAATGTCGGGGATGCGGACACCGCGCAGACCGGCGGGGAATGGTGGTGTAACCCTGTCATTTCCTCTGCCATCAAAGAATTTGTTCATCGCGGGGGCGGATTCATCGGAGTCGGAGAGCCGTCCGCGCATCAGGCAAACGGACATTTCTTCCAGCTTGCGAACGTGCTTGGCGTGGAGGAGGAGCGTGGATTTACGCTTGGATATGACAAATACAACAAAGACGTACACGCGCATTTTATCACCGAGGACGCAGGCGCACACATTGATTTTGGCGAGGGAAAGAAGAATATCTATGCGCTTGACGGGACAAAGATCCTGGCGAAGACGGGAGATGACATTGATCTTGCGGTACATGAATTTGGCGCAGGGCGCGCGGTCTACATCAGCGGGCTGCCGTTCTCCTTTGAAAACAACAGACTGCTTTACCGGGCGATTTTGTGGAGTGCAGGAGATGAAAAGAACCTCCACCGCTGGTTTTCCACCAACTACCATGTCGAAGTCCACGCCTATGTGGCAAACGGAAAATACTGCGTGGTCAACAATACCTATGAACCGCAGGAGACAGAGGTCTATACCGGAGATGGCAGCCATTTTCCGCTTGCATTAAAAGAAAATGAGATCCGCTGGTTTGAGATTTAAAGCGGTGTGGGATCTGCGGCAGGTTATGGTTCCTGCCGCAGGGTCAGGATCGTGTGAAAGGTCTGGGTGCTGCCTTCATAATAGTTCTGGATCTCACCATGGTATTTTTCCACGATCCGGCAGACGCTTTTCATGCCGTAGCCATGCCGTCCCTTGTCCGGCTTGCTGGTCGGCAGGCGTTCCCCATGGCGGACAAACGGATCGCTTCCACAGGAGTTGGTCATCACAAGCACCGTGTAAGGAGTGTTTTCCCGGTGGCTGACGCTCAGCTCGATAAAAGCTTCCGCAGTGCCTGTGGCAGATTCAAGCGCATTTTCAAGCAGGTTGCAGAAAAGCGAGGTCATGTCCGTATCTGTGACAAATTCTGTCGTGCCGCTTCGGATATCCGTATGGAAGGTGACGCCCGCCTCACGGCATCTGGTCTGGTAGCGGCAGAGGATCGCGTCTAAGATCTCGCGGTCACACAGATGCGCGCTTTCTTTGAGCGCAGGGGACTGGATCAGAAGGCTTATGTATTCCGCGATCTTTTTTGGTTCGTTCTTATCATTTAAAACAGAGATCATGTTGATATGCTTTTTGATATCGTGGATCAAAATATTCTGGTTTTCATTCTGCCTTAGCAGCAGTTTGTAATATTCTGTGGCATCCTGCTCTTTTTGCAGCTGGAGCGAGAGCTCGGTGAAGGACTGGTTCCGCTTTTTGGAGTAGCTGTCCGCCGCATAAACGAGGAGGTTACAGATCAAAAGAAGAACGGCGCTTGCCGAGATCATGCAGTTGATAAAGGTCGGAAGATTTCCGTTTTCCGAGATAAAAAAGAGGGACAGCATCAAAAAGAGCGAGATGATGGGAATGCTGATCAGAAAAAAGAACGTTTTATCCGGCGGAATGTCCAGGATCCTCTTTTCATAGTGTGCAAGCAGTGTCATAAAAGTAAAATATAAGGTTTTGCTGATGGCGGTGAGGAGCACGAGGGAAAAAAAGTAGTCGTTCGGTTTTCCGGAACTGTGAAAAAAGGAAAACAGGATGCTGTAAGGGATAAATTCACTGATCCCCATGAGAAAGGTAGCCGCGGCCGCGTGAAATAAGGCGGTATACCAGGTCAGGCGGTACATGAGCAAAAGAAAGCAGAAATTGGCGGCAAAAAATGTGACCGTGTTGCATGACCAGGAGAGTTCCAGGCGGGAGAGCAGGTACAGACCGCTGTAAAAAATAAAGAGCATGGAGACCTGAAGATGCCAGTGGAACTTGGAATCAAACAGCCGGATCGCGTAGTTGCCGAAAATAAAACCTTCTATCGTGTAGATCAAAATATAAAATGCGGAAATTTCCATGGTGTCTTACCTCGTACTTTCTAAATATAAAAAATAGGCAGCTTTAAATTCGGTGTACTTTCTGCGCGTCAGGTAGGCCTCAAAGCGGTGGCTGGCGAGCTGGATGAGCGAGTGGTCAAATTCCGAAACATGTGAAAGGTTCACGAGAAAACTGCGGTGTGACTGGAAAAAGCAGTTTTTGGGAAGCGTGTCTGCCCAGAACTGCATATTATGTACCGATTCAAAATCTCTTGTCAGCGTGTGGATCACAAGCTTCCGCCCCTGCGTTTCCAGGCAGATGATGTCGGAAACAGGAACCGTAAATACGCCCTGTCTCGTCTCAATCGCGACTTTTTCGGAGGCGCAGTTGTACTGCTTGAGCGCGTCCTTCAGATTGCGGAAAAGCCGCTTGCGGTCTATGGGCTTGGAGAGATAGCGGAAAACATGAAACCGCATCGCCTCGTCCAGGTATTCCGTGTAGGAAGTCACCATAAAAATGATGGTGTCCGGCTGCTTCTTTTTTAGCTGCTGACCGACATAAATGCCGTCCACACCGGGCATTTCCACATCGAGAAAAACGATGTCCTTTTCTCCGGGATCCGCAAGCAGGGATTCTCCGTCAAAAAACAGATCCATATCCGGGCATTTCAGATGATCCCGCTTAAAAAAGTCCCGGATATATCCGGCGAGCTGTCCGGCTGTCGTTTGATCGTCATCACAGATCAGTATACGCATAAATCATATCTCCTTTATATTTTATATAAAATGTTCCTCGTTCCAGGGCGTCCGGTTGCGCGCTACGAGCAGTTCAATAAACTCTTTGGCGAGCGCAAGGTCGGACGGACTGCACAGGCGTAGCATGTCCGAAATGTCTTTTGAGACGTTGTTGGCGTGCATACTGCCAAGCAGCAGATAGTCCGGCGTCACTTTTAAGACTTCACAGAGGTTTAAAAAAGTGTCGATGCTGGTTTTTTGTTTTCCGCTCTCAATGGCGGACATGTGGTTATTTGAGATGGAAAGCAGCCGGGCGAGTTCTCCCTGCTTTAAATGCAGTTCTTTGCGCCGCAGCCGGATGCGGTTTCCCATTTCGATATAGCGCAGGTGCAAATGCATCACATCCTTATCTTCAAAAAATTCTGAACGGGTTGGATTTTTCTGCCTCATGTGAAAAAAAGAAGGGCAGAAAAAAGGTTTCGACCAATATAGAAGTATATCTGACCGTTCCTGCGAAAACGGTCGATTTTTGCCGGAAAAACGATTATGATAAGTGGCGTAACCAAAAAACATCGACCCGAAAGGAGAAGAACTATGGCAAAGAAAAATTTTGGAAAACAGGCAGCAAAAGGGGTAGCGGCAGCGCTTGATACGGTACTGCGTGCGGATGCGAATTCCACATCCTGCATCGTGGTTTATCAGCCGAAGGCACCGAAGGAACTGGCACGTTACAAAAAGAGTAAATGATCGCGTGGTGCGCACGGGGGATCACAGGATGGCTGATCCGGTGCGGAGCGGTCAGAGAATCTGACAGAGAGCTATATGTCTACGCGGCATATAGCTTTCTGATCACCGTATCACCGTTATTCTTAACGATCCTGATCGGTACCCTGCTTGGAAAAACGTGGCAGAGTATCGTTTTGATCCTTCCATTTTTACTGATACGGAAATTCAGCGGCGGCGTACACGCAAAGCATGCCATCGTATGCTTCATCTGTTCGTGTCTGTTACTTCTTTTGTGCATCGAACTTTCCGGGCACATAGAGGGCGGCTCTACACTGGCAGCCGTGACAGCAGCAGCAATGGTATCCCTCTTTTTACTCAGTCCGGTGGATTCCAAAAACCGGAGACTGGATGAAGACGAAAAAAGACATTACCGCGTGGTTACAGGAATTCTTACGACAGCATTCGGGCTGCTTGCGGCGGTACTTTTCTTCTGCGGATGGGAGAACGCGTCGGTGTGCATTTCACTTGGGATCATTCTGACTGCGGGCTTGCAGATACCGTGTATCTTTTCCAGATGATATCTGTTTTTTCAAGAAAAATGACCAAAACAGATGAAAAAATGTCGTTTCATACATAATTGCTTGAAAAGGCAGGGGATTTGAAGATAATAGGAAACGTACTTATTGTTTTGGGAAGTGGAGAAGGATAATCATATGGAAGGCATCAGTGGAGTAAAGTCGCAGGGAATTACCAAAGCAGCATTGACAAGGGAGAGAATCTGGGAAGCATTAGAGGAAATGAAAGTAGAAGACCGGAATGAATTTTACATCGAGGGCCATAAATGCAGTATGGATGATGTGGAAAAGATAAATGACAGTCTGATACAGGAGATCAAAAGCAAAAACAATACGATCACGATCGAAAAGGGGAAATTTTATGGAGTCCGTGGGGCAGACGGCAGGAAATGGGCGATGCGGATCAATAAAAACGGAGATTTCCGTCTCATGCATTCGGAATCGCTTTACGCGTGGGATCACGGGGAAAAGTGTAAGGAAGCCTATGAATGCTGGGGATTTATCCGGGCGCTCAGTGTCACCTCACTCACGGTCGCGTTTGAAATGGAGTATAAGACCCCGGTGGAAGTGGACCGGATCTTTCAAAAATACGGGATCCGCCATGGATTTTTTACGATCCGCGTGGGAGAACGCAGCAATACCTTTTTCTACAGCAGAGAGGGAAAGATATACGCAAAGCAGGATTATGACAACTGCTACCGGATCTACCGGAAAGGAAAACAGGCGGTACTTCCCTATGGGGCAGATTATATGGATTTAAGAAGGGCGCGCGCAGGCAGGAGAAAAGTCTGGGAAAGCGCATAAAAAAGAATAAAAGAGTTTGTCACGTCAGAGACGGGATGCAGGAAACGCATTCCGTCTCTGTTGTGTTTCTATAAATAATTTAGAAATAGTTCATGGAATTTTAAGAAGTGTCCTACCTTGTATAATCTCTGCGTTCAGTGTAAAATAAAAAGATACAAAAACGCGGCAGGAGCGGCAGAAAGGACAGGAAAACCATATGAAATTCCTACACATAGCGGATGTGCATCTTGGGCTTGCACCGGATGCGGGAAAGCCGTGGAGTTCGCGCAGACAACAGGATATATGGGATTCTTTCCGGGAGGTTCTTGCCGTGGCGGAGCGGGAAAAGGTCGATCTTGTCCTGATCGCCGGGGATCTGTTTCACCGTCAGCCGCTCATGCGGGAGCTAAAGCAGGTCAACGAACTCTTCAGCGGGCTTACCCGTACCAAAGTGGCGCTGATCGCGGGGAATCACGATTATATGCATCCGAGATCCAATTACCGGGGCTTTTCGTTTGCGGAAAATGTGATCTTTTTTGACCGTGAACAGATAAAGGGAGTGGAACTGCCGGAGTATCAGGCGTGCATTTACGGGCTCAGTTACTGGCATAAAGAGATTACAGACGGTCTATATGATGCGCTGCGGCCGAAAGATCCGGCGAAGATCAACATACTGCTTGCGCATGGCGGCGACGCGAAGCACATCCCGATGTCGGAAGCGGCGCTGCGGCAGAACGGATTTGACTACGTTGCCTGCGGACATATCCACAAAGGCGGGCAGATCATAAAAAACAAAGCGGTCATGGCAGGTTCGCTTGAGCCGACCGACTGTAATGATTTCGGGCCACACGGATACTGGATGGGTGAGATGACCAAGCGCGGATGTGAGGTATCGTTTTACCCGATCCGCAAATGTGAGTATGTGCGGCATGAGATCCGTGTGGATGCGGGCATGACCGCGCAGGACGTGGAAGAATGCTTAAAGCGCGACCTCACGAAAAAAGAACCCTATGAAAAATACCATGTGATACTTACCGGCGGCTATACACCGGGCGCGGAGCCGGATACTGCGCGACTCTTGGAATTACCGGATGTGGCGGCAGTGGAGAACTGTCTGGTTCCCGCGTATGATTTCGCGCAGTTAAAGCGGGAGTACCGGGGAACACTGCTCGAACGGTATATTTCTAAGATAGAAGCACTGCCGCAGAACGCAGTCACAAAGGAAGCGCTGTATTATGGCGTGGACGCGATCTGTCAGGCGATGGAGCACAGATGATATTAAAAGAAGCCTATATAGAAAATTTCGGAAAACTTCATAAGGAAGAGATCGTGTTCCGGCCGGGGATCAATGTGATCTGCGGCGGAAACGAGGCGGGAAAAACCACGTTGCAGGAATTTCTTTCCGCAATGCTCTTTGGGCTGGAACCAAAGCGCGGCAGAAGTCAGAAAAACGATGCCTACCGCCGTTATGAGCCGTGGAATGCGGCATCCTACTACTGCGGCAGTCTCCGCTTTGAGATAGAGGACAGGCCGTTTGTGTTAAAGCGCAATTTTTACCACAAAGAAAAGACGGCGGAACTGAAAAATGAGGCGGACGGCGAACAGCTCTCCGTCGAGTTTGGCGATCTTTCGATGTTACTCGGGGAGCTAGGCAGGAGCGCGTATGAAAATACCTGGTGCATCGGGCAGACCGGAGCGGTGACCGGCGATGAACTGGCGGGCATCCTGCGGGAATATCTTTCCAACCTTGAAAATACCGGTGAGGCGGATATCAGTCTTTTGCTGGCGCAGAAGAATTTGGAGCAGCGCGGCAAAGAGATCCGCAGAGAGAAAAAGGCGCTTTTAGAGGAAAAAGAAAGCAGGATCGAAAAACTGCGGGTCGAGGAACAGCTCCTTACCGGAGACATGGAAAAGTTAGAAGAACAGACCGGGCACGAAGCAATCCGGCATGATCTGAAGATCCAGGCGCTGATGCGTGAAGAACATGAGACCGGACAGAAGAAAAGATCCGGATGGCAGATCTGGATGGCGGTTCTATGCGGAGTGGCGGCCGTGTCCCATCTGTTCTTATTTGGAAAGTATGCCGTGGCAGCATGGTGCGCGGTGGAACTGCTGTTTCTGTTCTTTCTGTTTTTTGCGGTTTTCACCGGCCGCAGACAGCATCAGAAACAGGTGACAGTGCTGGAACAACAGAAAGCGGAGATGCAGCGTCATCAGGCGCTGGAGCAGACATTCGCGGAGCAGATGACGGATAAGGAACTGCGCCGGGACAATGTGCGGGAAGCAATCCGGGAAGCCATGCAAAAAGGCAGTGCAGAGGCGGAGATTGAGAAGAAAGAACAGGCGTTGCTTTTAGCACAGCAGATCCTTGGGGAATCATCCGGCGGGATGTCGGAGGAAGCAAAAGAAAAACTTTACGCTTCGGCATCCCGGATCCTTTCCGAGATCACGGGCGGGCGTTATGTGAGCCTTAAATTTGACGACGCGATGAGGATCGTGTTGTCTGATTCAAAAAAAGAGATTCCGGTTGACGCACTCAGCCGGGGAACGATAGAACAGGTCTATCTGGCGGTTCGGATCGCGATCGCAGCCGTGCTCTCGGATGAGCCGATGTTTTATTCCTTTGATGAGGCGTTCGCGTTTTATGACGAAGACCGTCTTGCGGCGGTGCTCGCGTATCTGGGCAGACAGCCGCAGCAGTCACTTATTTTTACCTGCACGACGCGGGAAGAGGATATACTAAAGAAGAATGATATTCCATATCACAGAATAGTTTTACATACAGGGGGAGGCAGCTGATGTCCCGAAAGAAAAAGAAGAAGAAAAAATACCGCGGATTCTGGCGGTTCATCAAATTTCAGATATTTTTAATGTGTCTTGTGCTCGGAGGGCTGGCGTACTACTATCTGGGCGGTTACGCACAGCAGATCTCACAGTTAAAGTCGGAGGCGGAGCAGTATGTCAAGACGTCATCACCGTCGACCTTTAAGGCATCACAGACCAGTGTCGTCTATGACGCGAACGGAAACCAGATCTCGGTCTTAAAAGGGGAGAAAGACGTCTATTACCTGAGCTTTGACCAGATCCCGACGAATGTGACCGCGGCGATCATCAGTATCGAGGACAAGAAATTTTACCAGCATGGCGGCGTGGATTATAAGGCGATCATGCGTGCGGTGCTCGCGATGCTGCGGGACGGAGAGGTTACGCAGGGCGGAAGTACGATCACCCAGCAGCTTGCCAGAAATGTCTTTATCTCGCAGGAAAAGACCTGGCAGCGAAAGATGGAGGAGATCTTTATTGCGCTGCAGATGGAGAAAAAGTACACCAAAAATGAGATCCTCGAATTTTATCTGAACAATATCTATTTCGGAAACGGATATTATGGGATCCAGGCGGCAAGCAAGGGTTACTTTAACACGACCGTGGATCAGCTTGATCTGTCCCAGATCGCGTTTTTATGCGCGATACCGAACAATCCATCGTTATATGATCCGGTGAACCATGCGGATCATACCATAACGCGCCGGGATCTGATCCTAAAAAACATGCTGGATGACGGGAAGATCACGCAGAGCGCGTATGAAAGCGCAAAGGCGGAGCAGATCGTGTTAAACCGCCCGCAGACCAGCAAAAACGACTATGTGGAGACGTATACCTATAACTGCGCGACCCGTGCGCTGATGAAACAGCAGGGCTTCCAGTTTCAGTATACGTTTGATACGGCGGAGGCGGAGGATGCCTATGACAGCATGTATGAGGAAACCTATGCTGCCTGCCAGCGTGCCCTCTATACCGGAGGATACCGGATCTACACCTCGATCGATCTGAACATGCAGACCGCGCTTCAGCAGAGTGTGGATGATAATTTAAAAGATTATACGGATGTCGGGGACGACGGCATCTACGAGATGCAGAGCTCGGCGGTATGCATTGACAACGAGACCGGTTATGTCAAGGCGATCGTCGGCGGACGGAGCCAGCAGCTGAGCGGTTATACCTTAAACCGTGCCTACCAGAGCTTCCGTCAGCCGGGAAGCTCGATCAAGCCGCTCATCGTGTATACACCGGCGCTGGAGCGTGGTTATACGCCGGATTCGATCGTAAATGATGAGAAAACGGAGGGCGGGCCGTCCAACGCCAACAAGAGTTATGCCGGAAAGATCACACTGCGCCAGGCAGTGGAATCTTCCAAAAACACAGTGGCGTGGAGCCTGTTTGAGGAGCTGACGCCGAAAGTCGGGATTTCCTATCTGCGAAATATGAACTTTTCACATCTGGAAAATCAGGATGAGCAGATGGCGGCTTCCCTGGGTGGCTTTACCAGAGGTGTGTCCGCGCTTGAGATGGCGTCCGGGTATGCGGCACTGGAAAACAGCGGAAAATACCGGGAGCCGACCTGCATCGTCAAGATCACGGATGCGGACGGCAATGACATCTATGTGTCGGATCAGGAGGAGACCGTTGTCTACAAAGAAAACGCGGCACGGATGATGACCGACATGCTGGTTTCCGTTGTGCAGGAGGGAACCGGAAAGGGACTGGCGATCAGGGAGATGCCATGCGCGGGCAAGACCGGAACGACCAACGACAATAAAGACGGATGGTTTGTCGGCTACACGCGCTACTATACGACCAGTGTATGGGTAGGCTATGATATGCCAAAAGAACTTCCGACATTGAAAGGTTCTTCCTACCCGGGAAATATCTGGCATGATTTTATGGAAAATATCCATACCGGACTGACCCCTCTCAACTTTCTGCCTTATGTTTCCTACACGGATGGCGGGCAGAAAGATGACGGAAAGGAACAGCAGAAAGAGGACGCGAAGAAAGAAGAAAAAGATAAGACAGATCAGCCGGCAGCGCCACAGCCGGAGCAGCAGACGCCACCGGAACAACAGCAGGCGGAACAACAGCAGGCGGAACAGCCGCAGGAGAATCCGTCACCGGAGCAGCAGCCGCAGCCGGAACAACAGCCGGCAGAACAGCAGCCGGCGGATCAGCAGACCGGACAGCAGGAGGCACAGCCGGAACAGCCACAGCCGGAACAGCCACAGCCGGGAGACCAGAGCGGGCAGGATTCGCAGGACAATGCACAGCAGATAGAAAACCAGGGTGGAGAACAGAACACGCCGGGCGAATAGAGAGAAAGGATTAAAAACGATGGAGAAAAAGGTTGTATTAAAGGATATGGAGCCGAAAGACAGGGTGTCCTATATATGGGAGTACTATAAGTGGTACATCATTGTGATCACGTTTGCGGTTATTTTCGGGATCTATCTGATCTTCAGCTACGCGACACGCAAGGAGGAAGTGGCGCATGTACTGATGGTCAATGCCGACCTGGAAGCGGTGAGTGACGACGATAACCGTATGTTTGACGGGCTTCTTTCGGATAACGGCTATAATACCGCAAAACAGGAAGTTGCGGTAAACGACGGACTGCATGTGGATCCGACCGGAGTCGGACAGAACAACTACTATACCTTCAGCTCGATCTTAACGATCTTAGAAGCGGGCGGCGCGGATGTCTATCTGGCAGATCCGGAGACCTTTGACCTCATAGGTTCCACTTCAAACTTAAAGGATCTCTCTACGGTGCTGCCGGAGGATATCATGGAAAAATACGCGGACAAACTGGTCTATGCCACGGATGAGGAGACGAAGGAAGAATACCCTTGCGGGATCGAGATCACCGGAAATGAGTGGACGAAAGAGACCGGTCTTTACAGCGGAGAGTGCGTGATCGGCGCGGCATATGGAGATGCCAGGGACGGTCTGAGTGAAAAGCTGATTTCTTATATATTAGGAGAGGGCGAAAGCCATTGACAGGACGAAATTGGTCGCCTATACTGAAATTATGGATGAAATTTCTCGTTTTTCAGAAAAAAAGTAGATAAAGGAGCAAATCAGAAAATGAAGAAGTATGGTTTTGGAGTGGACATTGGAGGAACAACATGCAAGATCGGTCTGTTCGAGATGAACGGAACACTGATCGAGGACTGGGAGATCAAGACAAACACAGAAAATAAAGGGGCATCGATCTTAGATGACGTTGCGGTTGCGATCGAAGGCAAAATGCAGTCTGCCGGCATTGCAAAAGAGGAAGTCCAGGGCATCGGAGTGGGTGTTCCGGGACCGGTTACCGGTGACGGCACAGTATTACAGTGTGTCAATCTCGGCTGGGGTGAATTCAATGTTGCAGAGGTATTAAAGAAACGCACCGGATTTGATGTAAAAGTCGGCAATGACGCAAACGTAGCGGCACTCGGCGAGATGTGGCAGGGTGGCGGAAAAGGTCACAAGGATGTTGTCATGGTTACGCTTGGAACCGGAGTCGGCGGCGGAATCATCGTAGATGGAAAGATCGTGGCAGGCGCGAACGGAGCCGGCGGCGAGATCGGACACATCATGGTCAATGAAGAAGAGACCGATACCTGTGGCTGTGGAAAGAAAGGCTGTCTGGAGCAGTACGCATCCGCAACCGGAATCGTGCGCATGGCAAAGAAACTGCTTGCGTCTGACGACAGAGAGACAACCTTAAAGAACGTGAGTGAGCTGACAGCAAAAGACATCTTTGACGCGGCAAAAGCGGGAGACGCAGTAGCGAAAGAACTGGTAGAAAAGCTTGGAAAGGTACTTGGCAACGCGCTTGCAAATGTGGCATGCGTAGTCAATCCGGAGATCATCGTAATCGGCGGCGGTGTTTCCAAAGCAGGAAGCATCTTGATCGATGTAATTCAGAAACACTATGTGGAGACAACGTTCCATGCATGCAGAAAAGCAGAATTCGCGCTCGCAACACTGGGCAATCAGGCAGGAATGTACGGATGTGTACAGATGCTGCTTGACATGTAAGCAAAAAAGCGTACCGCAGGATTACATAGCAATATCATACAGTAAAAATAAAAGCCACAGACGGATCAGGACTTTTTGATGCTTGACCGTCTGTGTTTTTTTGCTTCATAAAGGATCTCATCGGACTTTTTGATGATCTCATTTAAGTCCGTATCCGGGCTGCAGGTAAAACTCTGAATGCCGACCGAGAGTTCCACGAAAAAAGGCTTTTCAGATACCGCGTTAAAGTCAGTTTGCGTCTGTTTTAATTTCGCCGGGAACGAAGTGGCAAAATCCGGATTGGAAGAGAGCACAAGGGATACGAACTCATCACCGCCGATACGCGCAGTCAGAGAGGCTGCGGGCAGATTTTTGGTTAAAAGCCGGGCTGCGGACTGGATCGCGAAATCGCCGGAAGCGTGTCCGAAACAGTCGTTGATCTCTTTTAAATGATCGAGATCGCCAAAGATCAGATGCGCCGGTACGCCTTCATGATCTTTGCATAACGAGATCGCGCGCTCCATAAAACCACGCCGGTTCAACAGCTTGCTCAGTTCGTCATACTCGGAGATGAAACTGAGGATGTGGTTCTGGTTCTGGATGACATCCAAAGACTGCTTCAATTCCTGCTGAACCTTTTTCGCCTGATTGTTCAGATGGATGAAACGGAACAGTGAACCGAGCTGCAGGCTGCAGGTCTGCACAAAGGACACATCGTTCTGCTCGACATCACACAGAAGGACACCGTACTGTTCTTCCCCGGAAAACATCACAAAAGCAGTCAGGGACTCACGGCGGTCTTCCGGCAGAAAAGAGGAAAAACCGTTCTCTTCTGTGATAAGCGGCCGCTCATCCGGCTCATAGAGATGGCATTCATTCTGGTTATAAAACGCAGTCAGATACAGATCCTCATCAAAAGAGATCGGCTTTCCGGCAACCAGACGGATCGGGTGCTCAAAAAGGTAAAAATAGGCACCGCGGATGTTCATCAGGCGGAAACGCTCCATGACATGATGGATGGAATCCATGAAATTCAGATCGTCGTTGATCAGATCCCGCGTGAACGTCGGAACGAACCACGCCTTGCGGTTTGCGGTGATGACCTGTTTTTCCAGATTGCTCACATCCTTTAAATGCGTATACTGGTGCAGCATGGAAATGATGTCGGAAAGAATATCGGAAATGACATCATCTTCGGTATTTGCGATCAGTACGCGCAAAAGTTCGGTGAACTTCTCAAGCACCAGCTCGGTGGAAATGTGGTGGTGTCCGAGCAGCAGGTTCAAGATCGTGAACAGATAGTTGTCCTGCGCGTGCAGTTTCTTTTTCTCAAAAGCATTTTCATAAATATAGGCAAAGAAATTGCGCACGAGGGCGGTGTAGTACATGCGCATATTCTCGTACGGGATCAGAGAAAATATATCCATCGAGATCTGGTCGGCGGAAGAGAGGATGAAAGCCTTAAAATCCGTGACAGCGACAGCGTCAGAAGTCAGGGAGAGACTTGGTGTACATCCACAGGAACACCGTCTGCGCAGAATGGATGGCATGCGCTTGGAAAACGGTTTCCGCCCGCGGCAGAGCATCAGCGTGTTTTTGAGCGCGGTATAGCTGAAAAGAAAGCTGCTGTGCGCCACGCTGGTCAAAGGCGGGGTGAGGGACTGCGCGAAATCCACATTGTCAAAGCCGGTGATGGCAATGTCCTTTCCGATCAGAAGGTTGTGTCGCCCACAGACGCGGTATCCGGCTTTTGCCATATTATCGTTCGCGAAAGCGATCGCTTCAAGACCAGGGTTGTTGTCCAAGAGAGCTTCCACGAGCTCATCGATATTTTCGGAATAGTCGCCGTAGACGACCATGTCTTTCGTGACCGTAAGACCGTGTTCTTCCATGGTGTCGCGGTAGGCGGCAAGGCGCTCGTTGGAGTCACGGTTGTTCTTCGGACCGCAGACGAATGCGATCTTCTTATAATGATGGAAATCGAGCAGATGCTCCATGCAGCTGCGGGTGCCGTTGTAATTGTCCGCGATCAGATACGGGGCATCCGTTGATTTTGGGATGTCCTCAAGCAGAAGGCATGGAATGTCCGCGTAATTGTTTAAAAACTGTTCCAGATTGCTGCTGCGTGTGGACAGCGAAAGCGAACCATAAGCGATGATCATCGCGTCCAGCTTTGAGAAATGGGCGTAATCGTAAATGGTGTCAAACTGATAATGATAATGTCCGTTGTCATTGCTTAAAAGAATGTCTGTGCAGTAAAGCGGCGCCTGCGGCCCCATCAGAAAGATCAGATTGACGTCCTCTTCCCTGGCGCAGGTATAAAATCCACTGATCAGATCCTCCGAGTAATCGGATTGAATGTCCCCCAACATGATCCCGATCGTATAGCGTTTTTTTTCTGGTGTATTCATGTAAAAATCCCTCTTTTGAAAAACCGTACAAAGCTGATTATTATTTAAATTATACCATAAAAAGAGAGGGGCGTGAACCGGTTTTCAAATATATTCCACCGGTTCCAGATATTGTGGCTGTCTATTTTCGCATGGCTGTGTTATGATTTTTTGTAACAAATATGTAACAATTTTGAAATCAAAACGAAATATATTGAAGCTGATTTCAAAGGAAAGAGAGGACAACATGAAAAAAAGATATATGGCGGCACTGACAGCGGCATTCATCACAACAGCGGTATCTCCGCTCGCGGTACACGCGGGAACCGTGACTTCCACGGGAAATTGCGCAAAGAGCGCGAAAGTTACGGTGATCGGTGGAAAGATCAATGACTGCGACAGCATCAAGGATATCATGTCACAGCTCGGAAACGGAAACTGGAATGACAGATGGAACAACTGCACACCGGAAACAAAGCCGGAAACAAAACCGGAGACGAAGCCGGAAACGAAGCCGGAGGAGGATGCGTCAGAAACCTCCTTTGCCCGTCAGGTCGTGGCACTGGTGAACGCGGAGCGGAAAAAAGCAGGTCTTTCCGAGGTTACACTGGATGAAAAAGTGGAAGCGGCGGCGTTAGTGCGCGCGAAGGAGACCGAGCAGTCCTTTTCCCATACGAGACCGAACGGAAGCAGCTTTAGCACAGCCTTAAAAGAGCAGGGCGTGTCTTACCGTGGTTCGGGCGAGAACATCGCGTGGGGACAGAAAACACCGGAGGATGTCATGAAGGCATGGATGAACAGTGAAGGCCACAGAGCCAATATCTTAAATGCCAGGTTCACCAAGATCGGTGTGGGATATTATCAGAATGCCAGGGGCACAAATTACTGGACACAGTTATTTACCTATTAATAAGGAAAAGAAAAAAGAGGTCTGGAGACATAAATTCCAGATCTCCTTTTTATAGTGGAAAACGGGTTTTGTTTTGAAAAATCACTGTACAATCCCTGGGAAATTGATTATTATGGAAAGTAGAAGACAGTAAAGGGAGAATCGCATGTTTGAACAGGATTATATTATGCGCCTGATCCATGAGATGGTGCGCACAGTTATGAAACTGGTATTCGGGCTGGACGAAGAAGAGGAAGAAGAATTGAGAGTGCTCGATACCATGTCAGCGGATAATGGAGAAAAATTGAACGAGCTGATCGACCTTGCAGACGAGGGAAAGATCAATGAAGCAGAGAACAGACTGTATGACCTGTTGGAGGACAAAGATCCGGATGCGCTCAAGATCGCGCTTGCATTTTACGATCATATGAACGGGTTCGATACAGAATTTTTAGATGAGGCAGACTATTCCAGAGAGGAGATCCGGGATGGGATCTGCGATGTGCTTAAGCGATTTGGCTATGGTGGAATGACCGGATTGTTTTTGCAGTAAAATGAAAGGATAAAGAAGGGATTTACATTGGAAAAAGGACAAAAGAGAATAACGATCGGAGTTCTCGCAGGCGGAATACTGGACGATTTTACGAAAGTCGTGAGCAGGGGAGTGCTCAGCGCGGCAAAGCGTCTGGGCGTGAACGTCGTGGTGCTCCCCGGAAAATATCTGGACCGGGATCTGTCGGACAACCGGGAACTTCGTTATGAATATCAGTACAATACCATATTTTCCTATGCGGAGAAAGAAAAGATAGACGCGCTTCTCGTGCTGGCGGGAAGCATCGGATACTGCGTTTCGACAGAGCGCATAAAAAAAATGCTCACAAGGTACAAAGTGCCATGTGTGCTGATCGCGTCACAGGTGGACGGATTTGTGGATGTCTCCTATGATAACTGCGCGGGGGTGCGTCAGGCATTTGAGCGTGAGAACAAAAACAGTGATAAGCCATACAATGTGACGGTTTCCGCCGGCGCGGTGAGGATCGATCCGGAAGAAGAAATGACGCTTGAGGAAGCACTCGCAAAGGCGGATCAGAAGTTATACATTGCAAAACAGCATCGTAAGAAAGAAGTTGCGAAATAATAAAGATAAAAAAAGATAGAAAAGGAATGACAGGAGTAAAAGAATGGCAGAAGAGATGAATTATCCGGGGATGGGAACGCAGATCCCAGCAAAAAAAGAAAGATCGGGGATCAGCGGAAGTACCCTAAAGATCATTGCGATCGTTACCATGCTCATTGACCACATCGGTGCGTCGGTACTCGGGAGACTGCTTCAGACACACGGGATCAATGAACTGAATGTGGCAGATATATCGGCGCTCACACAGTGGATGGCTGATAACTCGGTATTGTTCTGGAGTTATACCATCATGCGGATGATCGGGCGCGTGGCGTTTCCGATCTTCTGCTTTTTGCTGATCCAGGGATTTTTACATACCCATGACGTAAAAAAATACGCGGCGCGGCTGTTTGCGTTCGCACTGATCTCGGAACTGCCCTTTGATCTGGCATTTAAGGGAAAGATAGATTTTTCCTATCAGAATGTATTCTTTACACTGTTTATCGGTCTTATGACGATGATCGCGTTCCGCTGGATCGAGGATCATACGGACTGGAGCGGATGGCAGCGCGTGATCCTTTATATCGCGGCGCTTGTGTGCGGGATCGTGGTGGCGGAGCTGCTGCAGACGGATTACGCGGGAAAGGGCGTGGTCTGCATTATGGCGCTTTATATTTTTAGGAAAACAAAGGTGCAGCAGATCATTGCCGGCTGCGTGGCATTTTGCTGGGAGCTTACAGCACCGATTGCATTTTTGCCGATTGCATTCTATAATGGAAAGCGTGGATTAAAGATTAAATATTTCTTTTATGCATTCTATCCGGTGCATCTGCTCATACTGTATCTGGTCGTTTGCCTGATGGGTATGGGAAATATGCCGGCAATGTAAGGAAATGAAATACAGACGGAATGGAGACGATGGACATGAAAAAGACGATTCTTACCATTGGAAGACAGTATGGAAGCGGCGGCCGTGAAATCGGACAGAAGATTGCCGAGAAGCTGGGATATCCGCTTTATGATAAGGAAAAACTGCTGGAAATTGCGAAAAAAGACGGCAGTTTTGATGAGGTGAGATCTTTCTATCAGGAAAAACCGGTGGACAGTCTGCTGTACGCGATCGCGATGAGCACGCTCACACAGGGCATGGAGAGAAAGCCGTTTCAGGAGATCAAAAAGATCATTGAGCAGGAGCCGTGTATCCTGATCGGACGCTGTGGAAACTATATCACGAAGGACAGAACAGATACCCTGCGTGTGTTCATCCATGCGGATGATAAATTCCGCGCGGAGCGTGTGGCGAAGGAAAACGGGATCACGGAAGAAAAGGCGGCAAAAAAGATCGTTGAGACAGATAAGGCGAGAGCTTCCTTTTACCGTTTCTATACCAACGGGGAATGGGATCAGGCATCTGGCTATGATCTTGTGTTAAACAGCAGCATGTTCGGAATTGACCAGTGCGTGGATATGATCATAAAAAGTATGGATCGATAAAAGAAAAAAGCTGTGAAAGATGAAACATCATTTTTCGCAGCTTTTTTTTGATGGCATTTTACTTTTCCCATCGTCCCGATGCGCCGCACGGGAGCACCAGACCGGTTGCGGAAACCGGAAGCCCGATCTCCTCCGCATGGACAGTTCCACCGAAATCTTTTAACGCAGTTCCAAGCATATAGGAGAGCACGGCAGGCTGAAGCCCGGTCGTGTAGGAACTGATCAGGAAGAACAGCGGGTCGTCCGAGAGCAGCTTCGCACAGAGCTTGATCAGCGGATAGACACAGTCCTCGATCTTCCAGATCTCTCCCTTGGTGCCTCTGCCGTAAGAAGGCGGATCCATGATGATCGCGTCATAGTGGTTTCCGCGGCGGATCTCGCGCTCTACGAATTTGACGCAGTCATCTACGATCCAGCGGATCGGCGCGTCGGAAAGACCGGAGGATGCCGCGTTTTCCTTTGCCCAGGTGACCATGCCCTTTGAGGCGTCAACGTGTGTCACGCTCGCACCGGCAGCGGCAGCGGCGACCGTAGCGCCTCCGGTGTAGGCGAACAGGTTTAAGACCTTGACCGGACGGTGCGCGTTTTTGATCTTTCCGGAGCACCAGTCCCAGTTGACCGCCTGTTCCGGAAACAGTCCGGTATGCTTGAAACTGAATGGCTTTAACTGGAACGTCAGATTTTTGTACTGGATGCTCCACTGCTCCGGCAGATCGAAAAACTCCCATTCACCGCCGCCTTTTTTACTGCGGTGGTAATGCGCGTTCATCTTCTTCCAGCAGCGGTTGTTCTTGGGCGTGTCCCAGATGACCTGCGGATCCGGGCGCACCAGGATATAATTTCCCCAGCGTTCCGCCTTTTCTCCCTTTGAACAGTCTATTACTTCATAATCTTTCCATTGATCTGCAATCCACATGTTAAAATCCTCTTCCTACCTAATTATATATGAAGTTATTATATCGACCGCGCGCGCCAGCGTCAATATCTTTCCGTTTCTTTCCCGGATGAAGTGTGTTATAATTACGGCATTATACATGAGGCGGAGAGAAAATGAGTACATCAGCGCTCGTGGTCAATATCGCAGTGAGCGTCTTAAGCGGGGCACCGGAACAGAAGATCATTCAGGAATTTGAAGAGGCAAACAACATGCGTGAGCTGTTTTTTAGGGCGGGAACCGGAAAAATCCCGCCCTTTTGCATGAAAAACCGGAAAAAATGGATTGTACCTGAAAAAATACAATTTCTTTGAAAAAAGTGTTGCAAAGCCGGAGGATATCCTGTATACTAGCAAGTGCTGTGACATGATAGCGTTGAAGCGCGAGGTTGCTGCCTGATATGGCAGGTTTTCCGTGGAGCGAATGTCAAGTTAGGAAACTGGCGACAAGTCACTGTACGAATCAAAGATGTCTACGAAAGGTAGAAACAACGTGTGTAAATCCGTAGGACACACACGGAGAAGTGTACAGTCACCGCTTGTCGTACTGAAGTAAAAGTGCGAAAAGGAGGCGACTTTTTTTATGGCAAGTCAAGTAATGAGAATCACGCTCAAAGCTTATGACCACGAATTAGTGGATTCATCAGCAAAAAAAATCATCGAGACTGTAAAGAAAAACGGATCACAGGTGAGTGGACCAGTACCACTTCCGACTAAGAAAGAAGTAGTTACGATTCTTAGAGCAGTACACAAGTACAAAGATTCCAGAGAGCAGTTCGAGCAGAGAACTCATAAGAGACTTATCGATATCATTGCACCGACACAGAAAACTGTAGATGCATTATCCAGACTGGAAATGCCGGCTGGTGTTTACATTGATATCAAAATGAAAGAAAAGTAAGAAAGTCAAAAATGGCAACAATCCTGAAGGGTTAATATAGAAGCAACACAACATTCTGTAAGGAATCAACATATTCGCGCTCACGCGAATTCATAGTGTTCCACTTATATGACTGTTCTAGGATGAACATGGCGTACCGGGGCTTCCCGGAGTAATACAAAGTGTTCCGCTGTAGAGAAAACAGGAGGTAAAAAGAATGAAGAAAGCTATCTTAGCTACAAAAGTCGGAATGACTCAGATCTTCAATGCAGATGGAGTTATGGTTCCGGTAACTGTATTACAGGCTGGTCCGTGTGTAGTAACACAGATCAAAACCGTTGAAAACGATGGTTACAGCGCTGTACAGGTTGGTTTCGTTGATAAGAAAGAAAAAGTTGTCAACAAAGATGCCAACGGCAAAAAAGAAATCAGAAACAGACATGGTGTAAACAAAGCTGAAATGGGACATTTCGCTAAAGCCGGTGTTTCTGGAAAGAGATATGTAAGAGAGTTCAAATTTGAGAACGCAGCAGATTACAATCTTGCAGATGAGATCAAAGCAGACATCTTCGCAGAAGGCGATAAGATCGACGCAACTGCAATCTCAAAAGGTAAAGGATTCCAGGGCGCTATTAAGAGACTTGGACAGCACAGAGGACCGATGGCTCATGGTTCCAAATTCCATCGTCATCAGGGTTCCAATGGTTCCTGCTCCACACCGAGCCGTGTGTTCAAAGGAAAAGGAATGCCGGGTCACATGGGAAGCGTAAAGGTTACAGTTCAGAATCTTGAAATCGTAAGAGTAGATGCTGAAAACAACCTGATCTTAGTAAAGGGCGCTGTACCAGGACCGAAGAAGTCTTTAGTAACAGTAAAAGAAAGCGTTAAAGTCGCTAATTAGTGCTTGATAGGAAAGGAGGAACTTACAGATGGCTAAAGTATCTGTTTATAATATGGAAGGCAAAGAAGTAGGCAGTATGGAATTAAACGATGCTGTATTCGGTGTTGAAGTAAACGAACATCTGGTACACATGGCAGTAGTTCAGCAGCTTGCAAATAATCGTCAGGGAACACAGAAAGCAAAAACACGTTCTGAAGTTCGCGGCGGCGGTAGAAAACCATGGAGACAGAAAGGAACCGGTCATGCAAGACAGGGTTCAACAAGAGCTCCGCAGTGGACTGGCGGTGGCGTAGTATTCGCTCCGACTCCGAGAGATTATTCTTTCAAAATGAACCGCAAAGAGAAGAGAGCAGCTCTTAAATCTGCACTCACATCAAGAGTTCAGGAAAACAAACTTATCGTTGTAGATGAGTTAAAGTTCGACGAGATCAAGACAAAGAAATTTGCTGAGGTTTTAAAGAACTTAAATCTTGACAAAGCACTCGTAGTATTAAACGAGAACGATGAAAAAGTTGTAATGTCCGCAAAGAACATTCCGACTGTAAAGACAACTCAGATCAATACGATCAACGTATATGATGTGCTGAAATACAACACGGTAGTACTTACCAAGGCTGCCGCAGAATCCATCGAGGAGGTGTATGCATAATGGCAAACATTCAGTATTATGATGTAATCCTCAAACCGGTAGTAACCGAGAAGAGTATGTCTGCTATGGCTGAAAAGAAATATACATTTTTCGTTCATCCGGAAGCAAACAAGACCATGATCAAAGAAGCAGTTGAAAAAATGTTCGAAGGAGCAAAAGTTGCCAGCGTAAACACCATGAACATGGATGGAAAGAAAAAAAGACGCGGCATGAAAGTTGGAAAGACTGCTAAGACAAAGAAAGCAATCGTTCAGCTTACCGCAGACAGCGCTGATATCGAAATCTTCGCTGGACTGTAAAATCAGATCCTTTAAAATCATGTACAGAAAAGTACGACAATAAATCACAAGTGAGTGCCGGGGAAACGCCTTTGGGCGTGGAACGCAGGCATGAGTATTGAAAGGAGAAACGAAATGGGAATTAAGACATATAACCCATATACACCTTCCAGAAGAAATATGACTGGCTCTGATTTCTCTGAAATCACAAAGAAGACACCGGAGAAGTCACTCGTTGTTTCTTTAAAGAAGAACGCTGGTCGTAACAATCAGGGTAAAATCACAGTTAGACACCACGGTGGTGGAAACAGACAGAAATACAGAATCATTGATTTCAAGAGAAACAGCAAGGATGGAATCCCTGCAAAAGTTATCGGTATCGAATACGATCCGAACAGAACAGCAAACATCGCTCTGATCTGCTACGCAGACGGACAGAAATCTTATATCCTTGCTCCGGCAGGACTTACAGATGGCATGACTGTTATGAGTGGTGCAGAAGCAGAAGTTAGAGTTGGTAACTGCTTACCGCTTGAAAACATTCCGGTTGGTACACAGGTACACAACATTGAATTATATGTAGGCAAGGGTGGACAGCTTGTTCGTTCCGCTGGTATGAGCGCACAGCTCATGGCAAAAGAAGGAAAATACGCAACATTAAGACTTCCGTCAGGAGAAATGCGTATGGTTCCGCTTGGATGCAGAGCTACCATCGGTGTAATCGGAAATGGTGATCACAACCTCATTAATCTTGGTAAAGCCGGACGTAAACGTCACATGGGTATCAGACCTACTGTTCGTGGTTCCGTTATGAACCCGAATGACCATCCGCACGGTGGTGGTGAAGGAAAAGCACCTGTTGGACGCCCGGGCCCATGCACACCTTGGGGTAAACCTGCTCTTGGTCTTAAGACTCGTAAGAAGAAAAAAGCTTCTAACAAGATGATCGTAAGAAGAAGAGACGGTAGAGCTATCAAATAATTAGGAGGAAAGACAATGGCAAGATCACTGAAAAAAGGACCTTTTGCAGATGCAAGCTTACTGAAGAAAGTAGACGCTATGAACGCAAAGGGCGATAAATCTGTTATTAAAACATGGTCACGTCGTTCTACAATTTTCCCATCCTTTGTTGGACATACAATTGCAGTTCACGATGGCAGAAAACATGTTCCGGTATATGTTACCGAAGATATGGTCGGACACAAACTCGGTGAGTTCGTAGCAACCAGAACTTACAGAGGCCATGGAAAAGACGAAAAGAAATCAGGCGTTAGATAAACAGTATTTTTGAAAGGAGGTTTCCGTCATGGCAAAAGGACATAGATCCCAGATTAAGAGAGAAAGAAATGCAGTAAAAGATACAAGACCTTCAGCAAAATTATCCTTTGCAAGAATGTCAGTTCAGAAAGCTTGCTTCGTATTAGATGCGATCCGCGGCAAAGACGTTGAGACAGCATTAGGAATTGTTACTTACAATCCGAGATACGCTTCAAGTGTTGTTGAAAAATTATTAAAATCTGCAGTTGCAAACGCTGAAAACAACAACGGAATGAATGCAGAGAACCTTTATGTAGCAGAGTGCTATGCAAACAAAGGACCTACAATGAAACGAGTTAGACCGAGAGCACAGGGTAGAGCTTACAGAATCGAAAAGAGAATGAGCCACATCACAATCGTGCTTGATGAGAGATAAGGAGGGCAAACATGGGACAGAAAGTGAATCCTCATGGCTTAAGAGTCGGCGTTATCAAAGATTGGGACTCTAAGTGGTACGCAGAGGGAGACTTTGCAGATCTGCTGGTCGAAGACCACAAAATCAGAACATTTCTTAAGAAAAAATTATACAGCGCAGGTGTTTCTAAAATCGAGATCGAAAGAGCATCTGACCGCGTTAAGGTTATTCTTTACACAGCAAAGCCGGGTGTTGTAATCGGAAAAGGCGGAGCTGAGATCGAAAAAGTAAAGGCTGAACTTCAGCAGTTTACCGACAAGAAGCTTGTCGTAGATATCAAAGAAGTAAAGAGACCGGATAAAGATGCACAGTTAGTAGCTGAGAACATCGCATTACAGTTGGAAAACCGTATTTCTTTCCGTAGAGCAATGAAGTCCTGCATGCAGAGAAGTATGAAGTCTGGCGCTCTTGGAATCAAGACCTGCTGTTCCGGACGTTTGGGCGGAGCTGATATGGCTCGTACCGAATTCTACAGTGACGGAACTATCCCGCTTCAGACCATTCGTGCAGACATCGATTACGGATTCGCAGAAGCAGATACAACTTACGGCAAAGTAGGCGTAAAAGTATGGATTTATAAAGGAGAAGTACTTCCGACGAAAGGAAATAAGGAAGGGAGCGATAAATAATGTTAATACCTAAGAAAGTAAAACATCGTACGCAGTTCCGTGGCTCCATGGCCGGAAAAGCAATGAGAGGTAATAAGATTACCAACGGTTCCTATGGTATCGTAGCAATGGAACCATGCTGGATCAAATCAAACCAGATCGAAGCTGCCCGTATAGCGATGACTCGTTATATCAAACGTGGTGGTAAAGTATGGATCAAAATTTTCCCTGACAAACCGGTTTCCCACAAGCCTTTAGGAGTTCGTATGGGTAAAGGAAAGGGTGCTTTAGAGTACTGGGTAGCTGTTGTTAAGCCAGGACGTGTATTATTTGAAATCTCTGACGTGCCAGACGACATTGCGAAGGAAGCATTACGTCTTGCTACACATAAATTACCTTGTAAATGTAAAGTAGTTTCACGTGCAGACTTAGAAGGCGGTGAATCAAATGAAAACTAGTAAATATTTAGAAGAATTAAAATCACAGTCCGCTGCAGATTTAAAGATGCAGTTAGTAGACGCAAAGAAAGAACTTTTCAATTTGAGATTCCAGAATGCTACGAATCAGTTAGATAACACGAGCAGAATCAAGGAAGTAAGAAAGAATATTGCCAGAATCCAGACGATCATCACGGAAAAGGCAAACGCTGCGGAATAAAAAGCGCAGGCATAACATTTTCCCATAAATCCAGAAAGGAGAACAATCGTGGAAGAAAGAAATCTTAGAAAAACACGTGTTGGTGTTGTTGTAAGTGATAAAATGGATAAGACTATCGTTGTTGCTGTAAAAGATAACGTAAGACATTCCTTATACAACAAGATCGTTAAAAGAACTTATAAATTAAAAGCTCATGATGAAAACAACGAGTGCAAAGTCGGTGATACAGTCAGAGTTATGGAAACAAGACCTCTCTCAAAAGATAAGAGATGGAGACTTGTAGAAATCGTGGAAAGAGCAAAATAATTGAAGGAGGCTTACCGGTATGGTACAACAGGAAACCAGACTGAAGGTCGCTGATAACACCGGAGCAAAAGAATTATTATGCATTCGTGTTATGGGCGGATCAACCAGAAGATATGCAAATATTGGTGATATCATTACTGCTACTGTTAAAGATGCAACACCAGGCGGCGTTGTTAAAAAAGGCGATGTTGTAAAAGCAGTAGTTGTTCGTACAGTGAAAGGTGCACGTCGTAAAGATGGTTCTTATATCAAATTTGACGAAAATGCTGCCGTTATTATTAAAGATGACAAAACTCCAAGAGGAACCCGTATCTTTGGACCAGTAGCAAGAGAGCTTCGTGACAAACAGTTTATGAAAATTGTTTCTTTAGCTCCGGAAGTTTTATAGGAGGTATTAAAGATGGCATCTATGAAGATTAAAAAAGGCGATACCGTTAAGGTTATCGCTGGTAGAGATAAAGACAAAGAAGGCAAGGTCATCGCCGTAAACAAAAAAGAAGGCACTCTCCTTGTTGAAGGTGTCAACATGATTACAAAGCATGCTAAGCCGAGCATGACCAATCAGCAGGGCGGTATCATCCAGCAGGAAGGACCGATCGATGCTTCTAACGTAATGTATCTTCACAAAGGAAAAGCTACCAGAGTCGGATTTAAGATGGATGGAGACAAGAAGGTACGTTTCGCGAAATCAACAGGCGATGTAATTGATTAATTTTGGAGAGGAGGTCCAGACAGTTGAATAGACTGAAAGAACAGTATCAGAACGAAATCGTTGATGCATTAATTAAAAAATTCGGATATAAAAATAAAATGGAAGTGCCAAAGCTCGATAAGATCGTTATCAACATGGGTATTGGTGAAGCGAAAGAAAATGCAAAAGTGCTGGAAGCTGCTATGAACGACATGCAGACCATCGCAGGTCAGAAGCCGATCATCACAAAAGCAAAGAACTCTATCGCAAACTTCAAGTTAAGAGAAGGAATGCCGATCGGATGCAAGGTTACATTAAGAGGAGAAAAGATGTATGATTTCCTTGATCGTCTTGTAAACCTGGCACTGCCGCGTGTGCGTGACTTTAGAGGTATCAACCCGAATTCCTTCGACGGAAGAGGAAACTACGCTCTGGGTATCAAAGAGCAGATCATCTTCCCGGAAATCGAGTTCGACAAGGTTGATAAGGTAAGAGGTATGGACGTAATTTTCGTTACTACCGCAAAGACTGACGAAGAAGCACGCGAATTATTGACACAGTTCAATATGCCATTCGCTAAATAAGATTAGGAGGGAATTCAAATGGCAAAAACTTCAATGAAGATTAAACAGCAGCGTAAACCGAAATTCTCTACTAGAGCATATACACGTTGCAGAATTTGTGGCCGTCCACATTCCGTATTAAGAAAATATGGTATTTGCAGAGTATGCTTCCGTGAAATGGCATACAAGGGTGAAATCCCGGGCGTTAAGAAAGCAAGCTGGTAGGCCGTAGACACTGAAAAAGAGAGCAAAGCCGTTGGCTGCGCTTTCATTGGTGCGAGGTCGTTCTGTGCGATTTGTGAGATCCGGTCCGTATCCGGCACAGGTTGCACTTATCGAACAGAACATCCTTTAGGCACTGCCGTTATATGAGTAGATTTAATATAAGCAAGGAGGAAATACACGTCATGACTATGAGTGATCCAATCGCAGATATGCTTACAAGAATCCGTAATGCAAATACTGCTAAACATGATACAGTAGATGTTCCGTCATCTAAGATGAAAGTCGCTATTGCAGATATCCTGGAAAAAGAAGGATATATCACAAAGTACGAGATCGTGGAAGACGGTAACTTCAAGACCATCCGTATCACCTTAAAGTATGGTGCGGACAAGAACGAGAAGATTATCACCGGAATTAAGAGAATTTCCAAACCGGGTCTTCGCGCATACGTTGGAAAAGACGATATCCCGAAGGTACTTGGTGGCCTTGGAATCGCAATTCTTTCCACAAACCAGGGAATCATCACTGACAAGGAAGCAAGAAAGCTTCAGGTTGGTGGAGAAGTTCTTGCGTTCGTCTGGTAGTCATAAGACACTGAGCGGACAGAGAAGTTTCGTTACTGGGCGCATGGGTGTCCGGTAAGAAACAAGATCAATCATCCAAAAGTATAAACCAGTCTTATGGCTGGACATACAATAAATGAAACAATGCGGTGATGGCGCAAGCCATTCAACACAAACAATAGGAGGTACGGGCATGTCACGTATAGGAAGAATGCCAATCGCAATTCCGGACGGAGTAACCGTTACAATTGCAGAAAATAATCATGTGACTGTAAAAGGTCCTAAGGGAACTCTGGAGAGAACTCTCCCAGCAGAAATGGAAATTAAATTAGAAGGTTCTGAAGTTGTTGTTACCAGACCAAATGATTTAAAGAAAATGAAATCCTTACATGGTTTAACAAGAACATTAATTCATAACATGGTAGTTGGTGTTACGGATGGTTTCACAAAGGAACTCGAAGTAAACGGTGTAGGTTACAGAGCTTCCAAAGCTGGTAAGAAACTTACATTAAACCTTGGATATTCTCATCCGGTAGAGATGGAAGATCCAGAAGGTCTTGAGTCCAAAGTAGACGGTAACAAGATTACCATCTCAGGTATCGATAAAGAAAAAGTTGGCCAGTACGCAGCGGAAATCAGAGATAAGAGAAGACCGGAACCTTACAAGGGCAAGGGTATCAAATATGCTGATGAAGTTATTAGACGTAAAGTTGGTAAGACTGGTAAGAAATAATTAAAGGAGTGAGACAAGAATGGTTAGTAAGAAATCAAGAACAGTAGTTCGTGAAAATAAGCATAGAAGAATGCGTAATACTCTTTCTGGTACAGCTGAAAGACCACGTCTTGCAGTATTCAGAAGCAATAATCATATGTACGCTCAGATTATTGACGATACAGTTGGAAATACCCTGGTAGCAGCTTCTACATTAGACAAAGATGTAAAGGCAGCATGCGAGAAGACTAATAACGTAGATGCAGCAGCACAGGTTGGTACTGCAATCGCGAAAAAAGCTCTGGAAAAAGGTATTAAGACTGTTGTCTTCGACAGAGGCGGTTTCTTATATGCAGGAAAAGTAAAGGCATTAGCCGACGCAGCACGCGAAGCTGGATTAGAATTCTAGGAATCCGTAACAGGATTCTCCAATATTTAAGGAGGAAACGAATTACATGAAACGTACAATCATTGATGCTAGTCAATTAGAATTAAACGAAAAAGTGGTATCAATCAAACGTGTAACAAAGGTTGTTAAAGGCGGACGTAATATGCGTTTCACAGCTCTTGTCGTTGTTGGTGATGGCAATGGTCACGTGGGCGCGGGCTTAGGTAAAGCTACCGAGATCCCGGAAGCTATCCGTAAAGGAAAAGAAGACGCAATTAAGAAACTTATTACCGTGAAATTAGATGAAAATAACAGTATTACTCATGACATCATGGGTAAACACACCGGTGCTTCCGTATTATTAAAGAGAGCTCCGGAAGGTACCGGTATCATCGCTGGTGGTCCTGCACGTAACGTTTGTGAGTTAGCAGGCATCAAGAACATCCGTACCAAATCTTTAGGATCAAACAATAAGCAGAACGTAGTATTAGCTACCATCGATGCTTTAGCTCAGTTGAAGTCCCCGGAAGAAGTAGCGAAACTTCGCGGTAAATCCGTAGAAGAAGTAGTGGGTTAAGGAGGAACTTAAAATGGCAGAGAAAATGTTAAAAGTAACACTTGTTAGATCAACAATCGGTGCTGTTCCAAAGAACAAAAAGACTATTGAAGCTCTTGGCTTAAAGAAAGTCAACAAGTCGGTTGAATTACCGGACAACGCTGCAACACAGGGTATGCTTCGTATGGTTGCACCTTACGTAAAAGTAGAAGAAGTCTAAGAATCAGATAAGGAGGGACCAAAATGGACTTATCCAATTTAAGACCTGCAGAAGGTTCAGTTCAGAGTGATAATTTCAGAAGAGGCCGTGGACACGGTTCAGGAAATGGAAAAACAGCTGGTAAGGGACATAAGGGACAGAAGGCTCGTTCCGGAGCTCCGAGACCGGGATTTGAAGGCGGACAGATGCCTTTATACAGAAGATTGCCTAAGAGAGGTTTCACTTGCAGAAACTCCAAGACAATCATCGGCATCAACATGTCTGCACTTGAAGTATTCGACAATGATGCTGTTGTTACAGTAGATACACTGATCGAAAAAGGTATCGTAAAGAACCCGAGAGATGGCGTTAAGATTCTCGGTGGCGGCGAACTTACCAAAAAACTCACCGTACAGGTAAATGCTTTCAGCGAAAGCGCAAAAGAAAAGATTGAGGCACTTGGTGGAAAAGCAGAGGTGATCTAATGTTCGAGACAGTCAAAAATGCATTTAAAATTAAAGATATTAGACATAGAATCATTTTTACATTTTTTATGCTGATTGTCATTAGAATCGGATCCCAATTACCTATTCCGGGTGTAGATCAAAATGTGTTTGCACAGTGGTTTTCAAATCAGAACAGTGACGCATTTAGTTTTTTTGATGCGGTGACCGGTGGTTCATTTTTGCAGATGTCGGTATTTGCGCTGAACATTACACCGTACATCACATCTTCCATCATCATGCAGCTGCTCACGATTGCAATTCCGAAATTAGAGGAAATGCAGCGTGACGGCGAGGATGGCCGGAAGAAAATCGTTGAGATAACTCGTTATCTTACAATTGCACTTGCACTGATTGAATCCATTGCTATGGCAGTCGGATTTGGAAAGAACGGTTATTTGACAGCGTTTAATGCAATGAATGTATTTATGGTAATTGTTACTTTGACTGCAGGTTCGGCTGTGCTTATGTGGATTGGCGAGCGGATTACAGAGAAGGGTGTTGGAAATGGTATCTCGATCGTACTTACCATCAACATCATCTCCCGTATTCCGAGCGACTTTGCCTCATTGTTCGAGCAGTTCGTGTCAGGCAAGACAGTTGCCAAGGGAGTTCTGGCAGTTGTAATCATACTGGCGGTTATCTTGCTTACAGTTGTATTCGTAGTTCTTCTCCAGGGTGCTGAGAGAAGAATTCCGGTACAGTACTCCAAGAAGATCCAGGGAAGAAGACAGGTTGGCGGTCAGTCAACCCATATTCCGCTCAAGGTCAATACCGGCGGCGTTATCCCGGTAATCTTCGCACAGTCTCTGATGCAGTTCCCGGTCGTTATCGCTTCCCTTCTGGGAAAAGGAAACGGAACCGGAATCGGCAGCAAGATCTTAAAGGGACTGTCCCAGTCAAACTGGTGTGACCGGAATGAACCGATCTACAGTATTGGTCTGGTCGTATATATCATTTTAATCATTGCGTTTGCATACTTCTATACGTCGATTACATTCAATCCGCTTGAAGTTGCGAATAATATGAAGAAAGCCGGTGGTTTTATTCCGGGCATCCGTCCAGGAAAGCCAACCAGTGACTATTTAACAAAAATCTTGAATTACATCATTTTTATAGGTGCTGCAGGATTAACGGTCGTTGCGGTACTGCCGATCTTCTTCAGCGGTATCTTTAACGCGAACGTATCCTTCGGCGGAACTTCCATCATCATCATTGTTGGTGTTGTAATCGAGACGATCAAACAGATCGAATCCCAGATGCTGGTTCGTTACTATAAAGGATTTTTGAATGACTAATGTGTGCCTGTCCGGATGCGGCGAATGCTGTATCCGGATGTGGGACACTAAAGTTGTTTTTAGAGAAAAACAGGTTTATTGTGAAAATGAGGAGGCTCTTCATATATGAAGATAATTATGTTAGGCGCCCCAGGTGCCGGAAAAGGAACACAGGCGAAACAGATAGCAGACAAATATAAGATTCCGCATATTTCAACCGGAGATATCTTCCGTGCGAACATCAAAAACAATACGGAACTTGGACAGAAAGCAAAACAGTACATGGATCAGGGACTTCTGGTTCCGGATGAACTGACCTGCGATCTGGTTATGGACAGAATTAAACAGGATGACTGCAAGAACGGCTTCATACTTGACGGATTTCCAAGAACGATTCCGCAGGCAGAGGCACTCGATGCGGCGCTTGATAAAATAAATGAAAAGATGGATTATGCCATCAATGTGGATGTTCCGGATGAGAACATCGTAAATCGTATGGGAGGCAGAAGATGCTGCTTGAACTGCGGCGCTACATACCATGTGGTTACGATCCCGACCAAGGTAGAGGGAATCTGTGACCGGTGTGGAAGTCCGGTTGTATTAAGAGATGATGACAAGCCGGAAACCGTACAGAAGCGTCTGACGGTTTATCATGACCAGACACAGCCGCTCATCGATTATTATGAGAAACAGAGTATCTTAAAGACTGTGGATGGAACCAAGTCCATGGAAGCTGTATTTGACGACATTACAGCAATTTTGGGAGCATAACATATGTCAGTAAGGGTAAAATCTGCCGATGAAATCGCGCTGATGCGTGCAGCCGGTAAAATTCTCGCAAAAGTACATCAGGATCTGGGGCATGCCTTAAAACCGGGAATGTCAACCAAAGAGATCGACCGGCTCGGAGAGGAAATGATCCGGAGTTATGGATGTATTCCTTCCTTTTTAAACTATGAGGGATATCCGGCTTCGGTATGTGTTTCGGTAAACGATGAGGTGGTACACGGGATTCCGAGAAAAAATCATCTGATACAGGAGGGCGACATTGTAAGCCTTGACATCGGACTGATCTACAAAGGATATCATTCGGACGCGGCGCGCACACACGGTGTGGGAGAGATCAGCAAAGAGGCGGCTCTCTTAATAGAAAGAACCAGACAGAGCTTTTTTGCTGGAATGAAGTTTGCCAAAGATGGAAATCACCTGAATGATATATCGGGAGCGATTGGTGATTATGCAGAAAGTTTTGGTTACGGCGTGGTATACGATCTGGTTGGACACGGCATTGGAACCCATTTGCATGAGGAACCGGAAATACCCAATTTCCGAACACGCAGACGTGGGCTGAAATTAAGATCAGGAATGACCTTTGCCATAGAGCCGATGATCAATGCCGGAGAGCCGGAGGTCACATGGATGGATGATGAGTGGACGGTCGTTACCGAGGATGGTTCCCTGTCTGCCCATTATGAAAATACGATCGTCATCACAGATGGAAAACCGGAGATTCTGACGCTGACCGAAGAGGAAGCGGCCGCCGGGATCTGGGTGAACGAGTGATTCCGGAGGAAAGCCATGACAGTCAGATTCGCGAAAGTAAAAGCCGGTCATGATAAAGATCATGTTTATCTGGTGATCGGGGAAGACGAAAATAAGGTTTTCCTTGTGAATGGAACTACGAAAAAAATGCAGAATCCGAAAAAAAAGTCCAGACAACATATTCAGATTATCAAAAATCTACCGAAGAATATAACAGGGCTTTTTCTGGATGAGGCTGACTGGTCGGATGAGACCGTAAAATGTGCATTGAACGAATATGCAGCTTCTATTAATAAGTAGAAGGATCAGCAATATAACCGAAAAGAAATAATCAGGAGGATTTGTTTTAAAATGTCAAAAGCAGATGTAATCGAAGTAGAAGGAACCGTTATTGAAAAGTTACCGAATGCGATGTTTCAGGTAGAACTGGAAAATGGCCATCAGGTACTTGCCCATATCAGCGGAAAGCTGCGTATGAATTTCATCCGTATCTTACCGGGTGATAAAGTAACCATTGAAATGTCCCCATATGATCTGACCAAGGGAAGAATCATCTGGAGAGACAAATAAATCAGAAAAAAAGCGTGGAAAAACGTCTTGCTTTTTTGTGGGACGTATGCTAAAATGCTAATTGACGCTTTTTAGAAAGCCTGAGAATCCCATGCGAAATGGGGAAGACAGGGCATTTATAGAAAGGAGGACTTTGCTGTGAAGGTAAGATCATCAGTTAAACCGATTTGCGAAAAATGCAAAGTTATCAAGAGAAAGGGAAGCATCAGAATTATCTGTGAGAACCCGAAGCATAAACAGAGACAGGGTTAATTTCCGTCTGTTTAGCAAATTCATTATGTGCGGCTGTCAGTGAATGTATTCACTGATTCATAATAAAAACTGGAAACACGCGGATGCGTGTTCCCTCTTTTCTGTTGTCTTTTGATACCGAGAGGACGGCAGAGTTTGTTATATTTATCAATTACCAAGGATGGGCAGGTGTATGCACACATTTCAGGCCGGGAAACCGGAGCTGCATGGGTTTGCCAGATTCCTTAAAACAACTAAGAAATCTTTATGGAGGTGTAAACACACATGGCTCGTATCGCAGGTGTAGATTTACCAAGAGAAAAACGTGTTGAGATCGGTCTGACTTATATCTACGGAATCGGAAGAGTAAGTTCTAACCGCATCCTTGCTGAAGCAAAAGTAGATCCGAATACTCGTTGTAAGGATTTGACAGACGATGAAGTAAAGAGAATCAGCGCTGTCATCGATGAATCCCAGACAGTAGAAGGTGATTTAAGAAGAGAAATCGCTCTTAATATTAAGAGATTACAGGAAATCGGATGCTATCGTGGTATCCGTCACAGAAAAGGACTTCCGGTTCGTGGTCAGAAGACAAAGACCAATGCAAGAACAAGAAAAGGTCCGAAGAGAACAGTTGCAAACAAGAAGAAATAAGGATTAAATACTTGCAACAGGCAAATTATTTAGAAAAGAAAGTAGGTTAGTTTAGATATGGCTAATAAAGTTACAAAAAAAGTGACAAAAAAGCGTGTAAAGAAAAACGTTGAACACGGACAGGCACATATTCAGTCATCTTTCAACAATACGATCGTAACACTTACAGATGCTGAAGGAAACGCTTTATCATGGGCAAGTGCTGGTGGTCTCGGATTTAGAGGTTCAAAGAAATCTACTCCATATGCTGCACAGATGGCAGCTGAAACTGCTACAAAAGCAGCTTTAATTCATGGTTTAAAAACAGTTGACGTTATGGTTAAAGGACCAGGTTCAGGTAGAGAAGCAGCAATTCGTGCGCTTCAGGCCTGCGGACTCGAAGTCGTTTCCATCAGAGACGTAACTCCGGTACCTCACAATGGATGTCGTCCACCAAAACGCAGAAGAGTCTAATTAGGAGGTATGATTTAAGATGGCAGTTAATAAAGTTCCTGTTCTGAAAAGATGCAGATCTCTTGGTTTAGAGCCAAGTTATTTAGGATATGATAAAAAATCCAATAGAGAATTAAAAAGAGCAAATAAGAAGATGTCTGAGTACGCACTTCAGCTCAGAGAGAAACAGAAAGCAAAATTCATCTATGGTGTGCTGGAAAAACCTTTCCACAACTATTATGAAAAAGCTGATATGATGAAGGGAATGACAGGTACAAACCTGATGACGATCTTAGAGAGCAGACTGGATAACGTAATCTTCCGTCTGGGCTTCGCAAGAACAAGAAAAGAAGCAAGACAGATCGTAGATCACAAGTTCGTAACTGTAAACGGAAAGAAAGTAAACATTCCTTCTTACTTAGTAAAAGCTGGCGATGTGATCGAAATCGACGAGAAACACAAAAACAGCCAGAGAATGAAAGACGTTGTAGAAGTTGCCGGTGGCAGATTAGTACCGGAATGGCTTGACGTTGATACTGAGAAGTTACAGGGAACTGTGAAGGAATTACCTTCCAGAGAAATGATCGATGTACCGGTAGACGAAATGCTGATTGTCGAGTTATATTCAAAATAATAGCGCAGGATAATAGCATCAATTTTATATTGATGCTATTGTATGCATTGACACGATATATGTATGGATACCCGAAAAGAAGGAGGGACTTTAAGCGTGTTTGATTTTGAAAAACCTAAGATTGAAATTGCGGAAATTTCAGATGACAAAAGATACGGCAGATTTGTCGTAGAACCTTTGGAAAGAGGGTACGGCACAACACTTGGTAATTCTCTTAGAAGAATTATGCTTTCTTCCTTACCAGGTGCGGCAGTAAGTCAGGTAAAAATCGATGGCGTTTTACATGAATTCAGTTCCATTCCGGGCGTAAAGGAAGATGTAACTGAAATCATCATGAATATCAAAAACCTTGCGATCAAGAATGACAGCGCGACCAATGAGCCGAAAGCTGCTTATATTGAATTCGAAGGCGAAGGCGTTGTAACAGCTGCTGATATTCAGGTTGATCAGGATATTGAAATTTTGAATCCGGATCTGGTCATTGCGCATTTGAATGGTGGCGCAGATTCCAAGTTATATATGGAACTCACCATTACAAAGGGCAGAGGCTATGTAAATGCGGAGAAGAATAAGAGCGGTGATCTGCCGATCGGCGTGATCGCGGTTGACTCAATTTACACACCGGTTGAGCGTGTAAATCTTACGATTGAAAACACCCGTGTTGGTCAGATCACAGATTATGACAAACTGACACTGGATGTATTCACCAATGGCACACTGGCTCCGGACGAAGCAGTCAGTCTTGCAGCTAAGGTATTAAGTGAGCACCTGAGTCTCTTTATCAATCTGTCAGAAGTTGCACAGCAGACAGATGTTATGGTAGAGAAGGAAGACAATGCACAGGCGAAAGTTCTTGAAATGAACATTGATGAACTGGAATTGTCCGTTCGTTCTTACAACTGCCTGAAGAGAGCAGGTATCAATACGGTGGAGGAACTTACGAACCGTACACCGGAAGATATGATGAAAGTTCGTAACCTTGGACGTAAGTCATTGGAAGAAGTTTTAGCGAAGTTGAAAGAGCTTGGTCTTCAGTTAAATCAGGGAGACGAATAAGGCATACGCAGTAAGTCCGATTGGCATGCAGGTGTCAGCTCATGCGTGGGTGAACAAATTAAAAAATTGCATTCGGTAAGTAAGACCAAAGGGCGTGGCCGGATGTTCCACAATGGAGGATTATAAAAATGGCAAAGTATAGAAAATTAGGAAGAACATCAGATCAGAGAAAAGCATTGATCAGAGGTCAGGTAACAGCATTATTATACAATGGTAAGATCGTTACCACAGAAGCAAAGGCTAAGGAAATCCGTAAGGTAGCGGAAGGTCTGATCGCACTTGCAGTAAAAGAAAAAGACAACTTTGAAGAAGTAACTGTAAAAGCAAAAGTTGCCCGCAAAGACAAAGATGGCAAGAGAGTCAAAGAAGTTGTAGACGGAAAGAAAGTTACCGTATACGATGAAGTTGAAAAGACCATCAAGAAAGATAAGCCGTCCCGTCTTCATGCAAGAAGAGAAATGTTAAAGGTTCTTTATCCGGTAAAGGAAGTTCCGGCAGAAGCTGCAGGAAAGAAGAAGAACACAAAGCAGGTTGATTTACCGGCTAAATTATTTGATGAAATCGCTCCGAAGTACGCAGATCGTAACGGTGGTTACACCAGAATCGTTAAGATCGGTCAGCGTAAAGGTGACGGTGCATTAGAAGTTCTGCTTGAGTTAGTATAATTGATAAAATAACAAAAAAGAAAGGATATTTTCGGAAGACCGGATGGCCAACCGAGAATATCCTTTTTTTTGCTTTGACGATCGTTCATCAGCGGGCAGCGGAACCCTTGTCCGGCGTCCAGGTATCGGTTAGGATGTCCACACTCGTTTTATCCTCTTTGTAGAGGGCAAGCAGGGTTTCCCAGAGCGTGTGGATCTTTGCGGTCAGAACAGCATTTGCGGAAACACTGTAAGGTGCCAGCGCGTTTACATCAAACAGACGCATGGATACCGGCGGAAGAAAGACAAGGTTTAAGGAGCGTGTTTTGTCACCGCAGGTCTCGATGTCTTCATAGGTGATCATAACAAAATCCTCGCCCCGGTAGTTGCAGGAAAAGGCAACGTAGCATTCGTCCATGATCCATTCCTTTTTGTCTTCCTTTACCACGATCTTTTTATCCCGGTCTTCGTATTCGGAAGTTTCAATTTCCAGACGCCATTTCAGATGTCCGGCTTTGGTATCTTTTAACATATCATCTAATTTCGCATTTAATGCTTCAGGACTCATCATATTGTAAAATCTCCTTTGATCCAACATATTTTCTGATTATCAATTATAGCATATCCGGGCATTGATGGAAACAGATTCCGAAAATCCAATCAGACATAAAGCTCGCACCAGCGCGCAAAGCAGACCAGATTCCAGATGATGTCGGCAAGATAGTCATTTCCCGTGGGATCCCGGTAGTATTTGTGCAGCAGAAACTGGACGGCATCCGCCTTTAAGAAGGGATAGCGCAGGATCGCGGAAGGGCTTAGCGTGTCTGTGACAAATTCTTTTAATTCCGCGCGCAGCCAGTCATGGATCGGTGGGATAAAGCCCTCTTTTTTCTGGAAGATGATATCATCCGGGAGCAGCCCTTTTGCAGCCTGTTTTAAGAGATACTTGGTCTCTCCGTTCCGGATCTTGTAGGAGCCGGGCAGTGAGTTTACATAATCCACCAGCCGACAGTCCAGAAACGGCGAACGGATCTCCAGTCCATGTGCCATGGAGAGCGCGTCCGTATAGCTTAATACCTGATCCGGCAGGAAACTTGTCTGGAAATACTCCAAAGAGCGGTTTAGGGCATCCGCACCGGACAGCGAAGAAAAGATCTCACGCAGCTGGAGAAGCGTCTTTTTTTTCGAGATCAGCTCTCCGAATACCTCATCCGATAAAAACAGTGCTTTCTCGTCATCGGTCATATTGAGCATGCGGTAACTCAGCCGTACTTCGCTGCCGCCGCTGTAATCATAGAGATTCGCGAGAAAATCACTGCGGTCGGAAAACGGCGCAAGGAGAGCGGGATCCATGTCGGCAGGGGAAAGACCGTTTGCTTTCATTTGCGCAAAAAACTGCATCGGAAAGGCAAGCTGCTGTAAGGGATAGCTGCCGAAAAGTTCGTCTGCGCCGTCACCGGAGAGCACAGCCTTTACATCGGAATGTGCGCGTCCCGACAAAAACCAGGTGGAAGCGGAGGCGGCAAAAGGCTGGTCAAAACAGCGGATGACGGTATCCAGCTCCGAGATCATATCGGAAGCGGTCATCGGTGCAGTGGTGTGTATGGTGTGGCAGGCATTGGCTGTCCGGGCGGCGTTTGCGGTATCCTTTTCCTTCTGATAAAACGCACCGGGGCGTCTGCTTTCATGCTCCAGACAATAGCTGCGCAGCGGGTGATCCGCGAGCGAGGAAGCGAGGGTGGTGACGATACCGGAGTCAAGCCCGCCGCTTAGAAAAGTACCGATCTCCACATCTGCGTCCAGACGCAGTTTTACGGCGTCCTTTAACAGGAAGCGGACCTTTTCGATGGCAGTTGGCAGAGAGTCCTTGGAAACCGGGGAAAAAGATGGGGCAAAATAGCGTGTGAGCTTTTTCCCGGAAGCCGTAAATGTGAGTATCGTGCCGGGGCGCAGCGCGTAAATATCCCAAAAGGCAGTTTCGGGCGAGGAGACAGCCTGAAAGGAAAAATAGGAATAGAGCGCGTTTGCGTTTATCTTCTTCGGATAAGAAGGATGGAGCAAAATGCTTTTAATCTCGGACGCAAATACGATTTCGGTTCCGTTGTAATAATAAAAAAGCGGTTTTACGCCCATGCGGTCGCGGATCAGATACAGACACTCCTTGTTCCGGTCCCAGAGTGCGATCGCAAACATACCGTTTAGTTTTTCCACAAACCGGATGCCATACTCTTCATACAGATGCACGATCAGCTCGGAGTCGGAGTGGTCGGAGGAAAAGAGATGTCCTTTTCCTTTCAGCTCAGTGATCAGTGAGCGGTAATTATAAATTTCGCCGTTCCACACCGCAAAAACCGTGGAATCCTCATTTTCAACCGGCTGACCGCCGGAGACGGGATCCACGATGGAAAGCCGCCTGGAGCAGAGGTTCATTCTGCCGTCACTGTAGCAGCCGGAGCCGTCCGGGCCGCGATGCCGGATCGCATTTCCCATCTGATCTAACAGCCCGTCGTTGGCATGTCCAGAAAATCCGCATATTCCGCACATAGGAATCCTCCTGTCCGTAAAAAATCTTTTGAAATGTTATCAATCGTATACTTTCATTATACGGGAAACCGCCCAAAACGCAAAGAAAATTCAGAGGGAATGGAATTGTATAAATAAAAAAAAGGTGCTAGAATAGGTTAGGTTTCAAATAACAGAAATGGATATAAGGCATAATAGAATGGATCAGGAAAAGAAAAAACCGGTCTTATTGTTTACAAGCCGGGAAATCTGCTATTATTCCGCAGATTTTTTTATGAATCAGATGGCGGAAGCGTTTGAGACGCTCGGGTACCCTGCAAGACTGTGTGTGCTGGACTTGGAGAAGGATGTGGACGCGCAGCTTGCCCCTTATGTCGGTAACAGCTATACGGCGGTTTTGGATATCAATTCGCTGCTGCCACGGGCGGTTATGGATAACGGGACACCATACCTGGAGCAGCTGGACGCACCGTTTTATAATTATCTGGTGGATCACCCGTTTTATCACCATCCGGGGCTTTCCGTCCCGTTAAAAAATTATCATGTGCTCTGCCTCGATGAAAATCACGTTGCCTACGCAAAAAAGTATTATCCGCATTTGGAGAGTGTGTCGCTGCTTCCGCTCGGTGCGACAAAGGCGCTCGTGCCGGTTCCGGTGGAGCAGAAAAAAGAGTCGGTGCTTTTTATCGGGACTTATAACTGCGCGGCGGATGTTTACCGCGAGATGGAAGAACTGCCGCAGGGCTTAAAAGCGGATGACAAAGCACTGATCGACATCATGCTGGCAGATCCCTCGATTTCCCAGGAAGAAGCGTTTAGAAGCCTGCTTGCCGGGCGTGGGGAGGAGCTTACGGATGCGGAGTTCGCGTTTCGGATGAACCGCATGTATCATGTGGATCATTATCTGCGCAATTATTACAGGGAAGAAGCGATCCGCACCCTGGTGCGCCACCATATTCCGGTCACAGTGCTTGGAAACAACTGGGAGCAGTTAAAAGAGCAGGAGAGCCGCTATTTTACGATCCAGCCGCCGGTCGATTTTTCGATGACATTTCAAAAGATCGCGGAGTACGAGGTACTGCTTAATGTATCACCGCTTTTTAAAGCCGGAGTGCATGACCGGGTGTTTGCGGCGATGGCAAATCAGACGGTATGTCTGACCGACAGAAACGGATATATGGAGCGAAACTTTAAAGACGGCGGGAATATCAGCCTGTTTTCGTTAAAACATATGGAAGAGCTGCCGGATATGGCAGAGGAATTTTTAAGTAACCCAACGAGGCGGCAGGAAGTGACAGCTGCGGCGCAGATGGAATTTGACCGGAAGCACAGCTGGCTGAAACGGACAGAGCAGTTTATCAATCTTATGGAAAAGGAGCAAAAATAGATGAGAGTACTGGAAAATTTAGAACCGAAGAATGTATTTTATTTTTTTGAGGAGATCAGCAGAATACCGCGCCCTTCTTATAAGGAAGAAAAGATCAGTAATTATCTGGTAAATTTCGCGAAAGAGAGAAATCTGGAAGTTTATCAGGATGATTTAAAAAACGTCATTATCATCAAGGAAGCGACGAAGGGCTACGAAGATGTTGAGCCGATCATCTTACAGGGGCATATGGACATGGTGTGCGAAAAGGAGCCGGATTGTACGATCGATTTTGAAAACGATCCGCTCACGCTGGAGATAGAGGGCGATTATATCACGGCAAAGGGAACGACACTCGGCGGAGATGACGGGATTGCGGTCGCATATGCGCTTGCGATCCTGGATTCGGATACGATCGAGCATCCGAGGCTTGAGGTCGTGATCACAGTATCCGAGGAAGTGGGCATGGACGGAGCGAATGGCATCGATCTTTCCATGTTAAAAGGGAAAAAGGTGTTGAATCTGGACTCGGAAGAAGAAGGACATATGCTTGCAAGCTGTGCGGGCGGATGCACGACGGTATGCAGACTGCCGCTTGCCTTTGAAAAGAAGAGCGGAGAATTGTTTGAGATCCATATTTCTGGTCTGCTCGGCGGACATTCGGGTGGAGAGATCGATAAGGAGCGCGCAAATTCCAATCTTCTGATGGGACGTTTCTTCTTACGGCTTTCCGAAAAGACTCCGTTTGCGATCGCAGAGCTTGCCGGAGGAACCAAGGACAATGCCATTCCGCGTGAGACAACGGCAAAGATCATGCTTGACGCGGGAAAAGAGGATCTGCTCATGCAGGAGATCGCCGCTTATCAGGAGATCTTAACAGCCGAGTATCAGAGCAGTGACAAAGATATCAAAGTCCGGGCAAAAGCGCTTGGATGCGGCGAGGAACGCGTGACGACCGCAGAGGACGCAGGGAAGATGACGATGCTCTTAACCCATCTCCCGGCTGGCATCCAGCGCATGAGCATGGATATCAAAGGGCTTGTGGAAACCTCTTTGAACCTCGGAATCCTGTATCTCGAAGAAGATGCGGCTGTCTTAAAATATTCGGTGCGCAGCTCGGTAAAGACGCAGAAAGAGCTTCTCGTCCAGAAATTGAAGTCACTGACGGAGTGGCTCGGCGGCAGTATCTCCATCTATGGGGATTATCCGGCGTGGGAGTACAAAAAAGACTCTAAACTGCGTGATGATATGGTGGCAGTTTATGAGCGGATGTACGGAAAGAAGCCATCGGTGGAAGCGATCCATGCGGGACTTGAGTGCGGACTCCTCTCTGCCAAGATCCCGGGCATGGATGCGGTATCGATCGGGCCGGATATGATCGATATCCACACAACCGGGGAGAAATTAAGCATTTCTTCCACAAAACGTGTGTGGGAATATGTACTGGAAGTGCTCAAATGTAAATAGGAACGTGACGGCGGAGGAGAATTATAAACATAGATTTAGAAATACTTTAGAATCCTTTTAGAAATCAGACACAGTTTCGTCATAATTTGCCGATATACTAACAGTATCAAATGGAGTTGACGATATCTTGATGCATCGGAGTCGTCAGCTTCGGCTAGGCAATAATTTCCTTTTTATAGATGTAACATTTTCATAACTAAACTCCTCGAAAAAGCAGCCGCAAGGCTGCTTTTTCACTGTATAAAAGAGGATGTCGATATATCTTTTTGGTATGAAAACCATATAAATAAAGCAGTTGTATTTTACGGAAATCGGGTGTAAAATGGGTAAGCAAAAAGAATAATACAGATAGAATGTATCCGATATCAGACCGGATACAGGAAAGAAAGGGAAGATATATTATGGAATCATATGAATTTTTGCTGTTTTTGGCGATCATCCTGTTTGCAACGAAGATCTGCGGACTGTTTTCCAGAAAGTTCCACATGCCACAGGTTGTCGGAGCACTTTTGGCAGGTGTGATCCTCGGACCGTCCGTACTGAATCTGATCAGTTTTGACGGAGCGACCGGCAGCTACCTGGAGATCACCGCTGAGATCGGTGTTATCCTGTTAATGTTTTCCGCAGGTCTTGAGACGGATCTGACGGAGTTAAAGGAAAACGGAGTAGCTTCCTTTATCACTGCGGGGATCGGAGTTCTGGTTCCTCTGTTCGGCGGATTTTTGTCCTACGCGCTTTATTTCCACACAGACTTCGGAGATTTCATGGAAGTGTTAAAGGCAGTCTTTGTCGGTGTGGTACTGACAGCGACCTCGGTAAGTATTACCGTTGAGACACTGCGTGAACTTGGAAAGTTAAAGGGACGTGTCGGAACAACGATCCTTGGCGCGGCTGTTATCGACGATATCATGGGTATCATCGTGCTCACAGTTGTGACAAGTATCGAGGATACTTCGGTAAATCCGTTTACCGTTCTGTTAAAGATCGTGCTGTACTTTATTGTGATCGCGATCGTTGCGTTTGTAATGTTTAAATGCAAGAAGCTGATCGAGGGAGCGGGCGAGAAACGAAGAGTAACGATTTTCGCGATCGCGTTCTGTTTCCTTCTGTCCTATGTTTCAGAACAGTTCTTCGGGATCGCGGATATCACCGGCGCGTATTTTGCCGGACTGATGCTCTGTAATATGAAGATCGGGGATTACATCAAGGCGAGAGCGGAAGTACCGTCTTACCTGCTCTTCTCACCGGTATTCTTCGCAAGTATCGGGATCAAGACACAGTTAGAGGGAATGAACGGAAAACTGATCGGTTTCTGCGTGATCCTGCTTGTCGTAGCGATCCTTACAAAAGTGGTCGGCTGCGGACTTGGAGCGAAGATATGCAGATACAGCAACAAGGAAGCGCTGCAGATCGGTGTGGGTATGATCTCCCGTGGTGAGGTCGCATTGATCGTGGCACAGAAAGGATACGCGTGCGGTATGTTGGATGATGTGCTGTTCGCGCCGATCGTAGTGGTCGTTATCGTTACCACCCTGATCACGCCGATCTTATTAAAAGTTGTTATGAAAGATAAGGATGAGACCGCCGAGGGCGCAAAAGCGTAATGCGGATCTTCCTATAAGAACCAGACCTTTTCATTGGTAGAAGAGATCGAGATCGCACCTGCCTGGATCATCTGCATGACATCTTCCTTGTCTGAGATCAGTCCGCCGGCAATGACCGGAACCGGGGAGAGATCGCAGATGCGGGAGATGACCTTTGGCATCAGGGCGGGTAAGATCTCAATGAAATCCGGCCGCACCGCATGGAGCTGTTTCTCAATATTGTCATACGCCATGGAATCAATGACAAAAAAGCGCATGACAGTATAGAGGGACAGCTCTTTTGCGTGCCTGATGAGCTGCGGGCGGGTGGAGATGATCCCATCCGCCCGGGTATATTTTTTTATAAAATCAACGGCAATCTCTTTGGCATTCAGCCCGCCGATCAGATCAAGGTGTACAAGCGCAATCTTTCCTGCGGATTTTACAGTATCTACAATGTCTGCAATGTTGCAGATGTCACCATATAAAATGAAGATCACCTGGCTGTCGCAGGTCAGACACTGGTGTAATTCCGCGTCGTTTTTGATCGCGGCAATGATCGGTGAGTTCTCAATCGCATCTTTAAATTCTCGGTTCATAAAAGGCTCTCCTTGTGCAAACTGGATGATTTAAGTCCATCATAGCAAGTTTGGGTCAGAAGCGCAAGAGAGCGGAAATTATTCTGCCGCGTCAATATTTTTAGTCGCAACGACCGGAACATGTGTGCCGCAGACGTCGGATAAGATGACATCCCCGATCCGGACGGGAGCGGCGACGGTAATGTCTTTTAAGGCATTGGTGCAGTCAAAGATCATGGACTTTGGAATGTCTTCTCTGGTCTTTACCGATACCATGGGCGCGGTGCCGCCGGTCACGCGGACGGACGAGGTGACGATGCGCGTCGGATCGGTCACTTCCTTTTTTGCGTAAATGGCACCGCGGTTGCAGGTGTTTCCGGTGACAGAGGTCACTTCCTTACCGTTTAAAGTAACGGTGATACTGCATCCGAGCGGACAGCCGATGCAGGTCAGTTCTCTTTTTTCCATCATAATTATGCCTCCTCGATCTTAATGGTGATCCGTGACAGGTGCGGGTAAGCGCCAAGGGTTTCTTTCCTAAGCCGGATCTCTTCCATTTCACCCGGTGCCATGACAGGGCGTTTCTTTTTGGAGATCCGTTCGTCGTCAAAATAAACGGCAATGGCGCAGTTTTTATAGACCGCACCGACGCGGAAACGGACGGTCAGCGTGTCTGCCATATCATCCGGCCGGATGGAGCAGGGCACGGTGTAGCGCACGCCGCCGGTCGCAAGGATCTCGACCGTGCGGTCGGATGCGGGTTCGCCCTCTTTGATATAGCGTGCGGCGTTTTTTCCGGCGGTGGCAGCTTCCTCGGAAACATAATCAACCAGATCGTGTACATGGAGCACGTTTCCGCAGGCGAAGATGCCGCTTGTGCTGGTTTCGAGCCGGTCGTTTACCACAGGACCGGAGGTCACCGGATTTAAGCGTACACCGGCGTTACGGGAAAGCTCATTTTCCGGGATCAGACCGCAGGATAACAAAAGCGTGTCACAGGTGTAGCGTTCTTCGGTTCCGGGGATCGGTTTCCGGTCAGAATCCACCTGGGCGATCGTAACAGCCTCCACGCGCTGTTTCCCCTCGATATCGACTACGGTATGGCTCAGTTTTAACGGAATGTCAAAGTCGTTTAAGCACTGTACGATATTGCGCTTTAAGCCGCCGGAGTAAGGCATGAGCTCGGCAACGACTTTTACTTTTGCGCCCTCCAAGGTCATGCGTCTTGCCATGATAAGCCCGATATCGCCGGAGCCTAAGATCACGACTTCTTTTCCCGGCATATAACCTTCGATGTTGACTAAGCGCTGTGCGGTTCCTGCGGAAAAGATCCCTGCAGGGCGGTAGCCCGGGATATTTAAGGCGCCTCTTGCGCGTTCGCGGCATCCCATCGCGAGAATGACCGCCTTTGCCTGGATGGTGAACATGCCGTCGGTTCGATTCATCGCGGTCACTTTTTTATCCGGCGAAATGTCCATGACCATCGTGTTTAATTTATACGCGATCTGCAGACCCTTTACTTTCTCGATGAAGCGGGCGGCGTATTCCGGCCCGGTCAGTTCTTCTTTGAAGGTGTGGAGCCCGAATCCATTGTGGATGCACTGGTTTAAGATACCGCCCAGTTCCCGGTCGCGTTCGAGGATCAGGATATCTGTAATGCCGTTTTCTTTTGCGGCTGCCGCTGCGGAAAGCCCCGCAGGGCCGCCGCCGATAATAACAAGATCATAGGTATTCATATGAGGACCTCCTTAAATCTCTTTGTTGTGGCCAAGGACGATTTCGGAACCCGGACCGCATTTGGTGATTTCTGTCATGGCGAGAGGAACTTCCCTTGCGAGGATCTCCATGGTGCGCGGGGAACAAAAACCTGCCTGACAACGTCCCATACCGGCTCTTGTGCGGCGCTTTACTCCGTCTAAGGAGCGGGCACCGAGCGGACGGCGGATCGCGTCGATGATCTCACCCTCGGAGATCATCTCACAGCGGCAGATGATATTTCCGTAAGCCGGCTGTTCTTTGATCAGCGCATTGCGTTCCTCGATGGATAAGGTTTCCGGTCGCAGGATGCCTTTTCTGGTGGCAATAAAACCGGATTTTTTGGTGAGGGACATCCGGTCGCGGATCAGCTCCGCAAGAAAGACGCCGATCGCCGGTGCGGAGGAAAGCCCCGGTGATTCAATGCCTGCCGCCTCAAAAAAGAGCGGTGCGTCAGAAGCTTCCCGCAGGATAAAGTCATCGTTATCTTCATGTGCGCGCAGTCCGGCAAACGAGGTGATGACCTGACGCATCGGGACATTTTTTACGCTTAAGGCAGCGGTGGCGGCAAGGGAGCCCAGTCCCTCTGCGGTGGTGTTCGTTCCCTCTTTATTTTCAGTGTTTTCGGCAGTAGGGCCGACTAACAGGTTGCCGTGTACGGTCGGAGTGACCAAAACGCCCTTCCCCATTTTGCCCGGAAGCTGGAAGATCGTGTGTGTGACATGGGTTCCGGCGGATTTGTCAAGCAGGCAGTATTCGCCTTTTCTCGCAGTGATGTGGATTGGATCCCTGCTTGCCATGGCGCTTATCACATCGGCGTAGACACCGGCGGCATTGACGATGGCTCTGCTTTGCAGCGTCTGTCTGCCGGTTGTGATCTCGTAATAGCCGTCCTTTTTTGTGATGGCGGTAACAGCATTGTTTAAGAAAAAGGTGACACCGTTTGCCCAGGCATTTTCCGCGAGCGCGATCGTGAAATGGAACGGGCAGACGATCCCGCCGGTCGGCGCGTAGAGGGCACAGCTTACAGCATCGGAAAGATTTGGTCCCATCTCTTTTGCTTCGGTTTCATTTAATATGCGAAGCCCCGGAACACCGTTTGCCCGGCCGCGCGCGAGCAGGGTGTTTAAGCCGTCCGAATCCTGGGCTTTTGTACAGACGACAAGGGAGCCGTTGCGCGTAAACGGAATGTCAAGATCTCTTGCGAGATCATCCATCATGGCGTTTCCGGCAACGTTTAGGCGTGCTTTTAAAGTGCCGGGAACGGCGTCAAATCCCGCGTGGATGATCGCGCTGTTTGCCTTGGAAGTCCCGCAGCATACATCCTCCTCCCGCTCGATCACGCAGATGTCCGCGTCATATTTTGACAACTCTCTTGCGATGGCACAGCCGATCACGCCGGCGCCGATAACTGCTACATCATACATAGTCGCATCTCCTTTTCATTTTCCAAATAAAAAAGCAAGGGAAACAAAGCTGCCATGCAGCCTCATCTACCTTGCTCACGTCTCTGGTATCGGTTTATTTATTGATTACTTTTATCATAACATTTTAAGGTGGAAATAGCAAGAGCGTAAAATTGTCTGCTAGGGTAAAGTTTTTGTAGGGAAATTTAATAGAAAAAGAAGAAAGCACCTGTTCCTTATGTTAGGATTGAGTTTGACGA
>CABJBK010000010.1 GCA_902363825.1 Lachnospiraceae bacterium
CGTTTCTTTTATTGTACCATAAAACGGCAATAACAGCCAGAAATATTTAACTAAATATCAATATGTCAGTACACTAGTCTATTATACACTATTTCTGACTGTTTGAGAAATTTCCTATGATTAAAAAAAGGGAAGCATAACGCTTCCCTCTCTTATCATAGATAAATTTTTAAATAATCCCTTTACATCCTCTCTCGCCACTGTCTGGCTGCAGAAATAATATATGATTACTTATTTATTCTTCTCCGCAATCGCTGCCTGTGCTGCTGCAAGTCTTGCGATCGGCACACGGAACGGTGAGCAGGATACATAATCCAGACCGATCTTGTGGCAGAATTCTACGGAAGACGGATCTCCGCCGTGCTCGCCGCAGATACCTACATGGAGCTTCGGATTTACCGGTTTTCCAAGTTTGATCGCCATCTCCATCAGTTTGCCGACACCGGTCTGATCGAGTTTTGCAAACGGATCGTTCTCAAAGATCTTGGTATCATAGTAAGAATTCAAGAACTTTCCTGCATCATCACGGGAGAATCCAAACGTCATCTGAGTCAGATCGTTTGTACCAAAGCAGAAGAAATCTGCCTCTTTTGCGATCTCATCCGCAGTAAGCGCTGCTCTTGGGATCTCGATCATCGTACCTACTTCGTATTTCAGATCGATACCGGCTGCCTTAATTTCCGCATCCGCGGTCTCTACTACAACTTTCTTTACATATTTTAACTCTTTAACTTCGCATACAAGCGGGATCATGATCTCCGGCTCTACGTTCCAGTCCGGATGTGCTTTCTTCACATTGATCGCCGCGCGGATCACTGCTTTGGTCTGCATCTTTGCAATTTCCGGATAGGTTACTGCAAGACGGCATCCTCTGTGTCCCATCATCGGGTTAAACTCGTGCAGGGAAGCAATGATCGTCTTGATCTGCTCTACTGACTTATTCTGCGCTTTTGCAAGCTTTTCAATATCCGCTTCCTCTGTCGGAACAAATTCATGAAGCGGCGGATCTAAGAAACGGATCGTTACCGGGCATCCTTCCAGCGCTTCATAGAGTTTTTCAAAATCTCCCTGCTGATAAGGAAGGATCTTTTCCAGTGCCGCTTCTCTTTCCTCTACGGTATCGGAACAGATCATTTCACGGAATGCCGCGATTCTGTCCTCCTCAAAGAACATATGCTCCGTACGGCAGAGTCCGATGCCTTCTGCGCCAAGCTCACGCGCTTTCTTCGCGTCCGCCGGTGTATCTGCATTGGTGCGTACTTTTAATGTTCTGTATTTATCTGCCCATTTCATAACGCGGCCGAACTCTCCTGCGATCGTCGCATCCACGGTCGGGATCTGACCATCGTAAATATTACCGGTCGTACCATCCAGAGAAAGGAAGTCTCCTTCATGATACTCTTTGCCTGCCAACGTAAATTTCTTGTTTTCCTCATCCATTGCGATATCGCCGCAGCCGGATACACAGCAGGTACCCATACCACGCGCTACAACCGCCGCATGGGATGTCATACCACCACGAACGGTAAGAATACCCTGAGAAGCTTTCATACCGGTGATATCCTCCGGAGAAGTCTCCAGACGTACCAGAACGACCTTCTCTCCTCTTGCTGCCCATTCAACGGCATCCTCTGCGGAAAATACGATCTTGCCGCACGCAGCGCCCGGAGAAGCTCCAAGTCCCTTTCCTGCCGGTTTTGCTGCCTTTAATGCAGCCGCGTCAAACTGCGGATGAAGCAGGGTATCAAGGTTTCTCGGATCGATCATGGCAACCGCTTCTTCCTCGGTTCTCATTCTCTCATCCACCAGATCGCAGGCAATCTTTAATGCCGCCTGAGCGGTTCTCTTACCATTACGCGTCTGTAACATATATAACTGGCAGTTCTCAACTGTGAACTCCATATCCTGCATATCTCTGTAGTGTGCCTCCAATGTGTTGCACACGATCTTAAACTGCGCATACGCTTTCGGGAATTTTTCTTCCATCTCGGAGATCTTCATCGGAGTACGCACACCTGCAACTACATCCTCGCCCTGTGCATTGGTAAGGAATTCTCCAAACAGACCTTTCTGTCCGGTTGCCGGATCACGGGTAAACGCAACACCGGTACCACAATCCTCACCCATATTTCCGAATACCATCGCCTGTACATTGACTGCGGTACCCCAGGAATACGGAATATCATTATCGCGGCGGTAAACATTCGCACGCGGATTATCCCAGGAACGGAATACAGCCTTGATCGCTCCCATCAGCTGTTCCTTCGGATCATCCGGGAAATCACTGCCGATCTTGGACTTATACTCTGCTTTGAACTGATTTGCAAGCTCTTTGAGATCCTCGGCGGTCAGGTCGACATCCTGCTTTACGCCTCTCTTTGCTTTCATCTGATCGATCAGTTCCTCAAAATATTTTTTACCGACCTCCATAACGACATCGGAATACATCTGGATAAAACGGCGGTAACAATCCCACGCCCAACGCGGATTGTTTGATTTTTCCGCAATTACATTTACAACGTCTTCATTAAGACCCAGGTTTAAGATGGTATCCATCATACCCGGCATGGAGGCTCTCGCTCCGGAACGAACTGATACAAGAAGCGGGTTCTCTCTGTCACCGAACTTCTTGCCCGTGATCTTTTCCATTTTTACTATGTACTCATTAATCTGAGACTGAATCTCATCATTGATCTCTCTGCCATCTTCATAATACTGCGTACACGCTTCTGTCGTGATCGTAAATCCCTGCGGTACCGGAAGACCGATATTCGTCATTTCTGCTAAGTTAGCACCTTTTCCACCAAGAAGTTCACGCATATTGGCATTACCTTCTGTAAACAAATACACCCATTTTTTTGCCATATCAACAGTTCCTCCTAAAATTAGTTGTAGTTCATTCGTGTTTTGCCACTTTTGAACAATATATTGTGTCCGCTTTCCGTTGCACATTATATATTTTAACACATTTTTAGATTATATCAACATTTTTTTGTTATCTTTTTACAAAAATCCTGATGATTTGTTTCATTCTATTAAAAGATCATATGTCAGAAATGACGGGATTATGTATGCCCGGATGCTGTCTTTTCTCCATAACAAAAAAAATTGCATAGATATGCAATTTTTTTGTTATCATTTTTAGTTGTCCTCTTTTGCCAGCGTAAGCACTGCCCTGACACATGCGTCCACACCTATTCTCGATGAATTGAGCGCGATATCATACTGCTCCATACTTCCAAAGCTTGTATTGGTGTAATACGTACAGTATTTTTTCCGCACACGGTCGATCGCACGGATCTCATCCGCCGCCTGTGCCTCGGTCAGATGCTCCATTCTGTCTTTCATACGATTTAAGCGCCAGTTGAAATCAGCACGCACAAATACATTCAGACAGTCGTCATATTCCTTTAAGATCGCATTGGCATTTCTACCAACGATCACACAATGTCCTTTTTCTCCGATCTTGCGGATCACCTGCTTCTGCGCCTGAAAGATCTTTTCACTCAGAGGCTTGTTATAGAAATTGAACAGGCTCTGCGTAAATCCGAAATTAACCGGGACTTTCTCATCCCATTCGATCAGGCTTGAAACATCGATATCCGCCTGCGCAGCTGCCATCAAGATCAATTCCTTATCATAATAATCATAGCCAAGGCTGTCTGCCAGTCTTCTGCCGATCTCTCCGCCGCCGGCGCCGAACTCTCTGCTTATGGTTATAATCTTTTTCATGAATCTCCTGCTCCTGTTATAAAACTTTATTTAAGAAATCTATGGTACGCGGTTCCTTCGGATTGGAGATCACCTCTTCCGGTGTTCCCTGTTCCACAATATAGCCGCCATCCATAAATACGACACGGCTTGCCACTTCTCTGGCAAATCCGATCTCATGGGTAACAACGACCATTGTCATTCCATCTGCGGCAAGTTCTTTCATGACTGCGAGAACTTCTCCAACCATCTCCGGATCCAGCGCACTGGTCGGCTCATCAAAAAGCATGATATCCGGATTCATTGCAAGCGCACGCGCGATCGCAACACGCTGTTTCTGTCCACCGGAAAGCTGTGGCGGATACACATCTGCCTTTGCATCCAGTCCGACACGTTTTAAAAGCGCCATGCCCTTTTCACGGGCTTCCTCCTTGGTCATCTTTTTTAATTCTACCGGTGCCAGCATGATGTTCTCTAAAACCGTCATATGCGGGAACAGATTAAAGTGCTGGAATACCATACCGATATTTTCTCTCAGCTTGTTGATATCTGTCTTTTTGTCATCCACATGAATGCCATCGACGATGACTTCTCCTGCCGTAATATCCTCAAGACGGTTCAGGCAACGGAGAAACGTTGATTTTCCGGAACCCGAAGGTCCAAGGAGCACAACAACCTCTCCTTCTTTTATTTCCATATCAATGTCTTTTAAGACTTCGAGCTTTCCGAAACTCTTCTTTAAATTTTTAACTACTACTTTAGTTTGCTTCGAGTTTTCCAACGTTTATCCTCCTTTCAATCCTCTTTGCTACCCGGGATAACGTGATGATGACAACCATGTACATAACCGCTACGATGCCCCATACCTGAAGCGCCTTAAACGTGTTACCTACGATGATATTACCTGCCTTTGTCAGTTCCGGGAATCCGATAACCGAAAGAATGGAAGTATCCTTTAAGGAGATGATGAACTGGTTGATGATAGATGGGATCATTGTACGGATCGCCTGCGGAAGAATTACCTTTCGCATGGATTTTCCATAACTGAGACCCAGGCTTCGTGCCGCTTCCATCTGTCCTTTGTCCACCGACTGGATACCTGCGCGGAAGATCTCCGCCATATAAGCTCCGGCGTTCATGGAAAGTGAGATTGTTCCTGCCACAAGTGCGGTCAGCTTAAAATCGGTAAATCCGATTGCCTTTACCGCTGCCGGGATACCAAAATATATGAAATACGCCAGTACGATGAGCGGCACCCCACGGATGCCGTCCACATATATCGTACCGATACAATTCAATATTTTTGATTTGCTCACGTTCATCAATCCGAAGATCAGACCTATTATGAACGCGAAAATGAGGGATAATAAAGTCAGAAGAAGCGTCTGTCCCAGGGACTGAAGCAACATGACCTTATATGTCTGTATAATTGAAATCATACCTGTCTGACCTGCTTTCGCTTTTTTCTATTCGTTTATTTTGTATATTTATCCACAATTTCCTGATATGTTCCGTTTGCCTTGATGTCTGCAAGACCTTTGTTGAACATTTCAAGAAGTTCTGCATTCTGTCCCTTCTGTACTGCAAAGCCGTAAGAAGAACCTGCTGCTGTTGTGCCTTCCGGCATTTCCATTCCGGCACCCTGTTTGATGTTATATGCCATAACCGGATAATCTTCAAAACATGCTACGGTGTTTCCGGTGATCACGTCCTGATACATTGTCGGAGAATCTTTAAACTCTACGATGTCAAATCCGTACTGATCCGCGATGGATTTTGCGTAATCGGAACCGTTTGTTGCTGTCTTTACTGCTACTTTCTTTCCGTTTAAGTCATCATAGGAAGCGATGGAAGAACCTGCTGCCACTGCCATGGTAACATCCGCATCATAATATGCGTCTGAGAAATCGAACGTCTCTTTTCTTTCATCTGTGATAGACATTCCGGCGATCACACCATCTGCCTGTCCGGACTGTACGGCTACAAGCGCTGCGTCAAATCCGAGAGACTGTAATTCATATTCAAATCCCTGATCCTTTGCGATCGCATCTAAGAGATCCACATCGATACCTACAAATGCTCCGCTCTCATCTGTAAATTCAAATGGTGCAAATACCGTATCGGTTGCGATCACATATTTCTTTCCGCTTGCGGAAGATGCAGTGTTTCCGCTTTCTGTTGCAGATGTTTCTTCTTTTGCTGCGGAAGATGTATTGCTGCTGTCATTTCCTGTAGATGAACCACATCCTGCGAGCATGGATGCTGTCATTCCCAATGTTAAACAAATTGCCATCATTCTTTTTTTCATAATAGTTACCTCCACGTATTATTTTATCCATATTATCGCGCAAAATGCCACGAATATGCTTTTGATTATATCGGAAAACAAAACTTCTGTAAAGCCCCAAGCAAAGAAAAGAGCCTGTCCATAAAAATGGAAGGCTCCTTTGTCTTACATTAAAACGCGAATTTTTCTGTAAAATACGCATCAAGATCTGAAATTTTAATACGTTCCTGTTCCATGGTATCTCTGTCACGGACAGTTACTGCCTGATCTTCTTCGGAGTCAAAATCGTAGGTTACGCAGAACGGAGTACCGATCTCATCCTGTCTGCGGTAACGCTTTCCGATATTTCCTCTGTCATCAAATTCACAGTTATATTTCTTGGAAAGCTGTGCAAATACTTTCTCCGCGCCTTCGTTTAATTTCTTGGAAAGCGGAAGCACACCGATCTTGATCGGAGCAAGCGCCGGATGGAAATGCAGTACGGTACGCATATCCGGTTTTTCCTCGGTTCCGATATTTTCCTCATCATATGCAGCACATAAAAACGCGAGAACTACACGATCCGCGCCGAGTGACGGCTCAATGACATATGGAATATATTTCTCGTTCTTGGTGTCATCAAAATAAGTAAGATCCTGTCCGGAAGTATTCTGATGCTGGGTCAGATCGTAATCGGTACGATCCGCAATACCCCAGAGTTCACCCCAGCCAAACGGGAAACGGAATTCGATATCGGTTGTTCCCTTGCTGTAAAAGACAAGTTCTTCCGGTGAATGATCGCGCAGACGGATTTCATCTTCTTTGATGCCAAGGCTGTATAACCAGTCACGGCAGAACGCTCTCCAGTACTGGAACCATTCGGTATCGGTTCCCGGCTCGCAGAAAAATTCAAGTTCCATCTGTTCAAACTCACGGGTACGGAACGTAAAGTTACCCGGTGTGATCTCGTTACGGAACGATTTTCCGATCTGTCCGATTCCAAACGGGATCTTCTTTCTGGATGTTCTCTGTACGTTCTTAAAGTTTACAAAAATACCCTGTGCGGTCTCCGGTCTTAAATAAACCGTGTTCTTTGCGTCCTCTGTAACGCCCTGGAAAGTCTTAAACATCAGGTTGAACTGACGGATATCGGTAAAATTGTGCTTGCCACAGCTCGGGCACGGAACTTCATGCTCGTCGATGAAGTTTTTCATTTCTTCCTGAGACCAGCCGTCTACCGATCCGCCATAATCAATCCCGTGTTCATCACAGAAATCCTCGATCAGCTTGTCCGCGCGGAAACGCTCGTGACATTCTTTGCAATCCATAAGCGGATCTGAGAATCCTCCCAGATGTCCGGATGCTACCCATGTCTGCGGATTCATAAGGATCGCGCAGTCTACACCGACGTTGTACGGATTTTCCTGGATAAATTTCTGCCACCATGCTTTTTTTACATTGTTTTTCAGTTCCACACCGAGATTTCCATAATCCCAGGTATTCGCAAGTCCACCATAAATGTCGGAACCCGGATATACAAATCCTCTTGCCTTTGCCAGCGCAACAATCTTGTCCATTGTCTTTTCCATATCTCTAACCTCACATTTCATTATTTGTATATAATATATGCCAATCCGGTATCTGCACTGTCAGAACCCTCACCGTAAACGGTTGCCGTATCTTTTCCGGTAACCTTCACATGATCCGATACATAGAGGATCTCACCCTTCACCTTGACATCTGTATCCTGTTCTAAAATAAGTACCTTGCGGTCTTCCTCGGAAAGCACTTCATCTGCGGAAATCCCGGATACGGTCTCTGATGCCGGTTCCCATGCAGTTTCCGTGTTTTCTTCTATGATCTGACCCTGGATCACATTCTCCGTAGCCGCTTCTTCTTCCGGTACCGTGGCTGCTTCTGTTCCTGTCTCCGCACTCTCATCCGGTGTCTTAAAATTCACATCAAAATCATAACCGTCCGCCTGTGCCTGCAGCAGAGTTCCCGTATACAGCTTTGCCTCGTTGAAAGACGCGTAACTGTCGTAACCGTCATACTCCATCAAAAGACGCGCAACACCGTTTTTCACTTCGTATTTCTTTACCTCGACGCCGGATTTTCCGTTCTCTTCCTGATAAGAAGCCACTGCATCATCAATGTAACTCTTTAACTCATCCTCATTATAGTAATCCTCGCCGAAGTCCTCTACGATCACCTCGGTGATCTTCCCGTTTGACCCTACATACAGCGTATTGGTATCCACGTCCATGGATACTCCGCCACAGCCCGACAGAGAAAGCGCCATAATAAGAATCGCCGGACAAAGTCCTGCTGTTTTTTTCATAAAGTTCCTCCTCACTGTCACCAAAACAGTCTTCGCTCCTGTTAATCTTATGTATTATACTATTTTCATATTCTGATTTCAAGCCGCAATCTCATTTTACCGGCGACTGGTTTAAAATCTCCAAGGACTTAAAGTGATGCGGGATATAACTGTTCCAGTAATTCCCCATCACCTGTTCCAACACGAGAAGCACCTGTTCGGTGACCGTAAAGGTATAGAGTTTTTTTAATTCCACAGAAATAATGTACTGGAGTGTATACAGCACGGACTCATTTAAAAGGATACCACTCTCCATGGTTCCGCAGTCTTTGCAGAGCGTTCCCCGGTATTTGACACTGAAATAGCAGAGATCCTCTTTTTTTCCGCACTTCATGCAGGAGAATACATTCGGATATTCCCCGTTTACGACCAGTACCCGAAGCTCATAGATCACCTTCACCAGACGATTGTTCAAAGACGGATGCTGAAGCGCCCGAAGCGACTGGTATAAAAGCTTTAACATCTGCCGCTCGTCGTTGTTTTCCTGCGTATAATAGGACGCAAGTTCCAGAAAATAAAACCCGTAATAAACACTGTCGAGATCATTCAAAAGATCCCTGAAATAATTCGCGACCGTCGCTTTCACAAGCGTGTATGTAGTCCTTCCCTCAAACAGTTCAAATTCACCGTAACAAAACGGATTCGCCGCCGCAAGGAGCTGGCTGTTCGGCCTTCTTGCTCCTTTTGCGAACGCCGTGATCTTTCCCCGTTCTTTGGTCAGTATCGTCAGTCTTTTGTCATAATCTCCTATGGGCATTGTCTGCAAAACCATTCCCGTCAGCACGATGGTCTGCCCCATAAACGCTCTCACCTCTTACTTTTTCGTCTGCCATATGCTCTTTTTTCTCACTGTACCTGTAAGTAAGGTAATCCTCTACTTTTCCCGTTGTCACAAATGTATCCCAGGCTTCGTCTCTCATCTGAAATCCCCCTTGGTCATATTTCTTTTGCAGGTAATATTAGGATTTCCGAATTCATACAGGATATACTAGAAAAAAAAGCCAGCTATCTTTCGTCCTCTTTATAACCGAAATTCTTGATCAGGATGTCACTGTCGCGCCAGTCTTTTTTCACCTTCACCCAGAGCTTCAGGTTCACCTTGCAGCCCAAAAGCCGTTCGATCTCATAGCGTGCATTGGTTCCGATCTTCTTTAACATGGCACCGCCCTTTCCGATGATGATCCCCTTGTGTGAATCACGCTCGCAGATGATCGTCGCGTCGATATCCACGATATTTTGTCCCTTACGGTCTTTCATTCGCTCGATGGAGACTGCGATACCATGCGGGATCTCCTCATTCAGGGCATGAAGTGCTTTCTCACGGATAAGCTCCGCAACGATCTGACGCTCCGGCTGATCCGTGATCGTATCCACATCATAAAACATCGGTCCTTCCGGCAGATACTGAAAGATCAGATCTATGATCAGATCCGTGTTCTGACCGCGCAGTGCGGACGCAGGTACGATCTCCGCGAAATCATAGACTTTGCGGTATGTATCGATATAGGTAAGCATCTGATCACGCTCAGAAAGCGTGTCCAGCTTATTGATCACCAAAATAACCGGTGTCTTTGTATTTTTGAGCATTTCGATGATATGCTGTTCTCCCGCGCCGATATAGTCCGTCGGTTCCACCAGCCAGAGGATCAGATCCACTTCATTTAAGGTATGCTCCGCCACATTTACCATGTATTCCCCAAGCTTGTTTTTTGCTTTGTGGATACCCGGTGTATCAAGAAAGATGATCTGTCCGCGCTCCTCATCCGTATATACCGTCTGTATCCGGTTTCTGGTTGTCTGCGGCTTGTTTGATGTGATCGCGATCTTCTGGCCGATCAGATGGTTCATCAGTGTTGATTTTCCCACATTCGGTCTGCCGATCAGTGTCACGAATCCTGATTTAAATTTATTTTCCATGTAATGCTCCTTTTAATATAACTTTTCAATCGTGTCAAATAACGCTTTTTCTTTCTTTACCGCATCCTCGTTTCCGATCACGCACAGATTGTGATCCGAAAGGACTGCTTCGATCAGGTCCGCAAGCGCGCGGATGTTTTCCGGCTCCGCGTTTATCACTTCATCACGTTCCTTCTGCACATCCGCATAGGTCACGCCGGTCAGATAAGCACTCAACGAGCGGCTTCCCTTGGCGGAAGGATTTAACGGAGTATCGAGATCACTGATCGTTCCAATGATATATTTTGTCATATCACGCTCATCCGCGTCAAAATTTTTCAGATACTCCGGTGTTTTTTCGTATATCTCATTCGTCTTTCCAAGATTCGGATCACGATAGGAGGTAAAATAGGAATCTCCGTTTCGCATAAATCCGCTCATGCAGCCGTAGGCACCGCCTTTTACGCGGACATTGAGCCACAGATAATCATAGCTTAATATCACTTTTAAGATGCGAAGCGCTCCGGTATAGGAAAATCCCCGTTTTACAAAGTTTCCTGCTCTTGAAACATACTGTACCTGGGAAGCGTCCAGAAAGCCTTCATTCTTCTTTACGCAGTTTAATACCGGAACTGCCGCCTGCGGTGCTCCGCTTCCAAGGATCTCCTTTAAGCCGCCGATCTCTTTTACCGCCGCGTCATATCCCTCACGGTCTGCGGTAAGGCTGACCATCAGGCGCTCTTTGCAAAAGATTTTCTTTCGCAGTGCGTCAAGACGTTCGATCAGCATTCCCTTTTTCTCCTCAAAATGTTCTTCATAATCCGCGATCACCCGATACAGAGCGATTCCGCCTGTCATATCATTATAATATGCGGTTTTGGAGAAATAGGACATGGCACGGATCGCTGACACCGAATGTCCAGCGGAACTTAAAGACATCTGAAGTCTTGATTTCGCCTGCGCAAGGATCTCATAAAGACGCTTTTCATCCGTGATATCCGTGGTTCCCAAAATATCCTTTATGATGTCCATTGCCTTATCTGTATTTTCATAGAGAACCTTCGTGCGCACCTCATATTTTGCCTGATAGGAATCCGGCTTCTTCACGGAAGGATAAACCCCGATTGAAGAGGAAACGCCGCCGGTATACAGATTGATCTCATTCGCGAGATCCGCATAACCGTACCGGCTGGTGTTCATATAACCGAGCACCGCCTTTAAAATACCAAGATAAGGGATCTCCTCCTCAGAAAGATCCGTGACGTCAAAAAGGAAATCAAGGTAGTTGATCCGGTTGGTAAACATCTCGTGGAACAGAACCGTTGTTCCGTCACAGTCTCTTACTTCATTGATAAACGGGGATGCCTCTTTTTTCATATCCGACCGCTTTAACATCGGGATCTTTTCAAGATCCTCCTTCGGTGACGGCTCTTCCTGATACTGTTTTAAATGCGCCGTATCCTCGATCAGCGCCTTTATCTCGTCCGCACTTAAAGATGCCTTATAAGCCGCGAGCTGTTCTTCTAATTTCTTTTCCTTTTTCGCGTTCAGTCCGCATTCCGGCTCGATCATTACGATCGACACATGCGTATTGTCAAGCATATACTCCTGGATCAGCTTTTCAAAATAATCTGTCTTCGTCATTTCTTTTAAGAATGCGAAAACCGGTGCCGCCTCCAGATGCATAAACGGCTCCTTCTCATCATACAGCCAGCTGTCAAGACTCTGCAGGCCATAGATCAGCCCCTTCGGGAACTGACCGTAGTCCGCTTCGCGGTATTTGAATTCAGAACTGTTGATCCCTGCGAGCAGCGCCTTTTTATTGATCCCTTTTTCCACCTGCTCTTTTAATGTATCGCGGATGATCCGCACGAACTCTTCTTTCTGTTCCGGGTTTGCGTTCTTTGCCGCAACGGAAAAGATCGGCTGATATGTGCTGCTGTCGTAAGAACCCATGATATCCTTTCCGATCTTTGCGTCTAACAGCGCTTTCTTTAATGGCGCACCCGGCGCGTTTAACAACGCGTAATCCAGTACATCAAACGCGAGATACAGCTTCGGATCCAGTGTGGTACCGATCGCCATATTATAGGAAATATATGTGTTGTCTTCCGTGGACTCATCACTTGCGATCGAGTATTTCTCTCTTACCTCTCTCGGCGCGTCAAACGGCTTCTGAAGCGGTATTTTTGAATCAACGGTAATTTCTTCATAATTGCATAAATATTCTTTATCAAGCCATACAAGCTTTTCTACGATATCCATATTTCCATAAAGATAGATAAAAGCATTGGACGGGTGATAATAGGTCTTATGGAATTCCAGATAATTCTCATAAGTTAATTCCGGAATGCGCTCCGGATCTCCGCCGGATTCGTTGCTGTAAGGCGTATCCGGGAAAAGAGAATTCAAAACAAGCCGGTCTAACACTCCCTCCGGTGAAGAGAATGCCCCCTTCATCTCATTGTAGACCACGCCGTTTATTGTGATCGGTGCATCCTGGTCTTCAAGTTCGTAATGCCAGCCTTCCTGTTTAAATATTTCTTTCTTTTTATAAATATTCGGATGGAATACCGCATCAAGATAAACATCCATCAGGTTTGCGAAATCCTTGTCGTTGCAGCTTGCCACCGGATAAACTGTCTTATCCGAATAAGTGATCGCATTTAAGAATGTATTTAAGGATCCCTTTACAAGCTCCACAAACGGATCTTTGACCGGAAATTTGTCCGAACCGCAGAGCACCGTATGCTCGATAATATGCGCCACTCCGGTACTGTCCTTTGGCGGTGTGCGAAATCCGATGTAAAATACCTTGTTTTCATCATCATTACTGATCACACTGATGCGTGCTCCGCTCTTTTTATGACGCAGCAGATACCCCTTTGAATTTAAATCCTCGAGTTTCTGCTCTTTTATGATCTCATACGCGCTCAAATCCTGTATCTTCAAATTCCATTCCTCCAGTTTTTCTCTATTTTAACCACACGTTTCTGTTTTCATACCTGCAAGCAACGGTAAAATGCAGTGAAATGGATGCCTGCGCAGGCACGGCGCCCATTTTCCTCGTCGCCATTACAAAAAGAGGACGCAAATATGCATCCTCTCAGTTGTATTTTTCGGTTGTTCACTTGCTTGAAATCTATGAATTAAGCTAAACGAACTACGTTAGCTGCCTGAGGTCCTTTTTCCCCTTCAACTACATCGAATTCTACGGTTTCGCCGTCTTTTAATTCTTTGAATCCATCCATGTTCAATGCAGAAAAATGTACAAATACGTCATTGCCTTCCGCATCGGAAATAAATCCATAACCTTTCTTTGCGTTAAACCATTTTACAGTTCCTTGCATAAATAATTTCCTCCTAATACTAAAAGATGCACACTCCTTGTGCTGTTCACAAAGTAAACACTAGCATATCTTACAATTTTTGTCAACTTCACTTTTTGAGATTTACATCAATCTGCTGGAACGGGATCTCGATGCCATTTTCATCCATCGCATTCTTTAAATTTTCGGTCAGGCGCCAGCGTGCCGGCCAGTAATCCGCCGTCTTTACCCAGATGCGGCATCCCATGGTCACTTCACTTGATCCGAGCTCGGACACGAAGATATCCACGGTCTCTTCCGGCAGTCTCGCCTCTTCCGCCAGTGCGACATCCCGCATGACTTCTTTTGCTTTCTTTAAATCCGTATCGTAGGAAACACCCACCGTCAGATCGATTCTCCGCTTATCCATCTGGGTCAGGTTGGTCAGGCTTGTATTCGCGAGTGTTCCATTCGGGATCACAATGATCTTATTATCGATCGTGCGGAGCTTGGTATAGACTGTGGAAATGTGCATGACCGTTCCCTCATTGCCATGGGTATCCTCGATGATGTAATCTCCGACTACAAACGGCTTTAATACCAGGATCAGAACGCCTCCCGCGAAGTTGGAAAGGCTTCCCTGCAGCGCAAGACCCGCAGCCAGGCTGGCTGACGTCACAACCGCGACGATCGAGGTCGTCTGTATGCCGAACAGGCCAAGTATAATGCAAAGCAGTACAAAATAGGCAACGATTCTTATGATAGAATCCAAAAACTGGATCACGCCGACATCAAAGTTTAATTTGGTCAGCCACTTTTTAATCTTCTTTCGTGCAAAAGAAATAATTTTGATCCCGACAAAATAAACGATCAGGGCAATGATGATCTGCGCCCCGAGGCTTAAAACCTGTGGAAGCATTTTTTCCAGATAGGATTTGATCACTCCCGGATTGGCATTCTTTGCCGCTTCTGCTTCCTGCTGCACGATATCGGTAATCGTAACTTCGGTATCGGTAGATAATAATATCATAGGCTTCTCCTCTTAAAGATAAATTTTTTCAGTTTAATTCATGTATGAACAGACCACTGTAAAGTTTCGGTTCAAACCAGCTGGATTTTGGCGGCATCAGTTTTCCGGCGTCCGCAACCGCAAACAGTTCCGCGATCGAGGTCGGATGCATTGCGAATGCCACTGCCCATCCGCCATCCACTTTCTCTTCCAGATAATCCAGCCCGCGGATTCCGCCGGCAAAGGAAATACGCGCATCTGTCTTTGGCTCTGTGATCCCAAAGAGCGGCGCAAGCACCTTCTCCTGCAGGACGAAGACATCCAGGTTTTCCACCGGATCGCTGCTCTTATCTTTTTCATGGATCCGGCACTGATACCACTGTCCGCCGAGATACATGCCAAACATTCCCTTTTCCTTCGGTCTGCGCTCTTCTTTTGTACACGGGCTGACCCTAAAATGTTCTTTCATCCGGCTTAAAAAATCTTCCTGTGTCATACCATTTAGATCTTTCACGATCCGGTTATAATCCATGATAAAAAGTTCTTCATCCGGGAATAACACTGACAGGAAGTAATTGAATTCCTCTTCTCCGCTGTAACCCGGATTGGCTTTTCTTTTCCTTTCACTGACTTTCACCGCAGATGCCGCGCGGTGATGTCCATCCGCGATATAAACCGCCGGAACCTCTGCAAACGCCTCTTTTAACTGCGCAATCTCTTTGTCATCATCGATCAGAAATACCCGCTGTCCGATCCCCTCTCTTGAAATGAAATCATACACCGGAGTTTTTTCTTTTGCACGCGCTACCAGTTCACAGATCGTCTCGTTTTTGCGGTAAGCAAGAAAGATCGGTCCGGTCTGGGCATTGCAGGCATCCACATGGCGGATCCGGTCTTCTTCTTTTTCCGCTCTTGTTTCCTCATGCTTTTTGATCACGTTGTTTTCATAGTCATCGACCGAAGCGCAGGCAACGATCCCGGTCTGCGTCCGTCCCTCTCTGGTTTCTTCGTAAACATAATAACATGGTTTCTTTTCTTTCTCAAATCTTCCTTCTGCGATCCAGTCATACAACAGATCATGTGCTTTTTGATATACCTCCGGTGCATAGGGATCGGTATCCTCCGGGAACTGTGTCTCCGCCCGGTCAATACAAAGGAAGGACTCCGGATGCTTTGCCGTCTCCTCTCTCGCCTCCTTCCGGTTGTATACATCATAAGGCAATGCCGCTATTTTCTCTGCCCAGTCCGCCTGCGGACGAACTGCACAAAAGGGTCTGATCTCTGCCACTTTTTTCCTCCTCTTCCCCAACAGAAAAATCCAGGCACAAACGACCTGGATTTTCTGCTTTATATTCTCTTATTTGATCACGCGCACGCGAAGTACACCGTCAACTGCTTTTAATTTTTCTACCACTTCATCCGTAAGTGCTGCGTCTACATCCATCAGGGTGCAGGCAAATTCGCCACGGCTCTTGTTGGTCATATCAGAGATATTGATATCCGCATCTCCAAGTACCGTTGTATAACGGCTGATCATTCCTTTTTCATTTTTGTGAAGGATCAGAACACGTCCTGCCGCCTGGCAGATACCCATGTTGCAGTCCGGATAATTTACGGAATGTGTGATATTTCCGTTTTCCAGGAAATCCATGATCTCATTTACTGCCATCACAGCACAATTATCTTCGGATTCTTCTGTGGAAGCTCCGATATGCGGTGTTACGATCGTTCCTTCTTTTCCAACGGTAGTCGGATTCGGGAAGTCAGATACATACTTGCGTACCTTCTTTTCTTTTAACGCTTCCACCATTGCTTCCTCATCTACCAGCAGATCTCTTGCGAAGTTGAGTACAACCGCTGTCGGTTTCATCATCGCGATTGCTTCTTTGCTGATCATCTTTTTGGTAGAATCCATAAGCGGTACATGTACGGTGATGTAATCACATTCTTTGTAGATCTCTGTGACATCCTGCACATGTTTTACGCCACGGGAAAGATTCCATGCAGCATTTACGGAAATGTACGGATCATAACCAAGTACTTCCATTCCAAGATGTGTTGCGGTATTTGCTACCTTGACACCGATCGCACCAAGCCCGATCACGCCGAGTTTCTTACCGGAAAGCTCGGTTCCCGCGAAGTTCTTTTTCTGCTTCTCAGCAAGCTTTGCGATATCCGCGTTTCCTTCCTCGGAAAGTACCCATTCCATACCGCCCCGGATGTCACGGGCTGCAAAAAGCATTCCCGCGATCACAAGTTCTTTTACGCCGTTTGCATTTGCGCCCGGTGTATTGAATACAACGATTCCCTGTTCTGCGCATTTGTCAAGCGGAATATTGTTGACTCCGGCTCCGGCTCTTGCCACTGCAGTTAAATTCTCCGGCAGATCCATCTCGTGCATCGAAGCGCTTCTTACTAAAACCGCTTCCGCTGCATTGATGTCATCTGTCTTTTTATAATCATCGGTCAGTAAATCCAGTCCCACATGAGAAATCGGATTTAAGCATGTATACTGAAACATTCTACCCTAACTCTCCTTTTATGTATTTTTATGCATTCTCTGCTTCAAACTTCTTCATGAACTCTACTAACTTTTCAACACCTTCTTTTGGCATTGCGTTGTAGATAGAAGCTCTCATACCACCTACGGTACGATGTCCCTTTAAGTTTACAAAACCGGCATCTGCTGCTTCTTTTACGAATTTTGCGTCCAGATCCTTATCTCCGGTTACGAACGGTACGTTCATCAGAGAACGGTCTTCCTTTACAACAGTTCCGTGGAACATTTTGCTCTGGTCTAAGAAATCATAAAGGATCTTTGCTTTCTCTTCGTTGCGTTCTTTCATCACGGAAAGTCCGCCCATCTTCTTTAACCATTTGAATACTTTTCCACAAATATAGATACCATATGCAGGCGGTGTGTTGTATAAGGAATCCGCATCCGCATGTGTCTTGTATTTCAGCATGGTAGGTGTTCCCGGGAGTACATCCTCAGTGATCAGATCTTCACGGATGATCACAATAACAACTCCGGCAGGTCCGATGTTTTTCTGAACTCCACCATAGATAATGCCGTATTTTGTTACATCAACCGGTTCTGACAGGAAACAGGAGGAAACGTCAGCTACCAGGGTATGTCCCTTGGTGTTCGGAAGCTTTTTGTATTTCGTTCCGTAAATCGTGTTGTTTTCACAAATGTATACATAATCCGCATCTTCCGGAATATCCAGATCGGAGCAGTCCGGGATATAGGAAAATGTCTTGTCTTCGGAGGATGCAACCGCAACTGCGTCTCCGTAGATCTGTGCTTCCTTATACGCCTTCTTTGCCCACTGGCCTGTGATGATATAGGCAGCTTTCTTATTTTTCATCAGGTTCATCGGGATCATAGCGAACTGCTGTGAAGCTCCGCCCTGTAAAAATAATACTTTGTAATTATCCGGGATATTCATCAGATCACGGATATCCTTCTCTGCTTCCTTGATGATATCATCGTATACTTTGGAGCGGTGGCTCATCTCCATAACGGACATGCCGCTTCCCTTGTAATCCAACATCTCATCTGCTGCTTCTTTTAAGACCTCTTCCGGTAATACCGCAGGTCCTGCAGAAAAATTGTAAACTCTGCTCATTGTACCTTTTCCTCCTGTCACTCTTCCCTTTTATTTGTTATCCAAGTCTTCTTCACAGAACACTTCGCTGATTGCAGCGCCCGGTGCAACCATCGGCCACACTTTATCGTCACAATTTATGATACAGTCTAATACTACTGGTGTTTTGCTGTCAAGTGCTTTTTGGAAAGCGTCTGTGAACTCTTCCCTCGTCGTCACCCGTATTCCGGTGGCTCCCATGGCCTCCGCAAGCTTTACAAAATCAACCGAATCGTTTAACACGGTAGCGGAATAACGTGCCTCATAAAATAAATTCTGCCACTGTCTTACCATTCCAAGTACATGGTTGTTTATCACGACCTGGATCAGCGGTAATTTTTCCCGCACCGCAGTTGCGACCTCATTCATGTTCATCCGGAAACATCCGTCGCCGGCAATATTTACCACCTGCTTATCCGGATTCGCCACCTGTGCGCCGATCGCTGCGCCAAGTCCGTAGCCCATTGTTCCAAGACCGCCGGATGTAAGGAGTGTGCGCGGTTTTGCATAGCGGTAATACTGCGCCGTCCACATCTGATGCTGTCCGACCTCGGTGACCATGATCGCCTCACCCTTTGTCATCCGATAGACCTGCTCTACGATATACGGTCCGCTCAAGCCTTCCGGATGATAGGTGAGCGGATATTTCTCCTTATATGCCAGGATATGATCCATCCATTCTTTGTGCTCCATCGGCGCAAGCTGTGCATTCAGTCTGCCAAGGATCTCCTTCACATCTCCGATCACACTTGCTGTCACCACGATATTTTTGTTGATCTCCGCCGGATCCACATCCAGCTGCAGGATCTTTGCCTGATTGGCGAATTTCTTCGCATTTCCGAGTACACGGTCACTGAAGCGCACGCCGATCGCGATCAGAAGATCGCACTCACTGACACCGTAATTCGATGTCTTGGTTCCATGCATGCCAAGCATTCCGGTATACCGCGGATCGGTACCGTCGAATGCTCCTTTTCCCATCAGGGAATCGCAGACCGGTGCGTCAATCTTATCTACAAATTCGCGCAGATCCTCGCTCGCGCCGGAGATCACTGCTCCGCCACCGACAAATACATACGGTTTTTTTGCTTCCCGGATCAGCTTTAACGCGGTCTGCAGATCCTCTTCCGTGATCCGCCCGGTGTCTCTTTGTACTGCCACAGGTTCTTTTGCCTGATACTCCGTCTTCTGTGCCGTGACATCCTTCGGAATATCCACAAGCACCGGACCCGGTCTGCCTTTTTTCGCGATCTCAAAGGCTTTCCGGATCGTATCCGCAAGTTTTGTAACGTCTTTTACGATATAGTTGTGCTTTGTGATCGGCATGGTAACACCGGCAATGTCGATCTCCTGAAAACTGTCTTTTCCAAGGAGCGGTACACCGACATTACAGGTGATCGCCACGATCGGCACCGAGTCCATATACGCGGTCGCGATCCCGGTGACCAGATTGGTCGCGCCCGGTCCCGATGTTGCAAGACACACACCGACTTTTCCGGTACTTCTCGCATAGCCGTCCGCAGCGTGAGAAGCTCCCTGCTCGTGGGAGGTCAGCACATGCCTGATTTCATTTTTATGCTTATATAATTCATCATATACATTTAAAATTGCGCCGCCCGGATACCCGAATACGGTATCCACGCCCTGTTCTTTCAAACATTCTATTACGATCTGCGCACCTGTCAACTGCATCTATGCTTCCTCGCTTTCTAACCCCTTTTTCCCTTTTAGTTCTCTCCTGTTCCCGGAACCTGAAGGATCGCGCCACGGTTACCGGATGTAACCATTGCCGCATAACGTGCCAGATAGCCGGTCTTTACCTTTGGCTCTCTCGGCTGCCATTTTGCTTTTCTTGCCGCAAGCTCCTCATCGGAAACAGCAAGTTCGAGTGTCATCTTCGGAATGTTGATCTTAATGATATCTCCTTCCTCTACAAGCGCGATCGGGCCGCCGACTGCTGCTTCCGGTGAGACATGACCGATGGAAGCTCCACGGCTCGCGCCGGAAAATCTTCCGTCCGTGATAAGCGCTACTGAAGATCCGAGTCCCATTCCCGCGATCGCGGAAGTCGGATTTAACATCTCACGCATACCAGGGCCGCCTTTCGGTCCCTCATAACGGATCACAACAACATCTCCGGCAACGATCTTACCGCCCTTGATGGCAGCAATCGCGTCTTCCTCACAGTCAAATACGCGCGCCGGTCCTTCATGTACCATCATCTCATCGCAGACTGCGGAACGTTTTACCACGCCGCCGTCCGGTGCAAGATTTCCCTTTAATACGGCAAGTCCGCCGGTCTTGCTGTACGGATTGTCAAGCGGTCTTATCACTTCCGGATTCTTGTTTTCCGCATCCGCGATATTTTCTCCTACGGTCTTTCCGGTCACGGTCATACAATCGGTATGTAACAGCCCTGCGTCCGCAAGCTCCTTCATAACCGCGTAAACACCGCCCGCCTCATTTAAGTCTTCCATGTAAGTCGGGCCTGCCGGCGCAAGATGACAGAGGTTCGGTGTCTTTTCACTGATCGGATTTGCAAAAGAAATATCAAAATCAAAACCTACCTCATGCGCGATCGCCGGAAGATGTAACATACTGTTGGTAGAACATCCTAACGCCATGTCTACGGTCAGCGCGTTTAAGATCGCATCCTTAGTCATGATATCTCTCGGACGGATGTTTTTGCGGTACATATCCATAACCGCCATACCCGCATGCTTTGCGAGTTTGATACGCTCTGAATATACCGCCGGGATCGTTCCGTTTCCACGCAGTCCCATACCGAGCGCTTCGGTCAGGCAGTTCATGGAGTTTGCGGTATACATTCCGGAACAGGAACCGCAGGTCGGACATACTTTCTCCTCAAATTCTCTTACGTCGTCCTCGGACATGGTTCCCGCCGCATAAGAGCCTACCGCCTCAAACATGGAAGAAAGACTTCTCTTCTGTCCCTTTACATGTCCCGCTAACATCGGGCCGCCGGATACAAATACCGTCGGCACATTGATTCTTGCCGCAGCCATCAAAAGTCCCGGTACGTTCTTGTCGCAGTTCGGCACCATGACAAGCGCGTCAAACTGATGTGCCTGTGCCATACACTCGGTGGAGTCCGCGATCAGATCTCTGGTCACAAGTGAATATTTCATTCCGATGTGTCCCATGGCGATTCCGTCGCATACCGCGATCGCCGGAAATACAACCGGGACGCCGCCTGCTTCCGCAACGCCCAGTTTAACTGCATTTACAATTTTATCCAGATTCATATGGCCCGGTACGATCTCATTATAGGAGCTTACGATACCAACCATCGGCTTTTTCATTTCTTCTTCTGTGAAGCCAAGTGCATTGAAAAGGCTTCGATGCGGTGCCTGCTGCATTCCGCATTTTACATTATCACTTTTCATCTCTTTTATTTCCTTTCTCTCTATCATAAAACGCTGGAGTTTCTACACACGCTCCGCGATCAGATCACCCATCTGCTCTGTTCCGACTTCTCTGACCGAAGCACGTTTTTCCGCTTCCTGCGGCATAATATCGATCGTGCGGTATCCCTCTTTTAACACCTGTTTTACCGCCTGTTCAATGGCATCCGCCTCTTTATCCAGATCAAGGGAGTAACGGAGCATCATTGCTGCGCTCAAAATGGTCGCGATCGGATTTGCGATCCCTTTTCCCGCAATGTCCGGCGCGGATCCGCCGCTCGGCTCATACAGTCCGAATTTGGTGTCATTTAAGCTTGCGGAGGAGAGCATTCCGATCGATCCGGTCACCATACTTGCTTCATCGGATAAGATGTCTCCAAACATATTCTCTGTTAAAATAACATCAAACTGGCGCGGGTCTTTTACCAGCTGCATTGCACAGTTGTCAACCAGCATATGCTCATATGTAACCTCCGGGTAGTCCTTTGCCACTTCTTCCACGATCTTTCTCCAGAGTCTGGAAGAATCAAGCACATTTGCCTTATCCACGGAAGTCACTTTTTTTCTGCGCTTCATTGCAATGTCAAAGCCGCGTTTTGCAATTCTCCGGATCTCATTTTCATTATAGGAAAGGGTATCAACCGCTGTGACCACACCGTCCACTTCTTTTGTCTCGCGTGCGCCGAAATACAGTCCGCCGGTCAGCTCCCGCATGATCATCATGTCAAAACCGTCTCCGATAATATCATCCCGAAGCGGGCACGCTGCCTTTAATTCCTCGTAAAGATACGCCGGTCTCAAGTTTGCAAACAGATTTAAGGACTTGCGCAGTTTCAAAAGCCCTGCCTCCGGTCTGAGTTCCGGTGCCAGCTTATACCACGGTGAGGTGGATGTATTTCCACCGATCGATCCCATCAGCACCGCATCCGATGCCTTTGCCTGTGCGATCGCCTCATCGGTAAGCGGAACGCCTGTCGCGTCAATGGAACAGCCGCCCATCAAAATGTCTGTATATACAAACTCATGTCCGTATGTTCTGCCAATTTTATCCAATACTTTTTTTGCTTCTCTTACGATCTCCGGTCCGATTCCGTCACCGGAAATAACTCCAACCTTACACTTCATGGAATTTCTACTTCCTTTCTCATTCAAGACTTTTCTCTGATATGCTTAATAGTTATACTATATAGTATTTCTGCGTTTATTTCAATAAGCGTATCTATTCTTGTTTTTTATATTTGATATACTTTGCGGTTATAGAAAAGCTTTTTTCTATTATTTCATCTTATAGAAAAACAGGCCGGCTTTCCTTTCGGGGAATCCGCCCTGCTTTTTTATGATCCGTTACTTAAAATCTTTCTTCGACTTCCTGTTTTAACTGTTTTACGCCGACTTTCTGTATGCCGGAAACCAGATCTTTCGCCACATTCGTGATACGGTTGGTCGAGCTCTTGCACTGTGCTACGATCGCTTCCACTTCATTCATGGAATCCAGAGTTTCTCTTGCGCTCTGCGTATTTTCCTCTGCGGTCTGCGTGAGGGTCACGATTCCCTCTTCCATCGCATTCTTATGTTCGTTTAATTCATCCACTTCCGTTCCGATGCCGTGGATGGAATCACTCACAAGCGCGATCTCCTGGTTCAGTGACGCAAAGATGCTCTCTGTCTCATGGATTTTTTTGTTCTGCTCCTCAAACGCCTGGGAAACTTTTTCTGTGATGTCCACGCTGACATTGGAATTCTCGATCAGGGTATTGACGATCGCATTGATCTTCTCCGAAGATTCCCGTGACTGATCTGCAAGTGTACGAATCTCCTCCGCAACGACCGCGAAACCTTTTCCCTGTTCTCCCGCGCGCGCCGCCTCAATACTTGCGTTTAACGCAAGAAGGTTGGTCTGGCTGGAAATTCCCGCGATGATCTCGGTTACCGTGCGGATCTGCATTGCAGACTGGTTGGTCAGATCTGTCTGGCTGCGGACATTTTCCACTGCCGCACTGTTATCCTTACTGATCGTTACAAGTTCCCGCATGATATTTTCCGCTTCTTCGTTGCAGGATTTCATTTTTCCGGCGCTCTCCACGAGCACATCGATATTCTGCGCGATCGTTTCCACCGCCTGGCTGATGTTCATGATCTTCTGCTCGATATCCCTGGTCTTATCTGCCTGTGCCGCTGTATTATCGGTAATGGAGTTTACTTTTCCGCTGACGCGTTCCACAGAATCCGACATATTTCCAAATGATTCCTGAAAATCTCCGGATACTTCCTCCAATTCTGCTGTCGCCGTGCGGATCTGGTTTACTACCTGCGCGAAAGATGTGATCATCTCATTTGCGGAACGTGCCATCTCTCCAAGCGCGTCATCCCGCTGTAAGAGCGCATTATCCTGCTCCATATGGTCATCGCCCATTTCTTCCATATGTTTGACCATAAAGCGGATCTTTCCGGTCGCTGCCCTTACTGCTGCCACTACTCCGCCGATCATCGCAAGGATCACAACAAGCAGGATCACGTTCGCCACAAGACTGCTCAACGTTCCCTTCTGTACCAGATACATCACGCCCATATTTATCAGCCACAATACTACAAACGGCAATGCACAGACACAAGCCAGTTTGCCCAGCATTCCCGTCTTTTCCTGTTCTTTTCCGGTATTCATACAAAATCCCCCTTATCCTATGTTCTTTTTACTTATTTTATCAAAAAATCCGGCTTTGCGAAAGCCCAAAAAACAAAAGAGACCCGGGGCAGCTGCCTCAGGTCTCTGTTTGACTGCCCATTATTTCTCAGCCTTTTTGTCCTTCTTATCCGCTTTTTTGTCTGTCTTGTCCACAACAGCCTCTTCCGGCTTTTCTACTGCCGCGATCGCAGCTCTCTGCATCGGAATACGGCAGTTCTTGTTGTTACCAAATTCAATGATCACTGTGTCATCTGAGATATCGATGACTACACCATAAAATCCGCTGGTTGTAAGAACCGTATCGCCAACTGCGAGCTCGGAAAGCATGGCGTCCTTACGCTGCTGTTCCTTCTTCTGCGGACGAATCATCATAAAATACATCAGTACAAAGATAAGTATCAGCCAGAAAATCATAAAACTCATCGAGCCGGTACCTGTTGCTTCTGCTAAAATAGACATTGCATTTTTCCTCCTAAAATCACCATATAAATTGCTTCCTGTCTCTTTGAAGCGCTCCTATTATTCTACACAAAGTTGTCTGCCACATCAAGTGGTTTTCCATTTTTTCATAGAAATTTTACTTATTTACCATCCATCTGGCTCATACCGTAAAGTTTTTCATCCATATAGGACGCATATCTGCCGGCGTCAATGGCATCCCGGATCTCTTCCATCATCGTATTGTAAAAATACAGGTTATGCATCACACATAAACGCATGCCGAGCATCTCCTTCGCCTTTAACAGATGGCGGATATATGCCCTGCTGTATCTGCGGCATGCCGGACATCCGCAGCCCTCCTCGATCGGTCTGTCGTCCAGTTCAAAACGCTGGTTAAACAGGTTTAATTTTCCCTGATTGGTGTAGACATGTCCGTGTCTTCCGTTTCTTGTCGGATATACGCAGTCAAAGAAATCCACCCCGCGCGCAACACCCTCCAGGATATTTGCAGGCGTTCCCACACCCATAAGGTACGTCGGCTTGTTCTCCGGCAAATGCGGAACCGTGACATCCAGGATATGATACATCTGCTCATGTGTCTCTCCTACCGCAAGTCCTCCTACCGCATATCCGTCAAGATCCATCTCCGTGATCCGCTTCGCGTGGTCGATACGGATATCCTCAAGAACTGCTCCCTGATTGATCCCGAACAACATCTGGTTCTTGTTGATCGTATCCTCAAGTCCGTTCAACCGCTGCATCTCCGTCTTGCAGCGCGCAAGCCATCTGGTCGTACGCGCCACTGAATTTTCCACATAATTCCGGTCAGCCAGCGCCGGCGGGCACTCATCAAACGCCATTGCGATCGTAGACGCAAGATTGGACTGGATCTGCATACTCTGCTCCGGTCCCATAAAGATCTTCCTTCCGTCCACATGCGAGTGGAAATATACCCCCTCTTCTTTGATCTTTCTTAAATCCGCGAGGGAAAACACCTGAAATCCGCCGGAATCGGTAAGGATTGGCTTGTTCCAGACCATAAATTTATGCAGACCACCCAGTTTTTTTACAATTTCATCCCCCGGTCTCACATGAAGATGATAGGTATTGGACAGCTCCACCTGTGTCTTTAACTGTTCGAGATCCTCGGTGGAAACCGCTCCCTTGATCGCCGCGGCAGTACCTACATTCATAAACACCGGTGTCTGTATATCGCCATGCACGGTATGAAGCACGCCCCGCTTCGCCCGTCCGTCTTTTTTTAATAACTCGTACATAAGATCTCCTTTTTCTTTTATTGCTCAATCGTCTGTTTCTTATTATAGCGGCTTCCCCAAAAAATGTACAGAACAAAATCCCCGTTCATTTTTGATTTTTGATTTTCCGGTTGTCTTTCTTTTCCAAATCCACTATACTTAAAATTATTGTATTATTATAGAAAACAGGAGGACATCATGGCAGGTTCAACGTTTGGAAATATATTTAAGATCACAACCTGGGGAGAATCCCACGGCAAAGGTGTCGGCGTCGTTGTAGACGGCTGTCCGGCAGGACTTCCTCTTTCCGAGGCAGATATCCAGGTCTATCTGGATCGTAGAAAACCGGGACAGTCAAAATTCACCACCCCGCGTAAGGAGGACGATGCGGTCGAGATCCTTTCCGGTGTCTTTGAGGGTAAGACCACCGGCACGCCGATCTCGCTGGTTGTTTTTAACAAGAACCAGCAGTCAAGGGATTACAGTGAGATCGCGTCCTACTACCGTCCGGGACATGCTGATTATACCTTTGACGCAAAATACGGTTTCCGGGATTACCGGGGCGGCGGACGTTCCTCCGGCAGAGAGACGATCGGACGTGTTGCCGCAGGTGCCATCGCCTGCAAGATCTTAGACACGCTCGGCATCCACATTCTGACTTATACCAGATCCATCGGTCCCGTTGCGGTCGATATGTCACGTTTTTCCAAAGATGAGATCAAAAATAACGCGCTTGCGATGCCGGATAAGGACGCTGCCGAAAAAGCTGCCTCCTACCTGGAAACATGCATAGGCGAGCAGAATTCTTCCGGCGGAGTCGTTGAATGCGTGATCACGGGAATGCCTGCCGGTATCGGCGATCCGGTCTTCGAAAAGCTGGATGCCAACCTCGCCAAAGCCATTCTTTCCATCGGTGCGGTCAAGGGCTTTGAGATCGGGGACGGTTTTGACGCAGCCACCGCTACCGGTCTTTCCAACAACGATGCCTTCTGTCTTGACGCAGACGGTTCTGTCTCCAAAAAGACCAATCACGCCGGCGGTGTGCTTGGCGGAATGAGCGACGGAAGCCCGGTCATCTTCCGCGCAGCGATAAAGCCGACACCTTCCATTGCTTCCACGCAGCAAACGGTAAACAAAGCAGGCGAAGAGATTCAGATCCAGATCAAAGGACGCCATGATCCGATTATCGTACCGCGCGCCGTTGTCGTGGTGGAGTCCATGGCTGCGCTCACGGTCACCGATCTGCTTTTGTCCAATCTTGGTGCCCGCATGGAGTATCTGGAAAAGATTTACAACGTTTAAAAAAATCTGTCTTAAAACATTGTTTACAAAAAAAGACCACAGGACACGAAACCGTGTTCTGTGATCTTTTTTATTTTTCTTCTTCCAGTCTGCATCCGCAGGCTTCACACAGGTCATAAAAATCGGTAAGCCAGGCATCTGCCACTGTTTTTGCACCATGAAATTCATTTCCCTCTGTGTCAATTCTTTCTTCGTCCGTGCGGATTTCATCGATCATTCCCCGCAGCTGGTAGCCCTCGCGCTCATTTGCCGGCATCTGTTCCGCCAGAAGCTCAATGCAATGGCAGATCTCTTCCAAGATCTGCAGCGCATGCTCTTTTTCCCCGTGTTCCTGTGCCAGAAGCTCTTCCAGTTTTTTTGCCTCTTCGGTCAGGCTATACTTTTGACTTCTCATTTTTCTCCCCCTGTCTTTGCTGCTTTTTTATTCCTCTTTTCTGCGCAGAATATCGTACTGCATAAGTTCCTGCCCCAGGTCAAGATATAAGACCTGCTTCGGATGCGGTGCGCTTGGCATATCATTTCCTTCCTCATCCACGATGCGCTTTACCGTGACCGGAATATTATCCCCGTTCGCGCGCATGACCTCGATCGTTTCCCCGACAGAAAACTTGTTGCGCTGTTCAATCCGATAGAGCCCTTCCTCATTCTGCTCTCCTACAATGCCAAGATATGTGTATTCCTTCTCATAGGTGTTATTATCATAGATCTGAGCTTCTTCGGACGGTTTTCCAAAGAAAAATCCGGTCGTAAAATGACGGTAGGTACAGTTTGAGATCTGATCCAGATACCACGGCATATTTTCCTTATACTTTTCCAGGGATTCCAGATAATCATCGATCGCTTTCCGGTAAGTACGCGCAACTGTCGCGACGTAAAGCGCCGTCTTCATCCGTCCCTCGATCTTGAAACTGTCGATCCCGGATTCGATCAGCTCCGGAATATGCTCGATCATACAAAGATCCTTGGAATTAAAGATATAGGTTCCACGCTCATTTTCGTAAACCGGCAGATATTCACCCGGCCTTTTTTCTTCCACGACCGCATATTTCCAGCGGCACGGATGCGTACACGCACCCTGGTTTGCGTCACGCCCGGTAAAATAATTGCTGAGGAGGCATCTTCCCGAATAGGAAATGCACATCGCACCATGCACAAATGTCTCGATCTCAAGCTCATCCGGGATCTTTGCACGGATCTCACGGATTTCTTTCAAGGAAAGCTCACGCGCAGTCACAACTCTGCTTGCGCCAAGTTTCTGCCAGAATAAAAAAGTGCCGTAATTGGTGTTGTTCGCCTGCGTACTGACATGTATATCAATTTCAGGACAGACTTCCCGCGCAACCGTAAACACGCCCGGATCTGAAATGATAAGCGCATCCGGTCCGATTTCTTTTAACTCCTCGAAATACGCGCGCACGCCTTCAAGATCCTCATTATGCGCAAGGATATTTGCCGTCACATAGACTTTTACATCATGTGCATGGGCAAAAAGGATCCCCTCTTTCATATCCTCCATGGAAAAGTTTTTTGCTTTCGCACGCAGACCAAACGCTTCTCCGCCGATATACACTGCGTCCGCACCAAATATAACCGCTATTTTCAGTACCTCAAGACTGCTTGCCGGTACCAGTAATTCCGGATGTCTCATTTTTTCTCTCCTGCTTTCTATTTCTTTACGCTGACCGTGATCCCATCACCGATCGGCAATACCGCCGTGGTCAGTTCTTCGTGGTGGGTAAGGGTGTACAGATATTCCCGCATCCGTTTGTGGATCGTACGGTTCCTCCGTGTCACCGCAAAACGGGACTGTATGATGTCACCGTCCTGCAATACATTGTCCGATATCAGGGTGCCGCCGCTTTTTAACAGACGAAGCACCTCCGGCAGAAAATGGATGTACTGCCCCTTCGCCGCATCCATAAATATAAAATCAAAAGGTTCTTCTATTGTCGGAAGAACCTCTTTTGCATCTCCGGTCAGGAGTGTGATCACGGATTCTTTCCCTGCGCGCTTAAAATTTTCACGCGCGATCGGAATCCGCTTTTCATAATTTTCAATCGTGATGATCTCACACGCACCCGGATTATATTCTGCCATAAGAATTGCGGAAAAGCCGACTGCCGTACCGACCTCCAGAATCCGCGCCGGACGTTTCATCGCAAGAAATACCTTCAAAAACGTCTGCATTTCCTTGCGGATGATCGGAACATCACTGCGCAGCGCTTCCCGTTCGATCTCATCTAAAATCTCTGTATTCCCGGTTTCCAACGAATTGATGTATGTAACCAGTCGTTCCTCTACTACCACTGTCTCTTCTCCGCCTTCTTTTATGTATTCTCCGTGCTGCTTTCCGTATCTTCTTCCGCCGCCATGATCTGCATCATCTCTTCGGCGGTCATTGACGTGTTCAGGGTATACGTGCCCGCCCTGATCGCCCCGGAATAAGATGACAGTTTCAGCTGAACCACAAAAAGGTTCGCGTCACGGATCAGACCTTTTTCCTCAAGCTGTCTGCCGACATCCTTCGCGGACATATCCGCCGTCACGGTAACTGTCTTGTCTGTGCCGGGCGCGCTCTCCATCGCATCCTCTGTATAGACGCGGTATCCAAAGCCATATGCCCACTGACCTGCCCGGATCAGCCCGAGTACCACAAGAACCAGGATCAGAAGGGAAATGACGCTGCCGGTTATTCGTATTACGACTCTGCTGGTATTTTTCATCTCAACTGCCTCGCTATTCTCCTTCGTTTTCAAAACCGACTTCAAAGTCCAGTTTCTCTACAAACTCCCAGTTGATCTCCTGAATGACGCGGCAGAATGCCAGTTCTGCCGCAAGATACTCTGCCGCGAGCGAATTTTCACAGATCTTCGACTTCTCCCGCTCCAGCTTATCCATCTCTCCAAAAAGATCCGCGTCTTTCTGATTCTGTAACTGATAATTCCGTTTCCGGAATTCCGCAACTCTTTTTTCTACTTCAGGTTTCTCATGAATCCGCGCCTTGATGTCCTGATAATTTTTATATTCCTCGCTCGTCCGTATCGCCGCGAGGAGCGCATCAAGCGCTTCTCTCATCTGTTCCATGTTCCTGTCCTCTGCTTTTTACCTAGACTTCCATAATGATCGGGATGATCATCGGTTTACGCTTTGTCTCTTTCCATACAAAGTCGCCAAGCGCATCCTTGATCTCTGATTTGATCTTTCCCCAGTCTGTGATATTTTTATCCATACAATGATCCATGGTATCATTCAATACCTGCTTTGCCTCATCCATCAGGCTTTCCGAACCACGCACATAGACAAATCCTCTCGAAACGATGTCCGGTCCCGCAAGCACCTGCCCGGAGCCGCTTTCCAGCGTCAGAACAACGATGATGATTCCCTCTTCCGCCAGATGCTGTCTGTCACGCAGTACGATATTTCCAACGTCTCCAACACCAAGTCCGTCTACCATGACATCTCCGACCGGTACATGTCCGGTAATTGCCGCTCCATCCTCGTCAAGCTCTAATACATCTCCCGATGAGAGCAGGAAAATATGATCTTTGTCAATACCGATCTCTTCCGCGATATGTGCCTGTGCCATCAGATGACGGTACTCACCATGCACCGGGATCGCATATTTCGGTTTTACCAGTGAGTAAATCAGTTTGATATCCTCCTGGCACGCATGACCGGATACATGGACATCCTGGAAGATCACTTCCGCGCCCTTCATGGACAGCTCATTGATGATCTTGGAAACTGCCTTTTCATTTCCAGGAATTGGATTGGAACTCAAAACGATCGTGTCATTCGGTTTGATCGTGATCTTTCTGTGGATGCCGGATGCCATTCTCGATAACGCCGCCATGGATTCTCCCTGGCTTCCGGTTGTGATAAGCACGGTTTTCTCATCCGGATAATTTTTCAGCTCCTCAATATCGATCAGCGTATTGTCCGGGATATTGATGTAACCGAGCTCCTGCGCAGTGGAAATGATATTGACCATACTGCGTCCCTCGATCACCACTTTTCTGCCATATTTATACGCCGTATCGATGATCTGCTGTACACGGTCCACATTGGACGCAAAGGTAGCAATAATGATACGGTTATTCTTGTGATCCGCAAAGATCGTTTCAAATGTTTTTCCGACTGTCTTTTCCGACATCGTAAAGCCAGGGCGCTCCGCATTGGTACTGTCGCACATAAGCGCCAAAACGCCCTTCTTTCCGATCTCGCCAAAACGCTGTAAATCAATGGCATCACCAAATACCGGTGTGTAATCTACCTTAAAGTCTCCGGTATGCACAACGATACCTGCCGGTGAGTAGATCGCAAGTGCCGCCGCATCCTGGATACTGTGGTTGGTCTTTATAAATTCCACGCGGAAGCAGCCCAGATTGATATGCTGTCCGTATTTTACCACCTTGCGTTTCACCTTGGACAAAAGATTGTGTTCGGTCAGCTTGTGATCGATGATGCCCATCGTCAGCTTTGTCGCATAGATCGGCACGTTCACTTCCTTTAATACATAAGGGATCGCACCGATGTGATCCTCGTGTCCATGTGTGATGAAAAATCCCTTTACCTTGTCGATATTGTCCTTTAAATAGGTGACATCCGGGATGACCAGGTCGATGCCGTACATGTCATCTTCCGGGAAAGACAGACCGCAGTCCACTACGATAATGCTGTCCTCATATTCGAATGCCGTGATGTTCATTCCAATCTGCTCTAATCCTCCAAGCGGAATGATCTTTAATTTTGAATGATTACTGTTTTCTGTTGACTTTTTCTTCAAGTCCGCACCTCCATTTATTTTTTGATTCTCCGTTCCTGTTTCATTTTTTAAGATTTGTTCATAACGAGTCAAGCGACCATGCACGCATGTCCGCCTGACTCGTTCTTTGCGGGAATAACCGTCTGTTTCAAACGTTTCCCTATGTATCTTGTTTTTAAAATCAGCTGCCCGTTAATGTTCTATAATTCAATATCGACATCTTCCAGCATCTCGGAAAACACTTTAGCGATTGCTTCTAATTCTGCTTCTTCTTCCACGATCTCATAGACCGCTTCTTTCTCTGTATCTTCGGAAAGATCTTTTAAGACAAATGCATCTGAGTCACCGTCTTCATCTACGGTTACCAGAAGATAGTCCCTGTTATTGATCCTCGTCTGTTCCAATACATAAAACTCCAGACATTCTCCCGTGTCCGGATCGGTAAATTTTATTTTCTCCATGAAAACTCCTATTCTGTCTGATTCTTCAAAGAATCCAGATAGCCCTGAAGTATAAATTCAGCAGCAATTCTGTCCACATACTTTTTACGGTCTTCCCGTCTGATCCCGCTCTCCATCATGACCTGATCCGCAGATACTGTCGTCAGTCTCTCATCCCATAATATTACGGGAAGAGAAGTCCGTCTCTCCAGCATCTCCTTGAATTCCAGCGTCTTCGCGCAGCGCTCTCCCTCCGTATTGTTCATATTCTTGGGATAGCCAAGCACGATCCGCTCCGCACCGTATTCCGCAATGATCTCCTCGATCCTTGCCAGTGTCTGACGCAGCTTTGTCGGGGATTTTCTCCGTACGATCTCAACTCCCTGTGCCGTGATCAAAAGCTCATCGCTCATCGCAACGCCCACAGTCTTTGAGCCAAAATCCAAACCGATGATACGCATAGTCTCCTCCTACTGCCAGGAATTGGTCTTAATATATTCTTTTAAAATTTCTTCCACGAGTTCGTCACGTTCTACCTTCATGATCAGACTTCTTGCATTATTATGGCTGGTGATATACGTCGGATCTCCTGACATAATATATCCAACAATCTGATTTACGGGATTGTACCCTTTCTCGGACAGTGCATGATATACGATATCCAGTACATCTTTGACTTTGATTTCCGGTTCTTTTTCTACTTTGAAATATTGTGTGTTATTTTTATCCTGCATAATTTCACGCCCTTATTTTTGCTCTTTTGTTCTTCTGAAGTCAAAAGCATCGCTGTTATTATTCTAATACAAATTACATTAAAATTCAACCATAAGATACAGCCCGTCGGAAAGCTCCCGCTCCATTCTGCCGCGGACCATCGTATTTGCGGCATGTCCGTCTGCCCGTACCGCCACTTTTACATACTCTTTTGTATAGCCGGTAAAATAGCGCATACCGTCCAGCTCCATCTCTTCCTCAAGCAGAGCTTCTTTTGTCCTGCCAAGATAAAATTCCCGGAATTCTTCGGACATCTCTTTTTCTAGTTCCAGCAATCTGCCGCTCCGTTTCGTCTTTATGTCCTCCGGAACCTGATCTGCCATAACCGCGGCTTTGGTCCCCTTGCGCTTTGAATATTTAAAGATATGCATTTCATAGAAATGTACGTTCTCCAAGAACTCCCTTGTCGTCTCAAATTCTTCTTCCGTCTCACCCGGGAATCCCACGATCACATCAGTCGTGATCGCCGGATGTTTAAAGTATTTTCGTAAAATCTCACATTTATTCGCATATTCTTCCGTATCATAGCGGCGGTTCATGCGTTTTAACGTCACGTCGCAGCCACTTTGCAGTGACAGATGAAAATGCGGGCAGATCTTTGGCATTCCGGCAAGTTTTTCGGCAAACTCCTCCGTCACAATACGCGGTTCCAGGGAACCGAGACGGATCCGCTCAATGCCATCCACCTTATGGACTTCTTCGATCAGGTGCAGCAAGGTATCACCGGTATCCACACCAAACGAGCTTAAATGGATCCCGGTCAGCACGACTTCCTTATAGCCCTGTTCTGCCAGATGCTCCACTTCACGCAGGACATCCTCTGTCTTTCTGCTCCGCACCCTTCCTCTGGCATACGGAATGATACAGTAACTGCAGAACTGGTTGCAGCCGTCCTGCACTTTAATAAAAGCTCTGGTGTGCTCCGCCGTCTTCTTTAAAAACAGTTCCTCATACGGCTGCCCCTTCTCATTGATGTCGATCACTGCGAGCTCTGTTTCTCCGTTTGCCTTTTCTTCTTCATACTTTCGCAGCAGCCCCGGCAGTTCATGCTTTTTGTTGTTGCCGATCACAATATCCACTGCGGTATCGTTTTTCACCTCTTCCGCCGCCGTCTGCACGTAACAGCCCATCGCGACAACCACCGCATCCGGATTCTGCTTTTTTGCCCGGTGCAGCATCTGACGCGATTTCCGGTCCGCCATATTCGTCACGGAACAGGTATTTATGATGTAAACATCCGCGTATTCATGAAACGGAACGATCTCGTATCCGCACTCTTCAAGCATCTGCTGGACCGCTTCCGTCTCATATGCGTTTACTTTGCATCCCAAATTGTGCAATGCTACTTTTTTCATTGACTTTTTTCCTCACTTTATGTTGACTTTTCCTAAAAAAAAAGTTACTATACTAATATAAAAAGAATTGTAGTAACCAAGGAGGTCTCTATATGAAAACAGTTCAAATTTCATTAAATTCTATCGACAAGGTAAAATCCTTTGTCAACGCTATTACTCAATTCGAGTTTGACTTTGATTTAATCTCTGGCAGATACGTTATTGATGCAAAATCCATCATGGGTATCTTCAGTTTAGATTTATCCAAACCAATTGACTTAGCAATTCATACCGAAGCAAATTTGGATGAAATCATGGAAGTTTTAAAACCATATCTTGTTTAATTAAAATTTCCAAAAGGGAGTGTGCATGCACTCCCTTTTTTTCTGCTCAAAATCATTCCTGTTTTCTATGCTTCTACAAGTATCGTCTCCGTCGTATCGATCGCTTCCTGCATCAGTTCATCAATCTTCTCTTCCAGTTTCTTTTCCGAATTTCTGATCACTTTAAGGCTCGGCTTGGTAACCGGATGCTTTGCAACAAAGATCGTACAGCAGTCCTCAAACGGCTGGATTGAAGTCTCATAAGTCCCGATCTTTTCTGAAATCTCAACGATCTCCTGCTTGTCAAATCCGATCAGTGGACGATATACCGGCATCTCGCAGACTTCATTGGTCACCATCAGAGACTGCATCGTCTGGCTTGCCACCTGTCCAATACTCTCGCCGGTGATCAGTCCGAGACATTTATGATTCTCTGCAAAATGCTGCGCGATCCGCATCATATAACGGCGCATGATGATCGTAAGCTCCTCATGCGGGCACTTTTCATAAATATACAGCTGGATATCTGTAAAGTTGACCACATGCAGTTTGATCGGTCCGGAATATTTTGCAACGATCTTCGCGAGATCGACCACTTTCTGTTTTGCGCGTTCACTGGTGTATGGCGGTGCGTGAAAATAGGTTGCCTCGATCTCAACACCACGCTTTGCGATCATATAACCGGCTACCGGACTGTCGATTCCGCCCGAAAGCAGTAACATTGCCCTTCCCGCTGAACCGACCGGCATTCCGCCCGGTCCCGGGATCTCCGTAGAGTAGATATTGATCTGGTTTCGCACCTCAATGCTTACCATAACCTCCGGGTTGTGGACATCCACCTTGGTCTCCGGAAGTGCGTCAAGGATCTTTTCTCCAAGCGCTGCATTGATCTCCATGGAATTCATCGGATAATTTTTTCTCGCTCTTCTCGCATTGACTTTAAACGTAAAATCCGTCTTCTGATAAGCCGCCTTTAAATAGCGCACCACATCTTCCGCAAGCTTGTCAAAGCCTTCATCATCCACCAGGACGACCGGGCAGAACGCAACGATTCCAAATACATTTTTCAGTGCGGCTACCGTCTCGTCATAATCATACTCATCGCTTATGACCTCGGCGTAGATCCTTCCCTGTTCTTTTCTTACTTCAAATTCTCCATCCACCGGATTCAAGGCAAAGCGGATCTGCTTTACCAGCATATCCTCAAACACATATCGGTTCTTGCCTTTTACTCCGATCTCTCCGTATTTAATCAAAAATGCTCTGTACATTTCCATTTCCTTTCTAATGTCTGGTATACTTCTGCAATGCAGGAACCAGTGTTTTTAACACATCCGCCGCGTAATCGATCTCCTCTTCCGTTGTGTGTACGGAAAAGCTGAACCGCACCGTAGAATCCAGAAGGTTCTGCTTTAACCCGATCCCTTTCAATGTACGGCTCACCGCCGGCTTATTGGAGGAACATGCCGATCCCGAAGACACATAGATCTGTTTGTCCTCTAACGAATGTAAAAGTACCTCTGCGCGGACTCCCTCCACGCTCACGCTCACGATATGCGGTGCGCTGTCACGGCCGGTCTTTCCATTGACCGAGACACCCGGTATCGTTGTGACTTCCCGGATAAACCGTTCCTTTAAGGCATAGAGCCTGTCCTGCTTCTCTTTAAAATCTTCATAAATTTCTGCCGCTGCTTCGCCAAGCCCCGCGATCCCCGGTACGTTTTCCGTCCCGGAGCGCATACCGTTTTGCTGTCCGCCGCCATAGATGATCGGCTTTATCTTTGTTTTTTCTTTCACATATAAAAATCCACTGCCTTTCGGACCATGGATCTTATGTCCGCTCACGGAAAGCAGATCGATCCCGCTTTTCTTCGGATAGATCCTGAATTTTCCGTACGACTGGATCGCATCCACATGTACCAGCGCCTTGGGACACTTTTCATGCACGAGCGCCGCTGCCTCCTCAACCGGCTCTACGGCTCCGATCTCATTGTTGACATGCATGAGTGAAACAAGGATCGTCTGATCGCTCAGTGCCTCCTCCAGATCTTTTAAGGAGATCACGCCGTTTTCATCCACCGGAAGATAGATTACTTCAAATCCCTCTTCCTCCAAAAACTTCATCGGATTTGCAACCGATGCGTGTTCTACAGCAGTCGTAATGATCCGGTTGCCCGTTCTGCGGTTTGCAAATGCTGTTCCGAGAATGGCAAGGTTATTGGACTCCGTTCCGCCGGACGTAAAGATGATCTCTTTTTCCGTCACTTTCAGTGTCTTTGCGATCTTTTCTCTTGCCGCTTTCACATAGCGTTCCGCCTCCACACCTTTCATATGCAGCGAGGACGGATTCCCGTAATCCTCAAGAAGAACCTTTTGCATCAGCGCAAATGCCCGGTCTGAGCACCGCGTTGTCGCTGAATTGTCCAGATATGCTTCCATCATTTTTCCTGTTTAGCCTCCATCATTTCAAGTTCCAGCATCAAAAGTGACAGCGTGGCGATCGCCGCTGTATCGGTACGCAGAATGCGTTTTCCCAGTGAGATCACCTGCATATGCTCCGTGCGCACTTTTTCGATCTCCTCCTCGGAAAAACCGCCCTCCGGTCCGATCATCACACTGATAGAATCCTTCGCATGTAAGGAATCCAGTGCTTCCCGCGTTGCCACCATACCACGTTCATTTTCATAGGGAACCAGATTCACCTGACAGTTTTTTGCGTATTCCACTGCCGAGGCAAAATCCATCACCTCATGTACTACCGGTATCCGGCTCCGCTTGGACTGCTTTGCCGCGCTCTCCGCGATCGCCTGCCAGCGTTTTTTCTTGTTCTCCGCTTTCTTTGCGTCCAGCTTCACCACGCAGTATTTCATCGCAACCGGAATGATCTCGTACACTCCGAGCTCTACCGCCTTTTGGATCACGGTTTCCATTCGGTCGCCCTTCGGCAGTGCCTGAAACAGAAATATCTTTGCACCGAGCTCTGTTCCCGCCGCCTCGGAATCTAAAATATCTGCCTGTACAAAATCATCCCCGAGTTCCAGAATCTCACAGTAGTAATCTTTTCCCTGCTGGTTGCTGACACGGATCTTTTCCCCCGGCTTCATCCGAAGGACATTTTTTATATGATTGACATCCGATCCGGTGATCGTAATAAACTCTTTTCCGATCTGCGCATCTTCTACAAAAAACTGATACATTTCTTTCTCCTGGATCTAATTCTTCTGTGCGGTAATATTTACCCACTCACCCTGATGATTGATCTCAAGCACGGTAAGTCCTGCTTTTTCAATGGCTTCCTTTACTTCATTCTCTTTAAAATCAATGATCCCGGATGTAATGAACACGCCGCCTTTTTTTAACCGCGCAGGGATCACCGGTGCCATCGGAATGATAACATCCGCTAAAATATTCGCAACCACGATATCATAGACTTCCGTCCCGACCTTTTCCTGCAGTGCCACATCATCGATGAGATTTCCCACATAAAACTCACCCATTTCTTTTGGCAGATGGTTCACTTCCATATTTTCATAAGTCGAAGTCATGCAGTTCTCATCCAGATCTGTTCCAACCACATGGGACGCACCGAGTTTCATCGCAACAATCGAGAGAATCCCGCTTCCACAGCCGACATCCAGTACCCGGTCACCCTTCTTCAAGTATTTGCGGAGCTGCCGGATACAAAGCTGTGTTGTCTCATGTTTTCCGGTTCCAAAGGACACACCCGGGTCAATCTCGATCAGGAACTTGTCCTTATCTTCTTCTTTTAACGCTTCCCAGGTCGGTTTGATCAAAATATCATCAATGTAGAAGGACTGGAAAAATTTCTTCCAGTTATTGATCCAGTCAACATCTTCGGTCTGGCTGGATGAGATCGTTCCGGCTCCGACATCCACAAACTGCCGCTGTTCCTCCAGACCCAGCATGACTTTTCGCAGAATTTCCTTCGCGTCTTCCTGTTCTTCCAGATAAAAGCTGACTCTGCTTGTCCCGTCATCTTCCGGAAGTTCCGGCGGGAAGTCAATAAACATCCCCTTCTGTTCTTCCTCCGTCAGCGGTATGTTGTCTTCAATTTCAATTCCCTCAATGCCAAGGTCATTTAACATCGCACTGACAAAATCCTCTGCCTGTGTTGTCGTTTCAATCGTAAATTTATTCCATTTCATTTTTTCACCTTTTGCTCCGTCTGCAATTTTACCTTCTATTATAGAAGGCATACTTGTTTTATATCATAACACAGTTTGTTTTCGGTTGCAACTGCCCCGTTTTTCCCACACACAAGAGAAAACCGCGGCAGTAACATATACTGCCGCGGCCTAGCCTTCCAGTCTGTCTTTCAACTCGTCATATTCCCGGTTGATCTCCTGTATGGTATTGGTATCTCCCGAAATGTTATCCGGATGATAGATCTTGATCAGATCCTTGTATCGCTTTTTCAGTGCCAGCTCACTGGTGACTCCGGCAAAAAACATCTCCCCGCGGATCGTAGCTCCCTGGGATGATCTGCGTTCAAATTCATTGATCTGCTCATAAAAGATCTTCTGCTTTTCCACCTGCTGCTTCTCATCCGCAAGTCTCTTTACTTCCTCTTCCAGAAGACTCCACTTCATGGCAAACAGCTGATTCTCTCTCGCAAGCCTGGCGCGTTCCGATTCACTTTCCCGCTGCAACCGCTTTCTGTCGAGTTCAAGCTGCCTCTGCCCTCTTTTCAGCTCGCGCTCTTTCCTCTCTAAAGAATGCCTTAATACTTCTGCCTCCTCTATGGAAAGAATGCTTCGCTCTGTTCCCTCTTCTGTTTTCTTTCGTGTTGTTTTGCTCTGTTCCATGGTTTTTACCCCTTTTTGACAAACACTCCTTTGCAACCGAAATAAACCATTCACTGATACAAAGTTTACAACTACTTAAAGAGGAAGTCAACTCCATTTCCAAATTTTACCGGACTGTAAAGCAAAAAGGCAATGCCCTTACCGCACTGCCTTTCTCGCTTTTTATTTACATTTCATCAAATGCTTCTTTTATTTTGTCTTTAAATCCTTTTTTCTTCGGTTTCGCTTCCGCTGTTCCCTGCTTCTTTAACGTCTGTCCGGTCTGTTCGTCAAATGCGCGCAGCGCTTCTTTTGCTGCCTCATTCAATCCGGTCGGCACCTGTACAACCAGCGTGACATACTGATCACCACGAACTGCCTTGTTACGCAGTGACGGAACACCTTTTCCTTTCAGCCGGATCTTGGTATCAGTCTGGGTACCCGGTTTTACCTCGTAGAGCACATCTCCGTCTACGGTGTTGATACGAACCTCTCCACCGAGTGCTGCCTGTGCAAATGAGATCGGTGCCGTGGAGTAAATATTCATATCCTGTCTCTGGAAGATCGGATGTCTGGACACCACAACTTCCACCAGAAGATCTCCACGCGGTCCACCATTTACACCCGGTTCCCCTTTTTCACGGATCCTTACGCTCTGTCCGTCATCAATACCCGCCGGGATAGATACCTGTATCTTCTTTTTGCTCGCGATATATCCGGTTCCGCGGCAGTCCGGACACTTCTCCTTAATGATCTGACCGGTTCCGTTACAATCCGGGCAGCTCTGTACATTCTGCACCATACCAAACAGTGACTGCTGGCTGTATACTACTTTTCCTTTACCGCCGCATTTCGGGCAGGTTTCTTTGGAAGTTCCGGGCTTTGCACCACTTCCATGACAGGTCTTACACTCATCTTTTAAGACCAGTTCAATTTCTTTTTCGCATCCAAAAACAGCTTCCTCAAATGTGATCCGGATGCTGGTGCGGATATTCGCGCCTTTCATCGGTCCGTTGTTTGCTCTCCGGCTTCTGCTTCCACCGCCAAAGAAGTCTCCGAAAATATCTCCAAAGATATCTCCCATATCCATACCGGAGAAATCAAATCCGCCTGCTCCTCCGCCTGCACTGCCATCAAACGCCGCATGACCGAACTGATCATACTGTTTTCTCTTCTCCGCATCGCTTAAAACTGCATATGCCTCAGAAGCCTCTTTAAATTTCTTTTCTGCCTCTTTATCCCCCGGGTTCGCATCCGGATGATACTTCTTCGCCAGAACACGATATGCTTTTTTAATTGTTGCTTCATCCGCGTTTCGGTCTACACCGAGCACTTCATAATAATCTCTTTTCTGTTCAGCCATTTTCAATTCCCTCTTCTTTATATATAGACAGCCTGATTATTGTCACATAGATCTTTGCGGCCTCATCCGGCTGTAAAGATCTATATAACAATCCAAACAAGCATGCCTGAAACTTTGCTGTTCCAGGCATGCTTCCTGGCTTGCGCCATCCGCATCCGCGGCGGCATTCATACCGAATCTCCGGTATTTTGCTTCGCTGTCTAATTAAACTTCTTTGTAATCAGCATCTACTACATCATCATCTGCATTGCCTGCACCTGATGCGCCTGCGTTTGCACCCATGTCCGGTCCTGCTGTCTGACCGCCCTGTGCTGCCTGTGCCTGCTCATACATCTTTGCAAATACTTTCTGTGCAGACTCTGTCAGTTTTTCTTTTGCTGCCTTCATATCTGCGATCTGTGCATCTGTCATGTTTTCCGGCTGCGGATTTGCTTCTACCAGATCCTTCAATGCTTTCAGGTCTGCTTCTACTGCAGATTTGTCAGCCGGATCCAGATTTGCGCCTACCTGATCCAGTGCTTCCTGGGTCTGGAATACAAATGCGTCTGCATCATTTCTGGTGTCGATCGCTTCTTTTCTCTTCTTATCCTGTGCTTCAAATTCAGCTGCTTCTTTTACTGCCTTATCGATATCTTCATCGGACATGTTAGAACCTGCTGTAATGGTAATATGCTGTTCTTTTCCGGTTCCAAGATCCTTTGCGGATACATTTACGATACCGTTGGCATCGATATCAAATGTAACTTCGATCTGCGGAACACCACGACGTGCTGGCGGGATACCATCCAGACGGAACTGTCCTAAGGACTTGTTGTCTCTCGCGAACTGTCTTTCACCCTGTACTACGTTGATATCAACGGCAGTCTGGTTATCGGCTGCAGTAGAGAAGATCTGGCTCTTCTTGGTCGGGATCGTAGTATTTCTCTCAATCAGTCTGGTTGCAATGCCACCCATAGTCTCGATGGAAAGAGAAAGCGGAGTAACATCCAGAAGTAAGATATCGCCTGCGCCTGCATCACCTGCAAGTTTACCACCCTGAATGGATGCACCGATTGCTACACATTCATCCGGGTTCAAGGATTTGCTCGGCTCTTTGCCTGTGATCTGTCTTACCTTATCCTGTACAGCCGGGATACGGGTAGAACCACCAACTAAGAGTACCTGGCCAAGATCCGCATTGGTAAGTCCTGCGTCTTTCATTGCGTTCTGTACCGGGATTGCTGTCTTTTCTACCAGATCATGTGTCAGTTCATCAAATTTTGCTCTGGTAAGGTTCATATCAAAATGCTTCGGTCCTTCAGCAGTAGCTGTAATGAACGGAAGGTTGATGTTTGTTGTTGTTGCGGAAGAAAGCTCTTTCTTTGCTTTCTCTGCCGCTTCTTTCAAACGCTGCATTGCCATCTTGTCACCGGAAAGATCAACGCCTTCTGCTTTCTTGAATTCATCGATCATCCACTGTGTGATACGGTTATCAAAATCATCACCACCAAGATGTGTATCACCGTTTGTAGATAATACTTCGATAACGCCGTCACCGATCTCAATGATAGATACATCGAATGTACCACCACCTAAATCGTATACCATGATCTTCTGCTCTTTTTCATTGTCAAGACCATAAGCAAGCGCTGCTGCGGTCGGCTCGTTGATGATACGTTTTACATCAAGACCTGCGATCTTACCTGCGTCTTTGGTTGCCTGACGCTGTGCGTCATTGAAGTAAGCCGGTACTGTGATGACTGCTTCTGAAACTTTTTCTCCAAGGTATCCTTCCGCATCCGCTTTTAATTTCTGTAAGATCATTGCGGAGATCTGCTGCGGAGAATACTGTTTTCCTTCGATCTCTTTCTTGTAATCCGTACCCATGTGTCTCTTGATAGAAGAAATGGTCTTTTCTGCATTGGTAACTGCCTGACGTTTTGCCGGCTCACCAACCAGTCTTTCTCCTGTCTTGGTAAAAGCCACGATAGAAGGTGTTGTTCTTGCGCCTTCCTGGTTTGCGATAACGGTAGGTTTTCCACCTTCCATAACTGCTACACAGCTGTTTGTTGTTCCTAAGTCAATACCAATTATTTTACTCATAATAAAGCCTCCTGATTAAATATATTCTTTATTTTGAATGTTTGTTTCCTGCCTGTTACTGTACTACTGCTACCATGCTGTGTCTTACGACTGAGTCATGGTAAATGTAACCCTTTTGTAATTCCTGAGCCACAATTCCGGAATCGTATTCTTCACTTTCCACCTGCATGACTGCATTGTGGAACTCCGGATCAAACTCCTTGCCAACTGCTTCGATCGGTTTTACGCCGATCGCGTCAAGCTCTGTGAGCATCTGACGATATACTTTATCCATTCCGTCAACGAAAGCACTGTCTTTTTCGTCTTCCGGAACAGCTGCAAGTCCTCTTTCAAAATTATCAATGACCGGAAGGATCTTTTCGATCACGCTTTTTGCGCCCGTCTCGAACATCTGTGTTTTTTCTTTTTCCGTCCGCTTACGGAAGTTATCAAATTCCGCCATCTGGCGTTTCACCTGATCGGTCAGTTCCTCGATCTTCTCATCCTTTTTGTCTTTCTTTTCCTTTTTCTTAAAGCCGTTCTTTTTTTCTGTCTTTTCGGCTTTTTCCTCTTTCTTCGGTTCTTCTTTATCTTTTGAAGTATCTTTCTTTTTCTCAGCCTGATCTGCGGCATCTTTCTCGAGATCTTCCAAAACCTCTTCTAATACTTCTTCCTCTTTTTTCTTATCTGACACTTTGTTAGCCCCTTTCTCCTACTTCTTTCTGCGATCCAAGATTCCATCCAGCTGTGCCTTCAGATTCTTCAGATTGCTCATGACGTTCTCATAATCCATACGCTTGGGTCCGATGATTCCGATCGTTCCCTTCACGCCTTCGCCCAATTCATACGTTGCTGTCACCACGCTGCAGTCCTTCATGGTCTGAATCGGTGCCTCATTTCCTATATAAACCTGGATTCCTGTCTGTTCCTCGTCTTCCGCGAGGTTCCCTGTAACCAGGCTGACCAGCTGATCTTTTTCTTCAAATGCGTTAAGCAGCTCACTTGCATTTCCGGAATCACTGAGTTCCGGGTATTTTAAGATGTTCGTTGCCCCGCTGGTATATATTTCCAAATCCTCGCCTTCATTGATCGCCTCGGCAACCGCATCCAGTACACTGCCGATCAGCTTGCTGTGGATTCCTGCTTTTTCCTTTAGTAAAGCGATCGTTCCAAGATTGATCTCTTCCATGGAAAATCCGGTAAGGTTGGTATTTAACAGCATATTCAGCTTTAACATCTGCTCATTGTCGATCGGCTCATCGACCGGGATAATCTTATTCTTTACCAGATTGCCTTCCAATACTACAACCACCAGAATATTATGTTCATCCACATTCGAAAGCTGTAAAAACTTCACCTTGCTGTGATGTGTCTGTGGGGAAGTGATCATTGTCGCATAGTTTGTATTCACGGCTAACAGCTTTGCTACCTGCTGCAGCACCTGATCCATCTTTTCCGTATGCTCGATGACGAATGCTTTCATATCCGCCACTTCTTTGTCCTTTTCCTCCATCAGATGATCGACATAAAACCGGTATCCTTTATCGGAAGGAATTCTGCCTGCCGAAGTATGCGGCTGTAAGATATAGCCAAGTTCTTCCAGATCAGACATTTCATTGCGGATCGTTGCCGAACTCAAATTTAAATCGGTATATTTGGAAATTGTCCGGGATCCCACCGGTTCTCCGGTCTCCAGATAATTCTTGATAATCGCATTTAAAATTTTGGTTTTCCGTTCATCTAATCCGTTGTCTTCCATGTTCTCACTTCCGATTCCTGATATCTTTTTGTTTTGTTAGCACTCACTTGTTTGGAGTGCTAATTTCTATGTATTTAAGATAGCACCATACATTTTCTTTGTCAACACCTATTTCAATTTTTTTCAAAAACAAAGAGGATCCGCATGGGAATCACCCACACCAATCCTCTTTTTCCTTTTTCTTAATAATATGCTGCCATGTCAAAGACCATCCGGAAGATCCCGACGACACTGTAGATCACACTTCCTGCAACCAGTAAGGAATAGATCACCGTATAAATGATCGGAAATGTTTTCTTTCTTCCTAATATATAGGCACGCCATATGTAATACCCCGGGCGTAAAAAGATCGCGAACAGGATCAGTCCGGTAATCTTGTAGCCAGCCTTGTTGATCTTTACAATGTCAAGTACCAAAAATACGATCATCGCGATCGAGAGCGCAAACGCGATCACGCTGCACGCCACATACCCGCCGGAATAAAGCAGTTCCGGGTATGCTCCGTTATAGTATCCGGAAAACTGCATCACTGACAAAATATCATTTAACATGACAAGCGAAACCACGATCTGCAGAATAAAGATCACAAGCAGCAGATTACAGAAAACATCTTTCACCTGACTTTTCGGCTGCGGTGCCTGCCACTGCGAATTTCCGCCCTGCCAGTACTGCTGCTGTCCCTGCCACTGTCCGTTATCCCACTGTGGATCTCCCCCTGGATATGGCTGTCCTCCGTTTGTATAATTTCCATCCATAATTCCAAGTCCTCCTTTTATTGTTTGTACTTATCATACTGTTTTTCCATCCCGTTTGCAACTGCTACTTATCGAGCAAAAACTGTGCCATCACATAATTACTGACATCCAGCCCGCGCTCTGTCAGGAAGATCCGCCCATCCTCTTTTCTCAAAAGCTGATCCGCGATCTGCTGCTCTAACACCGGTCCGTAGACAAGTTCCACCGTAAGCCCGAATGTCTGTCGAAAACATTCTGTCGAAATCCCATCGGTCATACGGAGTCCGAGAAACATAAACTCTTCCATCTGGCTCTTTTTGTCCAGCTTTTCCTGCTCGTACGCCAGATAGTCTCCGCCAAGATAGTCCGTGAGATCCGTTGTATTATGGAAGCGTTCATTTTCTAGCAGGGAAGCGCTTCCCAGTCCAAATCCAAGATAATTCTCTCTACGCCAGTAACCGATGTTGTGCCGGCACGCATATCCCCTTCTCGCATAATTGGAAATCTCATAGCGCTCATAACCATGCGCCAAAAGCAGTTCCTTCGTCCGCTCATACATCAGGCGCTCTGTTTCCTCCGATGGAAGCATCTGCGGCTTCTCACCCTTCTCACGCAGCAGCTCATCCGCCTCATACTTCTCATAGAAGGGCGTTCCCTCCTCTATGATCAGGCTGTACGCCGAAATATGCTCCGGTTTGAGCGCAAGCACCCGCTGCAGGGTCTGCTCATAACTTTTTAATGTCTGTCCGGGAAGTGCCGCCATCAGATCGATATTAATATTTGAAAATCCTTTTTTACGGATCAGATCATAGCTTTTTAAAAAGTCCTCATAGGTATGGATCCTGCCAAGTTCCCTTAATTCCGCATCCGAAGCCGACTGCAGTCCCACACTGATCCGGTTGATGCCTGCACTCTTATACATAGAAAGTTTTTCAAACGTAAGTGTCCCCGGATTACATTCTATTGTTATTTCCGCGTCCTTACGCACTTTGAAATTCCGGTGTATCGCATCCAGGATATCCGCGATCCAGCCTGCTTTTAATATAGAAGGCGTTCCACCGCCGAAAAATATGGTTGTCACCTCATAATCCGTACAGCGAACGCCTTTTTGTTCTATTTCAAGCAGCAGATTCCGCACATATTCCTGCTGCGTGTCCGCACCGGCCGGTGCGGACAGAAAATCACAATACTCACATTTTCGGACACAAAACGGAATATGCACATATAATTCCAACGACTTGTCTGCCATTTTTATTCCTCGTCTAATTTCAGCACACTCATGAATGCTTCCTGCGGAATTTCTACATTGCCGACCTGGCGCATCCGCTTCTTTCCTTCTTTCTGCTTTTCGAGCAGCTTCTTCTTTCTGGAAATATCACCACCGTAACACTTGGCAAGCACGTCTTTGCGCATCGCCTTTATTGTTTCACGTGCAATGATCTTTCCACCGACTGCCGCCTGGATCGGAATTTCAAAAAGATGTCTCGGAATCTCTTCTTTTAATTTTTCGCACATCTTTCTTCCGCGCTCATACGCACTGTCCTTAAATACGATAAAGGAAAGCGCATCCACTTCTTCCTTATTGACCAGAATATCCAGCTTCACGAGTTCGGAGCGCACATAGCCCTTCATTTCATAATCAAAGGACGCATATCCTCTGGAACGGGATTTTAACGCATCAAAGAAATCATAGATGATCTCATTTAACGGCAGATCATATTTGATCAGTGCACGCGTTTTTTCAATATATTCCATACTGATATAAACACCGCGGCGCTCCTGACACAGATCCATGATCGCTCCAATGTACTCACTGGTCACCATGATCTCCGCACTCACCATCGGTTCTTCCATATATTCGATCTCAGACGGATCCGGCAGATTGGATGGATTTGTCAGCTCGATCACTTCTCCGTCCGTCTTATGGATCTTGTAGATAACACCCGGTGCCGTTGTAACAAGATCCAGATTAAACTCACGCTCCAGCCGCTCCTGGATGATCTCTAAATGAAGCAGTCCCAAAAAGCCACACCGGAAACCAAATCCAAGTGCGACCGATGTCTCCGGTTCATACTGCAAAGCCGCGTCATTGATCTGAAGTTTCTCGAGTGCATCCCGAAGATCCGGGTATTTTGCGCTGTCTGCTGGATAAAGTCCGCAGTAAACCATCGGATTTACTTTTTTATAGCCAGGAAGTGCCTCCGCACACGGCCGGTCTGCTTCTGTCACCGTATCACCCACGCGTGTCTCACGCACATTCTTGATCCCCGCACAGATATAGCCTACCATTCCAGCACTCAATTCCTCACACGGGATAAACTGACCGGCTCCGAAATAGCCCACTTCCGTCACTTCATCCATCGCACCTGTCGCCATCAGCTTTATCTTTGTGCCGACCTTTACGCAGCCCTCCATGATCCGGCAAAATACAATCACGCCCTTATAGGAATCATAGATTGCGTCAAAGATCAGTGCCTTGAGCGGTGCCTCGGGATCTCCCTGTGGTGCCGGGATCCTCGTTACGATCTGCTCTAAAACATCTTCGATATTTAAGCCTGTCTTTGCAGAGATACGCGGCGCATCCATCGCCTCTATACCGATGACATCCTCGATCTCCTGCGCAACCTCATCCGGCTGTGCGCTCGGAAGATCGATCTTGTTGATGACCGGAAGCACATCCAGGTCATGATCAAGCGCCAGATAGACATTTGCAAGTGTCTGTGCCTCTACCCCCTGTGCCGCATCTACCACAAGGATTGCTCCATCACACGCCGCAAGGCTTCGCGACACCTCATAGTTAAAATCGACATGCCCCGGGGTATCGATCAGATTAAAGATATACTCTTCTCCGTCTTTTGCTTTATAAATAATGCGCACCGCCTGCGATTTGATCGTAATTCCACGTTCTCTCTCCAGATCCATATTATCAAGTACCTGCGACTGCATTTCACGGCTGGTCAGTGTTCCGGTCATCTCAATGATGCGGTCCGCCAGCGTGGACTTTCCATGGTCAATATGTGCAATGATGCAAAAGTTTCTGATTTTACTCTGATCGATATGTGACATTTATCTCTATTCCTCCGTCTAACTGCAATTCAATGGGTTTATTATAATGCATCAGAGCGGTTTCTTCAACTGATTTTTGTTGTCACAGAAAGGCTCACCTTTCCATTTTTCATAAACTGCTTTCCAGTCATACTCCGGCGCAAATTCTTCTGCCGCCTCGCAGATGGATCGTATCGGTGAAAGATCTTCTTCCAGTTCCTGCGCGATCATCTCCGACGTTTTTCCTTTTTTCAGTTTTGTACAGATCTGTCGAAAAAGCAGCTGTTCTTCCCCGACAAGCCTGCCTTCTTCTCTGCCACGCTCGATTCCGATCGTCACTCCTTCTGTTCTGCCCTGCTCAATCCCGGCTGCTACGCCTTCCTCATAGCTCTGCTGTCCCAGCTGACGCAGGGTCTCTTCCTCATCATATTCAAAGATACACATCTCTATGGCCTCCTCCCTGTATTTTAACAGGAAATCCCGCAGGATCCCTTCCCTGATGCAGGTATCCACCGTATGTTTCACCGCTTCTTCCCGTCCCATGCTCTTTTCACAGGTTCTGAGCCGGTCAACAAACTGCGCGTATTCAAGCAGCGTATGGCACTGTTCCATCAGTTCTTTATTCCTGCCGAGGTTGATATTTAACATCACAACTTTTAATTCCAGTGCCGGATCTTCCTCCGGGTTCATGAACGCGTCGGACAACTTTAACACCTGCCGCTCCGGCTGCATATCCCTTCCGTTATAGAACACGAAAAAGCGAGGTGTCGGTATCTTTACGAGCTGTCTCCCATAAATTGTCCGACCACCGCTCCAGCTGCGCAGCTCCCTTGCCACATAATGCAGGTTGCGAAGCGGAATATTCGGATTATAGGTGCTCTGATGCTCATACAGATCCATGTAAAAATCCATGACGACCGCCAGATCATTTTTCATGTTCATGTAAATAGCGTTTTCCAGTGTCACGACGGTAAGCGCCTCCAGATCGGTGTATGACGTGCCGTTCACTGCGTTATAAAGCCCGAGCAGCTCCTTTTTCTCCCGGAACACCATGCGGAACAGCCTGTCTTTGTAACTGCGGTATACCTGATTTCCTGTTTCTTTTGTTTTGTCCATATTTTATTTTCCTCCTGTTGCCGCAGGAGTAATTTCTTCGAAAACCCCTGCTTTTTGATTGTGGAAAAAGCATGAATTTTCTGAAATAACAAGAATGTTTAGAACCGCCGGATGGCGGACAGACGGACTGTTGTCCGGATAGAAAATATGCTTTTATATATTTATCTTAGCACACGCCGATTCCGGGAACAAATTAAATTATTATAAACTATTGATTCTAAAAAACCGGCGCCCAGACATTTCTGTCCGGGCGCCGGTTCTATCTAACTTTCTATTTTTCTTTTTTATTCTAAAAATCCACTTCCGTATCATAATAGCAGCATTTTAAGAGTTTTTCCATCTCCTCCTGACTCGGCTGTCTTGGGTTAGAACCGGTACAGGCATCCAGAATTGCATTCGCCGCGATTTCCGGCAGTCTCTCTAAAAATACTTCCTCCGGGACAAATCCCTGCTCAGTCGGATAACTGTCCGCGCCATAATTTTTGATGCAGTGCGGGATGTTCAGTTCATCATTCATACCGCGCAGATACCGGATCAGAAGATCCACTTTCTCATCATCGCTGTTTCCGCCAAGATTCATGTAATCCGCGATCGCGCCGTACCGCTTCTTTGCGGTCTCATCTTTTGCGTTGAACGCAATTACTTTCGGCAGATACATCGCGTTCGCAGCTCCATGGATGATATGTGCGCCGTAATCCGCAAATGCGGCGCCGGTCTTATGTGCCATGGAATGTACGATTCCGAGCAGTGCGTTGGAAAATGCCATTCCCGCCAGACACTGCGCATTGTGCATGGAATCTCTCATTTCCATATCTCCATTGTAAGATTTTACCAGATCATTCTGGATCATATGGATCGCATAGAGTGCAAGCGGATCGGTAAAATCGCAGTTTGCCGTGGAAACATATGCCTCGATTGCGTGTGTCATCGCATCCATTCCGGTGTGCGCCACCAGTTTCTGCGGCATGGTCTCCGCAAGATCCGGGTCAACAATGGCAACGTCCGGTGTGATCTCAAAATCCGCGATCGGATATTTGATTCCTTTTTCATAATCCGTGATAATGGAAAACGCGGTAACTTCCGTTGCCGTTCCAGACGTGGATGAGATTGCGCAGAAGTGTGCTTTCTGGCGCAGTTTCGGAAGCCCGAACACCTTGCACATATCCTCAAATGTCACATCCGGATACTCATATTTGATCCACATTGCTTTTGCTGCGTCGATCGGAGATCCGCCGCCCATCGCAACGATCCAGTCCGGCTGAAATTCCTGCATGACTGCCGCGCCCTTCATAACCGTATCCACAGACGGATCCGGCTCAATGCCTTCAAACAGCTTTACTTCCATACCTGCTTCTTCCAGATATTTCTGCGCTTTTTCAAGGAATCCGAAACGCTTCATCGATCCCCCGCCTACACAGATGATCGCTCTTTTTCCCTCGAAAGTCTTTAACGCCTCAAGCGCGCCTTTTCCGTGGTACAGATCTCTTGGTAATGTAAATCTTGCCATAATAAAAATCCTCCTTCTCCCAGCTTTTTTCTTATTTTCTGGATAAGTCCAGAATAACACATTCCCCATGGAAAAGGAACCGCTTTCCTCTAATTTCCAGTCAGTACACGGTATAAAATATCCGCAAGCGGTTCCATTGCGCTCATCGCCTCATCCACGGTATTCGTCTGCGCCCCGACCTCGACTAAAAGTGTCTTCGGACAGTAATGCATATTATAACGGTATCCCTTCAGATAGATTGACCGCGAGAATCCCGGATAATACTGTTTCGCCTTCAACTGCATCTGCAGCGAGAACGCCAGATTGTCCGAAAGATTCGGGTTGTAGAGGTAGGGGATATCCCCCGTTGCCGTGGTACGGCTTAACCCGTTAAAAAACATGATCGATGCCATCTGCTTTCCATTGACATCCGCAACCAGCCTTGTCGTGTCCGCAACCCCATCACGGTGCAGATCGATCACGACCTCAATGCCCGGATTTTCCGCAAGGATCTGCTCTAACGCCGGCCCCGCCTTCGCATAGGCATGATCTCTGTCATTCACATCGTATTCACCGGTATGATGAAGCACCGAAAGCCCATAGCGCTCCTGTAAAAGTTCGGTCAGATAATTGCCCACTCCGACCACTGTGGTGTTCGGATCCCCCGGCACGGAATCCGCATATCCCTCCTGGGAATGGGTATGGTAGATCAGTATCTGCGGCTGTCCGGTCGGTGCGGCCAACCTCATATCGCGCGCCAGAAGTTCCGATGCGTTTAACTGCTCCCCGGTAATTGTCGTTGTTTTATCTACAACATAAAAATTATGTATTAAATAATCAAAATCATTCAGTTTATCAAGCGGGATATCCGTTTTCGGCGCCTGACTCACCTGAAACTCCACGGTAGTCTGGCTGTTTGCCGCATTCTCCGCAGCCGTTGCCGTCCCGCTGCATCCTCCCGCACCTGCCGTCACGCCGGCTCCCCCATTTTCTCCGTTTAATGCGGTGCCATCTGCCGCGTCCGGCTCATCCGAGGCCTCCATGGCAACGATCTCTTCATAGGAAAAATGACTTTCCACCTGCGTTTCATATCCATCTGCCGTATCTATGTATTCCGTAAGCGGAAACGGACGCCCGGAAAGCTCAAGCAATACCTGCGCCGCCGTCTTTTCCGTTCCGTCCTGTTCCATAATATAGCCGATCTGCATCGCGTACTGCCTGGCTGTCTGATGAAACAGCACGCGTTTCCCCTCACTTAGTGCCTGCTCAAAAAGAGTTTGATTCATCCCCTGATCTTTTATATGAAAGCACAAAAATACCATAAAAATCAGAACAGCTGCCGAAGCAAGCTGTCCCATCTTCTTTGTCCTGTCTTTTTGCATGCATCCTGATTCCCCTTTGTCTATCCGAAAATACTATATTATATGCATTCGATTTCTTCTTATGACATGCCCCCGTGTTTTTGGAACGCAAGATTTAACCCCTCCGACAGTGTCAGGCTGATCTGCCGGATCGACTCATCAATGTCCTTTGGTGTCACAAACATCGCATTCAGGGACGGCGAAAGCAGTTCCCGGAAAAGCGCATGTTTCTCGGACTCCTCCAGCGCATTTAAGGAATGTCCGATCCGTTTTAAGTGCTCCGCCTGCGTCATTGCCCCGATCAGACTGCTCATGGTGTCACTCACGATCGTTGCCGCATCGACCACCGTGGGCACTCCGATTGCGATCACCGGTACCCCGATGCTTTCTCTGTTGATCCCGTTTCTGTGGTTTCCGACACCGGATCCCGGATTGATCCCAGCATCTGTGATCTGTATGGTGCGGTTTAAGCGCTTTACACTCCGCGCCGCAAGCGCATCGATCACAAAAATGCAGTCCGGTTTTGTCTCTTTAGCCACCCCCTGCACGATCTCAAGGCTTTCCATACCGGTCTGTGCCATCACGCCCGGCACGATCCCGCTGATCTGGTTTGTGTGTTCCTCCCCTAGCGCGTATGTGCCAAATTCCCGGATCATATGGCGGGTGACAAACAGCTGATCTACCACATTCGGGCCCAACGCATCGGGTGTCACCTCACGGTTTCCAAGTCCCACGACCAAAAGCGACATGTCTTTTTGCTCCAGCGGCACCAGCTCCCGGATGATACGCGCAAGTTCCACTGAAATTTCCTTATGATACTCCTCATCCTCCTCCATCATATTCGGCGCCTCTAACGTGACATACGTTCCTTTTGGTTTTCCCATGCTTTTTGCCCCGTTTTCGGTCTCGATCACGACTTTTGAGATCAGCATGTCCTTTCCTGCTCTCTTTTCCTCCAACACAACACCTTTTATCTCGACGTTGTCTTCCTCAAATTTTTCTCTTGCCTCCAGCGCAAGGTCTGTTCTTATCTCGTACATCTTTTCACCACCTGTATTTTTTGCATATCAATCATCTGTATTTCTATTTTTTACAAAAAAAACGAAAATATGTATTGACAGATCCTCTTACGAAAGCTACAATATCATAGTATGTTTATATCAGATCGTCCGTGTCCGGCTCTGATATAAGAAAATGATTTTATTTCACAATAATTGGAGGTGTACAGGTTGGCTAACATCAAATCTGCAAAGAAAAGAATTTTAGTAAATGAGACAAAGGCTGCCAGAAATAAGGCAATCAGATCCAGAGTTAAAACATCCATCAAGAAGGTTGAAGCTGCTGTAACAGCAAACGATAAGGCTGCTGCTCAGGTTGCTCTGATCGAAGCAATCGCTGAAATCAACAAGGCTGCTTCCAAGGGTGTATATCATAAAAACAATTCTTCCAGAAAGATTTCCCGTTTAACAAAAGCTGTTAACAAGATCGCTTAATCTGAGATGAACATATGGCAAAAGGCAAATGCTGCTGCTTTTTGCATCGGAATATCGGAATGAAAAAGAAACATCAGTACCGTCATACTGATGTTTCTTTTTTTGTTGTCATGCCATCGTCCCGCTGTACCGGATCAAAAACGTCTCCACTGCCAGCTGATCTGTCATGCGCCCGGTCTTGGTATCCTCCTCCGCACGCACGCCATCTTCCAGTGCCGCCCGAAGTTCTTTCATCGAAAAGCTTTTCGCCTGCACCAGATTTCTCCTCACCGCGAACTCCGGTATTCCGGCTTTCGACGCGATCGATTTATTATCAAACCCAAGTCTGCGCAGATCTTTCACCTGCATCAGAATATGAAACTGCCTTGTGATCAGAAACAGGATCCGCATGGGCGGTTCCTTCAGTGCCAGCAGATCATAATATAAAGAAAGTGCCTTTTTCTGATTTTTTTCAGCAATGGCATTTACCATCTCAAAGATCTTGTTGGTCGTCTGTCCCACACAGACCGCTTCCACATCCGCAGCCTCGATCACATCTTTTCCCATCGTGTAACAGATCAGCTTTTCCAGCTCTCTGTCAATGTTTTCCATATCTGTTCCAGTACGGCTCAAAAAAAGCTGCATGACCGGGGTGGTGATATTGCGTTTTTCCTTTTTTAACCGGCCAAGGATCCAGCGGATCAGGATCTCATCCGTCTGCTTTTTAAATTCCACAACGCTCCCTGTCTTCTGCGCCGCCTTATACATCTTTGAACGCTTATCAATTTCCTCTTCCACAAAAACAAGGCAGGTACTCTCCGGCAGTTCCGGAAGATACGCTGCCAGCTCCTCACAGGAATTTTTAAAAAAGCCGCTGTTCTCGATCAAGATCAGTCTTCGATCGGCGAAAAACGGAAGCGTTTCCGCCAGGTCTATGATGGCTTTGGGATTGGTATCCTTTCCCTCAAATGATGAAAAATTCATCGTGTCATCCGAAGCGACCAACGCCTGCTTCAACTTCCGTTTATACTGATGCTTTAAGTATGCTTCCTCCCCAAATAACAGATATACCCTCTTAAATTGTCCGCTTTTAATATCTTCATCAATCGTTTTCATAACATTTATTTTAGCACAGGATACACTTTTTCTTCAAGCGGCTTTCCATAGTTTTGTACCGCAAAGCCTTCTTTCGTCTTCCTTATTCGGATCCGACCGCCTTTCATGGTATAGCAGATTTCTGACGCATACGCTTCCATGCGTGCCACCGCGTCCTTTCCCGGGTGTCCGTACCTGTTGTTCGCGCCGCACGAAACTACACAGACTTCCGGTGAGAGCACCTTTAAAAAGTCTTCTGAATTGGAATAATTTGAGCCATGATGTGCCGCCTTATAAAAAGACAGCTCCGGCAGCTTTGTTTTCTCTGTAAGCCATTCTTCTTCTGCCTTTGAAATATCACCGGTAAAAAGACCACGGAACCCTTCTGTCTCATACAATAACACCATCGAACCGGCATTGGCATCCTCCACCGGATAATCTGCGGTTGGAAAAATACAGGTGATCCGGTCATTTTTCGTCCGCAGACTCTCCTTTGCTTTTAAATAGCATATCGTAATTCCGTTTCTTTCAATCTCTTCCTCCAATTTTTCAAGGGAAGCATCCCGGTATCCATATTCCGGAAACACAACAGTCCCGATCGGGTAATCCAGCTGCAGGATCTCTTCCAGCCCATTGATATGATCTGCGTCCGTATGGCTGACGAACCAGTAATCGATCCGCCTCACGCCTTTCGCTTTTAAAAACGGCAGGATCCGGTATGTGCCAACGCCGGACACACTGCTGCTGCCGCCATCGAAAAACATTGATATGCCATCGCTCGTGCAAAGATAAATGCCATCTCCCTGTCCGACATCCAAAACATCGATCTCCATCTGCTTTTTATGAGGAAAAAGCAGGATCCCAACGAGCAGCACCATGCCGCCACCCAGACACAGCCGTTTCCGCATCCCGGTACTTTTTTGTCCTTCTGTCCGCTTCCCTGCAGAAAAGAGCAGCACTGCAAGCAGGCCGTAATAAACGATCAGCCGCGCTCTCCCCGGACTTCCCGTGATCCATTGCGCACATGGAAGCGCCAGAAAGGCGCCACACACTTTTTCATAGAATAACAGTAAAAGATCGGGCAGCCACAGAATCAAATGCGCAAGCCTGGGCACTGCGGTACCAAGGATCCCGCCGATCAGTCCGCATCCCAACACGACTCCCATAAACGGAAGCAGGATCAGATTGATCCATACCGCATAGACCGGGATCTCATAATAAAAACTGCATACAAGCGGAAGCGTCATAAGCTGGATCCCTGCGCTGGTCAAAATATTTTTTAGCAGTGCATGTTCCGGCAAAAATCCGGCTGCCAATGCCTTTCCAGCGACAACTACACCCGTGACCGCCGCAAATGAGAACAAAAATCCGGGGTAAAAAAGCAGAAACGGATTTCCGCCAAGCAACAGCACCCCGGCTGCCGCAAGCGCCGTAAGCGAATCGTAGCTTCTCCCCATGCCATCCGCCGCAAGCAGGAAAAGAAACATCAAAAACGCCCGCCTGGCAGATACATCAAAGCCACTCATATACGCAAAACAAAATACCAGACTTCCCGCAAAAAGCCCTGCTCCACGATAGGTTCCACCCCGTTTTTTTAGGAAGCGGTAAGACGTCAGCCCGATGACCGACAAGTGCAGACCCGAAACACAGAGCACATGCGAGAGCCCGGACTTCTGATACATGGTTTTTATCTCTGAATCCAGCTGCGACTTGTCCCCGAGCACCATCCCCATCATCACACCGGCATTCTGCGGCGACATTTCTTTTTGATAGACACTCTTTAAGCGCTCCGCGAGTGCAAAAAGTTTCTCCGCAAACCAGTTCGTTTCTCCATAGATTCCAAGCAGCTTTGCCTGTTTTACCTTAAAATCAATCTGCTTTGCCCGGTAATAGGCCTTTTCATTAAAATTTCCTTCATTGCGCGCCTCCGAGAGCGGATACAGCACGCCTTTTACTACAATGGTTTTCCCGATCGGATACTGACCGGTGTCGAAATATACTAAGATATGATTACAAGAATAATTGACTGATTTCACCTGAAAGATACAATCTTTCAGATAGAGGACTGTCTGATCGTCTGTTACTTCTTTTCTGTAGATCCTGCCCTGACACGCCACAGGCTGCTTTTCCCCGATATACGCCTGATACGCCGCTATTTTGGTAAGCTCTCTGTCTGTCACCCGCATACCGGTAAGAAGCATCGCAAGAAACGCGCCACCCTGGATCAGCATGCGGGCAAACCGCCGTTTTCGGATCAGTTCAAAAGAAGCCATCACAGACAGGATCCCTGCCGCAAGCAGGATGTATTTTTCTTTTGTAAGCATATAGCCCACTCCAAATACAAAGCCTGCCGCCGCCTGACACAATGGCCGTCTATTCAGTTTCGGTCTCCTCCTCCTTCTCTCCGGTGAGATAATCCAGATTCCGGTCGTACAGCGTATCAAACGCGTAATCATCCCGGTACTTTCCCTTGGTATCTCCGTTTACCGCTATCTGCACTTTACTGACGTAAGAAAGTTCCGAAAGGGAATCCACGATCGAATAGATGACCACCGGTTCTTTGATCTCATAATTCTGATTCAGAAATCCCTCATCAAAATTGACATAGCAGACACCATCCACTGTGGAAACACTGACTAACTTGGTTCCCTGCGGGATCGCAGACTGCTCTCCCTCCTCAAGCGGGCCCTCAAGCAGCCGCTCCACGACCAGTTTCTCCATGGAAATATTGCTGCTGTAATGCACTTTCTGTGTTTCACGCACAAGACCGTCTCCCGCCATATTCGCAAAATACAGCGTGATCGTTGCTTCCTGGATGGAATTGATCTGCTCACCCGGATTTTCCACAAAACTGTCATTGGTCATGACTCCGACTACATTTCCGTTTTTATCGGTGAGCGGTGCCCCATCCACATAAAAAGACACGCAGGAAATATCCTTTAACTGTGTCACCGTGCGGACTACCGCCGCCCTGCACAAGACCTCCGTCATGGCATCCATATGCAGATAATTTCCATCAAATCCGATCGACAGCTGCTCCCCGGACAACTCATACTCTGTCACCGTCACATCCGCCGGTATCGTCCGTTTGACATCGACTGCCCCGGTATCCTCCTGCAGCGCGGCAATCAGTTCCCTCATCTGCCCTTCACTGTCCTGCGCCTGCATTTCATAGTCCCGTCCTACAATCTTGGTTCCGTCTTTATTGATATAATAGATCTGATAACCGTTCTGCTGCTCCGCGTTCTCTCCTTTTCTGCCGCATCCGCAGAGTAAGAGAAGAAAGAGCAAAAACAATAATCCTGTCTTTTTCACATTTTTCTCCCTTTATGCAATGTAATTTAACGGAAGTCTGACATTAAAGATCGTTCCCTCTCCGACCGTACTGAATACTTTGATCGCTCCACGGTGCATCAGGATCGCATTCCGCGTGATCGCAAGTCCCAGTCCTGTTCCACCGATCTCTCTCGAATGGGATTTATCCACCCGGTAAAAACGTTCGTAAATATGTTCTAAGGATTCCTCCGGAATTCCGATCCCGGAATCCGATACCTTCAAATAACAGAACTGATGATCCGCATTGAGTGATACATGTACCCATCCGTCCGGTTTATTATACTTGATCCCGTTTTCAATAAGATTGGTGATCGCAAGTGTGATCTTGACCTCATCGACCTCGGCAGTTACCGGCCGGAAACTCTCAAGCACCAGATCCACATGCTGCTTCTCCGCGATCGGACGCAGCCGCTTTAAGATCTGCTCCAAGAGCTCATTCATATTGACCTGGGATATGTTTAAATCTGCCGCCGATTTATCCATTTTGACCAGCGAAAGCAGATCATTGATGATCTTGGTCTCCCGCTCAATCTCACCACCGATATCCTGCATAAATTCCCGATACAGCTCGATCGGCACATCTTCCTGCCCGTTTAATGAATCCGCAAGTACTTTCATCGAAGTCAGCGGTGTCTTTAATTCATGGGAGACATTGGATACGAACTCCTGTCTGGAATCGTCAAGCACCTTCATCCGCGCAGTCAGTTCGTTAAACTTGGTCGATATCTCCTGCGTTTCCGAAAAATCATCCACTTTGAGGTCACTGCTGCCATATCCGGTCTGGATCTCCTCGATGGATTTTGATATCTTAAAAAACGGTCTGGTCAGACGCCCTGCCAGAAATACCGCTACCGCAAGGATCACCAGCGCGCTGATCACCTGTATCGTCAGAATACTGGTCTTTAAATAATCCAGGTTGGAAAGAATGCTGTCCGTTGACACACTTACAAGCATCACACCGACCACATCCTTGGTCCCGACATCCGTAAGCGGGATCGTCATCTCGATATAACGGTTTTCCGAATCGTAGTTCGACATTTCCTTTCCGTAAAAACTCTGCATGACTTCCTCGGAAATGATCGTCTTATCCTGATCCAATCCATAGGTATCCTTCACGATCCGGAACGTATCATCGATCAGGATCACTCTGCCGTCATAGATCGTAGAAAGCTGGTCTAACTGCGCATTGATCACTTCCGATGTACTGTTGTGCAGATAATCGTCTGCCACCACGCGGTTCGCCAAAATCTTTGCCTGACTTAAAATATCAATGCTCCGGTTGGAAACCGCCTTTTTTTCATAGGCCTGAAGCATTCCCGCCCGAAGCAGGATCCCCGGCAGAATGCCAAAAAGCAGAAACAGTATGATAAGCCGGAACTTCAGGCTTTTAAAAAATGTCACAATCTTTTTCTTCGTCATCTTCTGGTTCCTCTGCCATTATCCCTGATAATAATAGCCTACGCCCCATTTGGTGTGTACATATTTCGGTTCACTCGGATTTTTTTCAATCTTTTCACGCAGTCTGCGCACATGCACGTCCACCGTTCGCACATCGCCCGGATACTCATATCCCCAGACAATGTTCAAAAGATTTTCTCTGCTGTACACTTTGCCCGGATTCATCACAAGCAGCTCTAAAAGATCGAACTCTTTTGCGGTCAGATTGATCTCTTTTCCAAGGATAAAAAGCCGTCTGCTCTCACCGTCTAATTTCAGGTCTCCGCTTTCTATGACTTTTACCGCTTCTTCCTTTTCGCGCTTTCCGGATGTTCTGCGCATGATCGCCTTGATACGCGCCTTGACCTCAAGGATATTAAACGGTTTTGTGATATAGTCATCGGCACCGTAATCCAGTCCGAGGATCTTATCCATATCGTCTCCCTTTGCGGTCAGCATTACGATCGGTACATCCGAGAATCCCCGGATCTGCTGGCACACCTCAAACCCATCCATCTTGGGGAGCATGATGTCCAGAAGGATCATATCATACTGATTCTCCGTTGCCAGCTTTAGCGCTTCCTCACCGTCATACGCACATTCCACTTCCATTCCGTCCTGTTCCAGACTGAACCGTATTCCCTTTACGATCAATTTTTCGTCATCTACTACAAGAACTTTCTTCGCCATTTTCCCACCTCAGTTGACTGCGATACTGTCTTTGATTTTTGAAAAGACACCTTCTTTGATGCCCTCTATTTTTTTGATATCTTCTATCGAAGAAAAACCGCCGTTTTTCTCCCGGTATGCAATGATACTGTCCGCTTTCGTTTCTCCGATCCCGGGCAGCGTCATAAGCTGTGTCTTTGTCGCAGTGTTGAGATCAACACGCCCGTCTGCCGTATCGCTCTTTTGCGTGTCATCTTTCTGTACCTGCTCATTCTGCATTTCTTCTTCCGTCAGAACAACGATCATCTGTCCGTCGTGTATCTCTTCCGCCTGATTCAGGCTCTCGTATGCCGCGTTTTCCTGCATACCGCCTGCCGCCGCGACCGCCTCACAGATCCGGCTCCCGCCAGGAAGCACATAGACTCCCGGTGTGACAACCGCACCGCATACATACACGGCGCATTCTGTATCCTGCTCCGCTTTCTCCTGCTCGGTATCCTGCCCCACGCTTTGTTCCACGCGCTCTGCCGCTTCTGTTTCTTTCTCCGTGGAGAGATATACTTTCTCTGTTTTTCCGCATCCGGTGATCACCATCAGCCACAGCGAGATTACGATCCAGACCGTTTTCTTTTTTCTTCTGCACTCTTTTGTTTGCATAAACATTGCTCCTTCATAATCTTATTTATGAAAGAGTTCCTCAATGTCCGACTATCCTATATTCTAACGAAATTTTGCCGTTATGACAAGTACATGTTTCTTAAATATTCCTAAACCGGCGCTCCATTCCAGACCGCTGTCATCCTGTTTTTCAGTTCCCGCAGAAAATCTTCCACATCCATCGTATTTGGAATCGATACCGAATTCTCATATGCATTATAAATGATACGGCTCGTTTCATCGGTGATCACGCTTCCCTTTACCGGGATATGCCCCGTCTGCGCTTCAAAATCTCCCATTGCCTCCATCGTAACATAAGACGCGAAATCCGCCGCCTTTTTTTCTTTTTCCGTAAACGCATTGACCACAAGAAGTTCTGTGTAGGAACCGCCGCGCATAGAAAGCGTGTCATTCATGGCAGGCAGTGCCGCCACCTGACAGGTATCACCATTTACCGCTCCAAGATCCCAGGAATCAATGATCGCGGAGAGTGTGGCACCGGAATTAAAATCATCCAGCACCTGTTTTCTTGTCATCGTTTCCGTGTCCAGATCGATGGTCTCCGTCAGTCCGCCGAAAAAGGCAAGTTCCTCTGCGTAACGCGCTTCGTCTGTCGTCACGGAAAGCTTTCCCATATCGTTTTCGTCAAACGAAAAGCTTTCCCCGACAAACGAGAAATCATAAAATTCATCCGCCACATTCCACTCGATCAGATTTCCGGCGATCAGACCGAGTTCGTCATTCTGCGCCATCGCAAAAATCTGTTCCACGCTTGCCGGTGCCGTGGCAAAGACATCGGAACGGTATACAAAAACCGGTGTGTGGAAAGTAAGCGGGTATGCATACATTTTTCCACCACAAGAAGATGCAGTCACTGCATTTCCCGCGTCATCCGCGCGAAACACATCTGCATCTTCATTTTCTGCCGCCAGTCCATATAAGTACGCTTTTCCAAGAGAATCATTCTGAATCATGTAGATGTCGGGATATCCCGCGTCATCCATTGAGGTCTGGTAAATACTCTCCACAAATCCCAGACTGTCCTTTAAGACCACATCTACCGCAATGCCGCTCTCTTCATAATACTTTTTCGCACAGTCATACAGATAACCGGTCATGCTATCGTCCGTATACCATAACGTAAGTTCCGGCTGTGCCTGTTCATACTCCGCCGTCTCTTTTTCTTCCTGCGGTGCGGACGCCTTTTCCCCGTCCGCCACCGCAATGCCCGCCATACCGGCAAGGCAGATCAAAAGCACGGTTACAGAAAGCAGTTTCTTATTCTGTTTTTCCATCCTATTTCTCTCTTCTCATCTGTTTTTTTTATTTCATCTTCTGAAAAACCTTCTCCAGTTTTTCCACCATCTCATCGACATGTTCTTTTTCAATAATGAGCGGCGGTACGATACGAAGTACATCGCTTCCTGCCGTAATAAGGATCAGTCCCTCTTCCAGCGCCTTTGCAGACACCTGTCCGACCGGTTTTTCGCAGACGATTCCCTGCATCAGTCCCATTCCACGGCGTGCCGTTAAAAAGTCATATTTTTCCACAAGTTCATCCAGGCGTTTTTCCAGATATGGCGCGATCTCCTTTACATGCTCGGTCAGATGCTCTTTTTCCATGAGTTCGAGCACCTTATCAACTGCCGCACCGACAAAAGGATTTCCACCGTAAGTTGTTCCGTGGTCTCCAGGTACCAGAGACTTCTCGGCAACACGCTCTGTCATTAAAAACGCTCCGACCGGCACACCACAACCAAGCGCCTTCGCGCTCGTCATGATATCCGGTTTCACCCCGTAATGCTGCCATGCGAACATCTCACCGCTGCGTGCCATACCGCACTGGATCTCGTCTAAGATCAGAAGGATGTCATGCTCATCGCAGAGTTTGCGCACACCTTTCATAAACTCTTCTGTTGCCGGATAGATTCCGCCCTCACCCTGGATCGTCTCAAAAAGGATCGCGCAGGTATTTTCATTGATCTGTGCTTCCACGCTGGAAAGGTCATTAAATGTCGCATATTTTACGCCCGGCATCAACGGCTCAAACGGCTCTCTGTAGTGCGCGTTTCCGGTCACAGACAGTGCTCCGATCGTTCTTCCGTGGAAAGAATGTTCCATCGCAATGATCTCATGACCCGCATGACCATCTCTTGTATAAGCATATTTTTTTGCGGATTTGATAGCTCCCTCGATCGCCTCCGCGCCGCTGTTGGTAAAGAACACTCGATCCATGCCGGATGCCTTTAACACACGCTCTGCCGCATGGATGATCGGCACATTATAGTAGAGATTTGAAGTATGCATCAGCTTGTCGATCTGTGCCTTTAACGCGTCATTATATTCCTTCTTTCCGTAACCGAACGCCTGCACCGCGATCCCGGCTGCAAAATCAAGATATTTTTTTCCGTCCGTGTCATAGAGGTACACGCCCTCGCCCTTATCCAGCACGATCTGATAACGATTATAGGTATGTAACAGTTCTTTTTCCGCTTCGTCAATATATCCCTGTTTACTCATGATAGAATTTCGTCTCCTTATCTCCTAAAATGGCTGTTCCGATTCCTCTGTTTGTAAAGATTTCAAGCAGCAGACAGTGCGCAATACGTCCGTCTAAAATATGCACTCTGGATACTCCGTTTTCGATGGCATCGATACAGTTGTTTAACTTTGGAAGCATACCGCCGCCGATGTAGCCGTCCTCGATCAGCTTGCGCGCATCGGAAACCGGAAGCTCCGAGATCAGGGTATCCTTATCCTCCGGATCTTTGTATACACCCTCAATATCGGTAAGAAATGCCAGTTTTTCTGCTTTTACCGCTCTTGCGATCGCACATGCCGCGTCATCCGCATTGATGTTATAGGTATTGAATTCATCATCCATACCGACCGGGCATACGATCGGAAGGAAATCTTTCTCCAGCAGATCATAGAGGATCTTCGGATTGACTTCCTTTACGTCTCCGACAAATCCGATGTCCTGTCCGTTTGAAAGCTTTTTGTCTACCTTTAACAGTCCGCCGTCCTTGCCGCTGATACCGATCGCATTGACCCCTAAGGATTCTACCATCTGCACCAGAGACTTATTGACCTTGCCAAGTACCATCTCCGCGATCTCCATCGTTGCCGCATCGGTCTTTCTGAGTCCGTTGACAAATTCCGGTTCCATGCCGACCTTGCCGACCCATTTGCTGATCTCCTTGCCGCCGCCGTGAACGATGATCGGCTTAAATCCAACTAACTTTAAAAGTGTCACGTCCTGAATGACATTCTTTTTTAATTCTTCATCCACCATGGCACTTCCGCCATATTTTACTACAATGATCTTCCGGTTGAACCGCTGGATATACGGCAGTGCCTCGATCAGGACTTCCGCTTTTTCCATGATTTCTTTCATATTCTTTTCTTCCAACTTTACATCCTCCGTTGTTATCTGTTCCCCTTATTTTTCTGTGTTTCTGTCTGCTGTCGTTCCGACCCGCTTTTTAAGAACGGTAATCCGCATTGATCTTGACATAATCATAAGTCAGATCACAGCCCCATGCTGTCGCGGACGCGTCGCCCATTTTGATATCTGCCGTTGCGGTCACTGCCTCTGCGGAGAGGATCTTTGTCGCCTCTTCCTCGGAATAATCCAGAGCCACACCGTTTTCAATGATCTTGATCTCACCGTTTTTGCTGCTAAAATACAGATCGACTTTTTCCGGATCGAATACCGCGCCGGAGTAGCCCATTGCGCAGAGGATCCTGCCCCAGTTCGCGTCATGTCCGTAGATTGCCGCCTTGGTAAGATTCGATGTAATAACCGATTTGCTAAGCACTTTTGCCTGCTCTTTGTCCTTCGCATGAATGACTTTCACTTCAAAGAGCGCGGTCGCGCCCTCTCCGTCTCCTGCCATCTGCTTTGCCAGTGTGGTGTTGACAAAATTTAATGCCTCCGTGAATTTGCGGTAATCCTCGTTTTTCTCCGAAATCTCAGCATTTCCCGCTTCCCCGTTTGCAAGAAGCAGACAGGTATCATTTGTCGAAGTATCGCCGTCCACCGAGATCATGTTATAGGTATCTTTTACATTCTCGCTCAGCGCTTCCTGCAGCAGTTCTTTTGTGATCGCCACGTCTGTGGTCACAAAACTCAACATCGTACACATATTCGGATGGATCATTCCGGAGCCTTTGCACATGCCGCCGATCGTAACGGTCTTTCCGCCCAGCTCAATCTCAACTGCCACTTCTTTTTCATGTGTATCGGTCGTCATGATCGCAAGGGAAGCCTGGTGTCCCGCTTCGTTTGCATCCGAAAGTTCCGGGACCATTGCGGACACGCCGTCTTTGATGCATTCCATCGGAAGCTGCATTCCGATCACCCCGGTAGATGCCACTAACACGCTGTCCGCCGGAATTTTCAATAGCTCTGCCGCATGATCCGCGGTCTGGCTGCAGTAATCCATGCCTTCCTGTCCGGTACAGGCGTTTGCGATCCCGGCATTCACCACAACCGCATGTGCGCACGCGCTCTCCGCCACGATCTTCTGATCCCACTTGACCGGCGCTGCCTTTACGATATTGGTTGTAAAGGTACCCGCCGCCTTACACGGTGTCTTTGAAAAAATAAGCGCCATATCTTTTCTGTCTTTATATTTGATCCCTGCTGCCGTAGATGCAGCGCAAAATCCTTTTGCTGCGGTAACTCCGCCACTGATCTGCTTCATATGATAAAGCTCCCTTCTACTTGTTAAAATTGGTGATATTTTCCTCATTCAATGTAAAATCGTAATAATTCAAATCCTCACGGAACGTCCAGCCCACACTCTTCCAGAAGCAGTTTCCGATCTCATTATCCTTAAACGCGATCAGGCAGACTTTATTGATCTTTTCTGCCTTGAGTGCACGCATCGCTGCCACTGCCATCGTCTTTCCGATCCCGTGCTTCCGGTACGCTTCCGCCACACAGACATGATAGAAGCATCCTCTTCTTCCGTCATGTCCGCAGAGGATCGATCCCACGATCTTTCCGTCTGCCTCTGCCACGATACTTGTCGTCGGGTTTCTTTTGATAAAACGTTCCACACCTTCTTTGGAATCATCGATCGTACGGATCCCAAATCCCTTGATCGTCATCCATAATTTATGTACCTCCGGGAAATCATCGATCGTCATTTCCCGGATCTCAAACTGCGGTTCTCCCATGTTATAAGACCTCTTTATCTTTTTATTTTTTTACGGGAACATCGGTACCAGATCGATACCTTCTGCCTCATCAAATCCAAACAGCAGATTCATGTTCTGTACTGCCTGTCCGGCTGCTCCCTTGACCAGATTATCAAGCGCTCCCATCATGACCACGCGTCCGGTTCTTTCGTCTACTTTGAAATTCACATCCACATAGTTGCTGCCTTCGACCCATTTCGTCTCCGGGCAGACACCATCCGGCAGAACTCGGACAAATTTTTCTTTCTTATAATATTTTTCATAGGCAGCGCGCAGATCCTCTGCTGTCGGCATCGTTCCATCCGCCTTTGGCACCAGAGACGCGTACTCTGTCGCAAGTATGCCACGGTTCATCGGTGCAAGATGCGGGGTAAATGTAACCGTAATATTTTTGCCCGCCGCATAGCCTAACTGCTCTTCGATCTCCGGCGTATGTCTGTGCGTTGTAACACCGTATGCTTTCATATTTTCATTGACCTCACAGTACAGATTCGGCACCTTTGCGCCTCTGCCGGCTCCGGAAGTACCGCTCTTTGCGTCGATGATCAGCGTATTCGGATCGATCAGCCCTTCCTTCACAAGCGGATATGCCGTTAAGATCGAGCAGGTCGTATAGCAGCCCGGATTTGCTACCAGTCTTGCTTTTTTCACCTGATCCCTGTTGACCTCACACAGTCCATAGACTGCCTCTTCAATAAACTGTGGACTCTTGTGCTCTAACTTATACCATTTCTCATAAACCGAAACATCTTTGATCCGGTAATCCGCGCTCAGGTCGATGATCTTTACCTTATTTAATATCTCCTCTGTGAGGATGCCTGCCAGATAGCCCTGCGGTGTCGCTGTAAAGATCACATCCACCGCGTCCGCGAGCTTTTCGATATTGTCATCCAGACATTTGTCTTCTACCAGTTCGAACATGTTCTGATATACTTCCGCATATTTTTTATCGATATAACTTCTTGAACCGTACCATTTTATTTCTACATCTCTATGTCTTAAAAGGATTCTGACCAGTTCGCCTCCCGCATATCCGGTTGCTCCTATAATTCCGACTTTTACCATATCAAACTTCCTCCTGTCATATGTTTCATAAAAAACCATTCTTTTCTATTTTAGCACAAATTCCTTATTCTTCTACCCTGTTTCCGTGATTTTTCATGTACTCTTTTTGATATTGCATAATTATACATTCATTTCTGTTTTTATGCAAGTCTTTTATGAATTTTTATTTATAATGTGTGTATATTTTTTCGCTTGCTTTTTTACAGATTATGGGGTATATTATTGCTAACGGTATGAAAAACCAACGAAAGGATGAATAAAAATGAAAGAAAAAGTTGTATTAGCCTATTCAGGCGGATTGGATACCACGGCGATCATCCCGTGGTTAAAAGAAAATTACGATTACGACGTCATCTGCTGCTGCGTAGACTGCGGACAGGGCGAAGAACTGGACGGACTGGAAGAAAGAGCAAAATTATCCGGTGCTTCCAAATTATATATTGAAGATATTGTAGATGAGTTCTGTGATGACTACATCGTTCCATGTGTACAGGCAGACGCTGTATACGAAAACAAATATCTGCTCGGTACTTCCATGGCACGTCCTGGCATCGCAAAAAAATTAGTAGAGATTGCCAGAAAAGAAGGCGCAGTTGCGATCTGCCACGGCGCTACCGGAAAAGGAAATGACCAGATCCGTTTCGAGCTTGCGATCAAGGCACTTGCTCCGGATGTAAAGATCATCGCTCCCTGGAGAAATGACAAATGGAACATGCAGTCCCGTGAAGATGAGATCGCATACTGCAAGGCACATGGCATCGATCTTCCGTTCTCCGCAGATTCCAGCTACAGCCGTGACCGTAACCTGTGGCACATCAGCCATGAAGGTCTTGAGCTTGAGGATCCGTCCTTAGAGCCAAACTACGATCATCTTCTGGTTCTTGGTGTTTCCCCGGAAAAAGCTCCGGATGAAGGCGAATATGTGACCATGACCTTTGAAGCCGGTGTTCCGACTTCCGTAAACGGCAAAAAGATGAAAGTTTCCGACATCATCCGTGAACTTAACACACTCGGCGGCAAACACGGAATCGGCATCATCGACATCGTGGAAAACCGTGTTGTCGGCATGAAATCCCGTGGTGTCTATGAAACTCCTGGCGGAACGATCCTGATGGAAGCACACAGACAGCTCGAAGAACTCGTTCTTGACCGTGATACCATGAACGCGAAAAAAGATATGGGCAACAAGATGGCTCAGCTCGTTTACGAAGGAAAATGGTTCACTCCGCTGCGCGAGGCAGTTCAGGCATTCGTAGAATCCACACAGAAATATGTGACCGGTGAAGTAAAATTCAAACTTTACAAAGGAAATATCATCAAAGCCGGCACTACTTCTCCGTATTCTTTATACAGTGAATCTCTCGCAAGCTTCACAACCGGAGATCTGTACGACCACCACGACGCAGAAGGCTTTATCACCTTATTCGGACTTCCGTTAAAAGTTCGTGCCATGAAGATGTTAGAGCTTGACAAAACAAATAAGAAATAAATATCCGGCATATCGTCATTAAAAAAAGTTCCTGCAGAATGTTCTGCGGGAACTTTTTTAATGAATCAAATCTACCTGATCGCTGACAGGTACAGCAATTACTGAACCGGGAACTGTCCCAGGTAATGTCCGTCCGTTTCATCCATGTTATAGTAATAAACGCCATCGGAGATCAGTCCTCTTGCTACCATACCATTCCACTGATAAAATACGACTCTTCCGTAAGGATCATAGCCCCATCCGTTGTTGACCAGTGTTCCATCCCAGTTTGCACAGCCATAGTCCTGTCCGTTTGCGAACTGGAACCAGCCTCCGTCTTCCATCTTGCCATTTGCATTCAGATAATACGGATGATCGTTCATAAAAGTGATCTGATCTTTGTACAGATATCCGTTGGAATCAAAATAGCAGGTGTAGCCTACACTTTCGCTGTACTGGAAGTTTGTAAACACTTCATGTCCATAGACATCCAGATAAATGATATGGATTCCGTCCGGATGATAGGTCAGACGATCCGCCATCGGCGTTCCGTCTGCCTGTAAATAATAAGTATAGCTTCCGTCAAAGAAAAACGCGTCTGTCACTGTTTTTCCGTTTAATACATAAGTATTGCCATTCCATGTTCCACCATTGTCTTTTATGCTGTAGAACGGAACCTGACGTCCGCCGCCATTGCCTACCGTAATATTCCATTTTGACAGATCCGCTGTCGGCCAGCTTGTCTTTGTTGATGCATCTTTTACATAGGAATACTTCGCTTCCGTCTGTGTGTCCAGCATCTGGATCGCGTACAGTTTCCATGTCTCTGCGGTTGCATCGGACGGGATCGTCATTTTGATCGTCCAGACACCGGTAGAGGAATCGTATGTGGATGTATTTCCGTTTTTTGCATCCCAGGTACCGGTATGTGTCTGGAATTTCTTCTCCACACCGTCTTTCGTATGGTAAATATAGTAAAAATGCAGTCTTGCTGTGTTGGCAGTCTTACAGGTGATGGTGATCGCATCCCCGGGATTTGCCGTATTCGCGCTCATACTGATCGAAGACAGATCGATGGTTCCCTGACCTGCTGTCGTGCTGGATGCCCCGTCAAGATCTTCCTCTGTTTCTAATATTTCCGCTTCCTCTGCTACTGCTGCATCCGCTTCATCCCCGGATGCGTCTGTAACTTCCGCCTGCGCCTGGGCAGCCGGCTGTTCTGCTGCATATACTGTCGTTCCGGCTGCGCAAAGCATTGTGGATGCCAACAGCATGCATAACAATTTTTTTCTCATTCTCCCTGTTCTCCTTTTTTGATTTGCATATAGTACTGCAAATACTATTTTAAGGATACCTGTCCTGACTGTCAACTACAGTTTTTACTGATAATATCCCAGCAGATGTCCGTCTGCCTGTAAGTAATAAGTATAATTTCCATCAAAGAAGAACGCATCTGTGATCGTCTTGCCGTTCAATACATAATGCTGTCCATCCCACTTGCCGCCTTTTTCCAGCATATTATAATGCGGGACTACACGTCCGCCGGATGCCGGTGTGCTCGGTGAAACTGCCGCGCCGCCTACAGAAACATTACAGCAGGAAAGATCTGCCTGTCCAATCTCCGGTATCACAGCTGTATTCCATAGATAGGAATCCTCATTATAGCCGTCAAACATCTGAACCGTCTGCCCCTGTATAACTGTAATAGAATACGACATCCACTGCATTGGGTGCTGAGCATCCCACCGTAAAGGTTCCGCCCGGATTTACCGTCTGTGTATTGACACCGAGCGTATTTAAGTCCACATATGCCTGTCCGGTAAATCCGTCCAGTTCCTGTGCCTCTTCCTCCATCTGGATCAGTTCCGCTCCTCTGTCCTGTGTCTCTGCCGCCGATACGGTAGTTCCCATAGACACTACCATCATTGCCATCAGCATAAATCCTACTACTTTTCTTTTCATTCCTCACTTTTTCTTAATTGACTGCCTCTTTTTTCGCAATCTGAATATAATACCCCTTTCCTTCCGGAAAGGTTCCAGATTTTTATATTTTTTTATTTTTTTCTTCGATCTGTTTTATCACATCCGTAATACACCTGACGCTCTCTTTCATCTCGTCCTCCGGCAGACTGCCATATCCGATCAAAAGCGTCGGCCATCCCCGTCCTTCCCTCTTTCCGATATAATTTGCGGAAAGTCCGTACAGACGGATGCCATGCGCTTTCCCGGTCTCGACCAGTTCTTCCTCCGATGCCTTCGTCTCAACCTCTACCAGAAAATGCAATCCCGCATTGTCCCCGTAAATCTTATGTACCCAAGTCTGCTTTTTTAATTCCTGGCTCATTCGGTCATGTTTGGCTCTGTATATTCCACGCATCCGGTTCAAATGCCGTTCAAAATATCCTTCCCGCATAAAGCGCGCCAGAACTTCCTGCTGTACCTTTGCAACCGTTGACGCGTAAAATCCACAGTTCTCATGATATTTTTTTAACAGACGTTTTGGCAGTACCATGTAACTGATTCGAAGCGCCGGCGCGATACTTTTGGAAAAGGTTCCAAGGTAGATCACACTTCCCGTCTTGTCATTTCCCTGCAAAGACGGGATCGGCTTTCCCTTATACCGGAATTCACTGTCATGATCGTCTTCTATGATATAGCGTTCGGGATGCGCCGCCGCCCAGCCGAGCAATTCCATCCTGCGCTTTAACGGCATAACGATACCGAGCGGATACTGGTGTGACGGCATGGTATAAACGATATCCGGCTCATGCTTCTGCACTTCCTGAAACGAGATCCCGTCTTTATCCATCGGAACGCCAAACACCGTGTAATGCATATTGCAAAACGTGCGGTATGCCTGCAGATAGGTCGGATTTTCCATGACAACCTTCTGATCCGTTCCTAAGATCTGCGCAAGCAAAAGCAGAAGGTACTCATTTCCGGCACCGATCACCACCTGTCCCGGCTCACAGTTGACCCCCCTCGCCTGGTGCAGGTAACGGGTCACCTCCCGGCGCAGTGCTTCCTCTCCGGACGCATTTCCTGCCCGGAACAGCTTTTCTTCCTCTAAGAGAACATTTTTATTTATCTTCCGCCACGCATTGTAGGGAAAGTATTTTAGATCCACCATATAAGGGGAAAAATCGTAACGATATTCTTTTTTTTCTTCCACCGCAACGGGTTCCGCTTCCTCACTGCTTCCAGCTTTATAAATATCCATAATATCGCAGACATAATAACCGCTGCACGGCCGCGTCTCCACATATCCCTCTGACACGAGCTGTTCGTACGCAAGTTCTACCGTACTGCGGCTCACCGAGAGATTTCCCGCCAATAAACGAGTAGACGGTAATTTTTCTCCCTGAGAAATCTTACCGTCTGCTATCTCATTTCTTATGTATTCATAAATCTGTTCATACAGTGCTCGCTTCCCATCGGGTTTTAACTCCATCATTATCTCGATCATGGGAACACCTGTCTTTTTATTTTACGGATTTATCCTTATGGATTGCTGCTACTACTTTCTCTTTCATATCAAGTGCCTTGTCCTTGATCTTGCGGTTGGCAGAAGCAGAAGTGATGACATTCGCAAGGCATTTGGATGCCACATCATACTGTTTAAAGTGGAACGCCATGCATGCAAGTAAGTAATCCACCGTACTCTGATCCATGCCGCACATCGGGAACATCTCTGTAGCAACCGCTTTCATAAAGCCTTCATACGCCTGTTTGTAAAATGCTTCCTCTTCCTGTGCGCACGCAGCTTTTTTTGCCTTGTTTTCCGGTGTATCCTCGGTAAGGCTTTCCTTCTGTGCGCGGAGCAGCCAGGAGATCACCAGACAGTTGTACGCTTTCTCACTGGTCTTTCCTTTTTTCGCGATCGCATTGAACAGGGAAAGCTTGTGCATTGCAACTGCGGTGTCATAATCATACGGCGCGGTCTCGCTTTCTTCCTTCTGCGGTTCTGCCTTGTAATTCTCGCAGATCTTTTCCTTTACCAGTTTTACCTGTCCGGCAGGAAGATGCTCAAAATAATTGTTGAGTGCCGTATAGCCGCAGAACGGGCAGGAAGTCACATTGTATTTTAAAGTATCGATATACTGAAAACGCGGGCGAAGGTCACGATCCGGCTCCTCGCGCTTTACACGTCCGTTCTTTACCATCTTACGCTTAAATACCTTGTCACAAACCGCGCAGCGCACTGCTTTTGCAAGTAAGAAGCTGTCCTCGGTCGGCACTTCCGCTTCCTTTGACACTTCTCCGCCTGCTCCTTTTTTCTTTTCTTCATCTGCGAAGAGATCCATCTCTCCATCTGTTTTTAAACCAAATTTTTCCAAACCTGAAAATAAGTTCATCTTCCCGTTCCCTCCAAATCTCTATTTTGTCTGTGTCGGCAGCTTATAAGAACTCTTGAGGGAAACGATACGGTTAAATACGAGCGCATCCTCTTTTGAATCCTTTGCGTCCACGCAGAAATATCCCTGACGTACAAACTGAAAACTGTCATAAGCTTTCGCGTCTGCCAGTGCCGGTTCTACATAACATTCTTTTAAAATCGTCAGCGAATTCGGGTTTAAATTCAAACTTCCGTCCTCATTATACACCCCAAGCTCTTCGTCGACAATATTTTCATACAAACGGATCTCTGCTTTTTTTGCATACGGAGCCGGAACCCAGTGGATCGTTCCCTTTACTTTTCTGCCATCCGGGCTGTTTCCACCCTTGGATGCCGGATCATAGGTACAGTGGATCTCAACCACTTTTCCGTTTTCATCCTTTTTATAATCCACACATTTTACGAAATACGCCTGCATCAGACGCACCTCATTTCCAGGGAACATGCGGAAATATTTTTTGGGCGGATCTTCCATAAAATCTTCTCTGTCAATATAAAGTTCGCGGCAGAACGGAACCGTGTGTGTTCCGAGTGCTTCGTTTTCCATGTTATTGACTACGGTCAGTTCTTCGACCTGTCCCTCCGGATAATTGTCGATGATGACTTTGATTGGATCAAGCACCGCCATCATACGGGCACGCTTTAATTTCAGATCTTCACGGATGCAGTATTCGAGCATCGCGTAATCCGTCACGGAATTTGCCTTTGAAATACCGCAGAGTTCCACAAACTGCTTGATGGATTCCGGGGTAAAACCTCTTCTGCGCAGTGCGGCGATCGAAACCAGACGCGGGTCATCCCATCCGTCTACGATCCCCTCTTCTACCAGTTTTTTGATGTAGCGCTTTCCGGTAACCACATTTTTTAAATACAGTTTTGCAAACTCGATCTGTTTTGGCGGATTTTCAAATTCCAGTTCGCGTACCACCCAGTCATAAAGCGGTCTGTGATCCTCAAATTCCAGGGTACAGATGGAATGTGTGATCCCCTCGATCGCATCTTCGATCGGATGTGCGAAATCATACATCGGATAGATACACCACTTGTCTCCGGTTCTGTGATGTGTCATATGCGCAACACGGTAGATGACCGGATCACGCATGTTGATATTCGGGGATGACATATCGATCCTTGCGCGAAGTACTTTCGTTCCGTCTTCGAATTTTCCGTTTTTCATATCCTCAAACAGCGCAAGGTTCTCTTCCACGCTCCGTCCCACCGACGGGTCTTCTTTTCCAGGCTCTGTCAGTGTACCACGGTACTCACGGATCTCATCCGCAGTCAGGTCTGACACATACGCCTTGCCCTTGCGGATCAGCTTTACCGCGCACTCGTACATCTGGTCGAAATAATCGGATGCGAAAAACAGTCTGTCCTCCCAGTCCGCGCCGAGCCATTTGATGTCTTCCTTGATCGCTTCCACGAATTCGTTTTTTTCCTTGGTCGGATTCGTATCGTCAAAACGCATGTTAAATTTTCCGCCGTATTCCTGCGCCAGTCCGTAATTTAAAAGGATGGACTTCGCATGTCCGATATGAAGGTAGCCGTTTGGCTCCGGCGGGAATCTAGTATGAACGGTCTTACAGTGACCCTCTTCTAAATCTTTATCAATGATCTGTTCAATGAAATTTCTGGAAACTGTTTCGTTTTCCATTGTATCTTCCTCCTGCTAAACTTACTCTATCACAATATTCTTATTATAAGGAAAATAATTTTGAAAAGCAACTGATAACTGCTAAAATCTTCTAATTATTTTCCGCGAAATAAGCGTCTATTCCATTCGCGATCCCGGCCGCGATCTTCGCCTGATAATCCGCTGTCGCCATACGCGTATCCTCTGCCGGATTGGTCATATATCCCATCTCGACGATCGTAACCGGAACCTGGCACCAGTTGATCCCGCTCATCGAATCTGTCTCCCAGACATACTCCTTTTTGCATCCGGTCGATGCCACCAGCGCATCCAACACATGGGAGGAAAGACTTTTGCTCTTTGTATAAAGGGAAGCATTGTACGGATTGGAGGATGTCTGGCAGATCGTCATCGCCCCGTTCGCATCCGCGTTTTCCGAACCGTTCGCGTGTATGCGCACAAACGCGTCCGCTCCCGCATTGTTTGCTACTGCCGCACGCTCGCTGTTGCTGATGTTTACATCATTGGACGTGCGCACCATGATAACGCGATAGCCCCGTCCTTCCAGCTCCGTCTGTAATTTTAATGCCACTTCAAGATTCAGCTCATACTCCGTCATTCCTGTGGTCGTCCCTGTCGTTCCACCGGCGACTTTTGCTTTCATCTCCGATGCCCCGGGTCCGACCGGCTCTTTTTCATTATTGCCCTTTGCCTGATGTCCCGCATCGATCACGACCAGCTTTCCTGCGGTACTCTGCTGCGCGTCCGCTGTCTCCTCGCTCTGCGGCTGTTCTTCCGCCGCCTGGGTCTCAGTCTCTTCTGTCTCCTCTGCCGCCGGATTTCCCTGAGCCTCCGTACTTTCCATTGTTTCCGTTTCTTCCGGAATTTCAGTGCCTGCGGTCTCCTCCGTCATTTCTTCCGGCATCTCCACTGCCTCCGTCTCCGTTTCTAATTCCACACCGGTTTCTGTTTCCCGGATCACCGCTTCTGTCGTTTCCGCTGCCGGCTCTGTCTTCTGTCCACATCCCGCGCAGCCGATAAGCATTCCCGTAATCAGAAGTAAGATCCCTGCCTGTTTTCTTTTCATGTTCTTCCCTCTCTCTTTCTTTTTACCTGCTCTCTATTTTATCAGTCCGGGCGCCATCTGTAAACAGAGACGGAATGCACTTTCCTCTGCCGCTTTTCCGCCGTTATAGCAAAACAGGCAGCTCCCTGCCCGGGAACCGCCTGTATCTGCTCCTTTAACTTCTGTGTACATGTTTATGCGTAAACAGATGATCCTGACAATATTCGTAATTTCCTTCACATTTGGAACAGAAACGGAACTCCAGATTCGGATCATCCAGTTCTGTTCTGCCGCAGATCGCGCATTTGTGCTTCGAGATCTTTGCCCCGCGTCTGCTCTCCCCGGTACTTGCCCGGTATGCCCTGCGCCGGTGTACCTCATGCGGCGTGTAACGCTGCAGGTTTTTGGTAGAAAGATAAAAGATCAGGAAGTTTAACAGGGATAAGAGGATCGTCACTAACATGATGATCGTCACCCACCATGCCATTGCCGTTCCAAGCACCGCATGGATACTGGCAAAGGTACGGATCAGATCATAGCCGATAAACGCCAGATATACCCATGCCATCCATTTCATCTTGATCGGAATGATAAAGTATAACATCACCTGCATGTCCGGATACATTGCCGCAAATGCCAGAAAGATCGACATATTGATGTAAGTCGTGCTGATGATGCCGCCCATCAGGCTGCTTGCCATATAAGCGGATGCCTGTCCGAAGATCAGATAGATCACACCGTACATGAGAAGACTGCCGACAACGGTCAGCAGAATGCCTCCGAAAATATAAACATTAAACCGGAAGGTTCCCCAGGTATTCTCCAATATCCGGCCAAGCTGAAAATAAAACAACATCATGATGATCAGGAAAAACACATTGCTGTCCGTCGGCTGGAAGATCCAGGTGATGATCCGCCAGATCTGTCCGTGCAGTACATAGTACGGCTGCATATTCAGATATCCCAAAAGCGTCGGGCTTAAATACTGTAAGAAAAATCCGATGCAGTACGCTCCGATCAGATATATGATCAGGTTCGGAATCGCGTATCTGCCAAACTTCCGTTCCATTTTATTCAGAAAATCCATATTTCTCACTCCATTTTTCTTGATTTGATTAAGAAAGCAGCTGCCGCCATCCGCAGCAACTGCCAGCCTTTTTCTCATTATATGGTTCGGGAAAACTTTTGTCAATGAATGCACTGTTTCTTCATAAAAACTTTATAATTCTTTACAATTCACTGTCATCCATGATCTCATATTCCAGTCTGCTTCCCTGCATACGCATAATTTCCGGAGACTCCTGTTCTTCCACCGCTTCTTCCGCCATCACCCGGGACTGCGGTCGCTGCATAGTCCCTCCTCCCTGCATGTTCTGCGGCTGCTGCATAGTTTCTCCGCTCTGCATGTTCTGCGGCTGCTGCATAGTTCCTCCGCTCTGCATGTTCTGCGGCTGTCCTGCATTTGCTCCGGTCCGTGGTTCTTTTCCGCCGTTCCATGACATATTGTATACAGGAACACAGAGTTCATCCCCCACCTGCAGATTATAGATATTTACATAAGGGTTGGCATACATGAGTGCCGAGACACTGACTCCATGCATTTTCCCGATTTTATATAAAGTATCTCCTTCTTTTACTACGTGAATGATTCCGGTGCAGTTCGCCGTCATATACCGGTTATGCACCATATTTGCTCCCTGATCCATGATCCTTACTCCCGATTTCTTTCCCTTTATCTTATTCTGTTTTGGGCATTTTGTTCCCTTTTTACCGGAAAATCAGGGAAAATATAAACTATTTCTAAAATTAATTTTTCCTCGTTGTTTTTTGTATTTTCCTGTCGTATAATGTACCTTGTTCAATTTACAGTGATGTATATATATAATATGAAATAACAGGTGATATTTATGGAAAACAATAACTTGCACAAGCTTGGTATAGACATTGGTTCTACTACCGTAAAAGTTGCAGTCTTAAATGAAAAAGATGAACTTTTATTTTCAGATTACGAGAGACATTTCGCGAATATCCGTGAGACGTTGAAGTCACTGGTGGAAAAAATGCACCAGACCCTCGGCAATATCGCGCTCTCTCCGATGATCACCGGTTCCGGCGGACTTACCCTCGCAAAGCATCTGGGTATTCCGTTTGTCCAGGAGGTTATCTCTGTTTCTACCGCTCTGCAGCACTATGCGCCGCAGACGGACGTCGCCATCGAACTTGGCGGTGAGGATGCCAAGATCATCTATTTTGAAGGCGGTAACGTAGAACAACGTATGAATGGAATCTGTGCCGGTGGTACCGGCTCTTTTATTGACCAGATGGCTTCCCTTTTACAGACCGATGCCCCTGGTCTGAATGAGTATGCCAAAAATTACAAGGCGATCTACCCGATCGCTGCACGCTGTGGTGTATTTGCGAAGACAGATATCCAGCCGCTCATCAACGAAGGTGCGACCAGAGAGGATCTCTCCGCTTCCATCTTCCAGGCTGTCGTCAACCAGACCATCAGTGGTCTTGCCTGTGGAAAACCGATCCGCGGACACGTTGCTTTTCTCGGCGGTCCACTTCACTTTCTCTCAGAATTAAAGGCCACTTTCATCCGCACATTAAAGCTGGATGACGAGCATGCGATCACACCGGAAAATTCCCATCTTTTCGCTGCGATCGGATCTGCCTTAAACTATAAATCCGAAGTTACGACTACAACGGACGAGCTTCTTGAAAAGCTCTCATCCGACATTCATATGGAATTTGAAGTGGAACGTATGGAGCCTCTCTTTAAAGATCAGGCAGAGTACGATGCATTTTTAGACCGTCATAGCAACAACCATGTCACGACCGGTGATATCGCGTCCTACAAGGGCGACTGTTATCTCGGTATCGATGCCGGCTCTACCACGACCAAAGTCGCGCTGGTAGGCGAGGACGGCTCCCTGCTCTACTCTTTTTACAGCAACAACAACGGAAGCCCGCTCGCGACCTGTATCCGTTCGATCAAGGAGATCTACCGTCTTCTTCCTGCGGACGCGCATATCGTGCACTCCTGTTCTACCGGTTACGGCGAGGCTCTGATCAAAGCTGCCTTAATGCTGGATGAGGGAGAGGTTGAAACCGTTTCCCACTACTATGCCGCTGCATTCTTTGATCCGGAGGTTGACTGTATCCTCGACATCGGTGGTCAGGATATGAAATGCATCAAGATCAAGAATCAGACCGTAGACAGCGTCCAGTTGAACGAAGCCTGCTCCTCCGGCTGCGGTTCCTTCATCGAGACCTTTGCAAAATCCCTTAACTTCTCGGTACAGGACTTCGCGAAGGAAGCCCTGTTTGCGAAAAATCCGATCGATCTCGGAACACGCTGTACGGTATTTATGAATTCCAAGGTAAAACAGGCGCAGAAGGAAGGCGCTTCCGTTGCGGATATTTCCGCCGGACTTGCCTACTCCGTCATCAAGAATGCACTGTTTAAGGTTATCAAGCTTTCTGATCCGAGCGAACTCGGAAAAAATATCGTTGTACAGGGTGGTACTTTCTATAATGATGCTGTTTTGCGCAGCTTTGAAAAGATTTCCGGCTGCAAGGCAACCAGACCGGATATTGCAGGTATCATGGGTGCGTTCGGTGCCGCTTTGATCGCCAGAGAACGTCACACCAAAGACTATACTTCCACTATGCTTGGCATCAATGATATCAACAAGCTGACCTTTGATACAAAGCTGACCCGCTGCCAGGGATGTACGAACCACTGTCTTTTAACGATCAACCTGTTTTCGGGCAACCGCCGCTATATTACCGGTAACCGCTGTGAACGCGGACTGGGCAAGGCAAAGAGCAGCGAAAATATCCCGAACCTGTTTGAATACAAAAACAAACGGATCTTTGACTATGAACCGCTCTCCGATGCGGAAGCGGTGCGTGGAGCCATCGGTATCCCGAGAGTATTAAATATGTACGAAAACTACCCGTTCTGGGCTACCTTCTTTAAAGCCCTGAAATTTAAGGTAGTGCTCTCCCCGCAGTCCACACGTTCCATTTACGAGCTTGGCATCGAATCGATCCCGAGTGAATCGGAATGTTATCCGGCGAAACTGGCGCACGGCCACGTTTCCTGGCTGATCCATCAGGGGATTGACTGCATTTTTTATCCGTGTATTCCATATGAGCGGAACGAATTTCCGGATTCCAACAACCACTACAACTGCCCGATCGTAACCTCCTACGCGGAAAACATCAAAAATAACGTGGACGAGATCACATCCGGACAGGTGCGGTTCTTAAATCCGTTTATGTCTTTCACAAATAAAAAGGTTCTCTCCAAACGTCTCGAAGAGATCTTTAAAGAGGAATTTGACATTCCGGCATCGGAAGTGCACGCTGCCGCGGATGCCGCATGGCAGGAACTTTCCAATACCAGAGAGGAAATGAAGAAAAAGGGCGAAGAAGTCATCGCCTACTTAAAGAAGACCGGCAAACGCGGTATCGTCCTCGCCGGACGTCCTTACCATGTGGACCCGGAGATCAACCACGGTATCCCGGAACTGATCAACTCCTACGGTCTTGCAGTGCTGACCGAGGATTCCGTTGCGCATCTGGCAAAAGTGGAACGTCCGCTTATCGTTATGGATCAGTGGATGTACCACTCAAGACTCTACGCCGCTGCCAACTATGTAAAGACGACCGACAACCTGGATCTGATCCAGTTAAACTCTTTCGGCTGCGGTCTCGACGCCGTAACAACGGACTGTGTGAGCGACATTTTGACCAAATCCGGCAAGATCTACACCTGCTTAAAGATCGATGAGGTAAACAATCTCGGTGCCGCGCGTATCCGTGTACGCTCCTTACTCGCCGCGATCCGCGTGCGTGAAATGCGTAATACAGACAAAAACCGCAAGATCGTTCCGGCAAACTACAACCGGACCGTCTTTACCAAGGAAATGCGCAAAGATTATACGATCCTCTGCCCGCAGATGTCTCCGATCCATTTTGAGCTGCTACAGCCGGCTTTCCGCGCTGCCGGTTACAATCTGGTCGTTCTTGACAATGACAACCGGACGGCGATCAACGCAGGACTGAAATTCGTAAATAACGATGCCTGCTATCCGTCCCTGATGGTCGTAGGCCAGATCATGGATGCCGTCATGTCCGGCAAGTATGACATGACAAAGACGGCTGTCCTTATTTCCCAGACCGGTGGCGGATGCCGTGCCAGCAATTACATCGGTTTTATCCGCCGTGCGCTGGAAAAAGCCGGTTACCCGGATATTCCGGTCATTTCCATCAATTTAAGCGGACTGGAAAAGAACCCCGGCTTTAAATTTACTCCGGCTCTGATCCAGCATGGTCTTTACGCGCTGGAATTCGGCGACATCTTTATGCGCTGTCTGTACCGCACCAGACCGTACGAGGCAGTAAAGGGTTCCGCCAATGCCATGCATGAGAAATGGAAGAAAAAGGTCATTGCCTTTGTCACACAGGATAAGATCCTGTCACACAAGAAATATAAGCAGATGTGCCGCGATATCATCCGCGACTTTGACAATCTGCCGATGCTCGACATCAAAAAGCCGCGCGTCGGTGTCGTCGGCGAGATCCTGGTAAAATTCCTTCCTGCCGCAAACAATTATCTGGTTGACCTCTTAGAGGCGGAAGGTGCTGAGGCTGTTGTACCGGATCTTACAGACTTCCTGCTCTACTGCTTCTACAACCAGAATTTCAAGGCAGAAAACCTGGGCATGAGCCGCAAATCGCAGTTTACATCCAACATGGGCATCAAGTTCTTTGAATGGTTAAGAAGCGCTGCCAGAGACGAATTTGAAAAGAGCAAACACTTTGATCCGCCTGCGCACATTGAAACCCTCGCGAAATACGCGGACGAGATCGTTTCCCACGGAAACCAGACCGGCGAAGGATGGTTCCTCACCGGCGAGATGTTAGAGCTGATCCACACCGGAACGAACAACATCGTTTGTACGCAGCCATTTGCCTGCCTGCCGAACCATATCGTAGGAAAAGGTGTTATTAAGAAGCTGCGCCACGAGTATCCGCTGTCCAACATCGTTGCGATCGATTATGACCCGGGTGCCAGCGAAGTAAACCAGCTCAACCGAATCAAGCTGATGCTTTCCACCGCGAACAAAAATCTCTCAAAGGAAGCATAGGTCTGATCCGCACCTTATGAGTTTATAAGAATTTAATAAATGGAGAATCCCTTATTTTATCTGGGGTTCTCCATTTTTATTAGCACTCATTTTGAAAGAGTGCTAATTTTCTATTGACTTTTGCGCAGACGAGTTATAATATTTTACTTGTAGATTTTAACTTATCTTTTGTATACGAGACGGGTTTCCGTCATCCGATCATGATTTATAAAGGAGTGTTGTATTTATGAGTAACAAACATGGAAGTCTTTCAATCGACAGCGATAATCTTTTTCCGATCATCAAGAAATGGCTCTATTCCGACCATGACATTTTCTACCGCGAGCTGATCAGTAACGGCTGTGACGCCATTACCAAATTGAAAAAGCTTGAAATGATGGGTGAATACGAGCTTCCGAAGGATTACAGACCAAAGATCGAGGTTATCGTAGATCCGGATGCAAAGACTTTGAAATTCATCGATAACGGTCTTGGTATGACCGCGGACGAAGTCGAAGAATATATCTGTCAGATCGCATTTTCCGGTGCTACTGACTTCATCGAAAAATACAAGGACAAGGCAAATGACGATCAGATCATCGGTCATTTCGGACTTGGCTTCTACTCTGCTTTTATGGTAGCGGATGAAGTTTCCATCGACACCTTATCTTATAAAGAAGGTTCCACTCCGGTTCACTGGACCTGCGACGGCGGTTCCGATTACGATATCACAGACGGCACCAAAGACACCGTTGGTACCGAGATCACACTCTTCTTAAACGAAGACTGTCTGGAATTTGCCAACGAATACCGTGCAAGAGAGATCATTGAAAAGTACTGCTCTTTCATGCCGACCGAAATCTATCTGACCAAGGCAAATGCCGAACCGGAATATGAGACGATCGACCCGGCAGACAAGCTTGATACCGATACTGTCATTGAGACTGTTGTGGAAGAAGCAAAAACCGAAGAAAAAGAAAATGAGAACGGAGAAAAAGAAGTCGTTGAAGTTTCTCCGCGCACCGAGAAATTAAAGATTTTAAAACGTCCGGTTCCGCTCAATGATACCAATCCGCTGTGGGCCAAAAATCCAAAGGACTGTACCGATGAGGAATACAAAGCATTCTACCGCAAGGTATTTATGGATTACAAGGAGCCGTTATTCTGGATCCACCTCAACATGGACTATCCGTTCAATCTGAAAGGTATTTTGTACTTCCCTAAGATCAATACCGAGTACGATTCCATTGAAGGAACCATCAAGCTGTACAACAATCAGGTATTTATCGCAGACAATATCAAGGAAGTCATTCCGGAATTCCTGATGCTCTTAAAAGGTGTGATCGACTGCCCGGATCTTCCGCTCAATGTATCGAGAAGCGCGCTGCAGAACGATGGCTTTGTAAAGAAGATCTCCGATTACATCACCAAGAAAGTTGCTGACAAGCTGACCGGCATGTGCAAGACTGACAAGGAATCCTACGAGAAATACTGGGATGACATCAGCCCGTTCATCAAATTCGGCTGCTTAAAAGACGAAAAGTTCTGCGATAAGATGAACGACGCGATCCTCTTTAAGAACCTGGATCACAAATATCTCACACTTCCGGAATTATTAAAGAAGGAAGAAGAAAAGAACGCAGACGAAAATACAGATGCCGCTTCAGATACTGCTTCTTCCGATGACAAGGCAGCGGATGCCGCAGAAGAAAAAGATGAACGCAAAGTTGTCTACTATGTCACGGATGAGGCACAGCAGGGACAGTACATCAAACTCTTCAAAGAGCAGAACATGGATGCGGTGATCTTAAACCACAACATTGATACTTCTTTCATCTCCCAGCTTGAACGCAGAAATGACCAGTATAAGTTCATGCGTATCGATGCGGACGTAACCGAATCCTTAAAGGAAGATGTCCCGGAAGAGGATTTAAAAGCTGCTGCTGACAGCCTGACTGAGACTTTCCACAAGGCACTTGGCAATGACAAGTTAAATATCAAGGTTGAGAAGCTGAAAAACGCTGATATCTCCTCTATCCTCACACTCTCTGAGGAGGGAAGACGTATGCAGGATATGATGAAAATGTACGCTGCCGGTGGTATGGGCGGTATGGACGCTTCCATGTTTGCCGCTGACGCGACACTCACCTTAAACACCGGAAACGACCTTGTAAAATACATCTTGGAGCACAAAGATTCGGAACATGTTCCGATGTTCTGTGAACAGCTCTATGATCTCGCTGTTTTAAGCAATCATCCGCTCTCACCGGATGCAATGACCAAATTTGTTGCACGGAGCAACCAGATCATGATGCTGCTTGCAAAATAATATCAAGCAATCAAAAAGAAAAGGAAAAGCGCCTGACCGGCTCTTTTCCTTTTCTTTTTATTTACAGTACTGTGCGTAGACAGCAAAAAAACTGTTTGTTGTGATCGATCCATCCGTCACGATCTTTGTTTCATCCCAGAGTTTTTCATTCAACATGGAATCCTGCTCTTTCACAAACGCGTCATACGCATCATTAAACGCTGTCTTCTCACGCTCCTGCGCGATCTTAACCTTGTTTTCCTGCGTCAGCTCCTCATCATATTTGTTTACACATTTGATAAAATAATAGCCCTGGTCGGTCTCAATACAGGAGGATACCTCGCCGTCCTCCATCGAGAATGCCACTTTTTCTACCTCTTCCGGCACATCTCCGCGTCCGAACGTCACCTCAATATCCTGCCCTTCATTGTAATCACTCGCAAGCGAAGTAAAATCCTCACCTGCCGCCAGCCGCGCGGTAACGGCATCCGCGTTTTCTTTGTCTTTTACTACGATCTGCATCGCATGTATGATCCGCGCTTCATCATCACTGACTTCTTCGTTCACGCCCTCTGTCAATGTCGCGTAAAGCTTATCCGCCAGCGCATAATTTTGATACAGCGTCTCAATCGTCTCTTCCGTCACATCCATATAGGCAATCTCATCCTTACTTAAGGAAGAAAAGTACGCTTTCGCTGCCTCCGCCGCTTTCCTCTGCTCCTCCTCGCTGAGCGATATATCCTGCTCTTCTGCGAGCTGATCCATGCAGGTGATACGCGCCAGCTCGGAAATCGTCATCTCCTTCACATACGAATCCAGCTGTTTCTTGCTGGATGCCTGTTCCCAGAGGTTCAGTCCATATACCGATCCATAAATGTTCTGATAATTACACAGATACACCTTGGCCTCCGGCAGGGTGCATACGGTCTCTCCGATCCGGAACACATCCTTATTGCCGAGCCCTGTCGTAAATATGACCTTTCGTCCGGCGACCTCACATCCGCCGCATAACAGCGATGCGCAAAGCACCGGTATCAACATTAGTTTCTTCGTTCGTATTTTCATGTTGTTTATCCCAAATTTTCCTTATTCTGCCTTAGACTTGTTTATGATACTTCTCGCAACGCTCAGTCCGTTTGCTGATGCCTGCTGCAGTCCTCTGGTAACTGATGCACCGTCTCCCATGGCACGCAGTCCCTTTACATTTGTCTCAAATTCCCTGTTCACCACAACTTTATTGGAGTAGAATTTGACCTCCACACCATATAACAGCGTCTCATCGCTGGCAATACCAGGTGTCACCTTATCCAGTGCCTCGATCATCTCCGCAATATCCACCATGATACGGTGTGGCAGTACTAACGAGAGATCTCCCGGCACTGCGTCCTTTAAGGTAGGGATCAGATTGTTCCTGCAGAGGCGCTCCTCCGTCGTCCTTCTTCCACGTCTGAAATCTCCAAACGTCTGTACCATGATCTTGCCGTCACACAGCATATTGGAAAGCTGCGCGATCTGCTTGCCATATTCGATCGGTGTCTTAAACGGCTTCGTAAAATTTTTGGATACGAGCAGTGCAAAGTTGGTGTTATTCGTCTTCATATCCATGGATTTATACGCGTGTCCGTTTACGACCGCAAGTCCGCCATCGTAATACTCTGTCGCCACTTCTCCGGACGGATTCGTACAGAAGGTCCGCACTTTATCATCAAAGGTCGGTGTGTGGTAGACGAGTTTTGCCTCATACAGGTTTTTATTTAAAAAGTCCATGACTTCATCGCGGACTTCGACGCGGACACCGATATCCACCGTGCCGACTTCCGTCTCTATGCCGTGCTGTTTACAGATGTGGCTGAACCAGTCCGCACCCTCGCGGCCGACCGCAGAAACGATCTCATCCGCGAAATACGTCTCTCCTTTTTCTGTCACAACACCTTTTGCCTGTTCCTCCTCGATCAGGATATCCTCGATCATCGTATCAAAGAGGATCTCCACACCATGATCCAGCAGATCTTTCTGGAGTCTCGCGTAGATCTTGTATCCTTCCTCCGTACCCAGATGGCGGATCGGACATTCGATCAGCTTTAAATTGGCATTGATCGCTTTTCTGCGGATCTCACGGATCTCTTTTTCCTTGTCCACACCGTAAATATTCGTGTCAGCGCCAAATTTGAGATAGATTTCATCCGATTCGTGAATCAGCTTTACCGTTTCATCGTATCCTAAGATATCCGGCAGATTTCCGCCGACATCCGGGGAAAGGGACAGCTTTCCATCGGAAAAAGCGCCCGCGCCGGCAAATCCGGTCGTGATCGAACATGGCTTGCATCCCACACAGACCTTTGTCTTACGCTTTGGACATTGTCTGTTTTCTATTCTGCGTCCTTTCTCAATGATCAGCACCTTCATCTCCGGTCTTTTATGTATCAGCTCATAAGCGCAGAAGATCCCGGAAGGACCTGCACCTATAATTATCACATCATATTGATTCAATTTTATTCCTCTTTTCCGCTCTGCATTGCCCGTTATGCTTCTACGATCAGGTATCTTCCGTCACCGATCGCAAAAACTTCCTGCGCGCTTAAAATCTCATCCTGGCTCATGCCGGCGATATCCGCTCCGCTCTCTTCAAAATATTTTTTCACTTCATTCTTGTTTTTACAGACCACTGCCATGCAGCCCTCTAAGAACGCATCCGCCTCTTCCATGGTCTCTGCCACTTCATCGGGAAACAGCTGATTTTGATGTTCCAGAAAATAAGTGAGACATGCTTTATCAAATTTCATATGATCTCTCCTTTTCCTTGTTTTCGCGTTTTACACAACGATTATATCATATTATGAAACGTGCAAAATATCAATGCCATTTTGCAGTAATTCCTGGTAGATACGGGCAACCGGAAGTCCTACCACATTGTTGTAATCCCCGGATATTTCCTTTATAAAAGCAGCGCATTTTCCCTGTATTCCATACGCGCCTGCCTTATCCATCGGTTCTCCTGTCCGGATATACGCCCGGATCTCTGTTTCCGTCATCGGATACATGGTGACCTCTGTTTTCTCCGCAAAGGTGAGCTTCTCCTTTTTCCCCGCACACGACCAGCACAGGGTCACACCGGTATACACCTCATGCGTATTTCCCTCGAGCATGGACAGCATGCGAAACGCGTTCTCCTCGCTCCCCGGTTTCCCGAGGATCTGTCCCTTACAGGAAACGACCGTATCCGCGCCGATCACAAGCCAGTCGCCCTCTTTTTGTGTGTCTGCCACTTCCGCCGCTTTCTGCGCGGAAAGCTCCTCCACTACTTTTTTCGGATCAGCGCTTGTGATCTTTTCCTCACCACATGCCGGCTGCACGGCAAAGCAGACTCCGATCTGATCCAATAACTCCCTGCGTCTCGGTGACGCACTCGCAAGTATGATCTTCATGTATCTCTTTTCTCCTTCTTCTTATGGCAAAATGATCTCTTTTTTTAAATGGAACGAGTAGATGATCTTCTCACGGACCTTTTTCCCGGTGGCCTCCTCCAGTGCTCTCGCATAGAGATCCAGCTGCGCCTGATATCTCTGGATCAGCTGTTCTGGCTTTTCTACCGAATCGGTCTTATAATCCATCAAGATGATATCTCCGTCCTCATAGAAGAACGCGTCCACGATTCCCTGCACCAGAACCAGTTCCCTGCTGTCGCAATCCCAGATCTCTCCCGCCGGGATACCAAGCACAAACGCCTTTTCCTTCCGCAGTTCTTCCCGCTGATCCGCCTGTACCATCCGCTTTCCAAGCGAGGATGCGAAGAAATCCACGATCATCGGGATACGCACCAGCTCATACATCGTCTCATCCAGTCTTCCCGCCTTTTTCAGCTTTTCCAGTTCTTCCGCGATCCATGCGTACATCTGCTTTTTGTTCCCGTCAGACGGCGAACCGGCAAACGGCAGACACTGCATGACCAGATGCATCGCGCTTCCGCGCAACGCCCCACGGTTTACCCGGTCTCTCTTTTCAATAAAATCCGGTACAATCTCCTCGGTCTCCTCTTCGGCATACCATTGCACCGTCTCCATTTCCTCCGGTTCAAACTGCATCCGCTGATGCTTGATCTCCGACACGGACACTTTGGTCTTAATATCTTTTTCCGCCTCAAACGGATAAGCAAACGACAGCCGTTCTTCGATCTTTTCTAACAGCTCTTTATCTGCCGTTTGAACCGTTCTTTTGACCTGCTCTTTCGTGAGCAGGGTCCGTACCGCCTTCTTCAGGTGTCCCGCGCGCGCGTCCGTCTCCCCGAACACGCGTATTTCATATTTCTCAGGATAGGAATACAGCGCCGGGAGCACCCAGTCAAAATAGCAGTGCGCACTGCTGCGCGCAAGAAAACTTACCGGATGTTCCGTATCCGCATTCTGTCTGTATTCCCCGAATTTCTTCTCCACATCCTTCAGACAGCCGCAGAGGATCAGTTTCTCCTTCGCACGGGTGAGTGCCACATAAAGAACACGCAGCTCCTCTCCGAGGTTTTCCTCCTCCGTCTGTCTTGCCAATGTGCGCTTTAACAGTGTCGGTGTCTTTGTCCGGCGCACGGTATCCATACAGTCCAAGCCGATCCCAAGCTCAGGATGCAGAATCAGCCTGCTCCTTGTGTCCTGCGTGTTGAACGTCTTACCCATGCCTGCCGCAAATACCACCGGAAATTCCAGACCTTTGCTCTTATGGATACTCATGATCCGCACCGCATTCTCATTTTCATTGATGATATCCGCCTCACCGTAATCCACATCATATTTGCGCAGTTTTTCGATATAGCGAACAAAATGGAACAGACCTTTATAGCTCGTATCCTCATAATGGATCGCCTGCTCGATCAGCATCTGCACATTCGCGCACTTCTGCTCTCCCGCCGGCAGTGCGGTGATATAGGAAAGATAACCGGTTTCTTCAAGCAGTTCGGTGATCAGTTCATGCACCGGTGTATACGGTACTCTTTTCCGGAAAGTCTCCAGTTTTGCAAGGAAACCGCGCAGCCGCTCCCGCAGTTTTTGATCTGTTTCCTCTTCCGGCATCGTATCATACGTCAGTATGCTCTCATAAAAGGTCTTCTCCCCGGAAACCGCCCTTATCTTTGCAAGGTCTTCTCCCGAAAAGCCGCCGACTGGTGAATACAGCACTGCTGCGAGCGGAATATCCTGCATCGGATTGTCGATCACGCGCAGCATATTTAAGACGGTCTGGATCTCCACCGTAGAAAAATAACCGGTGCGCGATGTGGTAAACGCAGGGATCCCTTCCTCTAACAGAACCTTTACAAAGGTATCCGCCATCCCGGAAACACTGCGCAGCAGGATGACAATATCGCGGTACTCCATCGGACGGAGCTCCCCGCTTTCCTTATCCGTCACCGTCTGGCCTTCTTTTCGCATTTCATGGATGCGCGACGCGATCATACGCGCTTCAAGTTCCACGCGTTCCATCTCCTCCGCGCCACTTTCATCCGCCACAAGTACCTCCATCGCAAACATTGCAGGATCCATATCTTCCGGATAATCCGCTCCCGGATAAAGCGCCGCGTTTTCGTCATACACCACATTGCCAAGGTCTCTGCACATGATCTTATAAAAAATATCATTGACCCCGGAAAGCACTTCATCTCTGCTTCGGAAGTTCTTTTGCAGATCGATGCGCTCACATCCCGGCGTTCCTGCGGCATAGGTGTCGAATTTTTCCATGAAAAGCTCCGGTCTCGCCAGGCGGAAACGATAAATACTCTGCTTTACATCCCCCACCATAAAAAGGTTATTCTGTCCAAACCGTTCTTTTGAGACCGCGCGAAGCAGTGTCTCCTGCACATAGTTACTGTCCTGATACTCATCGATCATGATCTCATCAAACAGCGCCGCGAACTCATCCGCAGTCTCCGTCGGCTCTTTGGTTGTCTGATCCACCAGGATCTTTAACGCAAAATGTTCCATGTCCGAGAAATCTACCAGATTCTTTCTCTTTTTCTCCGCCGCGAAGCATGATGCGAATTCCTCAGTGAGTGCGACCAGCATCTTTACTGCGGGTGCCGTCTTTTTCATATCGAGGAAGATCTCCTCCGGCTCCTTAAAAAAGAATTTGTCGCGCATATCCTTGATCTCTTTTTTCATCGCGTTCCGGATATTCTGCACGAGCTCTTTTTTTTCAACGCTTCCCTCAAATTTCCGTGCCGCCGCAAGCTTTGGAAATGCCTTCGCGTACGCGTTTATCTCCTCCCCGAACCGCGCATAGCTCCCGGATTCTCTGATCGCGTCCAGCCGCCGGATGTCCTCTTTTAACGCATCCGCATACATATAAGGCCCATCCGGCTCCTCACATACGTTAAGTGCCTCCCGCATCTGCGATCCACAGTCTGATACCGCAGTCACAAGCGAGTCCAGAAACTGTTTCATCCAGTCCGCCTGCTCCATATCCGCTTCCTCTTTAAGATCATACGCCTGTCCACAGGAAACGAGCCACTCATCCGGCCACGGATAACTCTGCGCGTAGGTATACATCTTTAAGATCATATCCTGGATCGCCTGATCGCTTTTGGCACTTCCGTACCCTGCCACAAAAGAAAGAAACGCTTCTTCCCCCGCCGCATAATGTGCTTCCAACAGCTTGCCCAAAACATCGGACCGCAAAAGTGACAGTTCCCCTTCGTCTGCTACCCTGAAATTCGGTTCCAGGTCGATCTTATAGAAGTAGTTCCGGATCACATACAGGCAAAAACTGTCAATCGTTGTGATCTGCGCATTGTGTACCAGCGTAAACTGGCGCTGTAAATGAGTATCCTCCGGTTCTTCTTCCAGCTTTTTTTCGATCGCGTCCCGGATACGTTCCCGCATCTCGGCAGCCGCCGCATTGGTAAAAGTTACAATGAGCAGTTTGTCGATATCCACTTTATCCTGCGTGATCTTTTGTATAATACGTTCTACCAGAACCGCCGTTTTTCCGGATCCTGCCGCCGCAGATACCAGAATATTCCGCTCTCTTCGGTCAATGACCTTTTTCTGGCTCTCCGTCCACGTCATGCCCATGAAACTCCTCCTTTCTCATCTGCGCAAAGATCTCCTCATCGGAATCAAATTTTTTCAGATTGCGGTACGAAAATCCCGGCATTTTTTCATCAAATCCGCACACTCCATGGTATGGACAGAACGCGCAGGCTTCCTTTTTGTCCAGCCGGTATGGCGCCGCATCAATGTTTCCCGCGAGAATGTCCGTACCGAGCTCCGCGATCTTATGATGCACAAACGCAGACAGTTCTCCAAACTCCTCCTGTCCCACCGCATGGGAACCTGCTTTTAAGGAACCGTCTTTTTTTCTTCCGACCGGCAGGACAACCGATGTCCCGGTAAGATCCCGGTCCATGGCATCGATCACTTCGGTCTTTGCGTTGACCAGTCCGTCCATCTTTAATTTTCCGAGGATCTCCTCAAAGATCTCCTCCTCCGATCGTTCCTCTGACACATCAATATACGGATCATCCATATGATAATAAAAGATCCCGCCCGGAAGCACCTTTTTGCCCGGATAACGTTTCTGTATCAGCTCCAGCCCCGCATTCAAATACACGACTAACTGCAGCTGAAGTCCGTGATAGATCGACAGAAGCTCAAACTGCGTGCTTCCTCCTGATTTGTAATCCACGATCTTTACATAGATATCATCCTCATTTTTCCAGAGATCCATCCGGTCAATCCTGCCCTTTAAGCGCATCTTTTCCTTCTCGCCAAGCGCGAAATTGACCGCGTCCAGATCCTCGGTAAACGAAAAGGAGACCTCATAATTTTCCGGCAGAAAGCTGCCTCGCTTGATCTGCTCAGTGATCGTTTTTACCGTACGGTTCAAAAGCGCATGCATCCGCTCTACCATATACGCATCCCTCGCGGTATCGTAAAGCGAGGTGTTTCGCATGGCTGCCACCGCGTCCTCAAGCGCCTGTCCTGCCATCCGCTCCATCTCTGCATCGGGAACGCTAAACCAGTCATACTCGCTTTTTTCCAGTGCTTTTGAATAGGTTTCCAGCGCCTGATGCAGTATATTTCCAAGATCCGGCGGCGTAAATTCACTGATCTTGCGTTCCGTAAGTCCCAGTCCGTAACTCAAAAAATGGGAAAACGCACAGGACGCAAAACGCTCCAGTCTGGTCACGCTGTTTGTAAGAACCGCTCCGTAAAGCGCACTTGCCGCGTCTTTGGTCAGCCGCTCGCTGGCATGACAGTAAAAGGCAGCGTCCAGCAGTTTTTCCACTCTTCCTGCCCACTTCTCCTTCGATGCATACCATGCGTAAAGTGCTTTCCACTCTTCCTCCATCGTGCCTTCCCGTACCCCGGAAAGCCCGTCCAGAAAGATCTTCAGACTGCTCTCCGGCGTCACGAGCCGCAGATCGGATGCATTTTTTATCTCCTCCACCGCAAGCTTGGGGAACAGCTTGCTGACCGTCCCAACCAGATAGGAACGCCGCTGTGCTTTCCCGTCCATATTGACCTTCGCATAGGTGATATACAGTTTTTCGGATGGTTTTGTCATATTCAGATACAGATAAAATTTCTGGATAAACGCCCGTTCTCTGGCTGTCGGCGCAAGTTCGATGTGCTCCGCGAACAGCCTTTCCCGCTCCAGCTCCGAAATGATTCCGCCGTGGTTATCCGCCTTCGGGATCACACCGTCATTGACTCCGACAAAAAACAGGACACGGATATGCTCCAGTCTGGTTCTCTCAATATCTCCGATGACCACACGATCATACCCCGGAGGGATCACACCGACATTCGCCGCCTCAAATCCGGCATCCAGGATCTCCCGGTACTCACGCACGGAAAGACGTTCCTCTCCCAGGAGATCTACCATCTTTTCCAACAGATCCATGACGATCCCGTAAATCTGCTCATACTCCTTCGCCGTTGCGGCATCCCCGTTTTCCTCAAATGTCTTTTTGTATGCAGTCATCTTCTGCGCGATCTCATGCGCCCGGATAAACTCATAAAGTGCCACGGTCTTTTGCCGCAGATCCGCTGCCGGATCCCGGAAAACCTGATATAACGGTTCGATGTCCGCAAAAAAGACCTCCCGCATGCCGTTTACTTCTTCTAAAACCGCTTCCTCCCAGTTTTTCGGCAGACGCACCCACTTTTTCTCCCAGCCGGCATGTCCACGCACTCCTGTCGCAAGCACATAATTTTCCAAAAGATCTACTTTTTCTGTCGCAAGCCCGGTCAGCGCCGTGCGGAAATAGCGGAAAACACTTTCATAGGAAAAATCCTGCTCTATGATCTCAAGCACCGCCCGGATAAACTCCGGAAACGGATGAAACAGGATGTTTTTCTTATTATCCATAAACACCGGTATCCCGTACTCCGCAAAGATCTGCGGCGCATAGTTTCCATAGGTCGCGTCATCCCCGGATACGATCGCGAAATCCCGGTAGCGGTAGTGTTCTTCCCGCACCAGACGTCTGATCTCTCCCGCCGCAAAACGCAGTTCCTCCCGTGCGTCATGCAGTGCGAAAACGCGGATGGCATCCTGCTCTTTCTCATAGGCTGTCTGTTTTCTGCGGAACAGATTCTGCTCCAAATGATAAAGCGCAGGCGCGTTTTTGTAGCGCTTACTTTCTCCGCCGCCCAAAACGACCGGCTCTTTGACACAGACACCGGTTTCCCTTGCGATCTCCATCAGGCTTCTTATCATCTTCCGGCTCATGTAAAACAGATCCTGCATCTGCGGTTTCGCGTAAAAATCCTCCCGCTCATCCATGGAGACTGTCACAAGGACATCTTTGACCAGTGGAAATAACACCGTAAGCAGCTTGTTCTGATTCGGGGTAAAGCCAGTGAAACCGTCAAATACCAGCGTACTGCCACGTAAAAGAGCGGAATCATCCGCAAGCTCCGCCAGAAGATCCAATATTTCCTCCGCTGTAATATAAGTGCCTTCCACATAATCCAGAAAGCCACGGTACATGGTAAGCACATCACGCATCTTATAGGAAAAAGAAGATGTCTTTCCTTCTCCGGTCAGTTCTTCCAACATTTCCGGGGTGACATTGTACTGCATGAACTCGGACAACAATGACTTTACCTCACTGATATAGCCCATCTTTTTTAAGTTGGCACCAAGTACCGGCAGCTCCTTCTTTTTTTCTCCCGCGACTTTCCGTAAGACCAGATTTTTTCCGGTCTCCTCAAGCACGACAAAATCTGTTTTTCCAAGTTCGTCAAACACACGAAACGCCAGACGGTTAAAACTGAGGACATCGATATTCATGATCGCATGCTTCGGATGCAGACTGACCAATTCCTTTTGTGTCTGCATGGTAAACTGCTCCGGAACCAGGATCAGGTAATTTTCCATCGGATGCGCCATGGACTCCTCGATCACTTTCTGATACAGGAAAGACGATTTTCCGCTTCCCGAATTTCCAAAAATAAACTGTAACGACATACTTTTCCTCTTTTTCTAATTCAGCCAGGTATCCACCGTCTGATCGATCCGGTCCGCGATCACCTGCATCCCGCTGTTATTCGGATGCGCTGCCACGACCTCATTGTTGATCGCATGCAGTTCTCCGTCATCCCCAAGTACCTGTGTTCCCATGCCTGCCTGATACTGCGCACCGGTGCGCACATCATCCAGATTGATAAACGGGATCCCGTACTCTGCCGCCGCCTGCTGCTTGATGCTTTGCACCTCATCATTGTTCCACAGGATCTGTCCTAAAAATATGATCTTCGCGTCCGGTGCCTCTTTTTTCAGATAATCGATCAGATTGGTGTAATCTTTTACGGTCACCGGCGTATCTTCCGTAATGTTCTCGCCCAGCTGTACCGTGATCAGATCAAGATCTTCACTGAGCACATCATCCAGATCTTTCAGATAGCTGTCCCTGTCTCCTGCCTCGTTGGTCTCCCAGTCCTGAAAGCAGACCGACTGAAACTCCACATGATTTCTTTTTTCACTGAGATGCGCCGCCACCAGATGCACATAATCGTTCTCCGGCCGGTCCGCCGCCATGCCGTAATCACTCCACCAGATCTTGTTTCTCTCCTCCGGCTTTCCATCCCAGTGCGTGACCGAATTTCCGATCGCCAGATAATTGTATGGCGCAGAGTGCTGCAATTCGTTTTTCATGCCATCCTTTACCTCTGTCCCCGCCGTTTTCTGCGTGGACGATATTGTTCCTTTTCCATTGGTCTGACCGCCATGCGCGCTTCCACATCCGGCGGTCAGTGCTATCATAATCGCAAACATTCCTGCCGCAAACATTCTCTTCTTTTTCATAATGCCTCCCTCATATCTGACACATTTTTTCCGTCCTTTATAATATAAGCGAAAAAGGATGTGCTGTCCATAAGCAGACTGCACATCCTCCAAAATTTCACATTTATTTAAGAAACCGTACCCGGATCTGTGTTCCGGCATCTTTCTCGCTCTCAAGTTCCAGATTTGCGTGATGCTGTGCCACAATATGTTTTACGATCGCAAGCCCCAGTCCCGTTCCTCCGGTCAGCTTGGAACGGCTCCGGTCTACCCGGTAAAAGCGCTCAAAGATACGCTCCTGATGCTCTTTTGAGATTCCGATCCCGGTGTCCTTCACCGACAGAACGACTTCTGTGTCCGTCTCCTCCACCGAGACATCCACTCTTCCGCCCTTTTTATTGTAACGGATCGCGTTATCGCACAGATTGTATAACAACTCATTCATCATTTCCCGGTTTGCGTTTACATACGCGCTCTTTCCGGACAGCTGCAATGTCACATCATGGTTTTCCGCGTTGACCTGAAGCATATCCACACACTTTTCTGCCATCGCATAGAGATCCAGCTGTTCATATACCACTTCCTGCGTAGATACGTCTAACTCGGATAAACGGATGATATCATTGATCAGCGTCAGAAGCCGGTTCGCGTTCTGGTGGATCTCGCCTGCAAAGCGGACAACATCCTCATCCGTTGCCATCCCGCTCTCGATCAGTTCGGAATACCCGGAGATCGATGTGAGCGGCGTTTTCAACTCATGCGATACATTCGCCGTAAACTCCTGCCGCATATCCGCGTTTTTCCGGATATCTTCGTGCTGCTTCTGAATTGTGGTGATGAACGGACGCAACTCTTTGTAGACCCGGATCGACTCAAGATGATCCATATCGTTTGCCATCTGTTCCACCGGTGCCACGATACTTTTGGTCAAAAGATGGGAAAACAGTGCGCCCACCGCGAACAGTACGACCGCCAGACCAAGCAGTAATGGAAATGTAGACGACATAATGCTAAGCACATTATCCGATTCCTTTGCCACGCGCAGGACATTTCCATTATCCAGACGCACCGCATAGTAAAACATGCTGCGCTCCAATGTGCTGGATCTGCGGATCGTGCTTCCCTCTCCGCTCTCGATCGCCGCCTCGATCTCTGGACGTTTCTCGTGGTTATCCATGTCACTGGCGTTGGCATTGCTGTCGTACTCGACGCTTCCATCCTCCGCGATCACCGTCACGCGAAGCCCGTCTTCCTTTGCATTATAGGAAATATGATCCATGTCTGAAAAAGCACCCGTCTCAACCAACACCCTGGCATAGGTATGCAGATCCTCCATCACCTCGTCCTTCAACACCTCATAACTCACTAACGTTGAAATGACGAGCGTCAGAATGATGGCTGTGACCGACATGATCAAAAACTGCAGATTGATCTTCTTTTTCATGGCACTACTCCAACCGGTATCCGACGTTGCGCACCGTCTTGATGCGGCTTCCGGATTCTCCGAGTTTCTGACGCAGGGTCTTTATGTGCATATCGAGTGTTCTGGACTCACCCTCGTAGTCCATTCCCCAGATATGAACCATGATCTCCTCACGCGGGATGACGATCCCGGCGTTTTGCATTAACATCTTTAAAAGTTCAAATTCCTTATAGGTCAGCTCACACGGCACATCATGTACATATACCATGCGCTTTTCATCATCGAGAAAAATATCTCCGATCGAAAGCAGTTTTTCCTCTGACATATGAAGACTCCGTCTGAGCAGCGCTTTGGTTCTTGAGATCAGCTCCATCACGCCAAACGGTTTGGTCAGATAATCATCGGCGCCGATATCGAGCCCCTTGACCTTGTCCATCTCAGAAGTTTTTGCGGTCACCATGATGATCGGCACCATGCGCGTCTCCGCTTTCTTTCTGAGTTTTTTCACAATTTCAAGCCCGTCCTCATCGGGAAGCATGATGTCCAACAAGACCAGATCCGGAACCTTGTCCCGTATCCTTGCGAAAAAATCCTTCGCACAGGCGAAATCTTCTATCGTATACCCGGAATTTTTAAGCGCGAAGCTCTCTATCTCCCGGATGTTCACATCATCTTCCACAATATATATCAGTGCCATTTTTTCTCCTTTAATCGGGTAATGCATACTTCTTTCGATATTGATTATACATTACGTCAAAATCTTCGTTGTCTTCCTGTTTTACCTGATCTAAATATTCGTGGGTGTCTAACACATCTTCGTTGATCTGGATCATATATACCGCAATATTGGAGCAGTGATCCGCAATTCGCTCTAAGTTCATCGCGATATCAGACAGACAGAAACCGAGCTCAATGGTACATTTTTCTTTTCTGAGACGTTTCATATGACGTTTCTTTTCTTCCTTGTCGATATGATCGATCACTTCCTCAAGCGGCTCAACCATCTCTGCCTTCTTTAAATCTTCCTCTTCAAATGCCTGATAGGACATTGCGATGATCTCCCGGACAGCATCGGTATAGATCTTTAATTCCTCTACCGCCTTCTTGGAGAACTTGCCCTCTTTTTTCTGCATCTGGCGTGCTACTTCGCAGAGATTCATCGCGTGATCTGAGATCCGCTCGAAATCCCCGATACTGTGAAGCAGCATGGCAACCGTCTGGGAATCTTCTCTGGAGATCTGTCCTCCGCTGATCTGCATCAGATAAGTTCCGATCTCATCCTCGTAATGATCGACCTTCTGCTCGTATCTTTCCACCTGATCCGCTTTTTCCTCGTTAAAATCTGTCAGCAGATCCATTGCGGTAAACACCGCGCGTCTGGAAACTTCCGCCATATCCACAGCCGCATGTTTTGCCTGCTGAACCGCGAATGCCGGTTTTTCTAAGAAACGTACATCCAGTACATTTTCATCCTTCGCCGCAAGCGCAAGATCTTCTTCGCTGTCCGGCATGGTAAGACATGCCAGTTTTACCAGTCCTTTACGGAACGGTAACAGCATTACGGTCGCCACGATGTTAAATACACTGTGGATAACGGCGATACCCGCCGCATTCGCGCTGTGACCTAAAAATGAAAAATGAACTACTGCATTGATGCTGTAAAATGCGATCATAAAAACAAGTGTTCCAATGATATTAAAATACAGATGTACCAGGGCGGCACGCTTTGCATTCTTCTTTGCTCCGATCGATGAGATCATCGCCGTTACACAGGTACCGATGTTCTGACCCATGATGATCGGAAGCGCTGTCGCAAAACTGACCGATCCGGTCGCGCAGAGTGCCTGTAAGATACCGACAGATGCCGATGAGCTCTGGATCACCGCGGTAAGGACCGTACCTGCGATCAAACCTAAGATTGGATTGGAGAACATGGTAAGGATGTTGGTAAACTCCGGCACATCCGCAAGCGGTTCTACCGCCCCGCTCATCATTTCCATACCAAACATAAGGATCGCGAATCCAAGCATGATCGCGCCGATATCGTGCTTTTTCTCACTCTTTACAAACATGATCAGAATGACACCGATCAGTGCCAGTATCGGGGAAAAAGAGGTCGGCTTTAACAGCTGCATAAAGAAGTTGTCACTCTCTATCCCGGTAAGACTGAGCATCCAGGAGGTAACGGTCGTACCGATATTCGCTCCCATGATGACTCCGACTGCCTGCTCCAATTTCATAATTCCGGAATTGACAAATCCGACGACCATAACTGTCGTTGCGGAGGACGACTGGATCACTGCCGTAACTCCACATCCGAGAAGTACCGCCTTGATGGGACTTGAGGTCAGTTTTTCCAGAATACGCTCCAGCTTTCCGCCGGAAACCTTTGCGAGACCGTCTCCCATTGCGTTCATTCCATACAAAAATAGTGCTAATCCACCTAACATTGTCAAGATACTAAAAAAATCCATATTTTTCTCCTCGCATTTTCAACTTTTTTTGCGCCTATATTTCAATAGTATTATCTGCGATTGTAAAATGCAAGTATTATTTATGTAAAATCCTTGAAACTCCTTTTTCGATTTTTTCTGGTATCCTTACGCGAACCCGCCTGTTTTCAGGCTTTTTGTCCGTTTTTTTCCGTCTCATATGACTTGTGCTGTCCGGTGATGGAAAAGATTACCCACTCCGCGATGTTGGTCGCATGATCACCGATACGCTCTAAATATTTTGCGATCATAAGAAAATCTGCCGCCTGCGCTCCATTGTTGGTATCCTGATGGATCAGATCGATCAGCTCATCTTTGATTTCCGCAAACAGTTCATCCACACGGTCGTCCCTGCCGATCACCTCACCTGCCAGCACAATATCCTTATTTACGAACGCCTCAATGCTTTTTACCAGCATTACGGTCGCTTCTTTCGCCATCTCCTGCGTCCGTTCCAGTTCCTTGATATACTGCTGATCCGCAAGCTGGATCGTGATCTCCGAGATATCCGTCGCATGATCGCCGATCCGTTCCATATCCGTGATCATTTTCAGTGCCGCAGAGATCACACGCAGATCCCTTGCCACCGGCTGCTGCTGCAAAAGCAGCTTCAAACACAGATTCTCTATGGTGCGCTCCTGGTTATCAATCTCGGTATCCATCGCGATCGTTTTTTGCGCCAGCTCCGCGTCCTGCTTTACCAGCGCGGTAACTGCCATCTCGATCGCCTTTTCGATCAGACTTCCCATTTCGATCAGTTCATCATTCAACTGTACCAGTTCCCGGTCAAATCGATTTCTCATAAAAATATAACTCCCTTCTTTGTTTTATTATCCGAAACGTCCTGTAATATAATCTTCGGTACGTTTGTCCCTCGGCATCGAGAACAGTTTTTCTGTCTTATCCGCCTCGATGACCTCTCCCAGCAGGAAGAACACGGTATTGTCAGACACACGCGTTGCCTGCTGCATGTTATGTGTGACCATAACGATCGTATATTTTTCTTTCAGTTCCAGCACCAGATCCTCGATCTTTGATGTCGAGATCGGATCCAGCGCGGAAGTCGGCTCATCCATCAGAATGACTTCCGGTTCCACCGCGAGCGCCCGCGCAATGCAAAGCCTCTGCTGCTGTCCGCCGGAAAGTCCAAGCGCGCTCTTTTTTAACCGGTCTTTAAGTTCATCCCAGATTGCCGCCTGCTTTAACGACTTTTCCACAATGGCATCCAGCTTTACTTTGGAATGTATCCCATGGGTACGCGGTCCGTAAGCAATGTTATCATAGATGCTCATCGGAAACGGATTCGGGGACTGGAATACCATGCCGACCCGCTTCCGCAGATGATTGACATCCATGTTTCCATAGATATCTTCCCCGTCTAAAAGGACATCTCCTGTGATCTTACATCCCTCCACCAGATCATTCATCCGATTCAACGATTTTAAAAATGTGGATTTTCCGCATCCGCTCGGTCCGATAAACGCTGTGATCTCATTCTTTGGAATGTCCATATTTACATCTTTTAACGCATGAAAACTTCCATAATATAAATTCAGATTTCTGACTGTAATTTTATTTTCCATATATTTCTCCTGCTCTATTTTTTCTTCCGCTTTTCATCAGCGCTTTTCCAGTTTTTTCGCAACCGCGCCGGAAAGCATGTTGATGATGATCACAAGGATCAGAAGTACGACTGCTGTCGCGTACGCTTCATTGGTGTTCAGTCCCTCTTTGGAAAGATTGTACATATGTACCGACAGGGTACGCACGGAAGAGAATACATTTTCCGGTACTTTCGCCACGGTACCGGCGGTATAGATGAGTGCCGCCGTCTCTCCCACGATACGACCGATCGCAAGGATCACGCCTGCAAGGATTCCGGGAACCGCAGACGGAAGCACGATCTTAAACACCGTACGCAGTTTTCCTGCTCCAAGTCCGAAGCTTGCCTCCCGGTATGAATCCGGCACCGCGAGCAGCGCCTCCTCGGTCGTACGCATGATCACCGGCAAAACCATGATTGCCAGCGTAAATGCTCCAGACAGAAGCGAATATCCCCATTTGCAGGCTCCAACGAAAAACAGCATACCAAACAATCCATATACGATGGACGGGATTCCGGTCAGTGTCTCCGCCGTCACACGGACGGTCCCTACGATCTTATTGCCTTTCTTCGCATACTCTACCAGATAGACCGCCGCGAAAATACCAAGCGGTGCCGCAATGAGCAGTGTAAGTCCGGTCATCAAGATCGTATTGATGATACTCGGCATCATGGATACGTTGTTTGAGTCATACGTCCATGCGAATAATGACGGGGTCAGATGCGGCACACCCTTGATCAGGATGTAGATCACCAGAAATCCAAGTACACATATCGTGCAGACTGCCGCGAGTATTGTGATAAGCCACAGTAAGAAGGAACCCGGATGATGCCGAAACGACCGGAGCTTTTCCATTGTTTTTTTCTTAAATTCTGCCATCTATTCCACCGTCCTTCTCTTTAGTGCTGAAAACAGCAGGTTGATCAGTAAAATAAATACAAATAAGACCACGCCTGTCGCGATCAGCGCTTCTCTGTGAAGATCCGCCGCGTATCCCATTTCAATAACGATATTTGCGGTCAGTGTACGCACACCTTTTAAAACGCCTTTTGGCATTCTTGCCTGATTTCCCGCTACCATGATGACTGCCATCGTCTCTCCGATCGCTCTGCCGACGCCTAAGATCACGCCTGCGAGGATTCCGGATTTTGCCGCCGGAACCACGGTGAGGAACACACTTCTTTCATGCGTCGCGCCGAGCGCAAGCGCTCCTTCATAATATTTGTTCGGCACTGCCCGGATCGCCGATTCGGAAACTCCGATGATGCTTGGCAGGATCATGATACCAAGCAGAACCGATGCCGTTAAAATGCTGTTTCCATTTCCACCGAAGGTGCTTCTCACCCAGGGAACCAGCACACAGAGTCCGAAAAATCCATATACGACAGACGGGATTCCCGCGAGCAGATCCACGCCCGGTTTTACGATCTTATAGATCTTTTTCGGGCAGAACCGCGCCAGAAAGACGGCGGTCAGGATCCCGATCGGAACCCCGATGACCAACGCCCCCGCAGTGACATAGATACTGCCAAGGATCATCGGAAGTATGCCAAATATGTTATTTCCCGGTTTCCAGATCTTTCCACCTACGAAATTAAAAAATCCGATCTCCTTTATGGCCGGTATCCCGTTCATAAAAAGGAAAATACAGATCAGCGCAACGGAAAGGATGGAAACACATGCGGCGATCAGAAATACAATCTCCATTCCTTTTTCTTTTACCTTTTTCATACAGATGCAAATCCTTTTCTATTTTGATGTACTATGTGTTTGCAACCAGAGAAAGAGAGCTGTTTTCATCCAGCCCTCCTCTTTGGTCATTTCGTGTTACTCAGTCACTATTTTACTTCATCCCAGGTTGTTACTTCGCCACGGAAGATGCTGTTTACCTGATCTTTGGTAAGATCTTCGGTCGGATTGTTCTTGTTTACGATGATCGCAATACCGTCTTTTGCGATTACTGTTGCGGTAAGACCGCCATCGATCTCAGTGTCTTTCAGCTCTCTGGATGCCATTCCGATATCACAGGTTCCATCCATTGCCGCTGTCATACCGGTTGTGGAATCGCTTTCCTGGATCTCGATTTCAGCTCCGCTGTTGACTTTCTGATATGCCTCCTGCAGTTTTTCCATAACAGGTGTTACGGAAGAAGATCCTGCAACAACGATCTTTCCGGATGCACCGTTTGATTCAAACGCGCCTGCATCGGATGCCTTGATGTAACCATTATCCTCAATGATCTGCTGTCCATCCGCGCTCATGATATAGTTGATGAAATCCTGTGCCACGTTGCTCACATCACCTTTGGTCGCAATGTTAAACGGTCTGGAAATTGTGTAGCTTCCATTGTTGATGTTGTCCGCTGTCGGCTCCGCTCCATCAATCTTTACAGCCTTTACGGTGTCGTTTAAAGAACCAAGAGAGGAATAGCCAATCGCGTAATCATCACCGGCAACTGTTGTCATAACGATCTCTGTGCTGTTTGCGATGATCGCTTCGTCTGTTGTGTAATCTACTTTATCGCCGTTTGCGTCTTTTTCTTCTACACCAAACAGTTCAATAAATGCGCCTCTGGTTCCGGATCCATCTTCTCTTGATACAACCGAGATATCGGATGACGTATCAAAATCTCCTGCTGCATCTGCTGCCGCATCTGTTGTGGTGTTTCCGGAATCTGTCGTTGTATCAGCAGAACTTCCACATCCTGTAAGGGCTCCTGCGGTCAGTAATCCGCACACGAATAAACACATAATTTTTTTCATATTGTTTTCCTCCATTTCGTTTTACAAACTCATTCTACCAACGCAATGTAAAATGTAAAATCTATGTAATGTAAAACTAATGTAAAATCTGTGTAAGCAAAAAAGTGCATTTTTACAGGGGAATAAATCCCAATCCCTGTAAAAATGCACTTTCTATATTTTACATAGCTGTGTTTGTTAAAAATTTATCACTCGTTTTCTTCGATCTTAAACAGATCTACATTCTTCTTTAACTCTTCTGCTGATGTTGCCGCATCTTTGGCACGATCCAAAACCTCAGAAGATCCGTTCGCGATGGAAACGGTACGCTGTGCGATATTTGTTGTACCGGCCGCTCCGTCGTTGGATGCGGATGAGATTCCTCCGATCGCTTCCATGATACCGTCGATCGAAGCCACCAGTTCTTCCGATGTCGCGCTGAAATCCGCTACCAGATCGTTGACTCTGGACGCGTCATCATTGTATGCGTCTGCCATCTCTTCAAACTTATTAAAGCTGTCCACGATATCCGTGTCCACAAAATCAAGTAACCGGTTGGAGTCTGTCGCAAGATTTCCTACCGCCTGGTTTACATTGTCGGTAACTGCCTGAATATTGGCAACTGCCTCTTTGGACTGCTCTGCCAGCATACGGATCTCATCTGCTACTACCGCAAATCCCTTGCCTGCTTCTCCGGCTCTTGCCGCTTCGATCGAAGCATTTAACGCAAGCAGATTGGTCTGCCCGGTAATATTTAATATGGATTCCGCCAGCACGCCGATCTGATCGACTACCTTTGCATCCTCCAATGCTTTCTCCAGGCTTTCTCGGATCTCAGAAAGCATCTTGGTCACCATTGCGCGGTTCTTTACGGTATTGTCCTTTATCTCTCTCGCACGTTTATGGATCTCTTCTGCTTCGGTAGCTCCATCCTGCGCTCTTACCGCAATACCCTTTGCAGCGCCCTCGATCTCCTGTGACATGGTACTGATCTGCTCTGCGGAAGCTGCTGTCTCCTCCGTGCTTGCTGCCAGTTCTTCTGTCGTTGCGGATACATCTTCGATCTCTTCATTTAAGGTTGTCACATTGCTCTCGATATTCTGTACAACCGTATCGATATTGTCAGCCTCACCTTTTACTTTTACCAGTAATTCACGGACAGATTCACGCATCTTGTTCAAAGTTGCGGACAACTGTCCAAAATCATCTTTACGGTTCAGATAAGCCGCATCCATCGACTGTGCGAAATTTCCTTCCGCGATCACTTCGATATGGCCGGAGATCTTCTTTAATGCTCTGGTGATATCAACTGCGATCTGAATAACAAGCAGTGTAACGATGATCAGTAAAACGATGCAGATGCTGACTAACGTAATTGCCTTCTGTGTTGCGAAATCCGAATACTCCGCGTCCTGAGCCGCGATCTCATCATCAATGTAATCCGTGTAATTACCGGTTCCGACTACCCAGTCAAACGGCTCAAAGTATTCACTGTAAGAACGTTTCGGGGAGGACTCGGTCTCTCCCTCCTTCGGGAATACATAATCGGTATATCCGCCGCCGTCTTCTACCGCGACACGGATGATCTCTTTTACCATCTGATAACCGGCTGCATCTTTTGTTCCCATACGGTTGGTACCTTCGGTATCACTGCCAAGCAGCACAACGTTTGTACCATCAGACTCGTCTACCCAGAAATAGCCGCCGTCACCATAGCGCATCTCGCGGACTTCATCCGCAGCTACTTTCTTTGCCTCATCCAGCGTATAGGTTCCATCTTCATACTCCTGGTTGATCTCTGTCAGAAGCGATATCACTGCCCCTACCTGCTCCTTGATGTTCTGGTCATAGCTCTGTCTGGTCGATGCCTCCATGCTCTCGATCGCTTTGTCCTTTACCTGATTTAAATTCCTTATGGACACAACACTCGCACCCAGGACCAGAATGATCACCAGTGCTATGATCATATTCAGTTTTGTTTTGACTTTTAAGTTTTTCATATAATCGCCCCTTTTGTCTGTTTTGTCTAACTTTGCACTATGATATAATTCAATTATAGTCATTTTAACCACATTCGTCAATCAAAAACTAGACATTCTTTTACCTTTTTATACAATTCCAACACTTTCTTTGGCAAGACGGTCCGCTTCCTCATTTCCCTCGATCCCGGAATGTCCCTTCACCTTGACAAACGTAAGTTTTAACTTCTTTTGTACTTCCGCCGCATAGTCATAATAAGCCATCGTTCCTTTTTTGTTGCGCTTCCACAGCCCTTTTGCCCACATTTCGATCCCCATATAGTCATAATAGATAACGAGTTCTTTCAATCCAAGCTCCACCGCTTTTTTCATTGCCGCCATACTGCCGCAGATCTCCCCCGCGACATTGCGCATGGATGCCATCTCAGCATCATTTCCGTTTCCCTGCAGGATCTCTCTTTTGCCGTCATACACCAGAAAGCCGCCGTAACCGTAAACACCGGTCTTTGCGTGATAGGAACCGTCCACAAACGCGTACGCCTTTGTCCCGTCTATATCCGTGGCTGTCTTTTCTTTCTTTTCTATTCCGGCAGCTCCGGAAACTCCGGCAAACGCCTCCGCTTCCTCCCGCGTCTTAAAACTCTTATACTGCGCACCCGGATATCCGTCGACCACTGCCTTGCATTCCTCCCAGGTGTTATAAATGCCGGGCTTTTTTCCTGTCCGGACTGCATAATATTTCTGTGCCATATCTTTTACCTCTTATACTTAGTATCTGCTGCTATTTTAACATTCCCCAAAAGAAATCACAACCGCCACCGTCCGGTCTTCTGCTTTCTGCTTTCCGTTAAAATCCATTTTCCCAAAACTGCATATAATATCTGGAAAAGAAAAAACAGAGGTTCCCATGGATCATTTGGAACAAAATCTTTCAGACCCTATTGAAAATGCCGCTGTACCCTCTGCCCAGAATGCGATACGGGTATCAAACGCTGTCATTCAAAACATTTCCTATAATAAGGACACTGCATATGTAACGATTGCCTACAACAACTGTACCCGCTGCAACGCGCCGGAAATGCTTGTCACCCTGATCGTTTCGGGCAATACGATCCTCTTGGACGAAAACGGTGATCTGATCACCCCGGAAGACTTGCAGACCGGTATGATCGTCCATGCCACCTTCTCGACCAATATGACAAGAAGCAATCCGCCGCAGGCACAGGCATACCGAATCCGCATCTCCGGCCGCCCGGAGGTTGGAAACATAACCATCGGAAGAATCATCAACATTGACACCCGAAATCAGTTTTTCATTACCATGAGTGATGGAAATCCGGCCACCATGATACGATTCAACGTTTCCCCAAATACGGTCGTTTTAGATTCGATCGGACGGCAGATCAGTTTTTCGAGACTGGTGCCCGGTCTTCTGGTCAGCGTACAGCATGCTTCTTTCCTCACCGCAAGCATCCCGCCGCAGACAACCGCATTTGTCGTTCAGATCATGCGGTGATGGTTTGGTAAGCATATAAAAAACCCGGCAGAGCGATTTCTGCCGGGATTAAAAATTTCATTGTGTGCTACTGCATGTTTTTCATCAATGCCGCTTCACATACACTAATTGAATTTATTCCATCATACCACCTTTTTACTATAAAACTTGTAAAACTCTTCCTTCTTTGAACATAATTCATCAAAGCTGCCCTGTTCAGCCAAAATACCATTGTTAAAATAGAGGATTGTATCATACTCTTTTAAACTATCATCAATCGTATGTGTAATACTGACCTTTATTCTTTCTTTATCATTTTTTAGCAAGTCTATAAATCTCTTTTTGGCCAATATATCCATTGCTGATTCAGCTTCATCACATATCAAAACATCAGATTTTCTACTAAAACCTCGTAAAAAAGCTATCTTTTGACGTTCACCACCTGACATCATTGTAGTTGAATAATCTTTCTCTAGCAATTCGTCACTTCCCATTGCGCTAACCAAAGCCGGATTAATCTCATAATTAAAAAAAAGTGTGCAATTTTCTTCAGGAGATGCATCAAACAAAAAATCTTTTTGATTAATATAAACAATCCTGCTCCTAATCTTATTCCCAGGGATTTTCTTCATATCCTCACCGTTTATTTTAATTTTCCCGGAATAATTTGTATAATAACCTGAAATAATTTTAGCAAAAGTACTTTTGCCACATCCATTTTCCCCTACAACAGCATATGTTTTCCCTTTTTCTAATACGAGATCGACTCTTTTTATTGCCTCCGCATCTTGTTCTGGATATGTAAAAGACAAATTTTCAATTTCTAATTTACTTCCTATCGATGAATAAACCATCTCCATATCACGCTCATCTGCTTTCTCACAAAACGCTCTCACCTTATCCTTTATTTCTTTTACAGAATTCATTTCATTAATACCATATAAAATATCTGTCAAAGGAGATATCATATTACTGATTAACTGTATAACCGCTAGCAGTGCTCCCACGGTTAACACAGATTGTAGTATCAAATATCCACCTACAATAAAAGTTGATAAAATAATTAATATACTCATAAAACCAGTAATAACATTTGAAATCCCCATTTTATCTTCAAATCTTTTTTTATTGTCGCTATTCCATTTTACTGTTTTTTCATATAAATGTACAATTTTATTCTCTATAAAAAATGATTTTATAACCTCATATCCATTCAAAAACTCCTCCGTTTTCTTTATTAGCTCTTTATTAGAACACAAATAAGCAGCATTTGCTTTTTGTAATGCACCAGAAAGTCCAAATGGTATCAAAACCATTAATGCCATCATAGCTACAACAATCAAAAGTAAAGTTCTGTGAATTTGAAATATCATTCCCCCTGACAAAACTAACAGAATAATACTATTAATTATATTTAACTGCATTCTTAGGTAACTGTTTTCAAATATTTCTAATTCATTAGTAAAATAGGCTACATACTGTGCCTTTTCAATTTCTTGTAAAAATCTATTTTCACCTTTTAAAACACCATATAAAGATTTTGTTCTTATTGTAGTCATCTTCGAATTGACTATTTTATTCTGTAAACGAAACGACAAAAAATGGAACAAAATCTGACAACCAACTCCTATACCTGCGATTCCCAAATAATTAACAAAAATACTACTCTCCCCATTAACTAAGGAATCTGTAATTTGCATAATAACCCATGCAAAAAATACATTAAACATATTATATAGCAATTGGCATATTACACATGCTACAATCCTGAGTTTATTCATCCTATAAAACCTTTTTCCCTTTTGGTGTGCTATATGCTAGCCTTTCTTATTGCCTGCTTTTTTCATTACAAAATAATGAAGAGCGAACGAAGCAATCGAAAATACAATAATAGAAAATATAGGTGAATTATTTTCCGAAACTGTTACATACTCCGAATTATATTTTTGACTAACTTCATAGATGTCATTTGCACCTGTAACTGCAGTAATACATATATATTCTACAACCAAACTTATAAAATTAAACCCAGAACAAATAGCTGCACATTGCAGATAATTATCCTTTTCCGGATCTTTGTCGCGATTTATTAATGTACTTACTATAATACTGAGTATGATTGGCACAAAAGAAAATAATAATTGCATAAACACATCCAATTGTTGAAGCATTAATAAAAAAATGCCTAAAACTAAAATATTAACACAAACACTTGCACACAGATTCTTTTTTACATTCATGTTTTCCCTCCTAAAGACTTCCTAAAATATTATAGATATAATGAAATAGTATAGAGTACTGAAGTTTCTCCGTCTTCTGATAAATTAATCCCATAATTAAAGCTCCCGGCATTCTATATAGAAGATTTTCAATAATATCCCTATTCATATGCGTTACAAATACAAATATTACGCTTGAAATTAATACTACAGCAAGCCAATTGCTAAATATCTTCCTTAAGACATAGAACAAAACTCCTCTTGCCCAGAATTCTTCTGAAATTGCCACTATAAGTGTCTGTACTGATAATAATACAATCGCTCTCATTTCATAATTTAAGAGCAAATATATATACAACACTAAACAACAAATCGTACATATTACGCTATCTTTCTTTGAAAACTTCTTTATCCCTAATTCCTCCAAATGAACTTTTCCTTGTCGTGATAAAATAATTCCCGGAATTAGAATAAACGAAAGTGGCAATACCAATAAACTTTGAACAATTTCATTTTTTGCTCCTGGTAATAATAAAAATATGAAACTTATTACTATTACCAGCACAGTCGGCACTATTGCCATAAGCATTAAAAATAAAATATTATCAACACCCATTTTCTTCATCATATATCACTCTTTTCAAATTTTTTTTTGCCCAGTATTATACCAAACACAGAATAAATAGAAACCAGCATAAGTAATACACCTAAGCATTTCCACTCACATTTTCCCACATCTGAGTTTACTATCTTTTCTACATAGTATATTGGGACAAAATATTTTACATAAGAAAACTCTTTTAAATACATGAAAGCCAACCACACAAAAATAAATATACCCATTGCCTGAAATGATTTTTTATACGCACCTAAAAACAATGAAATATTCACCGTAAATATGAAACATAGCAAAATTGCCAATATATTCACAAGGTAATATAGCAATTCTCCCTTCCTGCAAAACTCTGGAACTGCGATATCCGCTCTCCTTATCGTAAATAAATAGAAACATATAATTGAAGTTATAATAAAAATCAACGTCGTAATAACTGCTAATATAAGATATGCAGTATTTTTAGCCAGATATATTTTCTTTCTATTATTAATCCGTTGCGTATATAACTGGATACTTTTATTTTCTATTTCTCCCCTCAAAGATCTAATCGCACAAACAGAGAGTATGATAAAATAGATAAAACACATATATACAAAAGTATACATTTCAGATGCAAAAGCTAAACCAGACACTTTCTGCCCTCCTACATAAGTAAAAGATTTTGAGTTCATGGCAAGCCCTATCGAATACATAATAGGAATAAACAACATAGAAACCATCAAAAGAAAATCTTTATGTTTAATAATTTTGATAAGCTCTATTTTCACGGGAGTATCCCAAAGTTTGTGTAAACCTCCAAACTGATGTAAGATAAAATTACTCAGTTTGGAGGTTATTTTTATGGCAAGAAGAAAAGACAGCCCACAAAAAGCAG
>CABJBK010000011.1 GCA_902363825.1 Lachnospiraceae bacterium
TAGGATATCACCGCCGTTTCTTTTATTGTACCATAAAACGGCAATAACAGCCAGAAATATTTAACTAAATATCAATATGTCAGTACACTAGTATGTGTTGCGTTTCAATTTTCATAAAGATAACCTTTAAGAATAATTGAAGATAACCGTTGTTACATGATTGAAAAGGAGTGAAGGAGTATGCATTTTAAAAAATCTGTTTTAAAAAATCATTTATTGTATAGCATTATAACTTTAATGGCTATAGCAATGCTATTTCCTATTACGGCATTTGCACAAGCTTATGTACAAACATGGGATCTTGTTGATTCTGGCAAACATCTAGACTATGACGGAAACAGCACTTACATGAGTTATATTAACACTGGGGCTGCCACATGGAATGCATATAAATCTGGAGTAATCAGAAAAGACAGTGCTTTTGTTGTAGAAGATGTATACGTAAGCGATGTCAATGCTTCGAATGGATGGGCAGGCATGACATATTCTAGTGGTAAAATTGAACTCAATACCTATTATATGAGCGGTTATAGTAATAGTAAAAAACAGAATGTAGCGACACATGAATTGGGACATGCATTAGGGTTGGATCACAGTACTTCAACAGATGTTATGGATGCAGCAATTACGGGACATACTAGTACGCAGGCATTATCTCAAAATGATAAAGATTCATATGATGCCGCATATAATAATTATTAGGGGAGGGAGAACGCTATGAAAAAATCAAGTATCTATGGTATTTTGTCTATTGTTCTTATCGTAGGAATGTTTTTTACAGGATGTGCATCCAAAAATAATGCAAGTCAACTGAATACAAATGTATCTAACTTGCCAATCCACCAGATGCACGCATCTTTTGTATATGATACTGATAACATTCGCGAAGCTGTTGGTATCTGTGATTACGTATTTGTAGCAAAGGTTGTCAGTTGCGATGGAACCGAGTATCGAAATGTTATAACGACTGAAGATGAAAAAGGAAATCCTAAGGAGGTCGGTTCGCCTTACACTAATTATACTATTCAGGTTCTCGAAAATATAAAAGGTGAACTTATTACAGATAAACCTATTCCTATTGTTAAACAAGGCGGAATTTCAGAAAAACAAGATGCTATTTATCTGTTTGAGAATGATTCACTGCCTTCCGAAAATTCCATTTATATCTTTTTGGCATATGCACAAGAGGATGGTTCGTTACTAATTTCTGGTCCAAATTCAAATGTAATGTGTAACGATTCGAATATGTATTCTATTAATTCTGTCTCAGAGGAAAAATCAGTTACAGAATACGATGAGTTTATTACATATAAAGATGCTAATGATAATGAGATTATTCCAGTTGATCGAGAGCGTTATAAATCTATATATGAGACTGACAATAATTAATCATTATTTCTGAAATATATAGATTAAAGATGGCAGGTAGGTGCTTAACCTATCTGCCATCTTTTCGGTTTTATACCTATATGTAGAACAGTTCGTGCATGTTGGGCTACCATTCGTGCATAGAGGGATTGAAAAAATTAAATACTCTGTTATATTAAGCACATACCATGGTAAACAAATAAAGTTGTCTGTAATTGTCAGACAATTAAGGAGGGGGGGGGTGAAAACGATGGACAATAAGCAAGTAAACAAGGCACCCCAGAAAAGTGCCCGTCTCGTACTTCAGGCAGTGACTGCTATTGCTCGAAGTAATGCAAATTCATTGTGCCGTGGTTTGTTGTATGAACCAAAAGTACCAACGCAGTTAAAAAAATAAGATTGGGAGGAATTGACTATGATGTTAAAAAGTTTAAAACAGAAGATTGCAAAAGTAGGTATTGGTTTGTTTTGTGCAGGATGTGTATTTCTTTCTTCAGCAGCATATTCTCAGGCGGCATCTTACACCGCTTATGCACTTAAACTGAATAAGACTAATAACTTTACCTCTATGCATGCAAAAACAACATCCGATGATTACATCACAAATGAGGTAACAGCAATTACCAATACCTCTTACGCAAATTTCTGGGCTGTCAATAACAGCAAGAGTAAAATATCTAATAAGTATAAGCAGGGTGTTGGAACAGGATCTTGTAATTTAATCTTTACCAAGAGCGGTTATAATTCTACTAACACACAGGTCGGTATGGGAATGGAAAATTATCAATCTCAATTATCAACTGCATTTGTAAGTGGAAATGTAGATTTTAGATAACAGAAGGGATGGGCATAAACCTCTTCGTGGGTTTATGCCCTTTTGGTAAAGATTATGAAAAAAATGGTTCTTATAGAAATCAAACATTGTATTGATCGTGCAGAATATAAAGTTGTTTTTATTGCTCTAATGATTTTAAATATTGCTTCGTATATTTTATGTGTAAAAAATGATATAGGAAAAAGTTATCAATTTATTCGTTCAGCAAATGAAAATTTCGTATTACAGGGCACTGAAGCGGCATATATTCCATATATAATGTATCTGTTATTGCCTGTTTATGCAACAATTATTGCATCACTTTCCTTAATAAGAGAAGAAAAAAGCAATAGTTCAATCCTACTTATTCAAAGAATCGGGAAAAAGAAATATTTAGCAGGAAAATTATTTGGCATTCTGATTGTAACCTTTTTGACAATAACAATACCAATGCTCATAAATTTATTATTATGCCACTTGACATATCCAATACATGGATATGACAGTGCTTGGGGAGAACCTGATTACGCTATAGGTTTGGTATCATATAACGCTGACAATTTTCTTGATATGGTGAGATTGCAACATCCAACTTTATATAATCTAATATACATTTTTAATTACGGAATTTTTGGCTCGGGATTAGCTATCTTAGCTTATGCTCTTTCATATTATAACAAAATGAAAGTTCTATATTTCGCAAAGATACCTGGTGCTTTGTTTATATTCTATATTGTTTTTAATTTGATTGTTTCTGTCTTTGGGCTAAATGAATTCTCTATACAAGGTTATATTATGCCTAATGTTCATGGAAATATAATAGGAGAAATTGTTCTGATATTGCTTATTTTTGGATTAAGTATTGGCATTATACAGAGAAAAATAAAAAATTATGAAGTTATATAAGAAAAAAATTTTGAATGTTAATGTTGGAAAATGCTTACTAGTATCACTTATAACATTTGTAATTAGATATTTTTATGCTAATGTGTACTTGGGGTTTCATAATAGTCTGGTTACAATAACAGAAGGAGTACGTTCACAAATATATTTTGGGGGAATACTAATAGATCATTCGTTTGACCTTATATCTTTATCATTTTTTGCGATTTTGTTTATCCTTGAGATTTGTTATCTTACAATGGACTTATTTAATGATGCAAATGATAACATGGTAATTCTACTTCCTCGTTATGGGAAAAAACACATAATTTATAAGGATATATTAATAAAAATGATATTACGTGACTGTATTGTAGTTGTTTCCGATTATTTGTTTTTTCTTTTTGTAGAGCATACCTCTAATGGCTTAGAAGATTTCAAAGTTATTTTTATGCTATTGATAGAGATTTTTCATTTGCAAATGATTAGTTATTTGTTTTCATTTTGGAAAGATTCAATTATAGGATACATCGTTGCATTTATTGTATTTTTTATTCCAGTAATGGTGTGTGGATTTTATTTTTCAATGGGAAATGTTATATGGAAAATTTGGCATTATTCCTTGCTACATATTCCTTTATTTAATTGGCATAACAAGCTTATTATATATTATGTCGAAGAAAATTACGAATGGACTACAAGCAATATAGATTTATTGAATTTTAAGTCAAGCTGTCTCATTTCAGTTATATCATCCGCTGTTTTGGTGTGGATAGGTAAATTTCTTTGCGAAAAAAAACAAATATTGTGAGGTGAATGATATCCATGAATTTATATGTAAAATCTATTTCAAAGTCAATTAAAGGTGAAAAAGTGCTTGATGATATCAGTTATACATTTGAATCTGGTAAAATATATGGAATATATGGTAAAAATGGTTCAGGTAAAACAATGCTACTCAGAGCCATTGCAGGTTTTATAAATACAGACAAAGGATACATAAAATATAATCACAAGGCATTACATAAAGATATGGATGTTTTACCAGATTTAGGAGCTGTTATTGAAAATATTTCTTTTTGGAGTATGTATTCAGGATTTGAAAATTTGAAAATGCTTTCCAATATAAAAGGAATTGTATCAGATGAAGAAATATATGAAATAATGATATACTTTGGTCTTGATCCCAAATCAAAGAAAAAAGTAAATAAATATTCATTAGGAATGCGTCAAAAACTAGCTCTTTGTCAAGCACTGATGGAACATCCAAAAATTTTGCTTTTGGATGAGCCAACTAACGCATTGGATCAGCATAGCATTGATTTATTTCGTGAACGTATATTGGAAGAAAAAAAGAATGATACCATTACTATACTGACAAGCCATAATAAAGAAGATATTGAAATATTAGCGGATGAGAAGATATGCATGGAATTTGGTAAAATTAAGGAGTTGATGTAATGAAGAAATTTGTATTAACTATCTGTGTTGTAATCATTTGTATGGTGACAGCCTTATTCTATGGAAAGACTGGGATAAAAACAACTACAGGGGTTCATGATCCTGATATTGCTTTATCAGAAAATACAGCTATGGAAATTTTCTATACAGGAGGGCAGAAAACTTCTTACTTTAACAATGAAAGTAATTACTCATTGGATGATATGGAAAAAGATTCTTCTTTAATAGCTCGTATAACTGTAACAAATTCTCGTGAAATGAGTTTACGATCAACAAAAACAATGGTAAAAATAGAGGAAATCTATAAGGATAATTCTGCTAATCTTTCAGTAGGTGACTGTATTTACATTATAGAACCTGTATCATTTGTTAGAGGTGAAGAATTTTACACTAACGGATGGCAATATCTGAAGACCGAAGATACTTATTTAATATTTTTAAAAAATCTAGGATGTATTGATGGGTATAAATACACCAAAGAGGAAGAAAATTCATTTATGCCTGTATCGGAAATATATTCAAAGAGAAATCTAACTCATGATGAAAGTTGTGTGGTTTTTGATTCGGCGGAAACTCTCTATTCAAGTATATCTATGTTTGCATTTTTGACCTCAGAAAAAACTATAGTAGATAATTATGAGAAAATATGGAAAAACATTACAAATTCAGGTAAGTATGAATGATTTAATTATTTATGAATGAATCTCTCCTATTCTATTTCCTGTGAGAAGCGTATCAATGTTAGAAATTCATGGAGATACTGAATTAAGCAATATGGAATCATTCAATCTTAAAGAAACTAAAAATGGAGATAATAGAAATTGAATAAAAAGAAATTGGCAAAGAGTGTTGTAGGCATTGCTTTAATTGTAAGTGTAGCTATACTTATCGTTGTATGTGTTGGAAAAATAAAGCACATTCAGAATAAAAAAAATATTATTGGTACATGGAAGAATGCAAATGCAGAGGAAGTGTTTACCTTTCAAGAAAATGGAGGACTTGTTGTAAACAAAGATATGCCCGAATTGGGTATTACCTGTGGCAATGCATTATATAGCATATCTTCCTCAAATATGATTTTTGTGGAACAGAGAGATAATAGCGTGAATTTTGAGATAGAAGTAGATCAAAACGAATTAACAATCTTCTTTATGGGTCATAAATATTGGGAATTAACAAAATAGCAATTGCATATAAAGCGATACTCATGATATCCATAACCATAAAATATAGAGCCGATGAATCACTCGTTATTTCGATTGTGAGTTATCGTCTCTATTTCATTATTTATGGAAGGGCTAAAGAAATATCGTATTTTATAGAAATACTTTTGACAGATTTCTTCTCATTTTTATGTTCTTTTATCAAGTGCTATACCATTCCATATTCATCGCATTCACCCAATCTTGCATTTCTGAATCAAGATACAAACGGGCATATTCTAGTGGATTGTCAATCGCCAGTGCATCCAACATTCGTTGAGAGTTAGGAGTAGTAATCAATCCATCTTCTGCCTTGCCACAGTCAATCCGAAGTATGTAGCCATTGTAATAATTGATGTCTATGATGTTGTGATATTTATTATATTCTGCATGAACGATATTCATATTGCAAAGTCCTTTCTCTTATCTGTTTCAGTTGTAGAAGCATCTTGACCAGTTCCAGCCGATTATGTGATTTATATAATGTTATTAGCTGTTACCGGATTTTGCTTCCCTTGTTTTTGCCCTTATGAGGTGTCGTAACACAAGGGAAAAGGATATAACATAAGGGAAAGTCTAAGGGAAAGCTCACTTGCCAAAACTGTAGTAAAATCAAGGCATTGCGGATTTTATCGTAACACTTTATAATACCAGTTAGGTGTTAAAGAATTGTAGGTATCAAAATTTAGATTTTTATATTAAAAAGTACAATTTTAGGGGAAAATGCAACACGAAATGCAACACGGAAAATTCTCCGATCGATATATATGTAGCTAAGTAGCTCTGCACTATTCGGTTCATAGATTTCCGGTTGCCCTGCTATTACTGGTTTTTGGTATACAAATACCACCATATCATTTCTGACTGGCGGTAACTTACTGTTTTCTCTTATTTGGCCTTTATACGCTTCTACAATTATTCCATCTTCCCAACCGCTTTTTTTCAGCTTCGGGAACAAGTTTCCCCAATGTTCAAAAATTTCTTTATCACTATAATCTAAGTCTTTGAACGCCTCTCTTTTTTGATCGTACTCTTCATATGTCTTAATTTTCAAGAAATCATCTTTCAAACTCATCATCTGTTTTTATAGCAAGAAACTCTTCCTTCTTATCCATTCAATGCCATACTCCTTTCCAAACTCGGTCAAGTGGCCTCACGAATCCGTAAACTAAGAATTGTTAAAAGTGCTCATTTAATCACTTTAATTCCCAATTAAGCGGACAGCCTCTTCCCATCCATTCCTCATATGTAGCCTCTTCTGGCAATAATCCCCACTGCTTCATTATATTAAAATCTGCTTTAGTACGCTTTTCCTTTTCTTCTGGTGTCATTTCTTTCGGATGAGTAAAATTATATTTCTGTTCTTCTGTCATCTGACGATTTTCTTCTTCTGTAAAATAAATCTCACTTAATTCCATACGAAGTTTTCTACATTCCTCCGCTGACAATTCTTTTCCTCTCTCCCTTTGCTCATCCTTTGGTAATAATAACCATTCTCTTGCTGTTAGTGCCATTTACTCTACCTCCTTAAGCAAAAGATTCCAAACTCCATCATGATCCAGTTGTCTTGATATAACTTTAAATTTACATTTTCATTTAATCCTATAGCACTTATATTTCGTCTGTTTTTAAAATCTTGAATGTAGATTTTTACATGCAGCATATCATCCATAATCAGAGACGGCAACATCTTATCCAGCCGGAGCCGCTCTATTTCTTCCTCTATCCGCTTCGCCGCTCCCACTGCAGATATGTATGAATGCAAATATTCCTCCGCTTAAACTCCTTTGTTTAGAACTTGATTATCATTTTTTCTTTCTTGGCTGTCCATTTTGCTATCAATCAATTGAACAACTTCTTCATAATATAAAATTTTTGAATATCTTTTATCGTCAAAATAACGTTTTAAAAAATGCATAACGCCCCAAAGGATTAAAAGAAAAATAAACATCTTCGAGACATCTCCTATGGAAATTGTAAATGCCTCGCTGATAGTATCAATGCACTCTAAAGCAAACTTCTTCTGATCATCAGCATTTTGGATCAAATTTCCAAATACCGATCCCATAGTGCTGATATTTTCCACAAACATTGTAGCAAATGCCGTTAAAAGTGAAATTAAAATTACTAAAATATTCGAATTATATGCTGCTAGATAGTCCTTTTCATCCATATGTTTTTCTTTTTTCAACTTAATCTCATATGTTTTCTTCATATTTAAAAGTTCCGATTTTTCGGTCACTGCAATCTCTTCGCTCACTTTTCTTTTCCATAATGTATATTCATCTTTTTTTCCCTTATATATTTCCCTGTATTCCTTTAAATTTTTTCGGTCTTCCATACTTATTCCTCCTCTGATTTGATAAAAAAACTATATCATTTATGTATTTTCCCTTCAATTCTTATTAGTCGACATTTTTCGACTTGCGTGCATGACCCCTAGTATATTTTTACGTTTTAAACAAATACTGCTTGCGCGCTCTCTAAGTTATATAAACTCACCTCATTTTGCGTAAAAAATACCAACCATCGAATATTGACGGTTGGTAATATATTTATTTCTCCGTAGTAACATCTAACTCCATAATATTCCATTCTCTTTCTATGCAATGGCTTCTTCTGGCAGACATCCCGCCACAGTGGCACATGAAATCAAAGAAAATAGAACTTATATTCATAATACTTATTATCTTGGAAAAGATTGTGTAAATGCCAGAAGAACTAATGTTGTTCGTTATGTGTGTGGAGATTTGGATTGCGAGCAAAATTGCTGTAAATGCAGATTAGTTGATTGCCAAAAGCATTGTGATAAGTATATTTCCCAGGCTTGTTAAAAAAGGCCAGCCACCAACTCTCATTTATGCTGAACATGAAAACGAAATGCCGGTATGCTTAAGAACTCTTTATAACTATACCGATTTTGAATATGCTATGAAAGTAAAGTATACAGAGGAAAAAGTAGTAGAAATGGACACTGTTAAAGGCATACGGAAACAAGGAAAAAGACTTCTTTCAATGATCTTTAGAAAGAATAATGTAATGCTATTGTTTTTAATGCTAGGCAGAAAGGCAGAGTCTGTAAAAAGGGGGGTTGACTATCTTGAGACAGAACTTGGAATAGCGATATTTAGAAGATTATTTCCAGTTATTTTAACCGACAATGGCAGTGAATTTAAAAAGGTGGATGAGTCAGAACTTACATCTGACAAAGATGGCTTCCTGGTTTATAGAACAAGCCTGTTTTTCTGTGATCCAATGGCTTCATGGCAAAAAGGACGTATTGAAAAGAATCATGAATTTACCCGTTATGCTATTCCGAGAAAGAGAAGCTTAAATCCTTATAATCAGTATGACATTACGTTGCTTATGAATCATATCAACAGCATCAAACGTCCAGAACTTGGTAACAAATGCCCCTATGAATTAATGAGGGTATTAAAAATGCACATCATCCCGCCAGATAAAGTGCATTTGATGCCAGACTTATTCATTAAAAAGTAACTAAAGACTTTGTATGCAGGTAGTAATCGATTTGTCAGTCGATTTTTTACGATTTTTCGACTATTTATTTTATGATATGATTAATATGCTATTCTATTAACATTGCGGATTTGCACCCGGTTCGCAGTAAAATCAAGAGGATTTATCTATGAAAACTTGGAAACTTGTATCTGGAATTTTATCAATCGTTTTATTTTTCATCGTTGGTTTGCAGTCATGCGCAGCCGGAATATCAAACACATTAGAAGCAAATGGCGAAGTTGGCGGCCCTGCTGGTGTTATTGTTGCAGTTATGCTTTTGTCCGGTGGAATTGTTTCGATTGCAACACGAAAGGGCGGAACGGGTGGTAACATTGCTCTTATCGTCCTCTACGGACTTGGTGCTCTTTTCGGCTTCACATTAGCAGGCAGTTATGGTGATTTGATTATCTGGTCAGCATGGTGCTTAATTTGCGCAATTTTAGCATTGATCTGCCTTATAAAAAAGAAAAACAACAACTAAACTTCAAAACGGGTGCACTATTTAATCAAAGTTGCAGGTTCTTTGAAAAATAAGAGACTTTAAACGAAAAAGCGATACCCTTTATGACATTAAGAAAAAAGAGGGAAGATAATTTCTTATTCTTTTAACAAAAACCTCACTGCGGATCGGATACCAATTAACACTAGGACTTGTATTAGGAGAATATTCATATGTCGATTGAAATAACAAAAGAAAACGTTATCCTGAATAAAAAAGAAGCCATAAAATCATTAAATAAATTGCTTGAATATTATATAAATGATCCTTCTGGGAAACATTTAAAAAAGGCAAATTTAATTTCATATTGGATTAAGGATTATACTCGTTTTATTAATTTCGAAGAATCTTTTGAGCCAACTAAAAATATTTCATACAAAAGAGGAAATATTGTCAAATTAAATTTTGGTTTTAATATTGGCAGTGAATATGGCGGGCTTCATTATGGCGTTGTCCTAGATAATCACAACTCTCATAATTCTCCGGTGGTAACAGTCATTCCCCTTACCTCCGTTAAAGCTGATAAAGCGATACACTCAAATAGTGTCGGATTGGGAAGCGAAATATATCGTTCGCTAAAAATAAAATACGATACTATTTCCAAAGCTCTTGCTGATGAGCAGGCAGAGATTTCTGAAATGCTTGCGATGTCAGACGTTCTTTCATCGCTTATGGATGAAGCCATTATCGACACACAAAATTCCGAACGTGACAGTGAAGAATTCAGCAAACATTTACATGATGCAAAAGCATATTTAGCCGCGGCAAAAAAACTTCAAGAAGTATTGAAAGCTAAAAGCCAATATAATACCAAAGAAACAGACTATCTTAATAAGATTGGCGAAGAAATATCCCATATGAAAGAAGGAAGCATTGCTCTCGTAAACCAAATTACAACAATTAGTAAAATCCGCATTTTTGACCCTCGCAATTTAAAAGGTGTACTTGCAGGGATTTCCCTTTCGGAAGAAAGTATGGAAAAAATCAACCAAAAAGTAAAAGAATTATACACTTTTCATTAGTTTTAGTAATATTTTTATTGACTACGAGCATAATATATCATATAATAAGCTATCTTAGAAGATTTATTTTTCTATAAATATCGCCTTTAGGGCATAAAAGAAGATATTAACTTATTATGTGAGAGTCTCGTAGAAATACGAGGCTCTTTACGTTATTATAACAAAATAAAAACCACCCCACTTTTCAGCAAGGCGGCATGCTCCTGATGATACAGAAGCCCTAAGCAAGCATATTGTATCATTCTCGAAGCAGCTGCACAAGCGGAACACCCATTCCACGCTGGCTGTTATTTTTATACTTATTTTTAGGGAGGAATGCTACATCACGATAAAAGGTTATTGTTTACGATGAGAATAATAAGCCTGAATTGATCGAGTGCTAACGGACAAACTTGTTCCTCTATCAAATAACAGCATTTACAAACGTTTTCAGAAGTCGATTTCTGCTGCTGGCATACCATAGACATTCCATGATTTACGGCATGTAAATGCATCCGTAATGACAATTCTCAATGTGCCGATAAATACTTACAAGAGCGTCGAGGATAGCGATCTGACCACATCATGAAGAGTACATACATGCAGGCATTTTCCATATCTACTTTTTCACCACCAGCCATTTTCCCTTCCATGTATACAATATCATGAGCACCGTGCCAAACGCCCACGAAACCGGATACAGCACAAAAACGCCATCGATCGTGGAAAACAGCGGAAGCACAAACTGGATCCAGATGATCCGAAACAGGCAGAGGGAGGTCAGAAGGATCACCATCGGCGGCACACTTTTTCCTGTTCCGCGAACCGTTCCCGCCAGTCCGTGCATAATACTGAGCAGGAAATAGAACGGACAGAAATAGCGCATTGCCTGTTTTCCGAACGCGATCACCGCCGCGTCTTTCGTAAACATCCGCATGAGCGGATCCGCAAAAGTAAGCAGCAGCACTCCTGTCAGTATCGTGTACACAAAACCCATCGCAAGCGTGACCCACATGCCCTTCTTCACGCGGTCGATCTTTCCTGCGCCGTAATTCTGCCCGGTAAATGTTGTCACTGCCATGCTGAAGCTCATGACCGGCAGGATGTTGAATCCGTCAATCTTCATATATGCCCCGAATCCCGCCATCGCCGCAGCACCAAAGCCATTGACACTGGACTGCACGAGCACATTGGAAAACGAGATGACCATATTCTGGATCCCGGTCGGCAGTCCGACTGTGATGATCCGGGCTGCCATCTTTTTCTGTACCCGGATCTTTCCGAGGCTGACCTGATAATCCGCCGGCACGCGCATCAGAAAAAGCAGGGACAGCACGCAGGAAACAAGCTGGCTGATGTCCGTTGCGACTGCCGCTCCCGCGACACCCATATGAAGCCCTGCGATCAGCACCAGATCCAATACGATATTCGTAACGGACGCGACCGCCAGATAGAGCAGGGAACGCCTGGAATTTCCTGCCGCATTTAAGATCCCCGCCGCCATATTATAAAGTACGCTAAAGATCACACCGCCAAAATAGAGTTTCAGATACAGTGCGGATTCGTCAAACACCTCTGCCGGTGTATGCATCCACCGCAGCAGCTGACTGCTAAAGCAGATTCCGCCCACTGTGATGATCACGCCAAGGAGCGCCGAGAGTGCGATCGCCGTGTGAACCGCATCCTGTACTCCCTGTTTTTCTTTCGCGCCAAGATACTGCGACACGATCACGCCGGCTCCGACCGCCAGCCCCTGGCTGAACGCGATCAGAAGGCAGATGATCGAAGTACTCGACCCGACTGCCGCAAGCGCGTTGCTTCCCACAAAATTTCCCACGATAATGGAGTCCACGGTATTGTACAGCTGCTGCAGCAGATTACCCAAAATCAGCGGCACCGAAAAGAAAAATATTTTCCTTGCGATGCCGCCTTCTGTCATAAGTTCCGTCTTATTGTTATTTTCCACTTTCTATCACCTTAATTTCTATCCTCAGACTGTCTGTTATTATAGCACAGTGGAAAATATTTTTTAATATCAATTTTTAAATGTCTGCCATTTTAGTCCTGCGGTTTGAAATCCCGGATCAGATTCCAGGTTGGCAGTGCGTTTCCTTCGTAATCGAACAGTGCCTGGTTTGCCCATTCATTTCCGCACGGTCCTTTATCGTTCATGTATTTTAAAGATGCAGGAGTCGCCCATCCGGAACCGGCAACCGGAATCCACGCCGGCTCCCAGTAGAAAAAGCCTTTTCCCTTGTTTCCTTTGATGTGGCTGATTCGGTTTAAGAAATCTTCCATAAAATCATACTGTCCCTGAACCGTCATCGGATACTCGATCTTTTCCACCAGCTCCGGTTTGGTCGCGTAGCCTTTTCTCTCATCATCCGAAAGCTTTTCGTAGGTCTTATAATCCTCCATCGTATAGCCCATTGAAACTTCCGCAATCACAAGATCCTTTCCGTAACGCTCCGCGATATCATTCATATTGTCTGTCAGCATATCCAGCGTTCCATGCCAGAACGGATAATAGGACAGACCGATGATCTGGAAATCTTCGCCGCGCTTTGTGAATTCATCAAACCACTCGCGGTAAAGCGCGTTGTTTCCACCATTGTCAAGATGGATCATGACCGGCACATCCTTCTCCACCGCGCGCACGCCACGGATACCGGCATTGACGAACTTCGCAATGTTATCATAATTCGGCACCTTTCCTTCCGGCCAGAGCAGCCCGTTGGAAAGCTCGTTTCCGACCTGCACCATCGTTGTGTTGATGCCGTTTTCTTTGAATACTTTCATCGTGTCTGCAGTAAAATCATAAACTGCCTGTTCCAGCTCTTCTACGCTGTAACCTTCCCACGCCTTTGGCTTGATCTGTTTTCCGGGATCTGCCCAGAAATCACTGTAATGGAAATTTAACAGCACACCAAGTCCCGCATCTGTCACTTTTTTTGCGATCGCAAGCGTGTTCTTTAAGTCATTTTCTCCTGCGCCGTAAGATTCTCCGTTTTCCGACCACGGATCATTCCACAGACGGATACGGATCGTGTCCACATCATATTTTTTCATGATGTCCAAAATATCCGTTTCCGTTCCATCGACATAATACTTCGCGCCACATTTTTCCAGTTCCAGCAAAGTTGATAAATCCATTCCCTTGACAAATTTCATATCGTTCTCCTTCTTCGTTTTTCTATGTGAAAATCTCCATTTTTCCTTTCCTATTCGAAAACAGCTGCCGCACATTTGTACGGCAGCTTCTGTTTTCAGTCAAAATCAAACTTTGTAATTCTCTCGTGCATCGCTTTGTAGCGGAAACGGATCATTTCGTTTTTCTCTAATACGTCCTCTTCCGTTCCTCTGTACTGGCAGCGGATGCAGCTGTAAATACCGGTATCCTTGTTATAAAACATATCAATGTCCAGATCTCTTAAAAAACAGGATGGGCATCTATAATTTAATTTGCCTTTGCCAAGTTGAGCCATGTCGCAAATACCTCCTTATCTGAGATTGTTTTTCTGTAACCCAATGTGAACATCGGGGAGAATGCATATCCTTCTTTTACATAACCTTCCGCTTCCGCGTCAGATGCTGTCATGGATACCCGTGTCTCAATTTCAGGAATGACTGCGGAAACCTCTGTGGCACCCTTTACGCCTTCTTCACGGCATTTGTATTCGTAATTGATGGTCTTTTCTTCCGGTCCGTCAATCTTTAATGTGATATGGGACATATCTTCGGAATATTCCGTTGTGCCGTAGCATGCAACCATGTATTCGTTTAAGGTTACTTCTGCGTTCGGATCGCTCATCTCAAGGATCGTTCTCTCGATCTTGATATTGGAAGATCCTTCCTCGAAGTATTCTTTGGTCTGTAATTTCACAGTCAGATCACGGAACTCGATCGTAACCGGATCCAGTGTAAGGATTCTGGTCTTGCCTTCCTGTGAGAAGTGTGCGTGTGTCGGGCAGAGGCAAAGATCTACTTCCTCTCCTTTGTAAGAAAGCTTCGCGCTTCTTACGGTTCCTTCTCCTGCGTAGTGTGTGAAATAACCTGCGCGGTATTTTTCCTGGATCAGGAATGGGTAGGACGCATCCTGCACATGCTTGGTTCCGATACCAACCGGCCACTCCAGTTTTGCTGCGTAAGGACGAAGATCCACGATCGCGCCGCCCTGATCCATATTGACACATGCTCTCATGTACGGATCGCAGTACCAGAATAACTGTTTGTCAGATCCATATAAGATATCTCTCCACAGTGCGCATTCCGGCTCATTGTAATTGTTCTGGTTCACGCCCTTCTTCTCACGATAGTAGTCTGCGAACTCAGACATAGTCATATCGATCAGCTGACCTTCTTTTTTCAGCTTGCCATAGTAAGCGCATCCATCGCTGTAGGATTTGTAGAGAAGCTCATACGGCTGCTCCCAGCGTCCCATCTTGTTCATCCAGCCCGGTCCGACGAACATCATGTTGTAGGAATATCCGTTGTTGTATTTCTCCAGAGAACGATACTGGTCGATCAGGTTGTACAGATATGGATATTCCCATGTCTTGGTATCATAGATCATACCACGGAGTACATTCTGCGGATGTGTTCCGAAGTTGGAGCCATTTCCGTCGTAGCATGCGATCAGGTCGCGGGAAAGATGCGGGATCGCTACGATACCACTGTCTTCCTCTTTGTTTGCTGCCGGTGCATGTGTGTTCTGTTTGGACGGGATCCACGGTGCCCATGGGCCGCCATCAAATAAGGTATACCAGGAGTTGTTGCAGGTATGATATGCTTTCGGGCCTTCCTCCCAACAGGTTGCAACCGCACATTTTACGGTCGGATAAGTTGCCTTGATGTAATTGGTCAGATCCGCATCCATATAGTAGGAACCTGTGGATTCCGGATAGAAGCCGAATCTGTCATGGAATTTTTCAAATACGTCGTTTACGATCGCTTTCTTGTCTTCCATGGAAAACATCCAGATACAGAAATCTTTTGTTTTGTATTTTTCACGGAATTCCTCGCACGGCAGACCAAGTAAGGATAATGCGATCTCGTCGCCGTATACTTCATGATCGTGTTTTGCGATCTCTACCGCTTCATCATTGAAAAGAGAAGCGTAGGTCATCTGGATCGTTACCTTTAAGCCATTCTCATGCGCAAGTCTCTGCTGTGTCTTGAAAATATCAAGAGATTCGGTAAGCAGTGCCTTATCTCCGATATCTTCTTCTTTTCCCTGTCCTGTCACAGTCGCAGAATATTCTGGAACCATTTCCGGACGATGAATAAGATTTAATACGAATTTATCCATTTTTCTTTTCTCCTTATTATAAATGTGATTAACCTTTTACTGCTCCACCTGTAACGCCCTCTACATAGAACTTCTGCATTACTACAAAGAGGATCGAGATCGGTATTGCGATCATTACACCGCCGGCACAGAAGATCGAGAAGTAATCACCGATCAGGGTCTTCTGAAGCAGGTTGTAAAGTCCGATCGCTACGGTCCAGTCCGCGGAATCTTTGGATTTGATCATGATACGCGCCATAACGAAATCCATCCACGGGTTTAAGAACGCATTGATGATGGTATACACGATCATCGGTTTGGAAAGCGGAATGATGATCTTTGTAAAAATCGTTGCCTCGGATGCTCCTTCTAAGCGCGCCGCCTCACGCAGGGAAACCGGGATCGTATCGAAGAATCCCTTCAATACCAGAAATCCGAGTCCGGAACCCGCCGAATAGACAATGACCAGTCCTGCAAGTGAATCGGTAAGTCCGAGCATTTTTAATACGAAGTAAACCGCGATCATGGAAAGTACGCCAGGGAACATTCCAAGGATGATCGAAAAGCTCATGAGCGGTTTTCTTGCCTTAAATCTCATACAGCTGAATGCGTAGGAAACCATCAGTACAAATGCGGATGAAACAATACAGGTAAAAAATGCTATGATAAACGTATTTTTAAACCATGCCGGGAAGTTCGCCGCGGTATCTGTTTCAAAGAACAGCTGGTGATAATTTCCAAGTGTCCAGTGTGACGGGAAAAAGTGCTGGTAGCTTACGCCCTTTGTTGTGGAGAGTGAAGTAACAACCAGCCACACGATCGGGATCAGCCAGATAAATGCGAGAAAAGCAAGTACCAGGTGTCTTACAATTATTTTCCAAGTTTTCTTTCTCATTATTGATATACCTCCTCTTTGTCGCCACTGATCATTCTGGTGTAACTAAGCAGTGTAAGAAGGGCACAGATAGCGAAGGAAATAATACCGATTACGGACGCCATCTTGTAGTTTGAGTTATCGTTTGTCAATGTGAACAGCCAGGTAATAAGAAGGTCTGTCTCCTTGGCGTTGGAATTCGCAAACGCCATATTTGCCGTGGCAGTTGTACTGGTGAGCAGGTAAATAACGTTAAAGTTGTTGATGTTTGCGATCACGCCCTGTACCAGTGACGGTCCACAGATAAACAGGATATACGGCATTGTGATCTTCCAGAAGATCTGCCATTTGTTTGCGCCGTCGATGCGGGCGCTTTCCAGCTGGTCCGTCGGAATATTCATAAGGATTCCGGTTGCCGATAACATCTGATACGGAACGCCGACCCAGATGTTGATCAAAATGATCATCACATGTGCCCAGCCCGGCTTTGACAGAAACGGAATATAACTTCCGGAAACAAGTCCGATGTCGTTGAGCCAGCCGGTCAGTCCGATGTTGGAGCAGAGGGTGTTCACGATACCGTGATCGCTGAACATTTTACTTACCAGAAGTAAGGTTACGAACTGCGGAATCGCGATCGTTACTACAAAGAGTGATCTCCACATCTTCTTGAAGTAGGTATGCTCATGGTTGATGAGCTTTGCGAGTAAAATACCGCCGATGAATGTCGTAAATGTCGCGAGCACCGCCCAGATCAGTGTCCATGCCAGGATCCGGATGAACGCGTATGAAAATGTGATGGTCGTGCCGCCGCTTAACATATCCTTAAAGTTCTGAAGTCCTACCCAGGTAAACAGGTAGTTTGGAGGCATATGATTGATATCATAGTTTGTAAATGCCACACATGACATGAACAGGATCGGTATGATATTCATCATGATAACGCCGATACTCGGCAGTGTAAGTAAGGTAATGTAAAATTTTCCGTTGAACAGGGATTTCACATCTTCCCCAAAAGTATTGATGTGTTCTCCTTCTTCCTTCATAAGCTGGAGGCGATATACCGCTTTCATGTTGCTTATGTATAAAAATATGAACGCCACGATTACCAGAAGACCCACGATGCCATACAAAAGGATGAGCAGTGAGTTGTCGTAATCATTAACTGTGTTTTTCATGGTCAGCGGATCAAATGTGGCTTCATACTGTACCGTACCAAGCGTATTCAGATCTTTAATATAATTGATAGAAAAAAGTCCGGTAAACAGGATCACGATCACCTCGATGGCGGTCATTAGAATTCCCTTTACGATCTGTTTCCGTCCCCAGTATCCGGCACCCAGCACCAACAGGGAAAGCTTGCACCAGATATCGCCCTTTGCCACGGCTTTTCCGAAATCAGCAAAGTATTTTTTGACTGAATTTAAAAAGGTCTTCATAGATTCACTCCCTATGCGCGTGAATTGAGAATCCACATGCCCGCCCGCACAGGGCAGGCATATGGAAGCAATGTTCGTCTTACTATATTTTTATGATGTCATTATTCAGCTACCGGCTGTGTGATACCTGCTACTGCGTCATCTAATACACCCTGAAGGTCTGTTGCGCCGTCAACCAGGTTCTGTCCAAGCGCTTTTGCCGGATCCCAGTAGTTCTGTCCTACTACCTGCTGATCTGCGAATTCAGACTGTGCGGAAAGTGCCGCAAGTGCCGGAGAAGAGATCTGCTCAGCTGCCTTTGTGTTAGCCGGACCTTCTGCTGTTGCATTTCCGATCGTAAGCTGGCTTTCTTCATTGGTAAGGTACTCAGCAAGAAGCATCGACCATCCAGCATTCTTTGCGTGTGAGTTTACACCAACAAATTTGTAACCTGCGTAAGATCTCATCTGAGTAGCGGTTCCGTTTACATCGAAGGTAGGCAGTTTGCATGCCGCATAACCATCGCCGTATTTTTCTTCAAAGGAACCTGTATTCCATGTACCGGAAACATATGCGCCAAGTGTACCATCATTTAACATGGTGATCGCATCCTGATCTGATACGCTCACAAATGCCGGTGAAGATGTAATGTTTTCAATGCTCTGTGCTACCGCAAGACCCGTCGCGGAGTTCCAGTCACAGTTATTGGAGTTGTCATCGTTCATGGAAAGTTTGCATCCTGCTCCAGTGAAGAATCCATACAGATACCAGCCATCTGCTACATTCATACCTACTTTCGTGCCTGCTTGTTCTGCTTTTGCAGTAAGTGCTTCCCATGAAGCTACATCTTCATCTGAGAAGATGTTTGAATCATAATAAAGGAAATATCCATTGGAAGCGGTAAGCGGGTAAGCGTAAAGCTTTCCGTCTTTGGTAGCTGCCGCAACTGTTGCCGCTGAGTTCGTCTCTTTCGGATCATAGGTATAGGTAGCTGCAACTTCCTGAAGTGCGCCTGCGTTTACCAGATCATTGACCTGATCGTCCGCGAATACGAATACGTCTGCTGCCGCATCGATATCTTCCAGGATCTTATCCTTTGCGTCTGCCTCGGATACTGCTCCGATCGTGATATTAAAATCTACATCTGAGTACTGCTCCTGGAATTTGTCTGTCAGTTCTTTCATAACTGTCTGATAAGCTTCCAGTTCTGAGCACCAGAGCTGGATGTCTACGGTTCCGTCTGTTGCAGCGATCAGGTTTGCGATCGCATCATCAGATGCCTTGGTATCGCTTGCTGCTGTCTCTGTTGCTGCCGCAGTATCGTTGCTGCTGTTGTCTGTTGTTGTTTCTGTCGCATTGCTGCTTCCGCATGCAGTTAAAGAAATTACCATGCTTGCTGTAAGTAATGCACTTAATACTTTTTTCTTCATAGAAAAATCCTCCCTGTATTTCTTTTTCGTTCAACCCGTTCCGCTATTGCGCAATCGGTTGTTCTATGGTCAAAGTATAATACCTCATCTTTTTTGTGTCAATGTACATGATTTATAATATGTTTTTGTTGTTTTTGTGCAATTTGCCATTGTTTATCGTTATTTTTTTAGTGATCTGCTTTTTATCCGGTTGCTTGTGCAACCGATAAGCCCTTGTAATACCGGCTTTTTCACGCTTTTAATCCGATATCCGGTTTAATGTAAAATCATCGATCGTTCCCCAGCTGTTCGCATTGCATTTCATGCGCACCCCGATCGTAAGGGTATCTCCGTCCCCGATCCGGATATTATCCACCTTCGGCTGTTTCCAGTCCGTCCAGGTGGTCAGCATGAAAGCATCCGACCCGATCTCTTCCCCGTTTATCACCGCGTACAGTTCCAGATCCGAGGTACTCTCCATATCTCCGTCATGCGCGTCATCCGCTTTTTCCTGATAGTCGGTCGGATCGTTTTCCCCTGCGTAGGAAATTTCCCACATGGAGCGGTCCACCTCTTCAAATCCCGGATTCTTCACATAATTTACCATCTCTACATCAACATCTGCAGTAACCGCCGTACCATCCGAAAGCGTTCCGTCCACCGTATAGGTGCCTGCCTTTTTGGTATCGATCGCCGCGACCTGTGACGCGTCCCACGAAACCGGCACCTGCGTATTGGCCGAGCGGTCATTGTATACCACTTCCACCGTTTCCGGAAGCGTCAGCGCCTCGCCCACATCACGGGAAACTGTCGTCTGCGGGATGAAATCCACTGCGAGCGGCACGGTATGCCCGTCCTTTAAATACCGAAATACGTTTAAAGACGGGAGCGGATGTCCGGTAAAGTCAAACATTGCCTGATTATCCCAGGAGCAGCCGCCATAATATACCCCGGCGTCGTCCGGATCATATTCTGCCGAATAACTGCTTGCCCAGCCGCTTCCGTATTTTTCCCAGAGTGCGGAATTATCCTGATCCTCGCTGCCGACCGGGATCCAGGTTCCCTCCCAGTAAAATACGCCGAGCACGCCAACTTCATTTGCCGCCGCGCAGATATCACGGATCATGGTTGCCTGGCTCTGCACGGTCGGTGCGTATCCGTCTACCGCATCTTCGATCCCGTCAAAGCTGTTTCCAAATCCGTCCCCGTCCTTTTCGGTATAGCAGTAGGATGTTTCCGCGATCACAACCTTCTTTCCGTAACGGTCCATGATGTTTTTCGCTACATTCTGCATATTTTCATTTGTGCCGTCCCAGAACGGATAATAGGAAAGTCCGAAAATATCGTAGTCCACTCCGTATTCTTTTAAGTTCGCCGCCATCGTATCCACTTCCTCATTGTCCTCGATGTTGGTGTAATGCAATACGATCTGGATATCTTTTCCGTAGGAATCGGCGATCTCGCGCACTGCCCTGCTGCCTGCGCTCAGCAGTCCCATCACTGCCGGGACATCCGTCTCGCCGGACATTCCGTTGTTGATCTCATTTCCCACCTGTACCATTCCGACATCGACTCCCGCGTCCAGGATCTGTGTCAGGCTCTCCTTTGTAAAATCATAAAGCGCATCCGCTTTCTCATCCGCAGACATGCCTTCCCAGGCTTTCGGCGCGTGCTGCCGCTTGGGATCTGCCCAAAAATCCGAATAGTGGAAATCAATGTTGACTTTCATCCCATACTGTGTGGCGCGTTTTCCGAGTTCGATCGCGGTTGCGACATCATTGTCTCCGCCGCCGTAACCATTTCCGTTCTCATCATACGGATTGTTCCAGACACGCAGGCGGATGTAATTCACGCCGGATTCCGCCAGTGTCTCAAACACATCCTGCTCTTTTCCATCGTAACCGTAGTACTTTGCGCCGCTTTTTTCGACTGAAAGCACTGCCGACGCGTCCATTCCACGGATAAAATCATCGGATATGCCCGCAACCGGTTCCACAAAAACGTCACTCCATTCTTCTTCCGCTTCTGCCTCCGCCGGTTCTTCCGTGGTCCGGATCACTTCCTGCTCTGTTTCCGTCTGTGTCTCCGTACCTGTCTCCGCTGTCGTGGTGCTTTCTGCCCCGCATCCGGACAGGGCACCGGCACATAAGCCTGCACTTAACAGTGCCGCCACAAGTCTTTTGCTGTTTCTTTTCATATTTTCTGTAATCTCCTTCTCTTATGCTCCGCCCGCGCGCATCTATTGCAGCTACACCCGTTTTCTGCTTCTTTCTGTTTTTTGCGCAAGCGGTTGTTCGCTTTTCCAGTGTAAGAGATTCCACTTTTGCTGTCAATGTGCATGATTCATGACAATACTTTATAATTTTTGTGTATTTTTACAACAGTAAAGCCGGCTGCCTGGAAAATCATTCCAGACAGCCGGCTTTTTGTTTCTTATATGGTATGCATTTTATAACGTTATCTCTATCTCGCGTCCGGTTCGTTTGTACCGGTAATAACGCACGCCCGCAGCGTCAAGCATACGCTTGGATGCCATCACTGACGGCGTCATCTCATATTTGTCGTCATCATAAACGATCGTCCGTATTCCCGCCTGAATGATCGCTTTGGCACACTCATTGCACGGGAACAGGGTGACATAGAGCTTTGCACCCTCTAAACTACCTCCGCGGTAATTTAAAATGGCGTTCAACTCGCTGTGCGTCGTATAAAAATATTTGTTATCGTAGGGTTCTCCCTCCCGCGCCCACGGGAATTCATCATCTGAGCAGCCCTTGGGAAACCCGTTGTAGCCCATGGACAGGATCTTGTTGTCCTCACTTACGATACAGGCGCCCACCTGTGTGTGCGGATCCTTGGAACGCATTCCGGAAAGAACGGCAACCCCCATAAAGTATTCGTCCCAGCTGATATAACCACTTCTCTTATCACTCATGGCAGTCCCTCCGATCCTTTATTTTGTACCGAAAATACGATCTCCGGCATCTCCGAGTCCCGGAACGATATATCCGTGCTCATTTAACTTTTCATCAAGCGCCCCGACATAGATGTCCACATCCGGATGTGCCTCCTGCATTGCCTTTAATCCTTCCGGTGCTGCGATGATGCACATGAAGCGGATATTTTTTACGCCCTTGTCTTTTAACATCTGGATCGCCGCGATCGAAGATCCTCCGGTTGCAAGCATCGGATCTACAACAAATACCTCACGGCTCGCGCAGTCTTCCGGCAGTTTGCAGTAATATTCCACCGGTTTTAATGTTTCCGGATCACGGTAAAGTCCGATATGACCTACTTTTGCCGCCGGGATCATGGTGAGCATTCCATCTACCATGCCAAGCCCTGCGCGTAAAATCGGCACTACCGCGAGTTTCTTTCCTTTTAACTCTTTTACTTTTGCCTTGCAGATCGGTGTGTCGATCTCGATCTCGGAGAGCTCTAAATCTCTGGTAGCCTCATAGCACATCAGCATCGCGATCTCACTTACCAGGATTCTGAAATCCTTTGTTCCGGTTTCTTTTCTGCGGATCACTCCGATTTTATGCTGGATCATCGGATGATCCATGATCATTGTCTTTGCCATTTTTATTCTCCTTCGTTCTCATTTAATAATTTTACCAGCTTTTTGATTGTCTGGCGCAATGTCTCAAAACAAAGTCCGTAAGACTGCAATGTCCCGCCATACGGATTCATGATCTCAAGTTCCTCCCCGACAAGTTCTGTCAGCACACAGACATTTTCCTCTTTTGCGTTCGCACAGATATCAAGTACTTTCTGGCACTGCGAACGCTCCATTGTAAGCACCAGCGTATCTTCATCCACGTCCTCATCGCTAAGCTGCGTGGATACATAACCCTCCGTGGAAACTCCGTTGCTTATCATAACCGCTTCCGCTTTCTGGTTGAGCGGTTCCTGAAATAAAACGACCAGTCCGCGCGCCAAAACCTCCACCGGATGCTTTAAGGTATATTCTTTTAAGAGCGCTGCCGCCATTGGTGCCCGACAGGTTCCCGCTTCCGCCACAAATATAATGCGTCGGTATATCTTCATAAAAACCTCCTTTTACACATGGATGACCTGATGTCCCGCCGCCTTTAGCAGCCGGTTCATGATCGCCTGCCCGATCCTCGGTGTCTCAAAACTCTCCGAATAGATCTGTTCGACATCCATGTCATCAAACTCCCGAAGGATCCGGTACAGATGTCTCGCGATCGCATCTTCGTCATCCCGCGCTCCAATACTTAAAATTTCCCCTGTTTTATAGTATTTTTCCGTCTCATCTGTTGCGATGATGCCGACCTTTTTTCCCTGCGCTTCCATTTCCTGCGCAAGCGCGTTGATCTTTTCAACCACCGCGCCGGATTCCCCATCTACCAGTACAAGGTCGGCCTTTGGTGCATAATGTTTGTATTTCATTCCCGGCGCTTTCGGTTTCTTTGCAGAATCCGACGCAATGATGCCCGGGTCTACTTTCACCTCGCCGATCACCTTTTCAATCATCTCCGGCGTAATATAACCGGGACGCAGGATCATCGGCACATCCTCCGTGAGATCCACGATCGTAGACTCGATCCCGATCCCTACTTCGCCGCCGTCTAGGATCATTGGTATCTTTCCATCGAGATCCAATGCCACATGCTCCGCGAGGGTCGGACTTGGCTTTCCGGATGTATTCGCGCTTGGTCCCGCGATATAGCCGCCGCCCGCCCGGATAAACGCAAGCGCTACCGGATGTGAAGGCATACGGATCGCAACCGTGTCCATGCCTCCCGTCGTCTCATACGGAACTTTTTCGTTTTTGTTTAAGATCATCGTAAGCGGCCCCGGCCAGAACGCATCCGCAAGCTGCACCGCTTCCTTCGGCACTTCCGTGACAATCTTCTCCAGATCCGCGAAATCGGCGATATGCACGATCAGTGGATTGTCCGACGGACGCCCCTTTGCCGCATAGATCTTGCGCGAAGAGTCCGCGTCCAGTGCATCTCCCCCGAGTCCATATACCGTCTCCGTCGGAAATGCGACAAGCCCGCCTTCTTTTATAATGTCGCCCGCCCGTCTGATCCGATCCTCCTCGATATGCTCACTGTCGATTTTCACAATTTCTGTCTTCATGTATCTGCCTCGTTCTTCCGATCATTTTGCCTTAAATAAAGACAAACAAATTATTTTCTATTATAACACTTTCTAAAAATAAGACAACCTACTTGCTATGTTTTTGTAATTGTGTCATAATAGGCACGTTAGTGGTGTTATGTCTTTTTGACATATCCAGTTTGGAGGATAAAACATGAAAACAACAAAAACTGCATTTGGTACTACTCCGGAAAACCAGACCGTATCTCTTTTCCGTCTGGAAAATGCTTCCGGCGCATATGTAGAGATCATGGATTACGGCTGCCGTATCATGAGCATTTGTGTACCAGATAAAAAAGGAAATCTGACAGACGTTGCACTTGGTCTTGAAGATCTTGATACTTATCTGAAAGACGACGCAAGCCTTGGCGCTATCGTTGGTCGTTTTGCCAACCGCATTGCGAACGGTCGTTTTTCCTTAAACGGAAAGGACTACCAGCTCGCCATCAACAATGGTCCGAATCATTTACATGGCGGTCCGACCGGTTATGGTCAGCGTGTCTGGGACGGCAGATTTTCCGATAACAAACTGATTTTTACCAGAACTTCACCAGCCGGCGAAGAAGGCTATCCCGGAACTTTGAATCTTACGATCACCTATGGCTGGTCGGAAGACAACGAGCTGTCTATTTCCTACGAGGCAACCACGGATGCCGATACGATCTTAAACCTGACCAACCATGCATATTTCAATTTAAACGGTCATGGCAGCGGAACGGTACTCAATCACGAACTGCGCATTGACGCGGACAGCATTACCGAGCTCAATAAGGATCAGGTTCCTACCGGAAACTATATCCCGGTCGATGGAACACCTTTTGATTTCCGCGAATTAAAAGAGATCGGAAAAGATATCGAAGCCGAAAACGAACAGTTAAAGATCGGTGGAACTTACGACCACAACTTTGTACTGAACGGAACCGGTCTGCGCGAAGCAGCTGTTTTGCAGTCCAAAGAAAGCGGAATCCGCATGACCTGTTTTACCGATCAGCCGGGACTTCAGCTTTACAGCGCCTGCTATACCCTGCATCAGAAGGGCAAGGGCGGCATTGACTACGCGCCTTTCTCCAGCGTATGTTTAGAGACGCAGCATTTCCCGAACGGCATCAACATCGACCATTTCCCTTCGGTTGTTTTAAAAGCCGGAGAGACATTTAAGTCGCAGACAATGTATCACTTTTCCGTGATGTAATCAAATAGAAAACACTGGAAAAAAGAAGCCTGGGATTACTTTTTCGTAATCCCGGGCTTTTTAAAAAAGACTTACTGCTGCAGGTTTTCAACTGCATCTGTCTCCTCCGTGCCGCTCACCGCTTCCGTGCCTTCTTCCCCTCCATTTAAGTAGGTAAGGATCCCGTCTTTTATCGCTTCTGCCACTTTATCCTGATATTCCTCGGTAATTAAAAGATTTGCCTCCTCTGTATTACTTAGGAAGCCACACTCCACGATCACCGTCGGCGTTGGTGTCTTTTTGAGCAGATAATAGCTCTCGTTCGCCTTTGCCATCCGGTCATTATCCGGATCGAGATTTACACGCAGGCTCTCCTGCAGCGTTTCTGCCAGTTCTTTTCCCTCCGCAGACTGTCCGAAATAAAAAACCTGCGCTCCTTTTACATACTCCTCCGTATAGCTGTTCTGATGGACACTCACCGTAAACACCGGCATCGCATCTGTAATGATGTCGCAGCGTTTTCGCATGTCCTCCACTTTTTTATTGGATGTCCCCGCGGAATACAGACCATTTTTGTCTTTTCTGGTCAGTACAATCTTTATGTCCTCTTTTTCCAGCAGTTTCTTTAACTTCAACGCGATCGAAAGATTGATATCTTTTTCTTTTGCATCATTGATCCCGATCTTTCCCGGATCATCTCCGCCATGTCCGGCATCGATCGCGATGCAGATCTCTTTTTCCTCCGCTTTGCCGTTATTGACCAGAACACTTCCTTTCCTTGCGAGAAAAAAAGCGGATGTAAGCAGGATGACTGCCATAACAAGTTCAATCTTCTTTTTCATAAAAAATCCAGAATGTTTACTTAATCTAAACTATTCATACAATGGATATTTTATGAGATTTACTTTTCCTCTGTAAGATCATACATCTCATGCAGGATTGCTTTTCCGGATGCTGTACGAAATACGCGCTCTCCTGCGTTTTTTGCCGCCTCCTTCCCGGCTCCGTCCTCATAGAGATTGACTAAAAAATCCGCTTCCACGAGGATCTGGTAATCCGCGCCGTCTATTCCGGTATAGGTATGGTGATGTCCGACCAGATAGCAGATACGCGCAATATCCTCCGGGTCGACACCCAGGCGTTCCAGCAGCTTTTTCGCCTCTGCCGGTCCTTCCTGCTCCTGCAATTTTCCGTTGTTGTATCCATACTTCTCTTCAGAGATCTTGATCCCGATATCGTGCACCAGCGCCGCAAGCTCAAGCACATACTGCTCCCGCCCGCCAAGGCCTTCCATTTTTCCGATCAGAGACGCATAGCTGTATACCTTTGTAAAATGCTGTATCCTCTTTGCATCGCCTCTGTAATACTGGATCATCTCCATCATCAGCTTTTCCTGCATATTCATTTATCTATTCATCCTTCCCTTAAAATAAAGTGTGCGCTTACCGCACACTTTCGCGCGCGCGCGGTATGTTCAACATAAACTTCATCTCCGCGAGCTGCGCATCCCCGCGGAGCGTTTTTGAATCATAGGAAGGAATTTCCTATGATTTAAAAAACGACAGAGACACCCCTCAGGCGTCCCTGCCATTTCTTTAGTTTACATATTTAATAATCGTATCCCATACGCCCAGATTTTCCAGACCAAGTTTCCAGAAGGATGCTCCGGCAAGCCCGTTCTCCTTCATGACCTGAAGTTTTAATTCCAGTGAGGACGCATCCTCGATCCATACTTTATAGGTAACACCTGCATTTACATACTCCGCGTAGTTCTGACCATCCGCATCCGACCAGCTTGCAACCGCTCCGTTCGTCGTGAGAAGTTTTTGCACATCATCCATACCAAGCGCCTGGCTGGTGGTATCGTAGGAAACATAATCATCCGAAGCAGCCTCCACGCTGTCTCCCGCCGTATCCTTCGGTGTGAGTGCCCACACTCTGGTGTAAAACGGCATGCCGAGCACGATCTGCTCCGCCGGAACTCCCTCGGCGATCGTATCGGAAACACCGTTTTTCACGAAACCGATCGACGCAACCGATCCTGCATCAGAGCCCGCGTAATGTTCATCATATCCCATGATCACGACATAATCCGCAAATCTTGCCTGTTCCGCGCGGTTATAAAAACTGCTGCTCGCGGTCGGTACATAGTTGTCCACCGAAAGAACCAGTCCGTTATTCGCGCATTTCAAAGAAAGTTCGCGGATAAACTGAATATATCCGTCTCCTACCGCGCCTTCCAACGCCTCGAAATCCACATTCACGCCGTCAAGGTCATACTGGATCGCCAGCGCAATGATCTGGTTGACCAGATTCTGACGCTTGGAAGTATGTGTCAGCACCTCTGTGGAGCTGGCATCCGGATTTTCCAGATTACTGATCAGTCCCCATACTTCCACCCCATTCTGGTGGCAGTAGTTTACATAATCAAGGCTTGCCAGCGATGCCACATCTCCGTTGCTGTCATTCAGATAAAACCAGGTCGGGGAGATAACGTTCATTCCCTTGGTTGCGGAAAGCACACTTGCAATTTTTCCGTTCGCATCCATATTGGTCACCTGATGCCAGCCCATGTTGATCGCCGCATCCTTTTTGATATGTGTAAATTCCTCGGTATATCCATTGGTTACGGAAGCCGCTGTTACCGTCTCGGTATCTCCGACAAATTTTGTCTTTACATATCCGACAACGCCATCCTCCGAAGCGACCTTGCTCCAGGTATCTCCCGTTTCGATCACCGCAAGGTTCTCACCTTTTTTGACCTGTTTTAAGATCGGGCTTTTGATCCCACCCTTTTCCCGAATCTCCGTGTCCTTTTTTGCCGCTGTCACTTCTTTGTCACCGGCAGCTGTTGTGATGACCACCCGGTTCGGGGATTCAAAATAAGTATATGCCATGTTGGTATACTGCTGCACAAAGTCGATCGCCACATAGAGCGTATCTCCATCCACGCGTGCGATCGTATAGTCCGTCGCGTTCTCCGCCTTTGTCACAAAATACCGGTTTTCTCCTGCATTCACGGTCACCAGATCTGTCGGTGTCGTATAAAGCAGTACATTTTCATTTGCGTCCCAGTAAAAGCGCTCATTTAACGCGTCATGAACCGTGTTGTAATCCAGATACGCCTTTCCGTCCACACAGATGCCCTTCGCTTCAAGCACTGTGTTATCCTTTATCACCGCCATCTGTTCCTCGCTGGTAAGCGCGTAATAGTCATTCAGATCTTCGACCTCTTTGGTCGGCATATATTTTTTTAAGATGCTGCTGCACACCATAAACAGTACGATCACTGCGATCAGCAGAACCACAGCAAGCACCGGAGCAATTTTCTTATTCTTCAAATATCCTTCCTCCTTGCGTATTCCTTCTAAACGTTCCTATTATAGCATACCCCAAATAAGAAGCAAAGATTTTCCTGTTTCCAATTTCGTACAAATGGAAAATTTAAGAATTCCTTTATATTTGATGATAAAACGAAACACCTGCGCCGGCTCTTTTGGCAGACGCAGGTATTCCTGTCGGCTTTATCCGAATCAGACATTGAGGATACTCCTTCGGATCTACTTGCTCTTTACTTTATCAAACCGTAATTCTTTTAACACCCCCTTCTCAAACACATAGTCACGCATATAGACCTCATCTTCGTTGACGGTCATGCGCTCCGCCGCCGTGGCGGAATCACAGGGATCTCCTTCAAAAAATATCATGATCCCCCTGTTTTCTATGGACTGCAGCTCCATAAACAGGTTTTCCCTTTCATTATAATCTGCCATTTCTTTTCTCCATTCCCGACCAAAAGTTTTCGTGATACCGGGCTATATGCCCCTTGTAAATTCCTTCAGGAATAAAAAATCTTCTCGTCCAAGCTCATAGGGATCCTGTAAAAACGGGATTGCCCGGAGCGGCACTCCGTATCTTTTCTTAAACTCTTTTTTATCTTCTTTTTTCCCAAATAGCGCACAGAATTCCCAATCCGTGTAACCTGCTTCGTTTTTTACAAACTGCATCAAATCATCATACGCCTGCCGCTTCCAGAGGCAGAACGAGCCGACCACGATCTTTTTGGTACAGCGCAGAAATTCCGCGTAATTGCAGGACCTGTCGCTTCCGAGGTCCAGGATCATATAATCATAATCCCTGCTCATAAGCGCCGGTATCTGCTTTTTGTCCACGTCCGCGAAATACGTCACGCCAAACAGCCTCTTGTCTGCCGTCACCGGTACACAGGCCAACTGCCCGGTTCCGCTCACATCCAACAGCTGCACATTACTTCCCGACTCCAGTGAAATGAAATTGGCAAGCGCGACACAAAACTGTGTCACACCCACACCTCTCTCACTTCCGAGTACTCCGACCGTCCTTTTCGCCGGTTCTCTCCCCGCAAAGGATCCCACCGGTTCACCACCTTTCTTTCTGCAGTAATGTACGGAAAAAGGAAATCTTTGCCGCGTCCACACAAAACGCGTCCGCATCCAGCGGAAAACAGTACACACGTCTGCCTGCTCTTTTCGCATATTCTCTGGCTGTCTTCTCATCTCCGTAATTGCACACGAGCACAAGCCCCTCGCAATAACGGTAGCGCTCGATCGCGCTCCATGCTTCTTCTTTTTCCCAGTCTCTTGCGCCAAGCAGCAGAATGATAACATCCGCATACGCGATCTGCGCGGTATCTTCCACCTGACATCCATAGTCCGCGATCTCAAAATCAAATGCAGACTCTATATGCCTTTCATCTGTCAGTCCGGTGGCTCCGCAGAAATGACCGCTGTACAAAAAGCCGTCTTTTTCCACAATCCTGCGTCTCATTTTTCTGATTTTCCACAATGCCCCGCTGTCATTTGCCTCCCAGTAAAAGCTGCGCAGCCCTTCCTCATTGAAAAAGCTGTTTAAGGCAATGGAAAAATGTGTGGTTCCGCTTCGGATCCCACTTCCGCATACTGCTATTTTTTTTAAGAGATGTTCTTCCGTCCGTAATTTTCTTTTGAAGATCTTTTGCCGCTCGAGCAAAACCAGCTCCTGCTTCATTGCTTCCGCAGTCGCATAGCGTTTTTTCATATCCGTCTGTGTTGCCCTTTGAATAATCCTGCCCAGTCCTCTCGATATCGGAAGACTGGCGTATTCTGACAGAAACGAGAGGATCCGTCCTGCTCCGAAAATATCGGTCCAGACACCGGGCTGGTCAGACGTCCACTGCTCCGGCGCGGAAAACTCTTTGGTTCCATACGATGGATACGCGCTCCTTTTGCCATCCAGATAGGCAGCGATCCCGAAATCCACCAGTCTCACCTGTCCCGCGCACAGAAAAATATGCTCCGGTTTCATGTCCAGATAAAGCAGTGGCGACGGTTTCTGCCCATGCAGATAGATCAGGATGTCGCACAGCTGAATGCCGATCTGTATGATCTTTTTCTCGGAAATTTTGGATTGATGAAGCGCAAAGGCTTCCAGTGATTCACCCGCGATGTATTCCTCAATGACATAAATGTTTTTCTCATCTTCTTCGAGATCAAATACAATGGGAATCCCGGGGTGTTTCAGATTTTTCAGAAGCAAAGCTTCTGACAGAACCGGGGTTGCATCCGCTTCCTTCCGCGGAATCTGCTTGATCGCACGCAAAGCCCCGAGCTTTTGATGTTCTGCAAGATACACGCTGCCGAACCCACCGATGCCTATGCATTCCAGGATGCGGTACTTGCCGAACCAGATAGTATTTTGAATGATTTTCCCTCCCTCTCGGGAACCGGAAAAACATCTCTGATCCTTTTATACCATATTGTCACTGCTATTTCAAGAATTTTCAGATTTCTTTATAATTTTTATAATTTTTTTATAAATTTTAAAATAGGAACCTTGACTTCGCATACTATATTATATATACTTGTCATTACAAAAATCAGGTGATTTGGAAGTGATATTATGAAGATTGAAAAAGTAAGTGAAAACCAGATTCGATGCACTCTGACCAAAGAAGACCTCGCAGACCGCAAGCTCCAGATCAGCGAACTCGCCTACGGCACGGAAAGTGCCCGCGCGCTGTTCCGCGAAATGATGCAGCAGGCTGCTTATCAATATGGATTTGAGGCGGATGATATTCCGTTAATGATCGAGGCGGTACCAATGTCCGCCGACTCCATTGTACTTATCATTACAAAGGTAGAATACCCGGAAGAGCTCGACACCCGCTTTTCCAAGTTTTCCAATCCGGGATCCGAGGACGGGTTTGACGCGTTTTCCGATGATGCCGCATCCACCTCGGCTTCTGCCAGCGCGGATGACATCTTAGACCTTTTCCGCCAGATGCAGGACCGTGAAGATTCCGTGAAAGAAAAGGCGTCGAAAAAGACGGATGATTTTGTTCCTCTCCCGGAAGCATTAAACCAGAAACGGGAAAATCCCGATCCCCCTGCGGTATCCGTGTTACCGAATCTCACAAAACTGTTTGTGTTCGGAAGTCTCGACGAGGTGATCCGGCTTGCGCATATCTTAGACAGCTTTTATGACGAGCAGAACACGCTCTATAAAAGCCCGGATTCCAGCCGTTTTTACCTGGTGCTGACCAAGGGTTCCCACACCCCGGAGGAATTCAACAAGGTATGCAATATCTTAACGGAGTATTCCCGCCAGGCACGCTACACCGCAGCTGCGGAAGCTTACTTCACCGAGCATTTTCCGGTTCTTGTCAAAGATACGGCGCTTCAGACACTTGCCGCTTTATAACAGACAGAAAAAAAGGATGTCTCACTTGCCTAAAGTGTGGACATCCTTTTTTGCTCAACTGATCTTATTTATCAGATTTTGCAAGGAAATCGTTGATCTCCTTTACCAGTGAATCCGGCTCAATGCCGTGAACCATTGCGGCTTCCTCTATGGTCTCCATCTGGGAAGACGGGCATCCCAAGCAATGCATTCCGATGTTAAGCAGGATCGGTGCAATATTCTCATCGATCTGAAGCAGTTCGCCGATCATAGTCTTTCCTGTAACCTGTGCTGCCATAAATATATCCTCCTTTTGTAATAAAACACAGTGTTCCCACTGTTAATGTGGTTATTATAAGCCCAAACGGCAAAATATGCAAACCCGTTTTTATTTTTTCTAAAATTGGGCGTTTTATACAGATTTGGTACTTGATTTTGTACTTGTATTCACTGGTTTTTTGTATTAGAATATTCTCAAAGCTACATAGCTTACTATTTTGAATTTCATTATAAAAGGAGGAAAATAAAATGGCATACGTTATTACAGATGCATGTGTATCATGCGGTACTTGCGAAGGAGAATGTCCAGTTGGAGCAATCTCTGCAGGCGATGGAAAATACGACATCGACGCTACTGCTTGTGTAGAATGTGGAACATGCGCAGGTGCATGTCCTACCGGAGCTATCGAACAGCAGTAATCCAAAAAGAAAAGGCGCAGCCTGTCTTATGACAGCCTGTGCCTTTCTTTTTTTAATGGCAGCCACGGATCATAAGCGGGATGCACGAAGCGCATCCAGTCTCTGTCTTATGCCTGCTTCGGTTTTAAACTTCTGCTTCGCTTTCTTGCCAGCTGCTTTGCCTGCTTTTCCATCTGCTTCGCTTCCCGCTTTGCCGCGCGCTTCACGCTTCTTTTTCCCTTCTGGTAAATCCGGATCGTCTCATCGAGCTTCCGGTAGCGTTCTTCCTCCTGTTCATCCTGTTCGCGCATGAGATAATTCATTTCCTTCAACACCCGGTCTCCTACCTGGTCTCCCACTTCTTTTCCGAGCGCATGGTTGTTTTCCTCGATCGCGCTTTTTACAATGCTCGTCATTAACATCTGGAACTGCTCCATACGGCTTAACGCCGCCTCGCTCCGTCTGTCCTCGACTGCATGTCCCACCTTGCCGGAATGCGCATCCACCACTTCCGTATGTAACGGTTCCGCCGCCGAAAGAAGCTCCCTTGTCTCCGTCTCCACTTCCGGCTCAGTGCTTTTTTCATGTACCAGCATCTTGATCGCCTTCAGCTGATATCCTTTTTCTTTCCATTCCTTTATCTTTAAAAACTGTTCAATATTTTCTTTTGTATAATAACGGTGTCCCAGCTCATTCCGCGGAATGTCAAGTTCCAGTTCCTCTTCCCAGTATCGCAGAACATGGGCTTCCACATTGACCAGACCTGCCGCATCTGAAATCATATAACGTACTTTTTCCACCAGATCGACCTCCTCACCTTTTCTTTTACCCGTTTATTATATACCATGTCCAATTTTGGTTACAACGTTTTTCGGTCGGGCGCATTCGGCACAAAAAAGCAGATACAGCCAGCATTCTGACCGCATCTGCTTTTTTCTTTCTATTTTTTGGATGTCGCTGTTTTACACATCTAATTTCTTTCGAGATTCGCGAATTTCGTGTACTGTGGCAGCCATACCAGATTGACCGTACCGATTGGGCCATTTCTCTGTTTTGCCAGAATGATCTCCGCGATATTCTTGTTTTCCGAATCCTTATTGTAATAGTCGTCACGGTAAATGAACATGACGACATCGGCATCCTGCTCGATCGCTCCGGACTCTCGCAAATCGGAAAGCATCGGACGGTGATCCGGACGCTGCTCTACCGCTCGCGAAAGCTGTGACAGCGCAATAACCGGAACATTCAGTTCTCTCGCCAGTGCCTTTAAGGAACGTGAAATATCTGAGATCTCCTGCTGTCTGGAATCCGTGCTTCTGCCGGAGCCTGACATCAGCTGCAGGTAATCGATGATCACAAGCTTCAGATCGTGCTCCAGTTTATATTTTCTGCATTTACTGCGAAGCTCTGAGATCGAGATACCCGGCGTATCATCAATGATGAGGTTTGACGCTCCGATGACGCCCGCCGCCTCGATCAGCTTTTCCCAGTCGGAATCCGCCAGATTTCCGGAACGGAGCACCTGCGCGTCCACGCGCGACTCTAAGGAAAACATACGGTTTACCAGCTGTTCCTTTGACATCTCGAGCGAGAAGATCGCCGCTGTAAGGTTGCTGTGGAACGCAACGTACTGCGCGATATTTAAAACAAACGCCGTTTTTCCCATAGACGGTCTCGCCGCTACCAGGATCAGGTCGGACGGCTGAAGTCCCGCCATCTTATAATCGAGATCCACAAATCCGGTCGCGATACCGGTGACATTTCCCTTGGTCTTGGACGCGAGTTCGATCTTTTCCAGTGTATTGATGACCACCTGCTTGATCGGCACATAATCTCCGCCGCCGCGGTTCTGCAAAAGCTCAAACACCTTTTTTTCCGTGTCCTCAAGGATCACTTCGAGCGATTCTTTTCCGAGATAACATTCATTTTCGATGTTCTCGGTAACTTTGATCAGCTTTCGTAATACCGCTTTTTCTTTTACGATCTGCGCGTAATATTTTACATTCGCCGAGGTCGGAACCGCCGCCACAAGATCCCTGACGTACTCGAGGCTGCTGACCTCCGGCGGAACATCTTTTTCTTTTAACCTGTTTTGCAGTGTTACCAGATCAGCCGGCTGTCCCTCATTGAACAGTTCCACCATCGCTTCAAACAGCACGCCGTACTGCTGATGATAGAAATCTTCTTTCAGCAGTATTTCAGATGCCGCAATGATTGCTTCCCTGTCCATGATCATGGAACCGATGACAGACTGCTCTGCCTCGAGGCTGTTTGGCATGACTCTTTTCATAAGAGCTTCTTCCATTGAAGAATCCTCCCGTATTTTCCTACTGTTCTGTTACTTTTACTCTGAGTGTTCCCATTACCTTCGGGTGCAGCTTGATCGGTACTTCGTACGTTCCAAGTGCTTTGATGCCGTCATTTACGACCATTTTCTTCTTGTCAAGTTCCAGGCCGAGCTGTTCTTTTACCGCAGCCGCGATCTCTTTTGTGGAAACGGATCCGAAGGTCTTGCCGTCTTTGCCGGATTTGATCTTTACTTCAACGATCTTGTCCTCAAGATCTTTTGCGAGTTCTTTCGCCGCCTCTAAATTTTCTTCCGCCACTTTTTCCGCATGCTGGTTCTGAAGCTTCAGATCATTCAAATTCTTTCCGGTTGCCTCCACACCAAGCTTCTTTGGCAGGATCATATTTCTTGCATATCCGTCACTGACGTTTACGATCTCTCCTTTTTTTCCAAGGGATTTTACATCCTGTAATAAAATTATCTTCATAATTCGATTTCTCCTTCCTCAATCATTTCATCAATCGTTCGCTGGATCATGCGTTTTGCTTCTTCGATATTGCAGTTGGTAAACTGCGCGCCCGCCTCGCTCAGATGGCCGCCGCCGCCGAGACGCTCCATGATAAGCTGGACATTGATCTCATCGATGGATCTTGAGCTTACAAAGATCTTGCCCTGATACTGGGTAAGCACAAACGATGCCTTGATCCCCACGATGTTCAAAAGTTCATTCGCCGCCTGCGCCGCCACAATGGTCGGACTTTCGATCTGCGCCGGATCACATACCGAGATTGCGAACGCTCCACGGTAAACTTCCGCATGGCGCACGACTTCCGCTCTCGCCTTGTAATCTGTCATATCATTCCGAAGCAGTTTGCGCACTCTGGTCACTTCCGCGCCGCAGCGTCTTAAGTAAGCCGCCGCCTCAAAGGTACGCACACCGGTCTTTGTCATAAAGTTGCTGGTATCGATCAGGATACCGGCGTAGATACAGTCGGCTTCCGCCGGCTCTAATTTGATGTCATCCGAAAAATACTGTAATACCTCTGCGATCATCTCACAGGTCGAAGACGCATACGGTTCAATATAGGATAACACCGGATTTTCGATCACTTCACTGCCCTGTCTGTGATGATCGAATACCACGATGCTGCGGCATTCTTTCAAAAGCTCCGGACACTCGGTGTAACTCGGGCGGTTGGTATCCACCACCATGACCAGTGTCTTGTTGTCCACTTCTTCCAGCGCCCGCTCACTCGTCAAAAACATATTTTCCGGATAGCCTTTTTCCGGTGTGAAACACTCTTTGAGCGGACGAAGTGAGGAGGTCACCTCATTCAAAACGATCTGGCAGCGCTTTCCGAGCTCTCTCGCCGCACAGTAGACACCGAGCGCCGCGCCAAAGGAATCCACGTCGCTGATATTATGTCCCATGACGATCACATGCTCTCTGCTTTCGATCATTTCACGCAGCGCATGTGCCTTTACACGCGCCTTTACACGCGTCATCTTCTCTACCTGTTTGGATTTTCCGCCGTAGTAGGAGATCTTTTCCCCTTCCTTTACTACGACCTGATCGCCGCCACGGCCGAGGGCAAGGTCGATTGCCATACGCGCGTAGTCATAATTCTGGTTATAGCTGCTTCCCTCGTCTCCGATACCGATACTGAGCGTCACCGCCATCTCATTTCCGACCCTGACATTTTTTACGTCCTCAAGCAGGCTGAACTTGTCCTCCTGTAAGCGGCTTAAAAATTTGTGGCGGAACACTACAAAATACTTGTCCTTTTCGATCTTGCGCACCAGCGCGTCCACGCCGGAAAAGTATTTGTTGATCTTTCGGTCAACCAGCGCAACCAGAAGCGAGCGCTTGACCTCTTCAATACTGTCGAGCGCCTCGTCGTAGTTGTCGATATAGATGAGCGAAGCGATCATCCGCTCATCTTTGTTTTCCTGGATATAATGGTTTAATTCTGTCTCATCGAACAGATACATCGCAGTCAGAAACTGCTCACTCTGCTCAAACGCGATCATATCATTGGCTTCCGCGAGCGTGTCAAAATAGAGCTTGCTCAAAGACGCGCGGTAGATCCGGTCGCCAAGCGTGATATGGATATCCTCAAACTCATCCTGCTTCTGGAGCAGTTCTTTGGTCACCGACGGAAAGATCGATGTGATCGACTTGTGATAGTTTTTTCCTTTTCCGGTGATCGCGGTAAACTGTTCATTCACCCAGAGGATCTTTCCGTTATCATCGATCAGAATGTAGGGCACCTCAAACTCATTGAGCAGTTTTTTCTGCACCGTACCGTACTGCGTCGCGAAATTGATCAGTTCCCTCACAAGAACCGGCTTATTCCGCTGATAGGACAAACATACAATCAAAAAATAGATCCCCGTAAATATGCTGAACATGCCGCCCGCCAGCGCGTCAACCACATAAAGCGGGATGTTCATCGCCACCAGGAGCACTGTGAGCAGAAGCGGCCAGCACATATAGTTGCGGAGCCTTCCTTTTAATTTTATATTTCGTTTCATTATAGTTCTCCCATTTTCATCTCAAAACAGATTTCATGCTATCTGCCATTATAACATTATCTATATTTGAAAGAAAGTCTTTTGCCGTAAATTCCTGCCCGTGGATTTTCTGTTGCGAAATTTTCCCGGTTAGCGTTTTTCCCCGAAGGTAAAGAACTCTTCCGCCAGATCATCCGGGGAAAACATGACAAGCACATAATCAAACTTTTCGCTGTTGATGAAATCCTCGATATTTTCCTCATAGTAACGCGGATCGATCAGTGTGACATTGTGGCACCGCAGTGACGCGAACGCGGCAAACGGGACTGCATAGGAATCCTTGATGATGCAGATATCAAGTCCGTCTGGATTTTCTGTATTTTCAATGTGCGCGTACGCCTGGTTTCCATACATATATGCCATGTAAAGATCCGTGTCATAAGGAGTTGCCGTGTTGTGTAAAACCGGAGCCGCAACCAGTGCCTCCTCAAACCGCCCCGTCAGGCTCATATCGGACATGATCGAGGAATCGAGCACATAATCCGTCTCAAATTTCGGATAGATCAGCGTAAAATCATCCGCCTTTGTGTAATAACGCCCTGCCTTTCTGCCCTGCGAACCGAGGAAACAGTTTTTATAGGTTAAAACATTGTAGTTGTCGATATCCTCATAGAAATCCTCATTCGTGATCTCTTCGCCGTAACGCTCCTTTAGCTGCTCAAAAAATACATTGGTCGCCCAGAACGCCGTCTCGATCTTCCAGTGATGATCCGTATTGAAAAACACATTCGACATATCCAGTCCGCTGTCCGCAAGATAGTCCCTGAAATCCACGGAGTCTATGCCCGCATCCGCGAGCTGGGCGAGGAACTGGTCTGCCGTCTCATTTGACATGTTGTACGGAATGCCCTTTGCGTACTCTGTGTGCCCCTTGATATATTTATCCGGCGGCATCACATAAAGCAGCCTGCAGTCTTTATCCCGGATCGCGCCCTGCAGATTTTTCATGCGCGCGGACAGATCTTTCGTATCGTTCGGCTTTTCGGTAAAGTAGGTATAATGTAATTTTCCTTCCGTATCTTTGACCACTTCAAAATCGTTTTCTTCATTTTTGTCCAGGAATTTCTGGATCAGCCCGTAGGCATCAATGAAGTTGTAGCGGTATTTTACATTTTCGTTGATGGAGGTATCCACGGAAGCGATGAGCTCTGCCGGGTCATCCCCCTCCTCTATCGAGGTCTCCAGTGTTTCCTTTAAGATCGGAAGTTCTTTTTTCGCGTTAATTCCGGCATACAAAAAGATGAACAGCAGAAACAGCACCGCGGTAACTCTCTTTTTTGAAATCAGTTCGGTCATTTTTCTGTCTCCCTAAAAGTTAAAGTAGATAAACGGATTGTAGCTGCCCTTGACAAGATAGGTGACTCCGACTAAGAACACTCCCATCATAAGGATCGGATAGAACGCATTGATGGCAACCGTCGCCCCGCGCATCTTTCCTTCCACGATCAGCTTGTTGTAACGCTTTCCGACCGGCATGGAAAATAAGATCCCCGCCGCGAAAAACACTCCGTATTCTTTTAAAAACATCCACACCGTATCCGTCCAGATCAGGTTCGTTCCCACGCCGAACATGGACTTTATGTATTTTCCGGCGGCGATCAGATCCGGTGAACGGAAGATCGTCCAGCCCAGGTTCACGATGAACATGGTATAGAGCCATTTTATGACGCCCGGGATCCTCCGCTCCTCAAAGTTTGTGAACCGCTCAAAGACCAGACACACAAAGTTTAAAAGCCCCCAGAGCAAAAACGTCCACTCCGCGCCGTGCCAGATACCGGTACACAGCCAGACCACCAGCATATTGCGGATCACCTTATCCATATTGCCCACTTTGGAACCGCCAAGCGGGAAATAGACATATTCCTTAAACCAGTTGCCGAGGGAAATGTGCCATCTGCGCCAGAATTCCCCGATCGACTGGGAAATATACGGATAATTGAAGTTTTCCTCAAATTTAAAGCCAAACATCAGCCCCAGACCGATCGCCATATCGGAATAGCCCGAGAAATCGAAAAGGATCTGGAACGTATACGCAAAGGATCCGAGCCACGCAAGCGCGACCGGACAGCCGCCGTTTGTATAGGTATTAAAAATATGATCGGCGACGATCGCGAAATTGTTGGCGAGCAGCACTTTTTTTCCGAATCCGGCAAGAAAACGGCAGACACCGACGGAAAATTTATCCCAGGTCTCCTCCCGGTGTGAGATCTGCTCATCGATCGTCGAATATTTAACGATCGGTCCCGCGACCAGCTGCGGGAAGAAGGAAATGTATAACGCCACATAAAACGGATTTTTCTGCACCCTTCCGTCCTTTCGGTAGACATCAATGACATACGACATCGCCTGAAAGGTAAAGAACGAAATTCCGATCGGCAGTTTCAGATTTAAGAGCGGAATATCCGTGTCCATAGCCATATTCAGATTCCGGATCACAAAATCCGTGTATTTAAAGACAAATAAAAGTCCGATATTGAGAAGCACCGTCAAAAGCAGGATCACTTTTACTTTCCGCTTCTGCTCCCGGTATTTATCCACAAAAAGCGCCAGGATATAGTTTCCCAGAATGGATGCGAGCATGATCAGCACAAACCACGGTTCGCCCCACGCGTAAAAGAAAAGGCTCGCGATCAGAAGTACGCCGTTTTTGATGGGATAAGAGCGATGGAACAGATAGTACAAAAACAAAACCGCCGGGAAAAAATAGAATAAAAATGTAATACTCGAAAACAGCATTTATTTCTCCCCCTTATAATATGCATCCACAAATTCTTTTTTGTATTTTCTGTGTTTGTACACATAATGTCCCAGAAACACCACGATGATCACAACTGCTGCCACGCGCACTGCCCGGATCAGCGAATCGTCCATAAACGGGCTGTCCTCTGCCACAACCTCCGTCACCCGGTCGGTCGGAAGCATCGATGCGTCATAGCCATTCTCTGTCTTCTGCGTCTCTGTCCAGGAGCCTTTTAACGTGATCGTCCTGCGAAATGCCTGACCGGACGCGTCTCTTGCAAATAACAGGTATGCTCCGTCCACGGCATCGTTTTTAACCGTGAGCCTTCCGTTTTCATCGATGGACATGCCCTCCGGCGCGCTGCCGTCTTCCGTTTGGATCTCATACGTCACAGCCTCATTCTTTTTTAATTCCGTTCCCGCCATGTTGTAAAAGGCAGTGGTATAGTCGGCGATACTCTCTCCCACTGTCGGGCGCAGCACCGTATCCGCTCCGTTTACTTCAAACCAGTCAAGCGCCTGCATATCTGCATCCGGCAGGATCTGTATCGCTTCTAATGTGACCTGCGCCGTGTCATCCTCCGGCAGCACAAAGGTAAATCCAAGCCCGTAAATGCCGTCGATCTCTTCTGCCTGCTCAAATATGTCAAACGGAAGGTAGACCTGGCCGTCAAAATCCGCAGGGATCGTAAAACTGCCGAGATCTGCCGTTGTTTCCTGCCAGATCTCATCCTCTTTTAAGACCGCTTTTTCTCCGTCGGCTACGACAGACGCTCCGCCCTCCTGCGGGGCAAGCAGCATATTCATCTTCAATTCCTCTGCCTGCTCATTGACAAGCGATAATACGACACCGCCATACCCTTTGAGATCTTTTTTCGTGTCCTGAAAGAAGGACAGCGGATACTGCCCTTCTTTCTGTCCTTCTGTGGAAACCGACAGATGCAGCTGCTCCGTCTCCTTATCGTAATCGATCTGCGGTAAAAACTCTTCCTTCGCGTCTTCCCCCGCCTCAAATCCGTCCAGTTTCATGGAAATTTCTTTTGGCGGCTCCGCTTTTTTTGCTGCCATGACGGCAGACGGCATAAAACCGACGCATCCCGCCAGAAACAGACAGCCCATCCCCTTTTTGATCCTATTTTTCAATCTTACTTTTTCCTTATCCGACATTTTTTCTTCTATACTATAACTCATTCATCTCTGAAAATTCATCCAGCGCAAGTACCCGCTCTTTTTTCAGGCTTCGCTTCTGCTCATAACGCATCGCACCGCCAAAGCTGTAATCGCGGATCCACTGACTGAGCTTTTCCTGCTTCTTTGCATCCCCATGCAGCGCATCATAATTGGTAATGCGGTACAGATACATCTGATCCCCGAACTCATTCTCCAGATCAAGCTCAAGACGGATCCCTTCACAGAGCGGAACACGAAGCGTATCCTGTCTGCTTCCCGCATAGGAGACCAGCAGATATTTATAGTTATAATTTTCAATGCTCACTTTAAGCCCGGATTCCGCGACACCGTTCGCCCGGATCGGGATCCTTGCCATCTTGCGATTCTGGAATATCTTTTTCGGCGTTCTTCCCGTGATGTTCAGCCGCAGGTCATCAAAGCTCGAGGACGATTCGTCGAGATTGACCGGCATCGAGGTAAAATTGTCATAAATGATATAGATATATTCACTTTTACTGGACAGCATATCATCAATGGAAAATACATATTTCCACTGATCTCCCTTATGCATAACAAGAACCACCCTGCCCCGCACACGGGCTTCATATTTCCGGTCATGCACCGTGATAAATACATCTTCCTCATCATCGAAATCTACCGGCTCTTTTAAGAGAACCGATATTCCGCCCTCAGAAGCGTCCTGGCTCATGCCTTCCGCTGTCACGATCCCGTTGGTAAGCTCACATGCTTCTTTTACTTCCATTCGCTCATACTGACGGTAAGATTTTCTTCCCATGACAAAGAAAATGGACATGATGATGTTATAGAAGTTACTGATCAGCCAGAACAGAATGACAAAGTAATCGATCCTTCCGGTATCAAACGTCCAGCGCACGCAGTTCCAGATACCGATCACCGACAGCACTGCAAGCAGGATATGCGGGATCGCGTAATACCACGTCCGGTCCTTTTTCTCCGAACTGGTCGACTTTTTTGTGACCTTGAATTTCTTCATGGAAATTCCGAACGTCTCAAGCAGTGTCGGTATCATAAGAAACGGAAACAGCACCGTTTCGTACACATTCGTCCACTTGGTCGTGCGGATATTGCGGCTCATCATCTTGAGGCAGATGTTACTGCTCAAATACATCGGCAGCCAGAAGATGAGCACCTCGATCAGTGTACAGCGCACAACCATGACGCCGAAGGTTGCAAACAGGATCGGCGACATAATGTAGATAAAGCGTTTCCAGGACGCGTACCAGTACCAGACGGATGCCAGATAGTTCGCCCGCTGCGCAAATTTCAACTTTGGCGTAAAGAGCAAGTGCAGCTTCCGCCCGGTGCAGATACAGCCGCGCGCCCAGCGGACACGCTGTGAGATCAGTGACTTTAAATCCGTCGGTGAGAGTCCTGACGCAAGCACCTCATTTAATGCGTAACAGACATATCCCTTCTTCTGGATCAAAATTCCGGTCGCAAAATCCTCGGTGATACTCTTCTCGTAAAAGCCGCCGACATCTTCGAGCGCGCGTCTCGTAATGACGGTATTCGACCCGCCATAGATCACGCTGTTACTTTTGTTTCGCGATACCTGAACATCTTTATAGAAATAGTCCTGCTCATTCGGGATACGGTTTTCCGAAAACAGATTATACTGAAACAGATCCGGGTTATAAAAGGTCTGCGGTGTCTGGATAAATCCAAGGTGAACCTGTTCTTCCTCCGGCAGTTCGCGGTTTTTCTTCTCCTGATCCGCGAAGTACGCCATGGTCTTCATCAAAAAATTATGTTTCGGGATCATATCCGCGTCAAATGTCGCGATATATGGGGAAGAAGTCACGGACATGGCATGATTCAGGTTTCCTGCCTTCGCGCCCTTATGCTCCTCCCTTTTGATATATCCGACATGCATCTGCGCCGCAAGCTCCTCTACTTCTTTCCGGCTTCCGTCATCACAAAAATAGATATGTACCTTACTCTTATCCGGATAATCCATATGGACGCAGCCATTGATCGTCCGGTACAAAATCTCGATCGGTTCATTGTAGGTCGCGATCAGTACATCCACCTCCGGATAGTCTTCCGGCTCTACCTTCGGGAATTTCGGATATTTGATATTACTCATATTAAAGTAATGTACAAATGCTTCTAACATTCCGAGAATCTCAACTACCAGCAGCGCAATGCCGGCAACCAGCGAGAGTATTCCGGAATCTGTCGGAACCGTGTAAAAAATTCTCCAATACAGATACAGAAGCGTCCAGCCGATATTAAAGATCATCCAGCTCCTGAATTTGATAACTTCCTTCTTCACTCTTTCCCCGCTTTCTATGATTTTTTATGTAGCTATTATAGTTTTTTATGCACTTCACGTCAATATTATGCCATGGATCCCTGTTTTTTCCTTACCTGGATTTTAGGCAGATTTTACATGAGTCGTCTTGCAGATTTTACATACGATTTATAAAATAACCAGCATGTGCTAATACAAAATCAAAATTACGGAGGATTATTATGAAAAAGAAATTTGTAAGTACGTTACTGGTTCTCAGCGTTATGTCAACCTGTCTGCTCAGTGCCTGTGGATCAAAACCGGCATCGGAGTCTGTGGATCTCACCTCAGTTTCCCTGGATACGATCGAGGAAAAGGCGAAGGAAGAAGGAACGATCTCTTCCGTCGGAATGCCGGATGACTGGGCAAACTGGAAAGGCAGCTGGGAAAGCATCTCAAATACCTACGGTCTTGCGCATGACGATACCGACATGACTTCCGCCGAGGAATTATCCATGTTTGACAGCGAAAAGGACTCCCCGACCAAGGATATCGGTGATGTTGGTCAGGCTTTTGGTCCGACTGCCATTGATATGGATGTCGTACAGCCTTACAAAGCCTCCACCTGGGATTCCATTCCGGACTGGGCAAAAGATCCGGACGGCAAATGGACGATCTCGTATCTCGGAACCATGGGAGCCCTGGTCAATAAAAATAATGTTTCGGAAACCATCGACTCCTGGGAAGCTTTAAAGAACAGCAGCGCAAAGATCACACTGGGTGACGTGTTAAGAGGCGCAAGCTCCCAGATGGCTGTTTTATCCTGCGCCTATGCAATGGGCGGCGATGCCGAAAATCTCGATCCTGCCTTTGATTATTTCAAGGAACTGGCAAGCGAGGGACGTATCGATGTCGGTGACGGCAGTGTCGAACGCTTGAACCGCGGCGAGATTGATGTCCTCGCAACCTGGGATTACCTGACCTTACAGTACCGCGACATCGTAGCTGAAAACAACCCGGATCTCAACATGGAATGCCACATCATGCAGGATGGCGCTGTCCAGTCGGGATACTGCCTTGTCATCAACAAATACGCGCCGCATCCGTATTCTGCCGCTTTAACTGTTGAATATCTGTTAAGCGATGAGGGACAGATCGAGCGTGCGGAAGGTTACGCAAGACCGATCCGTGAAGATGTCACACTTCCGGATGACTTAAAAGCAAAAATGATCTCTGATGACGAGTATACCAACACCATTCCGCTGGCAGACAATGATACCGTCACCAAAGCATGTACCGAGATCGCAAGCAGATGGGAAGAAGAGATCATCCCTCTGATCGGCGAATAGAAGTTGGTGATCCTATGAAATATTTAAAGAAGAACTGGAGGAAACTGGGCTTTTTTCTGCCCTTTTTCCTTTTAATCATTTTTTTCCTGTTTGTACCGTTTTTTCAGATGTTCGCAAAGAGCTTTTCCACCGGAGAAGAACATCCCGGACTAGACTGGTATATCGAGATCTTCTCCAAAACCAGTTATCTGGTTGCGATCAAAAACAGCGTCTGGATCGCCGTCTGCGCAACACTTCTTGGCACCGTCATTGATTTTTTCCTTGCGCTCGCACTGACCCATTCATCCAAACAAAAAAAGCGGTGGTATCTGTCACTTTTGAATCTCACTTCCACCTTCGCCGGGCTGCCTCTCACGCTGGCATTTATCACGCTCCTCGGAACGGCTGGCGTGTTTGTTCTGATCGGAAAAAATGCCGGCATTTCCTGGCTTGCCAATTACAACCTGTATTCCTTAAAGGGAATGTTCCTTATTTTTGTTTACTTCCAGATCCCGATGGGCACGCTTTTGCTGCTCCCGGCTTTTCAGGAGATCAGAAAAGAATGGAAAGAAGCCGCTTTGCTTATGAACTGCAGCGCCTTCCGTTTCTGGCGAAAGATCGGGCTTCCGATCATGATGCCCTCCATCATGGGTACCGTCAATATGCTTTTCGCAAATGCGCTGATCGCTTATACCACCCCGTATCTGTTAGTAAACAACGGTGTTCCGCTGTTGCCGATCAAGATCACCGATATGTTTGTGGGAGATGTCAGACAGCGCCCGGAACTTGGCAGTGCGTTATCCATTGTCATGCTTCTTATCATGCTGCTTGTGCTGGCTTGCACCAACCTGGTCAAAAAATTTTTTCAGAAAGGAAGGGATTAAATGAAAAAGAACCGTATTGCCGGATCCATCTGGCAGATCATCGTTGCCTTATTTTTACTCCTTCCACTGACAGTTTCCTTTATCTACTCATTTGCCGGGAGATGGACTTCCATTTTTCCGGAAAATCTGACGTTCCGGTTTTATGTGGATAAATTTACCGATTCCGCCTTTTTCTTCGGAATCCTCCGCGGCATTTTTATATCGGCGCTCCCGGTCATCCTCGTGAACATCATCATTCTGCTCACGCTTTTCGCGACGATCGTGTATTTCCCGCGCATGGAAAAATACATTCAGGTCTGCTGTATCATACCGACTACGATCAACGGCATCATTCTTGCCACTTCGATCCTGTCCACTTACGCGGGAACCGGCACCATATTTTCCAACCGGATCATCATGCTGATCTGCGCATACTGCATTTTCTGCCTTCCGCTCACCTATCAGGGCATCCGAAACAGCCTGTACGCGGTAAACACGAAAACGCTTCTGGAAGCCGCTTCTATCCTTGGTGCCAACAAGTTTTACGGCTTTGTAAAGATCATTGTCCCTACGGTCCTGCCGGGTCTTATGAATACGGCGCTCATCAGTTTTTCCGGTCTATTCGGGGATTTCGCCCTGATCAAGATCATTGCGTCTTCACAGTATGAGACCGTACAGACCTACCTGTACAAAAACCGGAATACCGATCTGCAGTCATTCAGCGCCGGCGTTGTGATCCTTTTGGTATTAACTATGATCATCAATCTGACCGTCCATAAATTTGCGGCAAAAAACACCCCTCAGGGGAATAAGGAGGAGCACACCAGATGAGTTACATGGAAATCTCAAATTTAGAAAAATCTTTTGATAAAAATGAAGTATTAAAAAACATTTCGCTCACGATCGAGCAGGGCGAATTTGTAAGCCTGCTCGGCCCGTCGGGATGCGGAAAGTCCACGCTTTTACGCTGTCTCTCCGGTCTGGAGACCATTGATGGCGGGACATTTCTTTTAGACGGAAAGGATGTTACGGAAACACCTGCCCAGACCAGAAACATCGGAATGGTCTTTCAGCAGTACTCTCTCTTCCCGAACATGACCGTCTGGGATAATTTATCTTTTCCGCTCACGATCCAGAAAATTTCAAAATACGAGCAGAAAGAACGGATCGAGGAAGTACTAAAGATTGTTGGTCTGACCGATAAGAAAAAGGCATATCCCGGAAATCTCTCCGGCGGCCAGCAGCAGCGTGTCGCCCTCGCGAGAGCGATCGTATCCCGCCCGAAGGTTCTGCTTTTGGACGAACCGTTAAGCGCGATCGATGCCAGACTCCGCAAAAATCTGCAGATAGAGATAAGACGCATCCAACAGGAATTAAATATCACTACCATCTTTGTCACGCACGATCAGGACGAAGCGATGCTCATGTCGGATCGCATCTGCCTTTTAAACGAGGGAAAGATTGAACAGGTCAGCACTCCGATCGAGCTTTACACCAAGCCGAAGACCCGGTTCGCGGCGAGCTTTATCGGACATTATAATGTCCTTTCCCCGGATGAATTTGTACAGGCGTTCCATACCGCGCCAACGGACAACAAAATGACTGCGATCCGCCCGGAAACGATCCAGATCTCAACCGAAAAGCCGGAAGAAAATGACCTCATACACACTCTGTCCGGAAGGATCATAAGCAACCGCTCCGTCGGAAACACGCTGCATTACCACATCGATGTAAACGGCATCACGTTTAAAGTGGACACGCTGTTCCGCAGTTTTGCTTTATACAAAAATGACCAGAACGTATGGCTTTCCTTGGAAAAGCGCAACTGTCTGGCTCTCGAAGATTAAGGAGGAATATCTACATGAAACCTGCAACAAAAATGTTTTCCGAAACCGGTTCCTGGTACAAGGGAAATCTGCACTCTCACACGACCAATTCCGACGGACGCCTGACACCGGAGCAGTCCGCCGCGTATTACAGGGAACACGGCTATTCCTTTGTCTGCTTTTCCGAGCACGACTACTATACGGATCTCCGCACCAGGTTAGACCGCGATGATTTCATCACGCTTCCGGGACTGGAAGCGAGTACCTACCTGATCTCATCCGAAAATCTTTCTGATCTCTTAGATCCTGAAACCAAAAAACGGGGCTACTGTGACATGACGTTTAAAGAACTCATGGAACTCCGCACCAAAAGAATCGGCGTCCGGGTCAAAAAAGCCCACCACATCCATGGCATTTTGGGAACCGGACAGATGCAAAAAGACGCCGGAACCGATGTTTTTACCTCTGACCAGCTTTATCCGATCCGTATCTATTTTGATCACTGGGACGGGGAAACGGCCGCGCAGACCTTATCCGACAACTTAAAGAAAAAGGGCTGCTTTACTACCTACAACCATCCGATCTGGTCGCGTGTGGATATTGATGAGGTGAAAGACCTCCAGGGGATCTGGGCGATCGAATGCTACAATTATGACACGGTCAATGAATGCGCGGAAGGCGAAGACACCGTCTTCTTTGACACCATGCTCCGCCATGGAAATGAAATTTCCTGCTTTGCCTCCGACGACAACCACAACGGCGGCACTTTCGGCGACAGCTTTGGCGGCTTTGTAATGGTAAAATCCGAGAAACTGGATCATGAGAGTATTGTAAAAAATCTTTTAAACGGAAATTATTATTCGTCGAGCGGTGCCGTCATTACGCAATGGGGCATCCAAAACGGAGAAGTGTATGTAGACTGTGAAGACGCCGAGCGTGTCAATTTCATCTGCGGCGGCTGCATCGGAAGCAGCAGGACGGTCATGATGGAAAATCAGATCCCTCTGCGCCATGTATCCATCCCGCTGACCGGTCAGGAAGAATATGTGCGCATCGAAGTAAAAAACACGCTCGGTCAGACCGCCTGGACCAATCCGATCGTGTTTTAACCTGTTTTTAAGCCACACGCCTGCGCCTTTTCCTGACGCAAATAAACGCAGCCGCCACGATGACAACCACGCATCCGACCTGATTTGGGGAGATCACGGTATCCTTGTGTACATCCCGCAAAAAATCTGTCAGAAACTTTGCCACACTACAGAGGATGATCATCTGCGCGGCGCCGATCTTATTTTTGCATCGGAAAAACAAAAAAAACAGTTGCAGAAATACGACCGTCTCGATCAGCTGCACCGGAATGGAATCCGCCTGAACGATCTGCCCATTCCGCAGGTATCTGACCGCAAACGGTCCCGTATAGGGGAGACCTCCACAGCATCCGCCAAACAGACAGCCAAGCTTTGCTATGCTGTATATGAGCGGTAATGCCGTAATGCAGGTCTCCGTTATCTCTGTTCTTTTTTCCTTAAAGATCACATTATTTAACCAAACCCCAAGAAGCATTCCTGCGGCTCCGCCAAGGCTGGTAAATCCTGCCTCGCGCGGAGTTTTTTGCTGCATCACCGACGCAAGAAAATTCCCGCACATCAGAATGGAGATCAGCTCCAGAAACAGGATATACATGATGTATTCCGTCTTTATCCCGCTGTGCTTTAAGCGGACCGCAATGTAAACCAGTCCGATCAGCACCGAACCGAAAAGACAGATCGCGTAGGGCGCAATGACCCAGCGGTCAAAGTACGATAAGTCGATTGTCATTTCCGCCACCTAATGTAAGATGCATCCCAAAAGATATCCGATCTCTCCGCAGCCCCGTATTCCATAAATACAGCTGTTTATCATCACGCCACACGCTATGACTGCCACAATGACCCCTACTACGATCAGGATGATCTGCACAATATAGATCCACATGATCACTTTTCCAAACGTACTGTCCGGATAATTCACGCGCACCACGATCATAAGCGCCATCGCCACCACAAAGCAGATAAAACGTATCCCTTCTAACAGCACCACGACACCGTTGATCCATGCTCCCTGGCTGTTGACCAGATCAACAAACGGTTGAAATATGCGGATATCTGCGATCATTACATACATGATCGAAAACAGCATCGACAGCACCGTTGGTCCGTAACACAAAACGAGGCTTAAAATACACAGCTCGTTTGCCTTCTTTTTATCCTGCGGTGTCATTATTTTTTTACTTTGATTCGGCATTCCATTATATGGTTCCATAACAACTCCTCTCTCCCCTGATTCTTACAAATTTTTCTATTCTTATTATAAAGAAACCTTACTTCCGCGTCTACCCCCATTCTGCACGCGCGCATTTTGTTCTGATTAATTGTCTTCAAATGGCGTTCCTGCCATTTTCCTCGTTGCTAGTACAAAAAAAAGGATATCTGCGTGTCCTTTGCGGATCATGCAGATATCCTAAAAAATTCAAGCTCTGAATTAATCTGTTACATACGGCATTAAAGCGATATGACGTGCTCTCTTGATTGCTACAGTAAGAGCTCTCTGATGCTTTGCACAATTTCCTGTGATTCTTCTCGGAAGGATCTTTCCTCTCTCAGAGATGTATCTCTTTAACTTATTCACATCTTTGTAATCGATTGTGTTGTCTTTTCCACAGAATACGCAGACTTTCTTTCTTCTGTGCATTCCGCCTCTTCTTCTCATTGGCGCATCGCCTCTGTCTGATTTATTAAAAGCCATGACTATTACCTCCTAATTAGATTTAGTTAAATGGTAACTCTTCATCTATTCCATCCGGAATATTCATGAAGCCATCTCCAGCCGCCGCGCTCGGTGACGGACGGTTATCTGCAGGTGCGTATCCGGCATTTTCATTGCTTGCCGCCTTGCTTTCTGCAAATTCCTGTTCTTCTACGACTACATCTGTCGTATAGACTTTCTGTCCCTCACGGTTCGTATAAGAGCCGGTCTGGATTCTTCCCGTAATAAGGACTTTCGTTCCCTTACGGAAATATTTTTCTGCAAATTCTCCCTGACGTCCAAATGCCACACAGCCGATAAAATCTGCTGTCTGACCGTCTCCGTCACGTCGGAATCTTCTATCTACTGCGATTGTATATCGCGCAATTGCTGTTGCCTGTTCACCCTGGGAATAACGTACCTCAGGATCTCTGGTCAAACGTCCCATCAGTATTACTTTATTCATACCGCGATCTCCTTCTTTTGCTTATGCCTCTTCCTGTCTAACGCATAAGAAACGAAGAACGTTGTCCATGATACGGACATTCTGTTCAATCTCTGCCGGAACACCTGGTTCTGCATCGAAAGCGATGAAGTAGTAGAATGCTTCACTCATTTTCTGAATGTCATAAGCAAGTTTCTTCTTGCCCCATTCATCTACATTTGTGATCGTACCACCACAACGGGTAATGTACTCTTTTGCCTTCTCAACCGTAGCTGTTCTGGCGTCATCTTCGATCTTTGCATTAACAACAAGTGCTAACTCGTATTTGTTCATGCTGTTACCTCCTTTTGGTCTCTGGCCCCTCAACCTGTGGGGAGCAAGGAATTTATTAGTATCACGAGGTTATATGATAACATACCAGCCTGCTGCTTTCAAGCATTTTCTCTGTTTTTTTATACTTTTTATCGTTTTTTCTTATTTTTCTTCTCCGGCATGCCGCAGTTCCCTGGTATTCTTCTCCACAAGCTTGCGCGGCACCATGATCTGATGTCCGCAGCCCATGCATTTCAGCCTGAAATCCGCTCCGACACGCAAAATCTCCCATTCGCTGCTGCCGCAGGGATGCTGCTTCTTCAAACGCACAATATCTCCAACTTCATAAATCCGTCGTTCTTCCATATTTCCTACACCTCTATCTTTGAAAAGATCTCGCCGATACTACCCTGCACCAGAAGATCCGCTCTCGCATCCATCGGTGTCGCAGACTTATTGACCAGCACCAGCTTATTTCCGCGGTAATAATCAATAAGCCCTGCCGCCGGGTATACCGCAAGTGATGTGCCGCCGATGATGAGCACATCCGCTTCACTGATGTAGCGCACCGCGTCCTCAAGCGTCTTCTGGTCAAGCCCCTCTTCGTACAAAACGACATCCGGCTTGATCTGTCCGCCGCAGGCGTCACAGGTCGGGATCCCGGTGGAGTTTAAAATATATCGGGCATCAAAAAGCTTTCCGCAATGTCTGCAATAATTGCGGTGTACACTTCCGTGCAGTTCGAGCACCACTTTACTTCCTGCCGCCTGATGCAGTCCATCGATATTCTGCGTTACGATCGCCTTTAATTTTCCAGCCTGTTCAAGTTCCGCCAGTTTCTTATGCGCCGCGTTCGGTTTTGCGGTAAGGCAGAGCATTTTATCCCGGTAAAAACGGTAAAACTCCTCTGTTTTACTCATGTAAAAACTGTGGCTTAAGATCGTCTCAGGCGGATAGTCATATTTCTGATGATACAGCCCGTCCACACTGCGGAAATCCGGTATCCCACTCTCGGTTGACACGCCTGCTCCCCCAAAGAAAACAATATTATCACTGTCTGTTATGATCTTTTGTAACTGTTCGATTTCTCCCATAGAATCGCTCCTTTCACTCTTAAAACAATCATAGCATATTTTTCGCCCGGCTGATCTTTTATTTTCATATAACATACATTCTCCTAAAATTTCATTTTAGGGCGGAAACTCAAGAACAATACATAGATAGCACCGCGTTTATTTTTGTGCTAGAATGAAAATACGTGTCAAACGGAATGTGGAGGTAACAATGGCTGGAAAAGTTATTAAAAACGGTCTTCGATGGCTGGTCATATGTATTATAGTCTTTTTAATATCAATCTTTTTACATGAATGTGGTCATGGACTTGCCAATCATCTGCGCGGTATTTCATGCAGTACTGGATTTAACCGGGTAGGAGATATTTATAAATACCCAAAAGATGTGGATTTTCGCGCAGCGTACCGCAATGCATCCGAGAGTCTTTTGGACTTTGGAGTGCCGATAACACTTTTACTTGCATCAGCAGGAACATTCTGTGCATGCAGATTGCATGGATGGAGTCAAAAAATCAGTTGGCCGATTGCAGTTACAAACAGCATGCTGCGTCTGATTCCATGCATATATGTGCTTTTTGTTCCATTATTTACAGGGAACGTATGGAAAGAAGACGAATATGAAACCGGGCAGTATCTGGCACAGCTGGTCGGATGCTCTGCATTGACCTATTTGCCAGCGTTTGTTTCTGTTCTGATTTCCATAGTCTGTCTGTTTTTCCTTTTGCATAAGGGAAAGCAAAAAATGTCCCGTTGGATGATTGCAGGATATGCTCTGGTCACACTGCCTGGCTATGATCTCTCACTCTATATCGCCAACTGGTTGGATGATTTCATCCGGATCAACTGGTAATGAGCATTATTTCGCACAGGTTGTCTTTTCCTTTTTCCCCGTATAATCAAAGCGTCCGTCATTCTTTTCTTCCAATGCTTTTATCATATGGTAGGTGTACTCGTTATACGGCGTCGGTATCCCCAGTTCTTTTCCCATTTTTATCAATGCGCCTGAAAACATGTCGATTTCCGTATGCCGCCCCGCATCAATATCCTGAAGTGTCGAGTAGCGTGCCGATGGCGGAACCGCGCTTCCGTGTACGGATGACCCGGCTGCCTTATTCATATCAATTCCCTTTGCCGCCGCAACCGCTTCTAACTCCTGTCTTAAGCCGTCACTGATTGCCTTCATATGTACGCTGTCCTGATAACAGCCTACGCCCGCGCCTAAGATCGCCTGTGGCAGATTGTTGCAGACATTGAGCCGGAATTTGCTCCATATCTCTTCCCTTATGTGCTCCGTGTGACGGAAATGAATCCCGGTATCCGCAAAAAGCTCTTCCACCGCACGCACGCGGTCACTGTCATAGGGCGCACTTAGTTCGCCGAAAACGATCCCTATCGTAGTATCCGGGTCAAAGCAGTAACCCTCACCCTCTTTGTGGGACGCCACTTTGATCAGCGAATACAGCATATGGGAGCTGCCTGCCTTTTCCGCGATCAGTTCCTCGCTGTCCACGCCGTTCATAAGACTCATGATGACCGTATTCTCCCCTGTGACTTCCCGTATGCTCTCCAATGCCCCCGGCAGCGCTCCGTATTTTAACGCGACAACAAGCAGATCCACGCCATGCGCTTCCTTTGGTGTCCAAACTTGCGGACGATAAGTAACACCATTGATCCTGCATCCGTTCTGTTTCAGGCGTCCGGCACGCACTCCTTCCGCGACAACACCTAACTTTAGATCGCTTTTCCCGGAAAGTCCCCAGATCACATAGGAACCAACCGCACCGGCTCCCAAAACCGCAACTGATCTTATCTTCATTTGTTTTCCTCCTGCTGTGTTTTTATTCAATTTCTTTTCCCGTCACCATTACAAAAAAAACACCGCCGCAGACTCCAATGGTTCTGTAACGATGCTTTTAGTTGCGGGGACAGGATTTGAACCTGTGACCTTCGGGTTATGAGCCCGACGAGCTTCCAGACTGCTCCACCCCGCGTCAACATTGCTTATTATAGTCCTTATGAAAGAGAATGTCAAATTTCTTTCGCTTTCTATATAGGATATGCAGTAAAAAACCGCTTTATGACAACTTTTTTTCTAAAATTTTCCCGCAAGCCACACGGATGCCGCGATGCCGACTCCTGTTGCGAGCAGTGCTCCCGCAAGCGTATACCGGGTCTTCTTTATTTTTGCTGTCATAAAATATAATGACATCGTATAAAAAACATTTTCCGTTGCGCTCATCATTAAAGATGCCGCCCTGCCCAGATAAGAATCCGCTCCATACTCCTTGTAAATGTCGATCGTGAGTCCGTTTGCCGCCGAGGAGGAAAACATTTTTACCAGTGCAAGCGGCAGTAACTCGGACGGGAAATGGATCAGGTCTGTAAAAACAGAAAGCTGCTCTGCCAGAAAGTCCAAAAAACCGGATGCGCGCAGGATACCGACCGCAACCATGAGCCCGATCAGTGTCGGCAGGATACCGATCACCGTCTTAAATCCCTCCGCCGCCCCCTTGATGAACTGGTCATAAATGTTCTGATGATTCAAAAGCCCCATTCCCACGATATAAAAAGTAAGCAGTGGGATGATCGCGTCCGACAAAAAAAGCAGCAGCTTCATAGAAATTCACTCCTGATCCCTGTCATTTGTTACATTCTATTCCACTGCCGCCGCTTCTTATGCATGACTTATGCCGAAATCCTCCACTGACATGCGTGCAGCCATCTATTCGTTTATGATCGCGCGGATTTCTTCTCCGAGGTGTCCGTTATCCGCGACAATGTTATTGATCGTGCTGGTTAGCCGGATCGGATTTCCCTCGTAATCGGTCACATCCCCGCCCGCTTCTCTGATGAGGAGCAGCCCTGCCGCATAATCCCATATTTTTAAATTCCGCTCAAAATACGCCTCTGTGCTGCCTTCTGCCACATGCGCGAGGTCAAACGCCGCCGAACCGCTTCTTCTGATATCATCACACTGTAAAAAGATCTTTTGAAACACGGCAAAATTGTCTGCGCCATATTCATGATAATACGGACTGGTTCCGACAGCGATCAGGCTGTGGGAAAGCTCCTTCACGGGGCTTACATGGATCGGCACGCCGTTCTTATACGCGCCTTTTCCCGCCTCAGCACAGTAAAGCTCCTCCGTGTACGGATGATAGATGATCCCGAGTACGATCTCACCTTCGCTTGCAAGCGCCACCGACACCACGCTCTGGCGGTAGTGATGGATCAGATTGGTCGTTCCGTCAACCGGATCTACGATCCACATCCTGCCTGATACCTGCTCGCCCGCATAGCTCTCTTCCCCGAGAAATCCGATATCCGGATACATTTTTTTTAATTCCTCCGCCAGAAATTTCTGCACACCGTCATCGACCTGTGTCGCGTAATCCGCCAGTCCCTTGACACGGATATTTCCCACCGCCTCCCTGTCCCGGAAAAACGGTTTTGTCCGCTTTACGACTTCTATAATCTTTTCTGTTTCAACCATATCCCTTTCCTTCTCACTTTTCTTTTTTACGACAGAGACGCGATGCGTTCCGCTTAAGATCCGCAGTCATCTCTACAGATAGCGCACCGACATGCTCCCATCCGGCGCGACCGCAAAAGCCACCCCCGCATGCGGCATGAGCCCGTCTGTGTACGGCGGCACATCCGGGACATCGGTAAAATACGTTTTTGTCCCGTACGCATGAAGCATCGAAAGGACTCCCGGTGCCGCACTCTCATAGCGTCTGTCGCTGGATGCACTGATTATAGCATACTTCGGCGCAACTGCGCCAAGAAGTTCCTCATCCAGTGCGTTTGCCTGCCCGTGATGCCCCACCTTGAACGTCTCTGCACGGAGCGCTTCCCTGCGCATCTGATATCCCGTAACCTGCGTATCGCCCGGCGCATCCCAAAACGGAAGCGCTTTCTCGCCAGGATATATGCCGTTGCAAGTCCAAACGATAGCGACAGCACAAGCGCCGCGACCGCGTTGATCAGACTGTTTTTTAACGCCGTGTCAAATCCCTTTTCCACGAAAAGCTGTCTGTAATGTGAAAATGTCACGTTTTTTATCGGAAATACCATTCCGCTCTGGATATCCTCCGTCGGGCTGATGGATGTTTTTACCAGCCAGCAGATGGGAAACAGCGTGATAAAAAGCACTGCCGCAAGAATGATTCCCTTTAAGAGAAAGAAACCTCTCTTTTTCCATTTTACCAGATTCTTTCTTTTTCCTGTCACAGGATCTCCCTCCTTATATGCCGCTTTACAAGATCGGTATTGATATAATCAAACGCGTACATCACCGGTCTGTCCTGACTGTCAAAATGAAGCTGCTCCGTCAAAATGACCGGACTGTTCAAAAAGCGTTCCGCCTCCATATCCCATTCATTTCTATGGCTGAGCCCCTTTATCGAACTCTCCGCGTAAGTAACTTTAAGCCCGCAGTCATCGGAGAGCATTTTTAGGATGCTGCCCGAAAGTCCGCCGTTCTCGCACGGTTTACCACAACGATCTTCTCATCCCCGGCCAAGCCCATTTTTCTTTGGATGTGACCGGTCGGCAGCTCATGTGTCGTGCTCCGGAACACACTGCCCGCCTGATAACCCGCGTCTTTTATCATCGTTCCGACCGAAGTGAGCAAAAGCAGCGGATTTTCCATGACCTTTTTATTTTCTGTGACATAAGTCCCCGAACCGTGGAGCGCCCCACGCCGTATTCCCGCGCAAGCTCGATCTCCCCCGGGAGCTTCTGTCCGATCTGCCATTCCCCGTTTCTGATTTTTGCCGCAAGTATTTCCGCGACCTGTTCATATCTGTACTGCATCAATTTCTTATCCTTCCTTGCGCAAAAGTTGTCTGACATCTTTTTCCCGACATGAAGGTAAAAAAAAGCCGGTCAGAAGTTCTTCTTCTAACCGACTGCTGCCCGTATTTTTGCAACCGCAAGCGTGATCCCGTCCCGCGCCTGCTTTTTCAATATCAGTTCTCCTCCGCCGTAGGATTCACAGCCCGCGAGTGCCGACCGCTCACAGACATTATCCACACCGACTGTCTTTTTTACAAAATCCGAGGACGCAAACGCACCGGATATCTGTTTCAAAACCTCTGCGGAAAACGTGTGATAGGGAACTGCCTGATGCGCTGCCCATCCCACGATACCCGCTTCCTCCTTTTTCCGGTCAATGGAAAAAATCCCGGCAACATCTTCTTCCGTAATGCCAAGCGCATCCAGGTTTTCCCGGATAAATGCCGCAATCTCGTTCTCCGTCTTTCCCCTTTTGCAGCCGATCCCAAGTACATATTCCTTTGGCTTTAGCGGAAGTACCGCGTGGGCAAGCGCCTCTTTTTCTGTGGATATCACAAGGTCTGTCTGTCCATCCGGTGGATAAGTCTCCTGCGCGAACTCCTCCGGCAGTTCTTTAAGCAGCCCCCGAAACTTTGGTGCCACAGAGACTGTGACCGTCTCCTCCTCTAAAACTTTTTCCGAGATTTTTGCGATCCCCCGGCGGTCCAAAATTACAAGCGCATGATCCCGCGCAAATACATCCACCGCAAATTTTCCATTCACATCCGTTGCCGTTGTGATCACCGCAGTCGCAGAAAGCCGTGACGCGAGACGCTCCGCGATCTCATTTGCGCCTCCGACATGACCGGATAAGATCGGGATCACATACTGTCCGCACTCATCCACGACAAGCACCGGACTGTCCTTTAATTTGTCGCGCACCGCGCCCGCGATCGCGCGCACCGCGATTCCACACGCCCCGACAAAGATCAGCACGTTTTTTTGTTCAAACTGCTCACCTGCCCACTCCGCCAGCGGTTTTTCCAAAAAACAGATCCCATGTGCATCCGGATATTCTCTTTCGGTCTCTCCCGCTTTTTTCTGTCCGGTATAAAGCCGGATCTCGTCGTCCGCACTTAGCACATCCCGGATTTTTTCCGACAGCGCACGCCCTTTTTTTGTAAAGCTGATGACCGCCGTCCTCATGATCTCTTCCTCCGAAATTCCGTCTCAAAATCCGGGTCATACAGCTTTGAGCGCTCATAGCTTCGATGCGCGACCGCCTCTCCGACGAGGACGAGCGCAGTCTTTGTGATATTGTGTACACGCGCGGTCTCTTCCAGTTCTGCCAGCGTACAAAGATATGCTTCCTCCTCCGGCCAGGTCGCCTTGTATACAAGAGCCGCAGGCGTATCCGCCGGATAGCCGCCGGCGACAAGCCGCTCTGTGAGCTCCCCGAGTCTTCCGGTGCTCAGATAGATCGCCATGGATGCTCCATGTGCCGCAAAGCTCTCGATGCTCTCTCTCTCCGGAACCGGCGTTTTCCCCGCCATCCGCGTGATGATAAGCGACTGCGAGATCCCCGGAAGCGTGTATTCCAGATTTAAGGACGCCGCCGCGCCGAAGCACGCGCTGACACCCGGACAACTCTCATAGGAAATCCCCTTTTCATCGAGGATGTCCATCTGCTCCCGCACCGCTCCGTAAATACTCGGTTCCCCCGTGTGCAGACGCACGGTCATCTTCTGTTCCTGTTCCGCCCGCTCCATCACGGCAATGACTTCCTCCAACGTCATGGTCGCGCTGTTAAAAATTTCACAATCCTTCTTCGCATAAGAAAGAAGTTCTGGATTGACCAGCGAACCTGCGTAAATGATGACATCCGCCTGTTCCAGATAGCGCCTGCCGCGCACTGTGATGAGATCCGGCGCGCCGGTTCCCGCTCCCACAAAATAAACCATATCAGCCTTCTCCTTTCATGATCGCCAATCCCTGTTGTTTGATCGAAACAAGCAGTTCATGCGCATGCTCACTCGCCGCAAGCTCTCCAAATTCATTGGAATATAAAATACATTCGATCTCCATTTTCCCGGCGGCGCGCTTATTTAAGTAAAAACAGATCTTTTCCATGACACGGCGCATGACTGCTTCCAGTTTTTCCGCATCTTTCAGAAAAGCGAGTGCTTCCTCCGTCGTCACACAGCCCAGGATCTTCTTTGCCAGATCTGCCTGCACATCTTCCATAAGCGCCGCAGCCGCGAGCAGCTCCATCCGGCAGTCCGCCTCCCTCGAATGGGTATTCATGATCCCGCCCGAGACTTTGATGAGTTTGCCGATATGACCGGTCATGAGCATGTGCGTAAATCCGTACTCCACCGCCATGTCGATCGTCTGTCCGATGAAATTGCTGCACTTGACACTGCGGTCAAGATCGTAATCATACGTCCGTTTCATAAAATCCAACCCGTAGTTTCCCGGCGAAACCGCGACTAACTGCTCTCCAAGCGCCCGGTGCTGCCTTAGTTCCACGCGGATCGTATCAAGCAGTGCCTGTGCGCTCATCGGTTCCACAATGCCGCTTGTTCCAAGGATGGAAATGCCTCCAACGATCCCCAGTCTCGGATTGAACGTGCTTTTTGCAAGCTCCCCGCCACCCGGCACTGAGATCTCCACCGCAAGCGCTCCATGGAAATCCAATGCCATACAAACCTCACACACCTCTTTTTCGATCATCTCTCTCGGCACATGGTTGATCGCCGCGTTTCCTACCGGCTGATCCAGCCCGGGACGGGTCACACGGCCAACGCCGCTTCCTCCGTCGATCGTGATCACAGGCTCTTTTTCCCGCACGTGCTCACTTTGATCCTCCGCGTTTATACCGTCCTGAAACGAGACTGCCGCATAGATGAGTGCCCCGGTCGTGACATCCGGGTCATCCCCGCCATCCTTTTGCACGGCGCACGAGACTTTCGTCTCCCCACGCACCGGATCACAGATCTTCGCGTGATAGAGGATGCCTTTCGGCGTTTCGATCGTGATCTCTTTTTTCTCTTTTCCCGTTAAAAGCATATATGCTGCTGCCTTTGCCGCCGCAGCCGCACAGCTTCCCGTTGTGAATCCGTAACGCATCGGTTCCCCGCTTCCTTCCATCCGTATCTATAAATAATAACAGTTTTTCGTACATCCGCCCCGGAAAAGTTCGGTCCGTACCCGCTTTTGATACCGCGCTGCCTGCCCGGTTCCCATGCTTTCGACTTCCGCAAGGATCCGGATCGCCCGCCTCGCCTGCATGATGTCCCGCTTTGCATACTCCGCATAATTGCCGCGTCCCACGATCTTTAAATGCGTGACCCCCGCTTTTTTTAAGTCATATAACGCGCACAGGCCGCAACCGGTCGCCCCGGTCACATAGCCATCCGGTTCCGTTTCCACGCATAACCCGGACCTTTCTTCCGCTGCCGCCAGACTGCTTTTCTTTCGCCCATCTATATTTCCAAGTTCATATGGCACATGGCACAGATGCGCAAACTCATCACAGTGAAAGGAATTGCAGTACGCGCCGGTAAAATGGCACATCTCGTTTAAGAAAAACGCCTCATATTCCGGGATCTCTCCCCTGCATTTTACAATGCACGCCCGCATCTGCGCAATACTGTTCTTCCGGTGAAAAATCACGCGGCGAATATCAAATTCTGCGATCTGTGCTAAAAACAGGGAATTGATCTCGGCGCATTCCCCGCTCAGATGGATATTGCAGGAGATTTTCTGTTCCCGCAGGTATAGGATCAGTGCCGGATCCGCAATGATAAACGTGTCAAATCCGATCTGCATACACGCGTCGATAAGTTCTGCGATCTCCTTATACTGCTCGCCTGTGTAATACAGGGAATTCAGGGCTAGTTTCACCGGCACACCGTAACAGTCCACCATCTTTTTTAATATTTTCAGTTCCTCAAACGCGCCGATCTGAACGTTGTAATTCATGACTTCGCGCCGGTTTAACGGCTGCATGGTTCCGTATTTTTTACTCCAGGTAAATGGAACATAGCCGCAGAAAAATTCATCTGCGCCAGCCTCGGCAAACGGAATGTATTCATCTAAAGAACCAAGCCCGGATACGATCTTCACAACCTTCCATCTCCTTCGTTTTTACGTCTGATATTCTTACATCAAATTTAGCACAATGCGGTCCGCTCCGTGCGCAATATAAGAAAAAAGCAGCGTATTTTCCGTCAGTATCTGTGTGTCATACGAAAACAGCGAATTATATCTTCCGACCATATGCAGATGATCGGGATAGGAAAACACATAGTCCCCGCAATAACGCGGACAGGCCTCCGTCTCCCGCTGTCTGCCCCGGCTCCCTTCTCTGCACCTTGCGTAAAGCGGACAGTACTGGGACGTATTGGTCTGATAAAACGGAAAGTGGATACTGTTTTTCCCTTCCGGTAATTGTATACAGTATCCACAAGATTCTTGTTCAAAGCGCGTAATCCCATATGTTTTCTTCAGATATTCCCGGTAAAATGAACTGTTTAGCGCATTGTCCGCCGGCGGCTCATTCACACCGGAAACCCCGATCTTGTAACGCACGCGCGGATCTTTTCTCCGTTTGTTTAAAAGGACTCCAAACACCGGCTCAAACCAGGTTCCCCCCTCGCAGATCAGCGAGAGCATTCCCCAGTCGCCCGCCACGATCTCGATCCGGGTCTGCGCCCGGTCACACCATGCCGCGATCTGATCCAAAAGCTTTCTTGTATCCGCGATCCGTTCTTCCCGCAGATAGGAAAACACCAGCGTGATCTTTAAATGTTCCCGCTTCGCCTTATCGAAAAGCTCTTTTAATTTCTCCCAGTCCGGAAGCAGATGCGGACAGAACTGATTGCCAATGTAAAGGCGCCCCGGCAGATACTGCGCAAGCGGATGACGGGAAAGTCCATGCTCTTTCCAGTAATTTTCGTAGAATACCTCTGCCGCTTCCTTTCGATATCGCTCATACAGCTCCGGACGATCCAGCTCTACCGCCAGTTCTGCCTGATGCTCCCGCAGTGCAAAAAGAAGCCCGGACGCCTCAACCGCCTCCGTGTCGATGTCACCAAACCACGCCGCGCGCTGTTTCTCGAAATCCGTCGTGATCACATCATCCAGCTTCGCCGGGTATCCGGTATAATCCTCCGAAAGCGCCGCATCATCGCCCGCAAGTTTCTTTTGGATATAATGGTCGTATGCCACATAGAGCTTTTGCACCGCTTTTTTGTAGCTTTCCTCCGCGATCTGTACTTCATACTCGAAATAGAACTGCCGCGCCGGATCCGCCCCCCGCTTGGACAAAATTTCTGTCACCGCCGGATGTTCCAGCACGATCCCGTCATACTGCCCCGCTCTGTCATCATAAAAATAAACTTCCAGCCGGGAAACGGTTCCGATCCGGTCCGCCGTCCGAAACACCGCCCTGTCTTCTTCCAGTTCCAGGATCCGCACTTCCAGACGCTGTCCGAAATCCTCTGTTATATAACCTGAAATCAGCGCAAACGGAAACATCATTGTTATCGGATTTCCTCCTTACATGTACTGCCCGAGAAATGAAAAAACACTTTCCCAGTAAGCGTCTCCCAACACATACATCGCCTCGCCGTGTCCGGCCCCTTCCGCCGTCAGGCTCGTTTTGTTATCCCCCGGCTTTGCCTGATACAGGGTATCCATCATCTCATAGGGAATGAAATCATCCGCCGTTCCGTGGATGAACATCATCGGTTTTTCACAGGATGCAACCTGTTTTAACGCAGATGCCTCCTTGAACGAATACCTGGCTTTCACGGAAGAAAGCGCGCTTGCGCTATAAAGAACCGGAAATTCCGGAAGCCCGAACCGGAGCTTTAACTCATTGGAAAAGATATCCCATACACTCGTGTAACCGCAGTCCTCAACAAATGCGCACACCTGATCCGGTGTATCTTCCCCGGAAGTCATCATCGTGGTCGCTGCCCCCATGGAAACTCCGTAGAGTACGATTTTTGCCGATGTATCCTGTCCGGTGACCCAGTCCACCCAGTCAAGTACATCCTTTCTGTCAAGCCAGCCCATACCGACATAATCGCCCTCGCTGTCCCCACAGGCGCGCAGATCCGGCGAAAGCACCTGATACCCCGCATCATAAAAATGCTGCGCCGCCGCAACACCCGCGCGGTGATCACTGCGATAACCATGCAGTGTGATCACCCACAGATGGCTGTCCGTATTCTCATAATATACTCCGTTTAATGCCAGTCCGTCATCCGATGTGATCCCCACCGTTTCTCCCGGATGCTCCGCTAAAAATTCCTCGTTTTTTGTCTGCTGTAATGCCCGGTTGTCCGCGATCGTCTTTTCAACGCCTTCTCCCGGTGTCTCCACATCCAGTGACACTTCCCTGTCGCCGCCGTCTCCACTCCGTCCGATCGCGTAGTTGACTAAGTAATTGCTGATAAATAAATCTGCTGCCAGTAAAATAACGACCACCGCGATCAGCAGTTTCGGTAAAATCTTTTTTCTCATAACGTTCCTCCCATTTGTAGTTTTATTTCATTAACTACCATCATACCATTTTTGCTGCCGGGAAATCAACTTTTGCGGGGCGCTTATTTTTCCCTCAAATACACTTCCACGACCGCTCCGCCCGCTTCATTCCGGTATTCCAGATACCCGCCTTGCGCCGCCGCAAATTTCCTTACGATGGCAAGTCCAAGCCCCTGATGCGTGCTGTCGTGGCGGCTTTCATCCCCGCTGTAAAATCCCTGATCCGCGTAAATCAGATCCCGCTTTGAAAAACCTCTTCCGAAATTATGGACCGAAATTTTTAAAAATTGTTCCCCCTCTCTGCAATTTTCCGCAACCGAAAGGCGGATCCCTTTTTCCGTATCGCCATACGCAAACGCATTGCTCAGTATATTTTCAAACGCACGGATCAAAAGCTGCCGGTCACAGATCACCCCGCCTTTTGTTTTTTCACCGGAAAACAAGACAAAACTGCCCTGCGCCGCCGCCGTCTGCCTTGCAATATCAAAAAGCAGTTCCTTTACTTCCTCCCCCGAAAACCGTTCCTGCTGCTCGGGGAGACTGCCGCCGTCCAGTACCTGCCGCATGGCTGCAAGATAGTCCTCGATCTGCTGCACATTGGAAAGAATGTATTCCGTGCTCTCCCCTGCCTCATCCGGCAGTGTTTCCTCCGCCAGAAGCTCCGCATGCCCGCGGATCACGGTGAGCGGTGTTTTGATGTCGTGCGCCAGTGCCGCCATCTGCTCTTTTTTCTGCTGCTCCAGCTTCCACTGCTGCTCCAGCGACTCTTTTAACGCCCGCTTCATTTTTTCAAACGAATCCATAACGGTATTGATCTCTCTGATATCCGATGCCTCGATCTCGAAATCCAGTTCCTGATCTGCGATTTTTTTCGTGACACGCTCTAACTTCTGCAATCTTTTTTTCAGTACTTTCGCAAATGTCCGCGACACAAGCACTGCATTGGCAAGAAGCAGCAGCACAAACAAAAAAAGGACAACAACGATCAGGATCCCCTCCGCATTCGGCAGATGATCGTTTAACTTTTCATTGGCGAACTGCAAATGGAGCGCGTATTTTACAATGCAGACCTCTCCGTCTTTCCGCCGGATATACTGATAATAGAAAGCTCCTCCCGCCGATGACCGCTCCTCCTCGTAATGCTTCCACGCCGGCTCTTTTTCCTCATCCGCAAAATTTCCATACAGATACCATCCATCCGCATCATACACGCCGTAGCTGCACCGGTTCGGGATAAGATCGGAGGTTACCACGTCTGCCTCCGCGATCGCGTCCCGTTTCTCATCGATCTGCTCCTCCGCATAATTTGCCGGAAGGAACAGACTGCTCAAGGGAAACAGGCAGATGACACCGATCAGAATCACAAAAATGAGCAGGATATTCACACAGAAGATTACCGTATATCTGGTAAAAAGCCCCGCAAGCGTGACCTCTCTCTTTTTTCGTTTTATTTCCATCTGTACCCGATCCCCCATACCGTCTCCACCGGAGAAACCTCATATTTCTGAAATTTTGCCCGGATATTTTTTATGTGCTCAGTGATCGCGGAACTGTCCGCCTCCCCGTCATATCCGAACACATGCTCATAAATCTGCTCTTTGGAAAACACCTGTCCGCGGTTTAATGCCAGATACTCACAAATTGCGTACTCGCTCTTCGTAAGGGAGATCTGCTGTCCCTTGCAGGAAATCTGCTTTGCCTGCAAAGAAATTTCCACCTCACCGATCGTGACAAGATGCTTTTTTTCCCGCAGTTCCCGCCGAAGATGCGCCGCCACACGCGCCCGCAGCTCCCCGATGCCAAACGGTTTTATGATATAGTCATCCCCGCCGACGCCAAGTCCGATCATCAGATCCTTTTCCTCGGATTTCGCCGTCACAAACAGGATCGGACAGTCCACCTTATCCCGGATCTTCTCACAGAGCGTAAAGCCGTCGATCCCCGGCATCATCACATCCAACAGGATAAGCTGGTACTGATTTAAGTGATCCATCTCTAACTTTTCCGGATCTTCGACGGTCGTCACGTCGTATCCTTCTTTTTGCAGCGTCCGCTCGATCAGGCGCAAAATTCCCCTGTCGTCATCGATTACAAGTATTCTAGTCATCACAGTGCCTTCCCTCATAAAAATGAAACCATACCATGATTATGACACAAACGGCAGCCCCAATCAATCCACCCATGACTGCGCTCTGCCACAGCTGCGCCTTTGTATAAACATCCGCTTCCGGGTAAAGCGCCACTGTAACATACGTCATGCTTCCCCTTGCGCCGAAAGCCGCCGGGACAAACTGCCAGATGCCATCCCCCAGTCCGGTTAAAAACAACGCCGAGACCAGACTTTCCGTCACTGCCGCTCCCATGGAGACTGCCCTTGAAAATCTTAAGTTCAAAAAAAGATGCTCCGCATACAGCGGAATGCTGCCTGCCCAGAGAAGGAGCGCCGAGACCGCATAGACCACCAGAGGAATCTCCGTATTTTTTAAGAAAGACCATTCCCCCGCCGCCAAAATGCCGACCGCACCAATCACTGCGAAAAAAGCGAGTATCAAAAGCGCCATCCACTTCGCCAGAAACGCATACGCGCGCCGCGTCGTCGTTCCAAGAAACGTCTGAAAGTGTCCGACTTCCTCTAACGCGACACTTTTGGCACACAAAATACTGATGACCACCGGAAACGCGATCCCGACTGCTTCAAAAAATCCCGAAACCTGCAATATCACACTCCAGTTTGATGACGCGTAATAGCATAAAAAGACCACCGCCGGCAAAACCGCCCCTGCGATATGCATGGGATAACATCCACTATGCCGCATCTTTAAAAGTTCCGCTTTCCACGCTCTCCCTGTCTCTCTCATGCTTTTTCCACCTGCCTTTTGAACCACCTGCGGCTCCCCGCCCGGAGAAGAAATAACCAGAGCACCGATGCCACCATTCCAAAAAGCACGGCACGCGGCTCCATAAGTTCCGGCTTCCACGTCATCTGCCCCTCTTTTGCGATCAGTCCGTTTGGCAGAATCTCTAACAGTACGCACATCAGACGCGCCGTGATCCCCTGCGGCAAAAGAAAAAAAGCAGCGTCAAGCGACAGGCTGCCCGCAAGCACCATATACACTGCAAGGTGAAGCAAAAACATCAGAAATCCCCCGAACTTCTGGGACATCCATAAGCAAAACGGGATCTGCCAGAGCGAGGTAAGCCAGATCACGCCTGCCGCCACAATCTGCATCCGGACTGCCGGCATCCCCACCATGGTATAGGAAAGCATCTCCGTCAGACAAAAGTTTCCTGCCACAGCCCCTGCAAGCAAAATCCCATTTGCGATCGCAGTCATGCCTGCCGCAGTAAGGATTTTGGCATCCCACACCTTTCCAATATCCACCGGAAGCGCAAAGATCGTGCGGTTTTGCTGTTTTTTATCTTTGCCCCCGACCACAGCGCAGATGATCGCGGTCATGCCGGGAAACATTATCATATACCACCAGTTAAAGCTGTCTACGGCAAAATAATTTCCGGTAAGAAACGCTGCCAGAAGACAGGTCATAAGCGGCATTGCCACGATAAGAAAAGGCAGAAACGTATGCCGGTATTTGAGCTTTTCCGCTAAAAAATATTGTTTCATCGCACACGCCCCCTCTCTGCAATGTCCAAAAACAGCTTTTCCAGATCCGCGCCCTGATCCACTCTGCCCTCATATTCCAGTCTGCCATGCGATAAGATCCCGATATGATCCGCCATCTGCCGGATCTCACTTAAAATATGGCTCGAAACAAGAACCGTCATTCCCTGCCCCGGAAAACTTTTTATGAGTTCCCTTAAGTCCCGGATCCCGACCGGATCAAGCCCGTTGGTCGGTTCATCCAGGATCAGAAGCTTCGGCTCTCCCAGCAGCGCGGTGGCGATCCCAAGCCGCTGTTTCATGCCAAGCGAAAATGCTCCCGCTTTCTTTTTCCCGGTCTGCGTAAGATCCACGGTTTGTAACACTTTTTCGATACGGCTTTCCGGCACGCCAAGCATCAGCGCGCGCACTTTGAGATTCTCCCGGGCTGTCAGATTTTCATAGATCGGCGGTGTCTCAATCAGCGAGCCGATCTTTCCCAGATCTTTTCTGCTCCACACATGTCCGTCAAAATACAGGCTGCCCGCAGTCGGTGTCAAAATCCCCGTCATGGTTTTTAACAACGTGGATTTTCCCGCGCCGTTTGCTCCGAGCAGGCCATATACCGAGTTTTCCGGAATCGCTAACGTCACCCGGTCCAGGGCTTTCTGCTTCCCGAACTGTTTGGAAAGCTGCTTTGTTCTTAAAATCGCTTTACTCATAAATTCCTCCCTGTTTCTTTTTGTGCTTACAGGATACCGGATGTTTCTAAGGAATTTATAAGGAAAATATCATTAATCTGATATTAAAAAAGAAAATCTGATATATATTTTTTTACCAGTATGATAAAAAGAGAGCAGATATTGACACAGATGTTTATTTTACGGGAGGAATTTCTATGAATCGAAGAAAAATCAGCAAATCTGTCTGGCTCCTTTTATGTACAACTTCTCTGTACGGATGTGGCAGTTCTACTGTAGAAACAAACTACACATCCAATGAAGGACAGGTTGTAAACATATATTGCTGGAATGATGAATTTAAAAGCATATACGAAAGCTACGCAGCAGATATTGCTGAATCACATGGCGTAGAAGTTAATTTTTTCATAATATCAGATGACGACAATGCTTATCAGATCAACTTGGATGAAGCGCTTGCAAACCAGGAGAAGGTCATTGATGATGATCGTGTGGATCTTTTTCTCATCGAGGCGGATTATGCTGGGAAATATGTAAAATCTTCTTATACACTTGATGTAAAAAAAGACATCGGTCTGACAGATGACGATCTGAAAAACCAGTACTCTTATACCAAAGCAATTGTAAATGATGATGGTGTGCAAAAAGGAGTTACCTGGCAGGCAACTCCCGGTCTCTTTGCTTACCGCCGCTCCGTCGCAAAACAGGTTCTTGGCACCGATGATCCCGATCAGGTACAGCAAAAACTTTCAACCTGGGATGGTTTTGATGCCGTTGCTGACCAGATGCACAATGCTGGTTATTATATGTTATCCGGCTATGACGATTCCTATCGTCCTTTTTCCAACAATATGCAGACTCCATGGGTTGTCAATAATCAGATTCAGATCGACCCAAGCATTCAAAACTGGATCACACAGACAAAAAAATATTCCGAAAATAATTACTGCAATCACACTACTCTGTGGAGTCCTCAATGGAATCAGGATCAGGGACCTGATGGAAATGTATTCGGTTTCTTTTATTCTACATGGGGCATCAATTTCACCCTGATGAGTAACTCTCTTGCCAACTCAAACGATCCTGCTCAGGTCGGAAACGGAATCTATGGTGATTATGCAGTCTGTGAAGGACCCGAGCCCTATTACTGGGGCGGAACCTGGATGTGCGCCGCAGATGGAACCGATAACCTTCCATTTATCAAAGACTTGATGTATCGTCTAACCTGTGATGAAAAGACCATGAAACAAATCACACTTGATACCCAGGACTACACCAATAATGAAGCAGCAATGGATGAAATCGCCCAAAGTGATTATTCTTCTGATTTTCTTGGCGGTCAGAATCACATTGCCCTGTTTGCTGAAGCTGCAAAAAAAATAGATATGAGCAATATTTCCGATTATGATAAAGACTGCAATGAAGTTATTCAGGAATCCCTTCATCCTTATTTTGACGGTGAAATTTCTCTCGATGAAGCGATCAATAATTTCTACAGTAAAATAGAATCTCTTCATCCAGAACTTTCCTATTAATCTGCTTTGAAAAGAGGTACACTATGAAAATTTTAAAAAATATGAGTATAAAATTAAAGGTTATGCTGCCGATCGCAATCCTTGGGATTGCCGTACTGTTAGCTGGTATTTCCAGTCTTATAAATTCCAAACGTTTACTAAATGCAGGCGTTGTTATTTCGAATGATTGTTCCCAAAGTATCGAATTGCTCATGGATATGTCTGCCGATCTTGAATCCATGGGAAAAAATATGTATGCGCATTGCGATGCGGATAACTCCACAAGCAAAAACAATTTTAAAAACACCATTGATTCTAAAATGGAAGACATGCAGGGCTATTTTGATGAATACAAAAAGCAGCCAATGACAGACCGTGAAAAAGAATATTTCGGTGCTATGACAGATAAATTTTCAAAATATAAGGACGGAATGGATCAGGTACTTGATGCGAGTTCCAAGGGAGACAATCCCGGTGCTATGACAACAATTAATGTAATTCAGAAACCCGCCGAAGATTATCTTTCCAAAAAAATAGAAAGTCTGATCTCCATGCGTAAAGATGCTATGAACTCTGCGCTCCTGGATCAGCAAAAAACTTATCTTTTCGCCAGAAATTCTGCCATTATTCTGGTTGCTGTTTCTGTTGTTATGATTTTAATTGCAACCTGGATCTGCCTGAAAGGCATTGTTGCTCCAATGCAGTACATCAGCCGCTCCCTGCAGCAAATTGTTGACAGCATTGAAAATAATGAAGGCGATCTGTCCGTCAGACTTTCCATTTCTGGAAATGATGAAATCGGAAGCGTTGGAAAAAACGTAAACGCGTTTATCCTCACACTCCAAAATATTATGAAACATATATCCGAAAGCTCCGTGGAGATGAACCGCATTGTTTCTGATGTAGATGAAAAGATTCGTTGTTCAGAGCAGAATTCAGGTGATATTTCTGTTGCAATGGAAGAACTTTCTGCCTCCATGATCTCTGTATCCGAAACCGTATCCGGTATTTCCAGCGATATGAAAGATATTGAAGACCGCGCTAAGGAACTTTCCGAAAAATCCGAGCATCTGTTAGCTTACTCCGATACTATGGATCAAAATGCGACTACTCTCAAGCAAAGCACCATTTTAAACAAGGAAAATACAAGTAAAGTTGTCACTGACATTATTGAAAAGCTTAAAGACGCTATTGAAAACAGCAAGCAGGTCGAACGTGTCAACGAATTAACCAACGATATTCTTGGTATTGCGGATCAGACTAACCTTCTGGCATTAAACGCATCTATCGAAGCTGCCAGAGCCGGTCAGGTTGGCCGCGGATTTGCCGTAGTTGCCTCAGAGATCGGTCATCTGTCGGAATCCAGCCGCAATGCCGCTGTCAATATCCAGTCGATCAATCAGACGATTGTCGGAACTGTAACCGAACTGATCCAGAATGCCAATGATCTTGTCGCGTATATTCAGCAGAATATTCTTCCTGACTACGACAAATTTGTGGACGCTGGAACCCAGTACAATGATGATGCCGTTTACATCAATGGTATTGTTGAAAACTTTAATAATATGTCCTTAGAACTGCGGCAATGTACCGAACATACCATGAACTATATTGACAATATCATTGCCTCTGTAACAGAAGGATCCAAAGGCATAAATGTAGCTGCTGATAACACCGCAAATCTTTCTGACGAAATAACTAATATCTCCGAACAGATTAAACAAAACAAGATTGTGGCGGATACCCTCAGTTCCGAGGCCAAACGATTTGTATGATACTTTGGAAATGCGCTAAAATCATATAGAAATGTTCACCGGTTTTTGATACTATATAACAAAGATATGGAAAGGAATGATACCGGGGATGCACGAAAATTTAAACTGGGCAGTACTTGGCACAGGCGTCATCGCAAACGAGATGGCACAGGCACTGCAGAAAATGGGGAAATCTTTATACGCGGTTGGAAACCGTACACACGAAAAAGCCGTCACTTTTGCGGAAAAATACGGTGTTTCAAAGGTGTATGACAAAATTGATGACATGTTTTATGATGATGCGGTTGACATCATCTATATCGCCAGCCCGCACAACACGCACTACGCGTTTATGGAGCAGGCGCTTTTGCACGGAAAACACCTTCTGGTAGAAAAGTCGATCACGTTAAACAGCAGGGAGCTTGACAAAATGATCGCGCTCGCAAACGAAAAACACCTACTCCTTGCCGAAGCCATGACCATCTGGCATATGCCGCTTTATCAAAAACTCTGGGAGATCGTAAAGAGTGGGGAACTTGGAAAAGTTCAGATCATAACCATGAATTTCGGAAGTTTTAAAGAATATGACATGAAAAACCGCTTTTTTAATATGGATCTCGCCGGCGGCGCCATGTTAGACATCGGCGTATACGCGCTCTCGATCGTAAGAAGCTTTATGGATGAGACGCCGGACGATATCGTAAGCCAGTGGAAAGCCTCGCCGACCGGTTCGGACGAGCAGGCGACCATTCTGTTAAAAAACGGCTCCGGCCAGATGGCGACTGTCGCTCTCTCCATGCACTCCAAACAGCCCAAGCGCGCGATGATTAGCTGCGAACAGGGCTATATTGAGATCATGGAATATCCAAGAGCCGACAAGGCTGTTATCGTAGACGCAAACACCGGCAATGTGCGAGAGATCGCCTGCGGAGACACCGCAAACGCACTGTATTACGAGATGTTTGACATGGAAAACGCGGTAAAAACCGGCGACGCTTCCTCCATGCACCTCGCGTATTCCAAAGATGTCATGGACATCATGACCAGACTGCGGAAAAGCTGGAACATGAAATATCCGGGCGAAACGTGGTAAATCTATCGCCCAAGCTCATACAACAGGGCGTTGCAGATCGCGGCAGCTACATTGCTGCCGCCTTTTCTTCCCCTGTTTATGATATAAGGCACATCTGTTTTTAAGATCAGTTCTTTCGCCGCTTCCACATTGACAAATCCAACCGGAACTCCAATGATAAACGCCGGGCGAAACTCCCCGCCTGTTATCATCTCATAGAGCCGGATCAGCGCTGTCGGCGCATTACCGACCGCAAAGATCACAGGCTTATTTAACTGCGCCGCAAATTCCATGCTGACGGTCGCGCGGGTGACGCCCCGTTCCTTTGCCAGTGCCGCGACTTTTTCATCTGCCATAAAACAGTGCGCCTCCCCGCCGTGGCGCGCAAGCGCGCGTTTGTTGATCCCGGCAAGCGCCATATTGGTATCCGTCACAATATCCGCGCCCTGCAGGATCAGTTTTTTCGCCGTCTCGATCGCATCCGGCGCATAGACCATGGTTTTTACATAATCAAAATCCGCAGTTGTATGGATCACACGCTTGGTCACCGGCTTTTGTTCCTCCGGGATCACCAGTCCGCGCTCCTTTAATTCTTCCTCGATGATGGCAAAACTTCTCGCCTCGATCTCTCCCGGCTTTACATATTCAATCCCTTCCATGTCATGCACCTTCCCTTTCCTTTTTGTCCGCGCAGATCCCGGCAAGCGCACGAAGCAGCCTGTCATTTTCGCCGCGCGTCTTCACCGCGATCCGGTAATATCCCGTTTTCAGTCCCCGGAAATTACTGCAGTCCCGGATCAGTATCCCCTGCTTTAACAACTCCTCATACAGCGGAAGTTCACTGTACAGTAATAAAAAATCTGCCTCTCCCGGAAAAACTCTGATCCCAAGTTTTTCTAACTGTGTCACGAGATAACTCCGCTCCTCCTTTAAAAACGTGACCGTTTTTCTGCGGTAATCCTCTTCGCCCGCCGCAGCAACACCTGCCCGCTGCGCAAAGACCGAAAGGTTCCACTCCGGCAGCTGGTCTTTGATCCGCTCTTTTACCGCTTTATTTTCACAGACCAGATAGCCGAGCCGCACGCCGGGGATCGCAAAGATTTTGGTGAACGCCCGCACTACGATGAGATTTTCAAATTCGCCCGTCCGCTTAAAAAAAGTCCGCACTTCCCATCCGTCCGTAAATTCAATAAAGCACTCATCCAAAACCACCGTGATCCCGTTGTCCCTGCAAAAAGCAATGATCTTTTCCAGAAGCTCCGGATTTACTCTGCTTCCGGTCGGATTATTCGGATTTGCCAGAAACAAAAGATCCACGCCGTCCGCCAGTTCTCTAAAGATCGCATCGTCCGGTGAAAAACCGTTTTCTTCGCTCATATGGTAATAACGCACTTCCGCCCCCGATGCCGCAGCCGCCTTCTCATATCCCAGAAATGACGGCACCGGGATCAGTATTTTCTCCGGTTTGAGTGCATGCATGAGCGCCACAAACAGTTCCGACGCTCCGTTGCCGCACACGATATGCTCTGTGGATACCCCCGTCATCCGGCCGATCGCCTGCAACAGCTCCTCCGCCTCCATGTCCGGGTAGTGCGTACACTCCGATACCGCCTGCGTGAGTACCTCCCGCACACGCTCCGGTATGCCAAGCGGATTGATGTTGACCGAGAAATCCAGTTTCACCGGATTGCGGTAAATGTCTCCTCCATGCTTCATGTTTTCGCTCCTTCCCATCCTGTCTTCCTAACCCAAATAAGCCGATGCAAACGACAGGCAATTACCTAATTCCCTGCCTTACCAACAGCCTGCAACAACAGCGCAGGCCACGATAAGCAGCATCAGTAAGATCGCCTCGCAGAGAAATGCCGTCACATACAAAAGCCGGTTTGCCCGTCTTATATCCGAAATCTCCACCGGTCTTACGTCATCCCCGATATAGGGCTTTTTCACGATCTTTCCGAAGTAGCTTGCGTCACCCGCCAGCCGCACGCCCAGCGCTCCTGCGCAGACCGCCTCCGTGTGCGCGGAATTCGGGCTTGCGTGTTTCCTCCGGTCACGCCGGTAAACAGACAAAGCGCGTGTTCCGTCAAAGTCTCTGCCCGCCAGATATGCCGCCGCGATCATAAGATACGCGCTGATACGCGCCGGGAGATAATTTACCACATCATCGAGCTTTGCCGCAGTGCGCCCGAACAGCAGATAACGGTCATTCTTATAACCGATCATGGAATCCATCGTGTTGACCGCCTTATATAAAAAGCCGAGAAACGGTCCGCCGACCGCTAACGCGATCATCGGCGCGATCACCCCGTCCGAGGTGTTTTCCGCTACGGTCTCAACTGCCGCCTTTGTGACTCCCGCTTCATCGAGACATGCGGTGTCCCGCCCGACGATCATGGAAACGGCACGCCTTGCATCTTCTATTGTCCCGGTCTGTAAGGCATCGTACACTTTCATGCTCTCGACCTTTAACGATCGGATCGCAAGGATCTGATAGGTCATAATACTTTCGACCACACAGCCCGCCACCGGCTGTATCCTGTATACAAAATACAGAATGCCACCGGACACCACGCCGGTGATGAGAAGTACAAGCACGACCAGGACGCTGCCCCGCGCGCGCAGATTTTTCGTTTCATCGTATAACTTTTTTTCCAAAAATGAAATGAGCCGCCCGATCAGCCGGATCGGATGCGGCAGCCAGTGCGGATCCCCAAACAGAAGATCCAGCACAAAACCCGCCAGAAACGCGATTCCATGATACACTATCATAATTTTCTTATCTCCATACCGTTTTTTCGGAGAAATTTAAGATCATCCACCGGCTCTGCCGGAAGATGAAACCGGCACACATAGCCTTCCCCGTTTTTTACCTGAAAATCAAAATAGGCGCCCTCTGAAAACGAACTGCAAAGCGCCATGATCGTGCCGCCGTGTACGACTGCTGCCACCCGGATCTCCGTGGCACTTTCCATGGTATTTTCCGCACGCAGGTACGAGAGCGCCCTCGCAAATCCAAGGCTTGTCCGCCGAAGGAACGCTTCCCTGCTCTCCCCGCCCGGAAATGGCAGCGTCCCGCCGCTGTCGATCCACGCCTGATAGTCTGGATCTCCGTTTAGTTCCCTGTAATTCTTTCCCTCGAATCTGCCAAAATCCATCTCTGTCCACTCCGGGATCTGCACCTGTGCCCTGCCCGGGAAAAGGATCTCCGCCGTCTGCCTGCACCGGAGCATCGGACTGACCAAAAGAAGTTCTGCCGGAATTTCTTTCTTTTTTAAAAGAAGTTCTGCCCGCCCTTCTTCCGAGAGCGCCTCATCCGTCTTTCCCAGATACCGGTGTTCTCTGTTTGCCGGTGTTGCTCCATGCCGGAGCAGAGAAAGCGTTACTTTAATCTCTGTCCGATTCCGCATATGACACGCTCCACCCTTTCTGATTCTGCCGCAATGGAGATTAAGATCCTGCCAAGCCTGTCGCGGTATTCCCGCTCAGCCCGCTTCATCGGCACAATGCCGTTTCCGACTTCATCCGCAACGATCACGCAGTCTGGGTGTGCCTTAAGCCATGCCGCCGCGACCGCCTCCGCGTCTTTTCCAGCCAGAAGGAGCCGCCGGATCCACAGATGAAAATGCAAAAACAGCACGCGCTCCGGCTGCGCGGTCAGATCCGCGTCTTCAAATCCAAGCCCGGTCGTTTCGCCGTCTATGACCACCAGCGGTTCCCCTTTATATTTCCTTTTTACATAATCTGTCTTTCCCTGCGCGTAACCGCCCACATAAAGTTCCATCCTAACATCTCCCTCCAACTGCTGCCGCAACCGCAACCGCCGCCTCACAGATCATCACAAAATAGCCCGCGGTATCTCCGGTGATCCCGCCAAGTTCATGATAACTCCTGTAACGATAATAAAGGAAACTTCCTGCCGCCGCGATCAGCACAAGCACTCCCATCTTTCCACACAAGATAATAAGAAGCACTGCGCAGAGTATCAGCTGCAGATAGAGCGAAACCCGCACCGCCCGCTTTGCCGCGCTGTCCGCAAAGGTATAAAGAAGCCCGTTATTTTTTGCGGATCGAAACGTGACCACACCGATCCCGCTAAGACAGCGGGAGATCACATAACCAAAGCCAAGCGCAAGCAGGGCACGTCCATCCTTTATCTCCGAAAATGCCGCAAGGTAGATCAGATAATAAAGCACCAGCATGAGCACCGAAAACGCTCCGATATGGGAATCCTTTAAGATCTCTAATTTTTCTTCCCGCTCTTTATAGGAATGAAACGCATCCATCGTGTCCATAAATCCATCCGCATGAAATCCGCCGGTGACGAGCAGCGGAAGTGCCGTTCCGATACAGGTAAACGCAAGATTTCCAATGGAAAGACGCTTACAGATGTAACTCCAGAGCAGCAAAAGCGCTCCGGTCACCACACCGATCCATGGAAAAAAACAGAGGACATACTTCATATCGTCCTCCTCCCATGCAAACTGCGGCACCGGAATTTTGGAGTACAGCGAAAATGAAATACAGAGTGATTTTAAGATCCGCATGGCTCTTTTCTCCCTTCCTTTAAACTGACCGGAAGCCCGACCACGACCTCGGCCGCCTCATCCGCTTCCCTGAGCAGACACTGATTGATCTCGCCGAGCGTTCTTATATATGCAAGCGTATCCGCATCATAGGGCACGCCATCCTCAAACACGTTATTGGTCACGATGACAAGCCGGGATGCCGCCTCCCGCAGCGCGCGCATTTCCGACAGGATCTTTTCTTTCACCTGTCCGCCGGGCACTATGCCATCCGCGCGAAACATCTCGTTTGCCACAAGGTTGGACATACATTCCAGCAATACCGCACTGCCGGGTTTGATCTGCTCCGCCGCCTTTTTGATATCACGCGGCTGCTCGATCGTTAAAAATCCTTTTCCCTGCCTTGCCGCCCTGTGCTTCTCTTTTCTCTTTTCGCCTTCCTCGTCAAAAATCTGCATGGTCGCAAGGTAATACTTTTCGGTAACGCCCGTAAAGCACTCCATAAGCTGCTCCGCATACGCAGACTTTCCACTGCCGCTTCCGCCGATGATCAGATAAACCATAGTTTCCTCACTTAAAAACGGACATACTGTTCGACTGAAATGTCCGAAAATGTTGTTCTGGTTTCGTACAATGTCATTGCCATATCAAGTAGCGCAAACATCATGACTGCGCCGGTTCCTTCCCCGAGCGCCAGAGACGCGTCGATGACCGGGGTAAGCGCAAGCTCCTCAAGCATCCGTGCCGCCGCCGGTTCTTTGCTCTTATGTGACGGGATCATATAGGCGCGGGTTCCCGGAACCAGCCGCTCCGCCACAAGTGCCGCCACCGTGCTGATAACGCCGTCCAGAACCACCGGGATCTGATAAAGCGCGCCGCCGATAAACACGCCGGCAAGCCCCGCAATGTCCAGTCCGCCCACCGTGGACAGAATGCGAAAGGTCTCATTTTTTCCAAAATCATATTTTTGTAACGCTTCCGCTATGACCTGTCGTTTCCTTAAAAGCCCCGCATCACTTAACCCCGCGCCTCTGCCGGTGATCTCCTCCACTGCACAGCCGGAGAGCGCCGCCGCCACCGCACTGCTTGTCGTGGTATTTCCGATCCCCATTTCTCCGGTCGCGAGCAGGGAATATCCCTCCGCTTTGAAGCGACGCACAAGCTCCATTCCGACCTCGATCGCCGCTAACGTCTCCGCCTCTGTCATCGCCGGTTCCATTAAGAAATCCCTCGTTCCGGATCTTATCTTTTGATCCAGCACGCCATCGATCTTTTCCGTACTGTTGATCCCAATATCCACCGGAAACACGTCCGCCCCGATGCTTTTTGCCATCTTTCCGACCGAGGATGCCTGCTTTCCCATGGATGCCGCGACTGCCGCCGTGACTTCCTGCCCCGACTGGCTCACGCCCTCTGCCACAATGCCGTTATCCGCGCACATGACGATCACCGCCTTTTTTGTGAGGTCAAAATCCGCTGTGCCAAGTGCCGCGCCGAGCTTTGCGGTCAGTGCTTCAAATGCTCCAAGCCCGTCGAGCGGCTTCGCGACCGCGTCCCAGTTTGCCTGTACCTGTTTTTTTATCTCCTCCGATGGACATCTGATCTCCAACTGCTGAAGTTCTTCCTTTGTCATGGTGTCTCCGTTATCCTCGCTTCCCGCAAAATCGAATAAATATGATCCATATCCAGATATTCCCGCAGAGTATCTGCCAGTTTATTATACTGCGTTTCCTTAAAGGCTGCATAGTCCATCATTTCACCGGTGTCGCACGAAATCCCCTTCCGCTCTGCCAACGCCGCAATGACTTCTCCCGCAATTCCGTTTTCGTCAAAGATCCCGTGCAGATAGGAACCGTACACATTCCCTTTGGAAAGTACGACCGGAAGCTTATTCTCCGAAGCTTCCCCGCATCCTTTCGTGTCTCCCATATGGATCTCATAGCCCCATGCCTTTTTCCCGGAAAGCCCGGAAAGCACGCCTGAGATCTCTGGCAGTACCACTTCTTCCTGCGTGCGTGTCTTTTCCTTTTTTAATACCGTCCGGGTCGGCAAAAGCTCCATGCCGCGCATTTTTCCGCCTTCTTCCACGCCGTAGGGATCTTCGATACACTCCCCTAACATCTGGTAGCCGCCGCAAATTCCAAAGATCACGGTCGTCGCCGCCTTCTTTTTGATCGCCACTTCCAGTCCGTTTTCGCGCATCCACTTTAGATCCCCCATCGTGTTCTTACTGCCCGGAAGCAGGATCAGATCCGGATCTGACAGTTCTGCCGTGCCGGTCACATACCGCACCGATACATCCGGGTTCTGCTCAAACACATCAAAATCCGTAAAATTTGAAATGCGTGGAAAATGAATGACCGCAAGATCGATCGCTCCTTTTCTTTTTTTCGCGAAACGGTCGGTCAGACTGTCTTCATCTTCCAGTGACAGGTGCATATATGGCACCACGCCCGCCACCGGCACATGACCTTTTTCCTCAAGCATCCGGATCCCCGGATCCAAAATACTCTTATCGCCCCGGAATTTATTGATGATAAGCCCGCATACCCGGTCTCTTTCCCTCTCCTCCAGCAAGAGGAGCGTGCCGAGCAGCTGCGCGAATACGCCGCCCCGGTCGATATCTCCCGCCAGAAGCACCGGCGCATCGACCAGTTCCGCCATTCCCATGTTTACGATATCATTTTCTTTCAGATTGATCTCCGCAGGACTTCCCGCCCCCTCGATCACGATGATATCCGCCTGTTCGGACAGCTTTAAAAACGCCTTTTTAATCTCGGGAACCAGCTTTTTTTTGTAGGCAAAATATTCTTTTGCCGGCATATTTCCAAGCACCTCGCCGTTTACGATCACCTGTGAGCCGACATCCGTCGTCGGTTTTAAAAGGATCGGATTCATACACACGGACGGCTCGATTCCTGCCGCTTCCGCCTGCATGACCTGTGCGCGTCCCATCTCAAGTCCTTCCTTTGTGATAAAGGAGTTGAGTGCCATGTTCTGCGACTTAAACGGCGCGGTGCGATAGCCATCCTGCGCAAAGATCCGGCAGAGTCCGGCGCAGAGCAGACTTTTTCCAACCCCGGACATCGTTCCCTGTATCATGATCACTTTTGCCATGTCAATTCTCCTTCCACTGATTTTCCAAGACTTTTTGCATACAAGAAGAGCTCCCGGTCTGCCTGATTGAACGCGCCAAAATCAGGAAACAGACATAGCACCCGCCCGCACTGATCGATCTCACGCTTTGCTGCCGCAAGCGTCTCTGCGGTGACTGTTTCAAACGCTTCCTCCGCGATCACCTTTGCCGCCAGTGCGCACGCCACCGGGTAATCGATGTCATTTTTCCACAGGATTCCCGTGGAAAACGGTATTTTTTCCCGCTGAAGCCTGCGATAGACAGGCGCGCCGTTTCCGCCGCCCGCGATCACAAAAACTTCCGGCTTTCCGGTCACACGGGGAAGCTCCGCTCTGCCGGACGCTTCATCAAATGTGCCTTCCGTAATATCATAAAGCTCACTCATATACCCCGGCGTGAACACCTCCTCCGGCGTTCCAAACCGCCCGGCATATGCGCCTTTGACACACAGCACACGGTCGGAGACCCGCTCGGCGAGATCCAGCTCATGCAGTGACATGATGACTGTCCGCTTCTTCGTCTTTGCCATCTCCTGCAAGATCGATAAAAATTCCAGTTTATAACGGATATCGAGATAAGACGTCGGTTCGTCGAGTACTAAAATCTCCGGCTCCTGCGCGATCGCACGCGCCAGCATCACACGCTGTCTCTCTCCGTCGCTAACCGAATGAAAATCCTTTTTTGCAAGCGCCGTGGTTCTTGTAAGCTCCATCGCCTCCCGCACAACGGCATGATCTTTCTCGGAAAGCACACCAAGACGCCCGGTATAAGGATAACGTCCGGTCTCTACGACATCCTCACAGGTCATAAGCTCGGTGCGCACCTGCTCGGTCAGAACAACAGACATCTTCTTTGCCAGTTCTGCCGCCTCCATCCGCTCAATGCTCTCTCCGTCCAAAAGCACGGTTCCGGCGATCAACGAAAGCTGCCCGATGATACTTTTTAATATGGTAGATTTTCCCGCGCCGTTTGGCCCGATCAGTGTTAAGATCTCACCCTTTTTTACATTCAGTGTGATATCTTTTATCAGTGGCTTTCCGTCGTATCCAACCGTCATCTGACTGGCAGAAAAATAGTAAGTTTCCATGCTGTTTATCTTACCTCCCTTTTCTGGCGTATCATGACAAAGATCACGACCGGCGCACCAAATACCGCTGTCACGGTGCTGATGGAAAGCTCGGTCGGCGCAAACAGCGTACGCGCGATTAGGTCACAGAACAGACAGCAGATGCCGCCACCCAAAAAGCACGCCGGGATCATAAGGATCGGTTTTGCCGTCCGAAACAGATTTTTAATGAGCTGCGGAACCGCAATCCCGACAAAGGACACCGGACCTGCAAACGCGGTCACACACGCGGACAAAATACTGGAGAGCAGTACCAGAAGCACGCGGAACAGCCGGATGTTGACTCCCATATTTTTCGCATAGGATTCCCCGAGCTGATAAGCGCCCATCGGCTTGGACAAAAAAAACGTCACTGCGCCTGTCAGAAGAACAACCACCGACATGACCCGGATATTTCCCCAGGAAATACCGGAAAAACTGCCCATTGACCAGTTGTGGAGATTTACAATATCGGAATCATCCGCGAATGTCACGACAAAATCCGTGACAGCCGAGCAGATATATCCGATCATGACACCACTCACCACAAGCATTGACATCTGCCGCAGTTTTTTTGAGATCAGAAGTACAAATCCCATGGAGATCATCGCTCCCGCGAACGCCGCAAGGATCAGCGCAAACGAACTGATCTTTAACGCATTTCCGAGGAAAAATACCATGACGAGCGCGACTACGAGCTTCGCGCCGGAAGAAATGCCGAGCACGAACGGCCCCGCAAGCGGGTTGTGAAAAAACGTCTGAAGCAGATACCCGGAGAGCGCAAGCGCGCCGCCTAAAATGACCGCCGCAAGTGCCCGCGGAAAACGGATCTGCAAAATGATGTTTTTCACCGTCTCACCCGCTTCTTTCCCGCCAAGGATGGAAACCACCTCGGACAGCGGGATATTCACACTACCGATACAGATATTACATGCCACAAGAATGAGAAGCAGCAAAATAAGACCTGCGTACAAAACCGCATATGCCTTTTTTTTACTGCAGCCGGAATAAAAACGTATAGGTTTCATCGGTATTCTCCTCTCCTTCTAACATCGTGTGGATATCACCGGTCATCGTGCCAAGCTCCATGGATCTCTGATAGAGATTCTGCGTTGTGCAAAAGACATTTCCGTCCTTTACCGCCTTGAAATCGGACAGAAGATCACTCTTTGCGAGAAGCGCGTCCAATGATTTTACCTCGCCCTCGATCGTACTGTTGTAGATCAGATAGTCCGCGTCCTTCGCGCGCGCGTAAAATTCTTCCATCTGCATATTGACTGACGAGGATGCATCAGTATCGGCTCCGAGGTCAGAAAAAATATAGTTTCCGCCCGCAAGTTCGATCATTTTGGGGACATAGTCACCGGATTTGCGGACGTTGACACTGCCATTTGACGTGATATAGAAAAACGCTACGGTCTTTCCGGTATTTTCTCCGTCAGATGCCGCCGCCACGGCGTCTTTTTGCTCCGCGAACACCTGCTCCGCCACATCTTCCTTTCCCTCGAGCACGCCATATAATTTCACCCACTCCGCCCTCCCGAGCGGATGTGTCTCATAGCTGGAGTGATCGACCAGTACCGGAATCCCGAATTTTTCCAGATTTTCCTTAATCTCTGGGGAATGGTAGATCATCGTTGACTGGATCGACAGATTGCATCCGGTGTCTAAGATCTGCTCATAGTCCGGTGCGCTGTATTTTCCCGCATAAAGGATACTTCCATTATCCATTGCCTGCCTTGCCTCGTCAATATACCATCCGTCTTTTTTTGTCCCGGAAAGGCTGATCGCATCGAGCGCATCGAGCGACCGGAACATGTCCATCGTTGCAGATGCCACAAGATAAATGTGATCGACCGGCTGTTTTAACACCACGATATCGGAATCGAGATCATCCGGCGCCTCTTCCTTTTGCGGCACAACCAAAAAACGGCTGCCATCTGATATTGTAATCAGCGCCAAGCCGTCATTATAGTAATCCACTGCAAACTCTTTTGCGTAATCAAGCTGCATTCTGTGATCGTAAGTAAGAGATGCGCTGATGTTTTCATCCACAGCAAGGCTTCCGGCATCCTCCTTTTGTCCGCAGGATGTCAGAAGCACTGCTGCCATTATGAAAATCAAAAAAAGTATCTGCTTTTTTCGTATCATCTTACTTCTTCTTTCTTTTCCAGATCATATAGCCAATACCGGTTCCCGCAAGGAAACAGACTGCAAAGATCCCGACGATATACGGAATGGAAACTCCGTCTTTTTTTGCGGAATCCTCATCAAACGTCAGCGTGTAGGTGATCTCATGCGGCTCACTCATCGCCGTTGTATCCGCAATGACCGTCATTTCCTCATTCCATGCCGTGACCGGGATCTCAAATGTGGAATTTCCGTCTTTATTTACCGGATCATAGGTCGTATCCCCAACGATCATATAATCGTAATTCGGGCTGCTCCACTCGATCGTCGCGGTTGCGGTATGATCTTTCACTGTAACCTTCGCCGGAGATGTAATGGACGCTCTGCCGCTTCCTCCGGAAAGTACAACGTCTACCTGGTAAGTGCCATCCGAAAGAGATGTCTCCTCCGGTTCGCTCTCCGTTGCTGCCTCTGCAGCCGGTGTCAGATCCACGAGAAGCGCGTCCGCCGGGAGACTTTCTGCGTCAAATACCAGCGTTCGGTCATACCATTTCTCCTTACGCTTGCTGAATGCGGCACAGTCGATCTTCTGATTTAACGCCTCGACCGGAACCGTGTAGGTATATGCGCCATCCGCATCCTCCACATATCCGATATATGCCGACGCATCCGCTGCCACCGCTTCCTCTCCGGTTCCCATAAATAACTGCAGGTAACCGGTTCCGCCTAATGTGAGCACTGCGCTCATACTGCCGTCTTGCACGGTAAGCTCTGCCTTTACGATACGAAACATGGAGGAGGAGGATTCCACATTGATCTCATAAGTGCCATCCTTTACCTCACTTCCGGTAACCGGTACCATAGTATCGCTGCCGACTTCCTCGACGCCTGCCATCTCTTCCGACGTCGCGACCATTCCTTCCGTGCCCGCTTCTGTATTTATTTCTTCTGCAAAAACAGCTTTCGGGGAGACGCAAAATGCGCTGCTCCCCAAAATCACTGCTGCAAAAAATATAGCTATTTTCTGCTTCAAACCTCATTACTCCTTATTCTGCAAGACTGTCGATCGCTGCCTGTGTATGTGATACATAGATGTTCTGGATCGCTTCATCCTGTCCAAGTCCCTCGATGATGCAGTTTACTTCGTAACCTGCTGCTTCAAACTGGGATTTCCAGGAATCATCCTCATCGCCTGCCATATCATTGTTTGCGTGATCACCTGCTACTACCATGAGCGGCTTTAATACCACTTTTTTGTATTTTCCAGCTTCATTGATCTGGTTGATCAGATCCTCTACGGACGGAGTCGCTTCTACGGTTCCGATGTAGTAATTTTCAAATCCGTCTGCGGTAAGTACTTCCTGCAGTTTTGCGTAATCTGCGTTGGAATCTGCTTCTGTTCCATGACCCATAAAGCAGATCGCAGTCTCACCATCATCATAGGAAGCGGTTTCTGCTGTGATTGCCTGTGCCACTGCTTCGTAATCCGCATCGCTGGATAAAAGCGGATCTGCAAGTACAACCTGGTCAAATTTATCCTTGTAACCTTCAAGCGCGTCATTTAAATCTGTATATTCAAATCCGCTCATCAGATGGGTCGGCTGAACAACCAGTGTCTTTACGCCGTCTGCTACTGCGCGGTCAAGCGCTTCTTCTACGTTATCGATCTCCAGTCCGTCACGTTCCTTTAATTTGTCGATGATGATCTGGCTGGTAAATGCTCTGCGCACTTCATATTCCGGGAATGCTGCTGTAACCGCATTTTCGATCGCACCGATCGTAATGTCTCTGCTGTCGTTATAGCTTGTTCCGAAACTTACTACTAAAATCACTTTATCACCTGCGTTTTCTGTGTTCTGCTCGGTAGAAGCTTCTGCTACTGCTTCCTCTGTGCTCTTTTCTTCGGTTGCCTGTACGCTTTCCTTTGCGTCTGTTGTCGTAGCAGCGGTATCATCTGCCTTGCTGCCGCATCCTGCGAGCAGAAACGCTCCGGTCAGGGCTGCTGTGAGTAACACTGCGATTTTCTTTTTCATAATGATTTCCTCCAAATTTTTATTATGAACGGTATACAAAATCAAAGCCCTGCCATAAATGCTCTTTTTCCGGCTGTTTCTCCATAAGAAAAAAACGCCCATTTACAAACAAAATGTAAATGGACTGCAGATTCAAAAGATCTTCTCTGTCGTACAACCAATTACTCGTGGCCTGGGACCCTGTCCCTGTACACCACAGCAGGCAGGTCTCCTGGCTCATAGATCCACACACAATGCCTGTCTTCCCGGTCTCCCAGTGACGTCTGCGGCATGCGCTCCCTAAATACAGTGACGAGTTCGTACAGGATTCACACCTGTTTCCCTTTTCACCAGATCAAAACATCCGTTTTATCTGACACCTGCTGTTTTTGTTCAATTAGTTCGTAATATAGCACATCCACAGGAAAAAAGCAATGTTTATTCCAGATTTTGTCTCGAACATATTTTCGATTTTCTCTTGCATTTTGGTTCGCATCATGCTATGATGGTTTTAGAACATTTGTTCTTTTCTATAAATGAAACCTGATGATAATACCGTGTTCCGATTGATCCTGACGAACACAGAGAAGGAGACCTGACATGCAGATTCCAAAACAAATGACCGTCATGGAAAAATTACAGATCTTATCCGACGCCGCCAAATATGACGTTGCGTGTACTTCGAGCGGCGTAGACCGGAAGGGAAACGGTCACGGCATGGGAAACTGCATTGCGCCCGGCATCTGTCATACATTTTCGGGGGACGGAAGATGCGTTTCCCTGTTAAAGATCCTTTTTACCAACGAATGTATCTTCAACTGTTCCTATTGCCAGAACAACTGCATGAATGACATTCCGCGCGCCTCGTTCACTCCGGATGAAGTCAGTTCCCTTACCATGGAATTTTACCGGCGCAATTATATCGAAGGACTTTTTTTAAGTTCCGGTATTCTGGTGAGCCCGAACTACACGATGGAGCTGATCTATCAGACGCTCTACCAGCTCCGCATAAAGCATCACTTTAACGGATATATCCATGTAAAGGCGATTCCTGGTGCCGACCCCGCCCTGATCGAGCGCACCGGCTTTCTTGCTGACCGCATGAGCATCAATCTGGAGCTTCCGACCTCAGACTCCCTGCATACGCTTGCCCCGTGCAAATCCAGACGCACGATCTTAACACCCATGCGTCAGATCCAGAACGGCATCCGAAACGACAGGCTGCTTCTTTCCGACGGTGCTTCTTCTGCTGACGCTTCCTCTGCCGGATCTGTCTTTCCTCCGGCAGTTTCCGGTAATCCGCACATGGATCTGTCCGCTCCGTCCTCCCGCTTTGTTCCGGCCGGTCAGAGCACCCAGATGATCATCGGTGCCACCCCGGAAAATGACTATCAGATCATGAGCGTGGCAGAAGGGCTTTATCAGAAGTTTGATTTAAAACGTGTCTTTTATTCTGCCTTTGTAAATGTCACCGAGGATTCGAGTCTCCCGGTTCTGCCCGGCGGCCCGCCGCTTCTGCGGGAACACCGCCTGTATCAGGCGGACTGGCTGCTGCGCTACTATCACTTTTCGGTAAACGAACTGCTCTCGGAGGACAACCCGAACTTCAATATTTATCTTGATCCGAAATGTGACTGGGCACTACGCCATCTGGAGTATTTCCCGGTGGAGATCAATCGCGCAGATTATAAGACCCTGCTCCGTGTTCCGGGCATCGGTGCCAAATCCGCCAAACGCATCCTCCAGGCAAGACGCTCTGCCAGACTGGACTTCCCGGATTTAAAGAAGATGGGCGTTGTCTTAAAACGCGCGCTTTACTTTATCACCTGCTCCGGCAAAATGATGTACCGCACCAAATTAGAAGAAAACTACATCTGCAAAAACCTGCTACGGGATAAGACACAGATCCCGCGTGAGATCCGCGAGAGCGGTTATAAACAGATTTCTTTATTTGATGTCGGTATGACAGAACCACCGCAGCTTTGTTCTGCGAAATGAGGTATTTCCCAATGTATGTATTTGTATGTCATGATGACCCGGACAGTATTTTTACTGCCATATATGATGCCTGGGCAAGCCGCCTGGGACATAAAAATATCCGCATTCTCGCGAAAGAACCGGAAAATTATGAACTCTTCTGTGAATATATCCATGTAACCACAAATGCCGAAAAGAGCCGGAAAGTTGCCGATACCATACGGCGCCGGCTTGGAGCTGCCGCCTCCCCGGTCCTGTTTCAGGCGATCATGGCAGATGAGAGCGGCATTGCCGGATCCGGACGCAGGTCGTCGTCCTCATCTTTTTCCATTACAAAGGCGGACGCGCTCTACCGCACGCTGCTGCTCGCCTTCTCCATGGAGTATCCGGATCGCGTCCTCGAGTGTATCGGCAATCCCTACGTTCTCTATCTGTTTGAACTTTCAAGAAGTGTACAAAACGAAGCGCACCACCTGCTCGGCTTTCTGCGCTTTAAAGAACTGCGCTCCGGCATCCTGTTTTCTGAGATCCACCCGAAAAATGATGTCCTCCCAATCCTGGGGGAACACTTTTGTGACCGGCTGCCGCAGGAAAATTTTATGATCTATGACGGAACACGGAAACTGGCACTGATCCACCGCGCCGGGGCTTTCGATTTTCTGATTGCCGATGCTTCCGCACTGGATCAGAATCTGATCCAAAACTACTCCGATTCCGAACTCGAATACCAGAAGCTCTGGTGTGGTTTCTTTGAAAGCATTACAATCGAAGCCCGCAAAAATCCGGCACTTCAGAATCAGAACATTCCGAAACGTTTCCAAAAAGATACGGTGGAATTTCAAAACTGAAACTCCACCGTATCCGGTATCTCTGTTTTACTTTACCCGCGCAAACAGCTTTTTCGCATTTGCGTTCGTTGTCTGTAATACTTCTTCTGTTGAAATACTTTTAATTTCCGCGATTTTTTCTACAACATACGGAATAAAAAGCGAACTGTTCCGCTCGCCCCGGTGCGGTTCCGGCGCCATATACGGACAATCCGTTTCCAGCAGGATCCGCTCCAGCGGAATCTCTTCGACCACTGCCCGAAGCTTCTTCGCGTTCTTAAACGTCAGCACTCCGCCTACGCCGATATCATAGCCCATCTTTAAAAATTCACGCGCCATCTCTACCGAATAGGAGTAACAATGGATCACGCCCGGCATTTCACGCATCGGCGTTTCTTTTAAGATCTGCATGGTATCCTCTGCGGCATCCCTGGAGTGGATGATGACCGGAAGATCCTTCTCTTTTGCCAGTTCCAGCTGGCGTTTGAACCAGTAACGCTGATTCTCCTGCACCTGCGGCTCTTTATCCCAGTAATAGTCCAGTCCGATCTCCCCGACTGCCACCGCCTTTTTGTGCTCCGCAGCCTGCTCGATCGCCTTAAAATTTTCCTCGTTTAACTCTGTCACATCACTCGGATGCACCCCGACCGCCGCATAAATAAAGTCATACTGCTCCGCGAGGGCAATGCTCTTTTCCGTCGTCTCAAGACTGGAACCGACATTGATCACATATTCAATGTCATGTTCCGGCAGGGATGCAATAAGTGCCTCCCTGTCCGCATCAAATTTTGCATCCTCATAATGCGCATGTGTCTCAAATATCTTACTATGCAATTTCCGCTCCTGACGGCATTGGCTTCTCAGAAGTCATAAGAGACAGATTTCCGTCCGCATCTTCTGCGCACAGCAGCATTCCTTCTGAGAGAACTCCTGCCAGTTTTGCCGGTTTTAAGTTTACAAGTACCATGACCTTTTTACCCACCATTTCTTCCGGGGTATAGTACTTATGGATGCCGGAAACGATCTGCTTTACGCTGCTTCCGACCTTTACCTTGGAGCAGAGCAGTTTTTTGGACTTCGGAACTGCCTCACACGCGATCACTTCTCCGATCTGGAACTGCAGTTTTTCAAAATCTTCAAAGGTGATCTCCGGTTTTGCCTCGATGTCGATTCCGCCTTCTTCGCCTGCGGCTGCTTCACTTTCCTCTTTCTTCGGATGAAGCTCTTCCACTTTCTTCATAACTTCTTCGATATCCAGACGCGCAAAGAGGATCTCCGGTGTCTCAGTCACTTTGGTTCCGCTTACATAATGACCGAAGGTACCCAGCTCATCAAACGGAATCTCCTTGGTATTTAACTGTGCGAAGATCTTTTCCGCTGTATCCGGCATAAAGCTCTTTAAGAGCGTTGCTCCCATGGTGATGCCCTCTACCAGGTTGTATAATACCGTCTCAAGACGCGGCTTGGTCGCATCATCCTTTGCAAGGATCCACGGCGTTGTCTCATCGATATATTTGTTGCAGCGCTTAAAAAGATTGAAGATTTCCGTGATCGCATCCGCTACACGAAGATCCGCCATCTTCTTCTCTACCTTTCCAACGGTCTCTGTCGCTACTTTCTTTAAGTCATCATCTACTGCTTCGCTCACCTTGGTATCCGTTACCACACCGCCAAAATACTTGTTGCTCATGGAGATGGTACGGTTTACAAGGTTTCCGAGTGTGTTCGCAAGATCAGAGTTAATTCTCTCTACTAAAAGATCCCAGGTGATCACACCGTCATTGTCAAATGGCATCTCATGCAGTACAAAATAGCGCACCGCGTCTACACCAAAGAAAGCTACCAGTTCATCCGCATACAGGACATTTCCTTTTGATTTACTCATCTTGCCATCTCCAAGCAACAGCCACGGATGTCCGAATACCTGCTTTGGCAGTGGCAGATCGAGTGCCATCAGAAAGATCGGCCAGTAGATCGTATGGAAACGGATAATGTCCTTTCCGATCAGATGAAGATCCGCCGGCCAGTTTTTATTAAACAGCTCCGAGGAATTGCCATCCGCGTCATATCCGATCTTGGTGATATAGTTTGTCAGCGCATCCAGCCATACATAAACGACATGCTTCGGATCAAAATCTACCGGGATTCCCCATTTAAAGGAAGTTCTGGATACACAAAGATCCTGAAGTCCCGGAAGCAGGAAATTGTTCATCATCTCATTTTTTCTGGAAACCGGCTGGATAAATTCCGGATGTGTATTGATGTGCTCGATCAGGCGATCCGCATACTTGCTCATTTTAAAGAAATATGCCTCCTCCTTTGCCGGCTTTACTTCACGGCCGCAATCCGGGCACTTTCCGTCCACTAACTGTGACTCTGTCCAGAAAGATTCACACGGTGTACAGTAAAGTCCCTCATAGGATCCCTTGTAAATGTCACCTTTATCGTAGAGCTTCTTAAAGATCTTCTGAACCTGTTTCTTGTGATCCGCGTCGGTAGTACGGATAAAATTATCATAGGAAGCATTCATCAGATCCCAGATCTTCTTTACCTCCGCAGATACCTGATCCACATATTCCTGCGGTGAGATTCCGGCTTCCTCTGCCTTTAACTCGATCTTCTGGCCATGCTCATCGGTTCCTGTCTGGAAATAGACATCATAACCCTCCTGTCTTTTGTAACGCGCGATCGCATCTGCAAGCACGATCTCATAAGTATTTCCGATGTGCGGTTTGCCGGATGCGTATGCGATTGCAGTTGTCATATAAAATTTTCCTTTGTCTGCCATCTTTTTATCTCCTCTTTTTCTTATTGCTATAATATAAAAAAAACGCCCTCACTTCCGGATCTTCCGGAAATGAAGACGGAATCAACCGTGTTACCACTTCACTTTACTCCTACCTCGCGGTAAAAGCCTCATCAGGTACAGCATCTGTTAAAAACGATGCGATACTCTCCGCTGTAACAGGCGGTCCTGTCAGAACTTATCCATCACGGTTCAGCCCTGCCACTCCAAAGCCATCTTCTATCTGCCTGCCTATACCCCGCTCTCAGCAATCCGGGACTCTCTGTCATATTTTTGCAGATATACTCTCTTTTTCAACGTGTTTACATTCGCTTTATTAAAACTATCACAGTCTTTTTCACTTGTCAACTTTTTACTCAGTCTTCAAAAAAGTCGTCCAGCTTTGTTCCGCAGCTTGCGCAGAAGCTTGCGTCCTCTGCAACTTCCGCTCCGCAGTTCGGACATTTCTTTGCTCCCTTTAAGTTCATAAGCTGTGTTTTCATATCTGATATCGCGCTTAAAGCCTCTTCAATGACGTTGCACTCTTCATAATCCAGAATGTCGTCATCCTTATGCGCTTCATAATATTTCTTTCCGATCAGCGCATACTGTTTCTCCACAAAGTCTTCCTTTGCGCGGATATCCATCTTTAATTTTGCCACACTTGAAAGTTCTTTTGCCTTCTCTGTTACATCTTTTCCGGCGCTCACGATCGTATCACCGATTTTTTCAAAAATTTCCATCAGGCATCCCTCCTTTACCAATTTTTTATATTATAGTCTCTTTTTCCCGGATTTTCAATCATTTTGCATGCCTAACGCTTGCAGATATATACCATATAAACCGCATAGACCAAAAGCATTACAATGCCTTCCCCGCGCGTGAGTTTCTTTTTGCTCTGCGCAAAGAACCATACTTCCAGGCTCATGAAAATGAGCAGTATGATATCTATGATATTTTCCCGGATAAACTGGATCGGGCTTATCGCAGCCGCGATTCCGAGTACAAACAGGATGTTAAAGATATTCGATCCGATCACATTTCCGAGTGCCATATCCACTTCGTTTTTGCGTGCCGCAACAATAGAAGTCACAAGTTCCGGCAAAGATGTTCCGAGTGCCACGATCGTAAGACCGATCAGCGTCTGGCTCAGGCCAAATTCTGCCGCGATCACGGACGCGCCGTCAACGACCGCATCTCCACCAAGCGCAATACCGATTGCTCCAACGATGATAAATACGATACATTTCCATACCGGAAGGATCTCTACTTCATCCGCGATCTCCTGATCTTCTTTTTCTGCCGCCGTAACACCGCCGTCCCGTCTTGCCTTTAACGCGGATTTTACCATGATCACCAAAAATACCGCAAAGACCACGAGTAAAATGATTCCGTCCACTCTGCCAAGCGTCATTCCAAAATATCCGAGCACAAGTAACAGTCCCGCTACGATGATTGAAAACGGAAGGTCACGCTTTAACGTGTCTCTCTGTACTGCGAGCGGTGTAAAAAGCGCGCATACCCCGCAGACGACCATCAGATTAAAAATATTTGAACCTACGGCATTGCTGACTGCCAGCGAATTGTTATTCGTAATCGATGCCGTCACACTGACTGCACACTCCGGCAGACTGGTTCCCATTGCAACGACCGTCATACCGATGATGATCGATGGTACCCGCAGACGCTTCGCCACACTTGCGCTTCCGTCTACGAAAAAGTCTGCCCCTTTGATCAAAAAAATAAAACCAACGATCAGTGTGATAATTGCCACGATCAATTCTCTCATTCCATTTCTCCTTTTCTCTTATTGGTTTTTGTGGATCTTCCCACAAACCGGTAAAATATTATTTACAATGCAAGGATACCCAGATGCTCCAGTAAAATCTTAAGTCCGAGCAGCACAAGGATCAGTCCGCCGACAAACTCCGCTCTGTTTTTGTACTTGCTTCCGAAGAAATTGCCGATATAAACGCCGCCGACCGAGATCACAAATGTCGTACATCCAATGATCGAGATCGCTTCCACGATCGGAGTTCCGAGAAACGCAAAGGTAATTCCTACAGCCAGCGCATCGATACTTGTCGCTACCGCAAGCACAAACATCTCTTTTATATTTAACGGCACATCCTCTTTTTTTACAACCCCATCTTCTTCTTTTTTTAGGGATTCTACCATCATTTTTCCACCGATAAATCCAAGCAGCACAAAAGCCACCCAGTGATCGATGCTCTTGATGTAATGTTCAAACTGTCTGCCGAGCACCCAGCCGATAAAAGGCATCAGTGCCTGAAATCCTCCAAAGAACAGTCCGATCGTCACGGTCTGCTTCTTGTTTACCTTGACCATGCCAAGACCCTTACAGACTGACACCGCGAACGCGTCCATCGACAATCCGATTCCCATTAAAAACAATTCAATAAATAATGCCATTTGATTCACCCTCATTTCGTTTTTCTCCCCGAGTTTACGCAGCTTTGTCCATTTTCATAATATGTGTAAAAAAAAGCCCATGTATGCCCTTTTTTTCAGGCACACATGAGTCTCATTCTTTAAGATTTGCCAGGTCCGCCGGACCAGTCTGTTGACAAACCACGCTTTTTTAACTGCTTGCGCGAACTACTCCCTCAAGGAAATCTTTCGTTTTTAGAAATTTCTTTTAATATACCGAACTAATGATAAAATGTCAATCCTAATTGATAAAAAGCTGGCAGTTGTACTAAAATAAATACATAATCTTCCATAAAACTTAGAAAACATTTTTCTGTTGACAAACTTCCTTTTCCATGTTTATAATGGCGTTAGTTTCAAATTAAAAAAGGCAGTGACAGGAACAAGTAGATTTAAGTGAAACAGACAGAAAGCAGCCGGTAGATGAGAGGCGCGTGGGAAGCTTATTTTGAATACCTCCTCAAGCCTTGCACCGAAATCCGCTTATGGATCACATTTCATAGACGTACAGTAGGCTGCAACGTTTTGCACCCGTTATCGTGCAAAAGTATTGATTGATACTTGCTGAGACAGGAAGCGTGAGCTTTCCTGTAAACTAAGGTGGTAACACGAGCAGATACCTCGTCCTTTGATGGGACGGGGTTTTTTTATTCAATTTTTTATGAAAAAGGAGAGCAAAAATGACAGTATATGACGAATTAGTTGCCCGCGGTCTGATCGCCCAGGTAACCGATGAAAAAGAGATCAAAGAACTCGTAAACAACGGAAAGGCCGTTTTCTACATTGGCTTCGACCCGACCGCAGACAGCCTTCATGTCGGACACTTTATGGCACTCTGCCTGATGAAACGTCTCCAGATGGCAGGCAACAAACCGATCGCTTTGATCGGCGGCGGTACCGCAATGATTGGTGATCCGTCCGGACGTACCGATATGCGTCAGATGATGACCAAAGAGACGATCAACCACAACGTAGAATGCTTCAAAAAGCAGATGAGCCGTTTCATCGATTTCTCCGATGACAAAGCGCTTTTGGTAAACAATGCGGACTGGCTCTTAGATCTGAACTATGTCGATGTACTGCGCGATATCGGACCGCATTTCTCTGTAAACCGCATGCTCACCGCAGAGTGCTACAAACAGCGTATGGAACGCGGTCTGAGCTTCCTGGAATTTAACTACATGATCATGCAGAGTTTCGACTTCTACACCCTGTTCCAGAAATATGGCTGTAACATGGAATTCGGCGGGGATGACCAGTGGAGCAACATGCTCGGCGGTACCGAACTGATCCGCCGTAAGCTTGGAAAAGACGCTTACGCCATGACGATCAACCTCTTATTAAATTCCGAAGGAAAAAAGATGGGCAAAACCCAGTCCGGCGCTGTATGGCTTGATCCGAACAAGACATCTCCGTTTGAATTTTACCAGTACTGGAGAAATGTCTCCGACGCTGACGTTTTAAAATGCCTGCGCATGCTCACTTTCCTGCCGTTAGAACAGATCGATGAGATGGACAAATGGGAAGGCAGCCAGTTAAATCAGGCAAAAGAGATCCTTGCATTCGAGCTGACCAAGCTGGTACATGGCGAAGAAGAAGCGAAAAAAGCCGAGGAAGGTGCGAAAGCTCTGTTTGCCGGCGGTGGAAATACCGACAATATGCCGACTACCGTTCTTGCCGCGGACGATTTCCGTGAAGATGCAATCGATATCTTAACGCTTCTCGTAAAATCTGGGTTAAGCGCTTCCAGAAACGAAGCACGCCGTGCCGTAGAACAGGGCGGTGTCTCCTTAGACGGCGAAAAAGTAACCGATATCAAAGCTGCTTTTGAAAAAACCACTTTTTCCGGTGATGGCGTCGTAGTAAAACGTGGAAAGAAAAACTTCCGCAAGATCACTTTATAATAAAAATTCATGTAACATTTATTACAATAACAGAAAGACCGACCCAGGCGTCAGAATTCCTTTTCCGGCGACCTGCGGTCGGTTTATTTTTTTACTCTGTAATTAAGATCCTCGGCTCCACTTTTTTGATCTGTCCGGACAGAAGAAACGCAACGATCATAAAGATCAACGTTACGATAGCTGCCGGCCGGATCATTGCCACCGGATCAAGCTTTGAGGAGAATGCCGCAATCCCGCAGCGCTGCAGAAATACTCCAACGATCGGATCCGTAAACAGCGCACTGGAAATGATCCCGCCTATCCCTCCGATGGCGGAGACGATCCCAAAACGCAGTGCAAACATGATACGAAGTCTGCGTGAGGTAAACCCAAGAGACTTATAAATGCCCAGATCATTTTTCTCCTGATACAGGATACGGCTTCCGGTCATGGCGATCACCACAAATATGAACAGAACCGAAATGACATACATCAGCTTTCGAAATGCCTGCAGCGCCGATACGATACCGTCAAGCCCCGACCAGGAATCCGGATTATCTATCTGAATCCGGTCTCCATATGTTTCCTTCAATTCCTGGATCACCGACTTCGCTTTATCCGGATCTTTTAACACATAGTAGGTATAATACCGGTTTTCCTCCGTCAGCCCGAACTTTTCCGCCCCTTCTTTGCTGATCCCGAAATTTGCTCCCATATCATTGGCACACTGGTACACGCCGCTTATGATAAATTCCTCTGTTTTTCCATCATAATCGACCTCCACAACATCTCCGATATCTTTTCCAATTTCCTTTGTTACCGTTTCCGTAACTAATATTTCATCTCCGTATTTGCATATCCGTCCACGCAGCAGATGATAAAGCTCCGGTTTTTCATTCACATTCATCAGGTAATCGATCTGATCCACCGAAGCATTCTTCATGACATACAAAAAAGAATCTTTGATTCCGGCCTTCTTTTGCATCCAGTCCTCGATCTCTTTTTTCAGCTCCTGCTCATCCGACCCATCATCCGTATACTTTATTCCGATATCATAAGATACTGTATTAAATTCCTGCATGAGACCATCTCCATCCGGTCCGAGCCACGCTCCGAGCCTTGCAGTCAGCGACAGGAAAAATACGAGCAGAGCCGTCACGATTCCTGCACTGATATACTGTTTTTTGCCGGAAAGCATCTGGCGGAACGCGAGATGAAAAGAAAGCCCCCGCTTATAGATCCCCGTTGTCATTCTGCTCTTAAAATGTACATCCTGTATTCCTCCGCGGATCGCGCGAATTGGCGTAATTTTGCCTACTTTTGCTGTTTTTGTAAAAATAACAACGAAAAGCAGCAATAAGATCACTCCGAGTGATGCTGCGCATATCCCTGCCGGCAGTGTTGCCGGGATCATCAGCCCGGTTGCCGGTATGATCAGACGATCGATATACCGCACCACCGGATACGCAGCCGGTATTCCGCATGCCATTCCAAGTACGATGGAGAAAAGATACTGATACATTTTTATCCGGCGCAGATCTTTGTTTGTAAAACCGATCGCCTTTAAAACACCCATGTTGGTATAATCCTGCTCGATTCCGGTCGTGATACTGTGGCTCAATACCACAACCGCCACAACGACGAGTACCGTCACAAATACGAGGAAGAAACCGACAAAAATATTTTGTGCAATCAGCATATATCCTTCTATGGTCGTTTTGGAATAAGATCTATAGGTGTAGTTTTTCAGATCCGTATTCTCATTGAGTTCCTTTATAAATTCTTTTGTCTTCTGTCCGCTGTCTTTTTTCTGAAAAATATGCAGCATTTCCGCATCCGCAACGGTAGACGCTTCCCCTGCCATAAGCACATTCTGTTCGAGTTCTTCCATTGAAGCCTTATTGATCAGCATGGTTTTCACCCCCATCATGGAACTTCCCGCAAACGGGTCTTCAAAAAATCCCCTAATCGTAAAACGCATTTGCTTTTCCTCACCGGCGATCTGGATCTCTACCGAATCTCCGATGTCTACTCCATACATCGTGATAAACGATGGGGATACATACATTTCTCCGTCTTTTGGCTCTTTCGGATTTTTCTGTATCCCGGTAAGATCTTCCTTATAAATATAATAATCATAATTTTCCGGTTCGTAGACTGCAAGCATTCCGTTATTCTGCGTTTGTTTTTTTCCAGCCTTATACAATACCTGTTTGATCTTCTGCCGCTCCGTTTTCTCTGTACCGCGAAGTTCCTCAATCTGATCGATCAGCTCCTCTACGCCCGGCTGCTCGATGATCCAGCTTGTCACATCACCGTAACCGACACGGTCTAACTGTTCGCTCTCATATACCCTGCTGTTCTGCCCGACCGCAAGTACTGCACAGAGTGCCATCGTAATGATAAAAACAAGGATCAGCATACCAAAAAAAGCGCCTTTTTGCTTTTTGATATTCTTTTTTAACAATAATATATACTTCATTCTGACTCACCCCCTACCATGACATGGAGGAGAGCCATGCGTCTACCTGCTTTTCCCTGTTTTTCGTGTCTTTGCTCTCATAAGGCGGCATTTCCATTTCGCCGCTTATCTTTCCATCCTCCAGATAGAGAAAACGGTTTGCATGAATCGCTGCGCGGATATCGTGTGTTACCATCAAAATGCTCTGACCCTGCCGGTTCAGCTCCGTCAAAAGATCCAGCACATCTTCGGTATTGCGCTTGTTTAATGCCCCGGTCGGCTCATCCGCAAAAATGATCTCCGGCTCATTCATCATCGCACGGGCGATCGCTGCACGCTGTGCCTCTCCACCAGACACCTGGGAAGGCAGACGATCTTTTGCGTGTTCCACATGTGTCTGTGTAAGCAGCGCAAGCGCGCGTTCCCGCACTTCCTTCGTGCTCTTCTTCTGCCCCAGATAGCCGACCACAGCAGCATTTTCCAGAAGTGTCAGATTACTGATCAGATGCATCTGCTGAAAAATAAAACCGAATTCCTTTGCACGGATATCTGCCATCTGTTTTTCCGCGTAGGAATTAAGCTCCTTATCTTTATAATAGATTTTGCCGTTCGTTGCTGTATCCATTCCGCTCAACGTATACAAAAGTGTCGATTTTCCGGCTCCCGAAGATCCCATGATGACCGTAAAATCTCCCTTGTAAATCTCTAAATTTATCATATCGAGTACATGATTCTGTCCACCGTTGTTCGCAAAACTTTTGCACAGATCAACAGCCTTTAAAATTTGTGTTTTCATTTTTTTGTCCTTTCTGTTATATCGATTGACTATGTTATAACAAAAAAGTTTTTAAGAAGTCTTTAAGAGATTTCTTTTTTGCATATTTTTCTTTTTCTGTCATAAGATATACTATGAAAAATATGAATTTTTTAAAATCTAATATGATCCTCGGAACTGTTTTTGTTCTGATCACCGGCACGATCTCTCATTTCATTTATGACTGGTCGGGTCAAAACTACATACTCGGACTGATTTTTCCGACAAACGAATCCACCTGGGAACACATGAAGCTGGTCTTTTTTCCCATGCTTCTCTGCGCGTTTTTTCTGAACCGCCGGCTTATGGCAGATTATCCCTGTATCACCAGCGCTCTGCTTGCTGGCATTTTACTCGGGACTTTTCTGATCCCGGTTCTTTTTTACAGCTATTCCGGTATTCTGGGAAATCATTTTCTCTGGCTTGATATTGCTGTTTTTGCGCTCAGTGTGATCCTCGCTTTTGGGGCTTCTTACCGCCTCACTTTATCCTGCCGGGCAAAAAATTACGGAAATCTGTTCGGGCCGCTTGTCTTTGTTGTCCTGCTTTGCTTTCTCTTTTTCACCTATCATGCACCGGCTCTCGGTCTTTTTACGGATCCGACAAAACAGTTTTAACAAAACCTGCTTTAGCGGATTTTTTCTCCCGGCACATCCGCAAGCTCAAATGTTACGACTGCGTCAAGTCCGTCGGCATGGTTCCTTAACTTCAATTCTCCATCCATCCGTTTTAAAATATAAGTGACGATATAAAGACCAAGTCCGGAGCCCGGTGCATCTCCAGTATTTTTCCCGCGATAAAATTTTTCACAGATAAAAGGCATATCCTGCGGCAGGATCCCTTTTCCATGATCACGCACATGGATCTCATACTTTCCGTCCCGGATCTGCGCGCTCACTTCGATCTTTGTCCCCGGCGCGTATTTTCTTGCATTGTTCAGTAAGTTTTCAATCACCTGCGCAAGCCGCTTTTCATCCAGACAAAGCTCTGCCCTCGGAAACGGCGTATCCAAAACGACCTCTTCATACGCAAAATCCCTGCAGATTTCTTCCAAAACCGTATCCATCTGGATCTGCCGCTTTTCTATTTCCAGATGTTCCAGTTCCGAAAGCGAGTGCAGCACCAGATCGTTGGTCAGCCCTGTTACCTCATCACACTTTTTTAGGATCACCGATGCATACTGCTGTCTCTTCTCATAACCGGATTCCAGATTCGCCTCAAGCGCCTCGGCATAGGCACGGATTGATGCGATCGGTGTTTTAATATCGTGCGAAAGTGTCGCAATGATCGTCTTATTTTCCTGTATCGCATATTCCTCACGTTTTCTTGCGCGGATCAGTTCCTCGCGCATATGATCGAACGCCCAGGTAAATGCCCCGAAGAAGTTTGTTCTTTCATAGTCCAGCGAAACGTCAAGATTTCCTTTTGCCAGTTCCCCCGCATACTGCTCCAGTTTTTGAAATGGCGCAAGCATCTTTCTATATAAATAGAAAAAAATAAACAGCATATAGAAAAAGATGATCACCCCACAGGTAACCGTCACCTGAATTGTATATGATCTTTTGCCTTCCGGCGTATCTTCCTTCAATGTTTCACGAAGCGCCTCAATCTCTGCCTGCGCCGGATTACTGCCATCCTCATTTTTTGTGAGCTGTTCCACCTCATTTAAGAGAACAAGCTTCTCTCCCCGGTCTGCCACGATCTCTTTTCTCTGCATAAATAAGAGATAACCAGCACAGATCAAAAGCCAGACCGCCGTTATTACAAACACACTTCGCAAAAGTTGTTTTTTCAATGGTATCCTCCTCATTTTGTCTGCTTCCCGCTTTACTTTTCTTCCGCACACAGACAATATCCCACGCCCCAGACCGTCTTTATCCATTTTGGTTCTGCGGCATTGTCCTCTAATTTTTCCCTGAGCCAGCGGATATGTACCGCGACCGTGGCAATTTCCGCCTCCGAAAAAGCGCCCCACACTTCATGGAGCAATTCTTCTTTCTTTACCACCTGATTTTTATGTCTGCAAAGATAAGCCAGCACATCAAATTCTTTCAATGCCAGCTTTACTTCTTTTCCACCACGTTCTACTTTTCGCATACCGATATCCACACGGACCGATCCAAACTCGTAGATACTTTCCCGTTCCTCTGTTCCGTAAGTACGCCGCATCAGCGTATTGACGCGCGCGATCAGTTCTTTTAACGAATACGGCTTTGCCAGATAGTCATCTCCGCCCATCTCAAGTCCTGTGATCTTATCATCTTCACTTGTGCGTGCGCTGGCAAATATGACCGGAACCTTTGATACTCTTCTTAGTTCCTTTAGCACTTCAAATCCCGTTCCGTCCGGCAGATTAATGTCCAGTATCATTAACGAAAATTGTTCCTTCTTTAAAATTTCAAATGTTTCTTCGCAGCTTTCCACAATCTTTACTTCGTATCCATATGTTTTCAACATATCCCGGATAATTTCCGCAAGATCCCGGTCATCATCTACCAGTAAAATCTTTTTCTCCATACCTGCTCCCGCTTTATGCTTCTACCTCAGACTACTCTCAGATTACTGTTCGGAGTCATAACTTGTATCACGAACATACGTCGTTCCATTGTAAATGATCTTATCTTTATCCACATATTCCATGGTAATTTCCCCGTTTTGTGGATTTCTTCTCGCAAAAATCACCTTATTGTTGTTATATGCAACGATCGACTCGTAATTAAAGGCATCCCCCTTGTTTTGTGAAAGAAAAAGACTGTTTCCCTTTCCATCCAGACTGTCTCCATATGCATACAGATATAAGATATCCGCGTCTTCTTTCGATGCATCTTCTCCCTGCGCCACATATACGCCGGTAAATTTAGAAGAGATCTCGTTATAATCGATTGTTACGTTATCGGTCAAAAGACTTGCAGAAAGTTTTTCCGGTTCTCCGGTAGGCGCCTCAAAATCTAATATCTTCCATTCTCCCTGACTTAACGCAAATGAAACCGTATATATGGCACTCATATTCCTCTGAAGCGAATCCGTGCCGGTTGCCTCTGCCTCCGGTATATCTGCCCACTGATCTACCGCCATCCGCAGATTCATCCGAATAATATCTGCGGTATTCTTTTCATAATGAAATACATCACTCTTAAAATTATGTCCCTGATCCGAAACCGAAACGATATAGTGAAGTTCCCCTTTTTCGTAAGATTTGTCTGCGCCGGAAATAATTCCTGCGTTTAACATATCTTCCACCAATGTATTTACTCCATCTCTGGACACCGCTCCGCTTACATCCGCAAAACTTTCCGGTACCTCTTTTATCACATTCTCGGAGGAACCTTCCTTGCCATCAACAATCAGATCCTGTGCCGCCTGTTCGATCACCGGCTGCACCAACGCACAAAGTTCTTCTACCGTAACATAATTTCCGGTCTCACTTTTCATTGCCGCATCCGCTTCTGTTTTGTTTTCCACAGCAGTAATCTCTGCTTCCGAATTATCCACAACCTGCATCTGTTGTTCTGTGGATGACTCCGTCTTTGAGCTTCCATTTACGGTATCTGTGCCGGTTCCCTGCTCTCCTTCTAAAACCGATGACTTTCCTCCACATCCCAAAACCGTTGTAAGTAAAAGCATCCCCATACATACACTGACTATTCTTTTTTTCATTTTTCATCCTCCCTTTATTTCCATTATCGTTATTTATCATTTTTTTCTACTTTTATTATAATAGATATTTCAAATAATATATATAGAAAAAAAAGAGACTTAAAAAATTAAGTCTCTTTTCGAGGCGACTAACGGATTTGAACCGATGATCAGGGAGTTGCAGTCCCACGCCTTACCACTTGGCTAAGTCGCCATACTTTATTATATTCTATCAAAACAGGAATTATACGTCAAGTAAATCCTGGATGACTCCGACGGGAATCGAACCCGTGTTACCGCCGTGAAAGGGCGATGTCTTAACCGCTTGACCACGGAGCCGTTCTCTCTTGTTTGCTTCTTTCCTCTTTTCGGAAAAAAAAAGCTCCCCGAGTAGGGCTCGAACCTACAACATCACGGTTAACAGCCGTGCGCTCTACCATTGAGCTATCGAGGATTATTCATATACTTTCAAAATTTCACACAGATCCGTGATACCGCTTACTCTTACATCTGGCTTTCGCCTGATGTTTCTTGGTCAAGCCCTCGACCGATTAGTAACAGTCAGCTCCATGCGTTGCCGCACTTCCACCTCTGCCCTATC
>CABJBK010000012.1 GCA_902363825.1 Lachnospiraceae bacterium
GAATCGCGTTCTTTGAATTATTCTCTTACGAATCTTTCAAGGTTATTTCACTGTTCAGTTTTCAATGTCCTTTGTCTTTTCGACAGCTTATTCATTTTATCAAAATGTTTTCGCCGTGTCAAGAATTTTTTTAACTTTTTTATTTTTCATCACTCTGTCATCAGCAGAGCGATATACATCTTATCATGCCGTTCGTGTTTTGTCAACACTTTTTTATCTTTTTTCTGTCTTTCTGTCTCCATCCGACAGTAAGTGATAAATCGGCATCCGATGAGCGGAGAAGGAGGGATTTGAACCCTCGCGCCGCTGTTAACGACCTGCACCCTTTCCAGGGGTGTCCCTTCGGCCAGCTTGGGTACTTCTCCAGTCGAATATTTTTCATATTCATTTTTTTAAACATTCATCTAAAAAAGATGAACGGAGAGAGTGGGATTCGAACCCACGCGCCCTTGCGGACAAACGGTTTTCAAGACCGCCTCGTTATGACCACTTCGATATCTCTCCAACAACATTTCCTCAATCAAGGGAATTGTGTTTGCAGCTGTCACGATGCTTTATCTCATCACCGCTTCTCAAATCAGCGCAAAAATGATTCTATCATCTCCTGGACCAGCTGTCAATATAATTTTTTCATTTTTTTCAAATTCTGATTAAAAATACTCTTTCAAGAACATTTCTGCAATTTTCATATCTTCCGGCGTTGTGATCTTAATGTTGTGATAACTGCCCTCGATCAGCTTTACCGGCATATGCGCAGCGTGCTCTAAGACCATTGCATCGTCTGTCACGGAATCGTCTCCGTCTGCAATGATCTTTTCGTATGCCTGCAGGATCTCAGGATAAGAGAATGCCTGCGGGGTCTGTATCATCCACACCAGTCTCCGGTCCGGAGTGACGGATGCGTAAGTATCCTCTGTGGCAATTTTTATGGTGTCTTTTACCGGCATCCCCACCACACACGCTTTTTCTTTTTTCACCGTATCGATCGAACGGCAGATAATGTCCTCTGTCACAAACGGTCTCGCTCCGTCATGGATCAGCACATAATCCGCCTGTCCGATTGCTTTTAAACCCTGATATACCGAATGATAGCGTTCCTTACCGCCTGCTACGACCCGGGTCACTTTCTGATACCCGTATTTTTTTACGATGTCATTCTTACAATAATCGATCTCTTTTTCTCCGGTGACCAGTATCACCTCATCGACCGGGCTGCGCTCAAACGCCTCCAGCGCATAGCAGACCAGTGGTTTCCCACCAAGGAGCATATACTGCTTCGCCGTACTGCTCTGCATGCGCTTCCCGGTTCCCGCCGCAAGCACAAGCGCCACTATTTTTTCTTTTTCCATCAGCGTTCACCCAGTTTCAGATTCGGAACGGCGTTAAGATCAAGCCCGGATCTGGTTCCCGCCAGATATTCATAATAGCCTGCCGCCCCGATCATCGCCGCATTATCGGTGCAAAGGATCGGTGACGGATGATAAAACGCCACACCTTTCTTTTCGCACGCCTTTCTTATTCCTTCACGCAGTGTCGCATTGGATGCCACGCCGCCCGCGATCGCAAATTTGTCCATTTTAAATTCATCGATTGCCCGCACCGCATGTTCGATCAGCGTGTCTGCCACTGCCTGCTGGAAAGATGCCGCCACATCTGCCGGTACGATCTCGATATCTTTCATTTTACAGCCGTTTAAATAGTTGAGCACTGCGGATTTCAGTCCACTGAAACTGAAATCATAAGGATCATCCGCGATTTTTGCGCGCGGAAACTCGATCGCATGCGGATCTCCCTCATGCGCGATCTTTTCAATCTTCGGTCCGCCCGGATACCCGAGTCCGATCGCCCGTGCCACTTTATCAAACGCTTCTCCTGCCGCGTCATCTCTGGTACGCCCGAGTATTTCATATTTTCCGTAATCCTGCACTTTTACCAAATGCGTATGACCGCCGGATACCACGAGGCATAAAAACGGCGGCTCCAATTCTTTATTTTCGATATAGTTGGCGCTGATATGCCCCTCGATATGATGCACGCCGACCAACGGAATGTTTCTCGCGTAGCTGATGGCCTTTGCCGCAGCGACACCGACAAGCAGTGCGCCTACTAACCCCGGCCCGTAGGTCACCGCGATCGCATCCATATCATCCAGTGTCATTTCCGCTTCTTTTAAGGCTTCCTCGATCACCTGGTTTATTTTCTCGATATGTTTTCTGGACGCGATCTCAGGCACTACACCTCCATACAGTGTATGCAGGGCGATCTGCGAGGAAATAATATTTGAACGCACATCCCTGCCATTCACCACGACCGCAGCCGCAGTCTCATCACAGGAACTTTCTATGCCAAGCACCCTGATTTCTTTCTCTTTATTCATGATCTGTACTGTCTCCATTTCCTTTTACCACTTCATACGCAAGGATCTTCCACTTTCCGTCTTCATCCTGGCGCAGCACATACTGCTGGTATGTCTTGGTATATCCATCCTTCCCTTTTACAAAATAGGAAGCTGTGACATAGGCGCACTCCGCCCCGTTCACCGTCTTTTTTACGATCTCATCACTGTCACACACATCCGTTGTATTGATCGTTTTTCCCGCATCTTTATAATTCTGGATGTCTGTCATGAGCGCGGAATAATACTGGTCTTCCGGATTGTTCTGAAGCAGCTCGTCATCCATCAACTTTCTCGCCTGCGCACCCAGTGCCCGGATCTCATCCTCGGTACAGTCCTCGTTGTAATAGCATTTTAAAATGTCATTGTACAGCTTGATCACTTCTCTGGGAGTCTGTGGATAGGATGTGTCCAGATTCTTTGTTGTGATCTTCGTGATCGCTGTCAGCTCTGTCGTATCCTCCGCCGTCTTTGTGCTCCGGTGTGACAGATGATAATAGTATCCCACTACAAGCGCCACACAAACCAGTCCCACGATTATCATGCGTATCTGTTTTTTCATGCTCATTCCTCCTCAAAATCAATTTCTACCGTCTTTCCGTCTTTTCCTAAAACGGTATTTGCAAACACTTTCTGTACTTCTTTTTTATAATCTTCCGGGCGGACCAGCGACGGACTGTAATGCGTGAGCCACAGTTCTTTTACTCCCGCTTCTTTTGCCATCTGCGCCGCCTCGTAAAATGTCATGTGTTTATACTGTTTTGCCTTTGTAATCTTTTCTTTTTCCGCATACATTCCCTCACAGATAAAAAGATCCGATCCTTTCGCGTGTTCCACAATGGATGCCGTCGGTCTGGTATCCGTACAGTACGTCACTTTTATGCCTTTTCTCGGCGGTCCGAGCACCATATCCGGCGTATAGATTCTGCCATCCTCCGTCAGGGTCTCCCCTTTTTGCAGACGGTTCCAGTATTTCTGCGGAATTCCTTTCTCGTGTGCCGCCTCTACACTGAATTTTCCGGTTCTTTTGATCTCGATCGAGTAGCCGTAACAGGTAATATTGTGATTTACCCGAAATGCATGTATGACATATCCGCACAGCTCTATCGTCTGCTTCGGCTCTGTCAGTTCTATATAGTTGATCTCAAACGGAAGTTCCGGCGCGATCATGCGAAGCGCGCTGACGACCCGCTCCAATCCCTTCGGACCTACTAAAGTAAGCGGCTCTGTCCGTTCCGCATTTCCCATTGTGAGCAGTATTCCCGGCAGTCCGCTGATATGATCCGCGTGGTAATGCGTAAAACAGATCACATCCACCGGTTTGAAGCTCCATCCCTTTTCTTTGACCGCGATCTGCGTTCCTTCTCCGCAGTCGATCATCAGACTGCTTCCATTGTATCTTGTCATCAGGGAAGTCAGCCACCGGTTTGGCAGCGGCATCATTCCCCCTGTTCCCAATAAACAAACATCTAACATCTTTTTCCCGTCCTATTATTTTGCAAATGTCATAATATAAGCATCTTCTTTCGGCTGTTCATAAAATCCCTTCCGCCTTCCCTGTATGAAAAATCCGTATTTTTGATACAGGTTTATCGCCGCTTCATTCGAGCAGCGTACTTCCAGAACGAAGTTTCGTGTTCCGCGTTCATACGCCAGATGTAAAAGCCGCTCGAGCATCCGGTCCGCGATCCGCTGTCTGCGGTGTACCGGCGCTACTGCCACGTTGGTGATCTCTCCCTCATCCGCCGCCTGATAAAGCCCGCAGTAGCCCTTTATTTCTCCATCTTCCCGCGCCACTAAAAAGATCACGTTATCCATACCCAGGGTATCCGCGAATCCCTTTTTGCTCCAGGGCATTGAAAATACCTCTGCCTCTATGGCTGCGACTCCGTCAAGATCCGCTTCTGTCATCTCCGTTATCTCAAGCATGCTTCGCATTCTCTCTTTCCATGCGTTCCCGCTCTGCCTGTGACAGGCGCAGATAATCCGGGCGGTGTTCCGCCGCCGTCTCTGTCTTTCCTTTTTTATAGTAGATCTCTCCGAGTGCCGCAACTGCTGCCGCGCGCTGTTTGTTTACATGCGCCGGTGCAAAGGTATAAGGAACATTGATCTGCTCTCTGATATACGTCTCAAATACCGGCACCCCGTCTCCCAAAAATACGACCGCGCGCTGTTTCTCATTGATCTTTTCTACGATCTCATCGATCCCGACCGCGCATTGTGCAAGCTCCACCTGCATTTTATTTCCATCAAAGGTATATAACCCGGTGTAAGTCTGGTTTCTTCTCGCGTCCATGAGCGGGCATACCATGTCCCGGTGTCCGCAGAGATTATAAGCAAGCGCGTCCACGGTAGGTATGTGGATAAGCGGTTTTTCCAGTGCGAGGCCAAGTCCTTTCGCTGTTGCGGAACCGATGCGGAGTCCGGTAAATGAACCCGGCCCGCCGGAAACCGCGATCGCGTCTATGGTATTTAAATCCAGTTCTATCATCTTTGCAAGCTCGTCCAACATCGGAAGCAGGGTCTGGGAATGCGTCTTTTTATAATTCATCGTAAATTCCCCAAGCAGATTGTCATCCTCTGTGACCGCCACGCTTGCGACCAGTCCGGAGCTGTCTATTCCGAGTATTTTCATGCTCCTACCTCCTCTATCGTAATTTTACGGTAATCAAATCCTTTTTCAAGATCTTTTTCTATGGTAATTTCTTTTCGCACCGGCGGCAGGATCTCTTCGATCAGGTTTGCCCACTCGATCATGGTAAGCCCCTGTCCGTAAAAATAGTCCTCATATCCGATCTCGTCCATCTCCTCGATATCTCCGATGCGGTAAACATCAAAATGGTAAAACGGCAGACGTCCTTCCTCGTAGACCTGCACGATCGTGAACGTCGGGCTTGAGATCGGCTCCGTGATCCCGAGTCCCTTTGCGATCCCCTGGGTCAGCACCGTCTTTCCGACACCGAGGTCTCCCATCAGCGTGCAGACATCTCCGGGCTTTGCCTCCCGTCCTAATTTTTCTCCCAATGCGGCTGTTTCTTCCGCAGAATATGTTTCATAGATCATGTTTTCTTCCTGTCTTTTTCGTTTTGTTAAAAGTATAGCATTGTTTGAATGAAATGACAATTCCAACTAAAAAATGCCGGAATCCACAAATGGAATCCGGCAGAACAGCTCACTATTTGTTTGACACACCTTTTATGATCGGCGAAATATGTTTGTAGATCAAAAGGGTGATGATGACGCTTAGCATGCCTTTTACAAAGGTAAACGGCATATTAAAGATGACCAGGCATTTCAGTAATGTATCTGCGCTTGGCAGGATCTCCTGATACATCGCAAGGATCGTATCCATCGGCAGAAACGCCGTGTATACCGGATACACGATGAAGTAGTTGGACGCCACACTGAGAAGCGCCATGAACGCAGCTCCGAGGACAGATCCGATCACCGCGTTTTTTTTGGTCTTCTTTCTCTGGTAGATCAGTCCCGCCGGAAGCACAAATGCCGCTCCCAGGATAAAGTTGGAAAGTTCTCCCACTCCGCCGGTCGTTGTGATCAACAGATGGATCAGGTTTTTGATCAGGCAGATGATCACGCCGTACCACGGCCCCATCGCAAATGCTCCGATCAGTGCCGGAAGTTCAGAAAGATCCATCTGTATAAAGGACGGTACTAAAAACGGAATGCTGAATTCGAAAAACATCAGCGCAAATGCCACTGCGGAAAGCATTGCCGTAACTGTCATGTAACGAACGTTGTGTTGTCTTGTGTGCATATCTTTTTTGCTCCTTTTCGTTCCGGGACATTTCCTATAGCAAAACCCCCGGACAAAATATCCGGGGGCATTCTCTATCGCTATCTTCTCTCATCCAGACTGTACTGTCGGTTCCGGAATCTCACCGGATCAGCTGATCGCTCAGCTCACGGACTTTCCAGCAGTCAAAAGGCTCCGGAATCACCGTCGGTCGGGAATCTGTGTCCTGCACATCACCCTGCCCCGAAGATTTTATTCTTTTACATGCACAGTGTAATGCCGTTTTTCTCTTCTGTCAAGTTTTTTGTCCCATCTCTGCCGCATGCATCTTAGGTTTCTTTTAATCTTAAGGTAAAGCAGATGACGTTATCCTTTTCATAGGACGCGCCAAGTGTGCCTCCATGTGCCAGTGCGATCGCCCTCGCCGCGGAAAGTCCGATCCCGTAACCACCGCTTTTCTGGGTTCGCGCCGCGTCTCCCCGGTAAAAACGCTCAAACAGCTTTTCCGGCTCTACTTCGGGCAGCTTCTCACAGGTATTTTTTACCTGAAGCACCAGTTCCCTGCCGCTCTTTTTTAACGATACATCGATATATCCGCCCTCACTTGCGTATTTGACCGCGTTATCAAAAAGGATGGAGAGCAGCTGGATCAGGTTCTCCCGGCTTGCATGGACATCCACACCCGCCGCGATCTCTTCGTGTATCTCGATGTTTTTTAACGCAGCCGACTCGTATAAGTACTCTGGTTTAACGAGACCCCGCCACAGGTCAGAACATTCGGCGTAAACTCCTCGCGTCTGCGCAGCATGGCACGCACACGGGCAAGCAGTTCCCCATGACGAATGGTTTGGGCAGATAATCATCCGACCCGAGATCCAGCCCTTCGATCCGGTCTTCCACCTCTGCTTTCGCAGTAAGAAGAAGGATCGGTGTCTTACATCCCTCCGCCCTTAATTCTTTTAACACCTGAAGTCCGCTCTTTTTTGGCATCATGACATCCAGAATGATCCCGTCATATTGTGTTCCGCATGGGCATAGGAAAGCGCTTCCTCTCCATCGTAAACCGCGTCTACGGTGTATTTGTGATAAGTCAGAATGTCCACAACCGCCTCGGACATTTCCTCCTCGTCCTCTGCATACAACAGTTTCATATTCTCCCACCTGCTTCTCTATTTTTGAAATTTCATGGTAAGCTGAATTCTCTGTTTCTTCACATCCACGCTCATGACCTGCACATCCACGATGTCCCCGACGCTCACTGCCTCTAAGGGATGCTTGATGTAACGGTCACAGATCTGGGAAATATGCACCAGTCCGTCCTGATGCACGCCGATATCCACAAACGCCCCGAAATCGATCACGTTGCGCACGGTTCCTTTTAAGATCATGCCCGGCTTTAAGTCTTTGATCTCAAGCACGTCACTGCGCAGGATCGGCTTTGGCATATCCTCTCTCGGATCACGCGCCGGTTTTTCCAGTTCTTTTACAATATCTTTCAGTGTCAGTTCACCTACGCCAAGCTCCTCTGCAAGTTTGGGATAATCCGATATTTTTTTGCCGATGCCGGAAAGTTTTCTGTTTTTTACATCCTCCGTGGAAAATCCGAGCTTTTCCAAGAGTTTCTTTGCCGCCTCATAGGATTCCGGATGTACGCCCGTCGCATCCAGCGGATTTTTTCCATCCGCGATGCGCAAAAATCCCGCGCACTGTTCATAGGCTTTCGGTCCAAGTTTTGCCACTTTTAAGAGCTCACTGCGCGCCGCGAAACGTCCATTCTCCTCGCGGTAGGCAACGATGTTCTTGGCGATCACCTTGCTCACACCGGAAATATAGGACAGAAGCGATACGGAAGCCGTATTTAAGTCTACGCCGACTTTGTTTACGCAGCCTTCTACCACACCCTGAAGCGCTTCGCTTAATTTTTTCTGGTTCATATCATGCTGATACTGACCGACACCGATGGATTTCGGATCGATCTTTACCAGCTCCGCGAGCGGATCCTGCAGTCGTCTTGCCATGGATGCCGCGCTTCTTTGTCCCACATCAAAATTCGGGAATTCTTCTGTTGCGAGCTTACTTGCGGAATAGACCGATGCTCCCGCCTCATTTACGATGATGTACTGCACTTTCTGCGGAATTTCTTTTAACAGTTCCACAATGATCTGCTCTGATTCGCGCGATGCGGTTCCGTTTCCAAGCGAGATCAGTGTGATCCCGTATTTTGCGATGAGTTTCTTTAACACCGCTTTCGCCTCTGCCACTTTATTCTGCGGCGCCGTCGGATAGATGACTGTGGTATCCAGGACTTTTCCGGTCTCGTCCACCACGGCAAGCTTGCACCCGGTACGGAACGCAGGATCCCATCCAAGCACCACCTGATTCGCGATCGGCGGCTGCATCAGAAGCTGTTCGAGATTCTTGCCGAATACCCGGATTGCGCCATCTTCCGCGCGCTCAGTCAGGCTGCTTCTGATCTCACGCTCGATCGCCGGTGCGATCAGTCTGCTGTAACTGTCCGCGATCACTTCTTTTAATACACCGGATGTGACCGGGTTGTCCCTTTTTATTACTTTCCGCTCCAGATAGGAAAGGATACGATCCTCCGGTGCCTGCACCTTCACGGTGAGGATCTTTTCATTCTCCCCACGGTTGAGTGCAAGGATGCGGTGTCCCGCCAGTTTCGCAATCCCCTCTTCAAATTCATAATACATCTCATAGACCGACTCCGCCTCTTTGTCCTTTGCCGAAGATACGATCTTTCCCTCTTTTACCGTCATTTCCCGGATACGGATACGGTAATCCGCTTCGTCCGAGATCTGTTCGGCAAGAATATCTTTCGCGCCGGTGATCGCGTCTTCTGCTGTATTTACTTCTTTTTCCGGATCTATGTATTTTTCCGCCTCTGTGGCAAGCGGTGTCTTTGACATCTGAAGCCAGATCAGATCCGCAAGCGGCTGCAATCCTTTTTCTCTCGCGATGATCGCTCTGGTACGGCGCTTCGGACGATATGGGCGATACAGATCATCCACTACAACCATGGTTTCCGCCGCAAGGATCTGTGTCTTTAATTCTGCGGTCAGTTTTCCCTGTTCCTCAATGCTGGATAAAACCTGTTCCTTTTTCTCCTCCAGATTTCTCAGATAGGTCAGGCGTTCTGCCAGACTGCGAAGCACCTCGTCGTTTAAGGCTCCTGTCGCTTCTTTCCGGTATCTGGCAATGAACGGGATCGTATTTCCCTCATCGATCAGTTTTACCGCAGCCTCCGCCTGTTTCTTCCGGATCTGCAGTTCTTCTGCAAGTTTTGCTGTAATGTCCATGTCTCTTTCCTCATTTCTTTCTGATAGCCATATTATACCCCGAAGCGTTCCGCGAAACAAGGAAACGTTTACTTTTCATCCGCGTCATGGTAAAATAAGAGAAATTTTAATTCTTGGGATTTTAAGGAGAAATTTTTATGAATTCTGACAAAAGTTCTTCCACCATGGCGTTCGCATCGGTTGCCTTTGGCATCATCTCGATCATCGCAAGCTGTTTTGGCACTTCTCTGATCTTTGGTTCGATCGGGCTTATCCTGGCGCTGCTCTCAAGAGGCGGCAGCAATGCCTATCCGAAAAACACCGTGGCGGGACTTATTTTAAACGCGATCGGCATTTTCATCGGCGCTATGATGATCTTAATCAGCATCATCACGATCGCAAGTTTTGGAAGTATCGACAATTTTATGAACGCGGCCGAAAAATATCTGGATCACTATTATTCCACGCTCGGCTCCATGTAAAAAACGGACAGTTACACATCTTCTTTCGTGTGACTGCCCGTCTTTTTTCTTCTTATATTAATCGTTTTATTTTATCGCGATCGCTTCGATCTCAAGCATAACGTCTTTCGGAAGACGCGCAACTTCCACACAGCTTCTGGATGGGAAATCGCTGGTAAAGAATGTCTTATACACTTCATTGATGGTTCCGAAATCATTCATCTCTTTAATGAATACGGTTGTCTTTACCACATTGTCCATGTTGGTTCCTGCTGCCAAAAGCAGATTGGAAAGGTTTGTCAGTGCCTGCTTTGCCTGTGCCTCGGATCCTTCCGGGATCTCTCCGGTCTCCGGTACAACCGGGATGATGCCGGATGTGTATACCATTCCATTTACTTCGATTGCCTGTGAATACGGTCCGATCGCTGCCGGAGCCTTTGGTGTACTGATTACTTTCTTCATGCTGATATCCTTCTTTCTTTTATTTTATATGCGGACCGCTGTCCGCTTACTGCCTTATTTCACTTTGCGGATCGCATGCTCCGTGATCTCTACCCTGCGTTCCTTATAGAGTCTTCCGACTGCGCGCTTAAACGCGTTTTTGCTGAGTCCGGTCTCACGTTTTATCACTTCCGGTGATGCCTTATCCGAAAACGGCAATACACCGGCGTATTCCTCAATGACCTTCATCACTTTCTCTGCGTCCGCGTCCATCTGGATATATGCTTTTTCCCGCAGGGTCAGATCCAGTTTGCCGTCTTCTTTGACATGCGTAACCTTTGCCGTGATGACATCTCCGATGCGGAGAAAACTGTGATCCTCATAATTCGGAAGCATTGCCGAATATTTGTCATCCACTGCCACAAATGTTCCGAAATTGTCGCTGAATTCGTAGACACGTCCCTCTACCGTGTCATCCTTTTTATACGGAGAGTCCAGGGACAGCAGATCATAGATCCCTTTCATGCTCGCGCAGAGTCTGTGGCTCTTGTCGATATAGAGTGTGACTAATATTTCATCGCCCTCTCCCACTTTCTGGGTCATTTCTTTATATGGAAGAAACAGATCTTTTTCAAGTCCCCAGTCCAAAAACGCGCCGATCTTTCCGACCTGTCCCACTTTTAATACCGCAAGACCACCGAGCGTAAGCTTCGGCTCTGTCAGCGTGGAGATCAGTCTGTCTTTGGAATCCTTATATAAAAACACGGTCAGTTCATCACCGATGCGGATCCCTTCCGGCACCTGCTTTTTCGGAAGCAGGACTCTCGTCTCGTCATCCTCCCGCTCCGCCAGATAGATCCCGAAATCTACTTTTTTTACAACCTGTAATTTCTGCTTTTCGCCCAGTTTTAACACGTCTGGCTCTCCTTTCCCTGCTCTGTCTGAAATTCGATGACCGCATACGGTTTTCCCGTCTCATCGCAAAGCGCAACCACGGTCTTATCTTTCATCTTTTTCGCCTGTGGATAGATCATATCCCCGAGCACCGCCGCCTTGCGGTAATCCACGCGCACTTCCCGCACACGCTCTTTCTCGGTGAGATATTCTTCTGCCATCAGGATATATTTTTCATTATTTACATGATGATTGGTGTCAATGTGGAATTTCTGCACCGCAAACGGTTCGCCCGCATCCATTTCTTCCGGCAGACGGATCTTGCGCTCCGCAGTTTCCATCGGGTACTGCTCCTCAAACACATATGCCTTTAACATCTCCTCGGACACACGCTTTGGTCTTCCGCTGTCCGTATCAAGAAAGATCCAGACGGAATTGGCGTACGCTACAACCTCGCCCTTTTCATCCTCGATCGTAAAATTACGGTAGCCGTAAAAGCTCTTGAACGCATACGGCCAGGTGCTTACCGTGATCTCCTCGCCCATTTTCGGATAGCGTTTTATGACGATCTGCCAGGAGGAAAGCAGCCATGCCTCATGATGCTCTTTTAAATACTCCACGCCGATCCGAAGATCCTCCGACTGAAATGTACAGCAGTCCTGCAGATAATTCACCAGCGCCGGAAGCGTGATCTCTGCTTTCGCGTTACATTCACTGTATCTTACCCTGCTTTTAAATTGATACATCTTTTTCGTTCCTTTCCCTGATAACAGAGACGGGATGCGTTCCGCATCCCGCTTAAGATTAGCGGTCGTCAAATGGACGCTCGTGCAAGCACGGCGTCCATTTTCCTCGTCGCCATTAAAATAAAGTGTGCGCTTACCGCACACTTTCGCGCGCGAGCGGTATGTTCAACATAAACTTCATCTCCGCGAGCTGCGCATCCCCGCGGAGCGTTTTTGAATCATAGGAAGGAATTTCCTATGATTCAAAAAAAGTACCACTCGCGTGGTACTTCTAACAAGTAGCTGGCCCACCAGGATTCGAACCTGGAAATGACGGAGTCAGAGTCCGTTGCCTTACCATTTGGCGATGGGCCATCAGGTTGTCTGCGCTGTTTGTTTTGCGCTGTCAACAATGGATATTATACGTACCTATTTGAGAAATGTCAACACTTTTTTTAAAAAATTTTCAGTTTCTTATCCATGAAGGCATATTCCACTGTTTCACCCCAGGAAATTCCCGCCTTTCCATTGGTTCCCTCCATCAGTGCTTTCTCGATCTGTTCCTTTTTTTCTGCCGGAACCATTGCCGTGATCCGAACCGCATCGGTATACTCGGTATCCAGTATGGAGATCTCCTCCTGCGCGAACAGATACTGGATCTTGCCGATCCCGTTATAATCGGTGTCGATCACGAGCCGGCTTCCTTTTCGTTTTTCAACGATCTGACTGTTTGAAAGCCCTTCCTTGACCGCCTGCTGATACGCCCGCACCAGTCCGCCGGTTCCAAGCAGTGTTCCGCCGAAATAACGTGTCACCACCACCGCCACATTGTGGAGTTCTTCTTTTAGCAGCACATCCAACATCGGGCGTCCCGCTGTTCCGCTCGGTTCTCCGTCATCCGAACAGCGCACCAGTTCATTCTTTTCCCCGATCACATACGCAAAGCAGTTGTGTCTCGCATCCCAGTATTTCTTTTTCATTTCCGCAAGAAATGCCGTCACTTCCTCTTCCGATCCGACCGGCCGTACCGTTGCGATGAACCTCGATTTTTTCTCTTCGATCTCGCCGCTTCCGCCCTCATATACGATCTTATATCCTTCGCTCATAAAACGTCTCCTGCCGCCTCTTTTTTTGTTTTCTTCTTTCTATATTAACATGGCAAAAATGGTTATTCAATCCAAAAATGGTTATGCTATGTATAAATCCGGTCACTTTTCGCTTTATTAACCGTGACAAATTTGCTATAATAGTGAAATAATGTTTTTATAAGATTGCCATAAAAAAGGAGGCTCACTTATGAATTATGGAAGAAAAAGTACTGCAAAGAAAGAAAAAGAGCTTCTTTCCAAGGGTACCATGATTCGTAAAAAGTTTACCGTCATATTTGCGAAAACACTTCTGGTGTGTCTGATCGCTTTCACCGTGGTTGGCGGCTGTGCCGGATATGGTGTGTACAAGGGCATTGTGGATTCCGTCCCTGACATCCATGATATTGACGCTACTCCGACCGGATATCTTTCCACCGTATTGGATAACCAGGGAAATGAGACAGCAACTCTGGTCGCATCCGGTTCCAACCGTGTCTATGTGACGATCGACGAGATACCGCTCGATCTGCAGCATGCTTTTGTTGCGATCGAAGACGCGCGCTTTTACGAACACAATGGTATTGATATAACCGGTATCGTCCGTGCCGGGATCACCGGTATCACTTCCGGCCGATTCTCGCAGGGTGCCAGTACCATTACCCAGCAGTTATTAAAAAATAATGTTTTTACCGACTGGACCAGCGAAAGTTCTTTCGCGGATAAAATGGAACGTAAGATCCAGGAACAGTATCTCGCCATTCAGCTTGAAAAAGTGGAGGACAAGGACTGGATCCTGGAAAATTACTTAAATACCATAAACCTCGGTCAGAACACCTTAGGCGTTCAGGCCGCATCCCAGCGTTATTTTAATAAGGATGTGTCCGAGCTTACTCTGTCCGAATGCGCTGTGATCGCCGGGATCACGCAGAACCCTTCGCGTTATAACCCGGTCAGCAACCCGGATGCCAATGCGGAGCGCCGCACCAAGGTTTTAAACAACATGCTCGATCAGGGATACATTGACCAGGCTGCTTATGATACGGCAATGGCGGACAATGTATACGACCGCATCCAGATCGTAGACTCCGAGACTGCTTCCGACAATATCAACTCCTACTTTGTAGATGCTCTGACAGAGCAGGTGATCGATGATCTGATGGAAGTCAAGGGCTATACGGAGACACAGGCGTACAAAGCGCTCTACGAGGGCGGTCTTACGATCTACTCCACACAGGATCCGTCCATCCAGCAGATCTGTGACGAGGAAGTAAACAACACCGATAATTACGGCAGTGAAACGAAATACTCCTGCTCCTATCGTCTGACCATCCAGAAAGCGGACGGCACTTATCAGAACTACAGCGAGCAGACCATGTTAAGCTATTATCAGGGCAAAAACAGCAAGTACAACATTGACTTTGACTCGAAAGAAGCTGTGGACGCTGCGATCGAGCAGTACAAGGCGGATATCATGGAAGATGGCGACATGATCGTACCGAACGGAGAATCCATCACCTACACCATGCAGCCGCAGGCTTCGATGACTGTGATCGACCAGTCTACCGGCGAAGTAAAAGCCATTGTCGGCGGAAGAGGTGACAAAACCGCGAACAAGACCTTAAACCGTGCTACCGATACCAAACGTCAGCCCGGTTCTACGTTCAAGATCCTGTCCGCTTACGCCCCTGCACTGGACATTGGAGGCATGACGCTCGCATCCGTTCAGGATGACGCGCCGTATACTTATTCCAATGCAGCGCACACACCGGTCAATAACTACGATAAATCTTACCGTGGTTTCACCACGATCCGGGAAGGTATCACCTACTCGATCAATATCGTCGCAGTAAAGACCCTGACGGATATCGGTGTGGACATCGGTTATGAATATCTTCAAAATTTTGGTTTTTCCACACTCTGTGATTCCGACCGCACACAGGCGCTCGCGCTCGGCGGTATCACAAACGGTGTGACCAACCTGGAACTGACCGCGGCTTACGCAACGATCGCAAACGGCGGTACTTACACCAAACCACGTTTTTATACCAAGATCTTAGATCATGACGGCAATGTGCTGATCGACAACACGCCGCAGACACATACTGTTTTAAAGGAAACTACCGCATGGCTTCTGACCAACGCCATGGAGGATGTTCTGACAAACGGAACCGGTCGTCCGGCACATTTTAACGGAATACCGCAGGCCGGTAAATCCGGTACGACTTCGAGTGACCGTGATGCTTTATTTGCCGGATATACGCCTTATTATACCTGCGTGGTATGGGGCGGCTACGATGACAACGCCGAGCTTTCCTACACCACCTATCCGAAAACCCTCTGGAAATCCGTTATGGGACGGATCCATGAGAATCTGGACTATAAGGATTTTGATAAGCCGGACGGCATTACAACCGCGACGGTCTGCAAGAAATCCGGAAAACTCGCCGTTGCCGGTCTGTGTGACAGTGATCCGCGTGGCAGTATGGTCGAATCCGAATATTTTGCTTCCGGAACGGTACCGAAAGATTACTGCGATCACCATGTACGTGTAACGATCGACCTGTCTACCGGCGGCATTGCCACAGATACCTGTCCAGAAGAACTGCGCTCCTCGAATGTATATATTACCGGTGGAAGCGCCGGCACACAGGACGCGCCGTATCTTTTGACAGATGATCTGGCAAACAGTCTGAATGCTGCCGGAAGTGAAGATCCAAACGCTCCGACAACCGGAGGCGCCGGTGACACTTCTCCTGATGCAGGCGCCGCCGCACCGACGGGCGATGTACCGGCCGCGGAAACTCCGGCAGAAACTCCTCCGGAAACACCTCAGGATGTCCAGCCAGAACAGCAGGCTGCGGACCCGGCTGCACAGTAGATGATCTGTAGCGGGGAAATGAAGCAGCACGGTTATATATAGGCCAAGGGCTTCACAGCCCGTATCCTCAAACAAGCCACAGAGGATTATTTCCTCCGTGGCTTGTTGTATTATGACTGCTTTCCGTATGGCGTTTGTGGTTCTGCTACCATCGACAGCGTTTCCTGACTATCCAGGTCATATGTCACCATCTTATGCTCCGGCTCAGTAAAGGTAGACGAACCACCGATACCGAAATACTTTTCAAAGAAAGTCTTCAACTTATCAATGACGCCCTGTTTCTTCTTGGCTCTGCCACCACCGCCAAAGCGTGAAATCGGTGGCATAAGTTTATCTATGTCCGTTCCAGCTGTTTTAATTTCTCCGTCACGGAACGCATTCTCCATGAACTTTCGTGTATCTTCCGGCTTCAGCTTTTCTTCTGTAATAATTGCATTAAGGTCGTGATCTCGCTGTTCCACCACAAACTCATGCCACTCGTTCATAACATCATCCACATCATTGATTCCTGCAATAAAGGTTTCAATGAGCTGTTTCTTGCTGCGCAGCTCCGGGCTGGCATCAATCGCCTTATTGATGGTAATCAGAACTTCCTTATCTTCGCAATGTGTATCATGGTACTTCTTTACGAGCATGAGAATATAATCAATGTTGATTTCTATCTGCCGGATCAGTTCAATCTCAAATACTACATCGTCTGTAATATCCGTACTTTCCTGACGCTTGCGTTTCCACTCATCACGCAAGTCCTGATAGCGTCCAAGGTAATCCTGTAGATCACGTTCGGAAATCAGCTCGTTCCCCTTGAAATCGTCAAAGGAAAGCAACAGATTTCTCATACGGAGAATTGCACCAAACAAAGCAATAAAATCTTTCTGATTCTGCTCTCCGACAATCTGTGGTTCTGACAGCGGAAACTTATTGTTCAGATCTTCCATCATATCCACATACCCCGGCATTGGCTTGCCATCTACAGATTCATATCCATAATAATAATCCTTAAAGCTCTGCAGCAGAACAATGCCTCCGGCATTCTTGTCTCCGAACAGGGAAATGGCACTATCCACACGCTTTTGCAGATTTCGGAAACATACAATATTGCCAAAGGTCTTGATGGAATTCAGAATACGGTTGGTACGAGAAAACGCCTGTATCAGACCGTGCATTTTCAAATTCTTGTCTACCCACAGCGTATTCATGGTTGTAGCATCAAAACCTGTAAGGAACATATTTACTACAATCAGAATATCCAACTCCTTGTTCTTCATGCGGAGCGACACATCTTTATAGTAATTCTGAAATTTATCACTTGAAGTATCGTAATTTGTATGAAACATATCATTATAATCGTCAATGGCTTCTTCCAGAAATTCTCTGGACGGCTGATCGAGTGCAGAGGTATCCTCTGAATTTTCTTCATCCAGAATACCGTCCGATTCTTCCTCATTTGCACCATAACTAAAAATGGTTGCAACACGCAGTTTCTTGGTCGGGTCTGCTGCCATCTGCTTTTTGAATTCCTGATAATACAATTTCGCCATCGGAACGCTTGATACTGCAAAAATGGAATTAAAACCGCTGATACGCTGTTTCTGCTTGATTTCCTCTACCTCGTCCCGTTTAGCAGAAGCTACCTCCGCAATATTGGTCAGCGTATTATATATGTAAGTTTTATCCCCACGATAGGTCTTCTGGTCAAAATGTTCCAGTATATACTGTGTCACAAGGCGGATACGCTCAGGAGCCATCATAACCTTTTCACGGTTGATATCCCAAACCATCTCATCTGTGATTTCTTCTTCCACATCCATCGTTTTAATATAATCCACCCTGAATGGAAGAACATTTTTATCGTTAATAGCATCCACAATCGTATAACTGTGAAGCTGATCTCCAAAGGTCTGACCTGTGGTAAAGAATTCTGGATTCTTGGCTCTGCCGGAATTGACAGAGAAAATCGGTGTTCCTGTAAATCCAAACAGATGATATTTTTTGAAATTCTTCACAATCGCAGTGTGCATATCCCCGAACTGGCTGCGGTGGCACTCATCAAAAATAATGACGATATGTTTCATATAAACTTCATGTCCCGGATTCTTTTTTATAAAGGTAGCCAATTTCTGAATTGTGGTAATGATGATATGTGCATCTGGGTCTTCCAACTGCCGTTTTAATATGGTTGTCGAGGTATTGCTGTTGGCCGCACCTTTTTCAAAACGGTCATATTCTTTCATGGTCTGGTAGTCCAAATCCTTACGGTCAACCACAAACAGCACCTTATCAATATAAGGCAGCTTTGATGCCAGTCTTGCCGTCTTGAACGAAGTCAGCGTCTTGCCGGAACCTGTGGTATGCCAGATGTAACCACCACCCTCGACACTGCCGTACTTCTTATAATTATTGGCAATTTCAATACGATTGAGAATTCGCTCCGTAGCCGTAATCTGGTACGGACGCATGACCATCAACATATCCTCTGATGTAAAAATACAGTATTTCGTAAGGATATTCAGAATCGTATGCTTTGCGAAAAAAGTCTTTGTAAAATCAATCAGATCAGGAATCACACGGTTGTTGGCATCTGCCCAGAAGCAGGTAAACTCAAAACTGTTACTGGTCTTTGTCTTACTTGCTCCCCGTTTCTCATGTTCCTTTTCTGCATTCCGTCTGGTACTGTTGGAATAATACTTTGTGTTTGTACCATTGGAAATAACAAAAATCTGAATGTATTCGTACAGTCCGCATCCCGCCCAGAAAGAATCCCTCTGGTAGCGGTTGATCTGGTTGAATGCCTCACGGATAGCAACACCTCTGCGCTTCAGTTCAATATGCACAAGAGGCAGACCGTTTACCAATACTGTAACATCATAGCGGTTGTCATGCCTTGCACCGTTCTCTGTGCCAATCACACAGCCCAGGCTGCCTTCTTTGCTGCCTGTGGCAGCATTCACCTTGTACTGATTGATGACCTGCAGCCTGTTATTATGGATATTCTTTTTATCTATGAGTGTAATATTCTTGGAAGAACCGTCATCACGAGTCAGGACTTGTACATTATCCTCCTGTATCTTCCGGGTCTTTTCCACGATATGCTCATTGGGATTAGCAACGGCATTTTTGAAAAAATCCTCCCACTCTGTATCCGAAAACTGATAGTTGTTCAGTTCTTCCAATTTCTTACGGAGATTGACAATCAGGTCTTTCTCCGTGTGAATCGGCAGATATTCATATCCCTGTTCACAGAGCAGACGGATAAACTCCTGTTCCAGTGCTGCTTCGCTCTGGTAACTGTCAGAACGCTTCTTGACTGGCTCATATTCTGTGACAACGGTATTCTCCGATGTCTCCGCTACAATATTAAAGTACGGCACATCCTCGCCTCCTTACTTTGGTAATTCTTTAAAGGATAACAGCTTATCCCTGTAATATTCATATTGCTTCTGACGTGCTTCTATTTCTGCTGGAAGTCCTGCGGACAGGTCATTGCAAAGTATATCAAAACGGTTAAGAACTTCCACTATACGATTCTGTTCCTGAATTGATGGTATCTGCAAAACAAACTTGCGAATTTTCTCCATCGGTATATTTTTCATGGATGAAGATTGAAGCATACGATTTATTTGTGTATCCCCAAATGTATTTGTTTGAAAAAAGTAACGCATATATTCTGGATTTACAAATTGAGTGTCTGCTCTTATTAATGCAACATTAGGTGCAAGATAATACTTATCATTTTCATTAATCACTGCAACTTGACCAATTGTCCCAACATATGTAAATAACATATCTCCACTGCAAAGTTTACTTCTGTTTAACTTTGTCAAATCACTTTTATCAATATATTTTACATCTGTCAGATCAAGCTTTCCATTCTTAACATTTAACCCACGAAGTGCAATAATTTTACCTTCATCCGAATAGGTGACATACTTAGTAAATTCATACCCCGCAAGTTTTGTAACAGTTGCTATAGCACCAAGTTCAATGGAAACATAACCAAACACATATTGAATGAGCTTAATTGCACTCAGCTCTGTCTGTCTGTCTGTCTGTCTGTCTGTCTGTCTGTCTGTCTGTCTGTCTGTCTGTCTGTCTGTCTGTCTGTCTGTCTGTCATGAGCATGCTGCCTGTTTCAGCAAATGTCAAGAGCAAATCACGATAATATTCATATTGCTTCTGACGTGCTTCAATTTCTGCTGGCAAACCAATATTTAGGTCAGTGCAAATGGCTTCAAAATTATCAAGAACTTCTGCTATTCGTTGTTGAATATTTTCCTTTGGAACAGGAACTGGCACTCTTTTTATATCTGCTAAACTAAATGATTTTTGACTTGCACCTTTCACATTATTATTTATCCACTGTTTTGTCATCGTAGACATTAATACATGATATAAATATTTTGGATTTATGTTAGGATGAATTAATGCAACATTTTGTCCTAGACAGCACTTATCATTAGGAATTAATGCAAAATTCCCATATGACCCCACCCGTGAAACTACAATATCATTTAATCGAGGAGTGTATTTTTGCGTAAATAAATTCCAAACGCTTTCATCCACTTTTAATGTTTTATCTTCATCTACATACCCACCTTTTATATCCTGTACACGAACCATACTATATCCGCTATTAGAATACGAAGGTGTTTGATGTAACGAATCATAAATATTGGCAACATCAGCTAATTTTTTCACTTCAGATATATGTTGTTCTTTTTTTATTAAATTGTCGCGATAAAACTCATACTGTTTCTTCCGAGCTGTAAGCTCGGCTGTAAGCTCGGCTGTAAGTAACGTGAAAGAGTCCAAAATATGGACTATTTCACGTTGTACCTCCAGAGGAGGTACAGGCAAGCTAAACGCTTTTACGCTTGCATCGGATATTGCTGGGTAGCTTGCACCCTTTTGATTTTGCTCAACATAAGCAAAGAAATCAGTCGTAGCAATGTTATGATAAATCCATTTTGGAAGCACAATCTCTGTATTCGCTCTTAACACGCAAAAACCTGTACTGCAAATTTCATTATCATATGTTTCCGGAATCATACAATATCTTTTCAGCATTGGACGAGTAGTCCCTAAAAGAATATCATCTGTCTGTACAATTTGCTGTGCTCTGCTTGGTGCTGAATCCGAATTGATATTTTGTGTTTCCATTATACAATGTAAATCTCTATCCACTGAGCTTAAATCTATGTACTTTTTATCATTTCCAGAATAACTTTTCCATTTAATATTTTTAACCTTTTGGGTACATTCTTGCAAAGTTAAAAATTCTGCTCCATCCGGGCACAATTTTTCAATTAATTCATCTAATCTGCTCATCGCATCATCTCCACTATTTGTTCATGTGAATAATCCTCAACTTGCTTTCGCAGTATATATTCATCACTTGTTATATACTTGTCATCATATTTCGTCTTTGCAATTGGAGAAAAATAATATCCATAGCCTTCCAATACTGGGCTAAAATCACTTGTAACTGCACAAGTCACCTTTGCTGTGTTCTTTCCTTTATAATCACCTAAACGTAATGTAACCTCACGAAGTGAAAGTTTTTTAAACCCTTGTTCAAAAAATAAAAAGCAAATGCCTCCCACTTTGGCTTCTGAATAATATGCCAGACAATCTGGCTTTTCACGTCCTATTTTATCAATAAACTCTTTTTCACTACGGGTCAATTCTTCATGGTTGCCAACTTTTTTCAAAATCTTATCAAAACCAAAATGAACACCATCGATTATCCGAATATTTTCAGCCGGATAAATTGTAGGAATAAAGCTACTCCCATCATCATATGCCCAAAATGTCAAAATATTATTACCTGATCCCCACTTTTTTATTTCTGCCCTTGCCGTTTGTGGACTGTCTGCCCAATATGACAGCTTTTGACCGGGAAAGAGATTTGAGTACCTATTATCTTTTCTACTTAATCTCAGATTTCCGCTATGAAGTTCACTTACTGTTTTTCCATAATAACTATTATTAAATTCAAGGCATCTAAAAAAATTAAAATCATGTGATTCTATTATCGGCAATTCCTGATGTTTCCATATATCCGTTCCCCAGTATTGATTCGGAAAAAATTCTCCCATAAATCACACCTCGATTTCTGCGATAATCTTATCAATCTCATCACGAAGCACTTGCTCACGGGCAACAATTTCCTTAATTTCCGCATTCAACTTCACGATATCAATTTTTTCTCTGGTATCTTCGGCTTCAACATAAGTGGATACAGACAAATTATAATCATTGCCGGACACTTCTTCATAGCTTGCCAGATATGCAAAATGCTCCACTTCTTCACGTTTAGCAAACACATCCACGATACGGTCAATATTCTCTGGTGTCAGCTTATTATTGTTGGTCACCTTCACGCATTCGCTTGTAGCATCAATAAACAAGGTCTTGTTGTCTGCCTTGTTCTTTTTCATTACCATGATACAGGTTGCAATCGAAGTGCCAAAGAACAAATTACTCGGCAACTGAATAACGCAATCCACATAGTTGTTATCTACCAGATATTTACGGATTTTCTGCTCTGCACCACCACGGTACATGATTCCCGGAAAACATACGATGGCAGCAGTTCCGTTAGACGCAAGCCATGACAAACTATGCATAATAAACGCCATATCCGCTTTGCTCTTAGGTGCCAGAACTCCAGCCGGAGCAAAACGAGGGTCATTGATGAGCAGTGGATTTTCGTCTCCCGCCCACTTGATAGAATACGGTGGATTAGATACGATCAACTCAAATGGCTCATCATCCCAGTGCTGAGGACTGAGCAATGTATCTTCACAAGCTATATCAAATTTATCAAATTCCACATCATGCAGGAACATATTAATACGGCACAGGTTGTAGGTTGTAATGTTGATCTCCTGACCATAAAAGCCGTTACGGATAGCATCCTTGCCAAGAATTTTCTCAGCCTTCAAAAGCAATGAACCCGAGCCACAAGCCGGATCATATACTTTATTGATTTCTGTTTTTCCTATAGTCCCAAGACGTGTAAGCAGTTCGGACACATCTGCCGGAGTAAAGAACTCTCCACCAGATTTTCCGGCATTCGATGCGTACATGGTCATAAGGTACTCATACGCATCACCAAAGGCATCAATAGAATGGTCTTTCACATCTCCCAGATTCATTTCGCCTACGCCATTCAGCAGTTTTACAAGTTTTTCATTACGCTTTGCAACTGTAGAACCCAGTTTATTGCTGTTTACATCATAGTCATCGAACAGTCCGGCAAAGTCGCTCTCTGCCTCACTGCCTTTCGCTGATTCCTCAATGTGACGGAACACACGCTCCAGTGTTTCATTTAAGTTTTCATCATTCGTAGCATTGGCACGGACATTACAGAAAAGCTCGCTCGGAAGAATAAAAAATCCTTTTTCCTCTACCAGTCCTTCTCTTGCTTCTTCTGCATCCTCGTCCGGCATTTTTGCGAAATCAAAGCCGGTGTTACCTGCATCAATCTCACCGCTGTTTATATAATTACACAGGTTTTCGGAAATGTAACGATAGAACATCGTACCCAGAACATAATTTTTGAAGTCCCAACCATCGACTGCTCCACGCAGTTCATCTGCAATCGCCCATATTGCACGGTGCAGTTCATCACGTTCCTGTTCCTTTTTGGTATCAACCATTCTTTTTTTCCTCCGTTATTCTCTGGTACAAATTCCAGAATATCGTTAACGCCACAGTTCAGGACACGGCATACACTCTCTACGCTTTCGAGGGAAATATACCCATTACATTTCAGCCGTGTGATGATATTTGCGGAGAAGTCAGCCTCCTGCTGCAACTACGCATGACTTTTTATAATACATTGTATCATAGATTGTTTCATTTTGAAAATTACTTTCCTCTTAAAGTAGATAACAGAAAACCTCCAAATCTGTCATAGACTTGGAGGCTTGATTCCATCTAAATAGATAATCTTCATTCGCATACTCTAATCATTTCACATCTCGTAATTCAACAATATCCAGATAATTATTAGGAAAAAACGATTTGCTATTATCTGTGTAGCCCGATAAGCATTTTCGTCCCTCACTGGCTGAGTAAAACGAAACATTAACTGTGAAAAGAATACCCCATGCTCATTCCATAAATCCCGGTGTCTTTTTAAACCTCCTTATTTCTTCTGACCTTAAAAATCCAAAAACTTTTCTGTACTAATAATACCTACAACTTTTTCTATTCTTTTACTTTCCAATAACCCATTCTAGCCAATCCCACACGTTCTACCAATCCATTGCCAAGCAACTCTTTGATATTCTTCTTAACTGCCCTTGGTGTGATATCTAATTTTTCTGCCATAGCAGTTTGTGTTATCTTCGGATTTTCCTGTATCATATCCAAAATTTTCTGTTGCATCTGGTTCACATCTTTTGATGAACTTCATTATAGGACGGTCTATATAAATTCACTCTAAAACTGTCACCAATCTCCAAAAGTTTTGAATATCCTTAATATATATACTGCTTCATTTCAACTTCTTCCTGAAATAAAACAAAATTAGCATCATTTCTTTCTTCAATACTTATTGTCATATATGCTTACTTCCTTGTACCCTATGGTTGGACACTAATAAGTACAAAGATACAAATTCTTTTACTGTTTTAATAATCCTACCTGCTTCAACATCAAAATATCTACTGTTGTTTCTGATTGCCAAAGTTATCCTTTCACCCAAATCCGATGCGTCTATTTTTTGTCCAAACAAATCAATTGACTCTCTTGTATACAATATACTGTATGGTATATTATATCTATTGGTGTGTGTATAACAATAATCTCTTGCAGCAATATAATCGTCCACAATTCCGTTAATTCTCGCGTTTTTTAAAAGAATACCCGTTATTTCTCTAATGTCAGTCGCTATTTTATTTCTATTATTTTCAACTAACTCTCGTATTTCTTCATTAATAGATTCATTTTCCCTGATTCTTCTTATCCTAAAAGCAATGGGATTATGTATAGGACAAGCATCATAGCTTTCTTTATTATACAATGGCAATCCATCTACACTCCTAATAAAATGTCTTCCATGCATTGTAGTATTTCCTGTTTGTTCCTCCTCATACTGTGCTCCAAACAAGTTAATAATTTGAATCGGATTATTACACGCAGGACAAATTGCAAAATATGGATTTTGATATCTTTTAGGATTTTGATAAAACGGAAATCTCTTGTGCGTCTTTGCTATATAGTTTTCTCTTGTTAAATCATATTCTCCACCATCACCAACAGAAAATATATTCATGTCTTTAACCTACCTTTCTATAATACCGAAGTACACCAGCGCATCCTTAATATACTCCACCTTCTCCTGCGGACACTGTTTCACTTCTGGATTCTCTTTCCTTTGACTTAATATAATTCTCACCCATATCCAGACCACACATCCGCTTTACCTGTGCTATATAAGAAGTATGCACATTCACACCATACTTGCTCTTGACATATTCTTTAATCTTCGAATAAGTAGCTTTTTCCTCCAGATTATAATTATTCTCTTCATCAGACTTCCCTATAACCTAAATCTTAGGTGTATTCTTTTTAATGGACAATTTGACCACCGCCTCACAATGCCCCGTCTGGCAGAACTGATCCACCGCCTGCACGCGCTTTAACTCATACCCGTGTCCGCACAGATACTTCAGGTCACGCGCGAGCGTTGCGGAATCACAGCTCACATACACAATGCGCTCCGGTGCCATGGACACGATCGTAGAAAGCAGACTCTCCTCGCAGCCCTTGCGCGGCGGATCGACCACGATGACCTCGGCTCTTGCCTCTTCCTTATGCTCACTGACATAGGATGGATAGACTTCTTCAGCCTTTCCGACAAAAAAATCGACGTTTGTGATATCGTTTAACGCGGCATTCTTCTTCGCATCCGCGATCGCCTGCGGCACAATCTCCACGCCAAAGACTTTTTTTGCTTTCTGCGCCAGGAATAAAGAGATCGTTCCGATGCCACAGTAAAGATCCCACACCGTCTCTGTGCCGGTAAGTCCCGCATACTCCAGTGCCTTTTCATACAGGACTTTGGTCTGCGCCGGATTGACCTGATAGAAAGACTGCGGCGAGATCTGATATTTGATGTCACCGATATAATCTGTGATGTAGTCCGATCCCCAGATCGTGATCGTCTTTTCACCCATGATGACATTCGTATCCTTTTCGTTACGATTTACGGAAATGCTTGTCATACCGGGGATCTCGGTCAGTGCGGCAATGAATTTTTCCTGTTTTGGCAGCTTTTTTCCGTTTAAGATAAAACAGACCATAATCTCCTTGGTCGTAAATCCGAAACGGATCAAAATATGACGCACCAGCCCTGTGTGCGTCTTCTCATCATATGGTTCGATATGCTCCTGTTCCATGATCTGTAAGATCTTCCCTAAGATCGGCTCATTGATCTTTGCACCGAGATAACATTCGTCCACCGGGATCAGGCTGTGCGTGCGCGCCGCGTAAAAGCCGGCGGTGAGCTTTCCGTCTTTATCCCTGCCGATCGGAAACTGCGCCTTGTTCCGGTAGTGATACGGCTCCTTCATACCGGCGATCGGTTCCATCGGAATATCCGTAAATCCACCGATGCGCTTTAAGTTGTTGCGCACTTTGTTTTCCTTGAATTCCAGCTGTTTGTCATAGGAAAGCGCCTGAAGCTGGCAGCCGCCGCACGGGCGGCTGACCGGACATTTCGGCTCCACGCGGTAAGGCGACGGTGTCAGCACTTCAAGCAGTCTCGCATAGCCATAGCTCTTTTTCATCTTCATGATCTTTGCCTGCACGACATCACCGATCACGGCATCTTTGATAAAGAGCGTGATGCCGTCCGCCTTTCCGATGCCTTCGCCATCCACGCCCATGTCTTCTATCTTTACTTCAATTACATCATCTTTTTTCAAAATCGTTCATCCTTTAAATACTGGTCTTTCTGATATTGGAATCAAACAGACGGTTAAAGCCGAGCCACTCCGTATTTCCGTCCGGCACTTTTGCGAACGCCTCTTTCATCGTCTCCATCTTCGCGTCGAGATTATCGGCAAACGTAAGCGCAACCGCTTCGACGAGTGCCGGTTTTTTCGGGGAACCAAATTCCAGTTCTCCGTGATGCGCAAGGATACAGTGCTTTAATTCATTTCCGAGTTTTACCGGGAAATCCGGGATCTCACGGATCCGGTCTCCCACCACTTCCGCGCCGATCATGATATGGCCGAGAAGCTGTCCCGCATCGGTATAATCATTTTCCGGAAATGTGGAGAGCTCGGAAAGCTTTCCGATATCGTGAAACATCGCTGCGGCAACTAAAAGGTCACGGTTTAAGATCGGATAGTTGTCCGCAAAATAATTGCAGAGCTTCGTCACCCCAAGCGTATGCTCTAAAAGTCCGCCGACAAATCCGTGATGTACGCTCTTTGCCGCCGAATGGAATTTGAAACGTTTCTCAAAATCCGCGTCCTCCAAAAAGAAGCTGCTTACGAGCTGTTTCAAATGCGGATTTTTCATTTTCGCGATGTATCCGGTAAGTTCCTCATACATCTCATCAATATCGCGGTCGCTGACCGGAAGATAGTCCTTCGGATCATATTCTCCCGGCTGTACTTTGCGCACACGCTTTACATTTAACTGCAGCGCGCCCTGAAAACTGGTCAGATCCCCGACCACGTTAATATAATCCAGACTGTCAAAATCATCGATCCCCTGTGAACCCGGATCCCAGATCTTCGCGTCCAAAAGTCCGGTCTTATCCTGCAGCATCAAAGATTCATACGGCTTGCCGTTCTTTGTGACTGCCGACTGTTTATGTTTACAGAGAAAGACCTCGTTGACTCTTTCTCCTTCACGCAATGTTTCAATATATCTCATGTCCAATCCTCCAAAATTTATTCCAAAACTCCGACGACTGCCGTACAGGTGATCTTCGTATAGCCGTCTGTTCCCTGTCTTTTTACTGCTATGCTCACGTTCGTGTTCGGTGAGAGGGAAAGCAGTTTTTCCGTATAATCCGATACATTCGTGATCTCCGCGCCGTTTAATTCCACGATGACATCCCCGCTCTGCAGTCCCGCGTTCATCGCCGGCGAATCCATCTCCACCGACTTCACATACACGCCCTTCGGCAGATCATAGGACGCTGAGATCTCATCCGTGACGGTGCTTAATTTCGCGCCAAGATACGGAATGCTCTGATTGTTGGAAAGTTTCTCAATGACTTCTTTTAGCTCCGAAATGGATACTGCCGTCAGCGTATTCGTGTCACTGCCGCTGCTGTATCCCTGCATGATCAGTCCGACGATCTCTCCGTTTAAATTGATCAGGACACCGCTGCCGCTGCTGTTTCCCACAATATCCGTATTCAGGACATGGTAGGTCGCGTCCAGCGTGGATACGCTGTTTCCGGTCGCTGTGATGTCCCCGGTCAGGATCGAAAAGTTCGCCCCGAGCGGACTTCCGAGCGCAATGACCACGGTCCCCGGCTGTACCGCATAGGAATTGCCGAGCACGGCTGTCTTTATGGCTCCAAGCGTCGCGTCCGGGATGTCGGATAGCGCAACGCTTAACACCGCCACGCCGGTATTTCCATCGTACTGCTTTAACACCGCGTTCACGATCGCTCCGTCCACAAACGTCACACGGATCGCCTGCGCGTCTGTGATCACTTTTTTCTCTGTCAGGATCAAAAGCTCCTGTCCGTTATTCGCAATGACAACTCCGCTCGCCTGTCCGGAGCTCTCATAAGGCGTGTTGAACCAGTCCATGTCACTCTTTACGCCTGTCACCGTAACAATGGACTTATTCTGCTCCTCGCCGATCGCGTAGATCTTATTTTGCAGCTTCTGGTAATCGGTCGTCTCCAGTTCCTGCGTTTCTGTTATGTAAACCGGAGCGGCATTCTCTGTCTCGGAATCTTTTTCCGGCTCCCGCTCTGTCTCCGGTTCCAGTTCGTCTTTCGGAATCGTCACCACCGGTTTTTCCTCCGGATACAGCCATTCCTGCATATAGGGCTGCACCAGCGTAAAGACCAGACACGCGATCAGCCCGAACGCAACGGCTGACACGAGAAGCACTGCCACTTTGGAAAGTACCTGTCTTTTACTCACCGGCTTGTCCTTTATCTTTTCCTTAATAAACGCGAATTCATCTTCCTTTTTCTCTGGCATTGTAAAATCCCCATTTCCTCAGGTCTGCTCCCATTATACGTTGAATTCCGGGCGGTTGCAACTGTTTAAATGAATTTAGAGGATCCTTGAAAATATTTTTTGCGATTTCCATACGGTTGGGTTATACTTATGTATAGTAGACTTTCTACCAGAAATCAGAAATACAAATCGGAGAATTTAAATGAACGAAAAGGCATTCAAAACATTAGAATATAATAAGATCATCGATCTTCTGACCGAGCAGGCGGCATCCCCGAAGGCGAAGGAACTCTGCCGCTCCTTAAAACCAATGACTGATAAGGCAAAGATCGAAGCCGCGCAGACCCAGACGGCGGACGCACTGACAAGACTTTTCCAGAAAGGCAGCGTCTCTTTTTCCGGGATCCATGATATGGAGGCTTCCTTAAAACGCCTTGAGATCGGCGGAACGATGGGCATCGATGAATTTTTAGCGCTCAGTTCCCTGCTTGAAGCGGCAAAACGCGTCAAGGCTTTTTCCCGTGGAAAATCCGAGGACGGCGCACGGGATTCCCTGGATGACCTCTTTGACGGCATCGAACCGCTGACACCGCTCTTGGATGAGATCCGCCGCTGCATCATTTCCGAGGATGAGATCGCGGATGACGCAAGTCCGGCCTTAAAAAATATCCGCAGAAGCATCCGCAGCATGAACGACCGCGTCCACTCCCAGATGACTGCGATGTTAAACAACACGAACATCCGCAACAGTCTGCAGGACGGTGTTATCACCATGCGGAACGGCCGCTACTGTCTTCCGGTCAAGGCGGAATACAAAAATCAGGTGCCCGGTATGGTACACGACCAGTCTTCCACCGGCTCCACGCTTTTTATCGAACCGATGGCAGTTGTCAACCTGAACAATGAGTTAAAGGAACTCTACTTAAAGGAACAGGATGAGATCTCGGTCATCCTCGCGAATTTAAGTAATCTGACCTCTGAATATATCCCATATATCCGGGAGGATTACCGGATTTTGACTGAACTTGATTTTATTTTCGCGAAAGCATCCCTCGCGAAGATCTACAACGGCACCGCGCCGATTTTCAATGAAAACGGCTACATCCACATCCGAAAGGGACGCCATCCGCTGTTAAACAAACACAAGGTCGTTCCGATCGATGTCACTTTGGGCGACGCATTTGACCTTCTTATCATCACCGGACCGAACACCGGTGGAAAGACCGTGTCCTTAAAGACCGTCGGTCTCTTTACGCTGATGGGGCAGGCGGGACTGCACATTCCCGCAAATGACCGCTCGGAGCTTTGTGTCTTCCATGAGGTCTTTGCGGATATCGGAGATGAGCAGAGCATTGAACAGAGCCTCAGTACGTTCTCCTCGCACATGACGAATATCATTTCGATCTTAGATCATGTGGATGAGCACTCTCTGGTTCTTTTTGATGAGCTCTGCGCCGGAACCGACCCAACCGAAGGTGCCGCGCTCGCGATCTCGATCCTCTCAAAGCTGCACGCGCGCGGCATACGCACCATGGCGACCACGCATTACAGCGAGATCAAGGTGTTTGCGCTCGAGACACCCGGTGTGGAGAACGCCTGCTGTGAATTCAGCGTGGAGACATTAAGTCCGACTTACCGCCTGCTCATCGGGATTCCGGGCAAAAGTAACGCATTTGCGATCTCCGGCAAACTCGGACTTTCCGCCGACATTATCGAAGACGCGAAGACCAGGATCACCACGAGTGAGCAGAATTTCGAGGATCTGATCGCAGACCTCGAATCGAGCCGCGTTACCATTGAAAAGGAACGGCTTGAGATCAACCAGTACAAGGCGGAGGTTGCCTCTTTAAAGAAAAAACTGGAAGCCAAACAGGAACGGCTTGACGAGAGCCGTGACAAGATCCTGCGCGAGGCAAATGAACAGGCCTACGCGATCTTAAAAGAAGCAAAAGACGTCGCTGACACTTCCATCCGCAATTTCAACAAATACGGCACTACCCATGCGCCGGTCAGCGAGATGGAAAAACAGCGCTCGAAGATCCGTGATAAAATGTCCGCTGCGGAAAAGAACATGGCGGGCACAAAGAAAAAGCAGGCTCCTGCCGGAAACGCGCCAAAGAACCTGCGCATCGGTGACCGTGTCAAGGTACTCAGCATGAATCTGACCGGAACCGTCCACACCCTGCCAAACGCAAGAGGCGATCTCTATGTGCAGATGGGCATTCTGCGCTCTCTGGTCAATGTGCGGGATCTGGTACTGCTCCCGGACGATACCGTGCCTGCGGCAGCCAAAAAGACAAACGGCAAATCCGGTTCCGGAAAGATCCGTATGTCGAAATCCGCGTCCGTCTCCACCGAGATCAATCTGATCGGCATGACGACAGACGAGGCGATCGCTGTGCTCGACAAGTATCTGGATGACGCCTATATCGCGCATCTGCCTTCCGTCCGTATCGTCCACGGCAAAGGCACCGGCGCACTGCGCGCCGCGGTACACAAGCACTTAAAGCGCTTAAAATATGTAAAATCCTTTCACCTCGGCGAGTTTGGGGAAGGCGATGCCGGTGTGACGATCGCAGAATTTGAATAGACAAAGAAATTTGAACGGAGGTATTTATGGCAGCAAAACAGAAAATTTTAATCGTAGATGATGACAATAATATTGCAGAACTGATCTCTCTTTATCTGACCAAAGAGTGTTATGATACAGAAATCGTAAATGACGGAGAAGATGCCTTAAAAGCTTTTGAATCCTACCGTCCGAACCTGATCCTCCTTGATCTGATGCTTCCGGGCATTGACGGCTATCAGGTCTGCCGGGAGATCCGGGGAAAATCCAACGTCCCGATCATCATGCTCTCGGCAAAGGGCGAGATCTTCGACAAAGTGTTAGGACTTGAACTTGGTGCCGATGACTATATCATGAAACCGTTTGATTCCAAGGAGCTGGTTGCCCGGGTAAAAGCGGTCCTGCGCCGTTTCCAGCCCGCGAAACCGGACGCTCCCGCCGCGGATATCAAGTGTGTGGAATATCCGGATCTGGTCATCAACCTTTCCAACTATTCCGTGCTCTATCAGGGACAGCCCATCGACATGCCGCCAAAGGAACTCGAACTTTTGTATTTCCTTGCCTCCTCTCCGAACCAGGTGTTCACAAGGGAACAGCTTCTCGACCACATCTGGGGCTATGAATACATCGGAGATACGCGTACCGTGGATGTCCATGTCAAACGTCTGAGAGAAAAGATCAAGGACAACGCTTCCTGGAGCCTTGCCACGGTCTGGGGCATCGGCTACAAGTTTGAGGTAAAGGATTGACGCAAGAGGTTTACATAACATGAAAAAGACACTGTATTGGAAGCTCCTGCTCGGCTATCTGATCTTTGGCATTCTGGGGTTTATCCTGGTTTCCACCGTGACCGCCGAGGTCGAGCTTCACTATCTGGAAAAGCACACGGCTTCGGATCTCTACCGTGAGGCGACGCTCGTTGCCAACAAATATGCCGCCGAATATTACAAAAATACCATGACCCTTTCTGATCTAAACAACCAGTTTGAGGCTCTCGATACCTATCTTTCGTCTGAGATCTGGCTGATCAATACCGACGGGGACATTCTGGTCAATTCCGGCGCGCCGGTGGATCTGAGCAATTTAGAGCGCATCGACAGCTTTAACGCGACGGATTTCGGCAGCCGTTATTATCAGATCGGACATTTTTATAATTATTTTTCGCAGGATTATTTAAGCGTCTTCGCGCCGATCACTGTAAATTACAAGGTGAAGGGTTATATCGTTATCCACAAGCCCCTATCGGTGATCACCTCGTTTAACAACCGTCTGTTGAACTTTTCCTACCTGACACTCGGACTGTTAGCGGCATGCGCGCTGTTCCTTATCATCCTGTTTGTTTTCTTTGTGGTCCACCCGATCCACAAGATCGCGAAGTCGGTCGCGCGCTATGCAGACGGTGATTTTTCCAAAAAGATCGATGTACATACCAACGACGAGATCGGTTATCTTGCCGCCTCGATCGACTATATGGCAAACGAGATGAATACCCTCGAGGAAGACCAGCGTAAATTTGTTTCCAATGTCTCGCACGATTTCCGCTCGCCGCTCACTTCGATCAAAGGCTATGTGGAAGCCATGCTGGACGGCACGATCCCGCCGGAATTGCAGAACAAGTATCTGAACATCATCCTGTTTGAGACCGAACGCCTGAACAAGCTGACCAACAGCATTCTCGAGCTGAATAAATACGGTTCGCACGGCAGAACCATCCTGGACACCGGAAATTTCGATATCAACCATGTGATCAAGATGACTGCCATGACGTTCGAGGGGCGCTGCAAGGAAAAGCATCTCTCCTTTGAACTGATCCTGACCGGGCAGACGCTCTTTGTGCGCGCGGACATGAGCAAGATCGAGCAGGTCGTCTATAACCTGATCGATAACGCGATCAAGTTCAGCCACAACGATTCTACGATCACGATCGAAACGACCGAAAAGAACGGGAAAGTCTTTGTGTCGGTCAAAGACACCGGGATCGGCATCCCGAAGGACAGCCTGAACAAGATCTGGGAACGCTTTTACAAGACGGATCTCTCCCGTGGCAAGGACAAGAAGGGAACCGGTCTCGGACTTGCCATCGTAAAGGAGATCATTCAGGCACACGGCGAAAATATCAATGTCATAAGTACCGAAGGAGTCGGAACGGAATTTATCTTCACGCTCCCGCTCGCAAAGGAAAAATCCGCAGGGTCAGAAAACTGACCACTGCGGACTTTTTTATCACTTCTTACAAAGAAAGCAGTTTTTCGCAGAGTGCGATCTCTTCTGCTGTCTCCCTGCTGTTTAAGATCGAGATCTCTCCCTTTTCTCCGGAAGGGTTTAAAATCCCGCTCTCCCGCATTCTGCGGCGCAGCTCACGCGCGGTACCTGCTCCTCCGTCAAACACCGCGACACTGCTTCCGAGCAGCTCTTGAATGACCGGGCGCACAAACGGATAATGGGTACATCCGAGCACGACCGCGTCTACTTTGCCCTGATACGGCGCGAATTTTTCACTTAAATACGCTTTTAAATCTTCTCCGTCCAGATCTCCCGCTTCCACAAACTCCGGAAGCCCCGGACAAGCTAACGGATAGATCTCTGCCTGCGCCTCATATTCCTGCATCAGATGATGAAATTTCTCTTCCCGGATCGTCATCGGTGTCGCCATGACTAACACTCTGGCATTCTGCTTTGACAGAACCGCCGGTTTTAACGCCGGTTCGATCCCGACGACCGGCATATCCGGATATTTTTCCCGGAGCAGATCGATCGCCGCGCTCGTCGCTGTGTTACATGCCACCACGATCGCTTTCGCGCCACGCTCCACTAAAAAATCAATATGCTCTACGGTCAGCCTGCGCACCTCTTCTACCGTTTTCGGACCATACGGCGCGTTTTTGGAATCTCCATAATAAATATAATTTTCATTCGGCATCAGCTTCACCAGTTCCCGTAACACGCTGATCCCGCCAACGCCTGAGTCGAATACACCGACCGGTGCCTGCGATATATCCATAGCTTTCCCTCACGATCTTTAAAAACAGGCGGTCATCTGCCGCCTGCCGTTTTTCCTCTTTCTTACCGGATATTTATTGTAGCACGTTTGTCCGCATTTGCCTAGCCCCATGACACGGTACTGCCACGTTCGGTCTTTTTTACGATCAGTTTCTTTTCGATGCCGTCCTTTAATTCCGCGACATGCGAAATGATCCCGACCACACCGTTTTCCCCGGCAAGATCACGGAGCACACGGATCGCCTGCTCGCGCGCACCGTCATCCAGCGAGCCAAAGCCCTCATCGATAAACATCATATCCAGATGCACCGCTCCCGCCGTCCGCTGTACGATATCCGAAAGCCCGAGCGCCATAGAAAGTGCCGCCATAAAAGCTTCCCCGCCGGATAAAGTCTTTACGTCGCGCACGGTATCTGTCACCAGACTGTATACCGAAAGATCAAGTCCCTCGTTTTTGCTCTTTCCCGCGCTCTCGCTGTCCTTTAACTTTAAGACAAACTGTCCCTGCGACATGACGACCAGCCTCCGGTTTGCCTGCACGATGATCTGCCGGAAATACTGCCGCTGCACATAAGTTTCCAGGTCAAGCTTTGCCATTCCGCCGAGCCTGCCGTTTGCGGTCTTGCTCAATATTTCAAGCACCGCCGCTTCCTGTTCCATATCTTTTCGCTGCGCGGCATATTTTTTCAACTCGGTGAGCACGGCTTCGTTCACGCCGTTCTCGCTGTGCAGCTCCGCAAGTCTTTTTTCCGCCGCCTTCTGCAGTCCGCTCTTTTCTTCGAGTGCTTCCCGCAACGCCTCCGTATCTTCTTCTTTTCCCTCTTTCAGCGCTTTTTCGCCCGCCGCGATAGTTCCTCTCAAAAGACTGCACGTTTTCTCCCACTCATGGTACGCCTGCTGTGCCAGTGTCTCTGCCTCCTGTAACGCCTTTAACCGCGCTTCCAGGCTGTTTTTTACGTTCTCTGCCTCTTTCTTGTCGGCGTACACCAAAGTCTCCTGCCAGACCGCGCGCTCTTTTTGTTTTTCCAGCCACGCAAGCTCCAGCGAAGTTTCCGCCTTTCGCTCTGTCTCAACCTCTGCGGCAAGCGCCGCAAGCTGTTCTTTTTGTTCTTCCGCCTGCTTTTGCAGCTGTATCCGCGCAAGATCTTCCTTCCTTGCGGCTTCGGCTTTTTCATGCGCCTCCGCTTCCAGCTTTCCCGTCTGTTTCAAAAGTGCTTCGATCTGTCCGGTATCCGGCATTTGCCCGGCGGCATCCGTAACATCCTGCTCCTGGGCTTTTAATGCCTCCACACACCGTTTCCACTGTTCCTCACACCTGTTTTTGGCAGCCTGTGTTTTTTCGCCCTGTGCCACAAACGCGAGATGACACTGTTCTCTTTCTTTTTTCGCCTGCTCGCTCTCTTCTTTTTCTTTTCGGATGCAGGCTTCCGACGGTGCGCCAGCGCTTAGTTTCGCGGGCTTCGGATGCTCCGTTGCTCCACAGACCGGGCATGGTTCTCCATCGTTAAGATGCTCCGCCAGAATGCCTGCCTGCGCAAAAAGGAACTGCTCATAATCCGTCTCATAGCGGTAAATAAGCCGCTTTGCTTCCTGCTCCGCAAAAAGCAGTTTTTCCCTGCATTTCTGTTCCCTTTTCTGTTCCCGTTCCCACTGCCGGCTGCCTTCCCTTAACTCACGGATCTCCTGGCAGCTCTGTGCGCAGATCCGCTCTTTTTCCCTTGCCTCCGCCAGTCTGCTCTCTGTATTTTGCAGCTGTTGTAGCTTCTGTTGCGAAAGTTCGTACGTTTCCTTTAATTTCTTTTCTTTTTCTTCCAATGCCGCAAACGCTTCTTTCGCGGCTGCAAGCGCTTCTTTTGCTTTCTGTTCCGCCTTCACTTTTTCTTCCAGCGCGTCAAAGCGTTCCAGTGCCTGTTTTGCGGCAACCTGCTGTTCTAACAGCTCCGGCTCCTGCTTCTTTCGGTCTTCCGCTGTCTTTTGTTTTGCCTCCGCAAGAAGCGTGCCTCTCTGTTCCTGCTCCGCAAGCTGCGTCTGCGCCTCCATCAGCTGCTCTTTTAATTTCTTTTGTTCCAGTGCTTTCGCAAGCGCTCCCGTCAGTTCCCGCACGGCACCCTGCACGGTCTCTAACTTTTTCTGTTCTTCTTTTTCTTCCTTTTTGCCGCGCCTGCAGATTTCCCCGGTGAGTGCGCAGTATTCCTCCACCGGAAGCAGGGTATGTTCGCCCAGCCCGCGCAGCTGTTCCTTTTGCTCCGGATCCATACAGCGGATCCTTGCGGTCTCCTGTAAAATTGCCTGGCGGTTGTAGCTTAATTTTTCATCCAGCGCAAAAAAACGCTTCTTTAATTCTTCCTGAACCCGGTAATAAAGCGTCGTCTGAAAGATCCGCGAAAAGATCAGCTTGCGTTCCTCGGTCTTTGTATACAAAAGCTTCAGGAAATCTCCCTGCGCGATCATCGCGATCTGTGTAAACTGTTTTACATCCAGTCCGATGAGTTCCGCGATCTTTTCGTCAGTCTCCTTTTTCTTTCCCGGAAATACCATGCCATCCGGAAGCGTCAGCTCGACTGCTGCCGCCACCTTCTGTTCCTTTATCTTTCCGTTCTTCAGATGTTTGGTGATCCGGTACTCGGGATTCCGCCGGATCTGATAAACATCGCCCCGATACTCAAAGGAGAATTCCACATAGGTTTTTTCATCTTCCGCGGCATACTGGCTGCGCATCATGCTTCCGCTTCGCATACCGCCGCTGGTCTCCCCGTAAAGCGCGTAGGTGATCGCGTCAAAGATCGTCGTCTTTCCCGAACCCGTATCTCCAGTGATCAGAAAGATCCCCTGCCTCGCCTGTTCAAAATCGATCATTGTCTTTGTGGCATAAGAACCAAACGCAGACAAAAGAAGTTTTACCGGTCTCATCCGTTCGCCTCCCCTTCCGCAGCTTTTGCAAAGATCTCTGTCATGACCCGCTTCTCCGCCTCAGACATCGGACGCGCCTGCATATTTTCAAAGAACTGCGCAAAGACTTCCACCGGATCCTCCAACTTTAATTCTTCTACTTCTTCCGATAAGATCCGTCTGGTCCTTGCATTGTCCACACGGACTTCCAGGATATGGGAGTACACCTCCATCAGCCGTTCCTTGGGCTGATAGGGATCGATCTCGTCTGTCAGCGTGATACTTAAAAAATCATCCTTATTTTCCTCTGTCGCAAGGGACAGCACCTCGGAAAGTGTTCCCCGCAGGCTTCGGAGTTCTCTGAGCGGTTCTAACCCGATCTGTGTTATGACCGGTTCCGTTCCCTTTTCTTTTAACTCCACACAGGTAATGCTCTTTGCCTGATGTTCTTCACTGACCGAATATTTGAGCGGCGTCCCGCAGTAACGGTACTGCTCCTTTCCGATCTTCTGCGGTCTGTGGATATGACCGAGCGCCGCGTAGTCAAACGGCGCAAGCACCGAGACATCCACCTCGTCAATCCCGCCTGCCACAGCGATCTCGGATTCACTCGTCTTGGGCCTGCTGCCTCCCGCCACATAGAACTGATGGGAGAGAATGACATTTCGCTCTGTGCGGTCGATCTGTTCTCTCGCAAGTACCCCGCGCACCGCCGCGTCATAGGTAAGCGTATCACTTTCCTTTAACAGGCTCCGGACGAAAAACGGCTTGATAAACGGCATAAGATAAAAATTCACCGCCCCATACGCATCCTGCAGTGTGACTTTCTTTAAATATTCTCCCTCTGTACGCGGCGGCATCCCGGAGATATAGACCTGATTTTTGGTCAGAAGCTCCCTTGCATAGTCGAGCCGCTCCGCCGAGTCATGATTTCCGGCAATAATAAGAAGCGGCACCTGTGGCGCCTGCTCCTTCATTACCGTCAGAAAATGATCAAAAAGGGCAACCGCTTCCGCCGACGGCACCGACTTGTCGTAGATGTCCCCGGCGATTGCGATCGCGTCCGGCTGTTCTTTTTTCACAGCGCAGACGATCTTATTTAAAATGTCTTCCTGCTCAGACCGCATGGAATAGCGGTGAAGCTGTTTTCCGATATGAAGATCGGATATATGAAAAAAACGCATCTGTTATTCCAGTTCCGCGGAAATGTTTTTGATCAACGGTTCCGCCTGTTCCATCATGTTGGAAATGTCCTCGTAAATGAATCCCTTCTGGGTCATGAGACTCTTTAAGTCATCGATATTTGTTCTGACCTGCTCATACTGTTTCTCATGAGTATCCATGCTGCTCTGGATCCGCTCTACCTTGCCCGTGCAGTGATCTACGACCTGATTGATCCCCTGATGTACATCCTCAACACCGGAAACCGACTGATTGATCTTCTGGAAGACCTCTTCGGTGTTTTCCATCTGGGTGCGGGACACATCGAGCGCTTCGCGCACGCCACCCAGTGACCTGGTCAGATTCTCCGAACTTGCCTCCAGACCTTCCATACTCTTATTTACGTCTCCAACCAGTTCCTTGATCCCGATCGAGAGCTTCGTTACCTCATCCGCAACTACCGCGAATCCTTTTCCGTGCTCTCCGGCTCTTGCCGCCTCGATGGACGCGTTCAGCGCGAGCAGATTGGTCTGATTTGCGATGCCTACGATATTTTGCATGGTCGCGCGGATCTCATCAAAACGCGCCTGAAATTCATCGTAGATCTTTCCGATCTCAGTGAACTGTTCCTCCACCTTTGCAGAGCTCTCCTTTAACTCACGGATGTCTTCGATCGCGCCATCCGATACCGTGGTAACGCCCTGGATCACATCATTGAACTGTCCGGAGATCTCTCCGATCTTCGCGAATTCTGTCTGGAAAGCGTCTACCGCGTCGCTGACCGCAGCATTGTGCTCGATCACTTCCGTGTAGGAATCCTTTACCTTGTCGATCTCGCGGATCGCTTTCATTTCCTCTTCCACGAGCGCTTCCTTCTTTTCAATGACAAAACGGCTCAGATAGGACATGGAATCCAGATATTCCTTCACATTGCCTTTCTTTCCCTGCTGTGCGGTACGCACCGTCGTCTCCTGTACTTCCTCTCTTTTTCTTCCGAACATAACATTCCTCCTCTATTCAAATACCGCACATACCATCGTCTGGTTCACATGCTGATTATTGTACTGCTCTCCGCCTCCGACAACGCCCATATGCTTTCCAAGGGATGCCATGTCTTTCGCGTATGTATTAAAATATCCTTCTTTCTCATACAGCAGATAGCGATAAATGCAGTCCACCGATAATACCAGTGAGATCCGCGGCATCTCGCTTTTGATCTGCTCTCTGGTTCTTTGCTCTGTCTCTTTATAATCCCCGAGACTTAAGAAATAAATGCAGTCATTTTTGTTGATCCGCTTGTAGTTGACCAGTGTGCCATCCGGCTCCATGCCCATCATCGATGAGATAAATACCTGGTCACCGACCGCACGTCCCATCGGATTGACCAACACGTTGTCCACGATCTTGTCGCGCGGCACACCGAGCTCCTTGCTGTATACCTCCGCTGCCGGTCTGCCATCGAGTTCCATCAGTGCCTTTCTTGACACATCGACTCTCGTCGCGAAATGTGACTGTGCGGACTGTTTCTCATAGATATTTTCCTTATATACTCTTACTTTTCCTGTTGTATTTTTGATGATCGCGTACACACAGGCATCCTCATACAGCCTGCCATTGTATGCCACGACCGGCTTTTTGCCGTCCGGCACTCCAAATACCGTACCACCTGCCAGTTTGATCCCCTTTTTCTCAAGGCAGGCTGTAAATGTCGTCACGAGTTTTTCCTCCGCACCGGTACAGTATTCGATGCAGACGGTATCGTCCCTGCCCGGAGATACCTGTGAAACCTTGCGCTCGATCTCTCCCACGCACGCAACCGGACATGCACTGATATGCTCGATCACGCCAAGGCTCGTCTTCGCGTCCTCAAACAGCCCGAGTACCGCAACATTGGTATCACTGACCTGTCCATTTACAAGTTTGGTTCCGATCGTTCCGATCGATGGCGTATCCGGATAAGCTGCCGTAAGCAACGCCGCAACTTCCCCCGCCATATCATACGGTGCCATAAACAAAATCGCCTGTGGTGCACTAAGCCCCTGTGTTGCCTGTGCCACAGCATCCTTCGGGCTTCCGTGCCCGGTTCCGACAAATGCTTTCATGCCACAATTCCTCCTTCATTCCCTATAAATTCCAGTATATTTTTTTAAGTTAAAAATGGCAATAGTTTTACCGCATTTTTCTAAAAAAACTGCGTTTTAAAAAGAGACACAAACCGCTTCCCTGCGGCTGTGCCTCCCCTTTTTCACTTATTTCCTACTTGTTTCTCGGACATTCCCTGACCCGTTTGATATTGCAGTCCTGCACATCACACGGCTCACAGTCCACCAGTCCTTTCAGATAGCAGAATGCCTGCTGTACCGGTTTTTTCGGTTCTTCCTTTTTTTCTTCCAACGGACATTTATTCAGTCTCTTCATGTTGCAGTCCTGAATCCGGCCGGATTCACATTCTACCAGCCCTTTTAAGAAACAAAACTTATTTTCCATACTTTGTACACCTGTTCCTTGTCCTGCTTTTGATTATCAGCACCTAATCATACCATCCGGTATTTTAAATTACAACCTTTTTTACATCTGATGACGCACAATGCGGTACTCGTCATCATAGGAATAATACGGACACTCAAAGTGCGGATGTAACAGAAAGTGTGCCATCTCATCCTCGTCAAAGCTCACTTCGCACAGATAAGCGTCTTCCTCCTCGTCATACACATAATTGCTGCAGGTATCGCAGCTCGCCTGTTTCGCCAATCTTTTTCCTCCGTTTCCCTGCGTGCCAGGAGCGCACGCCTCAATCTGTAATAAGTATAGCAAACTTATTTCAGTTATGCTATGCTGTTTCTTAGAAAATACATAGTAATTTAGTAGGAGGATCCTCATGAAAAAGATTCTGATCTGCGCGTTAAAATCTGTCTGTTACAACTCTTATCTCTATTTTGAAGACCGTCTGGGCAGCGAGCTTGAAAAGCTCGGGTGTGAAGTCACTTATTTCAGGGCTTCGGAAGAACCCATCGAACATCTCGAACGCTACGTCGGCGCGTCCTTTGACGCTGTGCTTGAATTTAATTCCGATCTTCCCAAAATAAAAATGGATGACGGTTCCTATTTTCTTGACCACATCCAAGCCCCGTTTTATGATGTACTGCTCGACCATCCGCTCTACCACCACGATATGTTAAAACAGCAGCTCATGGATTTTCATGTGATCTGCCTGGATATCAACCACCGCGACTATATTTTGAAGAATTATCCACATATCAAAAGTGTGGATGTGGTTTCCATGACTGGTGAATCTGCTGCGATCTGTCCGCCGATGGCAGAGCGTTCCACTGACGTTTTGTTCCTAGGCACCTACACTTCGCCCGCTGAAGTCTACGATGCGATCGAGCACTGTCCGCCTTTTCTCGCGGCGGACATCAAAAAACTGATCGACCGCATGCTTTTGGATCCACGCCTCACGTTAGAAGACGCCGTAACTGATCTGATCCCGGAAACAGACAGCCTGATCGCCGAAAATTTTCCGCTTCACATGCAGGCATATTTTCTCGCGGACACCTACATACGGGCGTTTCTGCGTGAAAAACTGATCCGCACGCTCTCCGATGCCGGTGTTCCACTCTCCGTTTACGGTGGCGACTGGGAAAAAATGCCACCTTTATCCGGCGGCAATGTGTCCTTTCATGAGAGTGTTCCATACGCGGATACCTTTTCCCTGATGGCTGACGCGAAGATCACGTTAAACATCATGCCCTTATTTAAAAACGGATCTCATGACCGGATCCCGTCCGCCATGTTAAACAAAAGCGTTGCAGTCACAGACAGAAGCGATATGCTGACCCGGCTCTATCAGGACGGAACGGATCTCGTCTTTTATGACACGGATCACATGGAACTGCTGCCGCAGCAGATCTTTTCCCTGCTCTCCGATGAACAAAGACTTTCTTCGATTGCAGAAGCCGGCTATAAAAACGCCAAAAAAAACGCCACCTGGGAAACCACAGGACAGCGCTTTTTTGATATTCTTTATAAAAATGGAAGGATGTCTTCCGTATAAGCTCTCAAGATCTCTCCCACGCTCCATGCCTGCCCGTAACAGCCACGGGAGGTATGTGGCGCGTTTCCGTCGAAGATCTCGGCGATCGTTCCCACACATCCCTTCGTCAGATGTTTCTGCACCGGCAAAAGCATTTCTTTTACACGTTCCATCGTCTGCGCGGAATGTCCGTAAACTTTGATATACGCGGTGAAAAATCCGCCGAGTAAAAATCCCCATGCCGTTCCCTGGTGATATGCCGCATCACGCTTTGCGAGACAACCGCTGTATACCCCGTGATAATCCGGATCCTCCGGCGCAAGGGAGCGCAGTCCGCAGCCCGCATAGAGTTCGTCTTTTACTTTTTCGACCACGCGCTTTTCTCTTTCCTTAAACATCATGGTATAAGGCAGCGATACCGCATAGATCTGGTTCGGGCGCACCTTATCATCCTTTTTATCCGGCTCTAACACGTCGTAGAGACATTCTTTTTCTTCATTCCAGAACTCACGGTTAAAGGATTCCCGCACCTGCTCCGCAAGCAGATGATACGGCTCTGGATCCTCGTCATAATAGACCGAAAGGCTCTCCATCACCTTTAAGGCGTTGTACCAGAGCGCATTGATCTCGACCGGCTTTCCATGGCGCGGTGTTGCCACCCAGTCACCGACACGCACATCCATCCAGGTCACCTGATCGAGTCCGCTTCCCGCCGAGATCAGTCCGTCCTCATCCATAAAAATGGAAAATCCCGTTCCGTTCTTATATGCCTCTATGATCTCTTTCAGTTTCGGATAGATATGTTCCTTCACATAGGCATAATTTTTGGGCGTATCGCTGTAAGTCAGAAATTTATGCACCGCATAAAAATACCACAGGGACGCGTCCACGGTATTGTAGAGCGGCTCGGTTCCCTCATCCGGGAACATATTCGGCACCAGTCCGTCTTTTACATACATCGCAAAGGTCGTAAGGATATCCCTCGCCTCGTCGAAACGCTTTGTCGCAAGCGTAAGTCCGGTCAGGGCGATCATCGTATCCCTACCCCAGTCCGTAAACCACGGCAGACCCGCAAGCACGGTAGTAAGCCCGGTGGACTGGCGGTAAGCTAAAAACTGATCCGCCGCAAGCACTAACGTATTCGCGAACTGATCCCTGTACCCTGCCGTTTTTATGATCCCGTTCAGACGGCGGTACTCATTTTCGATGGTCTCCTCCACATTGCGGTTGTAGGACGCCTCGATCGTACAGATAAGCGCGATCTTTCTTTTCTTTCCGGCCGGAACCGTATACTTTACTTCATACGGCGTAAAATTGTTATCGATGCAGTCTGCCTCCACATTGATCTCCGTCTGCAGCTGCATATTTTCGTCAAAACGCTGTTCCCGCTCTACCACTGCTCCGTCCGTCGCGATCAGCCTGATTTTTATCTCTTTATTTTTTTCCGGTGTCAGGTACATATGATGTCTGGTATGACGCGTCTCGAATTTCAGATCCGAAACACTGCTGCCATCATGATGCGCGCGGTAATTAAAAAGCGGTGTGAAATAGAAAACCGCGTCCGCTCCGTTATTCGTGATCTCGTAGGAAACCGCGATCGTATTTTTCCCATGCTCAAAGCACAGCGTCTTCTCCACGCTGCAGTCTCCCGCCTGATACGAAAAATGCACCAGTCCGTCATAGGCAAAATCTTTCAGATATTTCTGTCCCTCGACACATTCGCTCCGAAATCCGCCCTCTTTGTAATTTTCTCCACGCTGCGATGTTTCAAAATCAAAAACCGCTCCGCCGCTCGTAAAGCGCTCCGTAACTTTCGACAGGATCACATAACGTTCCACCGGCGGATGCAGACTCGCGATCAGATAACCGTGATGTTTTCTGGTATGCGCACCTATGACGGAGCTGCCAGCATAGCCTCCGATCCCGTTTGTCATCACCCATTCTCTGCTTATTCCCTCTTTAAACACCGAGAGAGCATCCCCTGTAACATGATATGGCTTCATAGTCTCCTCCATTTCGTCTGCCTGTAAATCTACTACTTAATATATACTAAATAAGCTAAAAAATCCAGCTTCCCCATTTGTTTATACTTTTTTTACTGGAATAAAACGCAAAAAAAGTATATAATGCTCTCAGTAAGTTATACCAGAAGGAAAGGACAGGATTTTTTTATGAGTATTTTTGAAAATACCGTTATGATCAAAAAACGGCCGTCCTACGGACAGCTGTTCGCGCAGTATCTGCTCATTGCGCTTACCATATTGAGCGCACTTGGAACCATTCTCTTTTCTCCGCTCGGACTCTTTGTTCCGACCGTGCTGTTTGCGGTTTTTGCCTACTTTATGCACGGTTCCTGCGATATGGAGTATGAATATACCTATATCGAGGGCGAACTCGACATCGACAAGATCAAGGCGAAAAGAAAAAGAAAGAAAGTTGCAAAGATCGACCTCGATGAGCTGATCCTGATCGCTCCGCAGGGTTCCGGAGAGCTGAATCAGTACAGGGGAAACAGCGATGTAAAGAAATTAAAAGCCGTATCCGGCAGACCGGACGCAAAGATCTATGATGTCGTATACCGTGACAACAACACGATCCACATCATCTCTTTTGAACCGGATGAAAAGATGATCGATACCCTTCACAAGCGTTACATGCGCAAGGTTATTTTATAGGTCTGTGTCCCGTTTCCAGATGTGATCGATGTGATGATCCCGGTCCATGAAAACGATACGGTCCGCAACCGTCCCGGCAAACTTATGATTATGCGTTGCTATGATCATGGTTTTGCCGGATTTTTTTAACTGCAGCAAAAAACCGGTAAGCCATTCTTCGGTCTCTGTATCCAGCCCGCTTAACGGTTCATCCAGCACAAGAACTTTCGGGTTCATGGAAAGTATTGATGCGATCGCCACTTTCTTTTTTTCTCCGGTACTGAGATAATACGGCGCGCGGTCCCGCAGGGATCCGAGGTTTAAAAGCGCGATACAGTCTTCTACCCGTCTTTTTACTTCCTCCTCCGGAAGTCCCATCTGCATCGGGGCAAACGCGATCTCTTCCTCTACACTTGCGCAGAAAAGCTGTGCCTCGGGATTCTGAAACACATAACCGATCTTCTGGTGAAATGCTTTCGCAAAGCTCTCTTTCTTCATGCTCTTTTCATCGATGATATCCCCGTCAAACTCATAGGTTCCAAGATCCGCAAACGCAAGCGCGTTTAAGATACGGATCAGCGTTGATTTCCCACAGCCGTTCGGGCCTTCTAACATCACGGTCTCTCCCGCTTCTACCTGAAGGTCGATATGTTTTAAGACCGGACGGTCTTCATACGCAAAACAGATATCTTTTAAGGTGATCATAAATACGCTCCTTCCATAATATAAAGTACGATCTCTGCGGCAAGCAGACCAACCGGCAGAAGATCCCACCGGTTTTTCTTATGTTTCATATAATAACGGTAAGTTCCGTCATACCCTCTGCAGTGCATGGCAAGATAGGTTTCCTCCGCCATCCGCTGTGATCTCAGATAGGTGACTGCGAGGATCCCTCCTGCCGCGCGCTTCTTATCCGGATTTTTCCCGACCGAGCGGAGCGTCAGCGCATCCAGAAGTTCTTTACAGCTGCGCCCGAGCACGACCAGATACTTTACGGTCATATCAAACACAAACAGAAACGTATCGGGCAGATGGCACCGGCTCAACGAAGCACAGATCTTATTCCAGCGCACCGCATGGTTTAACATGGCGACTGCCATTACCGTGACCGCGGTCTTTGTGGCGATCACCTGCATGGAATACACATTTCCAAGTAACGCCGCCGGAAGTGTAAATACCAGGGAAAATCCCACTCCGGTCAGCGTTTCCACAAGGATCTGCCGGATATCTTTGCCGGAAAATGCCGCGAGCAGTACGATCATGAGCCCAAGGACTGTGACCGGGAAACGTAAGCCGTGCGCGCATACGGTGAGTAACACCGTCACAAACAGCAAAAGCAGACTGATCCCGGCGGAAATTTCTTTTTCTTTCCGCCGGACCGTCTGCATCCTTATTCTTGCAAGCAGCTTTAAAAGCTGCCCTGATGTTTTCTTCTGAAAGCTGTCCTTATCCCGCGATGGCACATAATCTTCTGTCTGTGTCATCCATTCCGGGAGTTCTGTCTGTTTTTTCAATCAAAATCGACCTTACTTTTCTTAAAACTTCCGATCAGTTTAAAAATAATGATCACGAGTGCCGCGCCAATCACTGCCGACAGGATATAGCCAAGCCACTCCGGCATTCCCGCGACTGTATAATCCGGAAACAGCGCCGAAAAATCCATTCCGTCCGCCATGCCCGCAGGCGTGTAGCCGAGCGCTTTTCCACCGGATACCACTTCCGCGATCTCATCCATTCCCCATTCGCCCCAGGCGGTACCGGTCGCAAGCAGACCGAGCGGCGTAAGCACGATGAGCGCCGTAAGGAGCAGATACACCGGGCGTACCGCATGGCTCTTTTTCACATAGGGGGTGTCCGGTGCCGCCTTTTTCATGAACACGAGCACGGCAACCGTAAAGATCACCTCCGCCGCGCCAAAAACGGTCAGATGCCCGATCATCATCGCCGGGACTGCCACGCCGAGCGGATATGGACAGTACAGCGCTTTTCCTGCCGCATCCGTAAATAAGAGCGGCTGAACGCCAAACTCGATTGCCGCGCAAAGTGCCGCCGCGTTGATCCCGAAATACGCGCCGATCCCGTAAGCGATGGAATCCGCATGTTTTCCCTTCAGGTAATGTTTCAGCACCTGGGCAACCATATAGCCTACAAACGGCAGGACAAATGCCATGTTAAAGCAGTTCGCGCCAAATGCGAGGATCCCGCCGTCCCCAAACAACAGCGCCTGTACGAGCAGCGCGATCGTCACGGAAATACATGCCGCGTACGGGCCGCAGAGCGCAGCGATAAGCGTTCCTCCCACCGCATGGCCGGTCGTACCGCCGGGAAGCGGGATATTGAACATCATCCCAAGAAATGAAAACGCCGCCCCGATACCGAGGAGCGGGATCTTCTCCTTTGGGATCTCCGCTTTTACTTTTTTTACAGAAACCGCCCACACCGGAACCATTGCCGTCCCTAGGACCGCGCAGGTGGATGGGCTTAGATAATTGTCCGGAATATGCATAAATGTTCTCCTGATTCTTTTCTTTGTGAAACAATTTCTCAATTACTTCTTTCAAAAAGTATAAAACGCTTTTTTTTCTGCCACAAGCCACCGGGGGGGATATTTTTATGTTTTTCTATAGGAACAGCCGTCTGTTTCCAGAAATTTCCCCGACCGTACGCTTGTAAATTTCGCCATAAAGTGATACTATACGAGTATGGTAAAAATTTAACAATCTGACTTTTTCAGACTATGAGTTGAAATTTAAGGAGGTTTTTCATGGATTATTCACAGGAATACAAACAGAAACTGGTTTCAGCGGATGAAGCCGTAAAAGTCGTTCAGTCCGGCGACTGGGTGGACTACGGATGGTGTAACGCCACTGCAAATGCGCTGGATAAGGCCCTTGCAAAACGTACGGATGAGTTAAAGGATGTAAAGCTTCGCGGCGGTATCCTTTTAAAACCGCTCGCTGTATTTGAGCGTGAAGATGCCGGTGAGCACTTCACCTGGAACTCCTGGCATATGTCCGGTATTGAACGTAAATACATCAGCAGAGGATTCGCTTACTATGCTCCGATCCGTTATTCCGAGCTTCCACGTTACTACTACGATCTGGACTGCAAAAACGATGTTGCAATGTTCCAGGTAGCTCCGATGGATAAGCACGGCTATTTCAATTTCGGACCGAACGCTTCCCATATGATGGCTGTCTGTGAAAATTCTAAGAAGATCATCGTTGAAGTAAATGAAAATATGCCGCGCTGCCTCGGTGGTTTCGAGAACAGCATCCATATTTCCAAGGTTGATATGATCGTAGAAGGCCCGAATGACCCGATCGCTGAGATGGGTGCAGGCGGTCCTGCAACTGATGTCGATAAGGCTGTTGCGAAACTGATCGTAGAAGAGATTCCAAACGGTGCCTGCTTACAGCTCGGTATTGGTGGTATGCCAAATGCGGTTGGTTCCCTGATCGCGGAATCCGACTTAAAAGACCTCGGTGTACATACTGAGATGTACGTTGACGCTTTCGTTGATATCGCAAAAGCCGGAAAGATCAACGGTTCTAAGAAGAACATCGACCGTTTCCGCCAGACCTTCGGTTTTGGCTGCGGTACCAAGAAGATGTACGACTACCTGGATGACAACCCTGAAATGATGAGTGCTCCAGTAAGCTATACAAACGATATCCGCTCTATTTCCGCGCTGGATAACTTTATCTCCATCAACAACGCGGTAAATATCGATCTGTTCGGTCAGGTCAATGCGGAATCCGCAGGAATCAAGCAGATCAGCGGAGCCGGCGGACAGCTTGACTTCGTACTCGGCGCTTACCTGTCCAAGGGCGGAAAGAGCTTCATCTGCTGCTCCTCCACCTTTACAACCAAGGACGGACAGTTAAAATCCAGAATCCTGCCGACCTTAGACAACGGTTCTATCGTTACCGATACCCGTGCAAACACCCATTATGTAGTTACCGAATACGGTAAAGTAAACTTAAAGGGTCTCTCTGCATGGCAGCGTACGGAAGCGCTGATCTCCATCGCGCATCCGCAGTTCCGTGATGAACTGATCAAAGAAGCTGAAAAAATGCACATCTGGAGAAGAAGCAACAAATAATTATCCGTCCAGACTGATTCCCCGGTCACGAGCCGATTTCGTGACCGGGGATTTTTTTTGCAACGGCGACGAGGAAAATGATGGTCATGCGGATGCATCCGCTTCCTCCGTCGTCATCTTATAGATCTCCCAGATCAGGAACGCCGAGAGCGGCCCGAAGATCACACCGACTCCCCCATACACCTTGATCCCGATATAGATGCTCATCAGCACGCAGACCGGATGCACCCCGATCCCGCCGCCCACGAGCTTTGGCTCTAACATTTCCCGCGTAATGGAACAGGCGAGATAGATGCCGAGATACCATAGGGCAAGTCCGTATTTTCCCTGAAGCACTTCTAAGATCATCCAGGGGATAAATACCGTTCCTGTTCCAAGAAACGGCAGCGCGTCACAAACTCCGATCGCGATCCCTGCCAGGAGCGCATAGGAATTTCCGGTGAGAAACAGCCCGGTTACACAGATCGCGCTGACACACAGCCAGATGATGAGCTGCGCTTTCAGATAGGAGCCTCCTGCGGTTTTCAGTCTGCCCGCGATGTGCCCTGCCACATTTCCGATCCCGGAATTTTGAAACCGCCGCACAAGCCCGTCGTAATCAAGGAAGATTAAAAGTGTTGCCACGGAGATCACGAGCATAATCCAGCCCGCATGCAGCATCCACCGGATACTGCTGACCGACCGCTCAAACATACACGCCATCACCTGATCCTGTCCCTTCTTCCAAAACGTGACCGCCTTCTCACAGATGACCGCATTGATCTGTTCCGCCTCAATTCCGCTCAACACTTCAAGCCGCGCGCAGCAGTCCCGCCAGCAGTCTCTTCCCACCGCACACAGATTTCCGTAATTAAGGCACAGGCGCTTTACCTGCACCGCCAGCCCGTAGATTAGAAGCAGGCCGCCAAAGACTGTGAGCAGGAAACAGAAAAAGAACAAAAAAAGACGGAGCGCGCGTTTTCCCTTTCCCGCTTTCTTTTCAATCTTTGCGGCTGCGCCATGTAAAAGCGCCGCCAGTGCGAATGCCACAAAAAAAGGAATCACGAGCGGTAAAAAGAAGCGTACGCCAACATATACCCCTGTCGTGATTCCAGCAAGTTTTAATATTTTTTTCCAGAGCAACTTTGATTCATACGTTTTCATACCTTCAGTATGCCCGCATTTTCCATGCTCTATCCTGTCATTTTTCTTCCGGCGGGAAAAATTCAAAAAACGCCTTTCCCTCCGGGCGGATCTCAAACTCCATCTTTTTCTTTGTCACCGGATGCACAAACCCAAGCCTGCAGGAGCAGAGCGCAAGCGGCAGATACCCGCTCTCTTTTCTGGCTCCGTATTTGCCGTCCCCGTAGATCGGATGACCGGCATGTGACAGCTGCACACGGATCTGATGATGCCGCCCGGTCTTTAATGTGATAAAAAGCAGGCTCTTTTCTTCCGTTTCCGCCACCGTATGATAGGAAAGTTCCGCCCGCTTCGCGCCCGGTGTATTTTCGCTTACCGCACGGGAACAGTTCGTCCGCCCGTCCTTTGACAGATGATCGCAGAGTTCTCCGTCTTTTTCCTTCATTTTTCCCCATATGACCGCATAATAATTCTTATCCACACTGCGTGCGCCAACCTGTGCGCCAAGCGCTGCCGCCGCCTGTTTGGTTTTCGCGAATACCATGATCCCCTCCACGGGCTGGTCAAGCCGGTGCACCAGACCGATATACGGCTCCTCTTTTTTTGCCGCCCGGTAATTTTTTAGCAGGCTTACCATATCCTGCTGTCCCGCTCTCGCGGTCTGCACCGGAATGCCTGCCGGTTTTCTGCACACAAGCACCGCGTCATCTTCATATCGTATCTGATCTTTGATCTGACCTGTCATAATTTTCCTCTTTCCGTTTTTGTTTTTTCGACCAATTCTTAAATATTTTTTACTTTCGCACCGCACTTGTTTACAGTCCTCTCCAAAAATGATATGATTACAACTACAGTTATGAAATTTTTTTACATTCAAGGAGGATTTTATATGTATTTTTGCAGAAACTGCGGATCATCTTATCAGACAGACGATGCTGTCATCTGTGTAAAATGTGGCTGCCCGAAGGGACAGGGCAATAATTTTTGTCCGAACTGCGGCAAACCGGTTCCACAGACCAGTACCGTATGTTTAAATTGTGGTGTTTCCCTTATGCCGGATGCTAACACCAACCCGAACGCGAAATCCAAAATGGCAGCCGGACTGCTTGGCATTTTTCTCGGTTCTTTCGGTGTACATAACTTCTATCTCGGCTATACAACAAAAGCTGTGATCCAGCTGGTATGCACGATTGTCGGCATCCTTCTTTCCTGTTTCGGTATCGGCGCACTGATCGTATTCGGTATCAGTATCTGGGGACTCGTGGAAGGAATCATGATCCTCTGCGGCTCCATCAAAGTGGACGGTCAGGGCAATCCTTTAAAGGATTAAGCTTCCAGCTTTTTCATTTCACGAAATTCTTTTACTGCCATCGTGATCGCTATGACTGCTGCAAGGCAGTCTGCGACCGGTGCAGCATACATGATCCCGTCTATGCCGACAAAAAGCGGCAATATCAGTGTAAGAGGCAGCAAAAATACGATCTGCCTCGTCAGTGACAGAAAGGTTCCTTTCTGCGGTTTTCCAATCGAAGTAAAAAATGTCGATGTGATCGGCTGTAAAAAGTTCACAAAGGTAAAAAACAGATATACTCTTAAAAATTTGATCCCGAATTTGAAATACGCGTCACTTCCGGTTCCAAACAGCGCAAGGATCTCACCCGGAAATACCTGGAAGATCAAAAAGGATACCACGGAAATGATCGCGCCCGCGCGGACTGCGAGATTGTACGCCTCCCGCACTCTTCCAAATTGCTTCGCGCCGTAATTGAAACTCTCGATCGGCTGTGTTCCCTGGGAAATTCCGATGATCACCGAGAAGAACAGCTGGCCGACTTTTGTGACGATGCCCGCGCAGGCAAGCGGGATCGCCGCGCCATATTCTGAGAGTTCCCCGTAATGGGTCAGAGATTTGTTTAAAACGATCTGCACGATCATCATCGCGACCTGATTAAAGAAGGACGCCGTGCCAAGCGCCATGATATTCACTGCACATCTGCTCTCTACACTCAGCTGTTTTTTCCCGAGATGTACGGTCTTATAGTGCGCCAGATAATAAATGACGACTGCTGCGGATACGATCTGCCCGATGATCGTCGCGAGCGCTGCTCCTGCCATTCCCCAGCGGAATCCGAGTACGAAGATCGCATCCAGCACAGTGTTGATCCCTGCCCCGATCAGATTGCAGATCATGGACATCTTCGGACTGCCGTCCGCACGGATCAGATGACAGCCTCCCGCTGTCAGAATCAGGCACGGAAAACCGATCGATGTGATGCGCACATAAACTTTCGCATAGGGCATAACATCCGCCGGCGCTCCGAAAAAGGCGAGTAACGGTGTCAAAAAAAGCTGTGTCACAAGAAAAAGTACAAGCCCGCTTCCGATCAGAAGTACCGCCGCATTTCCTGCATAGGACGCCGCTTCTTCTTTTCTTCCCTCTCCCATGGCGAGGTTAAAATTGGACGCACCACCGATCCCGAATAACAGCGCTAACGCGATACAGGATGTGGAAAGCGGAAACGCGATATTGGTCGCCGCGTTTCCAAGCGTTCCGACGGCCTGTCCGATAAACAGCTGATCCACAATGTTATAAAGTGCGCCGACAAGCATCGCGATAATGCTCGGCACCGCAAATTTCACCATTAAGCTTCCGACCCGCTCGGTTCCAAGCGGATTATTTTTTGTTGTCTCACTCATACAAATTATCTTCCTTACTTTTTATCCTAAGAATCCAGTTCTTCCAGAATATTCGCCTCTGTGTACACCCTCCGCGCGTCACGCGCCCTGCGCATTGCGCTCCGGTATTCACTGAGTTTCCGGAAAATCGGTTCAATATCTTCCATATTATATTCCTTTTTTTCCAAACCTTCAATAAATGCTTTTAAAGTCTTTGCGTCTCCATTGTCTGTTTCCTCCAAAACATGATTGATTTTTTCCACAAAAACCTCTACAATAAAAAGTATGTCAGACTATTTGTTACGGAGGTCTCTTTATGAAAATTGGGGTTATATCTGATACGCACGGCTCCCTTCCGGATGCCGCAGGGGATGCGTTAAAAAAATGTGACTATTTGATCCACGCCGGGGATATCGGAAGCGAAGCCTGTTACCGCGCCATTTTCCAGTTGAATCTCCCTTCCTACCTGGTAAGGGGCAACTGTGACTGGAGCAGCTATGCCGCCGATATGCAGGAAGTTCTCTCTTTCCACATCGACGGGATCTCCATTTCCCTGATCCATGATTTAAACCGCCTGTCACGGCTTGCCGATGACACGGATCTTGTCATCTTCGGTCACACACATCATTATACACTTTTTGAACGTCAGGGTGTGACTTATTTAAATCCGGGCAGCGTCAGTGAAGGCAGAGGTGAGCCAAATTCTTTTGTGATCTTAGACACCGATCATGGGCATTTTAAGGTAAAGCAGTATACGCTTTAGGGATGTAAAAACGCAGTGAAAAAGTATGTGACTTGCCATTTCGCTGCGTTTTTATCTGACATACTCCTGCCGTCTTCCTATTTTAATGCATACTTTTCTTCCGGTATATCATATTCCAGATACAGTTTATCCCGGTATTCCAGATCTGTCGTTGCCCGCAGGAGTTCCTCGATCCGCTGATCCGCCTGCATTTTTTCCGACAAACACTTAAAACGTTCCTGCTCCGCTTTTATTCCATTCTTCTGACCTGCCTCATACTCTGCTTTCCGCAGTTTTTCTTTTTCTCTTTCCTCGTCATATTCGAAGATGCTCACTGCTATCGCCTCCGCCTTTTTACATCCTTGTAACGGAAATCTCCCGGCAGAAATCCCGCGTATGTCTTATGGTAAACGTCTCTCGCCTTATCCACCTTAGCGATCATTTTCTTTGCCTCAGCCTCTGTCATGCCGAGACTTTCCACGCAGTTTTTCATCCGGTGCTCATACGATGCATAGATGAATACATGCATGCAGTCCTCACGCTCCCGCAAAATGTAGTCGGAGCAGCGCCCTACCACAATGCAGGACTGTTTATCCGCCAGCTGCCTTATGATACTGACCTGATTTTTAAAGATCTCATCCTGTTCGTTGTCTTTTCCCATGCCAAGCCAGATGCACGCCCTTTTTGAATGCCTTCCTGCACTCCGGCTTCATACTCCGCTTTTTTCTTCCGAAAAAAGTCAAATGAACATCCGCTACTCCGAAAATACCCGCCGCACCGCCGCCTGGTATTCTTCCAGCCGTTTTGCTTTCCGTATCGCCTTCGCCTCTTTTTCTTTTCCTGGAAACCGGACGATCAGGTAAGACCAGAGTTCTTTCATCTTAAAGAGCACATTCTGATCCCCGGAAAATTCTTTCCCATAATCTGCAACCAGTCTGTCATGGAACGCGGGCAGCTTCTTTTTTGCGTCTGTTCCATACGCTTCCCCGGATGCATATGCCGCCAGTTTTTCGATCAGCGCCGGATCTTTTAACACTCCGCGTCCGACCATGACCGACGTAACCTTTGCCCGGTCACACGCCTGCTCCTTCTCCCAGTCGGTAAGCAGATTTACATAACTATCCACTGACACAAGATCTCCGTTATAGCAGAGCGGATTTTTGCTGTGCTCCATCGCGTAACGGAAGGTTTCATAGTGCGGTGTCCCGCGGTACAGTTCTTTTTGCACCCTCGGATGAACGATCAGCTCTTCCAGCGGATATTTGTTATAGATCTCAAGCAGCCGGAAAAATTCCTCCGGTTCCTCCATCCCGATCCTGGTCTTTAAGGAAATCTTCGCCTCTGTCTTTGAAAAGATCTCTTCCAAAAACTGATCGAGTTTTTCCGGCGAAGCCAGGAAACCCGCGCCACGCCCTTTGGACACCACCGTCCCGGACGGACAGCCGAGATTGATATTTAATTCCCGGTAGCCGAACGCGCCAAGATCTTTTTCAATCCGAAGGAAATCCGCGGCACTGTTTGTAAGGATCTGCGGAACGGCGTACATCCCCGCATTGTGCTCCGGCAGAATGTCATTTTTTTCCTTCGCGTTGAAACTGCGCTTCGTATGCGGCGCCAGAAACGGCATAAAGTATTTGTCAATCCCTGCGCCAAAAAAATCATGCTGCGCGTTTCGATAAATGTAACCGGTAATTCCCTCTAAGGGAGCCAAATAAAATTTCATAGTTCTCTCTCAGTTTCTTTGCTTTTTATTGCCATCTGATCTCATTCTTTAGATACTTCGCGGACTCTCTGATGCAGGAGAGCTGATCCTTCGCACCGAAATGCTCGATCGCGAAATAGCCGTCATATCCCCGGTCAAGCAGATCTTCCACGATCCGTGCGACCGGCATATAGCCGCTTCCGACCGGTACGGTGGCAAGCCCCCGGTTCACCCTGCAGTTCCAGTAGCGCAGCTTTTTTTCCTCGCCACGGTCCTTGCAGTGCGCATGCACGACATAGGACTTTAACTGTTCGTATCCTTCCCAGGCGTCCTCATCACTGAACGCGAAATTTCCGGTATCCACGGTATATTTGAGATCCGGCACATGCTCCATAAAATATAACAGTCCGTTTGCGGTTGCGTAAGGCGCAAGTTTCCCGTCAAAATCCTCAAGCGTCACCGCGACTGCCTTTTCGTCCTCCGCAAGTTCCATCGAATAAAAGACAAGCTCGGACAAATTCTTCTCCATTTTCCGTATCTTTTCATTCTGTGCCATGCATGCGGCAAGTTCTTTGTAAGAATGGTTCTTCCGGCGAAACTGCGCCGCTTCCTTCGCCGAGACAAAGCCCGGCACAACAAGGATCTTTCCCGCTCCGACCTCATACGCGGTCTCCACCTGTTTTCTGCCGTGGCTTAGATCCCCCTGGTTTCCCCAGTCATAAAATTCATAGATACTGCTGATACAAAGATCCGCGTCCCGAAAGTTCTCTAAGATCTCTTCTTTTTTATCGAGCAGCTGTGAGAGGTTGATCTCGATGCCGGTGATCCCTGCGTCCCGCACCTGCTTTAGCACCTCCTGCACCGGAAGTTTCCGCTGCGTGCATGCCTCTGTGATATGGTCATAAAAAACCGATAATTTCATATTTATTTTTCTCCATTCTCGTATGGCTGTTCTGCGTGGATGCAGTCCGCCGGCTTTTTCTCCCGCCGAACCGGTGCCAGATAGCGCACCGCATTTTTTATGATCTTTTGTATCTGCGGCATATAGTAAACCGGATACTCCTCATGTCCCGGCTGAAAATAGAAGATCTTTCCGTAGCCTCTTGTAAACGTACAGCCGCTTCGGAATACCTCTCCGCCCGAAAACCATCCGGCAAACACGACATCATCCGGTTTCGGGATATCGAAATATTCGCCGTACATCTCTTCCTGCCCGATCTCGATCTGCTCCGGGATCCCCGCCGCGATCGGATGCGTCGGATCGATACACCACAGACGCTCCCTGTCCCCGTGTCTCCATTTTAAAGTCATGGAGGTCCCGAGCAGTTTCTTTAATACCTTGGAAAAATGCGCGGAGTGCAGCGCGAGCAGTCCCATTCCCATCAGCACATGCTGCCGCACACGCTCCGCGACTTCATCCGAAAACTCATCCTGCCTTGCGTGGCTCCAGAAGATCAGCACATCCGTGTCTGCCAAAACTTCCTCACTAAGCCCGTGTTCCGGCATTTCAAATGTCGCCGTCCGCACGGTGATATCCGCTTCCTCTTCCAGAAATGCGGCAATGCAGCCATGAATGCCGTCCGGATAGACCTTTCTTATATTTTCATATTCCTGTTCATGTATGAACTCGTTATAAACCGTGACCCGTATCTTTTTTCCCATTTCACATTCCTCTCTGCCCTGCGCTCTTTGCCTGCTTCTTTTTCATCTTCGCGACCGCGTTTAACTTCACACCCGCAGGGACGATCCGAAGTACCTGATTTAACGCTCCCGGTACAATGACGTCCCGCTCTTTTCGCAGTCCCGCATAGGCGGCCGCCGCCACACGCTCCGGTTTCATTGCGAAAAACGGCGTTTTTACCCCCGCACGCACAAAAAAACCTGTCCCGGTCGTCCCCGGACAGAGTGTGCTCACCACGATCCCCTTTTCTTTTAATTCTTTGCATATCGCGCGGCTGTAGCTGTATAAAAAAGCCTTGCTCGCATAGTAAGTGCTGTTATACGGCCCCGGCTGGAACGCGCCGGTTGAGGCTACATTTAAAATATAGCCTCTCTGGCGCCGCTCCATATCCGGTAAAAACAGTTTGGTCAGTTTCACCGGTGTCAGCATATTGAGCTGAAGCATCCGTTCTTCCTGTGCCATATCGATCTCATCGGTCGCTCCGAGCAGGCCGAAACCCGCATTGTTTACTAAAAACGTGACCGGCGTCTGTCTTTCCTTAATCTCCTGATACAGCTCCTCCGCCGCCTGGGGCAGCGAAAGATCTTTCTCATACAGTTCGATCAGCGTATCGTATTTTTGTTCCATTTTCTCTTTTGTCTGTCTTAAATGTTCGAGGCTTGAAGACACCAAAACCAGCCCGACGCCATCCTTTGCGAAACACTCCGCAAGCGCGTAACCGATCCCACTGGTCGCCCCCGTGATCAATGCATATTCCATCCAAACATTCCTTCCTGTTTCTGACTGATGTTATCATAACATATCCGGGACGCTTTGGCACTACCTTAAAGTTCTCCACGATTTTTTTTCTGCTTTAACTGTTCATTGATCTGCTTTGCCTCTCTGCGATAATGAACGCAGAAACAGATCCAGATCACAAATGACATCGCTGCCATCAGAAGCATTTCCAAAAAGATCGCGCCAGTTGAAATATCTCCGGGGATCCAGCCCATCACAAATGCGGTCGGGAAATATACTCCGAATCCGATCACAAAGTGGATGAGTGCCTGCATCACGCGCGGCATCCGGTCACTTTGATAGATCACTGACGGCAGCACCCAGGCAACACCGACAAGCACCGCAGCAGCGACCTGTGCCGCATAGCTGTGTCCCGCCTCGGTAAACCAGGCGTTTCCCTTTACCATAGTTCCGATCACATTGACGATACAGGAGACCACGCATCCCCATGAAATTCCACCAAATAAATATTTCATTACTTTTCCTGACATATCTTTTTTCCTCCTACAATCCAATATAACGTTTAAATTCCGGCAGATACTTTCTTGAAATATAATCTTTTTGTCCGTTTTTCAATTTCAGTATCATCGTGCCGCGGAATGACGGTTCCACGCTGTCAATCTGTTTTAAGTTGATGATCGTTGTCTTTGATATCCGCATGAAGCCGCTTCCAAGTCCTTCTTCTACTTCATACAGCCTCTGTCTGGAGCGGTATTTTTCTTTTTCTCCATAAAGTGTAACCTGCTGTTCTTCAAAACGTGCCATATAGATATCCTGCGGTTTTACGATATGGTATCTCTCCTCCTGTTCGAGCAGTAAAAATTCCTCCTTCCCGTGTCCGCGGATCAGTTTTTCCATTTCATTTATCTGCTCATTCAGTTCCGGCGTATACAAAACCGCGTATGGTTCTGTTATTGTCTCGTCTACCCTTATCTGTACGTTCACAAGATCCCTCCTTTTTTGTATCATCGATGATGTCATTATCTTAGCACACTCTTTTTCCTGTGGTGGAAAAATGAAGTAAGTGGTGCATTTTGACATGTGAAATGCAAAAAAAAGGGGCTGACGCACGAATCACTTCATGCGACAGTCCCTTTTCTTACGGTTCCTGTTTCCTGTTCTTTCGTTCTTCCCGCTTCTGTTTTCTTTCTTCTCGTCGCTTTTCACGCAGCTTTTTTTTCTGCTCTTTCTGTTCTCTTTTTTCCGCAGCCTTCTGTTCTTTTTTCTCTTCCCGGTCGCGGATCTTTCTGTTTTTGTTGATCTCTTTTCTTGCAAGCTTCTCGATATCGCTCATATAGTTTCTGGCGGTCCGCAGACGTTTCTTGTCTTTCCGGTACGGATCGTATAAAAACACGGATGCCACCGCAAGGATCACGATCACGATACCGCCTGCTGTCATAAACGGCAGAAACTGTCCATACTCCGGATATCCCAGCTCATAGCACACAAACAGCACCATCATCGCCGGGAACATCAAAAGATAAAGCACTCTGCAAAGGAACGCGAGCCACCGGCTCCTCTTTTCATCCTTTGCAAGCAATGCTCCCTCGATCGCGGTATAGCAAAGCATAAACAATGTGACATCCGCTGAAAATCCATGCAGAAATCCGCAGAGCAGCGTGAGTATCACAGAGAGGAAAAACAGTGAAAACGCACAGCCGCGGTAATAGGCGCTTTTGCTCTCCTGCATTCCCTGGATCTTGTCGCCGCTGATCCCATGCATCCCGTACACGCGGGCATTCAGTTCTTCCTGCATTTCCCGGTTGTATTTTCTGCTCTTTTCCGTACATGCGATCTGGTCATCGATCTCTCCGAGCGTTTCATCCAGGATCCTCTGTTCTTCCATGATCTGCTCGGTCAAAAGATCCTCTGCCGCGCGCTGTCTTTCGACCTGCTGTTTCATATAGCCGATTTTCCGCACCCTGAGGCTCTCTGTGAGTTTTTTTTCGTCTTCCTGTTTTGTTTCTTCCTGCATCTGTTCTGCCGCTTCCGCAGGCTCTGTCATCGTTTCCTTCTGTTCATTTTCATCCATAGGTAACTGCTCCTTACGCTATCGTTTGTATCCCTGCTTTTATTATAATCGTTTTCATTTTCCGGCACAACCGCCATCTTTATTTTAGCCGTGGATTCCGCACATACGGATGAGAAGCAGCCAGGAAAGTCCGTAATAGGTCACAACCGCGACCAGATCGTTGATCGTCGTGATGAGCGGGCCGGAGGCAACCGCCGGATCGACCTTGATCTTGTGGAAAAACATCGGTGTCAGCACTCCGACCAGACTCGATATCATCATAGCGACAAGAAGCGAGATGCCAACGCAGCCCGATACTGTAAACGCGTACGCGAGCGTTTTTCCCTTCGCTGCCGTGACATAGATCCCGATAAACAAAAACGCCATTCCGCCGAGCAAAAGTCCGTTGTAGGTTCCAACCCGCAGTTCTTTTCCGATAAATTTCCATTTTTCGCCGAATGACAGGTTCTCATCCATCAGGATGCGGATCGTTACCGCAAGCGACTGTGTTCCGACATTTCCCGCCATGTCAAGGATCAGCGACTGAAAGCAGACGATCAGCGCCACCTGGGCTACGACCTGCTCGAACAGACCGACCACGGAGGAGACGCCCATTCCGAGAAACAGCAGTAAGATCAGCCACGGCAGACGTTTTTTCATGCTCTGGAACGTTGTCTCGTCCAGATCCGAAGCCTCCGTCATACCTGCAAGCATGGCATAATCCTCTCCCATCTCCTCATCTACGAGTTCTGTGATATCCGTTGCCGTGATAACTCCGACGATCCTTCGTTCCTCATCCAGCACCGGAATGGAGTCCTCCGCGTATTCCTTGATCTTATCCACACACGCATCGATCTTTTCTTCAGCAAAAACATACGGATAGGAGGACACGATGATGTCTTCCAGATCATCATATTCGCGCGCTGTGATCAGGTCTTTCAAGTCGATCGCCCCGACATAATGGCGCTCGCCGTCCGAGACATAGATCGTATTGATATTATCGTTTTTATCCGCCTGCAGGATCAGGCTTCTGGTCGCCTGCTTTACGGAAATTCCCTGACTGATCCGGACAAAGTTCGTTGTCATCTGGCTTCCGATCTCATCCTCATCATAGGAGCGGATCAGCCGGATCGCCTTCCTCGCATCCGCCTGTAACAGAGGCGCGAGACGCTTTCTGGTCGCATCGTCCAGTTCTTCCAACACATCGACCGCGTCATCCGAATCCATGTCACTGACGATCGCCGCAAACCGCTCCATGCCGATCTCATCCATATATTCCAGCGGATCTTTAAAATAAGAGAATACATCCGCAAGCCGTTCCTCATCCAGGATCTGAAATGCCTTTTTCCGTGCCGCGCCATCCAAAGATTCGATCGCGAACGCAATATCCCTGTCATGGTAATTCAGAAGTTCCTCTCTGACCTCAGCAACCGGTCTGTCGCTCTGCATCCACTTTGCGATCTCTTTTACATAATTTAAATTCATCTTTCTGCTCTCGCTTTCTTAGTTTGAGGCGTCTTTCTTTGTACCGGAAACAGGACAAAAAAAGACCGCCCTTTTGCAAAGAGCGATCAGAATTTTTCAGAAATATTTAAAACAACAAGAACAGACCAGCCGCAGTATCCGTAGGATCCGCGAACTGGCATTTCAAATATTTCCATATTTTTCCGTCACTCCAACTTCGATACGCATCACCGCAACTGTCCATGCTTGTCACCTCATTTCATTCTTTGTGCTTATTTTTACTGCTATGTGAAGTATAAACGAATCTTCTGCTTCTGTCAATCCAATTCCGGTGACCGGTAGAGTGTCTCCAGGGATACAAAATTTATGTCATTTTCTATCGTCACCCTTAGGATCTCCCAGTCTTTTTTATGATCGACAAGAAAACTCACATAGTGTTTTTCGCCATCTTCCTCCGGCAGTTCATACGCATAGGAAGAGTATTTTACCTCCTCTACATTGGGTTCTCCGAACCCGCCGGACACCACCGCAAACCAGTCCTTTGCACTATAGCGCTCATCCCCGTACTCATGAGCATATTCTCCCTCTAACGCGTTTCCGTTCCGCTCGCACCGATCCGTTGGCCCCGGATAAAACGCGAGCAGCTCGTCTAATTTTTCTTCCAGATCTTTGTCATTTTTTCTCACATTCGGCGCAAACTGCGCAAGGATCTTTTCCTTATCTCCGGCATCTACTGCCGCAAAGAAATCATCCACCGCCCGTTCATAGATTTCCGGCTCATCCTTCATGCTCGGCTTGTCAGCTTCGCGCTCACTGTCACTCTCCGTGCAGCTTTCCAGATACGCGTCCACTTTTTCCGCCGCCGCGTCCTTTGCTCCCTGCGCGATCTGCGCCGCCTGCTCCTTTACCGCCTTTTTATCGCAGCCGGTCGTCTGTACACAGCACAACACCACACAGAGTATGACAGTCAGTTTTTTTCCCAGATTTATCTTTCCCATAACGTCTCCTTTTTATCGCTCTGATTCTATACTACTACAATAAAAACCTTTTGTCTCCCTGTATGGTGTCAGATCCATGGGACTTTTTGTTCTCCGGTCTTTCACCTGCGATTTCAACCATTTTATACCATCTGTACTACCCACACGTTGCTGCGCACCATGCAGTACCCGATGACCACCTTGATAAGCTCGGTTGCCTGCACAAAGAAATAAACGCTTACGATGCCAAGTCCGGTGAAGTGCGCCAACAGATATGCCGCCGGCACGACCACGATCCAGGTAAACACGGAGTCAAACAGGAACGTTACCAGTGTTTTTCCACCGGAACGGAGCGTGAAGTAGGATGCGTGGCTGAACGAGCAAAATGGCATGATGATCGCCGAAACCGCGATGAAATTTGCCGCAAGCTTTTTGATCTCCGGGGAGGTATTGTAGATCTGTGGGAAAAACCGCCCTGCCGCAAACATGATCGATGCCATGATCACACAGCAGAATACGCTGAATACGATCATCTTGTTGTCCGCGTCCTTTGCCTCCTCTAACTCCCCGGCGCCCAGATACTGTCCCACCACAATGCTGATACAGGCACCGAGCTGGAGATATACGATATTAAACAGGTTCGTGATCGTGGTCGCGATATTCAGACCTGCCACGACATCCAGCCCGCGAACCGAATAACACTGGGTGACGGTCGTCATTCCGGCAGCCCAGAGCACCTCGTTTAACATTAACGGCGAACCTTTGATAAGAATCGCCTTTAACTCCCCGACCGGGATTCCAAAGCCCGCGTAAGCTCCTTCCAGATAACGGTTCTTCTGTCTGTGCATATGCGCCCAGAAGATCACGATAAGCGCTTCCAGGTAACGGGAAAACACAGTCGCGAGCGCCGCTCCCTCCACACCAAGTTCCGGGAATGGGCCGATGCCGAAGATCAACAGATAATCCAGCACGGCGTTTGCTCCGACTGCCGCAAAGCTTGCGATCATCGGCACGAAGGTCTGCCCGGTCTCCTTGATGTTTGTCGCGTATGCCTGATTGACCGCAAACGGAATGAGCCCTGCCATCATGATCACAAGATAACGTTTTCCATATTGAAGCGCAAGCTCGGTCGCTCCGTTTCCCACCGTATCTGTCAGGTACAGTGAGATCAGGCCTTCCCCTTTTGTGACAAACAAAAATACGGTAAGCCCCGTCACAAGCAGTGTCGCGTACAGTTTAAAACGGAAGGAATACATATGTCCTTTGTGATTTCCTTTTCCGAAATACTGCGCGCCAAAGATACTCGCCGCCGACACCGCGCCGAAGATCGCCAGATTGTATACAAAGATCAGCTGGTTGACGATCGCGACACCGGACATCTGCTCCGTCCCCAGCTGCCCGACCATAATATTATCTAAGAAACTGACCAGATTCGTGATCGCGTTCTGTACGATCATCGGCACTGCCAGAAGGAGATATCGTTTGTAAAACGCACGGTCTCCGATATATTTCTGTTTTAATCCTGCAAAACTTTTCATAATCTTTAATAACCTATTCATCTTTTCTACAATTTTTATGCTGTAACTTGTTCTGATACATGAGCGCATCCGCTTTTTTTTATAAATACGTCCAGCGAATTGCTCTGTATCCGGTCGGTATAGATACCGATGCTTGCCTCAAGCTGATACGGCCGGTCTTCTTTTCCCCGGTACGCCGTCAGAATAATGACCGTGACCACCTTATAGTCCTTATCTTTGGAATATCTGTCTGCCATAAAAACTTCCCCTGTTTTCTTCGCCTCTATTACAAAAGACCCTTGAAAATATACATTTTCAAGTGTCTTATTATTCTCGCTAATTTGATTTTTATTATCTCTTTGAGAACTGCGGAGCGCGACGAGCTGCTTTGAGACCGTATTTCTTTCTTTCTTTCATACGCGGGTCTCTGGTCAGGAATCCAGCTTTCTTTAAAGCCGGTCTGAAGTCTGCGTCTACGTTTAATAAAGCTCTTGCAACACCATGACGGATTGCTCCTGCCTGGCCTGTATATCCGCCACCCTTTACGTTTACTAAAACATCAAATTTGTCTGCTGTTTCAGTCAGGGTAAGTGGCTGACGAACGATAACTTTTAAAGTCTCTAATCCGAAATATTCGTCGATATCTCTTTTATTGATGGTAACTTTACCTGTTCCAGGTACTAAATATACTCTTGCAACAGAAGATTTTCTTCTTCCTGTTCCGTAATACTTTGTTGTATTAGCCAATGTAATCTGCCTCCTTATCTCCGATTAAAATGTTAAAACTTCTGGTTTCTGAGCTGCATGCTTGTGATCCGGTCCTGCATATACAAATAATTTTGTATACATCTGTCTTCCAAGAGGTCCCTTCGGAAGCATACCTTTAACTGCATGTTCGATAACTCTTTCCGGATGTTTTGCCAGCATTTCTTTTAATGTAGCAGATTTGAGACCGCCAACATAATCAGAGTGGCTGTAATAGATCTTCTGATCCATCTTCTTGCCGGTTACAGCAATTTTTTCTGCATTAACAACGATTACATAATCACCTGTATCAACATGTGGTGTAAAAGTCGGTTTATTCTTTCCTCTTAATACTTTAGCAACTTCGGATGCTAAACGTCCTAATGTCATTCCTTCAGCATCTACTACATACCATTTTCTATCTACTGTAGCAGAACTAGCCATAAATGTTTTCATGGTTTTTCCTCCTTCAAATATGCAACGCTTTTCCATTGTCGCAAACCACAGTAAGCATACGCCCTGCGAAGTTCTGTGATGTACCGGCACAGTTCCCCGTCTGCGGTTCGTATCTATAGTTCAAATGTCTGCCGGGGCTTTGGCAAAACATTCCTATACTATGTCAGACTTATGTATTATAGTACACGATGCCCCGCGTGTCAACATTTTTTCCCGGAATTTCTCACTGTTTTTTGGTCTCATAGGAAATTCCCACCATCGTCAGTCCACATGCCGGGGCAGTCGGTCCCGCCGCGGTCCGGTCACATGCCGCGAGCACCCACGTCATATCCTCCGGCTCCCGCTCATGGATGCCGACGGAGATCAGCGTTCCCGCGAGGATGCGCACCATATTATACAAAAATCCGTTTCCGGTGACGCGGATTTTTATCACATCCTCCTCTTTTGTGACCGTAAGGTCATAGATCGTGCGCACCGTGGTCTCCACCTGCGCTCCGACCGTACAAAAGCTCTTAAAATCATGTTCTCCGACCAGATATCCCGCCGCCTCTTTCATTGCCTCCACATCGAGCGGACGGTAATAAAAATAGGTATCATGGCGCAGGGTCGGAATCGGAAATCTGCGGTTTAGGATCCGGTACTCATAGGTCTTTCGGCTGTCCGTAAACCGTGGATGGAAATCTGCCGGCACTTCGGCGGAATCCTGCACCACGATGTCCTCCGGCAGTCTCTGGTTTAACGCATAGGAGATCTTGTCCGCCGGAATCCTTGTCTCCGTATCAAAAACAGCGACATTCCCAAGCGAATGCACCCCGGCATCCGTCCTGCTTGCTCCTGTCACTGTGATCTCTTCTCCCAACAGCCCGGTCAGTTTTTCATTTAACACACCCTCCACGGTCACCGCGTTCGGCTGTACCTGCCAGCCGTGGTACGCGGTGCCGTCGTAGGCAACGATCAGTTTCACTCGTTTTTTCATACTACAAATTTCACCCATACAAAACGCAATGCGAGCATAAATACCAGGTACACGATCAGGATCACATACGCTTTTTTGTCTGCCGCACCATAGGTAAGCGGTTTCATCTTGGTCCTTCCCCCGCCGCCCCGGTAACAGCGCGCCTCCATCGCCATCGCGAGGTCATTCGCGCGGCGGAACGCGGATACAAAAAGCGGAACCAGAAGCGGGATCATCGCCTTCGCCTTTTTTACGATGTTTCCGCTCTCGAAATCAGCGCCTCTTGCCATCTGTGCTTTCATGATCTTGTCCGTCTCCTCTACGAGGATCGGGATAAAACGCAGCGCGATCGACATCATCATCGCGATCTCATGCACCGGAAGCTTGATCTTCTGAAGCGGCATCAGTGCCTTCTCAAGACCGTCGGTCAGCTGGTTCGGCGTAGTGGTCAGCGTCATGACCGAAGTGCCGATGATCAGATAGATCAGGCGGACTACCATGAGTACCGCGTTTTTGATTCCCTCATAAGTGATCTTAAAGATCCAGAACTGTACGAGCACTTCCCCCTGTGTCAAAAACAGGTTGAAGATACCGGTGATGATCATCAAAACGATGATCGATTTTAAGCCTTTTACCATATAGGAAAAAGGTACTTTTGAGATCTGGATCACCGCAGCTAAAAATATGGTTGCCAGCAAAAATGCCGGAATGCCGCGGAATGTAAACAGGGATATGATATAGATCAGGGTTCCAAACAGTTTCACCCGCGGGTCTAATTTATGCAGAATGGAGTCTGCCGGATAATATTGTCCTAATGTAATGTCTTTTAACATGCCTTTTTCCCCAACGCCTTTAAAATTTCATTTTTTGCTTCATCCACCGTAGTTGCGTTCACATCCACCGGGATACCGTTTTCCTTCAGTTCATGCATCAGGTAGGTCACCTGTGGTGCCGCAAGCCCGATCTTTTCAAGCTCCTTATAATGTTTAAAGACTTCATGCGGCGCATCGTCAAACATCATTTCTCCATGGTTCATCACAATGATGCGCTCCACATACTGCGCCACATCTTCCATGCTGTGGGATACCAAAAGGATCGTGATGCCGCGCTCTTTGTGCATCGCGGTAATGAGATCCAAGATCTCGTCACGCCCTTTCGGATCGAGACCTGCCGTCGGCTCATCCAGGATCAGGACTTCCGGCCGCATCGCAAGCACACCGGCGATCGCCACGCGGCGCTTCTGCCCGCCGGAGAGGTCAAACGGTGACTGGTAATACAGCTCTTCCTTTAAGCCCACGCTTTTTAACGCCTCAAACGCGCGCAGTCCCGCCTCTTCCTTGGTCAGTCCCTGATTCTTCGGTCCATAACAGACATCATCAAAGATCGTTGTCTCAAAAAGCTGATGTTCCGGGTACTGAAAGACCAGTCCCACCTTGCTTCTCAATTTTCTGAGGTCATAATCCTGCGCGTAGATATCTTCCCCGTTATAATAGATCGTTCCGGAAGTTGCCTTCATCAGACCGTTCAGGTGCTGGATCAGCGTTGATTTCCCGGAACCGGTATGTCCGATGATCCCGATGAACTGTCCATCCTCGATCTTTAAATTGATGTTTTTCAGCGCCTTGATCTCATACGCGGTTCCGGCACTGTAAGTATAATTTACGTTATCTAATATAATTGACATGTTCTTCTTCCTATTAAATACTGTCCCGTTCCCCGGGTACAGTTTCTCCGTTACCAGTTACTGCTCTTTTATGGCAAGCAGCGCCTCCACCAGTTCCTGTCTGGTCAGAATGCCATCCGGGATCGGAAGCCCGCTCTTTTTTAACTCATGCGCAAGCAGCGTGATCTGCGGAACACCAAGACGGTACTCCTTTAATTCTTCCACCTGGGAAAAAATGCTGCGCGGCGTTCCTTTCATAACGACATGTCCCGCGTCCATGACAAAGACATAATCGGCGTCCACCACTTCTTCCATATAATGTGTGATCAGTATGATCGTCACACCCGCCTTGCGGTTTAATGCGTGAACCGCCTTTAAAACTTCTTTTCTGCCAAGCGGATCGAGCATGGCCGTCGGTTCATCGAGCACGATACATTTTGGCTTCATCGCCATAACGCCCGCGATCGCGACACGCTGTTTCTGTCCGCCGGAAAGCTTGTTCGGAGAATGTTTCCGGTAAGAGAGCATTCCAACGGAACCGAGGCTTTCCTCCACACGTTTCCAGATCTCCTCCGTCGGCACACCGATGTTTTCCGGTCCGAATCCGACATCCTCCTCGACCACGCTTGCGATGATCTGGTTGTCCGGATTCTGGAATACCATACCGGCGCTCTGTCTGACATCCCAGACATTTTCCTCTTTTGACGCATCCTTTCCATCCACATAAAGCGTTCCCTCGGTCGGCACGAGCAAAGCGTTGATATGCTTTGCCAGCGTGGACTTTCCGGAGCCGTTATGCCCTAAGATTGCAATGAACTGCCCCGGTCTCACGTCGAGGTTTACATGGTCGAGCGCGGTCTGGATGGATTCTACGTTTCCTTCCTCGTCACGCCGGATATACTCATGTACCAGCTCTCTCGCATCAATGATGTTTGCATGCTTCTCTTGTTCTGCATTGCTGTTCATTTCTGTTTCCTCATAAATGGTCTGCGCTCAGTTCTGCCTGCTAATCCCAGTGCAGTCTGTGCAGATCTCCTTCCAGTTTCATATGGTCAAAATTGTTCTGGCGCAGTGCCTCGTAGAGCACGATCGCCACGGAATTTGACAGGTTCAAAGAACGCGTCTCTCCGATCATAGGGATCCGCACGCAGGTATCCGGATGTTTTACAAGGATCTCCTCCGGGATCCCCGCGCTTTCCTTTCCGAACATGATGTAACAGTCCGGCTCATAGGAAACTTCCGTATACGTCTGTCTGCTCTTTGTGGTTGCCATATAAATTTTCGCGCCCGGATTCTTCTCCAGGAACTCCTCGTAGTTTACATAAGTCGTCACGTCCAGGTCGGACCAGTAATCCATTCCCGCGCGCCTGATCGCTTTTTCATTCAGCCGGAATCCAAGCGGCTCGATCAGATGCAGTCTGGTTCCCGTGGCAACACAGGTTCTTCCGATATTCCCGGTGTTGGACGGAATCTCAGGCTCATAAAGTACAATATTAAGCTTTGCCATTTTACTTTTCCTGCTCCCTCAACTTAATCACAAAATTTTCGATGCGGTCAAGCGCCGTCTTTAAGCTGTCAAGCGAATACGCATAGGAGATCCGGAGAAATCCCTCGCCGCAGGCACCAAACGCGGTACCCGGTACGACCGCCACCTTCTGGTCTTTTAACAGGGCATTGGCAAATTCATCCGATGTCATGCCAAATTCCCGGATACACGGAAATGTATAGAACGCGCCGTGCGGCTCAAAGCACGGAAGTCCCATCTCCTCAAAACGGTGCAGTACATATCTTCTTCTGCCGTCGTACTGCTCACGCATCATCGCCACATCTTCATCCCCGTTTTTTAAGGCATCGACTGCCGCATACTGGCTCGTCGTCGGTGCGCACATGATTGCAAACTGATGGATCTTTAACATCTGATCTAAGATCAGTCTCGGACCACACGCGTAACCAAGCCGCCAGCCGGTCATTGCATGGGATTTGGAAAAGCCGTTGATCGTGATCGTCCGCTCCTTCATGCCCGGCAGAGACGCGATCGATACATGGGATTCCTCTCCGTAAGTCAGCTCGGAATAGATCTCATCACTGAGCACGAACAGGTCATGCTGTTCTACAACCTCTGCGATCGCTTCCAGATCCTCTCTTCGCATAACCGCGCCGGTCGGATTGTTCGGGAACGGAAGCACCAAAAGCTTCGTCTTTGGCGTGATCGCAGCTTCAAGTTCCTCTCTCGTCAGGCGGAATTCATTTTCCGCCTTTAACTCAATGATGACCGGTTTGCCGTTCGCCAGAACCGCGCACGGAAGATAGGAGACATAACTTGGCTGCGGGATCAGCACCTCGTCCCCCGGATCTAACATGGCGCGCATCGCGATATCGATTGCCTCACTGCCGCCTACCGTCACAATGATCTCATGATTATAGTCATATTCCAGGTCGTACTTGCGGTACAGATATCTGGAAATCTCCACTTTCAGTTCTTTTAACCCGGCATTGGATGTATAAAAGGTACGTCCCTTTTCCAGAGAATAGATTCCCTCATCCCGGATATGCCACGGTGTATCAAAATCCGGTTCCCCCACACCAAGTGAGATCGCGTCTTTCATTTCGCTGACCACATCAAAAAACTTGCGGATACCGGATGGTTCGATTCCTACGATTGTTTCCGACAAAGGATTTCTCATGGTGTCATCAACTCCCTTTCATCCTTTTTCTGCTCTGCCATCACGGTTCCATGATCCTTGTATTTCTTTAAGATGAAATTCGTTTTTGTGCTGAGTACCGATTCGAGCGGAGAAAGCTTATCTGACACAAACTGGGATACCTCACGCAGTGTCCTTCCCTCGATCGTCACCATAAAATCAAAACTTCCGGAGATCAGATAAACCGAATTTACCTCCGGGTAATTGTAAATGCGCTCTGCCACTTTATCAAAGCCCATGCCGCGCTGCGGGGTCACACGCACTTCGATCAGTGCCGTCACTTTCTCGATCCCGGTCTTATCCCAGTCGATCAGGGTGTGATAACCACAGATGATATTTTCCGCCTCCATGGCTTCGAGTTCGTTCGCAACCGTCACTTCATCCACGCCAAGAACGATGGCGAGTTCCTTAAGATCGATCCTGCTGTTTTTCTCTATAAATGTTAAGATTTTTTCGCGCATTCCTTCCATATTTTCATCCTCCAAAATCTGTCTTTTCTATATAATCTTTTCTATATAATATATGATACCACGCTTTAGCAGATCACCCGGTAAAGCTCATCCGGTTTGGGCGGCTCTAAAAACCGTCTTTCCTCCTCGTTTCGCAGTACACGGTCATTTCCTGCCATTGCTTTTCCGATCACTGCCGCAGGGATCCCTGCCTTTTCCAGTTCATGCACCAGCTGATTTCCATCCTCCGCTGCCATGAGCATACTCCCGCCGGAGATCAGCTCATAGGGATTGAGCCCGAAAAATTCACAGATCTCAATCGTCTCCTGCCGCACCGGAATCTTTTTTAAGTCGATTTCAAGTCCGACGCCAGATGCCTCCGCCATTTCCCAGAGCGCTCCGAAAATACCGCCCTCTGTGATGTCATGCATTGCACTAACGCCAGACCTTGCGGCGACTGCGGCCTCCGAAAGCACGGAGATATATGCATCCAGATCCTTTGACCGGTCGATAAAGGTCGTAGCGTAGCGGCCGCGCAGTTCCCTCTCCCGCTCTTTCGCGAGGATCACGGTTCCTTCTATGCCGATCCATTTTGATACCACGATATCCATCCCCGGTCTTGCTCCGCCCGTCTTTATCATCGCATCCTTTTTTACTTTTCCGACACCGGATACGGAGATCACCGGGCGGTTCACTGCCGCAGACACTTCCGTATGTCCCCCGAGAATCTGCATGTGAAATTTTTCACATGTGGCTTCCGCGTCACGCATGATCTCTTTTAAGAGGGCTTCCTCACTCTCTTCCGGCAAAAGGATCGTGAGCATTACGCCGACCGGCTCTGCCCCGCTGCTCGCGAGATCATTCGCCGTCGTAATGACCGCAAGGCTTCCCATCTCTTTTCCGGTTCCGGTGATCGGGTCTGTTGACATCACAAACACCTCATCGGCTTCGAGCGTAAGTGCCGCGCAGTCTTCGCCTACGCCGGCTCCTAGAAGCACCTCATCACGCCTGTTGTGCAGTTGTCTTAATACGGAGCGTTTCAACACGCTCTCCTGTATCTTTCCTGTCTTCATGTTCTCACTTTTATCTCTTTTTTAGACTTTTACATATTTTGTATCATCATATCATTTTGGCAATTATAACGCAAGGCTGTCTCACAAAAATGAGACAGCCTTCTTGCTTTTTTATTCTTATTGTGCCACTGCCGCGTCTGTCGCTGCTGCTGCATCTGTGGCTGCCGCCGCGTCCGCCGCCGGTGTGGTCTCTGCAGGTGCCGCCGCCGCACGGACGGTTGCCTCATCCTGTGTTGCGATCGCCGCGTTGATCGCCGCGCATGCATTCGGATCGTTTCCGACATTTCCGACTGCGATCACCTTCGGGGTGGATGCGTATTTGCTGGTGTTTACCACTTCCCTGCTCTGCTCCACGCCGTCCACAGTCACGATCTTCCACAGCTGTGCGGACTGTCCGACATGCGGTGACTGTGTTGTCGCCACATAACCGATCGGTGCCGCCGCCGCTACGATCTGTACCGGAGGTGTATCCTGGCTTACCGTTTCTGACTGATATTCCACCTTGCGGTTCTGCGGTCTTGTTTCCTCGCCATACACCGTAAAATAGAGATCCGATCCGTTCGTATAACCCTCAAGATAGATCGGTGCCTCTGAGGAGTTTTTAAACTTCAGATCCTTGTAGGTTCCCGCGATCGCCGCGTCTCTGCTCGGATCTACATAATGTACCATCATCGAATGGTTGGAGCGCTGTGTCACGTCAAGCTCGGAATAGAGCACCGCATTGTACAGTGTTGTAGAGACCTGACACACGCCGCCGCCGTAAGACTGTACGGTCGTACCGTTCTCATATGCGCCCGCCAGTTCGTATCCGTTTTCCGCATCAAGCGGTGCGATCGCCGCGTATACGGAAAACTCTTCGCCCGGATACAGCACGGTTCCATCGATCTTGCTCACCGCGTTTTTGATGTTTGTGATACGGGATGCGGAAGAATCACTGAAATTCGTGTGGTAGGTTCCAAGAACATCCTTTACCTTCGCGAGGGACTCCTTGTTGCCTTCCGGCTCAACGACATCCGCAACTAAAGCGATCGTGGCGTCCGCACCATCCCATCCGGAATTAAAGTATTCACGGATCTCCTTCACGGAATCGTCCACATTCACTGAGATTCCCTGTTTGCCATCGGTGTACACAAAATCACCGTTTTCTCTGGTAAGGCTCGCGTTGACCGCTTTCTGGTCAAGCTTCGATGCCTGCTCATTCAGCACCTCTGTTACCTTCTGCGTGTCCACCGTATATACGATATCATAGACCTTGTTCTGATTCTCCAGATCTTTTTTATCTTTATAGCGCTTGATCAGATTGCCTGATTTTCCAATCCCGACTGCCTCATCCACAACCTGTGTGTTTCCCCAGGTCAGCCCGAGATCGCTCGTCTTTACCGTCACACTGTTCTCGCCTGCGGTAAGCACGACATCGCCATCCTTGTTTTCCTTCACATAATCTTCCACAGTCTCTTTTGCTTCCGCAGAAGTCATTCCGCCGACTGCCACTTCCCCGATGTAAACATTGTCCGGGATCACGTCATTTGTTTTTTCTTTTGCCGCCGTAAAGTCTGTGTTCCAGACAAACACAAGCGCCATAACAAGCGCCGCCGCCAAAAGAATACCAGCTGATCTCTTTTTTTTCATAATTTTCCTCTTTCATCTATAAACTGCTCTTGCTTCTTTTTACATTGTACAGTTGCTATTTTAACATAACTGCTTCGTTTTTCAATGCACATAACCACAAATATATTTGACAGAAACCCGCGTTTTTGTGTATATTATGAACATGAAGGAATTCCTTCTATACGATAACGGTTATGACCAGAGAAAGCAGCATGGAAGCGCATAAGATCAGTACGATCGCTGCCGCGAAAATCCGTTTTTTCTTTGAGTTGCGAAAATTCATCATATGGAATCACCTCGTTTCCGTTTTTTACTGTTATCCTATTATTTCTGTAAAAGAAGGTCTGATATTATGTTATTTCTATGTTTCGGAATGTTCCTCATTATCTTGTCTGTTCTCGCTTTTTTCCGTAACCGGTCTGTCCGCAGATCCGAAGACGCGACGGAAGCGTTCTGGTCAAGAGAATATGAGTCCAACCACATCCGCAAAAAAGATATTTCTGATCTGTCTTATATTGAGATCCCGCTCGATGCACTCCCGCTTCATGTTTGTTCTTCCGAACGATGCATAAGCCTCGAGTCCCAGCTTACCGCACTTGCCGGTAAAAAGATCGTAAACCTGAGCAATCTGTCCAACACGGACTTAAAGCTTACCTACGGCACTGCGAATCTCACGGTCCTCTCCGAGTACGATCAGAATTTCACCCAGCTGTCCAACCTGTTGTACAGCTACGGAAAAGAACTCGAAGACAACGGTTTTCACAGGGAAGCCATCCAGGTTCTCGAATACGGCATTTCGATCCACTGTGACGCGAGCCGCCTGTTTGTGTTTCTCGCATCCTTATACCAGAAAGATCACGCAACGGACAAGATCCGTGCCTTGATCGAAGAAGCCTCCGCTTTAAGTCCTCTTTTAAGAGACGCAACGGTAAAACAGTTAGAAGATCTCTTAAATGGAGCAGACGCTTCTTAATGTATTTTTCCATACTGGGCGAGTATCCGGTCGGTAAGACGGGATGCCTCGCTTCTTGTCAGTGTATCAAAATCCAGATCAATGCTTATTTTATGATAATCGAACAATTCTTTCAAGTGTGTTTTCTGCACCGGTGTCGCCGGAGTCTGGCGTTTCGCCTTGTAGACCAGCGGCTTTGGCTCAAACGCCCTTTCATGCTCCGCGCCATACGCACCGATCAGCCGCTCTAACACCTCTTTGGTCGCAAGCGCGTCAAAGAGCGCCCGGTGTCCGTTCGTCCGGTCAATCCCATAATATCCGCACAGATATTCAAGGGACCGGTGTTCAAGCTCCGGCAGAAACTTCCGCGCGAGTTTTAACGTATCCACCGCCTGCCTCTCAAAAGACAGTTTTTCGTTGATCGCGGCCTGTTTTAAGAAGCTGTAGTCAAAGATCACATTATGTCCCACAAAAATATCATCCGCACAGAACACGATAAAATCCGGAAGGATCTCGCTGATCCGCGGTGCGTCCTTTACCATCTCATCGGTGATCCCGGTCAGCTCCCGCACTTTCTCCGGAATACAGCCCCCCGGATTTACAAACGTCTCATACCGCGCAGTCACTTCCCCGTGTTCCACTCTTGCGGCTCCGATCTCTAAGATCCTGTCCCTGCGTGGATTTAACCCGGTCATTTCCAGATCCACCACCACATAACGTTCGAGCATGTTACGCCTCCTCCTTTTTTAGATCCACCGGATGGATGTCCGCCTGATGGTTTAATGCGTCACGCTTCTCGTAATCAAACAGCAGATAGCAGGGCTCTTTTTGTCTCTCCGGAAGTTCTTTTACCGTCTCTTTCTCCGGCATGATATAGTAAAATCTTTCCAGATGCTGCATTTTTCCCTTTTTGCAGAATCTGTGCGCAAGCTCTTTGTATTCTGTCTGGTCATCTGCAAACGCCGGACGGCTCTTTGCGTTCTCCCTGCTGTAAATATCATAGACCGCCGCCTCTTTTAGGACATCCAGATGTTCCCCGTCGATCTCCTCCGCAAACGCGAGCAAAATCTCCAGCCGCCGGATCCTTGAATGGCTCATGGAAAAATATCCGTGTTTTTCATAGTACGTTCCTAGCGCCGCAAACATGGCAAACGCGCTCTCAAACCGCGTTTCCAACAGCCGTATGCTCATCGGATACTGTCTGCTGTTGTAATAAACCTCAAGCATTTCCTCCACCTGTTTGATCTTTAAGACCGCGTCATAGTCAAGCCATGCCGTCTTTAAGACCTCATACGGCGGACGGCTGCCATAGACGATCCCATACTCCTTCGCGTGTTCAAACAGAAACGATCCCTTTAAGACTTTTAAGAATCCAAGCTGTAACTGTTCCGGCTTTAAAGCGTAGATCTCATCAAACGACTTCTGAAACGTCTCATAGTCCTCGTAAGGCAGTCCGGCGATCAGATCCAGATGCTGGTGTACGTTTTTATTCTTTTTGATCTCCCGGACGACCTGCTTTACGCGCGTAAGATCCATTTTCCGGTGTATCTCCGTGATCGTCTCCGGATGGGTCGTCTGTACCCCGATCTCAAGCTGTATGAGCCCCGGTCTTAACCCGGAGATAAATGCGATCTCCTCGTCCGTCAGAAGATCCGCCGCGATCTCAAAATGGAAATTTGTGATCCCACGGTCATGTTCCCGGATAAATTTCCAAATCTCCATCGCGTGCTTATGATCACAGTTAAACGTGCGGTCCACGAATTTGACCTGCGGCACTTCCTTTTCGATAAAAAAGGCAAGTTCCCGTTTTACCAGTTCAATATCCCGGAAGCGCAGTTTCTTTTCAATCGATGACAGACAGTAACTGCACCGGAACGGACAGCCGCGGCTCGACTCATAATAGATGATACGGTTTTTAAAGTCTTCCATATTTTCATAGCAAAACGGGATCGTACTCATGTCGATCGGCTCTCTTGCCCCTGTAAAAACCATATGCCCGTCCTCATCTAAAAATGCAAGCCCTTTTATCGTTTCCGGTCTTTCTTCCGCTTTGATCCCGTCCCGGCGCTCTTCGTTTGCATAATATTCGCACAGTTCCGAAAAGCTCTGCTCACCCTCACCGACCATAACGCCTGTCACAAACGGATGCTCTCTTAAAAACGCCTCTGTTTCATAGGAAACCTCCGGGCCGCCCATCCAGATCGGCACCTCCGGGCGCAGCTTGTGAAACTCCTCCGCAACCGAAAGCACCAGATCGAGATTCCAGATGTAGCAGGAAAAACATAAGATGTCCGGTCTGCTCTTATAGATCCCGCTCAAAATATATTCCTGTCTGTGATTGATCGTGTATTCCGCAAGCTCGATCTGGCTTCGGTACTCTTTCGCGTAAGCCCGCAGACTGTACACGGCAAGATTGGAATGGATATATTTCGCGTTTACCGCTGTCAGCAATAATTTCATTTCTGTTCCTCTTTTCTTACTAAAAATCCATATTGCGCAGATAATATGCCTCAAACTCCGGCTCCCCCGCCAGATTGAGCACCCGGATCTTTCGCGCCAGTTCCTTAAATCGGATCTCCGTCTGTTCGATTCCGTGCTTCTTACATGCCTTCGCAAATTCATACGCGCCGCGCAATGCCGTATTCCCCGCCGCCTTTGTCTTTTTCTCAAGTCCTTTGGGGATCAGCCCGAGCAGTGCCGCCTTGTGTACATTCAGTTTACAGCCAAATCCGCCCGCAAGCCATACGGTCTGAACCTCCGCTTCACTCACACCGGATTTTTTAAGCAGCAGATCTACCCCGCTTCGGATCGCCGACTTCGCCAGCTGAAGCTGCCGCATATCCTCCTGGGTAAAGCAGATCCTGCTTCCATCCGCGCGCGTGGCAACCTGATACGATGCGGCGCCATCCAAAAACGTGCCATGCCGGTCGATCTTTCCACTGCGGTACAGTTCCGATGCGAGATCGAGTATCCCGCTTCCGCAGATCCCGACCGGCGGCTTATTGCCAATCGTGCGGATCACCGGTCGTCCGGCAAGCAGGTTCACCTGCTGGATCGCCCCCTCGATTCCGGGCACTCCGTCTGTCATATTGGCTCCCTCAAACGCAGGGCCGGCGGAAGTCGCTGTGGCAAGGATCTCCCCGCCGGTTTCAGTCGCCATCTCCCCGTTTGTCCCGATGTCCAAAAAGAGGGTGACACCTTCCTGCTGATCCATGGATACCGCATAGAGTCCCGCCACGATATCCGCGCCCACGAATGCGGAAGCTCCCGGCAGCACCACAACTTCCGTTTCTTCCAGCGATCCACTCCCCGGAAAGATCCCGCTTTTTTTCTGCCTTGTCAGTTCGAGCGAGAATGGACGGAACGGTGCCTCGCCAAGCCCGCTCAACGGATAGCCGCAGAGCAGATGCTCCATCACTGTATTTCCGGCGACCACCATCTGCGGGAAACGGATCTTTTGAAAGACCCCGGCACTTCCCTGCGGTGTCCGCATCTTTTCCGTCACAAATTCCTGACACATCGCCTCGATATCCGCCCAGACTGCCGCCTGCATATCCACGCCGTGTCCTTCTTCCGCCGCCCGGATCCGGCTTACCACATCACTGCCGTATCGGCGCTCACTGTTTTCCCTTGTAAGCACCTGCTCGATCTCAAGATCACTTTCTCGCATAAATGCCGCCGCAAGTGTCGTGGTTCCGATATCAACGATCACGGTATATTCTGTTTCTTCCGTCTGCCGGTTCTCATCCGCCACACTTTTTCTTTTCAGGTCTTCTCCCTCGATCTGCATTTTGGGTCTTGTTTCATCCGGCAGATACATCCCGGACGCCAGCCGCACGCAGAGATCCTCTGTCACCTTATGGCAGCACGCCAGCCGCTTTCCGGCATCAAGCGCCGTTCTTCCCAGCCGTGCGTCCTCCGCACACGCCTCCGGCACCGGATGCTCAAAATATACGGCGCACTTTTTGCAGGTTCCGTTGCCACAACAGTTTCCCATCACAACGCCAAGCGTTCTCATGCCGGAAAGAACTGTTTCTCCTGCCTGCACCAAAACCGTCTTCTGTTTCATCCTGTCCTCTGAGAGCACCGTGATCTGTGGCATCCGTCCGCTTCCTTTCCGCTTTCTTCTCATTTCAAGTGTTCCTATTATATCATGGTTTCCCCTGTTTTTTCTTAAAATCGTATGAATTTATTCTAAAAAAAGGGATGAAAACCTTTCCACAGGCTTTCATCCCTTTTTCCTTTCAAAACGTTAATGGACAATATAGCGTATCACCACGTCGATCCCGCCGATGATCAGCAGAACCCCGCCGATACTGTACGCCTTTGTCTTTTGTTCAAATCCGAAGCGATATCCGGTATACATACCAAACACAACCATGAGAACGGTGAGACATACCACCATGATCAGCACGATCGTCACATTAGTGCCGAGAAATCCAAACGCCACTCCGACTAAAAGTGTACACACGCTGGAAGCACCGACACATTTTAAGATCCTTCCAAGGCTCAGTCCATTTTCCTCTCTGCGTTCCACGATACTCTTGTTCTTCCATGCTTTTAAGATCATGCGCACTCCGAGTACGATAAATATGATCGCCACGATCACACGGACGGTTAAGATCTGTTTGTCCTTGATATCATACCGAAGAGACGCTCCGCCCACCAGATCTCCAAGATACAGAGCGATGGTCTGCAGCAGGGCAACCAGAAGGCTCCCCGCCGCAAGACGCTTTTTATTGATCTCTGCCAACAGCGCTCCCTCGCAGGTAACGATCCCGAATATATCCAATGAGATACCAAGTGTGATCAGTAATGTTTCAATCCAATTCATAACGTTCCTCCTGCATTTTCGGTAATCTCATTTTTCCGCTCCTAATTATACTCTCATTTCTTGTCTGCGTCATCTGCTTTTACGGAATCTGTCTTAATAATGAATTTTACGCTTCCGTTGGTTCCGTCTTTGACCTGTGAGAAGATCTCATAATTATTTCCGGCATCGATCACCGCGTCCAGACGATCTAAGAGTTTCTTCACATCGCCATTATAAGCATCCGCGATCTTTTTAATTCCTTCAGAATCAAACTCTTCCATTCCGTCCGCAAGTTCTTTTGCTCCGTCCTTTAAGTCAGATGCTCCGGTTTTTAAGTCTGTGTTGTTGGCAACCAGTGTCTTTGCTCCGCTCTGAAGCTGGTTGACACCATCGAGAAGCTGTCCTGCTCCGCTGTTTAACTGACCTACACCGGCATTGACCTGATTTGCTCCATCGTTGACCTGGCTCGCTCCACTGCTTAACTGTCCTGCTCCGGCATTTACCTGGTTCGCTCCATCGTTGACCTGGCTCGCTCCGCTGTTTAACTGGTTTGCTCCGTCATTGACCTGGCTTGCTCCGCTTACGAGAGAGGAAGCTCCGCTGTCAAGCTGCTGCAATCCGCTGTCGAGACTGCTCACACCGTTTGCAAGTGCTGTGATATTGTCTACGGTAAGTCCGCCGCCTGCAAGCTGTGCGGATATTTCATTGAGTGCGGCTGCCGCGCCCTGTGCTCCGGCATCTGTGCCAAGCTGCTGTACTGCTGCCATGACTGCGGAAGAATCCACACCCTGTGCCGCCGCCTGTGCCGCTGCCATTGCTGCCGCTGTCGGATCCTGACCGGTCTGGATCGCCTGTGCGGTTGCGGTAGCTGATGCTGTTGCGACTGCTGTTGTGACATTGGTCGTGTAATCAGTCAGTGCCTGCTGAAGTGCCTGCTTGTCCGCATCCACATTTGCGCCCTGTGCTGCGTAGCTCTGTGCGCTGGATGAGATTCCGTTGATCAACAGCGGTACGCCGGTTGCCAGTGCCTGTACATTGGCATTTAAGGTATCCGCGCCCTGTCTCGCATTGCTGATCCCGCTTGCGATCTGCTGTGTTCCGGTCAGCAGGTTCTGTGTTCCACTTGCAAGATTCTGTGCTCCGCTCGCAAGGCTCTGTGTTCCGCTTGCAAGGCTCTGTGCTCCGTTCGCAAGATTCTGTGCTCCGCTCGCAAGGCTCTGTGTTCCGCTTGCAAGGCTCTGCGTTCCGCTTGCAAGTGTGCCAACGCCGGAGGTCAGTGCCGGTGCGGAATCCGCAAGTGTTCCGATTCCGTCTGCCAGTGTCTGTGTTCCGTCGGTGTACTGCTCGATCGCATCCGCAAGTGTCTTTGCTCCGTCGGAAAGTTCACCGGAACCGTCCACCAACTGGGAAGAAGAATCGGTCAGTGTATTGATCGCGTCATCCAGATCGCTAAGATCAATGCTGTCTGTTCCTGCAGTCTGTAATCCGTTTACAACCGCAGACATGGTCATTTCCAGTGAGAAGTCTTCCACATCCGCTGTCACTTCGATGTAATCCGGGATATCCACATCTCCGTCAAAATCATCGCTGTCCACATCCAGGCTTTCTTTTAATCCCGGCATCGCGATACCGACTACCGCGTTGTTTTTTCCGTCAGAGATCAGTTTTCCGTTGGTAACCTGAACATTTTTAAAGCTGTCATTTAATACCATCCCGGTCACAACCGTAAACGGAACATAGACATCTTCTTCTTTTCCGTCGATCGTTGCTGTCGTTTTTTCATTGTTGGTATAGTCAAAACGGATCGTCACCTTTCCGCTCTTTCCTGCGATCTCGTCCGGCTTCATCTCTTTTCCGTCAAGATAGTAGGTGATCTTTTCGGAAACCGGTGCCTGCTTTGTTGTTGTTCCCTGATAGAAGATATCATTTCCGTCTGCCTGCCAGGTCAGGTCATTTCCGTTTTTGGTAAAGGATTCATCGCCCTTTACATTTTCGATATCCTGAAGATCTGAGGTATCCTCAAGTGTGGCAGAACCGTCTGTATTCTTTAACCAGTCACTTACGATCGTCTTGTTCACGGCACCATCCGCATCGGAGATAAGGTATACGGTCTCCTCTTTTCCAACGTCTTTGGACGCGCCGGATTTTAAGTCATTGATGATGTTTCCGATGCTGTCATCCACATCACTGTCCGCGGTTTCTTCCGTTGCTTCCTCGGTGGATTCTTCCACGGTCTCACCCGCCGGTACTTTTGCTGCGCTTACACGGTAAGTTCCATATCCGCCGCCGAGCACTGCGATGCAAAGCACACCCGCGATCACGCGCATTACATATTTATTTTTAAATCTTGATTTCAGCTCTGAAAATTTCATTCTGTTTCCTCCTCTTTTCTATTTCTTTACCGTAAATCCCATACTTGTTTTTATGATCACCCGGTCAAATACCATAAACATTGCCGGCAGAATAAACGCTACTACAAAGAAGCTGATGATCGCTCCACGCGCAAGCAGAATACAAAGGGAACTGATCATATCAATACTTGAGTAAACACCTACACCGAATGTCGCCGCGAAGAAGCTGAGCGCGCTGACAAATACGGATGGCAGACAACTGTGCATTGCCGTCTCGATTGCTTCCTGTTTTCCTGCGCCGCTGTTTCTCGCTCTCTTATATTTGTTGGTCGTTAAGATCGCGTAATCCACGGTCGCGCCAAGCTGAATGGTTCCGATTACGATAGAAGCGATAAACGGAAGAACCGATCCGGTGTAATGCGGGATACCCATGTTGATGAAGATACCAAACTCGATGACCGCAACCAGGATAACCGGGATCGATATGGATTTTAAGGAGATCGCGATGATCAGAAATACCAGGATGATCGATACCGCGCTTACGGTCTTAAAGTCCTTGTCGGTGATCGTGATCAGGTCTTCGGTACACGGCGCCTCACCGATCAGCATTGCGGTCGGGTCATAACGCTTGATGATCTCCTTGATCGCGTCACACTGCGCATTTACTTCATCGGATGCTGTCTTGTATTCGGACATTACATAGATCATCTGGAGTTTGCCGTTATCCAGCATATCCTTGACATCCGCCGGAAGCATTTCCTGTGGAACCGCAGGTCCTAAGATCGCGTCTTTTCCAAGTGCCACAGCCACACCGTCAAGATCATTGATCTCGTCGATCATATTGGAAGCGTCCTTGTGGGACAGATCACTGCTTGCCAGTATGATGTGTGTCGCGCCCATGTTAAAGTCTTCTTCCAGCTTGTTGTTCGCCTGCACACTCTCAAGATCCGCCGGAAGCGTTCCTGCAAGATCGTAGTAAACATTGGTGTTGCGGTATCCGTAAACCGCCGGGATCAGAATGACCACAAACAGTACCAGAAAGATCGGGAATTTTCTGGTCGCAAACGTACCCATTTTATCAAATTTCGGGATCAGCGCTCTGTGTCTCGTCTTCTCAAGCGCTCCATCAAAGGTAAGGATCATAGCCGGAAGCACGGTTACACAGCAAAGCACACCGAGCACAACACCTTTTGCCATAACGATTCCAAGGTCAAGTCCGAGCGTAAATGTCATAAAGCACATTGCCACGAAACCTGCCACTGTCGTAACGGAACTTGCGACTACGGAGCTGACCGTATTGGAGATCGCATGCGCCATGGCACGTTTCTTATCTCCCGGGAACCGCTCCTGATTCTCCTGATAGCTGTGCCATAAGAAGATCGAATAATCCATCGTAACTGCCAGCTGCAATACCGCCGCCAGCGCCTGTGTGATAAAGGAGATCTCACCCGAAACAAAGTTGGTACCCAGGTTATAGATGATCGCCATTCCGATACTCAATAAGAAAAATACCGGAACCAGAAAAGAATCCATCGTCAGCGCGAGCACCACTGCGGAAAGTCCCGCCGCTAAGATTACATAGGCGATCGCCTCGCTGTTACAGATCTTTTTGATATCCGTGACTACTGCGGACATACCGCTCATAAAGCACTGCTGCTTTGTCAGCGTTCTGAGCTGCTCGATCGCGTCTAATGTCTCATCCGCCGACATGGAAGTGTCAAACGTCACGATCATCAGCGTCGCGTTCTTATCCTCATTGTTAAAAGCATCTTTGATTTCACTTGGGAGCACATCCATCGGAATTGAGATATCCGCAAGCGTGTCATACCAGATCACGTCCTTGACATGTTCCACGCCCTTGATCTCGTTTTCCAGATCAACTACCTGCTTTTCACTCATATCCTCTACGACGCACAGTGAAAAAGCTCCTGTTCCAAAATCTTCAAGCAGGATATCCTGCCCTTTCATCGTATCGATATCTCCCGGCAGGTACGAAAGGATGTCATAATTGATCCTTGTATTGATGTACGAAATGCCGGCAGGTATCAACAGCAGAAAACTTAAAATCAGAATCGGGATTCTAAATTTTACAACTGTCTTTCCAAACTTAATCATTCCTTCACCTTCTCTTTCTTTTTTCTCTCCTTGCGTCTCCCTGTACTGACGCACTCTGTCAATTATAATAAAAAAAAAGATCGAATACGAGAATATTCAATCTTTCCTTTGTGTATCATGCCATTATACACTTTGTATGTTATGTCTTACAAGATATACACATGCCGCATTTTGTATATCTATTTCTGTTTCATCTCAGTAATCACATCTTCCAGAGAATGCTTCATGATATAATCATATATCTCTGCCAGTTTCTTTGGCTCCACCGCCATTCCGCCCTGTATCCAGGTAAGGATCACAAAGCATAACGACTGTGCGTAATATTCCGCGACCAGTTCCGGGGTCAGCCAGGAATATTTGATCGGTTCCACCGCGCCTTCCTCCGAAAAGATCTGAAGCAGCGCTTTCTTGGCGCATCCCTTTATGATGACTTCAAAAGAGTTCTGCCCTTCCAGTCTGCTGAACTTGGAATAGAAGGTTTTTTCGCGCTCGATGGATGTAAACAAAAAGATCCACGCCTGATCCAGCATTCCGTTTTTTATAAGCGGTATCATCGGCTTTAACAGATCTTCCATGATGATCCATTCCAGCAGTTCGTATTTATCCTGAAAATGATTATAAAAAGTCGGCCGGATCACACCTGCCCTGTCTGTGATCTCCTTGATCGTGATCTTCTCGATCGGATGTTTTTCCGCCAGTTCCTTTAATGCTTCTGCCAGCAGAGTATCCACTGCACTCTTTGCCTGACCTGTCATAACTACCTCTTTCTATACCGCCAGCCTCAAAATTGTAATGTGTCTTGCATCTATATCGGATAAGAGGTCGATCTCCTCCCCGCTTTCCATGACCCTGATCTTAGGGCGCAGCAGAAAATCGTGATAATTTTTGACTACGACCGCATGTCTGCCGTCGGAAAGTTCTACTTCGCATCCCACCGGATAAACTGCCACCCATTTTAAGAATATGTCCACGACAGCCGGATCAAATTCTGATTCATTCATCGCCATGATATATTCCACGGCATCCGACGGTGACAGCGCGTCATGGTACGACCGCTTGGAAGTCATCGCATCGTATACGTCCGCGACTTTTATGATACGCGCGTAGATCGAAATGTTCTCTCCCGACCTGCGGAGCGGATAGCCCTCTCCGTTGTACCACTCATGATGTCCGAGTACACCCTCGCAGACATCCGGGTCAAAATCATAATTTCGTTTTAAAAATTCATAACCAAGCTTCGGATGCTGAAGCACCATCCGCTTTTCTTCCTCTGTCAGCGGACGTCTCGCGTTTAAGACATCTGCCTTGACAAATTTCTTTCCTATATCATGGAGCAGAGCTCCCGTTGTAAGCACTTTTAATTCGTATTCACTCAGCCCGTAACGCACACCGAGCACTGCTGCGAGTGTCGCGACATTTACGGAATGAAAATAGGTATAATCATCGTAATTTTTGAGATCCATCATGTTATACATGACATCCCCGTCACTTAAAATATCACGGATGACATTCATGATCGTTTCCCGGATCTGCTCTTCCTCATCCTCCGGCGCGTGTTCTTCTTTTAAGAACAGATCATGCACCAGGTTTAAGACCTGACTTTTTACCTCCGGACTCAAAACTTCTTCGATCTCGATTCCGGCAGTAAACTCATCATCAATATAGACGCCCGGAAAACCATAGCGATCCAGTGCCTCAATATGTTCCGGCGCCAGGATCAGATGTCTTGCAAGTAACATCCTGCCTTCACCATCGTATATATCATGCCCCAGAGCCATCCCCGGATTCAGTTTCACGGTTGGAATATAACGCATATGCATACCCCTTTTTTTATACTATTTCTATTTTATTCTATAATAAAATTCATAATTTTACAATCTTTTTTCCATTTTTGCCGGGAAAGGCACAGAAAAAACCCCGGAGATTTCTCTCCGGGGCTTTTTCTGTTGATGTATATACTACTAAGGGGATTAGATATTACTAACCTAATCGAATTAGATTAGTATCATATTATACTTCGAAGATCAGATCTCCGTAAGATGGCATTGGCCACATATCCTTATCAACGATCATTTCAAGTTTGTCAACCGGTGCTCTTAACGCATCCATGTCAGCTTTTACTACATCTCTGTAGAAGACTGCCTGATCTCTGCCTTCTTCCATAGCTCCACCCTTTGCGGTATCTGCTTCCAGTTTGGTGAGAGCAGCTTTGGTTTCAGCAAGAAGTGCGGATACCTCTTTTAACAGTCCGGTCTGTACGCTGATGTCAGCATCGCATACGGATTTTACCGCAGCTGCGGACTCTGCAAGCTCTGTTGTATATTTGATGATCGCCGGAACGATCTGTTTTCCTGCGATATCGATCATTGCTTTTGCTTCGATGTTGATCTCTTTTGCGTAGGTCTCATATTCGATCTCTACACGGGATTCCAGCTCGGTTCTTGTGAATACACCGAATTTTTCGAATAAAGCAACGGATTTATCGGTTGCAAGTGCCGGGATCGCATCTACCATGGACTTGATGTTCGGAAGACCACGTTTTTCTGCTTCCGCAACCCACTCGTCAGAATAGCCGTTTCCGTTGAATACGATTCTCTGATGTTCGGTAGCGTATTTCTTGATCAGATCATGCACTGCAAGATCAAAGTCATCTGCTTTTTCCAGAATGTCGCATGCTTCTGAGAATGCTTCCGCAACGATCGTATTTAATACGATGTTCGGCTGTGCGATGGAATCCTGGGAACCAACCATACGGAATTCGAATTTGTTTCCGGTAAACGCGAACGGTGAAGTTCTGTTACGGTCGGTAGCGTCTTTCATGAAGTCAGGCAGTGTCTTAACACCTGTCTCTAATTTTGTACCAGCTAAGCTGTGTGTTGCCTCACCTGTACTGATCAGCTGGGTTAATACGTCCTGAAGCTGCTCGCCAAGGTATACGGAAAGGATTGCTGGCGGTGCCTCGTTTGCTCCCAGTCTGTGATCGTTTCCGACATCGGCTGCGGATTCACGCAGTAAGTCTGCATGGGTATCTACTGCTTTTAAGATACAGGTAAGTACCAGTAAGAACTGAATATTTTCATGCGGTGTGGTACCCGGCTCTAACAGGTTGATGCCATCATCTGTGGTGATCGACCAGTTGTTGTGTTTACCGGAACCATTGACACCTGCGAATGGTTTCTCATGAAGCAGGCACTGTAAGCCGTGGCGTCCTGCTACTTTCTTTAAGGTTTCCATAACCAGCTGGTTGTGGTCTACCGCAACGTTTGCCTCTGCGTAGATCGGCGCCAGCTCGTGCTGTGCCGGAGCGACTTCGTTGTGCTGTGTCTTTGCGGAAACGCCAAGTTTCCAGAGTTCTTTGTTTACATCCTTCATGTAAGCAGCGATTCTTTCACGGATCGCTCCGAAGTAATGATCGTCCATTTCCTGTCCCTTCGGAGGCATTGCACCAAACAGGGTACGTCCGGTAAAGATCAGATCTTTTCTCTGTAAATATTTTTCTCTGTCAACGATAAAGTATTCCTGTTCCGGTCCTACGGAAGGAGTTACTTTTTTGGATGTTGTATTTCCGAATAATTTCAACAGACGAAGTGCCTGTTCATTGATCGCTTCCATGGAACGAAGAAGCGGTGTCTTCTGATCCAGAGCCTCTCCTGTGTAGGAGCAGAAAGCAGTCGGGATGCAGAGTGTTGCACCTGCCGCATCCTGTCTTACGAATGCCGGTGAGGTGCAGTCCCATGCGGTATATCCTCTTGCTTCAAATGTAGCACGGAGTCCACCGGAAGGAAAAGATGACGCATCCGGTTCACCTTTGATCAGTTCTTTGCCGGAGAAAGACATTAATACTTTTCCGTTTGGCATCGGAGCTGAAATGAAAGAGTCATGTTTCTCAGCGGTAACGCCGGTGAGCGGCTGGAACCAGTGTGTATAATGTGTTGCGCCTTTTTCGATCGCCCATTCTTTCATCTCATGTGCGATCACATCTGCTGTGGCAAGATCTAATTCTTTGCCTTCTTCAATTACTTCTCTCAGTTTCTTGTAGGTTTTCTTAGGAAGACGTTCCTGCATTACCGTATCATTAAATACGTTCTCCCCGAAGATGTCTGCTACATTGTAATACTCGTTTTGAACTTCACTCATACTTAATACATCCTTTCCTTTTTTAACTAACACAATCCCCTATGTATTGTTTCGTCTTTTTATTCCAAGTTATGTAACCTAACAAAAAAGGGCATTCCAACCTTGTGGAACGCCCTTGTTCTTTTTCGTTACATATCCTGTTTCTGCTATTAAGATAGCGTATCCTGTCATAAAAAGCAAGCACTTTTTTTACTTTTTATGTTTTTTGCTATTTTTGACAACCAGCAGGAAATTTCTGTGCAGTTTTTGCACATATTTACCATTATTCTGCTTTTCCTACGGAACCGAATAATTCCATCTTCTCTTTTACAGTTGCTTTGATTGCTTCTGCACCCGGAGCAAGTAATTTACGAGGATCAAAGCCCTTGCCTTCAAGATCCTTGCCTGCTTCGATGTATTTACGGGTAGCATCTGCGAAAGATAACTGGCACTCTGTGTTTACGTTGATCTTTGCAACACCAAGAGAGATTGCTTTCTTGATCATGTCTTCCGGAATACCTGTACCACCGTGAAGTACTAACGGCATAAGACCTGTCTTCTGCTGAACAGCGTCAAGTGTTTCAAAGCTGAGTCCTGGCCAGTTTGCCGGATATTTACCATGGATGTTACCGATACCTGCTGCAAGCATATCTACGCCGAGATCAGCGATTGCTTTACACTCGTTCGGGTCTGCGCACTCACCCATACCAACAACACCGTCTTCTTCTCCACCGATAGAACCAACTTCAGCTTCGATAGACATTCCCATTGCATGAGCAACTTTTACAAGTTCTGTTGTCTTTGCAACGTTTTCATCGATTGCGTAGTGGGAACCGTCGAACATGATGGATGTGAAACCAGCTTTGATGCATTTGTAGCATCCTTCGTAAGTACCATGGTCTAAGTGAAGTGCAACCGGAACAGTGATTCCGAGTTCTTCGTCCATAGCTTTTACCATTGCTGCAACAGTGCCGAAGCCTGTCATATATTTACCAGCACCTTCTGATACACCCAGGATAACCGGGGACTTCAGTTCCTGTGCTGTTAAAAGGATGGATTTTGTCCATTCCAGGTTATTGATGTTGAACTGGCCTACTGCATAGTGTCCAGCTTTTGCTTTTTTTAACATTTCTGCTGCTGATACTAACATATTCTTTTCCTCCGTTTTTTATTTTTATTATTAGGATTCTTCATTTCGGTCTTATCATACCACTCTTTTTGCCAAAAATAAAGTTAAAAATATAACAATCTCGGATCAGGCTTTATTTTTTACCATGATCTCCAGTGCCTGATGCACATTTTTGACGATGACATTCTTGTGTTCTCCGCCGAATTCCCCGTCCAAAGTCCACGGGATCACATCCTCCGGCAGGAATTTCACACAGTCGGTCTTAAAAGTATAGATGAGCTCGGAATCATCTTTCAAATTGGCAAGACAGCCTAAGATCTCATTCCATTCCACCGGATTTTTCGGCATGCGGATCAACGTGACCTCAAAGAGTCCGTCATCCAGAAGCACATTCTTTCCGGTGAGTTTCTTAAAGCCGCCGACGGACACCGAGTTTGTGATCATTCCATACGCGAATTCATCCTCGATGATATTTCCGTCGTATTCCACGCGCATCTTATAAGAAGTGATATTGTGCAGCCGTTTCGCGCCTTCCAAAATATAAGCGGCATGTCCGAGCACATTCTTTAATTCCTGGCTTGTCTGGTAAGACACATCGGTAAACAGACCGAACGCCGCTATGTAGATAAAGGAATCCCCGTTGAAATAGCCGACATCGACCGGGAATTTTCTTCCTTCCACCGCCACATGCGCCGCTTTTACGATGTCCTTCGGGATCTTTAGGGAATTGGCAAAATCATTGGTGCTTCCCGCCGGAATATAGCCAAGCGGTACTTTCTTCTCACTCTGCATCATGCCTGTGACTGCCTCATCCAGAGTGCCGTCACCGCCGCTGCAAATGACCAGGTCATAATTTTTCGCCTCACTTTTTACTTTCTGCATGGCATCTTCGCGATCCTGCGTCGAGTGGACAGTCACCTCATAGCCTGCCTTGACCATGATGTCGATGACCTCCATCAGCTTGTTCTTTATCTGCCCTTTTCCGGAACACGGATTAAAAATAAATAATAACTTCTTTTTCATACTCCACTGCTTTCTGGTTTTTTCGGTTTTATTTTCCGGCCAGGAATTTCTCGATCTCCTCTAAGGCACCAACTTCATCCTCACCGTTTGTCTCTATGGTAATGCTGTCCCCGTTCAACAGTCCAAGCGACATCACGCCCATAATGCTTTTTGCGTTGACTCTCTTGTTCTCCACATCCAGATACACGGAACTGGAAAATTTTGTAGCCGTCTGCACCAGCATTGCAATCGGTCTTGCTTCCAGTCCATCTGCCAATCCAATCGTTACTGATTTCTTGATCATTTTTTTCCTCCTCTAAAACACGGCGCTAAAGCTCGCCTTTCAGTTTTCCTGCAATCTCCGCGATCTTTCTCAGTCTGTGGTTTACACCGGACTTTCCGACCGGTGGCTGCAGGCAGGTTCCAAGCTCCTTTAAAGCTGCATCCGGGTACTTCAACCGCACTTCCGCGATTTCCCGCAAATTTTCCGGCAGGCTGTCAAGCCCCGCCCTTTCTTCTATATAATGTATGTCCTCAATCTGTCTGACTGCGGCACTTACGGTCTTGTTGATATTGGCAGTTTCACAGTTCACCTGACGGTTCACGGAATTGCGCATCTCCTTGATGATCCGGACATTTTCCAGATTCATGAGCGCCACATGGGCTTCCATGACGTTTAAAATGTCTACGATCTGCGCACCCTCTTTTATGTAAACCACATGGTTTTTCTTCCGCGCAACGATCTTTGCGTCAAAATCAAACTCGTTGATCAGATCCCGCAGCTGCTCTGCCTTGGGCTCCGAGGTACACACGATCTCAAAGTGATAAGATTTCTCAGGATCACTCATCGAACCGGCGGAAAGAAACGCTCCCCGGATAAATGCCCGCTTGCAGCAGATATTCTGTATCAAAAGTCCGTTGACCAGTCCGCCCTGTGTCCCACCGGACGTGCCGGTCATCTTTAAGGCCGCCAGTATCTTCTCGATCTCGTCTGGTTTATCTGTGGAAATAACATAGATATGATTGTGCCCCATACCGTTTCCGGTGCGCACATCAATATCCGTACTTATATTAAAAGTTTTTTTTATCAAAGTAAAGCATTTTCTTGCAAGCGGAGCATTTTCCGTTGTGATCTCAAGCACCGTTTTTCCGTTTTTCTGTTCGATCCTGCCGTCAAATCCCATGATCGCAGCAAGCTCCGCGATCCGGCAGTGTCTGCTTTTGCTGATCTGCTTTGCAAGTTCATCCTTTACTTCACCTGAAAATGACATAATTCTCCTCTATTTGCGCTTTGCGTCTTTGTCAATGTCGCGATGCTCGATCTTAAGCCCGTACTCCTTGTTCTTTTCAAGCCGCTTGTAAAGTTCATTGGCAAGCGTCACGGAGCGGTGCTTTCCGCCTGTACAGCCGACACTGATCACAAGCTGGTTTTTTCCCTCAATGATATAATTCGGGATCAGGAAATTCACCATATCTTCCAGTTTATCCAGAAAATCATGCGCTTCGTCAAACTGCAGCACATAATCCTGTATCTCCTTGTCATTTCCGTTTTTGTAGCGGAGTCCCTCCACATAGTACGGATTTGGCAGGAAACGCACGTCAAATACCAGATCGGAATCCGCCGGGATCCCGTACTTAAAGCCAAAGGAGAGGATCGTGACAAACAGGTTTTTGTAGTCCTGGTTCTGTTCAAAGATCTTGCTGATCTCCGCTTTCAGTTCCCTGGTCAGAAGCTGGCTTGTATCAATGATGTAATCCGCACGCTTCTTTAAAAAGGCAAGTTTCTCGCGCTCTAACAGGATGCCCTTGTCCACACGCTCGCCGCCGGCAAGCGGATGGTTTCTTCTGGTTTCCTTGTAACGCTTGACCAGCACGGAATCCTCCGCATCCAAAAACAGGATCTCAAAGTTCTTTCCCTCGCTCTTTAACTGGTCTAATACTTCATTTACCTCATCTAATGCCTGTCCGGAACGGATATCGATCCCGACTGCCACTTTCTGAAGCTCCGAATCACGCAGATCCGCAAGCTCCACGAATTTTTCGATCAGCGCGATCGGCAGATTATCGACACAGTAAAACCCGATGTCCTCCATCATTTTCAGTGCAGTACTCTTTCCTGCACCAGACATACCTGTTAAAATAACAAACTTCACGACTGTTCCCTCCTGCTAGAACTCTCCGACTTTCTTTACTTCCGGCTCCAACGTCACTGCATACTTTTCTTTTACGATCCTTGTCACTTCATCCATCAGCGCACAGATATCCGCCGCGGTGGCATTTCCTTTATTGATCACAAAACCGCAGTGTTTTTCCGATACTGCCGCACCGCCCACGGAAAATCCGCGGAGCCCTGCATCCATGATCAGTTTCCCCGCAAAGTATCCCTCCGGCCGCTTAAAGGTACTGCCGGCGCTCGGATATTCCAACGGCTGTTTTTCGATCCGCTTCTTTTTCAGTTCTTCCATGCGCTCTGTGATCTGATCCGGATCTTTTTCGCGTGTAAGCAAAAGTTCTCCATCGATGACCAGATAGCCGCGCTCCGGTATCACGCTGTGGCGGTAGGAGAGATCCAGCTCTTCCTTACTTAGCGTAAGTATCTCTCCATCCTCACTTATCACGCGGACGGATACGATCACATCCTTCATCTCGCCGCCATACGCTCCTGCGTTCATGACAACCGCGCCGCCGAATGTTCCGGGGATGCCCGAAGCAAATTCCAGACCGGTAAGTCCCGCCTTTGCCGCCTGCTGTGCCGCCGCCGCAAGGGTCACTCCCGCTTCCAGAAAAATCTTTTCTCCATCCACGCGGATGCCGCGCATCCCGAAACCAATGCAGATGACCACGCCCCGGATGCCCTGATCGCCAACCAGAAGATTGCTGCCGTTTCCGATCACCGTGACCGGCATCTGTTCTTCCCTGCATACGGAAAGCACTGCGGGAAGCTCCTCCGCCGACGGCGTAAGGAAAATATCTGCCGGGCCTCCGACACGGAAGGTCGTATGATTTTTCATCGGCTCATTCTGCCGTATCCTGTCTTTTGTCAGTATCTGTTCGAGTCTGGTTATGATTTCCTGCTTCAATTTCTTTCCCTCAAATTCCGGCAGCGATCTTAAGACGCGCCTGTTTTATGCTTCCTTTAAAAACGCAATGTAACCTTTATATGCTTCATACAGATCGGCTTTGTTTATGATCTCCCACGGCGCATGCATGTTTAATACCGGCACACCGCTGTCGATGACCTGCATTCCGTAGTTCGCGAGAATATACGCAATGGTTCCGCCGCCTCCCTGATCTACTTTTCCAAGTTCCGCTGTCTGGAAAAATACATGATTGTTATCCATGATCTTCCGCATCTGGCTCATATATTCCGCATTCGCGTCATTGGAACCGGCTTTTCCTCTGGATCCGGTGTATTTGTTAAATACGATCCCCTTACCAAAATATGCGGCGTTTTTCTTATCCATGACAGACGGGAAATTCGGATCAAACGCAGCGCTCACATCGGAAGACACCACTTTGGAATTCTGCAGCGCTCTCCTTAAAGAAAGCTCGCTGTAAGTTCCGGTAAGGTTTAACACCTCTGCCACCGCATTCTCAAAGCAGCGTGACTGCATGCCGGTCGCGCCGACGCTTCCGATCTCTTCCTTGTCCACCAGAAGGCACACGCTGGTTCTCTCCGGTTTGTCCATGTTTAAGATTGCTTCAAAGGACGGATATGCGCACACACGGTCATCATGTCCATAGCCCATGATCATGCTGCGGTCAAATCCGTAATCTCTGGCTGCGCCCGCCGGTACTATTTCGATCTCTGCGGAGAGAAAATCTTCCTCGCATACCCCGTAAGTCTCTTCCAGTATCCGGAGCACATTTGCCTTGACTGCATCCTTTGCCTGCTCTTTTTCTTTTTCATCGTCTGACGGAAGCGGGATGCTGCCGATCAAAAGGTCTAAGTTCTCCCCTTCGATCACTTTGGCGCCTTTTTTCTCCATCTGTTCCCCGGAAAGGTGGATCAAAAGATCGCTGACACCAAATACCGGATCTTCCGGTTTGTCACCGATGCTCACCTTTACGGTCGTACCGTCTTTTTTCGCGATCACGCCGTGCAGTGCCAGCGGCAGTGTTACCCACTGATATTTCTTGATGCCGCCATAATAATGGGTATCCAGCATGGCAAGACCGGTATCCTCATAGAGCGGATTCTGTTTGATATCCATACGCGGGGAGTCAATGTGCGCGCCCAGAATATTCATACCGTTTTCCAGGTTTTCGTTTCCGACGACAAACATCGCAAGCCATTTCCCCATGTTATTGACGTAAACCCGGTCGCCTGCCCTTAATGTCTTTCCTGTCTTTATGGCATCCGCCAGATTCAAAAATCCTGCTTTTTCGGCGCGCGCGACAAATTCCGTCACGCACTCACGCTCTGTTTTGCATTCAGAGATAAATTTGCGGTATCCTTCCGCAAACTCATATACCTTTGTCATATCCTCTTTGGAATAATCTTCCCATGCCAGTTTTCTTTCCATAATTTCCTCAAACCTCGGTTCTTTTTGTTTTATTCTTCGCTGTCATTATCTTTATTTATATTTGCCTGCACACGGCGGTATAATTCCTGCGCCGCGTTGTATCCCATCTTTTTCTGTCTGTGGTTGACTGCTGCTGTCTCGCAGATAACCGCCAGATTTCGTCCCGGACGGATCGGCAGAGAATGACATGCCACTTTATTTCCAAGGTATTCGATATACTCCTCTTCCAGTCCCAGGCGGTCATAGTCATTGTCTTTCTTCCAGTCTTCCAGCTTGATAACGAGATCGATGTTCTGTTTCTCCTTGACACACTCAACACCATAGAGTGTCTTGACATCGATGATTCCGATTCCGCGCAGTTCGATAAAATATCTCGTGATGTCCGGTGAAGTTCCGACCAGTGTATGCTCGTTGATCTTCCGGATCTCTACCACGTCATCCGTTACCAGACGGTGCCCTCTGCGGATCAGTTCCAGCGCTGCCTCACTCTTTCCGATTCCGCTCTCACCTGTGATGAGAACGCCTTCGCCGTAAACATCAACCAGTACGCCGTGGATCGTAATGCACGGAGCCAGCTCCTCGCTCAATGTGTGGATCAGCTCTGCCATAAATTCAGAAGTGGAACGTCCCGTTCCGAATACAGGAACCCCATTTTCCTGTGCGATGCGTAAAAACTCCTCATCCGGTTCCAGATCACGGCAGAAGATCACACAAGGGATCTCATATTTCAAAAACTGATTGTAGATATCAATTTTTTTGTCATGCTCCAGCTGCTGCAGATATGTGTATTCTACATTTCCGATGATCTGCACTCTCTTCTCCTCGAAATGTTCAAAATACCCGCTGAGCTGCAGTGCAGGACGGTTTACATCCGACAACACGATCCGATGTCCCGTAAGATCCATTCCTTCCGTCAGTTTCTTTAATTCCAGTTTTTTTACGATTTTCTCGATTGCTACACCTTCCATAGCTTTACCGCTCCTTTATCTTGAAATTATAGTTCTGATACTGCCCTTAGTTTAGCATAGAAACCCCTGTGCTTCAACTTATTTCGCTTCCGGATCCGTTTCCGGCTTCTTATGGAAAAACGCATATACCGCCTCTGCCGCGCGCTCGTTCATGGACTCCGTCTCTTTTAACTCCTCCACCGACGCTTCCCGGATCCGTTCCACCGACTGAAACCGGCGCATCAGTGCCTTTCGCCGCGTCTCACCGATTCCTTCTATGTCGTCCAGCACCGAATGTACCTGCACCTTGCTGCGCAGGGATCTGTGGTATTCAATGGCAAACCGGTGCGCTTCGTCCTGGATCCTCGTGATCAGCTTAAATCCCTCACTCGTCCGCTCGATCGGGATCTCCACGTTATTATAGTATAACCCGCGCGTCCGGTGATTATCATCCTTTACCATACCGCAGACAGGAATATTAAGATGCAGCTCGGAAAGTACGGAAAGCGCGATATTGACCTGACCCTTTCCACCGTCCATCATGATCAGATCCGGGAATCTGGTAAAGCTTCCAAACTCCTCATCCATCTGTTTTTCCTGCAGTTCTTTCTTTTCCTCTATTCCATGTAAAAAACGTCTGGTTAGGACTTCATGCATGGAAGCGTAATCATCCGGCCCCTGGATCGTCTTTAAGCGGAATTTCCGGTAATCGCTTCTGCATGGTTTTCCCTTCTCATACACGATCATGGATCCTACGGTCTGGAATCCGCTGATGTTTGATATATCGTATGCTTCGATGCGGTTCAGTCCCTGCATATCGAGCAGCTTCTCAATCTCCTTTAACGCTCCGATCGTTCTGCCCTCTTCCCGCTTGATCCGCTCTCTGTCCTGGCTCAATACCAGCTCTGCATTCTTTTTCGCAAGTTCGACGAGCTTTTCTTTCATGCCCTTTTGCGGCACACGGATGTATACACGCGCGCCGCGCTTTGCGGACAGCCATTCCTCGATGACCGGTATATCCTCGATCTCCGCAGACAGCATGATCTCCTTCGGCAGAAACGGTGTGCCGGAATAGAACTGCTTCACAAAAGTCGTGAGTACCTGACCCTCACTGTCCTCCGCCGCGACACGCACATAAAAATGTTCCCGCCCGATCAGCTTTCCGCCGCGGATAAAAAAAACCTGTACCACCGCGTCCCGCTCGTCATTGGCAAGCGCTATGATGTCCTTGTCCTCTCCGTCAAAGCTCGTGATCTTCTGCTTCTGCGCGATCTGCTTTACGCTGTTTAACAGTTCCCGGTATTCGATCGCGCGTTCAAATTCCATCTGATCCGATGCCTGCATCATCCTTGTTTCGAGATCCTTTAAGACCGGCTGATAATTTCCGTTCAAAAAGGAAAGTACCATGTCGATCGACTTGCGGTATTCCTCTTTGCTGATATAACCCTGGCACGGTGCGTTGCACTTCTTGATGTGATAGTTGAGACACGGACGATCCTTTCCGATGTCTTTTGGCAGATTCCGGCTGCAGGTGCGGATCTGGTACATCTTCTGGATCAGTTCGATCGTATCTTTCACGGCTCCCGCGCTGGTATACGGTCCGAAATACTTTGACTTGTCTTTCCTTATCAGACGTGAAAAGAGGACTCTTGGAAAATCTTCTCCAAGAGTCACCTTGATGTAAGGGTACGTCTTATCATCCCTTAACATGGTATTATATTTTGGCCGGTGCTCCTTGATCAGATTGCATTCCAACACCAGTGCCTCTAATTCAGAGTCCGTAATGATGTACTCAAAGCGCCGGATCTGCGTCACCATCTTCGCTTTCTTCGGACCTTCATCATGACTCGGGCGGAAATACTGCCTCACCCGGTTCTTTAAATTTACCGCCTTACCTACATAGATGATCTCATCCGCGGCATCATGCATAATATAAACTCCCGGTTTATCCGGGAGTTTTTTTAATTCCTGTTCAATGTCAAACATTATACCTCATCATCCACAAACATATCGTCCGATACTGCTGCTTCCGTTTCCTGTCCCGGTTCCGGGATTCCTTTCAGTTCACGGAATATCTTCATAAATTCTTTTCCGGTGATCGTCTCATGCTCATACAGGTATTCCGCGATCTTATCGAGCACCTCACGGTTTTCATTCAGAAGACGCTTCGCTTCCTCATAGCTGTGATTGATCATCTGCAACACTTCCTGATCGATCTGGGATGCCGTCTGTTCGCCGCAGTTTAACGCTGCTCTGCCATCGAGATACTGGTTCTCCACACTCGCGAGACTCATCATTCCGAATTTCTCTGACATACCAAACTGCGTGATCATCGCCCGCGCGATCTTCGTCGCCTGTTCAATATCGTTTGCGGCACCGCTCGTCACGAAATGGAACACGATCTCTTCCGCCGCGCGCCCCGCCATATAAGTAACGATCTTCGCCTCAAGTTCTTCCTTGGTCTGCAGGAACTTCTCTTCTTCCGGTGTCTGCAGGGTATAACCAAGCGCACCCATCGTACGCGGCACGATCGTGATCTTCTGTACCGGCTCGGTGTTCTTCTGAAGCGCGGTAACCATTGCATGTCCGACCTCATGATAGGAAACGATCTTCTTTTCCTTATCACTCATCGCGCGGTCTTTCTTCTCCTTGCCGCCTACTGCCACGATCTCAAACGCTTCAAACAGATCCGCCTGTGTGACAAACTTACGGCCTTTCTTGACCGCGTTGATCGCCGCCTCGTTGATCATGTTCGCAAGGTCAGATCCGACCAGTCCCGCAGACGCAAGCGCAAGCGCATCCAGATCCACGTCATCCGCCATCAGCACATCCTTGGAATGTACCTTTAAGGTCTCAAGCCTTCCCTTCAGATCCGGCTTATCCACGATGATCCTCCGGTCAAAACGGCCCGGACGGAGCAGCGCCTTGTCGAGTACCTCCGGACGGTTGGTTGCCGCAAGGATCAAAAGTCCCTTGGACGTGTCAAATCCATCCATCTCCGCCAGAAGCTGGTTCAACGTCTGTTCACGCTCGTCGTTACCGCCGCCGTATCTGCTGTCACGGCTCTTACCGATCGCATCGATCTCATCGATAAAGATGATACACGGTGCCTGCTTCTGCGCCTCCTTAAAGAGATCCCTGACACGGGACGCACCGACACCGACAAACATCTCAACAAAATCCGAACCCGCAAGCGAGAAGAACGGTACTCCGGCTTCTCCGGCGACCGCCTTGGCAAGCAGTGTCTTACCGGTTCCAGGAGGTCCTACCAAAAGCGCACCCTTCGGCAGCTTCGCACCGATCTGTGTATATTTGCCGGGATTGTGCAAAAAGTCCACGACTTCCTGTAAGGACTCCTTCGCCTCATCCTGTCCGGCGACATCCTTAAAGGTAACGCCGGTGCTCTTTTCCACATAAACCTTGGCATTGCTCTTTCCGACACCCATCATGCCTCCGCCGCCCATGCGCTTCATCAAAAAGCCGAGCAGGATCCACACGAGCACGAGCGGTATCACAAAGCTTAAGATATTGTATACCCAGGTGGATGTGTTGTCCGGTATGGTCGCGCGGATGTCGATATCCTTTTCCTTTAATAAAGGAAGCAACTCGGAATCATTCACATATCCGGTGTAATAGGTCGTAAGTGAGATCGATCCTTTTTCTGTCTTCGGCGTGATATTGATCTGCTGTGAAGCGAATTCAACCGCCGCAACCTTGTCTTCATTGATCATATTTAAGAACTCCGTATAGGAGATCTCTTTCGACATCGACGATGTCTCCAGTCTGGTGACCAGACTCATAATAAACAGCGCTACTAATGTCACGACAATGAGCATTAAGAGCATCTGCCCGTTTTTATCATTTCTTTTATCCCCGTTGTTGTTGTTTGGTCCCTGTTGATTATCCATTTTGTCCTCCGCATGTATATAAAAAGCGTTTCCGCTCTTTATAATATCTTCTTTATTATATGTTTAAAATAAAAATTAAGCAATATATAGTTCATGAACTTTTTCCCTTTTTTCTTAAATTTTTCTAAACAAAAATCAAACAAAAATCTTTTTGAAAAACAGCTGGATTTTTTACCGGACAAGTTATATAATATATTGGTTATTTTTAACGTAGACCTTTTAAATTTTTATATACCATTTATCATAAGGAGGATTTATCTATGCCTGTAAAATACGTCTTCGTCACTGGCGGTGTTGTTTCCGGTCTCGGAAAGGGAATCACTGCCGCATCCCTGGGACGTCTTTTGAAAGCCCGCGGCTACAAAGTTACCATGCAGAAATTCGATCCGTACATCAACATCGATCCGGGTACCATGAACCCGATCCAGCACGGAGAAGTTTTCGTTACCGATGACGGTGCTGAGACCGACCTCGATCTCGGACACTATGAAAGATTCATCGACGAGAGCCTGACCAAAAATTCCAACGTCACAACCGGAAAAGTATACTGGTCTGTTCTCCAGAAAGAACGCCGTGGTGATTTTGGCGGAGGCACGGTTCAGGTCATCCCGCACATCACAAACGAGATTAAGAGCCGTTTCTACCGCAATTTTTCCGCTACGGATGAGACGCATATCGCCATCATCGAAGTCGGTGGTACCGTAGGTGATATCGAAAGCCAGCCGTTCCTCGAATCGATCCGTCAGTTCCAGCATGAAGTCGGACATGAAAACGCGATTCTGATTCACGTTACACTGATCCCTTACATCAAGGCTTCCGGTGAGCTGAAGACCAAACCGACACAGGCAAGCGTAAAAGAACTTCAGGGTATGGGAATCCAGCCGGATATCATCGTATGCCGTTCCGAGCATCCGCTCGACCAGGGATTAAAGGACAAGATCGCTCTGTTCTGTAACGTACCGGGAGATCATGTACTCCAGAACCTTGACGTAGAATATTTATATGAAGCTCCGCTTGCGATGGAAGCAGAAAACCTTGCGAAGGTTGCCTGTGAAAGTCTCCATCTGGACTGCCCGGACCCGGATCTTGCCGACTGGAAAGATATGGTTGAGGCATTAAAGAATCCGGTACAGGATGTAAACATCGCTTTAGTTGGAAAATACACCCAGCTTCATGACGCTTACATTTCTGTTGTGGAAGCGTTAAAACACGGCGGTATCGCAGAGCGCGCGACCGTAAATCTCAAATGGGTGGATTCCGAGACACTGACCGAGGAAAATATTTCCCAGGTGCTCGGTGATGTTTCCGGTATCCTTGTTCCTGGCGGATTCGGCAGCCGTGGCGTTGAAGGCATGATCCTTGCCGCAAAATACGCGAGAGAAAATCAGGTTCCTTACCTTGGCCTCTGCCTTGGTATGCAGGTATCCATCATCGAATACGCGCGTCATGTCTGCGGACTGCACGACGCACACAGTATCGAATTGGATCCGAACACCACGCATCCGGTCATTGCGCTGATGCCGGATCAGGATGGCGTTGAAGATATCGGTGGTACTTTAAGACTCGGATCTTATCCATGTGTACTGAAGAAAGATTCCAAGGCTTATACACTGTACGGCGAAGAGATCATCCATGAGAGACATCGTCACAGATATGAAGTCAACAACGACTTCCGTAACATCTTAACGGAAAAGGGCATGGAGCTCTCCGGACTTTCTCCGGACGGCAGAATCGTGGAAATGGTTGAGATCCCTGCACATCCGTGGTTCGTTGCCACACAGGCGCACCCGGAATTCAAATCCAGACCGAACCGTCCACATCCGTTGTTCAAGGGCTTTGTAAAGGCCGCGATCGACAAAAAGAACGCATAAAAAATTCTTCACATAGAAAAGGATCGCTTGCAGATTTCTCCCGCAAGCGATCCTTTTTTATTTCTTTTCTTATTTTTCGGTTACATTCTCTAAGAAACGCAGCTTTCCGTTTTCTTCCTCGGTGCTGACCGCCTTTACGCCGTAGCCCTTGCGCTGGTCGTTCATTTCCTTTAAGCACTTCTGGCAGAGCGTACCAAAGGTGACCTTTGCGCCGCAGCGCTGGCAGAATGCGTTCATGATCGTCTTTTCCCCGCGTTCCTTGTACTGGATGCGTCCTTCCTTGATCCACTGCTGCACCATACCGACCGGAATATCAAAATGTTTCGCGACATCATATTCATTGACATCCTGGCTGCGTATGTAGTCGCGCACCTCATCGAAAATACGCTGTGCCTCGCAGTTGCTGCACAGATCCCTTGTGTAGCTGTCTAACAGTATTGTGCCACAGTCCTTGCAATACCGCGCATTATGAAATAAAGTTTTTTCTTCCATCGTCATCATCTCCGCTCTTTTTTCCATAGTCTTCCAAAATCCGGTCAAGATATCTGCAGTAACGCTGCCGCACATCTTCCGGTGCCTGTATGCGCACGCCGTCTCCAAGCCCCGTCAGCCATCCGAAGAACTGTCTGCTCACCGCGACCTTCGTCCGCAGGAAAAAACTGTCCTCATCTCTTCTCCGCGTACTGACCTCCTGCCCGAACCGGTCGATCATCACACCGATCAGTTCATTCCGGCAGACCAGTGTCACCACTTCTTCTTCACCGGCAAACATGCCAAATGTTTTTTTCGTATACGCGCCGACATCAAAATCCGCAAACTCTTCCGCTCCCTCTCTCGCTTCCCTGCACAACGAGATCCGAAGCATCTTATCCACACGGAAGTGCTTGATGATCCCGGCTTTCGCGTCGTAGGCGATCAGATAATAGTTTTCATCATCCCAGGAAAGCAAAAACGGACTGACCTCATAAAATCCGCCGTCTCTTTTTAATTCCATCTGCTTATCGACCGTCCACGCAAAATACTGGAACCGGATCTTTACGCCTTTTGCGATCGCGCTGTGGATCTTGTCCACATTGTAGTAGATCTTCTCATTCACCGCCTTACTGCGGTTTGTCACCACAACCTGACGGTTTAACTGCTTCGCGTTTTCCCTGCTCGTAAGCGTTTCCAGCTTGTGGATCAGCTCCCTCGATTTCTTCGTCGTGATAAACTTGGATGCCACCACCGCGTCTACCAAAAGCTTTAACTCCGCCAGCTCGAACTCGCGCTCTCCCAGATAGTATCCACCGGGTTTTTGCGTCACTTTTATAATATCCACGCCAAAATCCTCAAGCGCCGCGATATCGTTATAAATACTCTTTCGCTCCGCCTGGATCCCATATGCCAAAAGCCGTTCGATCAGCTGTGTTGTTGTAAGCGGATGCTTCTCGTCCGTCTCCTCTTTCAGTATCTTTAACAAGCAGAGGATCTTTAATTTCTGCTGATAAGATCTTGCCATTTCACCACCCGCTCTTTCCCTTAAAACCATGATATAATGAGATATTTCTTTTGTCAACGAATCCAGACAATTTGATAGTGTAAGTTTGTTGTAGGAATTAATAGAGCAGACTTGCCCCTTGAACCAGTCAGAATTAGTTGACTGATTTT
>CABJBK010000013.1 GCA_902363825.1 Lachnospiraceae bacterium
CTGCTTTTTGTGGGCTGTCTTTTCTTCTTGCCATAAAAATAACCTCCAAACTGAGTAATTTTATCTTACATCAGTTTGGAGGTTTACACAAACTTTGGGATACTCCCATTCAACTTTATAACCATCGTCAAGATAATTTTTTGCCCACTTTTTCATAAATAATGCTCTTGTGTCATCTTCGGCTGCAGTTCGAGTTGTACCAGAAACTTTGCCACGATGGTATACGATAGCATCAGATGAATAGACACATTTATATCCCTGTTGTGTAATTTTATATGTAAGATCAAGATCACAAAAACCATTGTAAAATTGTTCATCATATCCATCTACTTTATAAAATATATTTTTAGGTATTAATATGCACCCTGACGATGCCATATTAAATTCGTAAATGCCATGTTTGAGTTTGTCAGGCAAAACACCATCGCGAAATGGTTTGATTACCTCCATTCCTTTATTCATTGCTAATCCCCAATGAACAATTTTTTTTTGGTTTAAATTTAAAATAGTAGTTGAAACAGCTCCACAATTTTCAACACTATAATAAGCATCTAATAGTTGTCCCATCCAATCGGGCGAAACCAAGATATCACTATCCATGAAAATAAGTAGTTCCCCTTTGGAATGTTTAACACCATAGTTACAAGCCGCTGCATAGCCTCCGTTTTGAGGCATGGTTACAATTTGAATTTTATTATCTTGAGATATACACAACATATCTTTTGTTAAAGGAATACTGGGATTATCGTTGACAATAATAATTTCGATATCACTTAAATTTTGCTCAAATAATAATGCTAAATTTGACTTTAGAATGTTTAATCCTGCATAATATGTAATTATAATTGAAACCATAATGTCCTCCTGAATAAAAAATTAAATTTTTAACGGATAATATCTGATTATCCATCAAAAAACACCCCCGCAGCATTTCGCAAGGGGTGCCTTGTCCAAAGTCTAAATCATATTCTGAAATTTTTCCTTGGATGTTTCGCCACAAGGATATCCCGCTGTTTCGCAATGGCAACATGCGTATATATCTCGGTTATATGGATGGAACTGTGCCCGAGCATTTCCTGGATATAACGGATGTCTACATCGGCTTCAAGCAGGCTGGTGGCGAACGTATGACGAAACATATGCGGAGTGATGTGCATATCAATACCAGCAAGCTCGGCATATTTTTTGATCATTCTGCGGACAGACTGATCGGAAAGCACTTTCCCATTTGAATTAGCGAAAAAATGACCACAGTGTTCAATCTCCAACTGAAAATCAGACTGATATTTTTTCAGTGTGCAGAGTACCGATTCGTTTCCAATCTGGATGCGGCGTTCTTTGCTGCCTTTGCCATAGATGAGAATGATTCCGTCAAACAGGTTTACGTCTTTGGCATGCAGCGTGCAAAGTTCGGATATTCGCATGCCACTTGCAAACAACAGCTCGACCACAGCGGCATCGCGCAGAGAACATCTTTTTTGATGAGTGGTCTTGGCATTTTTTTGACAGGTGTAAATGGTGGTCAGCAAAGTTTCAACCGTATGTAGGGGAATGGTTCTTGGCAGTCTTACAGGTTCGCGGAAGTGGATTTCTATACGAGTGAACGGGTTCTTTTCAATCAGATCTTTATATTCCAGAAAATGAAAGAAGGCTTTTAAGGAAGCAATTTTTCGTTTTACAGTTTTCGGCTGGTATTTATGATGCAGCGCGGCAATATGCTTTTCAATTACAGCAGAATCGATCTCTGTATTTTTGTGGACAGAGATTTGTTCAGAAAACTGTCTTAAATCAATGCGATAAGCTTTTAGAGTCTTTTCATCCAGGCGTTTTTGCGTTTTACAGTAATTTAGATAGTCATTGATAGATGTTTGTAATTCGTTCATTATGTTTCTCCTTTATCATTTGTTTGTCTGTTAGAGTATAGCGTAGATGGCGGACGATATCGTAACACAAGAAAGAAAATATAGTATCGGCAAAATAAAATCGTCTTATTTCCCATTTCATGTATAATTTCCATTCCAACAGCGCAAAAATATAGTAAATTCAAAAAACGAGGAAAAATCATATGTTTAAGAAATTAAATGATGCGCTGCCCGGTCTCGTTCGCGGCATTCTGCTTTATGGAGCGGTTGTCTGGGCAGTCGGAGTCTGGTTTGTAAATGATGGGATATCCTTTACAGTGGGACTTCTCATCGGACTTGCGCTGGCGGTCGGGATGGCGGTCCATATGGCGTGGGTGCTACGGGATGTCGTGGATTTTATGGACGCGAGAAGGGCAGGCGGGCGCATTATCGCAAAATCGATCCTGCGCTATGTGGTGGTGATCGGCGTGTTTGTGTGGATGTATGTTTCCGGTATTGGAAATCTGGTTGCAGCGTTTATCGGTCTGCTCGGCTTAAAAGTTTCTGCCTATTTAGAACCGGTCATGTGGCGGGTTACCGGGCATGCAGCAGTGCAGCAGAATATGGGAGGTGAGCCGTTTGACAGGTGATGTCGATTTTATGATACATGGGATCTTTTCCTATGAACTGTTTGGACATACCGTCTGGATCACAACTTCTCATGTGTGCATTTTCATCGTTATGTTGTCACTTCTGATCTTTGCGATCGTGGCGAACCGAAGCCTTGCGCATGGGGAAAATGTGCCGACAGGATTTCAGAACGTGGTGGAACTTGTCGTGGAAAAGCTCGACGGCATGGTGGAAGGCACAATGGGAAAAGAGGTTGGAGCAGGATTCGCGAACTATATTGGCACGGTTTTTCTGTTTGTCCTTTTGAGCAACATTGCGGGACTGTTTGGATTAAGGCCGCCAACCGCGGATTATGGAACGACGCTTGCGCTTGCGCTCATCACGTTTTTTTTGATCCACATTACAAAAATAAAGAACCGGAGCGCCGGATTTATCTGGAGAGAACTTTGTTCCCCGCTGCCACCGTGGCTGCCACTCTGGGTTCCGATCAATGTGATCAGTATGGCAGCCGTACCGATCTCGCTGTCGCTTCGTCTGTTTGCAAATGTGTTGTCGGGAACGGTCATGCTGGCGTTAGTCTACGGGCTGCTTGGCAGGCTGGCATTTATCTGGCCGGCGGCGCTTCATATCTATTTTGATCTGTTTTCGGGTGCGATCCAGACCTATGTATTCTGCATGCTGACGATGACTTATATCGGACAGAATTACGAAGCGGAATCTTAGCGGAGTCTGGAAATCGGACAAAAAGAGTCAATGAAACGATTAAGAAAATAAGAAATCAGGAGGACAAAAAAAATGAATATTACAGGAACAGATTTGATATTGGCATGTTCGGCGATCGGAGCCGGACTGGCGGTGATCGCGGGTATCGGACCCGGTATTGGACAGGGAATTGCAGCCGGTTACGGAGCATCTGCGGTCGGGCGCAATCCGGGAGCAAAATCAGATATTAGGTCAACCATGCTGCTTGGACAGGCGGTAGCAGAGACGACCGGTCTGTATGGTCTTCTGGTTGCTATGCTGTTAATGTTCGTAAAACCTTTTGTATAGGAAAGCGAGCGATCACAAGCAGTAAAGGAAAGGAGATCGGTTGTTGCGATGACAAGATTATTTGAACTGGATTTTCAGCTGCTCCACGATACGGTACTTCTTGCGATTTCCGTATTTTTCCTGTGTGTGGCGCTGTCCTATCTGCTGTTTGAGCCTGCGCGGAAACTTCTGCGGGAACGCACGGAGCACATCGGAGATGAGCTTCGCATGGCAAAAAAGGAAAAAAAGCAGGGAGAGAAATACCGCGCATCCTACGAGAAACACTTACAGGAGGCGGATAAAGAAGTGGAGCGTCTGTTAAGTGAGGCAAGAAGTAAGGCGGAAAAACAGGAAGAAAAGATGATAAATGAAGCAAAAGCGGAGAGGCAGCGGATACTGGCACGCGCAAAGGAGGAAGCCGGGCTGGAACGGGCGCGTGTGGCAGATGAGATGAAACGGGAAATGGTCGCAGTTGCCGCCATGATGGCTGCAAAAGTGGCTGCGGCATCGGTGACGCCGGAGGTTCAAAATAAGCTGGTGGAGGAAACACTGCGCGAAATGGGTGAGCGGACATGGCGAAGCTAGTAGAAGAAAGATATGCACAGGCGCTGTTTTTAGCGGCACGCGAGAGTGGACAGATCGATGCGTATCAAAAAGAAGTGGAAGCCCTTTTGAACATCTTTGAGGAAGAAAAAGAACTGATGCAGTTCCTGCTGCATCCGGGTGTGGAAAAGGAAGAAAAAAAAGCGGTGCTTACCAAAGTTTTTTCGGGGCGCATCGCGGATGACATGCTTTGCTTTTTAGAGCTTGTTGCGGAAAAAGGGCATTGGAGTGAGATTGAAAGGATCTTAAAAGAGTTTCTGGACAAGGTGAAGGAATTTGAAAAGATCGGTGTGGTGTATGTGCAGACGGCGGCTGAGCTGGACGAAGAACAGCGCGCAGCATTAAAAAAGCGGATCCTCGAAACGACAGATTACAGGTCAGTGGAACTGCATGTCACGGTGGATCCGGATCTGATCGGAGGGATCATAGTGCGCATCAAAGACCGTATCTGTGACGGCAGTCTCCGGACAAGACTTGAGACGCTTAGCAGGGAATTATCGAAAATACAGTGGAAAGCAGGTGAGAACGCTTCGTGAATTTGAAACCGGAAGAAATAAGCTCCGTGATCCGGGAGCAGATGAAAAAATATGATGTGCAGCTGGAAGTGAAAGAGGCGGGCACCATCATTCAGGTGGCAGACGGAATAGCCCGCATTTACGGACTTTCCGGTGCCATGCAGGGAGAACTTCTGGCGTTTCCGGGAGAGGTCTACGGAATGGTGCTAAACCTTGAGGAGGACAATGTCGGTGCGGTTTTACTCGGCGATGCAAAAAATATCAACGAGGGCGATACCGTAAAGGCGACCGGTCGTGTGGCGGAGGTTCCGGTGGGAGACGCGCTGCTCGGCCGTGTGGTGAATGCGCTCGGACAGCCGATCGATGACAGGGGACCGGTGGCGGCAAAGCGCTACCGACCGATCGAGCGGGTGGCATCCGGTGTTATTGCGAGAAAGTCTGTGGACACACCGCTTCAGACCGGGATCAAGGCGATCGACGCGATGGTGCCGATCGGACGTGGACAGCGTGAGCTGATCATTGGAGACCGCCAGACCGGAAAGACAGCGATCGCGCTGGATACGATCATAAACCAGAGAGGACAGGGTGTAAAATGCATTTATGTGGCGATCGGGCAGAAGGCATCGACGGTCGCATCGATCGTAAGGATCTTAGAAAACCACGGAGCGATGGAATATACCACGGTGGTCGCATCGACGGCGAGCGAACTTGCGCCGCTTCAGTATATTGCGCCGTATGCGGGATGCGCGATCGGCGAAGAGTGGATGGAAAACGGTGAGGATGTGCTGATCGTCTATGATGATTTGAGCAAACATGCAGCGGCATACCGTACACTTTCGCTGCTACTCAAAAGACCGCCGGGGCGTGAAGCGTATCCGGGAGATGTCTTTTATCTGCATTCGAGACTTTTGGAGCGCGCGGCAAGGCTTTCCGATCCGCTTGGCGGCGGTTCGCTCACGGCACTGCCGATCATAGAGACGCAGGCGGGAGATGTATCCGCCTATATTCCGACCAACGTCATTTCCATCACGGATGGTCAGATCTATCTGGAAACGGAATTATTCAACGCAGGTATCCGTCCGGCGATCAATGCGGGGCTGTCGGTTTCCCGTGTCGGTGGTTCCGCACAGATCAAAGCGATGAAAAAGATTGCGGCGCCGATCCGTGTGGAACTTGCGCAGTACCGGGAGCTTGCATCCTTTGCGCAGTTCGCGAGTGAGCTTGACGCGGCGACCAAAGAAAAACTGGCGCAGGGAGAGCGCATCCGCGAGGTGTTGAAACAGCCGCAGTATCAGCCGATGCCGGTGGAAAAGCAGATCGTGATCCTGTATGCGGCGACAAAAAAATATCTGTTAGAGATACCGGTGCATGAGATCTTACCATTTGAGGAAGCCCTGTTGGCGGAGATCGATACAAACGCGCCGGAAATTTTAAGCGCGATCCGCGAGAAAAAGCAGCTGGATGAAGAGACGGAGAAAAAGCTGGTCGAAAGGATCTTAGTGTGCAGGGCAGCTTTTCAGGAAAGGGACGGTAAAAACAGATGACATCCATGCGCGATATCAAACGGAGAAAGGGCAGTATCGAGAGCACAAAACAGATCACAAAGGCGATGAAGCTGGTTTCAACGGTGAAGCTGCAAAAGACCAAGGAGCGTGCGGAGGAGGCAAATCCCTATTTTTCCTGTATGTATCAGACCGTGAAAGCGATGCTCGCGCGGTCGGCGCAGATCGATCACCCATATCTGACGGGAAGAGGAGGAGTAAGTATCCCAGAGTCCGCAGATGGAAGGAAAAACAAAACGGGGATCATTCTTATCACGGCAAACCGTGGGCTTGCGGGCGGCTACAATGCGAATCTGGTTCGCATGGTCACCGGCGATACCGGAAAAAAGGATGAAGTTTTGCTTTATACCATTGGAACCAAAGGGCGGGATGCATTAGAGCACTTTGGCTATCCGGTGCGCCATGATGCATCTGAGATGTTTGACGCGCCGGCGTATACCGATGCTGCAGAGTTTTGCAAACACGTCCTTGGCGATTTTACATCCGGCGAGATCGCAGGGATCGATCTTGTATACACACATTTTAAAAATACAGTGGTGCAGGAACCGGTGCGGATGCGCCTGCTTCCGGTGGACTGCGGGCAGGCTGAAGCGGATGACGTAACGCCTATGAATTATGAGCCGGATGAGGAAGAAGTAATAGAAAAGATCATTCCGCTTTATCTAAGCAGCCTGATCTATGGTGCGCTCATGGACGCGGCGGCGAGTGAAAATGCCGCGCGGATGCAGGCAATGGAGGCGGCGACCGGAAATGCGGAGGAGATGATTGAGGATCTGACGCTGCAGTTTAACCGCGCGCGCCAGAGCTCCATTACGCAGGAGCTGACCGAGATCATCGCAGGAGCACAGGAAAGTCTGGAATAGAAATAAGGAGTAACAGGAAATGGCACAGATTAAAACAGGAAAAATCACACAGGTCATCGGAGCGATTTTGGATGTCCGCTATAAAGAAGGGGAGCTGCCCCAGATTTATGACGCACTGGAGATCGTGCGTGCCGACGGGACACGATTGGTAGTCGAAGTCGCGCAGCAGCTGGGGGACGGGATCGTCCGCTGCATTGCCATGGGGCCGACCGACGGACTCATTCGCGGCATGGAAGTAAAGGCAACCGGTGCTCCGATCCGTGTACCGGTCGGGGAGTGTACGCTTGGCAGAATGTTTAATGTGTTAGGGCAGCCGATCGATGAGAAGGCACCGCCGGAACATGCGGTGTACATGCCGATCCACCGGAAAGCGCCGGAGTTTGCCGAGCAGGCGACGGACGCGGAGATGTTTGAGACCGGGATCAAGGTCATCGATCTGCTCTGCCCGTATCAGAAAGGTGGAAAGATCGGGCTTTTTGGCGGTGCGGGTGTGGGAAAAACGGTGCTGATCCAGGAACTGATCCACAACATCGCGACCGCGCACGGCGGATATTCCGTTTTTACCGGTGTTGGAGAGCGTACCAGAGAGGGCAATGATCTTTACCATGAGATGCGGGAGTCCGGTGTTATTGACAAGACCTGCATGGTGTTCGGACAGATGAATGAGCCGCCGGGATCCCGGATGCGTGTCGCGCTTTCCGGTCTTACGATGGCGGAATATTTCAGAGATCAGGGTGGAAAAGATGTGCTTTTGTTTATCGATAATATCTTCCGTTTTACCCAGGCGGGCTCTGAGGTGAGTGCGCTGCTCGGACGGATGCCGTCCGCGGTTGGGTATCAGCCGACCTTACAGACGGAGATGGGCGCACTACAGGAGCGTATCACTTCAACAAAAAACGGTTCGATCACCTCGGTGCAGGCGGTCTATGTGCCGGCGGACGATCTGACGGATCCTGCCCCGGCAACCACGTTTGCGCATCTCGATGCCACGACCGTGCTCAGCCGTTCCATCGTGGAACTCGGTATTTATCCGGCGGTCGATCCTTTAGAGTCCACATCAAGGATCTTAGATCCAAACGTCATCGGAGCAGAACATTTCCGCGTGGCGCGCGGTGTACAGGAAATCCTGCAAAAATACCGGGAATTACAGGATATCATTGCAATACTCGGTATGGATGAGCTCTCAGAGGAGGACAAGCGTGTCGTAGGGCGCGCCAGAAAAGTACAGCGTTTCCTCTCGCAGCCGCTTCATGTCGCGGAGCAGTTCAACGGATTTCCGGGCATTTATGTTCCGGTTGCGGAGACCATCCGTGGTTTTGCGGAGATCTTAGAGGGAAAACTGGATGATGTCCCGGAGAGTTGTTTCTTAAATGCGGGAACGATCGATGATGTGCGCGCACGCGCAAAAGAGGAGTGATCGTATGGCAGAGAAAGACAGTTGTTTTCATGCGTGGATCGTCACACCGGACGGCGTGTTTTATGATGGAGAGGTGACTTTTTTGGAGCTTCCGACCATAAGCGGGCGGATCGGTGTTTACCGGGAGCACATTCCGCTCACGACCGTGCTTGATCCCGGGCGCGTAGAAGTCGCCGGACAGGGAGAAAAGAAAGCTGCATCGGTCGGAAACGGATTTGCCACGATCTTAAAAGACCGTGTGACGGTGCTGACGGAGCGTGCGGAGTGGGAGAACGATTAACTGAGTTCCTCCAGACCGTAGAGCGCGGCGCCGAGTGCGCCAACGATTTCCGGTTCTTCATAAATATGAAGTTTTTCGCCGAGCTGCTCCTCTAAAACGGCGACAACCCCCGGATTTTTAGCTACGCCGCCGGTCATCATATAGGCGGGATTCAAACCGACTCTTTTTAAGAGAGACATGGCTTTCCCGGCAATGGCTTTGTGGATGCCGTGTGCAATGTCAGCGATCTCCTTATTCTGCGCGATCAGCGAAATGACTTCGGATTCGGCAAATACGCTGCACATGCTGCTGATCTCAATTTCCTCTTTGGACTGCAGGGAAACAGGTCCCAGTTCGTCGAGGCTGATCTCCAGGGAGCGCGCCATCATTTCGAGGAAGCGTCCGGTTCCGGCAGCGCACTTATCGTTCATGACAAAGTCGGCAACTTCCCCGTTTTCGTTCAGACGGATCGCCTTGCTGTCCTGACCGCCGATGTCCAAGATCGTGCGGACATCCGGAAACAGCAGATGTGCGCCCTTTCCGTGGCAGCTGATCTCGGTGACAGTCTTATCCGCGAACGGGATGCTGACACGGCCATATCCGGTGGATACGATCAGGGAAATATCATCTCTCGTGAGCCCTGCTTTCTTTAATACGTCAGCCAGCGCGGCATCTGCGCTCTGGGAAGATTTTGCGCCGGTGCGGACGATAGAAAATGCCCGGATCTTTTGATTCTCATCTAAAATCACAGCGTTTGTTGAAGTAGAACCGCTGTCAATGCCTAATGTATACAAAGTATCACCCTTTCTTTTGGAGATTATTTTCTTTCCGGTCAGCGACAGACCTTTCTTCACTTGAAGTTCTTCGATAAATGCTTCCACACGCGTGCGCACCTGTCCGGCACACTGTTTGGTGGAATCCGTTTCAATTAACAGGATCGGAACATCCAGATGTTCCTTAAAATCCGCATATTCATAAGAATAAGAATCGCAGAATTTTACCGTGTGGTATAAAATGCCGTCAAGCCGGTCGGTAAAGCCATCTACCAGATTCTGCCTTGAAGCTGCCTTTAACATGCGCATACACGGGATCTGGTTGAGCAGCGCCGCTGCATAGGAGGTGAGCGGTGCTTCCTTTGATACGGAAAAATTTCGCCCCAGTCCGGTGCAGGTCAAGTCAAACAGGACATTTACGCCGTGGTCCGTTAAAAGCTGACGGATCTCATTGTTGCAGCGCGCACCCATGATGCCGATGTTTAGGGCAGAAGCTTTTGCATCGGAGATCTTTTTTGACGGACAGGCGTTCTCTTTCGTTTTTTTGGCTTTTTCCAGTGCTGCATTGTTCTGCATCATGGAAACAAAGCGGGTTTCGTCAAAGGTTTTCCCGGAAAATGCTTCATAGGAGGAGATCATTTCCCGCAGCTGTCTTTCATAGAGTGTCACGGCGAAATCATTGACCTTGCGTGGAATATCCAGTAAAAAGAAAAACTTGTCCGGGAACTGGCTCTTTAAGGTATCGTAAAGGCGGCGGATGCTGTCGCAGCAGGTCGTTAAGATCACACCCTCGTAGTCATTTTCCATGACATCTTCGAGCACGGCTTTGGTGTAAGAGCAGATATTCGCATGCATCAGCGTGTCCGCATGGTTAAAATCCGTGACAGACGGTTCGAGCCGCTTGATATCGGTATCCATGGCGGTAAACAGCTCCATGGGAGTATATTTACATACATAACCCAGCATAAATTCACATTCCTTTCTGATTTACAACTTCTAAAAATGCTTCGAGTCTTGTCTTGATCTGGCCGTCATGGCTGTTTCTGCGATCCATGCCGTCTCCGTCGATCACAAGCAGCGGAATATCCGCTTCGCGCAGTGCCTCACGCAGCCGGAACACACCGCCGGAAGACTGTTTGCAGCCCCAGTGGCAGAAATTGATGACACCGTCCGCACGCATGTCCTTTGCCAGCTTTGTGACCATGGACGCCTTGCGCTCGTAAGGACCATTGTAGAGGTTATTGAGCATCTTGGTCGCCAGCGCCTCAAGCGGATGGTCGGTATCCAACGGTTCCATATAGTCGAGGTTCATTTCCGTAACCTGGATCTGATAATCTTTTCCAAGATTGAAATAATGCTTTAACGTTTCCTGATAAAACGGCAGCAGATGTACCCAGACAATGCGCTTTCCGTGAAATTCGGGATAGCTTTTGATGTCCTCGGCAAAACTGCGGAACAGATCCAGCGTTTCCGGTGTGCCGATATTTAAGTGCGTGGCAAACAGCATGTACATCTGAAGCGTCAGCGTAGACGGGTAGTAGCGGTCACGCTGCAATTTTAAGAATTCTTTATAGCAGGCCTTGGATTCATTTTCACGGGAAAGGACTTCAGAAAGATCGTCCATGTGGAAAACTTTGCCGGTCAGCCCTTCCAGTGTGGATATCAGTTCCTTTAACTGGGACACCAGATAGGAAACAGCATCCTCGGAATAGGTATTTGGCACATCGATCACATAGGTATTGATCGAATGGTTCTTTTCGATGTAGCGGAACGTGTTGATGTTTCCGTCACAGATCATGGAAGTTGTGACGCCAAAAGCGGCAGGCGGAATGACGCCGGAGTCTACGGCACCGATGAAATTTTTGTGGTAGGAGCAGAGCGTGGAGGCGATCCCCTTTTGCTCGGCACGGTCGATAAAATAATCCTCGCAGGTAAAACCGGATAAGAACGAGGAAAGACATTCCATGGAGAGGGCATTTAAGCCGAAACACTGGAAGATCTCGACCGGAGCGAAGAGATTGGACCAGACGGTCTGATCCGGGTGCTCCAGAGCGGACAGCGTGTTTTTTACGCCGAGTGTGTTGAGTTTCCGGTAAGCCTTCGGCATCTCTTTGGCGGCAAAATGTTCGGTGCGGAACTGCTCCAAGTGAAGCCCGATGTCGATCATTTTCCGGGATACGGCAGGGTGCGGTTCGGCATACTTTTTGATGTAATTTCCGTAAGTTTTTATTGCGTTCATGCAGAAAACCATCCTTCTTATAATGTTTTCAAACATTATACCACAACAAAGAAAAGAAGAAAGTGCCAGTTTTCGAAACCCATTCTTGCGGATTGAACAGTGTCATAGTAAAATGAGAAAAGAAAAAAAGGGAAACTTCAAGGAGGATGTGACATGGAAAGATCAAAAGTATATTTTACGACCTTCAAAACGACTGGAAATGAGAATCTCCTGCAAAAGCTGCGCCGGCTGATCCTTACTGCGGGAATTCGTGACATTGATTTTACAGACCGCTATGCGGCCATTAAAATACATTTTGGAGAAATGGGAAACCTTGCGTTCCTACGTCCGAATTACGCAAAAGTGGTTGCGGATGTGGTAAAAGAATGTGGGGGGAAGCCATTTCTCACAGACTGCAATACGCTTTATGTGGGCAGCCGCAAAAATGCGCTGGATCACATGGATACAGCGTATGCCAATGGATTTTCACCTTTTTCAACCGGATGTCATGTGATCATTGCTGACGGGTTAAAGGGGACAGATGAGGCATATGTGCCGGTCAATGGAGAATATGTAAAAGAGGCAAAGATCGGACGCGCGGTCATGGATGCGGATGTTTTTATCACGCTGACCCATTTTAAGGGGCATGAGGCGACCGGATTCGGCGGAGCCTTAAAGAATATCGGAATGGGATGCGGATCCCGCGCCGGAAAAATGGAGATGCACAGTGACGGAAAGACACATGTAGATCAGACAAAATGCGTGGGATGCGGCGCATGCAAAAAGATATGCGCGCATGACGCTCCGTCTGTTACAGATGGAAAGGCAAGCATCGACATAGACAAATGTGTGGGATGCGGCAGATGTATCGGAGTCTGTCCGAAGGACGCTGTGTATGCCAACAGCAACGATTCCAATGATGTCTTAAACTATAAGATCGCGGAATACAGCCTTGCAGTCTGTAAGGACCGTCCGTGCTTTCATATTTCGCTGATCTGTGATGTATCACCGAATTGTGACTGCCATGCGGAAAATGATATTCCGATCATACCGAATGTAGGTATGTTTGCGTCATTTGATCCGGTAGCCCTCGATGTGGCCTGTGCGGATGCGTGCAACCGCCAGCCGGTGATTTTGGGAAGCGTGTTAAGCGATCATATGGAAGGACATCATCATGAGGAGGGAGACCATTTTCATATGGTACATCCGGACACCAACTGGAAATCCTGCATTGAGCATGCGGTAAAGATCGGGCTTGGCAGTGATCAGTACGAGCTGATCGAAATATAGAATAGAGAATGGGGAAAAGACGCAGGGAGACGGAAAGATGAGTACACAGGATAATCTGGAAAAAATTTTAAGAAGTATGCATGTGCTGATCGCGAAAGGGGAGCCGGCAGGACAGTCGCGCGACAGGGTGATCGTCAGCAAACAGGAACTGCTCGGCCTGTTAAAAGATCTGAATATCTGTGTATACAATATCATGGATGAGTATGAAATGACGCAGCAGAGCCATGATGAGGCGGAGCGCAAATCCAGGCGCAAGGGCGAAAAGATCGTAAAAGACGCCGGAAAAATGGCGGAAGATGTCTATGCGGCATCTGTAATGTATACAAATGAAGCATTAAACCATATTCAGCGGATTATCCAGAATGCCTCGGATTCGATGGATGAGGTCTTTGCGCAGATGAAAAATGAACTGGAAGAGCGGAAGGATACGGTGCGTGAAAACCAGTTAGAACTTGAGGGACAGCTGCACGATCTTGCGGATACGAAAAAATATCTGCAGATTATAGAAGAACGCAACAAAGAGCTGGAAAAGGAACGCCAGAAGAAAAAGTCCTGGACAAAGACTGAGAAAAAGAAGAGCCCTTATCCGGAGCCGGAGATCAAGATCAACAAAGAATACTTTATCCAAAACGGTATTCCGCTGGAAGAAGAAGGGGAAGAAGTTTCCGATACAAAAGAGGAAACCGAGGCTGCTTTGGGGCAGGCAGTTTCCGAACTGATGAAAGATCAGGAAAAAGAGAGTGAGCTGCCAAAAGAAGCGCCGGAGATCAAAGTGAATCTGGACGCGGAATATTTTAAGTGGAAACAACAACAGAGTGATGAGAAAGGAGAAAACTAGGAAGTCTTCTCAGAATAGTTTACATAATTGACCAGTTTGTCATGGGTGGCAAGAATCGCGTGATTGCCGCTCGCAAGCTGGTCTTTTATAATCTCGGTATAGATCACCGCCTTGTTGATCAGGGAAGCGTCATTGCTGTCGAGGCAGCCTTCTAAATAATCGTGCAGCGGCAGACTGTCCGCGAACTGTTCCAAAATGTGTGAAAGTTCCGTCCGGCACCAGGTAATGTCCGGAAAACGGACGGGCTCCGTCTGAATGATAAAACCGTTTGGGATCTCCTCATTGTAAAAAGACGCATCCGCCTTGGCTGCATGGATATATGGCAGGAGGGCAGATTTCTTTAAATGGGAGATAAAGGAGAGCCTGCGGATCTCGCCATAGGCTTCGGACAGGACAAAAAGAACGGCAAGTGTATACCAGATCAGACAGACCGGGGATGCCGTTAATACAAAACGGTAGGAAAAACCGAGCCAGCTAAGGAAAAGAAGTGCCAGGATACAAAATACGGGACGAAACCACAGACTGCTCATTAAGGCCTTGCGAAACAGCATAAGTTCGTTGTCTTTTAGAGGAACAAAAGTATAATGTTTTTTCATCCCAAACCTCCGGTTAAAATCTTTTCGATGCTAATATTGTATGATGTGAAAAAAATAATGTCAACCGATCAAAATCTAAAATGTAAATAAAATTTCTAATAAAAATATGAATTGCATTGACAAATAAAAAGCCAGGATTTAACATGAATCAAAATAGAAAAGTTCGTATTATGGAGTAGAAGGGAGATTATGCGATGCAGCAGGTAAACAAACCCAAAAAGCCGATGATGTTTTATTATATGGTCGTGCTGGTGATTCTTTTTCTTTTAAATTTTTTGCTGTTCCCACAGCTTTTGAAACCGGATGTAAAAGAAGTGGATTATGGAACATTCTTAAGTATGGTGGATAAAAAGGAAGTGTCCAAAGTCCAGATCGAAGATGATATGATCTATTTCCAGGATAAGGAGGAGACGCCGAATTATTACGAGACGGCGGCATTTGAAGACCCGGATCTGGTGGAACGCTTATATGACGCTGGATGCTCGTTTGACCGTGTCGTCCAAAAAGAGATGAGCCCGCTCCTTTCCTTTCTCCTGACCTGGATCCTGCCGATCCTCATTTTCGCAGGACTCGGGGAGCTGCTCGGCCGTTCCATGATGAAGCGGATGGGCGGCGGCTCCGGCGCGATGCAGTTTGGAAAGAGTAACGCAAAGATCTATGTGCAGTCCGAGACCGGGATCAAGTTTGGTGATGTGGCAGGCGAGGATGAGGCGAAGGAGATCTTACAGGAGATCGTGGATTTCCTGCACAACCCGGAGAAATACCGTGCCATCGGGGCGTCCATGCCAAAGGGAGCGCTTCTTGTGGGACCTCCGGGTACCGGAAAAACGCTGCTTGCAAAGGCGGTTGCCGGAGAAGCCGATGTGCCGTTTTTCTCCATTTCCGGTTCGGAATTCGTAGAAATGTTTGTCGGTATGGGCGCGTCCAAAGTGCGTGACCTGTTCCGCCAGGCGAATGAGAAGGCACCGTGTATCGTGTTTATCGACGAGATCGACACGATCGGAAAGAAACGTGACGGACAGGGAATGAGCGGAAATGATGAGCGCGAGCAGACCTTGAACCAGCTTCTGACCGAGATGGATGGTTTTGACGGCTCGAAGGGCGTGGTGATCCTCGCGGCGACGAACCGCCCGGATGTCCTTGATCCGGCGCTGCTCCGTCCGGGGCGTTTTGACCGCCGGGTTCCGGTAGAACTTCCGGATCTCGCGGGCAGAGAGGCGATCCTCCGTGTTCATGCGAAGAAAGTAAAAATGGGTGATGACGTTGACTTTGGCGCGATCGCGCGGGCGGCTGCGGGCGCATCCGGAGCCGAGCTTGCGAATATGGTAAATGAGGCGGCACTTCGCGCAGTCAAGATGAACCGGGCTTATGTGATGCAGGAAGACATGGAAGAAAGCATAGAGACCGTTATCGCCGGTTATCAGAAGAAGAACAAGATACTTTCCAACAAAGAGAAGCTTACCGTTTCTTATCATGAAGTTGGTCATGCGCTTGTCGCGGCGCTTCAGACGCATTCCGCCCCGGTCACCAAGATCACGATCGTACCGCGTACTTCAGGGGCGCTCGGCTATACGATGCAGGTGGATGAAGGAGAGCGCAACCTGATGTCAAAAGAAGAACTGGAAAACAAGATCGCGACGCTCACCGGTGGACGGTGCGCGGAGAAGCTGATCTTCCATTCAATCTCGACCGGTGCCTCGAATGATATTGAACAGGCGACAAAGCTTGCGCGCGCCATGGTGACCAAATACGGTATGTCTGAGGAGTTTGGAATGGTAGCGTTTGAGACGGAAACGAACGCATATCTCGGTGGAGACAGCACACTTTCCTGCTCGCCGCAGACGGCAAAGAGTATCGATGATATGGTCGTTGCCATTGTCAAAAATGCATATAAAAACGCGGAGGAACTGCTTTCCGCCAATATGGATAAACTTCATAAGATCGCGAAATATCTCTATGAGCAGGAGACGATCACCGGTGAAGAGTTCATGAAACTTTTAGAGGAGAAGGAGGAATCTTAAAAAAAGCTTAAGAATTACCAAAAGCTATTTTTAAGAAAAACTGATAAGATGAGGGAGAAGGGTGGGAAGAAATTGAACATTTTAGTATGTGATGATGATAAGGAGATCGTAGAAGCGATCGAGATTTATTTACAGCAGGAAGGCTACCAGGTATTCCGCGCGTATGATGGCGAGGATGCCTTAAAGATCTTAAAAGAAGAAGAGATACATCTTTTGATCATAGATGTGATGATGCCGAAACTGGACGGTATCCGCGCGACCTTAAAGATCCGCGAGGAGAGCAGCATCCCGATCATAATTTTATCAGCGAAATCAGAGGATACGGACAAGATACTGGGGTTAAACGTCGGGGCGGACGATTACATTACCAAACCGTTTAATCCGTTAGAGCTGGTGGCGCGCGTGAAGTCACAGCTGCGCCGCTACACAAAGCTTGGAAACGCTGCGGAAAACGGGCAGGCGGTTTATCAGGTCGGTGGTCTTGCCATCAATGATGAGTTAAAGGAAGTCACCGTAGACGGCGAGATCGTGAAACTGACACCGATCGAATACAATATTTTGCTGCTTTTGATGAAAAACCAGGGAAAAGTTTTCTCGATCAATCAGATCTATGAAAATATCTGGAATGAAGATGCCATAGGCGCAGATAACACTGTGGCGGTACATATCCGGCACATCCGCGAAAAGATCGAGATCAATCCGAAAGAACCGCGCTATTTGAAGGTTGTCTGGGGCGTTGGATACAAAATTGATAAGAATTAACGAAACAAAGGCAGGTACTCCATGAGAAAATTCCGGTATACCACGGGAACAAAAATATGGCTTGTGATATTACAGCAGATCTTTGCGGTGCTGCTTGTAGTTTCTATTGTGTTGCTCAGTGCGCTGTTTGACCGCAGGATGTTGAATACCAACGATATCTTAGATACCTCGTTTGTGAATTCGGGTTATTATACGGATGTGTTTCAAAAGACCGCCCAGGAACTGATCAAGTATGTGACGCTGAAAGAACAGTTTGAAAAAGACGGTGTCTATGACGAAGACAAAACCGTTGACGTTATGGCATATGCCAGTGGCAGGATCGGCGCGTTAAAGGAGCCGGAGGAAGACGATATTGAGGAACAGACCGGATTCCGATCGTACTATCGGCTTGGAGATCTCTTAAAATGGGCGGCTGCCGGCTATTCGGAAGATGAATCCGGGATCCTGGAGGAGGAATACACGCCGTTATCCGGGAAGAGCCTGCACCAGTGTCTTTCGGATGGTACTATGGATGAGGCTGAGGCGAGACGTATCTCGCAGATGACAGAACAGGTACTTGATACCATTAGTACGGATATTGGACTTTATAAACGTTATCTGAACAAATATGATGTAAACGACTCCAACGTGCGGTACTGGATCAGCAAAACGGGTGATTATGAGACCAGTGATCCTGAGGATGTATATACCAATATGACGGACAAAGAAGTAGAGGACGAGTTACAAAATGCCATGGAGGATTTTGGCAGCTACTTCTACTACGATAATGTCTCGCTGCGTATGCGCACGAATGTGGATGGCATGGAAGAATACTTTTATGACCAGCTGGAGCATATGGCGGGAGCGGTCGGAGAAAATACGGTGGTTCTGATCACGGTGGATACGGACTTTCCGTATGCGGACTCGTTTGCGTCTGCCAACCGGGAATTTGGACAGTATCATCCGTGGATCATCGGAGGGATCTTTCTGCTGGCGGGCAGCATTATCTCATTTATCATGACGCTTGTGCTCATTACCATGGCGGCAGGCCGTGTGGATGGAGAGGAGACAAAGATCCGCCTGTACTGGATCGACCGTGTAAAGACAGAGGTTATCTTTGTGGCGCAGCTCCTTTTTGTGGTTTTAACTACGGTGGCGGCGATGCAGATCGTGTACGGGGAATGGAAGATACCGGGAATGCTCATTATGGCGGGAACCATGACCTATGTGTGTGACAGTGTGTTCCTGGCGCTCTATTTAAGTCTTGTGCGGCGGGTAAAAGCGGAAATGCTCTGGAAGAGCAGCCTGCTTTACTGGCTGATCTGCGGGATCACAAAGATCATAAAAAATATCCGCCTGGCGGGACGGATCTTTGTCTGCTTTGCCGGCGGAAGCGTGATATTGTTTCTGTTGCTGTATCTGGTATTTGTGCATCAGAGCTTCCTTGCGTTAATCTGCGTGGTGGGCATTATGTTGGGCGCTTTTGTCTATCAGCTGCGCAATGCCATCCAGAAGACGCGGCTCTTGGAAGGGGTAAATAAGATTGCAGAGGGAAACCTCAAGTTCAAGATCGATACCGAAGGCTTTTATGAGGCAAACAAAAAGATGGCGGACGCCGTCAACAATATCGGTGACGGACTGTACTGCGCGGTGGATGAAAACACCAAGAATGAGCGTATGAAAGCGGATCTGATCACCAATGTATCGCATGATATCAAAACGCCGCTGACTTCGATCATAAATTATGTAAACCTTATAAAAATGGAGCACATTGAGGATGAACATCTGCGTGAATATGTGGACATCCTGGATTCCAAGGCACAGCGGTTAAAGCAGCTGACGGAGGATCTTGTGGAAGCGTCGAAAATCAGTTCCGGCAATATCGAGCTTCATATGCAGTGCATCGATTTTGTGGAGCTGATCTATCAGACCGGCGGAGAATTCAATGAAAAATTCGAGGCAAAGGATCTGACTACGATCACGAAGCTGCCCAAAGAACCGGTATATATCATGGCAGATGGCAGGCGTATCTGGCGTGTGGTGGAAAATCTGTACAATAATGTCGCAAAATACGCGCTTGCGCATACCAGAGTGTATGTGACGGTGGAAGCGGGCGAGACCGAGATGGAATTTTCCATAAAAAATATTTCGGAGCAGGAACTGCATGTGGATACGACCGAGCTGACCGAGCGTTTCATCCGCGGAGATACATCGCGTTCCACCGAAGGAAGCGGACTTGGTCTTTCCATCGCCAAAAATCTTACGGTACTGATGGATGGATCGTTTACGATCGGGCTGGATGGCGACCTTTTTACAGCGTCGGTACGGTTCCCGCGCATTTCCGGCAGACAGGATCAAAATGCAACAGATTAGTGTGCTAAAGTACTTGTCAAGTGAAAAAAGTTCATATATAATGTGTGACTAGGAACACTGATGTCGGCGGTGACGCGTTTTACCGCCGATTTTGCTTACATATTCAGGAGGGAAAAATATGAAATTATACGACAAAGGCGCATATTTGTTGAACGGCACTGAGCTTGTGGAAGATGGCAGAGATGCCGCGGATATCATAAAGAGCCGGACCGGTGAGACGATAACGAGCAGTGAAGCGGCGAAAAATACGATCGCTTACGGTATTTTAAAAGAGCACAACACATCCGGCAGCATGGAAAAGCTTCAGATCAAATTTGACAAGCTGACATCCCACGATATCACATTTGTCGGTATTATTCAGACAGCCCGGGCATCCGGACTGGAAAAATTCCCGATTCCTTACGTCCTTACCAACTGCCACAACAGTCTGTGTGCGGTAGGTGGAACGATCAATGAAGATGACCACATGTTTGGACTGACCTGCGCAAAGAAGTACGGCGGAGTCTATGTACCGCCTCATCAGGCAGTTATCCATCAGTTCGCCCGCGAAATGCTTGCAGGCGGTGGAAAAATGATCCTTGGATCCGATTCCCATACCCGCTACGGGGCACTTGGAACCATGGCGATCGGGGAAGGCGGACCGGAGCTGGTAAAACAGCTGCTCAGTAAGACATACGATATCAATATGCCGGGCGTAGTTGGTGTATATCTGACCGGAACACCGGCGAAGGGTGTAGGTCCGCAGGATATCGCGCTTGCGATCATCGGAGAAGTATTTGACCGTGGATATGTAAAAAATAAAGTTATGGAATTTGTGGGACCGGGCGTTTCCAATCTGAGCGTGGACTACCGGATCGGTGTGGATGTTATGACGACAGAGACGACCTGCCTGTCTTCCATCTGGAGAACCGATGAAAAAGTAAAAGAGTTTTATGATATTCACGGAAGAGTCGGTGAATACAAAGAGTTAAATCCGGGTAAAGTAGCATATTATGACGGAATGATCGAGATCGACCTTGGCACGATCAAGCCAATGATCGCAATGCCGTTCCATCCGAGCAACACCTACACGATTGATGAACTGAACGCGAACCTTATGGATATTCTGGATGACTGTGAGAAGCGCGCCGAGGTCAGCTTCGACGGGGCAGTCAAACTGGACTTAAAGAGCAAGGTAAGAGACGGAAAACTTTATGTGGATCAGGGTATCATTGCAGGATGCGCGGGCGGCGGATTTGAAAATATCTGCGACGCGGCGGATATCTTAAAAGGAAAATCCATCGGAGCGAATGAGTTTACGTTAAGTGTATATCCGGCAAGTACACCGGTTTACATGGAACTGGTAAAGAACGGTGCAGTGGCATCTCTGATGGAGACCGGAGCGATCGTAAAGACTGCGTTCTGCGGACCATGTTTCGGGGCCGGCGATACACCGGCAAACAACGCGTTTTCCATCCGTCATTCCACCAGAAACTTCCCGAACCGTGAAGGTTCTAAGGTGCAGAACGGACAGGTGGCTTCCGTTGCGCTTATGGATGCCCGTTCGATCGCGGCAACTGCGGCAAACAAGGGTATTCTTACCTCTGCGGCAGATATGGATGTAAACTATACAAAGCCGAAATATTTCTTTGACAAGACCATTTATGAGAACCGTGTATTTGACTCCAAGGGAGTTGCAGATCCGTCGGTTGAGATCCAGTTTGGACCGAACATCAAAGACTGGCCGGCAATGAGTGCGCTTCCGGAGCATATGGTATTAAAAGTTGTTTCCGAGATCCACGATCCGGTCACAACGACAGATGAGCTGATCCCGTCCGGTGAGACATCTTCTTTCCGTTCCAATCCGCTTGGACTGGCAGAATTTGCGCTTTCCAGAAAAGATCCGGCTTACGTTGGACGTGCCAAGGAAGTACAGAAAGCACAGAAAGCGATCGAAGAAGGAAAGAATCCGGAAGAAGGATTTGCTGAAATTGCACCGGTTATTGAAACAATCAAAAAAGAATATACAGATGTGACAAAAGAGAATCTTGGCGTCGGAAGCACGATCTTCGCGGTAAAACCGGGAGACGGCTCTGCGCGTGAGCAGGCTGCGTCATGTCAGAAGGTACTTGGCGGATGGGCAAACATCGCCAATGAATACGCGACCAAGCGTTATCGTTCGAACCTGATCAACTGGGGTATGCTTCCATTTCTGATCCCGGAAGGGGAACTGCCATTCCGGAATGGAGATTATCTGTTTGTACCGGAGATCCGGGAAGCGATCGAGCAGAAAAAGACAGAGATCGACGCATTTGTGGTAAAGGATGGAAAGCTGGTTCCGTTCACGCTTCAGATGGGTGAACTGACAGAGGATGAGAGAACGATCATTCTCAAAGGATGTCTTATCAATTATTACAGAGGTTAAAGGAGGGAAGAGCACATGGCAGAGCAGGAAAAGAAAGTTCCACAGGAACAGGAGAAAAAAGATAAACTGGATTCCAATCTGAAGTCCTATCTGATGATAGCGCTGTTAGTCTTTGTTGTATTTTGCTGCTGTATCCTTGTGTTCTTCTTGATCTACCGCTATAACGGTTTTGCGTCCGGCTGGCGGAAGCTGATGAAGGTATTGCAGCCGATCATCATCGGTCTGGTGGTCGCCTATCTGCTGAACCCGGTCATGATGTTTTTAGAAAGTCATTTAAAAACGCTTTTTAGCAAAAAGATCCACGACGAGAAGAAAGTATGGAAAATGTCAAGAGGGATCGGGATCGCGTTGTCGCTGTTACTCCTGGTTCTGATCGTGTACGGACTTCTTATGATGGTGATTCCGCAGCTCATACAGAGTATTACGGGGATGTTCACCTCCCTGCCGGACGAAGTGGAACAGCTTTCCAAGTGGATAGACACGCAGTTTAAGGGAGATAAGGAGACGGCGGCGTTTATGAATGATACGCTCGACCGGGCGGCAAGCTACTTTGAGAACTGGGTGCAGACCGATGTCCTGCCGCAGGCGACGACCTATCTGGCATCCATTACGAGCGGCGTAATCTCGATGGTGAAGCTGTTGTTCAATACGATCATCGGACTGATCGTTTCCGTCTATGTACTGATGGAAAAAGAAAAATTTATCGGTCAGTCAAAGAAGATCATATATGCGATCTTTAAACCGGAGCGCGGAAATATTATTGTGCGGACCGTGCGCAAGAGCAATCAGATCTTTGGCGGATTTATTACAGGAAAGATCCTGGATTCGGTGATCATCGGTGTGATCTGTTATGTGGTGCTCCTTATTATGAATATGCCGTATACGGTACTGGTTTCCGTGATCGTCGGAGTGACGAACGTGATCCCGTTTTTCGGACCGTATATCGGGGCGATCCCGAGTTTTATCATAATCGCACTGGCAAATCCGTTGCAGGGACTTTACTTTTTGATCTTTATCATCATCCTGCAGCAGTTTGACGGGAATATTTTGGGACCGAAGATCCTCGGAAATTCCACGGGGCTGTCTTCCTTCTGGGTTGTGTTTGCAATCCTGATCGGGGGCGGAATGTTCGGAGTGCCGGGAATGATCCTCGGAGTGCCGACATTTGCGGTAATTTACTACATCGTCCGCAATATTGTAAATTATTTCCTGCGGAAAAGAAGTCTGCCGGATAAAACCGATGAATACATCATGCTGGTAGATATTGACACAAAAACGAATGCGATGAATTATAAAGAAAAAGAGGCAAAGAAAGAGGCATCTGAGGATGAAAAGGTGAAAGCCGAATAAGGCTTTCATCTTTTTTTGAATCATAGGAAATTCCTTCCTATGATTCAAAAACGCTCCGCGGGGATGCGCAGCTCGCGGAGATGAAGTTTATGTTGAACATACCGCTCGCGCGCGAAAGTGTGCGGTAAGCGCACACTTTATTTTAATAGCGACGAGAAAGATGCAGACCGCGGAAAAAGCCGGAAATTTTGTCGGATTCGGGCGCAGATATTTTTGACAGAAGGCACCTGTTATGTTACACTGAAATCAATAATCAGGGGTACTTTCACCATATGGTATTTTCTGGTTGAATAGCAGATTTTGAGGTGACATATTTTGGATAAATATGAATATAAATTGAAGCTGGACGAGATGAAAAGTCTGGTGGGACAGGGAGATTACGAAAAGGCAGAAGAGATTGCGGACACGATCAACTGGAGAAAAGTAAAAAACGTAAATTCTCTGGTGCTTGCCAGTGAGATATACAGTCATATGCAGCGTTACGAGGACAGCAGGGATGTGCTTCTTATGGCATATGACCGGTCACCGATCGGCAGAACGATCATCTATCGTCTGGCAGAGCTTGCGATACATACACATAATTTTGATGAAGCCAAAGATTACTACGAGGAATTTGTGGAGATCGCGCCGCATGACAATTTGAAATATGTGCTCCGCTATGAGTTAAGCCGGGAACAAGGCGAACCGATTACGGAGCAGATCGCGATATTAGAAGAATTAAAAGAGCAGGAATACACGGAAAAATGGGCGTTTGAACTGGCCGAGCTTTATCATCGGGCGGGCATGAGCGACCAGTGCATCGATGCCTGTGATGAGCTGGTGCTCTGGTTTGGCGATGGCATTTATGTGGAAAAAGCACTGGAATTAAAAATGCTGTATCAGCCGCTCACTCCGCAGCAGGAGGAGAAGTACCGCAATATCACAAGAGAAAAGATCGAGCGGGAAGGCGTCATGGAGGTACGTCAGGATGAAGACCTCGCCTCCGGTGAGATCGTGGCGGAGACCGTGCAGATCCCGAGAGTAAAAACGAACACGGAAAAATTCAATACCGTGAACCTCCAGAAAGAGCTTGCGAAGAGCATGCAGCAGATCATGGATGCGACAGAGAAAGAGACCGTCTCTGACACCATGGATAATATCAAAAAGATGGTCGAGGATATCCCTTATCTTCAGATGCCCAGGGAAGAAACGCCGGAAGAAAGAGAGCGGCAGGAAAAAAAATACGGACATATTGAGACGGATGAGGAGATCGATGGTTCCTTAAAGATCAATTTTCAGGAAATGCTTGGCGAGGAACCGGGCGGTCAGATGAACTTGAATGTTCCGGACCGCGCGATGATCGAGCGTCAGATCACCGGTCAGATGAGCATTTCCGATGTGCTCGGTGAATGGGAAAAGACCAAGCGCGCCGCAGAGGCTGCCATGCAGGAGGCGGAGAAGCGCAGACTTGAGGCAGCCCGGAAGAAAGCGTTAAAAGAGACAGAAGAGATCATGGATCGGCTTAAAGATATCGTTCCGGAACTTGAGGCGGCGCATACTTCTTTTCAGACCGGCACACCGGTGGAAGAGGAAGCGGCAGGTCAGATCGTTGCCAATATGAACCAGATCCTGCAGCAGAAGATCGATAAAGTAAAAAATACGACCGAAGATCTCGATGAGATCTTAAAACAGAAAAAAGAAGAGACCAGGGAGTCCAGAGAAGAACAGCTGAAGAGAAAGATGGTGCAGCCGACGAAGCGGATCCCGAGTCTGGAAGAATTCATGAAGCGCACATTCTTTCATGATGATGATCTTTTGGATGAAGATTTCGAAGAACCGGAAAAGACAGAGGATCCGGAAGACTTGAACGAGGATCATATGGAAGAACCGGTCGAAGAGCCGATGGAAGAGGCTGCGGAGGCGTCCGAAGAACTCACCGGGGAATCCGAACCGGAAGAGGCGGATCCGAAAGAAGCCGATGAAGTATTTTTCGAAGAGGCGGAGACTGATGGATACGAGCCGGATGAAACGGAAACCGACGAAGCATTCTTCGAAGAAACAGAGACTGACGAATACGAGCCGGATGAAGCAGAGGCCGAAGAACCGGAAAGCGACGCGGCGGAAACCGATGAGGTGCCGGAGGAGATCTTTGAGGAGACCGAGACAGTCGAGCCGGATCTTGAGGGAATGCACCAGAAGTTAGAGCAGGCGCTCGTGACGGAGTATGCAGACGGAGAGCCGGACGAAGAAGAGCAGGAAACACCGCAAGAGGCCGAAGAGGAAGTGCCGGAAGAAGCACCGAAAAAGCTGACGCCGGAGATAAAGAAACTGTTTACCTATTTCATGCCGGTCAATGGGATGGAAGAACAGGTTGCGAAAGCACTGTTCGGATGCAGCCGACCGTTAAAAAAAGGAAATGGATTCGGACATATTCTGATCCAGGGAATCCGGGGAAGCGGAAAGACGGTTCTTGCGACCAATCTGATCAAGGCTCTGCAAAAAGAGACAGGCAGACCAAACGGACGGATCGGAAAGATCGAAGGAAAATCATTAAATCAAAAAGATATCGCGATGCTGCTGCGTAAGGTGGCAGGCGGCTGCCTGATCATTGAAAGCGCTGGGGACATTTCCAGGGAAACAGCGGTACGCCTTTCCCTCTGTCTGGAAAGTGACGCGAGTGATATCCTCATTATCATGGAGGATACCAAAGAGGGACTGCGCAAGGCACTTGGCAGAGATGAAAAATTTGCGGAGAGATTTAAGGAAAAGATCGTGATCCCGATCTTTACAAGCGATGAGCTGGTTGCGTTCGCGAAAGTTTACGCGAATGAGCTTGGATACGATATCGATGAAATGGCAACGCTCGCGCTCTATAACCGGATCAGTAATATTCAGAGACTGGATGAGCCGACCAACCTCACAGAGGTAAAGGAGATCGTGGATGAAGCGGTTGCGAGAGCGGAAAAGGTCGGATTCAAGAAAATGTTTGACATCATTACTTCCCGTAGATATACGGAAGATGATTATATCGCACTGCGCGAAAAAGATTTTGACGAATAAGCGATAAGGGGGTTTTTATATGACGGGTAAGTTTTCAGAACTGGATATGTATTATTTCGGACAGGGAACACATTATGAAATTTACAAACAGATGGGGGCACATCCGGCAGAAGAAGACGGGGTGCAGGGTGTACTGTTTCAGGTGTGGGCACCGCATGCGGCGCAGGTGTACGTCATAGGAACATTCAATGGCTGGAATGAAAATGCCAATGAAATGGAGCGGTTGAAACCGGAAGAAGCCGGGATCTACGCATGCTTTATTCCGGGAGTGAAATGCGGGGAGCTTTATAAGTATCTTATCGTGACGTCGGATGGGACAAAGTTATACAAGGCAGATCCGTATGCCAATTACGCGGAAAAAAGACCGGGTACGGCGTCGGCGGTCGCGGATATCATGCATTTCAAATGGTCGGATGATGCGTGGATGAAGGCAAGGGCTGCGGTGAAAGATATTTACGCGCAGCCGATGACGATCTATGAGGTGCATCCGGGTTCCTGGATGCGTCATCCGGGCAGGGAAGATGAAGGCTTTTACACATACCGGGATCTGGCACATTCGCTGACGGCATATGTCAAAGAAATGGGCTATACACATGTAGAGCTGATGGGGATCGCGGAGTATCCGTACGACGGTTCCTGGGGCTATCAGGTGACCGGATATTTTGCGCCGACTTCACGTTACGGTACGCCGGAAGATTTTATGTACCTGATCAATTATCTGCACAAAAACAAAATCGGTGTCATCTTAGACTGGGTTCCGGCGCATTTTCCGAGAGATGCGCATGGTCTGGCGGACTTTGACGGCGAACCGCTTTATGAGTATGCGGATCCGAGAAAAGGCGAGCATCCGGAGTGGGGAACAAAGATTTTTGATTATGGCAAGGCACAGGTCAAAAATTTCCTGATCGGAAGCGCTCTGCTCTGGATCGAGCATTATCATGTGGATGGACTGCGTGTGGATGCGGTGGCATCCATGCTGTATCTGGACTATGGAAAGCAGCCGGGACAGTGGGTGCCAAACCAGTTTGGCGAGAACAAAAATCTGGAGGCGGTTGAGTTCTTCCGCCATATCAACACACTGATCACAGGCAGAAACCACGGAACCGTGATGATCGCGGAGGAATCCACCGCATGGCCGATGGTGACCGGACCGGCGGAAAACGGCGGGCTTAATTTCAGCTATAAGTGGAATATGGGCTGGATGCATGATTTCCTCGATTATATGAAACTGGATCCGTATTTCCGAAAAGGCAACCACAACAAGATGACATTCGCAATGAGTTATAACAGCAGCGAACGCTATATCCTGGTGTTATCGCATGATGAAGTGGTACATCTGAAATGCTCGATGTTAAATAAGATGCCGGGACTTGAGGATGAGAAATTCAAAAACCTAATGGTCGGTTATGCGTTTATGTTAGGACATCAGGGCAAAAAGCTTTTGTTTATGGGACAGGATTTCGGACAGAGCAGAGAGTGGAGCGAGGAGCGGGAACTGGACTGGTATCTGCTGGAAGATCCAAGGCACAAACATCTGCAGGATTTCGTGAAGGCACTGCTCCATCTGTACAAAAAGAATCCGTGTATGTATGAAAACGATCATGACTGGGGCGGATTCGAATGGCTCAATGCCAATGATGCCGACCGGAGTATTTTCAGCTTTGTGCGCAAGAGCAAGGACGGAAAGAACAATCTCCTGTTTGTATGCAATTTTACACCGGTAGCGCGGGAAGATTACCGGGTCGGAGTTCCAAAGGCAAGCACCTACAAGCTGGTGTTAAACAGTGATGACGCCGCATTTGGCGGATCGGGAGAAAAGAGACCGGCTTCGATCAAGGCAGAGCATTCGGAATGTGACGGAAGAGAGTATTCCATCGCGTATCCGCTTCCGGGATACGGAGTGGCAGTTTTTTCCTACAAATAAAAAAGGAATTTTTAAAGGAGGGCGCTTAAATTATAGGCGCCTTCCTTTTTTAGGCAGGAATTGCGTGAATCTCCTAAAGTTTTTTCCGTTTTTCACCGACATAAATATTAGTAGACTGCTCGGCAAAAAAAGCAGAGGGTGCGGAGGCATAAAAGCGATGAGAATTGAAAAATCAGGTATTTTTGATGTGACCCGGAATGATGGGATAGAGATCAGGGGAAAAGTTGAGGGTACAGCGGCAGGGACCGATGTGGCTTCAGATTTCTTTGTGAAAGATAAAAAGACCACACAGGTGACATATGGAAATCCGGCGGAGGAAGGAAAAGGAACGATAGCCGATGTAATGGCGCAGGCGGGCGCACTGGACGCGACCTTAATGAAAAATGAAATGCTGTTTGCGGGAAATTCGGCGACCACAAAAGACTGCGTCGGGATCGGAAAAGACGGATTTTCGCTGGGAGGAACCGATGTGGAGACGATCGTGACCGAGACCGATAAGATGAAGATGCAACTCGCAAAGGCGGGTGTAGATGTAAGCTGCATGGGCGACGGGCTGAGTGAAGAAGTGCTGACGGAGATGACCGGCAATCCGGCACTTGCGGCGCAGATCGCAAACAGCCTGACACAGGCGGATCTGCCGGTGACGGAAGAAAATCTTACGGAGTCCATGGAGGCGGTAAGTCAGACCGAAGGGATCAACGGACTGTCGGACGGCGCGATGAAATATATGCTGGATAACGAACTTCCGCCGACCATCGAAAATATTTACAAGGCAGAGTACAGTGGAAGCGCAAGCTACAGTGCACCGGCAAAAGCGGCGGATGATTATGCCGCAATGCAGGATCAGATCGAAAACGTGATAAAAAAAGCGGGACTTCCGGTAAATGAGGAAACCCTTGGAAATGCGTACTTTATGCTGCAAAACGACATAGCGCTGACACCGGAAAACCTCACCTATCTCGGAGAATTAAAAGAGATGGACGCACCGCTCGATCAGGAGAAAGTATTAAATGCGATCACGGACGCGGTAGCGGAGGGAAAACGTCCCAAAGACGCGATGCTGATTTCCGGATACTCTCTGGCAGATCAGGCAAAAGACGCGTTAGCAGTGGTAGACAGCGCGACTGATCAGGATGTAAAGACTGTGGTCGGAGCGGGACTGGAGCTTAACATCCAGAATCTTGCGTGGGCGGAAATGCAGAATGCAGACGAAACGGTGATACCGGTGGATCTTAGCGATACGGACATCGCGTTTGTGACCGCAAAGCGCAAGCTGGAGGAGACAAGGCTTGCGATGACGGCAGAGGCAAACTATTCCCTGTTAAAGCAGGGCATTTCGATCGATACCGTGCCGTTGGCGGAACTTGTAGAAGAACTGAAAAACGTGGAAAACACTTACTATAAAAATCTCCTGGAGCAGGGCGGCGCGGCAGCGACAGCGGAGAATGTGAAGCTGTTTGCGGATACGACGGATGTAGTCACATCCTTAAAGACGATGCCGGCATATACGCTTGGTATCAAAAGCGCGGATCTGTCGACGCTTCAGGGACTGCATGACGCTGGAAGCGCGTTAGAGCAGAACTTAAAGCGCGCGAATGAGAGTTACGAGACGCTTATGACGGAACCGCGCAGGGATCTTGGGGATTCGATCACCAAGGCATTTCAGAATGTCGATGATATTCTGGAAGACTTAAATCTTGAGACCAGTGAGAGCAATGAGCGTGCGGTGCGGATTCTTGCCTATAACCGTCTTGATATCAATGAAACGTCGATCGCGCAGATGAAAGAGGCGGACGCACAGGTACAGCGCGCATTTGCGAACCTTTCTCCGGCGGTTGCGCGCGAGATGATAAAAAAGGGCATCAATCCGCTGGACATGGATATTACGGAATTAAACCGTACTGCGGAAGAAATCAAAAACAGTCTGGATGATGACGGAAGCGAGCACTTCAGCGAATATCTGTGGAAGCTGGAAAACAACAATGAGATTTCTGATGAGGAGCGGGATGCCTATATCGGGATCTACCGCCTGTTAAACCAGGTGGAAAAAACAGACGGTGCAGTCATCGGAGCGCTCATCGAGCAGGGCACCGAGGTCACGATGCGGAATCTTCTGACCGGTGTGCGTTCCTTAAAGCATCAGAATATGGATGTTACGGTGGATGACAATTTCGGAGCGATATCGGAGCTGACCGGAAACAACAACTCGATCACAGCGCAGATCGAAAAAGCATATCAGACCGACTGTGCGAAGATGGCGAAGGAACTGATCTCTCCGGAGGCGGTACGGCTTGCGGTGAAAGAAAGCGGATGGGAAGACCTGACACCGGAACAGCTTTTAGAGCAGCTCAGAAACGCCAAAGCCGAAGTACAGGACGAGGAGGAAAGATATGTGCGCGGACAGCAGGCGGATATTGCGGCATGCATGAAGGCATCGGACGAGGTTTACCAGATGCTTGCGGATTATGATGTCCCGAATACCGTATACAATGTGCTTGCGGCGCAGGAATACATGGAAAACAGAAACGGTGCGTTCCGAAAGCTGTTTGCATCCGAAACGGAGCGGGAGGCAGATACGGATATCGAAGCCGCAAAAGCCGAAATGCTTGAAAAATACGGTGAAGCAGTAAAGACACCGGAAGAGATGAAGGCAGCGGAGGAAGAACTGGAAAAGAGGGCTGCAAGTGTGATGGATACCATGCTTGTGGATCACGCGAATGTGACCAGCATGCAGGTAAAAGAAATGAAGCTGATGCGCACGCAGATCGAGCTTGGCGGTATGCTTGCAAAAAATGAGACCTACGCGATCCCGGTTTTAATCCAGAATGAGATCACAAGTGTACATCTTCGGGTTATCCGTGATGATGCCAAAAAGGGACTCGTCAATATCACGTTTGAGACGGATCATCTTGGGAAAGTAGCGGCGGAGTTAAAGGCATCCGGAAATATCGTGTCCGGTTACATTGCTTCCGACCGAAAAGAAACCACAGAATTTTTAAGCGAGCATGCGGATGCGTTACAGGAAGCGATAGAGACAGGGCTTTCTGAGAATACCGAAGGCACGGCCGCGGCGGAGATCTCGTTTGTGACGAGCGAGAGCCTGGATCTTACACACTTTGAGCAGAAAGAAGCCGTAAAGCAGGAAGGCGAAAAGGAACTTTCCAAAGTGCAGACAACGACGCTTTATACCATCGCGCGGAAATTCCTTGAAACAGCGAAATCACTTTAACCATTAAGAAAAATAAAAAAGAGCCGATATAATAAATAGATATCTGACACGGACTGTCACTTGAACGCATGGACGCGGGGCTTACAAAGAAGATGAAGAGGTGCATATATGAAAGTCAATCATAATATTTCAGCAGTAATTTCAAACAGTCAGCTGCTTCGTACAGAGAGCAACCTGACAGATTCTATTGAGCGTTTATCTTCCGGACTCCGGATCAACAACGCAAAGGATGATCCGGCAGGACTTGCGATCTCAAATAAAATGCAGCAGCAGATCAATGGTATCGAGCAGGCAAACCGCAACGCGCAGAATGCAACATCCGCATTGAATACGGCGGACGGAGCCTTAAACGAGGTTACAAGCATCCTTCAGAGAATGCGTGAGCTTTCCGTTCAGGCGGCAAACGATACGAACACCCAGGAGGACAAGCAGGCATCCCAGGCAGAGATCGATAAGCTGGTCGAAGAAGTGGATCGTATCTCCAAGGACACCGAATACAACTCACAGTCCCTGTTGGATGGAACGATGGATACCAGAGTTTATGGAAAAAATGTCGGAAGGATCAATATTTCCGATTATGTCGCAACCGGCGATTACAAGGTAAATGTCACAGCAACCGGTGAGAAAGCGGAATTTGATTACGCGGCAGATCTTGTCACAGAATTAAGACCGGCAGACGGCGAAGAGACAGAATTAAATATCAATGGTTACAAAGTAACGATCGAAGCGACCGATACCGATGAAGCGATCAAAGAAAAGATCCGTACCTGCGCAGAAAAAGGTGACGCGGTTGCGGATATTCAGGCAGACGGAACGGTGAAATTTACATCAGCTGCATACGGCAGCCTGGAAAAACTGGATATTTCCTATAAAGTTACCAACATTGAATCCGAGGAATTTACAGAGACACAGATCACGGGAACTCCGGTATTCGGTAAAGATGCGGAAGTGACACTGGTATTTAAGAATGATGCGGCAGAGCCGGGATCCAACTTCGAAAAGACAGCTACCGTTACGACAAGCGGAAACCGTATCAAAGTAACCGACAAAGACGGATTTTCCATTGATTTCCTTTTGGATGACGATTTTGATACTACACAGAACAATCCGGTAAAACTTGAAGTGACCGACATGGGAACCATGGAGGTTCAGGTCGGTGCTAATGAGCATCAGCTTGTCAAAGCGCGTATCCCGAAGATCTCTTCCGAGACACTGTATCTGGATACCGTTGATGTGACAACGATGGCTGGACCGGATAAGGCAATGGATACCTTAGATGACGCGATTGCCATGGTATCTGACGCACGTTCCAAGATCGGAGCTTACACCAACCGTCTGGATTATTCAAGCAGCAGTCTTGCACAGACAGATGAAGATCTGACGGCGGCATTCTCCCGTATTAAGGATATCGATATGGCGACAGAGATGACGACTTACGCAAACCAGCAGGTATTACAGCAGGCAGGAACGTCCGTGCTTGCACAGGCGAACGATATTCCACAGCAGGTATTACAGCTCTTACAGTAAAGAGGGAATGTGAGCAATGCAGAAAGAAAAAATACAGGAATTTACAAGAAGGGTCAGTCAGGATAACCGTACTTCGCTGATCGTTACGATGTATGACATTATGCTGACCTACCTGGATGAGGCAAAAGCCGCACTTGAGGCAGAAGACCGGGAAGGATTTAAAGCCGGTCTGCGCCATGCGGACCGGGTACTGGTACAGCTTCAGGACTCTTTGAATTTCAAATACAGTCCTGCGGATACTTTATACGCACTCTATGTATATTGCAGGGAAGAGCTTGCGCTTGCAATGGCAAAGCAGGATCTTACCGGGATCGGACATGCACAGACGGTTCTTTGCGGACTTCGCGGAGGCTTCGCCGAAGCTGCGGCAAAGGACACATCAGAACCGCTTATGCACAACACCGAGCAGGTATACGCGGGCATTACTTATGGAAAAAATAATTTAAACGAAAGCTTTCAGTCGGAGGCATCCAGAGGATTCTTTGTATAAGAATCCTCTATTTGTTTTACCCGGGCAAGCAAGAACTGATATCTCATCTGCACCGCTTTGACTTCGTAGATGGAAGCATCGATCAGATCCGGTTCCACCATATTTTCAAAAGTGGCATAGGCGTTTTCAAGCTCGCTCTTGGTACGGGCGAGATCATCTAATAAAAGCATATAATGCCGGTCTGTTTTTCGGTTGTTCTTCAATAACTGAAACAATCATATCCCCCGCTTTCTTATGGGAAAAATCCTCTTTTTACTAAGTATAAGCAAAAATCTCCATTCTATACAAAAATAAGAATAAATCATAAAAATCCGTATATATTGTAGGGAAAACAGACGAAGCGGACAACATATGGAGCAAAAATACGGAGCAGTCATCATTCTTTCAATGTGCATCGTTGTACTGCTCATTGGAATGATGAAGAAAAAAGCAGAAATGATCTTAAATTTTTTCGTGCGCATGGTGGTTGGACTGGTCTGCGTATATTTCCTGAACAGTTTTTTACAGGCAAACGGAGTGGCGGTGGCAGTCGGGATCAATCCGCTTAGCGCGATCACACTGGGAAGTCTCGGGACGGGAGGCTTTGCCCTGCTTTATGGGATCGCGTTTTGCCAGTTCCTGTAAAAAATAAAAAAATTTCAAACTTTCGCGAAACGACATGTACAAGTAAGAAAATGTACCGTATAATTCGTGGTATCAAAGCGAGGTGATGAGACAGAGGTGTTAAAATATCTTACGCTGCTTATGATCCTTTTTGCGGCGGCGTGGATGGATCTGTGTACGGAAAAGATCAGTAACCGGCTGATCTTTTTCGGAATTGGAATCGGACTTTTTTTCCAGTTAAAGGAACACGGAGCAGTGGGAATCCTATACTTTTTCATTTATATTTCTATTCCGGTTATCGTATTTTATCTGTTATTTCTGATGCATGCGCTTGGCGCAGGCGATATCAAATTATTTTCCGTAATTGGTGTTTTTTTGAATATGAGTGGATTGTGCAGATGCGTATTTCTTGCATTCCTTTTCGGCGCGAGCATTTCTCTTTTCCGTATGGTAAAAGAAAAAAGTCTGCGGCAGAGAATGAGGAGTCTCATGGATTACGCAAAGCGCACGGTCCACACAGGACAGGTTACATCTTATCGGAGCAGTCGGAATGCGGCTGATACCATCTGTTTTTCGGTTCCGATCCTGATGGGATATCTGTGCTATCTGTTGGAGGTGATGTGTTGAGAAAAATAAGGGCGGCAATTTGTGACGAGGAAGAACTCTATTGCAGCAGGCTTGCCGAGTATTTGCAGGCAAATCAGAGTGAGATGGTGGAGGCCTGCGTCTGCTCGCAAAAAAAGGAGCTGAAAAAATTACTTTTGGAATCCGGTGTGGATGTGGTTTTAATGACAGAAGATTTTTTTGCCCCCGATATCCTTTCGTATGGCGGTGTCGTATTTGCGCTTCTGGGCGATGAAATGGTATCGGAGGAATACCGGGAATATCCATGTATTTTAAAATACCAGAAAGCGCCGGAGATCCTGCGGGGGATCTGCAGGCTGGCGGGAGAAAGACTGGATGACACAAAAATGGTTTCCGTTCTTGGAAAAGAAAAGCGGAGTGTGGCGTTTTATTCGCCGCATCAGGAGTTTTCCCAGATGTATCTGGCGATGGGCTATGCGAAGATCTGCGCGGCGAAAGAGCGGGTGCTGTACTTAAACCTGATGGAGTGCGCCGGGTTTGAAGAGCTTTTTGAAGAAAAATATAAGGAAAACATCGGAGATTTCCTCTTTTATCTGAGAAGACAGGAAAAGAATCTCCGGTTACGTTTTGAAAGTATGCTGCATCAGTTTGGGGATGTGGATTATCTGCCGCCGGTCTTCTTTGGAGAGATCCTGCGGGAGGCAGGAAAAGAGGACTATCAGGCGCTGCTTGTGTGGCTTCTTGCCGAAACAGACTATGATGTGATCGTCTGGGATCTGGGCGGCATGTTTGCAGGTTTCTTTGATCTTTTGGAACAGTGCGCGGAGATCTACTGCCTGACCAGGGAAAATCAGGGGGCGAAGCAGCGGCTCGGCCAGTTCCTGCAGTGCGTGGAGGAATACGGAGGCGCGGCGTTAAGAGAGCGTCTGCATCTTATCCCGGTGTCCGGGCAGTGCGTCATTTCACAGGGAAAGAGTCTGATGCAGGAACTCGAATGGGGAGAATTCGGTGATTATATCCGAAAGCAGCTGAAAGGAGGAGCAAATGTCGAAGGAGCAGGGGGATGAGATTCGCAAAAACGTGCTGGAACGCATGGATGTTTCACGGGATCTCGCGGATGAAGAACTGTGCGATCTCATCCAGGAAGAGATGAAAGAGAGCAGGCGCGGCAGGGTGATCTCGCTGATGCAACGGGAAAAGCTTACGGAGCGTGTATTTAATTCGCTGCGCAAGCTGGATGTCTTACAGGAGCTTTTAGAAGATGAGGAGATCACAGAGATCATGGTGAATGGCCCGGAAAAGATTTTCTATGAGAAACGGGGCGGGCTGTATCAGTGGGACAAGCAGTTCTCCTCCGTCGACAAGCTGGAAGATATCATTCAGCAGATCGCCGGAAACAGCAACCGGATGGTGAATGAGTCAAGCCCGATCGTGGATACACGTCTTTCGGACGGATCCAGGGTAAACATCGTTCTGCATCCGATCGCACTCGATGGATCCATGATCTGTATCCGGAAATTTCCCAAAGAACCGTTAGGTATGCGGCAGCTTCTGGCGTATCATTCCATATCTGAGGAAGCGGCAGACTTTTTGAAGAAGCTGGTGCGGGCGGGATACAACATCTTTGTTTCCGGTGGAACAGGTTCCGGGAAAACCACATTTTTAAATGCGCTGTCAGAATTTATACCGGAGGAGGAACGTATCATCACGATCGAGGATTCCGCCGAGTTAAAGATCACCGGGATCCCCAATCTGGTGCGGTTGGAGACCAGAAACGCGAATGCGCAGGGAACCAATGCGGTATCGATGCGCGACCTGATAAAAACAGCCCTGCGCATGCGTCCGGACAGAATTATCGTGGGCGAATGCCGTGGGGCGGAAGCGCTTGATATGCTGCAGGCGATGAATACTGGTCACGATGGAAGCCTCAGCACCGGTCATGCCAATTCAGCGAGAGATATGTTAAGCAGACTGGAGACCATGGTGTTGATGGGGATGGAGCTTCCGCTTGCGGCGATCCGCGGACAGATCGCGTCCGGAATAGATATTTTTGTCCATCTTGGAAGAATGCGCGACCGAAGCCGGAAAGTACTTGAGATCGCGGAGGTGGATGGCATAAAAGACGGGGAGATCGTCCTGCATCCGCTGTTTTTGTTCCGGGAAACTGGTCATGACAACAGCCGGGTAGAAGGAGTCTGGGAAAAAGCCGGGGAACTGAAACACAAGGACAAGCTTTATTTTGCCGGAGAATGACAGAGAGGACAGGGTATGGATTATCGAAAGTATCAGTTTTGCGCGAAGGAGCGGATCCTTATTGTTTTTGAGAGTATTGCGGTGACTGCGGTCATAGCGTTTCTGTGTTACCGCTCGGTGTATGTGATGGCGGGATGTATTCCCGTGTATCTGTTTCTGGCAAAGAGAAAGAAACAGGAATACATCCGCAGACGCAGGGAAAAGCTCGGGGTGGAATTTAAAGAGAGCCTTCAGGCGGTGGCAGGTGCGCTGTTAGCGGGATATTCCATGGAAAATGCGTTCCGGGAAGCGGAAAAAGAAATGACACAGCTATATGGAACCGAGTCCTGTATGGTGCGCGAATTAAAAGAGATCAATGTAAAGACGGCATGCAATCAGCCGTTGGAACCGCTTCTTTTAGATTTTTCAAAGAGAAGCGGCATGGAGGATGTGGAAAGCTTTTGCCAGGTGCTGGTATTTGCAAAGCGCGGTGGAGGAGATTTTGTACAGATCATAAAGGCGACAGTGCGAAAGATCGCGGACAAGATAGAGGTGAAACGGGAAATAGAGACTGTTATGGCGGCAAAACGTCTGGAGCAGAAAGTCATGCAGGCGGTTCCAGTTTTTATTCTGTTTTATCTGGATGCGACGTCACCGGGATTTCTGTCGGTGCTGTATGGGAATGCAGTCGGCATTTTGTTCATGACCGGATGTCTGGCTTTGTATCTGGCTGCCATGCGGATCGCGGAAAAGATTGTAGATATATCAGTATAAGAGAGGAGAGGGCAAAAGTGGTATTTTGCATAGCAGAGGCGGTGATGGCGGTTATCTGGCTGGTCATTGCCGTAAAAAAGAAGCAGACCGGAAGCCGCCGCAGGGCACCGGTGATCCTGCTTGTGATCGCGGCACTGGGAATTGTGATAGCGATCCGTGCCAGAAATGAAACGGTCTTAGACGCCGGAAACCGCATTGAGAGAAAATCGCCCGGACAGGGAGATCGGACGGAGGCACTTGAGGTGACGCTTCCGGGAAGCGAGGAAGAACCGTATCAGGCGGTCATCGCAGAGCGGCAGCTCACCGCAGAAGAGAAGGAGGAGGTGTTTCAAAATGCGAAAGAGGAAGCGGAACAGATTTTTATCGGGGATAACGATTCAACGGATGAAATACGGGAAAATGTTGTGCTGCCTGCCACGCTTGCCGACGGGCTGGTGCAGGCAGAGTGGAGCTTTGATAATTACGAAGTGATGCAGCCGGATGGAACGATCATAGAGGATGCGGTGCCGGAGAGCGGCATTTATGTGCAGGCAAAACTTGAGATGACCTGTCAGGACAGTATTTTGGTTTATAGTTTCTATTTTAGAGTGCTGCCACAGAAACTGACGCAGACGGAATATATAAAAAAACAACTGGATGCGGCAGTGGCGGAGGCAAATGAAAAGACGGCATCTCAAAATTACATTGCGCTGCCGGAGCAGGTGGAAGGCTATGCCATCAAGTGGCAGGAAAAGAAAAGCCGGGATGCGGTAAACTTTGCGTTTCTTGGCATTATTGCTGCGGCAGCAGTGGTTATGAAGGAGCGGGAAGATCAGAAAAAAGAATATGAGCGCAGAGAAAAGCTGCTGCTTGCCGGTTATCCCGAGATGATAAGTAAGCTTACGCTGCTGCTCGGTGCGGGAATGTCAGTGTCGTCTGCCTGGGAAAAGATCGCTGGTACATACAAAGCGCAGAGAAAGCAGCATCTGACGAAAGAAGATCCGGTATATGAGGAGATGCTCCTTACCTGCAATGAAATGCGGGACGGAGTCAGCGAGCGGAACGCGTATCTGCGTTTTGGTGAGCGGTGCGGTCTGACTCAGTATCGAAAAATGGTTTCTATTATTACGCAGAACATAAGAAAGGGGCAGCAGGAACTGACCAGACTGTTAGAAGAGGAAGCACAGGAGGCATATGCCCTCCGCAGGGAACTGGCAAAAAAGGCAGGTGAGGAAGCGGGGACAAAACTTCTGCTTCCGATGATGCTGATGCTTATGCTTGTGATGGCGGTCATACTGGTGCCTGCATGCATATCATTTCAACTGTAAAAAAGAAGGAGGAATAATTTCATGGAAAAATGGAAGGAATTTATGGCAGAAGAAGACGGAGTTGGCGTTGTGGAGGTGATCCTGATCCTTGTCGTTTTGATCGGACTGGTTTTGATCTTTAAAGACCAGCTCACCGTACTGGTCAATAATATATTCAAGACCATTACGACAGAGTCCCAGAGAGTATGAGAATAAAGGATCAAAAAAGAGACGGCAGCATGACAATATTTGTTTCACTGGTCATGCTGCTGGTGGCTTCGGTACTTTTTACCTTATTAGAAGCGGCGCGTTTTCCGGGATTGGATGCAAAGGCGGATATGAATGCGATGCTGTCGGTCGAGTCGGCGTTTGCGGAATATCAGAAAGAGATCTGGGATCAGTATGATCTTCTGTTTCTGGATCTTGGTTACGGAGAGCAGCTTCTGGATCTTACGAAACTGAAAGAACGCATACTGGCCTTAAATCAGGAAAATCTGAATCCAAAGACGGAGGGATGGATCAACAAAAGTGCCAATTTTTATCGAATGAATGTGACACAGTGTGTGATCGATGAGTATGAACTTGCAACCGATGACGGCGGCATGGCGTTCTTTTCACAGGCAGTGGAGTCAGTAAAAAATGAAGTGCCTTATCAGGCGGCGGAAGCGTTGTATGAAAAGATAACCGGGATAAATAATGTGGAAGAGAGCGCGGATCATCCGGAAGAGACGATGAATCAGGCACAAAGGACGATCATGGAGGAACGCAACCGCAAGAAAGAAGAAAACAGACAAAGGCAGGAGCAGGGAGAGATCGTGCAGCCGTTGGAGGAGGTCGAGAATCCGGTGGAAACGGTGAGTGCGCATAAGACATCCGCGATTCTTGCCCAGACTGTGGAAAACCCGGATGCACTGTCGGTAAAGGCTTTAAATTTGACGGACACTGTGGAAAACCGGACCAAACAGGAGGGAAACAGTCCTGGGTATTACAATGCGGGCTTCTACGAAAAAATTTTGTATCAGAAATATTTACAGGATCATTTTGGATGTTATACCAGGTCAAATGAAAACCGTGTTCTGGATTATGAACTGGAATATCTGTTGGTTGGAAAAGCCTCCGATCAGGAAAATCTGGAAAGTGTGGTACATCGGATTCTTGCGATACGCCTTGCGGCAAACCTTTTATACCTTTTGGGGGATGCGGCAAAGATGGAAGAAGCACTTGCGGCAGCGACCGCGCTGGTGGGATTCACCGGAAATCCGGGGATCATAGAGCTGGCGAAGATGGGGATCGTTGTAGCATGGGCATATGCGGAGAGCATTCTCGATCTGCGCACGCTGCTTGCGGGAGGAAAGGTAGCGCTCATCAAGTCAGCGGAAAACTGGACACTTGGGCTGTCCAATCTTTCCGGGGCGTTTTCGGGAACACAGAAAGTAAAAGAAAGCGAAGACGGTTTCTCTTACGAAGATTATCTGCAGAAAATGCTCTATTTTGAAACACAGGAGAAATTGAATTACCGTGCGATGGATCTGATCGAAAAAAATGTCCGGGTCTGGTCCGGGAATCAGAATCTGCGCATGGATTCTATGGCACAAAGAATGAAAGTGACTGTCTGCTATGAGGCGAAACCATTGTTTTTGCGGCTTGTCAGGATCGGAGATATCAGTGATGAAACATATCAGTTTACCTATGAAAAGAAAATATCCTATCTGGATACCTGAGAAAGGAGGTGCGAAGCGGTGTCTCTTTACCTCTTTTCGAAAAAAGAAAAAAAGCTCTCTCTTTGCCAAAGGGGCACCGTTTTGTGCCTCCGGGAAAGCGTCATTTACGATAGAGGCAGCAGTGATATTTCCGCTTTTTGCCGGACTTCTTGTCACGATCCTGTTCTTTTTCCGGGTGCTCATGGTGCAGCAGACGGTGGAAGAAGCATTGCAGTACACCGGAAGAAAGATGGCGGTGCTTGCCTGGGAGAGTGAGGAAAAGGGAACGCTTTTAAGTCTGGCGGAGGCGGAAGCGATCTTTCATGGAGCGAAAAAAGACGCGGGCGACGCATCGGGATACCAGGGTTGTGGAACGGTCAGTCTGGACGCGGTGAGGTCATCCTTTACCGGAAATTATATTAAACTTTACACCACCTACGAGATCCCGCTTCCGATCGGCTTTTTCGGAAAGCAGGAAATCAGAATTGTCCAGTCGGTAAAAACAAGGAAATGGACGGGGTACAGCAAAGATGATGCGGGAATGGAACAGGATCGTTTTGTTTATGTGACACCGCATGGACATGCGTATCACGCCACCATGGACTGCGCTTATCTGGATCTGAGTATACAGAGTGTGAGCTATTCCATGGTAGGGAGTTTGAGAAATGCGGATGGAGCGCGTTATACGAGGTGTGCTTCCTGTGGGATGGAAGGAGGCACCGTTTACATTACAAATTATGGAAACCGTTATCATTCAAGCCTGACCTGCGGTGGGCTAAAGAGAATGGTTTATCTGATAAGGCTTTCGGAAGCACAGGGCTATCATGCGTGTCAGAAATGTGCAGGAAGCTGAAAGGAGAGAGGATATGATTGAAACATGTATGACATTAGGGCTGCTTGGGGTGTGCTCGATTGAGGATGTCAGACGAAAAAAAGTGGGAGTATACAAGCTGTGTGTGACCGGAATAGCGGGAATACTGGTGCATTTACTCCGTGGTACGATCGGAATTTACAGTATTCTTGGGGGCGCAGCGGTCGGAATGGCGCTTCTCGTTCTGGGAAGGATCTTTCAGGGAAGCATAGGATATGGGGACGGGCTGGTTTTGATCGATACCGGCATCCTGCTTGGGGCACCCGATAATCTGGAGCTTTTCTTTACGGCGCTTTTTTTCGCCGGGATTTTTGCGCTGGTTAGCTGTGTGTTTTTTCATAAAAAAAGAAAGGATACGTTTCCTTTTGTACCGTTTTTGCTGATCGCATATGTGGGGATGTTGTTATGGGGATGAAAAAAAGTATGAGAGCAAGTTATACCATAGAAGCTGCGCTTATTTTGCCGGCTGCACTGTTTTTGATCCTCATTTCCATACGGACCGGGATCTCCATGTATACCGAAGTAAAGGAGGCGGCATGCCATTACGAACAGGTACAGCAGTTTGATGCGGCGAGTGAGATAAAACAGATCAAACGATGGAAAAAGTTGTTGGAGGAATAAAAATGGAAGTATATTTTAAGCGAAATCTGCTGCAAAGTTATATGGTGATCGAGGATTCCTTTTATGGTGGTTATGATATGACGATGCTGAACAGAAACCGGCTGCCTGGATTTTTTACCGTAAAGATGGTGGAAGCGGATGGAACATGGCAGTATTGGTATGAGATCACCGGATTGCAGATGTTAGATGAGTACATGAAACAGAAACCAGTGGATTATGCGCTGCTTAAAAAAATCGTGTTACAGATAGACGCCTGCCTGGGACTTGCGGCAGAATATCTTCTTTTACAGGAAAATATCAGCATGCAGGCAGAGCGGATCGGGGTCCGCCCGGAAACAGGACAGCTGTATTTTTGTTATCACAGGGGAGAAAATGTGGAACCGGAAAGACAGTTTCAAAATCTGATCGAACAGATCCTGCCCAACGTGGATCACAAGGACAGACAGGCGGTAGAAGCAATCTATGCAATTTACGAGATCGTGCTCGCGGATCATTTTGATTTTTCAGATGTAAAAAAAGTATTTGCAGAGATACCGGAGCTGACAGAGGATACGGTCTCGATGGTTGCAGAGGACATAGAATACCGGCAGGAAGAGCCGGAAGAAAAAACGGAGGAAAATAAAGCGCAAAAGGAGTGGGAAAAGCTGCGGGGAGCGCTTGCAAAATTAAAAGAGCCGTTTTACAGAAATAAGAAAGAAAATCAGCCGATCCAGGTATCCTTTGAACCGGATGACGAGGAGGTGGAGGAGGCAATGCACCCGACGGTACTGCTTTCCGATATTTCCGGCGTGATCGGAAAGTTAAATTACAATGGAAGAAACGGAGAAGCTGATTTCCTTATCCAGTCGGAGGATTTTAGGATTGGAACCAGGGAGGATGAAGTGGATGCCTGCCTGAAATCGGCGGCGGTGAGCCGCATTCACGCGCGTATTGTCCGGGAAGGAGAGGAATATCTGATCGAGGATTTAAACAGCAAAAACGGGACATGGGTAAACGGCGAACTGTTAAATTATAAAGAGCGCCGTAAATTAAAGAAAAATGACAGAATCCGATTCGCGGATGAAGAATATATTTTCAGTTGACATGAAAAAATAGAAGTGCTATTGTTTCTGGTATTAAAAAGGAGAAGAGGTGCTTTTTTGATAGCAGAGATCGATCAGATGTTAAAGGCGGAAGGCTACCGCTTTTTGAAGGTGCAGCCGGAAGAAGCGGGTGTTTATTACAGATATGAGAATGGGACAGTAGAGGTTATTCTGGGACTTTTGGATCACAGCGCGTTTCAGATGAATGCGGCAGTCTGCGCGAGCATGAAAGAGCATATCAGAGAGCTGTTCTTCTTATCACATGGCAGAGTGCCGGGGATCACGGAGGAGATGCCGGTTTATCAGGTGGATATCCTTTGTCTTGCGATCACGGATCAGGTGGAAAAATACCGTGTGCTCTGTAATGAGATGCGTGGTATCTGGCTGGTGGAGGCGGGTACAAAACGGCTCATCATTTATGAAAATCAGCCCGGAGACTTTTACGGACTGCAAAAGCGGCTGTTAAATCTTCTGGATCAGTGCGGGGAGCAGACCTCTGCGCGTGCCCAAAAACAAGAAAAACACGCGTTACAGATCGACTGGCGCGGGATGACCTGGGTAAACACCGGGCTTGTGGCGGTAAATATCCTTGTGTGGATCGTTATGGAACTGTTCGGAAATACAGAGGATTCCCAGTATCTGTTGGAGCATGGGGCGATGTATCCGCTTTTGGTCGTCTCGCTTCATGAGTGGTACCGGCTGTTTACCTGTATGTTTGTACACATAGGATTTCCGCATCTGGTCAATAACATGATCGTACTGTTTTTCACCGGCGACCGGCTGGAACGCGAGATCGGAAAAGTGAAATATCTGTTGATCTATCTGCTTTCCGGGCTTGGCGGGAGTCTGCTCTCTATGGTCTATATGCTAAAAACAGGCGATATGGCAGTTTCCGCAGGCGCGTCCGGTGCTATTTTCGGCGTGATCGGCGCATTGCTGTATCTGGTGATCCGAAACAAAGGGCGGATCGGGACACTGACGACAAGAGGACTGGTCTTAATGATCGCGCTCTGTCTGTATTACGGATTTACGGCAACAGGGGTGGATAACTGGTGTCACATTGGAGGCCTGGTGATGGGATTTTTGCTTGCGGTACTGCTTTATCGCGGAAATCCGAGAAAAGATTGATTTTAGCGGTAAAAATTTATATACTGGGTATAGATATTTTTTAATAAGCAGGAAAGAGGATAAGGAATGAAAGTCAATATTTACTATGGCGGACGCGGACTGCTGGATGATCCGACACTTTATGTAATAAATAAGATGCAGGAGGTACTGCAGGAACTTCGTGTGAACGTGGAGCGTTATGATATCCATGAATACAAGAACAGCATTTCCACCCTGCCGCAGACACTAAAGGAAGCGGATGGCATTATTCTTGCAACAACAGTGGAATGGCTCGGAATCGGTGGCTATATGCAGCAGTTTCTGGATGCCTGCTGGCTATACGGGGACAAGGAGAAGTTACAGAATATGTACATGCAGCCGGTAGTTATGTCAACCACATACGGAGAGCGGGAAGCAGAGATCACACTTTCAAACGCGTGGGATATTCTGGGTGGGCTTCCGTGCAACGGGATCTGCGCGTATGTCGAGGATCTGGTTTCATTTGAAATGAATGAGGAGTATTCTTCGATCATTGAAAAGAAGGCGGAAAATCTGTATCGAACCATCTCTCAGAAGGTGAAAGGACTGCCGACCAGCAATCAGGCGGTGACCCGTTCCGTGCTCCGTACACAGCAGATGGAGCTGACCCCGCAGGAGACCGAGCAGTTATCCAAATATGTGGCGGATGATACTTATGTGAAAAAGCAAAAAGAAGATATCGAGGAACTTGCGTCGATGTTTAAGGATATGCTTGGACAGACGAAAGAGGAAAATTCCGGAGATTATATTGTAAAACTGGAATCCCATTATGTGAAAAAAGAGGATCTTGACGCGGTATACCGCTTTGATATAGAAGGAAAAAGCCAGGCGCTCATCGCAAAGATCCAGGCAGGAGAACTGACCTGCGAATATAAGGCGAAAGAAGAAGCGGATTTTGAGGAAGCGGATGTTTCGGCAAAGCTTTCTTCCGAAGTTATGGAAAATATCCTTGCCGGTCGTTCTACGTTCCAGGGCGCGTTTATGACAGGAGACATGACGGCAAAAGGAAACTTTAAGACACTTCGTACGCTGGATGAGATTTTTATCTTTGAGTAAGATCAGGATTCGGGATTGACCGGGAGCAGGATCGAAAAGGTGCATCCGTCACCGGGACGGGATTCAAAGAGCAATCTGCCCGAGTGATCTTCGATGATCTGACGGGCGATAGGAAGACCGAGTCCGGTGCCATATTCTTTGGAAGTGGTAAAAATCTCAAACAGATTGTCTTTCGTGGTGTCCGGGATGCCGCCGCCGAAATCGGTGAGCTCGATGTCGATAAAGTCATCTTTACGAAAGACATTTAAAATGACAGTTCCGGTTTCGCCCATCGCTTCATAGGAATTCTTTAAGAGATTGATCAGAGCCTGTTTTAAGCGCAGGGAATCGATGAAAATGGGAGGAAGATTTTCTTCGAGAGTTGTTTTACAGACAAAATTCTGGGAAAAAGAAAGATTATGGATCGCGTCTGAGATTTCCCGGATGAAATCAGCGGGAGCGACCAGTGAGAGGTTTAACGGATAGCCGGTGCGGCTCAAAGAAAGCTCGGCGATCAGGTTTTTCAGGTAAGTTACCTCCTGCATGGTATCTTTCCACAGGGGATAAGCTGCAACATCGGGATGCTTTTTCTCGATCAGTTGGAGTGAACTGTTGATCAGTGTGACGGAGTTTTTGGTTTCGTGAAAAATTTTCATATAGTCAAGTGTTGTCAGCATGAAAAAGACCTCCCGGGAGTGTTTTAAAATTTGAAATATGCTAAGTGTAGCACTACTTTCATGCAAATTCAATGAAAAGTAACCGCAAAAAATCGACAAAAAATAAGGAGATGTAGAGAAATGAAAGACGAAAATTGTATTTTCTGTAAGTTGGCAAATGGGGATATCCCGACCAATACGGTGTATGAGGATGAGGAATTTCGGGTGATCTTAGATGCGAGTCCGGCAACAAGAGGCCATGCGCTCATCCTTCCAAAGCAGCATTATGCAAATCTGTATGAGATCGATGAAAATGTTGCGGCAGATTCCATGAAGCTCGCAAAGAAGCTTGCGATCCACATGAAAAAGGTGCTTGGCTGTGATGGTGTGAATGTGCTCCAGAATAATGAGGAGACCGCAGGACAGACCGTGTTCCACTTCCATGTCCATGTGATCCCGCGTTATCAGGGCGCGAAAAATGACGACATCATCCAGTGGACACACGAAGATTTTTCAGAGGATGAGATGAAAAAAATATTAGATACCGTAAAAATGTAAAAAAAATCCCGGAGGAAATGTCTTTGCTTTTTCAAGATGTTTTCTCCGGGAGTTTTGGTCTTACTTTTTGCTTTTTGATGCGGCAGCTTCATTGATCAGTCCGATCACGGTGTCAATGGAGTCGAACTGTTTGCTCTTTGCCATGGCATCTATGTAAACCTGCTTGTTGGTTTCTACCTGCTTTATGGCATCAAGCAGCGTATCGGAAGTAAGATTTTCTTCTTCTAACACATAGCTAAATCCCTGTTTCTCAAAGGATCTTGCGTTTAAGATCTGGTCGCCGCGGCTGGCGTTTGCGGAGAGCGGGATCAGGATATTCGGTTTTCGCAGCGCGAGCAGCTCGCAGATGGAGTTTGCGCCGGCTCTTGAAATTACGATATCCGCAAGCGCGAACATATCGCGAAGTTCTGATTTGGCGTACTCAAACTGGGCATAACCGGTGGTACTTCCGAGAGAAGCGTCAAGATTTCCTTTTCCGCACAGGTGAATCACCTGATAATTTTTCAATAATTTTGGCAAAACAGCGCGCAGCGCGTTATTTAACACCTTGGAACCGGAACTTCCGCCGACTGCAAGAATAACCGGTTTTTCTGCCGTAAAATTGCACAGCGTAAGTGCCGAGAGACGGTTTCCGGTCAGAAGTTCCTGACGGATCGGAGAACCGGACAAAACAGCCTTGCCTTCCGGCAGATACGGGATGGTCTCCGGAAAATTACAGCAGACTTTATAGGCAGCAGGGATCGCGATCTTGTTGGCAAGTCCCGGGGTCAGATCCGATTCGTGGATAATGGCAGGAATATGAAGAAAACGTGCTGCCAAAACGACAGGAACGGAGACAAAGCCGCCCTTGGAAAAGACAACGTCCGGCTTTAATTTCCGCAAAAGTCCGACTGCCTGACCAAATCCTTTTAAGACCTTGAACGGGTCGGAAAAATTTTTGATATCAAAGTAGCGGCGCAGTTTCCCGGATGAAATGCCGTAATAGGGAATGCCCTGTTCTTCGATCAGCTGTTTTTCCATACCGGTGTAGGAGCCGATATAACTGATTTCAAAGCCGTTTTCTTTTAATTTCGGAAGCAGAGCAATGTTCGGGGTGACGTGGCCAGCAGTGCCGCCGCCGGTCAGAACGATTTTTTTCATAGCGATACCCTCTTTTTCTTTTTTGTTATTTTTTCAGACATATATTATATAGAAATAAATCTCTTTTATATTATACTGTTGCGGCAAAAAGTCAAGGAAATCTGAGATAACAAAAAAGCGGCGCGGCGGGAAGAAAAAAACAGGCTGGTGCAAAAAAAGAAACAAATAGCGGGAAGGCTGAAAGATAAAGGCGAAACATGCGGTGAAAAGTGGGACAAAGCTACTTTAAAAAGAGGCGGAGTTTTCTTATAATGGGGAGGCAAGGTGAAAACAGGAGGTGTCAGTCATGCAGATGATCGAACAGACAGCGGAGTTTTTACAAAAGAACAGCGGAGTGCTGATCCTGGTGGTATGTATGCTTTTACTGGTCGCAATGCTCCGGCACTTAAAACAGGGCAGGAAACTGGAAAAAAAGCTGGGCGTCATAAACGAAAATATGGCGTTTCATTTTGAGCAGATGATGGACAGCAAGGCACAGTTTGAGGCGGAAAAAGCAAAGGAGCGAAAGCTTGAAAGGGAGGCTTTAGCGAAAGCGGAAAAGCAAAAGATGGAAAAAGAGCAGGAAGCCGTATTTGATGCGGTTTTACAGGAAATTTTCCCTTGATAAATAGCGGCAATTTTGCTAAAATTGACACGATGAAAAGAAATGCCAGATGGCAGGGATAAACGAAGGAGTGTTAAAAATGGAGAAAATTACGTTTGACTACTCAAAAGCAGCAGGCTTCATCAGCGATGAAGAAGTTACTTATATGAGCAAACTGGTAGAAGATGCGAAAAAGCAGCTTCTTGACAGAAACGGTGCAGGCAATGACTTCTTGGGATGGCTCGATCTTCCGGTAGACTACGATAAGGAAGAGTTTACACGGATTAAGAAAGCAGCAGAAAAGATCCAGGGAGATTCCGAAGTGCTGATCGTGATCGGTATCGGCGGATCCTATCTCGGAGCAAGAGCTGCGATCGAATTTTTAAGGCACGGATTTTACAACAATGTATCCAAGGAAATCCGTAAAACACCGGAAATCTATTATTGCGGAAACAGCATCAGCGGAACTTATCTTCAGGGTCTGATCGATGTGGTTGGCGACAGAGATTTCTCCGTAAATATCATTTCCAAATCAGGAACAACAACAGAACCGGCGATCGCATTCCGTATTTTCAAGGAAATGCTTGAGAAAAAATATGGCAAAGCAGAAGCTGCCAAGAGAATTTACGCGACAACCGACAAGGCAAAGGGAGCGTTAAAGAACCTTGCGACAGAAGAAGGATACGAGACATTCGTAGTACCGGATGATGTCGGAGGACGTTTCTCCGTTCTTACCGCAGTAGGACTTCTTCCAATCGCAGTAAGCGGAGCAGATATCGACAAATTAATGGAAGGTGCTGCAGAGGGCAGAAAGCTGGCGTTAGAGCAGAAATTTGAAGAGAATGACGCTCTGAAATATGCGGCACTTCGTAACATCCTGTTAAGAAAAGGAAAATCCGTAGAAATTCTGGCAAATTATGAGCCAAGCCTTCACTATGTATCTGAATGGTGGAAACAGCTGTACGGTGAAAGCGAAGGAAAAGATCAGAAAGGTCTCTTCCCGGCATCCGTAGATCTTACCACAGATCTGCATTCCATGGGACAGTTCATCCAGGATGGTTCCAGAATCATGTTTGAGACCGTTATGAATGTAGAAAAATCCAGATGTGAAGTGACGATCCAGAAAGAAGATGTGGATCTTGACGGACTCAATTATCTCGCAGGAAAGACAATGGATTTCGTAAACAAGAGCGCAATGAACGGAACGATCCTTGCGCACACAGACGGAAATGTACCAAACTTCATGGTAAAGATCCCGGAACAGAACGAATTCTATTTAGGAGAGTTATTCTACTTCTTCGAGTTCGCATGTGGTGTTTCCGGATACCTGCTTGGTATCAATCCGTTCAACCAGCCGGGTGTAGAAAGCTACAAGAAGAATATGTTCGCACTGCTTGGAAAACCGGGTTATGAAGACGCAAGAGAAGCGTTATTAAACAGATTAAAATAATCAGTCATACAAAAGAGGGAACTGTCTCGGAAGACCGGGACGGTTCTTTTCTTTTTGCCCGAAAAAACAATCGGTAAAAATGTCCGGAAAACCGCGTATTCCCAAGGGAAAAAGCCGCTCGCTTGACAAAAGTCGTATTCTTTGCTATAATCCCATTTGTAACAAATTCGTAACAAATGTAATAAAATTGCATAAATCATCATATGAGTGTAATACTATTTCAATAATTTAGCACTATGCAAAATATGGAGGGAAATATGAATTTAAACAGGAAAGTGGTCGAGGGTTCTATCGTAGCAGGAATGCTGGTGGTAATGACAACGGCCACATCAGTTACAAGTCAGGTTGTTTCGGATGAAAAGGCAACGGCTGCAGTCCAGACAGTGGTTACCGCAGATGAGAACTATACCGCGGTAGCAGGCATTACCAGACAGATGGCGCTGGTAGAGACGGGCAGAGCAGAAGTGAGCGTGGAACATTCCGACGCGCAGCTGGTGGCGGCTTCCGAGGAAGGCGGCGCAGACGAGACAGCACAGACAGGGTTGGCTGAGACTTTACCGGCAGATGAGACAAAGAGTATGCCGGTGGAGATTACTGATGAGGATTCACAGAATATAACAGACACATCCGAAGACGCGCAGGACGCACAGGTAGAAGAACAGCAGAATGCGGATGTAGTGGAGACGGAAGAAACGGCAGAAGAAGCGCTTGCGGGGCAGGATGAAGCAGCCATGCAGGAACAGGAAGACCTGGCAGATGCCAATGCTTCGAGCGAGGCGACAGTTGTTGAAAATACGGCAAATGACATCCAGTCAGACGCGGTTGCCGCGCAGTTGGAGCAGGAGCAGGCAGAGTGGGAGAACCGTCTGATGCCGAGTGTCAACGAATATCTGAATATTCGTGCGGCGGGTGATGAAAATGCGGAAGTGGTCGGAAAGCTCTACAAGGGTGATGCGGCAGAGATCGTGGAACAGGGCGATACCTGGACACATGTAAGATCCGGTTCCGTAGACGGATATGTATTAAATGCATACTGTGCGTTTGGCATGGATGCGTATGAACTGGCAAAGAAAGACTGCCAGACAGAAGCAAAGGTTATGACCGGCGGACTCAGATTAAGAACAGAGCCGAATGAGAATGCGACTGTTATCGATGCGGTATACGAAGGTCAGGTGCTTACCGTGGATACCGAATCCGCAAGTACCGATGGCTGGGTAGCGGTAGAGTATGATGACAAGCTCGCATATGTAGCGGCACCGTATGTTACAGTTGATATTTCCGTGGGAGACGCGATCTCCATCGAGGAAGAGCGCGCGGCAGCGGCTGCGGAAGCAGAGAAGAAAGCGAGCGAGAGCAGCGGTGTGACGACCACACAGAAGGCTGCGGTAGCGGCATCCACAGATGATGTGACACTTCTTGCGGCACTGATCCAGTTAGAGGCAGGTTCTGAGTGCTACGAAGGAAAAGTGGCAGTCGGAGCGGTGGTTATGAACCGTGTCAGAAGCGGTGGATATCCGGGATCCATTTCCGGTGTCATCTATCAGGGCGGCCAGTTTACAACAGCATCCAGTGTACAGGGTGTGATCGCGAGCGGCGTCAGCGGAAGCTGTATGCAGGCAGCACAGGAAGCGATAAACGGAAGCGACAATACCGGCGGATGCGTATCGTTCCGTCGCGCAAGTTCCGGACGCGCGGGTGTTGTGATTGGAAATCATGTATTCTTTTAAGTACATCGATGCATAAATAATAAAAATTGCGAAGACCATATGTGAGGGATGGTGCAAAACCCCTTTCTATGGTCTTTTTCTTTTGGAATTTTTGTTGTATTCTCAAATGAAATATAGTAAGATAATTCTATTGATAAAATATCTATCGAACAAAATCAGGGAGGTATGACAGATGGGTGCATTCATTGCAGTAGTAATTCTTCTGGCAGTTGTGTTAATTATTTTAGTGAATTGTATCAAAATCGTGCCGCAGGCACATGCGATGGTAGTGGAGCGTCTCGGAGGCTATCTGGCGACATGGGGCGTAGGACTTCACTTTAAAATGCCGTTTTTAGACCGTGTTGCAAAAAAAGTGATCTTAAAGGAACAGGTAGTGGATTTCCCGCCGCAGCCGGTTATTACAAAAGATAATGTTACGATGCAGATCGATACGGTTGTATATTTTCAGATCACAGATCCGAAGTTATTTACCTACGGTGTGGAGAATCCGATCATGGCGATCGAGAACCTGACCGCGACAACACTCCGTAATATCATCGGTGATCTCGAACTTGACGAGACACTGACTTCAAGAGAGACCATCAACACCAAGATGCGCGCGTCTTTGGATGTTGCGACAGATCCATGGGGAATCAAGGTAAACCGTGTGGAATTAAAGAACATCATTCCGCCGAAAGCGATCCAGGATGCCATGGAAAAACAGATGAAAGCAGAACGTGAGAGACGTGAGGCGGTTACCAGAGCAGAAGGTGAGAAGAAATCTACGATCCTTGTTGCGGAAGGTAAGAAGGAATCCGCGATTCTCGAAGCAGAAGCGGAAAAACAGGCAGCGATCTTACGCGCGGAAGCAAAGAAGGAAGCGACCATGCGCGAGGCGGAAGGTCAGGCGCAGGCGATCTTAAAGATCCAGCAGGCAAACGCCGACGGACTTCGTTTCTTAAAAGAGGCAGGACCGGATGCAAATGTACTGCAGTTAAAGAGTATTGAAGCATTTGCAAAGGCAGCCGATGGAAAAGCGACCAAGATCATCATCCCGTCCGAGATCCAGGGGATCGCGGGACTTGCGAAATCCGTTGTGGAAGTAGCAAAGGAAAGCTAAGCGAAGAAGCATTTGGTAATATAACAAATAAAGAACGGGCTGTCGAAAAATTTGACAGCCCGATTGTTGTAATGACTACATAGAAAGGAAGCAGAAAAATGAACTTAAAAGGACGCAATTTTTTAAAACTGAAAGATTTTACCCCGGAAGAAATTCTTTACATGGTAGATCTTGCAGCGGAATTAAAAGACAAAAAGAAAAAAGGGATTGCGCATGATGCACTGACTGGCAAAAATATTGCGCTGATCTTTGAGAAGACCAGTACAAGAACCCGCTGCTCGTTTGAAGTGGCAGCACATGATCTCGGAATGCATGTGACTTATCTGGATCCGTCAGGTTCCCAGATCGGCAAAAAAGAAAGTATCGCGGATACCGCGCGCGTCCTTGGAAGAATGTTCGACGGGATCGAGTACCGCGGATTTGGACAGGACATTGTGGAAGAGCTGGCAGAATATGCGGGAGTTCCGGTGTGGAACGGACTGACCAATGAGTTCCATCCGACACAGATGCTGGCAGATGTTTTAACGATCCGTGAGCATCTGGGACGTATCAAGGGCGTAAAACTCGCGTATATGGGAGATGCCCGCTATAACATGGGAAATTCGCTGATGGTGACCTGCGCGAAACTCGGTATGGATTTTGTCGCATGTACGTCCAAAAAATATTTCCCGGAGCAGGAGCTTGTGGACTACTGTAAAAAAGTAGCGGCAGAAAACGGTGGAAGCATCACGCTTTCCGAGGACATAGAAGCAGTAAAGGGCGCGGATGTCATTTATACCGATGTCTGGGTGTCCATGGGTGAGCCGGATGAGATCTGGGAAGAACGTTTAAAAGATCTGATGCCGTATCAGGTCAACAAAAAGCTGATGGACATTGCGGGTGAGCAGGCGATCTTTATGCACTGTCTTCCGGCATTCCATGACTTAAAGACCAAGATCGGAAAACAGGTCTATGAAAAATTCGGATTTTCCGAGCTTGAAGTGACAGATGAAGTGTTTGAATCCGAAAAGTCCGTGGTATTTGACGAGGCAGAGAACCGCATGCATACGATCAAGGCGGTCATGTACGCGACGTTGGCATAAAGCGGTTTGATAACCCGGAGGGAAAGAAGAGTCAGGGGACGGATATGAAAGCAGAGATATTAACGATATTAAAAGATACGGACGGCTATGTGTCCGGTCAGGAACTGTGTGAGCGGTTTGGCGTTTCCCGCACTGCGGTGTGGAAAGCGATGAACCAGTTGAAAAAAGAAGGCTATGAGATCGAATCGGTACAAAACAAGGGCTATCACCTGGTAAAGACACCGGATATCTTAAGCAAAAACGAGCTTGTCAGCATACGAAAGACAAAGTGGGTCGGTACGGAGATCTGTTATTTCGATGTGACGGATTCGACCAACACACAGGCCAAAAGTCTGGGCGAGGGAGATGCGCCAAACGGTACGCTTGTCGTTGCCGGAAAGCAGGAGAGCGGCAGAGGCAGACGGGGCAGAAGCTTTGAGTCCCCTGCGGGAACCGGCATTTTCATGACCCTTCTGCTCCGGCCGGAGATCGAACCGCAGAATGCTTCCATGCTTACGCTCGTCTCCGCACTGGCGGTCGCGAAAGGCATTGAGCATATGGTGGATCTTCCGGTGCAGATCAAATGGCCGAATGATATCGTGATAAACGGCAAAAAAGTCTGTGGTATTTTAACGGAAATGAGCGCACAGATGGATTATGTAAACTACATTGTGATCGGGATCGGGATCAATGTGGGCAATGAGGAGTTCCCGGAGGAGATCAAAGATGTGGCAACTTCGATCTATCTTGAGAGTGGAAAACATGTAAACCGTGCCATGCTGATCGAAAAGATCTGGGAAGAGTTTGAAGATTATTATGAACTTTATGAGAAAACACAGGATTTGAGCAGCCTGGTTAAAGAGTACGACAGTTATCTGGTCAACCGGGGACAGAAAGTGCGTGTCTTAGATTCGAAAGAGCCGTACGAGGGAAAGGCGATGGGCATCACCGACCGCGGAGAGCTGATCGTGGATACATGGGAGGCAAGACGGCTGGTGTCCGCCGGAGAAGTGTCCGTGCGCGGCGTATATGGCTATGTATGATCGGATAAAGCGATAACAGGATAAGACAGATTGAGGTAAGTTACAATGTTTCAGAATGAAGTGATATTATGCGGATCAAGTTCCTATACGAGAAAATTTTATTTAAACCGTGATTTTTCCAGACTTCCGGAGGCAATCAAAGAAGAATTGCAGATCATGTGCGTGCTGTTTACCGAGGATGTGGGCGGAACGTTGCAGCTGGTGTTTGACGCCAAGGGCAATCTGGAATTCCGGACGGAAGTGGAAGAGGGCGATCTGCTCTATGATGAGATCGGAAGCGTGTTGAAGATCAAGCAGCTGCGGAATGAAAAGCAGGAGCTGCTCGAGGCACTGCAGATGTATTACCGGGTAGTTATCCTGGGCGAAGGACTGAAGGAGGAATAGATATGCTGTTAGCAGTTGATGTGGGAAATAGCAATATCACACTCGGAGCGTTTGAACGGGAACGGCTGGTCGCGACATTTCGGATGACGACCAATCTTCCGCGTACTTCGGATGAGTACGGAACCGAGATCCGTGGACTTCTCGCCAACAACGGGATCAGCCCAAACGCGATCGACAGCGCGATCTTTTCATCGGTCGTGCCGGATATCATGCATTCACTGACGAGTGCGGTGATCAAATATTTCAATGTCACGCCGATTTTGGTCGAACCGGGCATTACCACCGGGCTTTCCATCGCGACAGAAAATCCGAGACAGCTCGGGGCGGATCGTATCGTGGATGCGGTCGGCGCGTATGAGCTTTATGGCGGACCGGTCATCGTCATTGACTTTGGAACAGCGACAACGTTTGACCTCGTGGATGGAAACGGCGTATTTCTGGCAGGCGTGATCTCGCCGGGAATCCGGGTGTCTGCGAAGGCACTCTCCCAGGGAACCGCGAAACTGCCGGAGATCGAGATCAAAAAGCCGGCATCGATCCTTGGAAAAGAGACGATAAGCAGCATACAGGCGGGACTTGTATACGGTCAGATCGGCCAGACAGAATATATCGTGGAACATATGAAACAGGAAGCAGGCCTTGCCGGGATCAAAGTGGTTGCGACCGGAGGACTCGGAAAGATCATCGCGAAAGAGACGAAAAGCATTGATATTTATGACGCGACACTGACGCTTCAGGGCATGCGTTTTATTTATGAGAGACAAAAAAAGGGACAGACAGACGGCGGAAAATAATATGAAAACATTACAGATCGGAAATGTGACTTTAGAAAACAATCTGGTGCTCGGACCAATGGCAGGCGTGACAGACCTGCCATTTCGTCTGCTCTGCAAAGAGCAGGGCGCGGGACTTTTGTGCATGGAAATGGTGAGTGCCAAGGGCATCTATTACAACAATAAAAATACCGAGCAGCTTTTGGCGATCGATGAGAGGGAGCATCCGGTTTCCCTGCAGCTTTTTGGCTCGGATCCGGAGATCATGAGTGAGATGGCAAAAAAGATCGAGGAAAGGCCTTTTGACATTCTCGATATCAATATGGGCTGTCCGGTTCCGAAAGTCGTAAACAACGGCGACGGCTCCGCACTGATGAAAAATCCGGTGCTTGCGGGAAAGATCATAGAAAAGACCGCGCGTGCCATCAAAAAACCGGTGACGGTAAAGATCCGCAAAGGGTTTGATGATGCGCATATCAACGCGGTGGAAATGGCAAAAGTGGCAGAAGCAAGCGGCGCGGCAGCGATCGCGGTCCACGGGCGCACGAGAGAGCAGTACTATTCGGGCAGGGCGGACTGGGACATCATAAGACAGGTCAAAGAAGCGGTAAAGATCCCGGTGATCGGAAACGGTGATATCCTGACGCCGGAGGACGCGATCCGCATAGAAGAACAGACCGGCTGTGACGGCTTTATGATCGCGCGCGGCGCACAGGGAAATCCGTGGATCTTTGCGCAGATCCTGCATTATTTTAAGACCGGAGAACATCTGCCGAAACCGACGGCGGAGGAAATGGTACAAATGATGCTGCGCCATGCGAAAATGCAGCTTGCGTTCAAGGGAGACTATACCGGGATACGCGAGATCCGCAAACATGCGGCGTGGTATACGGCGGGCTATCCGAATGCGGCACGCCTGCGCAGTGCCATCAATGAAGTGGAAAGCTATGAACAGTTAGAGGAATTATTCGGGCGCTTTTTGACATATAATGAGAAAAACGGATAGCAGGTACGGCGTATGGCGGATGACCGTGTGGATATGGGATGGCGCGCGATTGGTGCATTTTTAAAAAAGTGGAGACAGAAAAGACGAAAAAAGAAAGACGGCATCGAAAGTGCGGCAAAGGAACCGGAGATGTGGGTGGAAAATCCCTATCTGCCGCAGTTTCGGAACATCATGGAGCAGGTATTAAAAAAGCGTGGGATAAGCTACCGCGATTTTGCACCGGTCTGTATTGATGAAGAAAAGCCGGAGCTTCTTCTGATGGAGGAAGATATTGTCACTGTTCTGCACGAGCTGGAGCGGGATTTAAACGCGCTTACGATCCTAACGGAACGTCCGGATTTTTTCTCGTCATATGCGGCGCGGATGGAAGAAGAATACGGGCTTATGGTTTCGGTCAGGGAGAAGCGGCATGCGGGAGCGGAATCCCCGTTTCTGTTTCCCGGAAATGTGATCCTGGATTTTGAGCGGAACGGACATTTTTGCACACCGGAGAAAACGGGCGGATACTGCTATATCCCCATCTATAAAATACCCTGGCAAAGCGGCGAAAACCTTGACATTCTGGTGCCTATCGGGTATAATACTGTGATTGTTAAAGGACTAGACCTAAGAGAAGAAAGCGGAAGTTCCAAGGATGTTTTTGCGGGATTTTCGGAACAATAGAAAGAAGAAACAGGAAGGACAGAAAGCAAGCATGGATAAGAAAAACATTTTGACCTATCAGGGACTGCAGAAACTGGAAGAAGAATTACAGAACTTAAAAGTAGTCAGAAGAAAAGAAGTAGCGCAGAAGATCAAAGAAGCCAGAGAACAGGGTGACTTGTCCGAGAACGCGGAGTACGATGCAGCGAAAGACGAGCAGCGTGACATTGAGGCTCGTATCGAAGATATCGAGAAGATCTTAAAGAACGCGGAAGTCGTTGTAGAAGAAGAAGTAGAGCTGGATAAGATCAGCATCGGATGTAAGGTAAAGATCCTTGATGTGGAAGAAAATGAGGAGCTTGAATACAAGATCGTCGGTTCCACCGAGGCAAACAGCTTAAAAGGCAAGATCTCCAATGAGTCTCCGGTCGGCAAGGCACTGCTCGGCGCAAAGATCGGTGATGTCGTAAAGGTTGAGACCCATGTGGGCGAGCTGGAATATAAGGTACTTGAGATCCAGCGCTCAAACTAGAAAGCAGCCGGAAAGATCCGGAGTCAGAATCTGATTTTATGACAGGATCAACTTCCGTGGCTGGAAAATAAAAATGAAGGAGAATGAAGATGGCGGAACAAAAGAACGTACAGGAACAGGATATAAATCAGCTGATCAAGGTGCGTCAGGATAAATTAAAAGAGTTTCAGGAAAACGGCAAAGACCCGTTTCAGATCACAAAATATGATGTGACACATCACAGCACAGAGATCAGGGATAATTATGATGACCTCGAGGGTAAGACGGTTTCCGTTGCCGGACGTATGATGTTCAAGCGCGTGATGGGAAAGGCTTCTTTCTGCAATGTGCAGGATTTAAAGGGCAGCATCCAGGCATACGTTGCAAGGGACAGTATCGGAGAAGAATCCTACAAGGATTTCAAGAAATATGATGTAGGTGATGTCATCGGTATCAAGGGCGAAGTGTTTACAACCAAAACCGGTGAGATTTCCATCCATGCGTCAGAGGTTACACTGCTTGCGAAGAGCTTAAATATCCTTCCGGAGAAGTTCCATGGACTGACCAATACCGATATGCGTTATCGTCAGCGTTATGTGGATCTTATCATGAACCAGGATGTAAAAGAGACTTTCGTAAAACGTTCCAAAGTCATCAGCAGTATCCGTCATTACTTAGACGGTGAGGGATTCATGGAAGTTGAAACCCCGATGCTTGTGCAGAATGCAGGCGGCGCGGCGGCAAGACCGTTTAATACACACTTTAATGCGCTGGATGAGGATCTGCATCTTCGTATTTCCCTGGAACTTTATTTAAAGAGACTGATCGTCGGCGGCATGGAGCGTGTCTATGAGATCGGACGTGTATTCCGTAACGAAGGACTTGATACCAGACACAATCCGGAATTTACGCTGATGGAGCTTTATCAGGCATATACCGATTACCACGGCATGATGGATCTGACCGAGAAACTGTACCGTCATGTGGCAAAAGAAGTGACCGGATCCGAGATACTTCATTATGGAGATCTTGAGATCGACCTCTCCAAGCCGTTCGAGCGTCTGACCATGATCGATGCGGTCAAGAAATACGCAAACGTGGACTTTAACGAGATCCACACATTAGAGGAAGCAAGAAAAGCGGCAGACGAGCATCATGTGGTATATGAAGAGAGACATAAGAAGGGCGATATCTTAAATCTCTTCTTCGAAGAATTTGTAGAGGAGCATCTGCTTCAGCCGACATTTATTATGGATCATCCGATCGAAATTTCTCCGCTCACCAAAAAGAAACCGGAGAATCCGGATTATGTAGAACGTTTTGAGTTCTTCATGAACGGATGGGAAATGGCAAACGCGTACTCCGAGTTAAACGATCCGATCGATCAGAGAGAACGTTTTGCTGCACAGGAAGAACTGTTTGCAGCCGGAGATGAAGAGGCAAACCATACCGATGAGGATTTCTTAAATGCATTGAGCCACGGTATGCCGCCAACCGGTGGAATCGGATTCGGAATCGACCGTATGGTCATGATGATGACAAATTCACCGGCGATCCGCGATGTACTGCTCTTCCCGACAATGAAGTCACTGGATAAAAAAGACCAGTAAAATCAAGAGTTTGCGGACTTCCGACTTGTATGGTACGACAGGAGTACGACAAAATAACCTATCTTAAAGGGTTAAAACAAACGATTTTAAATTAAAATCGAGTCAGTTCAAGTTCATATTTTGTACTATAAGGACATTTTTCTAAAAGAAATTTTAGAGGAATGTCCTTTTTTGTTATGGTCAACGGAACAAAATAAGAAAATGGAGGAAGTCAGTATGAACAGTACAGCGTTAGGAGCAAAAAAAGAAAATATTAACTTTATCAGTGAAGCACATGAGAAATTTTACTATGAAAAAATTCAGAAAGTCAGAGAAGCAGATGTATATCACAAGGCACTTTGCTATTGCCTTGGAATGAACGAGGATACACGAAGAAATGTGGATAGAATTTATAATTTCAAGACTGGATGTGTAAAACCGGAGTGCCTGCATGAGGGCTGGCAGACCAGTGGAAGTGCAAAGGTTGTCAGAATGGCATTTAATCTGTATTGCAATGGTACACCGAGCGTGGATGATGAACAGGACACAGAGGAGCAGGTGGATGAGTGCCGGAGATATTCAGTAGAGGATTTGTTCTGCTGTTGCTATGCACCATATTTCTGGCAGGCAATACAGATTCGCTATCCGGAGTATGCCACATACAATAAAAATTTGTATGCAATGTTTGGAGGAAATGATTGATGTTAAAGATTCGGTTGATGGGAACAAAAAATGATATTACATGGTTCAAAAAAATCATGCAGAGACACCCAAAGGTAGAGGTTCTGGAAATGTCAGACCTCTATCCCAACAAGGGAACAGATAAATATTACAGATCGTATGTAGAAGTAAAAAAGAGCAATGTAAAAGAATAATAGTAGAATTTGGAGGAATTTCATCATGTGTAAAGTTATAGTAATCGGAAACCAGAAAGGTGGAGTTGGAAAGACCACCACAACAAGTAATCTAGGTATTGGACTTGCAAAAAAGGGGAAAAAGGTGCTTCTGATAGATGCGGATGCACAGGGAAGCCTGACAGCAAGTTTAGGCTTTCAGGAGCCGGATAAACTGGATGTATCTCTTGCAACCATTATGGCGAATATCATCAATGAAGAAGATATGGAGCCGGATTATGGCATCCTAAAGCACGACGAGGGTGTAGACCTTATGCCCGGCAATATAGAGTTGTCGGGATTGGAAGTATCACTGGTAAATGTCATGAGCAGGGAGCTTGTGCTTCGGACTTATATAGAACAGCAGAAAGAAAGGTATGATTACATTCTGATTGATTGTATGCCTTCCCTTGGCATGATTACCATAAATGCCTTTGCAAGTGCCGACAGCATCCTTATTCCGGTGCAGGCAGCATATCTGCCGGTAAAAGGTCTGGAACAGCTTATAAAGACCATAGGAAAGGTAAAAAGGCAGATCAATCCAAAATTGGAGATTGAAGGTATTCTGCTTACTATGGTTGATAACAGAACGAATTATGCAAAAGACATCAGTGCATTGGTTGTGGAGAATTATGGTAGCAAGGTAAGAATATTTGAAAACAGTATTCCGATGTCGGTAAGAGCTGCGGAGATTTCTGCTGAAGGTGTCAGCATTTATGAGCATGATCCAAATGGAAAAGTAGCAAATGCCTATCAGTCATTGACAGAGGAGGTGCTTGCAGATGAATAAAACAGGAAGTGCCGCAAAGGTAAAACTGAACAGCTTCGATGATTTATTCGGAGATGGACAGCCACAGGCAGGAATAGAGCAGGTACAGGAAATTGCATTATCAGAACTGCATGAGTTCAAAGGTCACCCATTTAAGGTACTGGACGATGAAAAGATGCAGGAGACGGTGGAGAGTGTCAGAGAGCATGGCGTGCTGATGCCGGGTATTGCAAGACCAAGAGCTGAGGGCGGCTATGAAATTATTGCAGGACACCGAAGGAGACATGCGTGTGAGCTTGTAGGACTTGATACAATGCCGATGTTTATTCGTAATTATACGGACGATGAAGCCACGATTATCATGGTGGACAGCAATATTCAAAGAGAAGATATTCTTCCAAGCGAAAAAGCGAAGGCATATCGCATGAAATACGAAGCCATGAAGCATCAGGGAAGCAGGACAGGCGGGCTTACACTTGAAGAATTAGGAGAAACCGCAGGAGAAAGTGCAAAGACTGTCCAAAGGTATATATGGATTTCACGATTATCAGAACCGTTGCTTGATATGGTGGATTTGGGAAAGATAGGTATTATGCAGGCTGTGGACATCTCGTTTTTATCCGAGGATGCACAGCAATGGGTATTGATTACCATACAGGACACCAATGCTGTCATAAGCAAACAGCAGAGTGCCATGCTAAAGGAAAGTGACAAAAAGGGAGAACTGACTTTTCCAATGGTGCGTATGCTTCTGGAGAAAGAAAAGCCAGTAGAGCGTAAGGTTGTTATAAAAACGGAACGCATTAACAGTTATTTTCCGGATACATATAGCACAGAAGATATAGAAAAAATAATATTTCAGCTATTGGATAACTGGAAGAATACGCAGTAGGAAGGAGGAGACGAGAATGGGAGAAATTTTGCAGTTAGATTATTATTACGGAATAGAAGCGGAACAGTTCTCATTCTATCGTGTTCCACGCCTGCTGATAAAGGACGAGAGATTTAAGAAGTTGTCCAGTGATGCAAAATTATTGTATGGACTTATGCTTGATCGTATGTCGCTGTCTATGAAAAATGAATGGTTTGACGATGAAAATCGTGCATACATCATTTACACCATAGACAGCATAATGGAGGATTTGGGATGCGCTAAAGAAAAGGCTGTAAAGGTATTGGCAGAGCTTGATTCTGTAAAAGGAATTGGTCTGGTAGAAAAGGTTCGCAGAGGACTTGGAAAACCGGATATAATTTATGTGAAAAATTTTGCTTCTATTACTGAACAGATGGACGAAAAAGAGCCAGCAAATGCTGATAAAATCACAGAAGTCGGAAAATCGAACTTCTGGAAGTCAGAAAACCGAACCACAAGAAGTCAGAAAATCGAACTTCCGGAAGTCAGAAAATCAAACCTCTGGAAGTTCGGAAATCAAACCTCAAGAAGTCGGAGAATCGAACCCTAATTATACTAACTATAATCAGACTTATATGAATCAGACTAATTATAACCAGACTGAGTTGAGTTATACCAATCCAATCAATCAATCTGTGACAGAAAAGCCACAAGCTGATGTGATGGATGCGATGGATGATGCACAGTCTTACATAGAACTGATTAAAGAGAATATCAGTTATGATCATCACATGAAGTATGATGGCTATGGGGAAAAGGAACTTTATGACGAATTGTTTGGGATAATCTGTGAAGTGGTATGCGTAAAAAGAAAATCAATCCGGGTTGCAGGAGAGGACTATCCGTATGAACTCGTAAAATCTAGATTTTTGAAACTGAATAGCAGTCATCTTGAGTATGTGATTGGTTGCATGAAAGAGACAACAACGAAGATAACCAATATCAAGTCGTATATGATAACAGCGCTTTATAATGCACCAGCCACGATAAATCATTTCTATCAGCAGGAAGTGCAGCATGATATGTATGGAGGAGGATGGCATGAAAAGGGTATTGTTTAAGCTGATTTTGCCGATGGCATTTATTGTGATCTGGTTGGATATGTGTTACTGGATATGTCTGGGAGAAAACGGTATGAACTGGCTTCAGTTCTGGATTATGGGTGGCTTTCCCTTCGGCATACAAAAGATGCTTGTATTGCTGATACCTCGTAATTTTGGAATAGCCGGGAGCATAGGAGTGTTGGCATTAGACGCAATCATCGGTGGCATGATCGGAGTGATTGTCCTTGCAATAAAAATTATTGCAATCATTAGGGAAGTAATCAATATCATAATGGAACTTGCAGGAAAGAGAATTTCTTGTTGAATAGGAGCAGGTATGAAATGAAAGTTTTTATACCTGCTTATTTTATAACTTCTGGTCACAGCGTCCAGAAGTGGAAAGGAACTGATATGGAATCAATGAGAGACACCAAGCGTATCATGGAGCGTGAAATCAAAAAAGGAAGCACACCATTATCCTTTGAACAAATGGAGATTGATAAAAATAATTATCAAGAGATTACTTCTGTGGAGAAACTGACACAGGTATTGCAGTACCTTCACAGGGTAGGCAATTACAAGTCTTTAGCGGGAAAAACGGTGATCAATAATGTTTACACTTTTATGCGTGGAAGAACACCGGATTTTACCAGAGCAAGAAGTATATTTGACCGGGAAAAGATATATCATCAGATGCTTCGGCAGGAAAAGAAGATGAAGCCAGTTTATGACGGAGATTGTTATATCGAAACAGCAAAGTGCTATTTTTCATTGCCGGAGGAATGGGAAAAGCATAAAATGATGTATCTGAATAATGATGCGTTTGGTTTTATCCTGTCGAATAAGTATATTTTGGGATTGTATAAATATTGCAGGGAAGCAAGGCGGGATATTGCAATGGAAGCTAATGAAATACCAGAGAATACAAATACAATTATTCAGCGGCTTATAAATATGGATAATCTGGAAGTGTTGTCACATTGTTTGCTGCTTGATGATGTATGGATAGAAAATAATCTGATTGGTGCAAAGATGTACACGATTTTCAAATTAGGAAATTCTTCTCAAAGCACAGCTTTTCTGCTATAATGGGCATTAGCTTATTATGTCTGGAGGAAATGAATATGTGCGATGAAAATATGAATTTAGAAGAACAGGTTACTGAGCCTGTTGAGCCAAAGGTGGAAACAGAACCATTATTTGAGGAAATGGTGGATTTTGATACATTCAGCAAGTCAGATTTCCGTGTTGTAAAAGTAAAAGAATGTAGCGCTGTGAAGAAAAGCAAAAAGCTGTTACATTTTGTTTTAGATGATGGCACAGGAATAGACAGAATTATTCTCTCTGGAATCCATGCATATTATGAACCGGAGGAACTGGTCGGAAAGACATTACTTGCAATTACAAATTTACCACCTAGAAGTATGATGGGAATTGATTCCTGTGGTATGCTTTTATCCGCTGTTCATACAGTAAATGGAGAGGAAAAGCTGAATTTAGTTATGCTGGATGATGCAATTCCGGCAGGTGCAAAGCTCTACTAATTAAAAAGAATATAGAAAAATATACAGCGTTAAGGCAGATATGAGATCGAAAGGTTTTGTATCTGCTTTTTTTATTGCAACAACTTCTGGTCACAGCGTCCAGAAGTGGAAAGGAAAAGAAATGAACAGAAAAAATATGAAGAAATTATTGCTTGCTGTTATTGCTGTGGTAATTGTGACAAAAATAGCAAGAGACATTATGAAAGCGAGAAAGCAGAAAGAAAACATTCATGCTGATACATTCGAGGATTTTTATGAGGAAGAAATGAACTGGTGGGATAAAGACCTTGAGGAAGGGGAGGAGTAACGATATGGCAATGAAAACACAGCTTCACAGGCTGTTTGTTCCACCCTGAATCCGACCAGTGTAGATAAGGAAGGAGGTACACCGTGCAGGAGGAAACAACACAGAAAACCATTGCTCTTGCAATCAAGACTTCCAAGCTGACCGCAAGCGTTTTACAGAAGGCAATGAAGATGTATCTGGAGCATCAGAAGCATAAGCAGCCTTCGCATGGAAAGATTCCGGTAAAGAAGCTGGTCGGTCAGGGAGAGGGTGCAAAGTCCATTGAGGTCACGGATGATAACATTAAGGCTTTTGAGCGTGTTGCAAGAAAGTACAATGTAGATTTCGCTGTGAAGCGGGATAAGACCACGGAGCCGCCAAAATACCTTGTATTTTTTAAGGGTAAGGATGCCGATGTGATTGCACAGGCGTTCAAGGAATTTGTAAAAGTTAATGAGAAAAAGCAACAGCGTCCGTCATTACGGCAGAAACTGAAAGGACTTCAGAAGATAATCGCACAGAACAAGAACAGGGAGCGGAGCAGAGAGAAAAACAAGGACAGGGGACAGAGCCTATAAGCAAGGTCATTGATGGGATTGTAAAGGATTTGCAGTCAATCCCGAAAACTGTCAAAGAAAAGTGCAGAGGGGTAAATGGGAAACAGCTTGCCCTCAAATGCGCTCCCTATGTGATATTTGGATATGTCTTTAATAAGGTTTCATGGCTGTACGGACAGCAGGCAGGAGATAACACGTTACAGAAGGTGTTGGACACGATCAATGGGATGGGAGGTGCGTTTGCAAACCCATTTCCCAGTTTTATGCCGAGGGATTTACTGGTTGGCGTGGGATGCGGGATAGGATTTCGTATGGTAGTATATTATAAAGCGAAAAATGCAAAGAAATTCCGGCAGGGAGTAGAATACGGTTCGGCAAGGTGGAGTGCATAATTTTAAGTGTAAATGACACATACATGGACGCACAGGAGGTTATGCACATGACTGATTATAGCAAAATTACAGCCCTTTACTCCCGCCTTTCCGTGGGCGACGAGGACAGGGACGGCGGCGAGAGCAACAGCATACAGAACCAAAAAATATTTTTGGAGAACTATGCCAGAGGGCAGCACCTAACCAATATCCGGCACTACATCGACGATGACGAAAGCGGCAGGTTTTTTGACCGTTCCGCCTACTCCCGCATGATGGACGATGTGGAAAACGGGAAAATCGGTGTCTGCATTATGAAAGACCTTACCCGTTGGGGGCGCGACTATCTCCAAGTTGGCAACGCGATGGAGATATTCAGACGGAACAACGTGCGCTTTATCGCGGTCAACAACGGCATAGACAGCGAGAAGCCCGACACGCTGGAGTTTGCGCCCTTTATCAATATCATGTCGGAGTGGTACGCAAAGGACATCAGCAAGAAAGTGAAAACGGGCATTAAGACCAAAGGCATGAGTGGAAAGCCGATTGTCACCGAAGCCCCTTACGGCTATGTCAAAGACCCGGACAACAAGGATTTTTGGATAATCGACGAGGAAGCCGCCGCGGTTGTCCGTTTGATTTTCCGTCTGTTTATCGGCGGGAAGAACCGCAACCAAATCGCCGTGCATCTGAAAAACGAGCAAATCCCTACCCCCACTTTCTATATGAAAGACCGGGGGCGGGGAACCTGTAAAAATAAGACGCTCAACGAGGATAGCCGCTGCAAGTGGAACAAAGCCACCTTGACCAATATCCTCACACGGCAGGAGTATTGCGGCGATGTTGTCAATTTCAAGACCACAAAGCATTTCCGGGACAAGCACAACCACTATGTAGACAGAAGCCAATGGCACATCACAGAAAATGTGCATGAGCCGATTATCAGCCGCAGCGATTTTGAAACCGTACAGCGGATTTTGGAAAACGCGCCTGTCAAACGCCCCAACGGGGACGGGGAAATCCACCCTCTGTCCGGCTTGCTTTTCTGTAAAGACTGCGGTTCAAAAATGCACATTCGCATAGATTACCGAAACGGCGGCAAGCGGCACGTTGCCTATTGCAGCGAGTACCACAAGGGGAAAGCCAAGAACCCAAAATGCCATTCCCCGCACATCATGGACGCGGACTTGCTCATGCAGACCATCGCGGAAGTGCTGAAGAAAATCGAGGACTATTCTATCAGCAACCGGGCGGAGTTTGAAGCCTTAGTGAAAAAGAACCTTGTCATGCAGCAGACCGACCAGACCAAGAAACAGCAGAAGCGTATTCCGCAAATCACGACGCGCCTTGAACAGATTGACAAGGTGCTGAATAAGCTCTATGAGGACAACGCCCTCGGCACGATCCCACAAGACCGTTATGAGCAGATGTCGCAGAAGTATTCGGAAGAATACTATGCGCTGAAAGCGGAGCTTGCCACGCTCCAAGAGCAGCTGTCCGCTTATGAGAACGCGGGAGGACGGGCGCAGAAGTTTTTGAAGCTGACGGAACGCCATGCTGCCTTTACCGAACTTACCCCCGCCATTCTCAACGAGTTTATCAGCCGGATTGAAGTGCATGAGCGCGACCAGAAAAGGGCGAGATACGCAATCCAGCACATCAGCATATATTTCAATTATATCGGCAAGTTTGAGAATGAAGTGACACAGCTTGCGGAACCGACCGAGCAGGAAATCCGGCAAATGCGGGAGGAAATCGAAGAAGCCAAAAAGGAAAAGAGCCGCGCATACCACCGGCAGTATTCAAGGGAGTACCGGGCGCGAAACCTTGAAAAGCAGCGGGAGTATGACCGCATGAAAGCGCGGGAATACCGGGCAAGGAGAAAGGCGCAGGCAGCCGCCGCACAGCCCACACAGTAAAACAGAATAACCGTCAACCAAGAGGGATTTTCCGAGTTATGGGAAATCCCTCTTTTACGCCCAAAGAAAGGAGCCGCCTATGGCAGAACAGACCCCCGACAGTATCATCACGACCCAGAGGAACGGGCAGACCATTGTTGCGGAGTTATTTTTCAATCACAGCAGCACAGAAACATTCCGCGACAAGCTGCTCAAACTGGTGCTTGCCGACAGTTCGCGTTTATCCGCGTCTGACGGTCAAGAGCCGGAAAAAACAGAAATCTTGCGATAACAGCCGCCCCGACGAACCATTCCCTGTCCGGGCGATTTCTATTTGAAAATCCTCATTTTCCCCAAGTCAAGAGCCGGGAAAAACACCCGAAAAATGCCCCTACTGCGTAACAGGGGCGCAGAAAGGAGAGTTTATGAGAACAGGGCTTACGAAGCAGGAAAAGACCACCGATATTTGGTTTGACGAGAAAGACCCGCTAATCCATATCCGCACCCACAACACCGACTTGAAGAAACGGCTTGCCGCCTACGCCAGACAGCACCCCGACCAGTGCCGCCAGACCGACGCAGACCCCGAAACGGGCTGCATGGAGTTTGAAATCCGCAAGGGGCGCTTCTCTTTCCGTCTGACCGCCCCATACAGCGAGGAACGACGGGAAGCAACGCGGCGATATGCCAGAGAAAACAGCACTACAAACTTGTTGAAATAATGTGGATTTGTTCATATTCTTGTGCTATACTTTTCTCAAAGGCACAGAATGGCAGATATAAATTCGTGGGAGAAAAAATATGAAGAAGCATAGAAAATGTAAAAAGATAATAGCTTTTGTAACAGTGTTGTTTATAGCATTTGTTGCAGTAATTGGGCTACACAAAACAAGGATTTATCGTTTTGATTTCTTAAAGGACATCTATAAAAAAATTGATTTTCAACTAAGTACGAACGAGCTTAACATTCCGCAGGACGCTCTTTCATTTTCTGTTTATGATATTGAACAGGAGGAATATTTATTTTACGAGGGCGATAGCCAACTTCCCACAGTAGCAAGTTTGGCAAAACTATTTGCCATTGATTATGCTTTGGGAAAAGTAGATTTGGAAGATATTGTTGAAGTAAATCAAGAGGTATTAGAACTTGTTCCGGCGGGTTCATCTTTAGCAAATCTGTATGCTGGGGAATACACAGTTAAACAAATCATGGAGGCTATGCTTGTTCCTTCCGGAAATGACGCAGCCTATGCGTTGGCATATCATATCGCTAAAAACGAATTAGGCGAAGGTTATACAGCAACGGAATATATAGATTATTTCATGACAGAACTTAGTGAGTATTTAATCGAAGCAGGCTATTCCAAAACAAATTTATATAATGACCCAAGTGGCGCGTCTATGCAAGCTGACTCTCATTTAGATGACATTAACCGCGTAGCGTTGAAGCTCCTTAACTACGATTTTGTTAAAGAATGTATTGGAAAAAGCGAATTTTCAATTCAAACTCCGCAAGGTGAATTTACATGGAAAAATACAAATGAATTTTTAGATGAAAATTCACCGTACTATAATGCAAATGTTAAAGGAATGAAAACAGGAACAATGGCATCTTCCTATAACATTGTTGTTCTGTATGAAAAAGATGGAAAAGCATATTTAATTACCTGTTTAGCGGCACACTCAAATGAGGGGAGATATAAAGCGGTACAGTCTGCTATCAACACGATTATTGAATAATGATGATGAAATATCCCGTTTAAGTAAAGTGTCAAAACAATAAGGGTAAGATAAAACAGCACACAATAAAACTTAATACCCATCCAAAAGGGCAGCCGAGAAATCGACTGTCCTTTTTCTACGCCGACAGGCAGAAAGGAGCGACCAACTATGACAAAACCGAGAGAGAAAACCCGTGAGGAGCTGCAAGCCGAGATTGAGGACGGAAAGAAGAAAATCCGGCAGTTTGAGAACCGGGAAAAGATGTTGCGTCAGAAGCTATCCAAAGAAGAACGCAGAACGCGCAGCCACCGCCTTATCGTCCGGGGCGCAGTCTTTGAAAGCATTGTGCCGGAAGCAAAGAACATGACTGACGAGGAAGCCGCCGCGCTTCTCCGGCTTGCCTTGACGAGTGAACCAGCGCGGGAATATCTGAAAAAACGAGCAGAGGGAGAGACAAGCTGAAAATCCCTTAGGAACTAAGGGCGCACTTATACACCCTTACGGGCGTGTGCGCTCTGCCGAGGGCTTGTCTCCGCACAGGGATTTTATCCCGCGCTCCGATATGGCGGCTTTGCCGCAACAAGGGGCTGCACCCCTTGCGCCGCTTCGCGGCTATCCCTGCACACCCACAAAAACAGTACACCCGCCGTTGGCGTCTGTACCATTTTTGCGGGTTTTATTATCCTATCCGGGAGGTGATACCCATAGCCATTTACCATTGGAACATCGGCATTGTGAGCCGAGGAAAAGGCAAATCAGCCGTTGCCGCAGCCGCCTACCGAAGCGGCGAAAAGCTGACAAACGAGTGGGACGGAATGACCCACGACTACACCCGCAAAGGCGGTGTTGTCCATACAGAAATCATGCTGCCGCCCCATGCCCCGCCCTCTTTCTCTGACCGTTCAACCTTGTGGAACAGCGTGGAGCTTTACGAGAAAGCCGGGAACGCCCAGCTTGCCAGAGAGATTGACGCGGCGCTCCCCATAGAATTATCCAGAGAGGAACAGATCCGGCTTGTCCGGGAATACTGTTCTTCTCAATTTGTTTCCAGAGGAATGTGTGTGGATTTTGCTATCCATGACACCGACAGCGGCAACCCCCATTGTCATATCATGCTGACCATGCGCCCCCTTGACGAGCGCGGCGCATGGGCGGCGAAGTCCAAAAAGGAATATGACCTTGACGAGAACGGCGAGCGTATCCGCTTGCCAAGCGGCAGATACAAGACGCACAAAATTGACCTTACAGGCTGGAACGACAAGGACAACACCCTCTTGTGGCGCAGGGCATGGGCTGACTATACCAACGACTTTTTGGAGAGGAACGGAAGCCCGGAGCGTATCGACCACCGCAGCAACGCCGAGAGAGGAATTGACGAGATACCCACCGTCCACATGGGCGTGGCGGCTTGCCAGATGGAGAAGAAAGGCATCGCCACCGAGAAAGGCGAACTGAACCGCAGTATCCAAAAGACAAACCGCCTTATCCGGGAAATCCGGGCGCAGATTGGGAAGCTCAAGGAATGGATTGCCGACCTGTTCAAAGCGCGGGAAACCGCCCCGGAACAGCCGCCGCAATCTCCCAACCTTGCAAATCTGCTGATGAAGTATTTGAGCGTTCAGAGAGAAAAGAGCCGGAAGTATTCGCAGCGTTGGCAACAACAGCACACAGCCGATGAACTGAAAACCATAGCGGCAGCGGTCAACTATCTTTCCGAGCATGGTATCTCTAATCTTGACGAGCTGGACGCTTCTCTTTCCTCTGTCAGTGATAAAGCCTATTCAATCCGGGAGGGAATGAAAGCCGCCGAGGAACGCATGAAGAAGCTGCAAAAGCTAATTGAATACGGGAAGAACTATACAGAGTACAAGCCCATTCACGATGAGCTGAAAAAGCTGCAAAACGGCTGGACAAACAAGCGCGACAAGTACGAGGAAGCCCACCGCGCCGAGCTTGCCCTATGGGACGCAGCAAACCGCTATCTCCATGCAAATCTGCCGAAAGGAACAAAGACCTTGCCTATTGCGGAATGGGAACAGGAATATGCTGACCTCAAAACACAGAGGGACAGCGATTATACCAAACTGAAAGATACCCGCACCAATGTTTCAGAGCTTCAAAAAATCCGCAAATGCGTGGATATTGCACTCCGCGCCGACCAACCGGAGCAGACGCAGAGCCGCACCAAGCGGCATGATATAGACCGCTGAAAGGAGTTGAACTTTTATGTATTACACCCAAGAACAGATAGACCGCGCCAACCAAGCCGACATTGTTTCTTTCCTGCAATCACAGGGCGAGCAGCTTACCCACGCCGGACAGGAATACCGCTGGAAACGGCACGACAGCTTGACCGTCCGGGGAAACAAATGGTATCGCCACAGCCAGAGCAAAGGCGGCGGCCCCGTTGATTTTGTCATGGAGTTTTTCGGCAAGAGCTTCACCGAAGCCGTTGAACTTCTCACAGGGGAACAGGGAGCAGCCGCGCCGGACAGACCAAGCCCCGCGCCCCTCTCTGATTTTCGATTGCCGCCCCGCAGCGATACCGCCGGACAAGTGAAAAGCTACCTTACCGAAGCCCGCCGCATTGATGAAGATGTGATGGGCTTTTTCTTTGCCAGCGGCGATATTTACGAGGAAGCCGCCCACCACAACGCCGTATTCGTCGGCAGAGATGAAAGCGGCATACCGAGATACGCCCACCAGCGCGGCACAGCCGGGAACTTCCGGCTTGATGTGAAAGGCAGCGACAAAACCTTTAATTTCTCCTATCGGGGCGCGGGCGAGCGGTTATTTGTCTTTGAAGCCCCGATTGACCTGTTATCTTTCCTCTGCCTGTTCAAAAAGGAATGGCAGAAACAAAGCTACCTTGCACTGGGCGGCGTGGGAGAAAAAGCCCTGCTGCGTTTCCTCTCTGACCGTCCGAACATCAAGACCGTTTTTCTCTGCCTTGATAGCGACGAAGCCGGAAACGACGCTTGCAGCCGCCTTGCAGAGCTTGTGCCGGAGGGGTTGACCGTCCACCGGCTTATCCCTCTTTTCAAGGACTGGAACGAGGTATTGCAGCACCGGGCAGAAATCACAGACGGGAAGTATTTGCGGGAAGCAATCTACGGCTTGAAAGAGCCGCCGCAGGAAGAAACCGTTGAGATTATCCGCATGAGCGAGGTTGACACACAGACCGTTGAATGGCTATGGGAGCCGTATATTCCCTTTGGGAAAGTAACCATTGTGCAGGGCAATCCCGGCGAGGGCAAGACCACTTTTGCCCTACGCCTTGCCGCCGCCTGCACCACCGGGGGAACGCTGCCGGGAATGAAGCCCTTGCCGCCGTTCCAAGTAATTTACCAGACCGCCGAGGACGGGCTGGGCGATACCGTCAAGCCCCGCTTGATGGAAGCAGAAGCCGACCTTGACCGCGTACTTGTGATTGATGAAGCCAAGCGGGAGCTTACCTTCTCCGACGAGCGCATAGAAAAGGCAATCACGCAGAACGGAGCGCGGCTGATTATCCTTGACCCCATACAGGCGTACATGGGCGAAAAAACCGACATGAACCGGGCAAACGAAGTGCGCCCCATGTTCCGCCGCCTTGCCGATGTTGCCGAGCGTACCGGGTGCGCCGTTATCCTTATCGGACATCTCAACAAAGCTGCCGGAGGGCAGAGCGCATACCGGGGCTTAGGTTCTATCGACTTCCGCGCCGCAGCAAGGAGCGTCCTGCTGATCGGGCGCGTGAAGCGAGAACCGAATGTGCGCGTTATCGTCCATGACAAATCTTCCCTTGCGCCGGAGGGCAAGCCCGTTGCCTTTTGCCTTGACCCGGAAACGGGCTTTTCGTGGATAGGCGAATACGACATCACCGCTGACGAGCTGCTGTCCGGCGCGGGCGGGAACACCGCCACCAAGACCGAGCAAGCCGAAAGGCTGATACTTGACCTGCTTGCAGACGGGAAAGAGCTTGCCAGTGAGGACATTGTAAAAGCCGCAGCCGAAGCCGGAATATCCGAAAGGACGGTACAGAATGCCAAGCGCAACATGGGCGGCATTTTAGGCGCAAGGCGTGTCGGCGGTCAATGGTACAACTTCATCAAGAAGAAGCAGCCACCCGAACCCGCAAGCTGAAAGTGCAAAACGCAGACCCTTTGCACTTTGCACTTTCGCACTTTCACGATAATTTGCGTCAATAACTCAAAAAAGCACTTGACAAAACGCTTCATGGGGAACTGCCAAAGACATAGAGCCTTATGTCGATCCGGTATTTGACAACAACGTGCTTTTAACGGCAACGGAGCGTCTTATGATGTCCGGCAGACCAAAGCAGCCGAAGTATGCAAGGAATAAAAACATTCTTGTGATCGGCGGTTCCGGCTCCGGTAAGACACGCTTTTTTGTGAAGCCGAACCTTATGCAGATGCACAGTTTCTATGTGGTCACCGATCCGAAAGGAACTGTGCTGGTCGAATGCGGCAAAATGCTGTCTAAGAATGATTACCGGATTAAGGTGCTTAATACCATTAACTTTGCAAAATCAATGCATTACAACCCTTTCGCTTACATCCGGAGCGAAAAGGACATTCTGAAACTCGTAAACACAATCATTGTAAATACCAAAGGGGAAGGACAGCAAGCCTCTGAGGATTTCTGGGTGAAAGCCGAAAAGCTCTATTACACGGCACTGATCGCATATATCTGGTACGAAGCACCGGAGGAAGAACAGAATTTTTCCATGCTGATTGATCTGGTGGATGCCAGTGAAGCAAGGGAAGATGATGAAAATTTCAAAAATGCGGTTGACCTGCTGTTTGAGGAGCTGGAGCAGAAGAACCCAAACCATTTTGCGGTAAGGCAGTATAAGAAATATAAACTTGCCGCAGGTGTTGTATGCTCTAAAAGACTTCTTAATCAAGCGGTTGGGAAGTCTCTTAGAACACACAACCTAAAACCGAAGAAAGGAGCGCAAGTTATGAGAAAAAACGAGAAAATCACAGCTCTGTACGAACGACTGAGCCGTGATGACTTTGGCAAAGATGATGACCAGCAGCGTGAGAGCAATTCCATTTCCAATCAAAAGGCTATGTTGGAGGAGTTCGCCGCACGGCAGGGGTTTACGAACATTGTCCATTTCACGGACGATGGCATTAGTGGTACTTGCTTTGACCGTCCCGGATTTCTGGCAATGATGAAAGAGGTGGAAGCCGGGAATGTGGAGTACCTGTGTATCAAGGACATGAGCCGCATGGGTCGTGACTATCTGAAAGTCGGTCAGATTATGGAAATCCTGCGTCAGCGTGGCGTGCGACTTATCGCCATCAATGACGGCGTGGATAGTGCCAGAGGTGACGATGATTTTACCCCTTTCCGCAACATTATGAACGAGTATTACGCCAGAGACACCAGCCGTAAAATCCGTTCCACTTTCCAGTCCAAAGGCAAGTCCGGCAAGCACCTCACAGGCACGGTCATTTACGGCTATCTCTGGAACGAAGCCAGAGACCAATGGTTGGTTGACCCCGAAGCCGCTGATGTGGTCAAGCGCATCTTTGCCATGACGATTGAGGGCTACGGTCCGTATCAGATCGCCAGCAAGCTGAAAGAAGAAAAAATCCTCATTCCGTCCGCTTACCTTGCCCAGCACGGCGAGGGTGTGAATAAAAACAAGACTTTCAAAGATGTGTACGGCTGGGGTTCTTCCACCATCTGCAACATTCTTGAAAAGCGTGAATATCTGGGACACACCATCAACTTCAAGACTCGAAAGCACTTCAAGGACAAGAAAAGCCATTATGTCCCGGAGGACGAATGGACGATTTTCGAGAATACCCATGAAGCTATCATTGACCAGCAGACCTTTGACCTTGTGCAGAAAATCCGTGGGAATGTCAGACGCTACCCGGACGGCTGGGGCGAAGCAGCTCCCCTCACAGGCTTGCTTTATTGTGCCGATTGCGGCGGCAAGATGTATGTCCACCGTACCAACAACGGCAAGCGTATTTCTCAATATACCTGTTCACAGTACACCAAAGTTCCTTGCGGAACGCTCTGCAAGACCCAGCACCGTATCAACGAAGATGTGGTACTGTCCCTTGTCTCGGAAATGCTGAAAGCCATTGCCGATTATGCGAAGCATGACAGAGCCGAGTTTGTCCGTGTGGTGCAGGAAGCGCAGTCCAGCCAGCAGACGGCAGAGGTCAGGAAGCAGCGGACACGCCTTGCCACAGCAAAGCAGAGAGTTTCCGAGCTGGAAGTCCTGCTCTGCAAAATCTATGAGGACAACATTTTAGGCAAGCTGTCCGACAGCAGATACGCCACTCTGGACGCTCAATACGAAAAGGAACAGTCCGAGCTTACCGCTGAAATCTCTGTTCTGGAAAAGGCTGTCAAGAGCTATGAGAAGCACGAAAAGGACGCTGACCGTTTTATCGCTCTGATCGACAAATATGAGAACTTCGACAAGCTGACCATTGCCATGCTCAATGAGTTTATCGAGAAAATCCTTGTGCATGAGCGTGACCGCAAAGGCAGTATACAGACCACACAGGAGGTCGAGATTTACTTCAATTTTGTTGGGCGATTCGTTCCACCGGCGTTTGGAGAAGTGGAGCTTACCCCGGAGGAATTAGAGGAAATCCGCAAACGTGAGGAACGCAAGGACAGGCTTCATCAGAACTACTTGAAGCGGAAAGCCAGCGGAGCGCAGAAGCGATACGAGGACAAAATCAAGAAGCGGAAAAAGGCAGAAATCGAAGCCAAGAAAGCCGCCATTCGTGCGGAGGACATTGCAAAGGGCGTGTTCGTCCCTGTCAGCAGTTTACCGCAGAGAGAGCCGATGAAAGGAGTACAAACAGCATGAATATCACTTACACACAGAACGGCGATTATCTTATCCCAAACATCATTATCCGCAAGACCAAGCCCCTCGGACACTACGGCAGACTTCGCAAGGCGTATCTGGAAATGCACCGTCCGATACTGTTCAATGAGCTGGTGCTATCCGACAAGCTCTTTGAGCATTGCGCCGAGATTGACGAAACAGCACGAAACCGCATGGAGCTGATCGTGCGGTCACTGGCAGAGCAAAACGGCGTGACCGAGCAACTGAAAGCCGAAAACCAAATGGAATGGGTGCGGCAGATGAACGCTTGCAAGGCACAGGCAGAGGAGATTGTGAAAGTGGAATTGATTTATGATTGAGCGAGGAAGTCCGGGCAGAAAACTGTTCGGACTTTTCTCATGTAGTCCAAAGTTGCGGTAGAATTGTTCACGAGTTTTATGGTACAATTTATGCGAATAAAGAAAACGGAAAATTAGAATCTAACAAGAGAATGTGGTTGTATGAAAAAATCCATATTAGTATTTTGGGCAATCGTGTGTCTGTTACCTATTCAAAGGAGGTTTAAGAATTTCAAATGAAACATATAAGAAATATATTGCTGTTGATTACGATTATTTTTGCTTTTGTTATGCAAGCTGAAGTATATCAAAATATGCTCTGGAACTTTAATGGTGCTTATTATTTATCGTCCAGATACACAACTACTAATGACGATATGGATTCATTTTTAGCCAATGCAGAAGATACAGCTGAGAAGCATGGTGTTCATATTTTTTCGACTTTTAATCAGAGAGTTTCTAATTATCAGACAAGACTTTATATTTATGGTGATGATACCGTTGTTCGGGATAGTCTTAAAAGCACAATGGATATTGAGGAAAAAACATATACGGCTTTGATAGGCGGAATCACCGTAATAGAATTTGAAGATTTTAGAGAAGCAAAAAACACAGGCAATGGACAGGAAATAATGGTCAGCTATATCGGTGACGATGATGACATTATTGCCACATATCAAGATTTGGCAAAAGAATATTCTATATCGCAGCCAGAGTTTTGGCAATCAACCGAAACTGATATGATGTTCATTGTTTGGGGCCTGGTTGCCATATTGATGATTGTACTTAATATGATTGAGGTGATACGCAGACAAAAGGAAGTAGTTGTACGAGCTTCTCTGGGCGAAAATGCTGCTGTGATTGCTCTAAAAGCTGTAGTGGCTGATATGATTTCATATGCTGCATTATTCGTCTTAGCAAAGTTGCTTGTTTCTCAATTTATATCGGGAGCGTATGAAGATCATCTCATTTTGGCAGTGTATTGTGCCGGAGCAGTTCTTTCCGTAATTCCTTATGCTGCTTTTGTCCGCTTTGATGTAAAAAAAGCCTTTGCCAATGCTTCAGATAAAAAAGGTATGTTTTATCTTCTGAACGGTCTTAAAGTATTTGCTACTGCTATGACAATTTTTACAATAACTACAAATCTCAGTAGCATTCAAGGTAATTTACTTACAAACACTACTCTTTTAGAAAATCATTATAATGATTATTATTTTGGAGTTATGCAGATTGAACCTCCTTTTGAAGAAAATGAGGAGGAATCCAAAGAGAGCAAATTTTGGAATGACCTTTACGAAAATGAATACAACACTATAAATCCGGTGGTCTGCATAGGCAGCCGGATAAGCGATACGGATAATTATATTTTTGTAAATCATAATGCCAGAGATATGCTACAAGGGTTTTCTGATATGCTTACTGAAGATGATGAAAAAGAGGATATCGTGGTCTTCGTGCCAAAGGGAAGAAATGCGGAATCATACAAAGATATCGCAAAAGAGGAAATTGACTCTCTTACCCAAAATGCAGAAGAACTGCGTGTTGTTTATAAAGAATATTCTGGCAGAGAGCAATTTTATTATCTCAATTCGAACAGAGAAGAGGCTATTGACGGATTGTCAAGAGCAACAAATCCGATTGTTATTTATCAGGCAAATGAGGCTGTTGCTTTGAATGGAAGTTATATCGAAACAGGAACATATAATGGTGAGGTAATCTACGGATGCGATGAAAGCACAATTCGTAATGCTGCGAAAAAATATGCAGAACAGCTTGGTTCACACTATTTTATGCTGACGAATGTCGGAGAGGATTACATTTATAGTCATAGTTTCCTTGTAAAATTGATTAGCTTTATAAGCTCTCTTTGCGTATTAGTATTGCTGTTAGATATAGCTATCATCGTATCTGAAGCGAAAATGGAATTTAGACTTAGCTCTATGGAAATCTCCCTCAAAAAGGTTTTAGGTTATAGCTTTTATGAAAGGCACAAAAGATTTATTTCCGTTAATCTCATAGAAAATATAGCCGTTGTGATATTGATTTGCATTGTTTCGATTTTTATATCTAACGCAAGTGTCGGGATTGCTTTACTAATTGGATCATTGCTCACCATTATTGAAATGGCAATCATTTTCACAAATATTATGTGGGTTGAAAAAACAAATATCTCAAAGTCATTGAAGGGAGGATGTTTATGATTATAATTCGTGGCTTAAATAAAGCATTTGGAGAGAAAATAATTTTCTCCAACTTTAATTTGGAAATTCCGGATGGAAGTTTTGTAGTAATCAGCGGGGATAGCGGCAGTGGAAAAAGCACTTTGCTCAATATGATTGGTGGTATCGAAAAGCCGGATAGCGGCAGTATCATAATCGAAGGGCTGAATATTACCCGGCTTAAAAATAAAAACAGTTTTTTTGCGGATACAGTGGGGTTTCTTTTTCAGAATTTTGCACTGCTTGAAAATAAGACAGTTAAAGAAAATTTAAGTTTGATTAAAAAATCAAGCCGAACTAAAGTATCACTTAAAGAAGCTCTTAATCGTGTGGGGTTATCAAAGGAAGTTAACAAAAAAGTTTATCAGCTTTCCGGTGGTGAACAACAGAGAGTTGCTTTAGCTCGTCTTATGATGAAAAAATGTTCTGTTGTTTTGGCAGATGAACCTACTGGCTCACTTGACAAGAAAAATAGAGATATTGTTATGAGGTTGTTGCACGAACTCAATGAAGAAGGTAAAACGGTTATCATTGTTACCCACGATCAGGGTATTATTGAAGATGAACCTTATGTTGTGAAAATCTGAGAGTACCTCTTAGAAATGTCTTGATCTACATTTTATATAATTTGGGTCAGAAGAAAATCCCTTTAGGAACTAAAGGGCGCACTTCTATACTCTCCTATCGGGAGTATGTGCGTCCTGCGGAGCTTCATTCCCAGTCAGTAGAAGAAAACTGCCCGACCGAGAATGTTTCGTCACTTCGTTCCGTCAAGGGAGCTACACTCCCTTGCGACGCTTGTGCGTCTATCCCTTGTGGACTTGCCGTCCGCAAACAGCATAAAATGCTGTTCGCCGCCAGCAAGTTTGGAAAAACAAATACTGAAAATCAGACCGTTGACTGGTCGCAATGTGCGAAAAGTTGACGGTCTTTTTTTATCCCAAAAATCAAAAAAAGGAGGTCAATCACAATGACAAAACCGAAAACCCTTGACCAGCTTCGAGCCGAAAAGGAACGAGCCGAGACGCAGCTTGCACAGGAACAGCACAAGTTGGAGCGTCTGGAGAACAGAAAGAAGTATCTGGAGAAAGGCGAACGCACCAAGCGCACCCACCGCCTTTGCAATCTGGGCGGCACGATTGAGAGCCTTGCCCCGGAGGTCAAAGATCTCACACGCACCGAAATGACAGAGCTGATGGAACACATCTTTTCCCTGTCCGAAGTCCAGCGAGCCGTCCGTCACATGGCGATTACCCACATCAGCCAAGCAAACAGAGAAAAGGAGTTGAAAGCCGATGGCACTATTTCATCTGAGCGTCACGCAGACTAAGCGAAGCGCAGGACAGTCCGCTATTGCTTCTGCCGCCTACCGTGCCGGGGAGCGATTGTATAGCGAGTATTACGGCGAATACAGCGACTACACCCGCAAGGGCGGCGTGATCTGCTCCGATATTCTCCTGCCGTCCCATGCACCGCCCGAATACGCAGACCGCCAGACCCTATGGAACGCCGTGGAAAAAGCCGAGCGTGGAAAGAACGCCCAGCTTGCATACAGCTTTGACATTGCCTTGCAGAATGAATTTTCCCTTGAGGAAAACATCGCTCTTGCAAGGCAATTTTTGTTGGAGAACTTTGTGAGCCGGGGCATGGTGGTTGACTTCGCCGTACACCAGCCAGACAGGGAGGACGGCGGCATACCAAACCCACACTTCCATGTGCTTTGCCCTATCCGTCCCATTAAGCAGGACGGCAAATGGGGGCTAAAGCAACGCCGGGTGTACGAGCTGGACGAGGACGGCAACCGTATCCGAGACCAGAACGGCGAGTTTATTTTCAACGCCGTTCCCACTACCGACTGGGGCAGTCCCGAAACGCTGGAATACTGGCGGCAGACATGGGCGGAGCTATGCAACGCCAAGTTTGCGGAAAAGGGGCTTGACGTTCGTATCGACCACCGAAGCTATGAGCGTCAGGGCGTGGAGCTTCTTCCCACCGTTCATGAGGGCGCAACCGTCCGGGCAATGGAGAAGAAAGGCATACGCACCGAGAAAGGCGAGTTCAACCGCTGGATCAGAGCGACCAATGCCGTTATCCGGGACATCAAGAAGAAAATCGCTCTCCTGTTTGATTGGATTGTCGAAGCAAAAGCAGAGCTTGCCAAGCCGCAGGCACCCGACCTTGTTTCTCTGCTGAACGCCTATTACACCCAGCGCAGAGCCGGGGCATATTCGCAGAAAGGCAAGGTCAGCAACCTAAAGGAGATGAACGAGACTTTCAATTATCTCCGGGCAAACGGCATTTACTCCCTTGAAGATTTGGAAAGCCGTGTCAGCGAACACAGTGCTGCCACAGAGAGCTTGAAGAAAACGCTGGACGAACAGACCGCCCGAATGAAAGCAATTAAGCAGCTCTATGACAGCTCTGCTGCTTTCCAGAGCTTGAAGCCTGTCTATGACGGCTTGCAGAAAATCAAGTTTGAGAAGCCCAGAGCCAAGTACAAGGCAGAGCATGAAACGGAACTGAAACAGTTCTACGCCGCCAGACGCAAGCTGACCGGAGAATTCCCGGACGGCAAGGTGGATATGAAAAAGCTGACCGAAGAGTATGACGAGCTGGAACAGGCGCACAACACCACCTATGGCGAGTTTAAGACCGTCAGAGACGATTTACACCGTCTTTGGAAGGTCAAGTCATGTGTAGATACTGCCGCCCGATTTAACGAGCGTACAGAGGAACAAATGCTCCAAAATCGACCCCAAACACGACAGAAAAAGGAGGATATGACACGATGAAAAAATACGACTGGAAGAACGAGTACAACCCCATCCGCAGAACGGCAAAACGCCTTTTGAGCGGAGAACCTTTGACCGATGGCAGACCGCTTTCCGACCTGATCGAGCTGGACGAACACACCCGGAAATGCCTTGCCTTTGAAGCCACCCTCACCGACCGCCAGATTGATATGTTGCAGGAGCTGGGCTATCTGCCTGTTATCATGAGACAGTACGGCGAGGAATGTGCGAACTGCCCCTACACGCTGGACGAGCGTGAGCATGGCATTTGCAGACGATGCGCTGTTTTCAAGAAGTAAGGAGGACGCCCATGCAGTACACCCAAGCACAGATCGACCGGGCAAACGCCGTCAGTCTGGAAGATTTTCTCCGCACACAGGGAGAGACGCTTATCAAAAGCGGACGGGAATACCGCTGGAAAGAACATGACAGCCTGACCGTCCGGGGAAACAAGTGGTTTCGCCACAGCCAGAGCAAGGGCGGCTATCCCATTGATTTTGTCATGGAGTTTTACGGCAAGTCCTTTCCCGAAGCTGTCCAGATGTTGACAGGCGAAAACGGCGAGGGACAGGCCGAAGCCACCACAGCACCGCCCACAGCGTTCCACTTGCCCTTGCACAACAGAACAGCCGACAGAGCAATTCAATATCTTTGCGAAAGCCGAGGTCTCAACCCGAAACTGGTTGAGGCTTTTCTTCTTTCCGGGGATATTTACGAGGACGCAAAGCGGCACAATGTTGTGTTTGTCGGCAGAGACCGAAACGGCACACCGAGATATGCCCATGTGCGAGGAACGGCAGACACATTCAGACAGGATATTACCGGGTCTGACAAGTCCTATCCGTTCCGCTATGAGGGCAACAGCAACCAGCTCTTTGTCTTTGAAGCGCCAATAGACCTGTTATCATTCATCTGCCTTTATCCGCAGGATTGGCAGACAAGAAATTATCTTGCCCTGGGCGGCGTTTCGGGCAAAGCCCTTGACCGTTTTCTTTCTGAACGCAAGGACACCCGAAAAGTATTCCTCTGCCTTGACAGCGACACCGCAGGAAGTGAAGCCTGCTTCCGACTGGCGCAGGACATTCCCAGCGAGATCGCCGTCATTCGCCTTGTCCCGGCAAGGAAAGACTGGAACGATGTTCTCCGTCAGCAAGGGGACATTCCCAGCCGCAAATTCATAGCCGAAACAATCACGCTGCGAGAGCTGCCCACCGCCCAGCCTGTCCCAATGCTCCGTATGGCAGATGTGGAGCTGACGAGCGTGGATTGGCTATGGTTTCCGTATATCCCCTTTGGAAAGCTGACGATCATACAGGGCAACCCCGGCGAGGGCAAGACCTACTTTGCCATGCGTCTTGCGGCGGCTTGCACCAACCGAAAGCCCTTACCCGGTATGGAGACACTTGAGCCTTTCAATATCATCTACCAGACCGCAGAGGACGGTTTGGGCGATACCGTTAAGCCCCGGCTGATGGAAGCTGACGCAGACCTTGAACGAGTGCTTGTCATTGACGATAGAGACACACCGCTGACCCTTGCCGATGAACGCATAGCAAGGGCAATCAGGGAGAACAACGCAAGGCTGGTTATCATTGACCCGGTGCAGGCGTTTCTGGGCGCAGATGTGGACATGAACCGGGCAAATGAAGTCCGTCCCATCTTCCGCAGTCTGGGAGACATTGCACAGGCTACCGGGTGCGCTATCGTGCTGATCGGACACCTCAACAAAGCCGCAGGAACGCAAAGCACCTACCGGGGATTGGGGTCTATCGACATTACGGCGGCAGTCCGCAGTCTGCTGTTTATTGGCAAGCTGAAGGACAGTCCCACAACGAGGGTGCTTATCCATGAGAAAAGCTCCCTTGCGCCGCCCGGACAGTCCCTTGCATTTTCTCTGGGAGACGAGAAAGGTTTTGAGTGGATAGGAGCTTATGACATTACCGCTGACGAGCTTCTTACCGGGACGGACACCGCTAAGACCGAGAGCAAGACCGCACAGGCGCAAATGCTCATTCTGGAACTGCTTGCAGACGGAAAGCGTATGCCGAGCGCAGAGCTGGAAAAGGCAGTCAATGAGCGTGGGATTTCCTCACGCACCATGCGAACGGCGAAAAGCCGTATCGGGGACAGACTTGTGACCGAGAAAGAGGGCACAGCATGGGTCTGCTATCTCCGAAACTAACAACAGGAACAAGGCAAGCGTGGCAAAGACGGCAAGGTTTTTATAGATACCTTAATGTTGCCGCCTTGCCTTCTTCCCTCATACCGACACCGCCCGATGATGAACAGTCACCGGGCATTTTTCATTTACAGGAGGATTTTGAATGAACAATACCGCAACCAACAGTACCCCTTGCCCGACTGTGAGAAAGCAGATCGGCAAGACAACCTATATCGTGCGTGTGCATTTCAGCCAGACCGCCAAGGAGACGATGGAGGACAAAATCAAGCGTATGCTTCGTGAAGAAGTTCGCAAAATGTGACTTCTTCTTGAATTTGATGAAAAAGTCCTTGACTTTTCGTCTCTGGAAAGACAGCAAAATCTATTTTGATTAGCTGTGGTGCGAGGTTGGCACCATTTGACATCAAGGAGCTGCGTGACCTGACTGCTTATGATGAACTGGAACTTGATACATTGGGGGAGAAAAAGACAGCACTGTTTGTCATTATTTCCGATACCGATGCAACATTCAATTTTATTGTAAGTATCATGTATTCGCAGTTATTCAATCTGCTCTGCGACAAGGCAGATGATGTATATAACGGGAGACTGCCGATCCACGTCCGGTGTTTACTGGATGAATTTGCGAACATCGGGCAGATTCCACAGTTTGAGAAGCTGATTGCTACTATCCGTAGCCGGGAAATATCAGCTTCTATTATTTTGCAGTCAAAGTCACAGCTAAAGGCTCTGTATAAGGACAACGCATCGACCATTGAAGGAAACTGCGACACAACCCTGTTTCTGGGAGGAAAAGAGAAAGATACTCTGAAAGATCTGGCAGAAATCCTTGGAAAAGAAACGATTGACCTTTACAATACCTCGGATACAAGGGGTACGAGCCAGTCCTACGGTCTGAACTACCAAAAGACCGGAAAGGAACTGATGAGCCAGGATGAGATTGCAGTCATGGATGGCAGCAAGTGTATCATGCAGCTTAGGGGCGTGAGACCTTTTTTCTCAGACAAGTTTGATATAACGAAGCATAAGCAGTACCCGCTGTTATCCGATTATGACAAAAAGAATGAGTTTGACATTGAAAAATACGTTAAGAACCGCAACAGACTCCGCTTTAAGAGGAATGATGTGGTGGATGAGGTATGCGATGTCGGAGAAATCACAGATTAACTTCTGGACGTTGTGACCAGAAGTTGTTTTACAACTGAATAGGGAACTTATGATATGGGAGCTTTTCTAAAAATTATAATTCAGAGAAGCTCCCTTTTTATTTTTTGAAAAAGGAGACAAACAAATGGGCTTTTTTACAACATCAGTAACAGGACTTAAAACAGTAGTAACCGCAATCGGTGCAGGTGTAGGCGTATGGGGTGTGATCAATCTTCTGGAAGGGTATGGTAACGATAATCCGGGTGCAAATGCTCATGTACGGTAGAGAAGCACAAAGCAAAACAAGGATAGCCAGCCCTGCCACTATTCCGAAGTCAGGGGAACGCAATAGAAAAATTCATAGCTGTATGCTATACTTAATTAGCATTTGAACATATCAAGCTGACACAGCAATCTCTTTACTTGCCGTTAATGCGCGTCTACCAATAGTCCGCACAAAGCAAGAGTAGCGTAAAGGTATAAAAATTTCAAACTTCTTTGTAACGAAATTCCGATTTCTCCGTCTAACCTATGAAGCTGAAGGAGGTGATGACAAGTATGGACTATGAAAAGCTCTATAAAGCCTACTATTTACAGGTATACTCGTATACTATTTCTCTTGCCAAAAATCGTGAGATAGCAGAGGAAATCACGCAGAACACATTCTATAAGGCTGTTTCTACAACATCACAATTCAAAGGTAAGTCAGATGAATTGACATGGCTCTGCTCCATAGCAAAAAACCTTTACCATGATGAAATGCGAAGCCGTCAGCGAGTAGCTGATGTGAGTGAAATCAATGACTTGCCATCAAATGAAAATGTTGAGAACTCAGTTGCAGATTCTGACATGGCGTTCCGCATACACCTCGTTCTTCACCGTTTGGAAGAACCATACAAAGAAGTCTTTCAGCTTCGCGTATTCGGGGAACTATCTTTTTCACAAATCGCTGCAATTTTTGGAAAAACAGAATCATGGGCGAGAGTTACTTATCATCGTGCAAAGCTAAAAATTCAAGAAAGGATGGATGAAAAGCATGAGTAAACAATGCGATATTGTTCGAGATATTCTTCCGCTGTATGTTGACGGTGCTTGCAGCGAAGCAAGCGCAGAGATGGTAAAAGAGCATTTGAACGCCTGTGCTGACTGTAACGTAATTTATCAGAAATTGCTTTCTCACACGAGCGAAGATGTTCTTCACGAAGAAAGCGAAAGCGTTATTATGCGCCATGAGGCAAAAGAAAAGCAGAGAGGCAGAAAAAAGATAACGATTGCTGTTCTCGTTTCCATCGCTCTTTGTATCATTGCAATTTTTACAGCTCTCTTTCTGTTACCTATAAACATTGCTTATGAGCCTGTCAAAATCGACTTCCCATTTGAGGTTGAAGATGTCGAAAACGTTGAAATGTACCACTATGACGGAGTGCCTGCATCAGCAGAAAAGAAAGTAGTTGTTGCTGAAAATGATATAAAGACCCTGTATGATAAGTTCAAGGGCTTATCCCTAAAAGACAAAACGACTGAGGAAACTGCCGGAGCAGATGTGACCAGCTTTAGATTTAACCTCTCAGATGGAACAAGCTACGATTTGATTTATGCCTGCTATGGGGTTAAAAACGGCGAATTGAAGTCAGCAGCAGGCGGTTTTAAGTATTTCACAAGTGCGGATATCGGCTCTTATTGGAACAATTTGAATACGGAACTTGAAGCAATTCCTATCAATGAGAGTGAATTGCCGTGAGCAGATAGCAAACCCAGCCGAGCCTGTCAACGGTCAAGATGAACGGCGCAAATGCGCCGCCGTTGACAGCCCCGCCCGTCTTTGCTGTTCGGTAATCAAGAGGGCGACAGCATAAAATGCTGCCGCCCTCTGCCATTATTCAGGAAGGGGGGATTTTCCATGACCGAACACGAAAGGTATCAAGAACATATCCGGCATACACACGATGCCTTTTGCAAGACCGTTATTCGCCACGCTGCCATAGACGCAGCCCGGAGCATACGCAGCCGCCGCAAGCGGGAAATCTCGCTTGAATATCTGATAGAAGAAAAACACTATCCATTCAGTACCACAGATAAATACTTTGCGGAGCAATCCGGCATGACCAGCTATCCGCTTTTCGTCTGTGGTCAGATGGTGCTTTTGGAAAGTCCAGAGCTTGCCGCAGCGCTGTCCGCACTATCACAGATGGAACAGGAAATCATTTTCCTGTACTACTTCCAACGATTGACGCATAGGGAGATTGGACGGAGATATGGACGGGCTGGCAACACAACCGGGCGGCGTATTCAGATGATTTTACGGCGGCTACGGGCAGAGTTGGAGGGCTTGTCCTATGAACCAGCTACTTCCCTATGAGACAATCGTTAAGGCAAGCGAGGGCGACCCGGAAGCTGTTGCCGCCGTCCTATCCCATTATGCGGGATATGTCCGCTCTTGTGCGAAAATGGACGGACAGATTAACACGGATATGCAGGAGCATATCGT
>CABJBK010000014.1 GCA_902363825.1 Lachnospiraceae bacterium
GCTTCGTTCGACTTGCATGTGTTAAGCACGCCGCCAGCGTTCATCCTGAGCCAGGATCAAACTCTCATGTTTAAAAGTTGATTCTTTCAGAATTTAGCTTGGCTAAATTTCCGTATCCAGTCCCGAAGGACCGTTACTGTTTTTGGGCGCGTCTTCTTTTGAAAACGCTGCGATTCTGCATTTGAATCGCGTTCTTTGAATTATTCTCTTACGAATCTTTCAAGGTTATTTCACTGTTCAGTTTTCAATGTCCTTTTATTTGTTGTTCTCAGCGACAACTTCTATATCCTATCACAGGTTTTTCTCATCGTCAAGAACTTTTTTGAAATAATTTTCATTTTCTTTTCATACATTAAGCGGAGAAAGAGGGATTTGAACCCTCGCGCCGGTTACCCGACCTACACCCTTAGCAGGGGCGCCTCTTCAGCCTCTTGAGTATTTCTCCTGAACATATGAATTACTATGAAATTATCCTGCGTCTTTGTGACGCATAGATTATATTACTAAATAATTTTCCTTTTGTCAATCACTTATTTTATTTTTTCTCTATTTTTCCTGCGCCCACTCTAATATTGCGGTTTCATAGAGGTTATTTCCCTCGGAATCGACTACCACGATAACCGGAAAATTCTCCACTTCCAGTTTACGGATTGCCTCTGCTCCAAGATCATCGTAGCAGACAACCTCTGATTTTGTGATACATTTGGAAAGCAGGGCACCGGCACCACCCACTGCGGCAAAGTAGACCGCGTGATTGCGCACAACTGCTTCGATGACTTCTTTTGTTCTTTTTCCTTTTCCGATCATTGCCTTTTCCCCGAGATCGAGCAGTCTCGGAGCGTACTTATCCATACGGCTGGCTGTGGTCGGACCCGCAGAACCGATCGGCCGTCCCTCTCTTGCAGGTGAAGGTCCCATATAATAGATCGTTGCGTCTTTGATCGGGATCGGAAGTTCTTTGCCCGCATCCAAGACTTCCATCATACGTTTATGCGCCGCATCTCTCGCCACATAGATGGTTCCCGTAATATATACATAGTCACCCGCGTGCAGATCTGCTGTTATCTGTTCTGTGATCGGTGTTTTGATATGCTTATCCATCTTTTTTCTCCCTCCTGCCGATTCTAAAGTTCCCGCACGATATGGCGGTTTACATGGCAGCAGATATTGACTGCTACCGGAAGACCGGCAATATGAGTCGGATATGTGTTGATATTTACAGCAAGTGCGGTCGTTGTTCCGCCAAGTCCTCCCGGTCCGATGCCGAGACGGTTGATCTTTTCTAACATTTCCTCTTCGAGATCTTTTACATAATCTATTTTGGAATGTTCGTTTACATTTCTCGTCAGTGCCTTTTTTGCGAGCAGCGCACATTTCTCAAAGGTTCCTCCGATTCCTACACCAACGATCATCGGCGGACAGGCATTCGGTCCGGCATCTCTTACTGCTGTAAGGATTGCCTCTTTTACTCCTTCGATTCCATCTGCCGGTTTTAACATGAAGATCCTGCTCATATTTTCGCTTCCGAATCCCTTCGGCGCAACCGTGATTTTTACTTTATCACCCGGGACAATGGAATAGTGTACGATTGCCGGCGTATTGTCTTTGGTATTTTCGCGGAGGATCGGATCTTTTACCACTGATTTTCTGAGATATCCCTCCGTATATCCCTGGCGCACGCCCTCATTGATCGCGTCCTCTAAATTTTCCCCTTCAAAATGGACATCCTGTCCGATTTCCATAAAGATGACAGCCATACCGGTATCCTGGCAGATTGGGATCACTTCTTTATCCGCTATCTCAAGATTCTCTTCGAGCTGTCCTAAAATTTTTTTTCCAAGTGGCGATTTTTCCGTGGACTCCGCATTTTTCAACGCGTCCTCCATATCGGACGACAGGTAATGATTGGCGTGGATGCACATTTCTTTGATGTTTGACGTAATCTGTGCTGTGTCTATCGTTCTTATCATGCTTCTTTGTCCTTTCTGAATTTTTTCATTTTTTCCCTGAGTGATTTCAGATGTATGTTTTTCATGGTTGCGAGTATCTCATTGTTTTCTCTCGACTTCATATCCGGAAAGGCCTTCAACAGACGCTCGAAGCCATATTTTTTCTCTTCCAGCAGCCGTTTATATTCCTGATTCAGATTTTCGATCTGACCTTTCAGTTCATCTACATTTTCATTTAAGATCAGCTTTTTGTCTTCGATCTCATTTAACAAATCTTCGTGGTCTTCTTCAAATTTTTCTTTTTTCTCCAGCGCATCCGTCACGTTTTCATAGATATTTTCTCCGATCTGATCGGATATCACATGTATCTTTTTCGATATTTCATTGATCGCAGCAAGCCGCTTATTGAATTTCAAGATCGTTGCTACCGATACGCAGCAATCGGTGACAAATACGCATAAAATCAGCACAAGTAATACGATTCCCGGTGTTTTTGGAAGATATCGTATGAATGCATAAATAATCGGGTGAATGATGAGCATAATAAAGGTACACGCAAATCCCCAGAAAATTGAAAATTTGAGGCAGACATACCCCATGATATTGCATGGCTTATTGGAATAATCCCACCATTTGTTGTGAAACACTTTTTCTAAGATAAAACCTGTCAAAAATTCCAAGATGGACGTAAGAAAAAAGGAACCCACATATAGCAGGAGCAGATTTCTTTTGAGCGGCGTCAGTATAACAATGACCGTAAGCACACCGATCCCATAGATCGGACAATACGGACCGTTTAAAAATCCGCGGTTTACAAATATTCCCCGATCCATTGCCGCATAGGAAACCTCGGAGCACCAGCCAATAAATGCGTAAATAATAAAAATCCACAATACTTCATATAATGTTGTTGGCATTTTATTTTCTCCCCTAATTTCAAGATAAATTTTTTCATTTATTTTGAAATCGACAGCCTGCGGGCACAGGCTGTCGGATTTTTAAGTTTTTATTTTTCGTTTTCAGATTCTGCTTCTTCGGTGTCTTCTGTTTCTTCCTGCGTGGTAAGGGATTTATCCTCTCTTACTTTCGCAATGCTGGCAACCGTGATGTCATCATCCATATTGATCAGCTTCACACCGGAGGTAACTCTTCCAAGCAGTGAAATGTCCTCCACTTTCATACGGATAATGATTCCCTCGGTTGTGATGAGCATGATCTCGCTGTCCTGGTTGACCGCCTTGATACCGATGATATTTCCGGTTTTTTCGGTGATCTTGTAGCACTTCACACCTTTTCCACCACGGTTCTGCGGTGTAAATTCGGTCATAAGTGTTGCCTTGCCAAGACCTTTTTCGGAAACGATAAGAAGCGCGTCTCCCTGCGTGTTCATCTGCATGCCGACTACTTCGTCGCCGTCCGTCAGATTCATACCGATAACACCCATGGATGTTCTTCCGGTACTTCTGACATCCGTCTCATGGAACCGGATACACTGTCCGAATTTGGTAACTAAAATGATATCTTTGTTGTTATCTGTTTTCTTGACCTCGATCAGCTGGTCGTCATCGCGAAGATTGATCGCCGCAAGTCCGGTCTTTCTGACATTTGCGTAATCGGTGATCGGTGTCTTTTTGACAATACCGTTTTTCGTTGCCATAAACAGGTAATTTCCCTCTTTGTACTCACGGATCGGGATAACTGCCGTGATCTTTTCATCCGGCTGCAGCTGTAAAAGATTGATGATCGCCGTTCCTCTTGCGGTTCTTCCCGCTTCCGGAATCTCATAGGCTTTCATACGGTATACTTTTCCCATGTTGGTGAAGAACATCAGGTAGTGGTGGGAGGTCGTCATCAGAAGTTCCTCGATGTAATCGTCCTCGATTGTCTCCATACCCTTGATTCCTTTGCCGCCACGGTGCTGGCTGCGGAAATTGTCCACGCTCATACGCTTGATATAACCGAGTTTTGTCATTGTGATCACGGTATTGGTCACCGGAATCAGATCCTCCATGGAAATATCATATTCATCATATCCGATGGATGTTCTGCGGTCATCCCCGTATTTTTCAGCGATCGCAAGGATTTCTTCCCGGATCACGCCGAGCAGTTTTTTCTTGTCCGCAAGGATTGCCTTTAATTCCTCGATCTTTGCCATAAGATCTGCATACTCGGTCTCGATCTTCTCTCTTTCCAGACCGGTCAGCGCACGCAGACGCATATCTACGATCGCCTGTGCCTGTGCATCGGATAACGCAAAACGCTCGATCAAACGGTCTTTTGCTTCCTGCGCGTTCTTGCTGGAACGGATGATGTTGATCACTTCGTCGATATTATCAAGTGCGATCAGTAATCCCTTTAAGATATGGGCTCTTTCTTCTGCTTTGTTTAAGTCGTATTTGGTACGTCTGGTTACGACTTCTTCCTGATGCAGCAGATAATAATTCAACATTTCGCCAAGATTTAATACCTTCGGCTCGTTATTTACCAGCGCAAGCATGGTCACACCAAAGGTATCCTGCAGCTGTGTATGTTTAAATAAAAGATTTAATACCACGTTCGGATTTGCGTCACGGCGCAGTTCGATACATACACGCATACCCTGACGATCCGACTCATCACGCAGATCCGTGATCCCGTCAATCTTTTTGTCTTTGACAAGCTCCGCTATTTTTTCGATCAGTCTTGCCTTGTTTACCATGTACGGAAGCTCCGTTACTACGATACGGTTCTTTCCGTTTTGCATCGGCTCGATATTGGTCACCGCGCGGACACGCACTTTTCCACGGCCGGTGCGGTATGCTTCGTTGATTCCTGTAGTTCCGAGGATCATGCCTCCGGTCGGGAAATCCGGTCCTTTTACGATCTCGAGCAGTTCCTCAATATCGGTGCCGCGGTCCTCTTTTACCTGGTTATCGATGATCTTTACCACGGCATTTATGACTTCGCGCAGATTATGCGGCGGTATGTTGGTTGCCATACCTACGGCGATACCTGTTGTTCCGTTTACCAAAAGATTCGGAAAGCGCGCCGGAAGTACGACCGGCTCTTTCTCCGTCTCATCAAAGTTTGGCATGAAATCCACGGTATCTTTGTTGATGTCCGCAAGCATTTCCATGGAGATCTTACTCAAACGCGCTTCTGTGTATCGCATGGCAGCGGCTCCATCGCCATCAACAGAACCAAAGTTTCCATGACCGTCTACAAGCGGATATCTCGTAGACCAGTCCTGTGCCATATTTACAAGTGCTCCGTAAATAGAGCTGTCACCGTGCGGGTGATATTTACCCATGGTATCACCGACAATACGGGCGCATTTTCGATGCGGCTTATCCGGACCGTTGTTCAATTCTATCATGGAATACAGCACTCTTCGCTGTACCGGCTTCAAACCATCTCTTACATCCGGCAGCGCGCGGGACGCGATAACGCTCATGGCGTAATCAATGTAAGAGGATTCCATTGTTTTCTTTAAGTCAACCTCATGAATCTGATCAAAAACTTTATCATCCATTTACCCAAACCTCCTATACGTCCAGATTCTGAACGTATTTTGCATTCGCTTCTATAAATTCTCTTCTTGGCTCTACTTTATCTCCCATCAAAGTGGTAAAGGTAACATCAATTTCGGAAGAGGATTCCTCGTCTACGATTACTTTTTTCAAAATACGTTTCTCCGGGTCCATGGTTGTCTCCCAGAGCTGTTCCGCATCCATCTCACCAAGACCTTTGTAACGCTGGATCTTGTTGTTTCCGTCACGTCCGATCTCAGTTAAAATTTTATTTAATTCCTCATCACTGTAGGCATACCATACGTTTTTGTTCTTTTCGATCTTGTAAAGAGGCGGCTGTGCCAGGTATACATGTCCCTGTTTGATCAGTTCCGGCATAAAACGGTATAAGAAGGTGAGCATCAGTGTACTGATATGCGCACCGTCGACATCGGCATCGGTCATGATGATGATCTTGTTGTAACGAAGTTTGGAAATATCAAAATCCTCATGGATTCCGGTTCCAAACGCAGTGATCATCGCCTTGATCTCCGCATTGCCGTAAATCTTGTCCAGTCTCGCTTTCTCTACGTTTAAGATCTTTCCTCGAAGCGGAAGGATTGCCTGTGTTGCACGGCTTCTCGCTGTTTTTGCGGAACCACCGGCGGAATCTCCCTCGACGATAAAGATCTCGCAGTTTTTCGGATCTTTATCTGAGCAGTCCGCTAATTTTCCAGGCAGAGACATTCCCTCAAGCGCCGTTTTTCTTCTGGTCAGATCACGCGCTTTTCTCGCTGCTTCTCTCGCGCGCTGCGCAAGCAGTGATTTTTCGCATATCGTCTTTGCGATCGCCGGATTCTGCTCAAGGAAGTAGGTAAGCTGTTCACTGACTACCGAGTCCACCGCTCCCCTTGCCTCGCTGTTTCCGAGTTTCTGTTTGGTCTGTCCTTCAAACTGCGGTTCCTCGATCTTGATACTGATGATCGCCGTAAGTCCTTCTCTGATATCATCACCGGTAAGCGGCGGCTCGTTGTCCTTTAAGATCTTGTTTGCCTTGGCATAGGCATTGAATGTCTTTGTCATGGCATTACGGAAACCGGCAAGATGCGTACCACCTTCCGGCGTGATGATATTATTTACAAAACTGAATGTCGTGTCATTGAAAGAATCATTGTGCTGCATGGCAACTTCCACATAAACTCCGTCACGCGTGCCCTCGCAGTAAATGACCTGATCGTAAAGAGCTTCTTTGCTCTTGTTTAAGTAAGTGACAAATTCCTTGATACCTCCGGCATAGTGATATTCTTCCTGACGCTCCGGATTTTCTCTTTTGTCCAGCAAAACGATGCGCAGATTCTTGGTAAGAAACGCCGTCTCACGCAGACGCTGTTTTAAGGTTCCAAAATCATAAACGGTCTCCTCAAAGATCGTATCATCCGGCTTGAACGTAACTTTGGTTCCATGTTTCGCGATATCACATTCGCCGGTAACCTTTACCTCGCCGTCCGCTTTTCCGCGCTTGTAACTCTGTGAATAGATTTTTCCATCATGATAAACTTCGACTGTAAGCCAGTTTGACAACGCATTTACAACAGACGCGCCTACGCCATGCAGACCGCCGGACACTTTGTATCCTCCGCCTCCAAATTTACCACCTGCATGCAGCACGGTAAATACGACTTCCAGCGCGGATTTTCCTGCTTTATGGTTCATTCCGACCGGAATACCACGTCCGTCATCTTCGACCGTAATGGAATTGTTCTCATTGACGGTCACATAGATATTTTTACAAACACCCGCCAATGCCTCATCTACCGCATTGTCTACGATCTCGTACACCAGATGGTGCAATCCTCTCGCAGACGTACTTCCGATGTACATACCCGGTCTTTTACGAACTGCCTCTAATCCTTCCAAAATCTGAATTTGATCTGCTCCGTATTCAGCACTCATTCTAAATCCTCCTATTCACGGAAACTACCCTACATTTCTGTTGTCTCACTTACATGTCCATCTATCACATGAAAAACTTTGTCTATCTGAAACCTGTTTCTTACAAATTCATCCAGACCGGTACAGGTGATCATGGTCTGAATATCATGTATACTGTTTAATAAATAATTCTGTCTGTTGCTGTCAAGTTCGGACAATACATCATCCAGAAGAAGCACCGGCGTGTCATGGATCGTCTGACGCACCAGTTCGATCTCCGATAATTTTAGGGATAACGCGGATGTCCGCTGCTGTCCCTGAGAACCGAATTTGCGGATGTCCACCCCGCGGATAAAAAACGATATGTCATCTCTGTGCGGTCCCACGGAGGTCTGCGCATATTTTCTGTCCTTTTCCCGGACACGGTTTAACTCATCTTCCAAAAATTCAGCGTCTATGTTTGGTTCATACCGAAGAACCAGTTCTTCTCTTTTTCCGGAAATATTTCTATGTATCCCTGTTACGATCTCACTTAATTCTTCGACAAACTGTCTTCTCCGCCGGATCAGCCTTTTGCCATATTCTACCAACTGCATGTCCCAGACCGGAAGCGTCTCCATCAGCTGCGGCTGGTGCTGCATATCCTTTAACAGCCGGTTACGCTGCATCAGGATTTTGTTGTATCTGGTCAGATCGGACAAATAGATTTTGTCCAACTGACAGATCTCGGCATCCAGAAATCTTCTCCGCTCGGAAGGGCCGTTTTTTATGATATTTAAATCCTCCGGCGAAAAAAAGACCATATTCAGGATCCCGAATAATTCACTCGCCTTTTTGATCGGCACTTTATTGATTGCAATGCCCTTGCTGCGGTTTTTTTTCAGATGAATATCCAGCTGATATTCTTTTCCCTGCTTCTCCACGATCGTGCGGATATGGGATTCATCCTCTCCAAACCGTATCATGTCCTTATCGCGGCTGCCCTTGTGGGATTTAGTCGTCCCGCTGACATAAGCAGCCTCAAGGATATTGGTCTTCCCCTGGGCATTATCACCAAACAAAATATTAGTTCCACTATCAAATTTCAGATCCAGATCTTCGTAATTACGAAAATTCTTTAATTCAATAGATTTTAAGATCATCCTACAATCTTTATCATTTCTCCATCAAAAGAAACGATATCTCCATCATGAAGTTTCTTTCCTCTGCGGCATTCCACTTCACCGTTTACCTCAACCTGTCCTTCGGTGATCACGATCTTTGCTTCCACACCGGATCCAACCATGCCGGCAAGCTTCATTGCCTGTCCAAGTTTTATAAATTCATCTTTTATCTTTACTTCTTTCATTTTTTACCCATCCTTAATTTGCCGCAGCATTAAAATTTACCGGAAGAATCAGGTAAATATAGGTTTCATCGTCATCCTTGATAAAGCATGGCGCTTTCGGATTGACCATGTAAAGTGCCACTTCTTCATCATCGATCACGCGGAGCGCATCAATGAAAAATTTCGGGTTAAAGCCAATCAGGATATCTTTTCCGTCTTTTTTGACATCAATCTCCTCATCCATGGAACCGATGAAAGAATTGATCTTTAACTGTACACTGTCATCCGTCACATTCATGATGATCGGCTTTTTGTCACCTTCTTTTACAAGAAGTGTCGCACGGTCGATACAGTCAAGCAGCTCTCTTTTGTTGATCTTTACTTTTGTTTCATAATCCGAGGAAAGCATCTGCTCGATCTTGAAATATTCTCCCTCGATCAGGCGGGATACGACCGTTGTATTGTCAAATTCAAATACAATGTGATTTTCCGTGATATAAATATCTACTTCAGAATCCGCGTTTCCAGGCAGGATCTTACTTACTTCCTGCAATGTTTTTCCGGGTACGACCACTTTTTTGTGCTCATAATTTTCTTTTAACTGGATCTTGCGGATGGAAATACGATGTCCGTCCAGGGAAACCACTTTCAGTTCATTTTCATTGATCTCAAACAATTCGCCGGTCATCAGCTTGTTGTTGTCATTGTCCGCAATGGAAAAGATCGTCTGGCGGATCACTTCTTTTAAGGTGAACTGCGAAATATGAACGGATTCATTACGTTCAATAAATGGAATATAGGAGAAATCATCACCGGATTTTCCTACAATATTGAATTTCGCTTTTTCACAGGTGATCGTCGTTTTGAAATTACTGTCGGTTTCGATCGTTACATCGCTGTCCGGTAATTTGCGGACAATCTCGGAAAAGATCTTTGCGTCAAGCGCGATGATACCACGTTCTTCAATCTGACCTTCAATCTTGGTTTCGATTCCAAGTTCCATATCATTCGCAGTCAGTTTTATCTCATTTGCAGAAGCATCAATTAAAATACATTCTAAGATAGCCATCGTCGTACGGGTCGGTACTGCTTTGGAAACAATATTAACTCCGTAAAGTAAATTTTGTTTGGAACAGATTAATTTCATGATGTGTAAAACTCCTTCCTGGCATATAGATATAATTATAAAAGTAATTCAAAGTCTTATTCTTAGAGGTTGTTAATAAGTTAATAACTCCCGTAAGCACGATAGATTAAGGCTTTAAAGAAAAATGTAAAGGGCAAAACCATGTGAAAAGCATGCGGATGAAAACTGGATGGGATGTGAATAAGGATTTTTGCCACAGAGAGTAAAAATACACTTTTCACACCATATCCAATAGATTTACACACATTTTTGCCAAGTTATCCACAAAAATTGTGGATAACTACTCGAAATTGTTAATTAGGGTTGATTTTCTTCTTAATTGTGTCGATTAAACTGCGTGTTGCCTCAGTGGACTCGTATTCCTCACCGATTTTTTTGATACCATGAATAATGGTAGAGTGATCCCTTCCACCTAAAAGAGATCCGATACCATCCAAAGAAATATCTGTCATGTTTTTGCAGAGGTACATCGCAATCTGACGCGGCTTCGCAATTTCGCTGCTGCGGCTTTTGGATTTCATCTGCTCCGGCGTGATCTGAAAATGTTCGGACACAACATCGATGATAAGCTGTGGTGTCACTTCATTTTGTTTGTCCGGAGAGATGACGTTTTGCAGTTCGCGGACAGCAAGATCCATTGTGATCGGTGTATGTACCAGATTGGAAAATGCCATCAGCTTGTTGAGCGCGCCTTCCAGTTCACGGATATTGGATTTGATATTATTCGCGATGTAACTCAAAATATCGTCATCCAGTTCAAAATTGTCCGTTTCGGTTTTCCGGCGTAAGATCGCCATTCGTGTTTCGTAATCCGGAGAACCGATATCCGCAGTAAGTCCGCATTCAAAGCGGGAACGGATCCGTTCTTCCAGGGTTTCCATATCTTTTGGAGGCTTATCGGAAGATATGACGATCTGTTTGTCTGCCAGATAGAGCTCGTTAAAGGTATGGAAAAATTCTTCCTGCGTACTTTCCTTTCCAATGATAAACTGAATATCATCGATCAGGAGAACATCGATGTTACGGTATTTTTCACGGAACTTTGTCATTGCCGTATTGTTTCCGTTACGGATGGCATCGATCAGTTCATTCGTAAAACTCTCGGAAGAAACATATAAAATCTTGGCATCCGGTCGGTTTGCCTGAATGAAGTGGGCGATGGAATGCATCAGGTGCGTCTTTCCAAGTCCAACGCCTCCGTATAAAAACAGAGGATTGTATACTTCACCCGGAGATTCCGCCACCGCGAGGGAAGCGGCATGGGCCAGACGGTTGTTGTTGCCGACGACAAAAGTATCGAACGTATAATTCGGGTTTAAATTTGAAATATCGGTCGTACCGGAAGTCGGTGCGGGTTTCTTATTATAGGAAGATTTGATTTTTTTCTCCTGCTCTGGCAAAATAAAAGAAATATCATAGTCCTGTCCGGTCTGGTTCGCGACGGCGACTTTGATCGGAAGCGTATATTTCTTTTCAATGAAATCCCGTGCCATTTTTTCCAGAGGAACCAGGATGTATAGCTTGTCTCCCTGTACATCAGATACAGAAAGCGGTTTTAACCATGTGTTGAAGGATACTTCGGTAAGTTCATATTCTTCTTTTACTTCCTGTAAAATCTTATCCCATTTTTCTAAAATCTGTTCCATGTTCCATCTCCATTTTTTATGTATCTCAAGAAGTGCTATTTCGCCCCTGGATTGCAGAAAGCAAAATAACACACTTTCTATAATAAACTAAAAGTGTCAAATAAGCAATTGTTAATTCTTGATAAAAGATGGTATGAGACACGCAATGAAAGAACGGTACAGGGGATAAGGGAAATGTTTAAAATGTGGAATAGGGGCTTTCACGCTAATTTAAAGGTCAAACTGACGCGAACGGATGAAAAATGAAAAGCCCCGCAAACAGGATATAAACAGGGAAAAAAGTGGATATCCACAGCATGTCCACAAAAAGTACAAAATGTAGATAAAATGGGTTTCTACCTTATATATATAGTGTTCATGTTGATATGTGGAAAGGTACCTTCCGGCCTTTTAAAATAAGGGACGTGAAAAAAAAGCAGGTTTTGCTTGACTTTAGAGGGTTTTTTGATATAATTGAGAATGATGTTTTTTAACATAGAGGAGGTGGATACCAAGATGAAGATGACATTTCAGCCGAAGAAATGCTCCAGAAAAAGAGTGCATGGCTTCAGAAAAAGAATGAGTACAGCAGGCGGAAGAAAAGTATTGGCTGCAAGAAGATTAAAAGGAAGAAAGAAATTATCAGCATAGGCCACAGCTTTTGTGGTCTTTTCTTCTTTCTTTCCAAGAATGAAAAAGAATGGAATCATTAAAAAAGAACAGAGATTTTCAGAATGTATATAAGAAGGGCAGGTCTTACGCGAACCGCCTTTTAGTCATGTATGTTCTTGAAAATCAGACCGATTGTAACAGAATAGGGATATCAGTAAGCAAAAAAGTAGGAAATAGTGTTATAAGACATCATCTTACCCGTTTGATCCGGGAAAGTTACAGACTACACGAGGACATGTTCAATAATGGTTTGGACATTGTAGTTGTCACAAGGGTATCGGCAAAGGGCGCATCGTATCATGAAGTGGAGAGTGCGCTGTTACACCTTGGACGTCTTCACAAAATAATCAGTACAAAATAATTCTTTGAATGAAAAAGAAGATGGAATAATTTTGAAAAAAATTTTAATTGCTTTAATTAAATTTTATAGAAAATATTTATCACCGCTGAAGACAACAAAATGTCCGTATTATCCGACCTGTTCGACGTACGGACTGCAGGCTGTGGAAAAATATGGTGCCGTAAAAGGCGGCGCGCTGGCGGCGTGGAGAATATTGAGATGTAATCCTTTTTCAAAAGGTGGATATGATCCAGTTCCATAAATTCAGGAGGGCTTTCTTGTGACAGAAATAGTATTAACACAGTATTCCGGAAAGATACTGGGTCCGATCGCGCGTTTCTTCGGTTGGATCATGAACGGAATCTATATGTTCTTTTCCAATACATTTGGAGTGGAAAGTATTGCGTTATCGATCATCATACTTACCATGCTCATTTATCTGTGTATGTTTCCGCTGACATTAAAACAGCAGAAATTTTCCAAATTATCACAGAAAATGCAGCCGGAACTTCAGGCAATTCAGAAAAAATACGGCAACCGGAAAGATCAGGCTTCAATGATGGCTATGCAGGAAGAAACACAGAAACTGTATGAAAAATACGGTATTTCTCCGACCGGAAGCTGTTTACAGGCAGTTGTCCAGATGCCGATCTGGTTTGCTTTGTATCGTGTATTTCAGAATGTACCTGCTTATGTCAGCAGTGTAAAAGGTGTGTTTGCGGATCTCGTAAACGGGATCATGAACGTTTCCGGTTATCAGAACATCATGACGAAACTGACGGAAACCTATAACCTTGGCGTACAGACGGATTTTACCGTAAAAGATAAGACCGCGTTATATAATTATATTGTTGATGTTGTTTATAAACTTCCGTCCAGTGGATGGGATACCTTAAAGGATAAATTTCCGGATCTCTCCGGTGTGATCGATACAACAAACACATCGGTGCATGGGTTCAATTATTTCCTCGGAATGAACATTTCCGATACACCGCTTGCAATCATTAAGAATGCAGCTTCCAATCATTTATACCTGATCCTGATCGCAGCGATCCTGGTTCCGGTATTTTCCTACATCACTCAGGTGTTGAGCTTGAAGCTGATGCCGCAGGCGGGTGGCGATAATGACCAGATGGCAAAACAGATGAAGATGATGAACAATACGATGCCGGTATTTATGGCATTTATGTGTTTTATCACACCGGTTGGTCTTGGTATTTACTGGATCGCAGGTGCGGTATGCAGAATTGCTCAGCAGTTTTTGATCAACAAGCATATGGAAAAAGTAAATCTGGACGACATCATTGCTAAGAATCAGGAAAAAGCAAAGAAGAAGCGTGAGAAGATGGGCATTGCGGAGAATCAGATCAACAATGCGGCACGCATGAGTACCAGAAGAAATACAACACTGTCCACTCTTACAGAAGAAGAAAAAGAGGAAAAATTAAAAAAAGCTGCCGAGTATACCAGCAAGGCGAATCCGAACAGCCTGGCGGCAAAAGCGAATATGGTACGGGAATTTAACGAGAAAAACAATAAATAGTCAGGGGGCAGTACTATGGATTATATTGAAGTAACTGGCAAAACAGTTGAAGATGCAAGAACAGAGGCTTTGATAAAATTAGGTACAACGAGTGACCAGATCGAGGTTGAGATCCTTGAGAAGGGAAGCTCCGGTTTCCTTGGAATCGGAAGCAAACCGGCGGTGATCCGTGTCCGCAGAAAATTCACCATGGAAGATTGTGTCAGAGACTTCTTAACGCAGGTATTTGATGCGATGGATCTTACAGTGGACATTTCCGTGGAAGTGGAAGTGGATAATCATACGGTAAACGTAGAGTTAAAGGGAGATGAAATGGGAGTCCTGATTGGTAAGAGAGGACAGACCTTAGATTCCCTTCAGTATCTGACAAGCCTGGCACTGAACCGTCATACCGATGAGTATGTGAAGGTAAAACTGGATACGGAAGATTACAGAAAGCGGAGAAAAGAAACGCTGGAAAATCTTGCGAAGAACATTGCATATAAGGTAAAACGTACAAAACGTCCGGTTTCGTTGGAACCGATGAATCCTTTTGAACGAAGAGTGATTCATTCTACCTTGCAAAATGATAAATATGTTTCTACACACAGTGAAGGGGAAGAGCCTCACAGACATGTGGTCGTTACATTAAAGAAAGATAAATAGGAACATAAAGGGTGTTTTTAAACGGCTTCGGTTAAAAACACCCTTTTCTATCATAGGGAGGAATCTATGACGACAGATACGATTGCTGCGATCGCCACCGGAATGACAAATTCCGGGATCGGAATTGTGCGCGTCAGCGGAGAGGACGCATTTTCGATCGTAGATAAAATTTACCGCTCCAAAAGCGGAACAAAAAAATTATCCGAGATGAAAAGTCATACCATTCACTATGGACATATTGTGGATGGAGATGAGGTGATCGATGAGGTCATGGTGCTTCTGATGCGGGCTCCGAATTCGTATACAAGGGAAGATACGATAGAGATCGACTGTCATGGCGGTGTCCTTGTAGTCAAAAAAATATTGGAGACTGTGATAAAGTATGGCGCGAGACCGGCAGAACCGGGAGAATATACAAAGCGCGCTTTTTTGAATGGAAGGATCGATCTTTCCCAGGCGGAATCCGTCATGGATGTGATCAATGCGAAAAATGATTTTGCGTTAAAGACTTCCATGAAACAGTTAGAAGGATCCGTTTTAAATGTGATTAAGGAGATCCGTGGAAAAATCCTGCATCAGATCGCGTATATCGAATCTGCGCTGGATGATCCTGAGCATTATGATATCGACGGTTACGGCGAAGAGCTGGATCAGATCGTAGAAACGGAATTAAAAAAGATCGAAAAACTGCTTGCGACAGCAGACAATGGAAAGCTTTTAAAAGAAGGGATCAATACGGTGATTGTTGGGAAACCGAATGCCGGAAAGTCTTCGCTTTTAAATTCGCTTGTCGGAAAAGAGCGCGCGATCGTGACGGACGTCGCGGGAACGACCAGAGATGTGCTGGAGGAGCAGATCAATTTAAATGGGATCAGTTTAAATATCATAGATACGGCGGGAATCCGTGACACCGAAGATATTGTGGAAAAGATCGGGGTCACAAAGGCAAAAGAATATTTAAAAGAGGCAGATCTGGTCATTTATGTTGTGGATTCTTCAAGAGAATTAAGCGAAGAAGACCATGACATCATAAAAATGATCGAGGATCGCAATGCGATCGTACTGCTCAATAAATCGGATCTTACTCCGGTAACATCGCGGGAAGAAATGGAAAAGCTGCTGGATAAGAAAGTGATTTCTGTTTCAGCGAAGGAACATCTTGGGATCAATGAACTTGAGGAAACGATAAAGACGATGTTTTTCCATGGAAAACTGGAATTTAATGATGAGGTTTATATCACCAATGTGCGGCATAAAGCAGCACTGAAAAATGCCTGCGACAGTCTTGCCATGGTGCGAAAGAGTATTGCGGACGGAATGCCGGAAGATTTTTATTCCATAGACCTTATGAGTGCTTATGAAGAACTCGGAAAGATCATCGGAGAGGCAGTGGATGATGATCTGGTCAATGAAATTTTCAGCAAATTCTGTATGGGAAAATAATTTACAAATTTAGAGTTAAAGGAAGGATAAAAAATGCCGTCAGTAGTAGAAGAAAGTTATGACGTTTGTGTAGTCGGCGCGGGACATGCCGGTTGTGAGGCAGCGCTTGCATGTGCAAGACTTGGACTTGAGACCATAGTGTTTACCGTAAGTGTGGACAGTATTGCGATGATGCCATGTAACCCGAATATCGGAGGAAGCTCCAAGGGACATCTGGTGAGAGAGCTGGATGCGCTCGGCGGTGAGATGGGTATCAATATCGATAAGACATTTATCCAGTCAAAGATGCTCAACAAGTCGAAAGGCCCTGCGGTTCATTCATTGCGCGCACAGGCTGATAAGGCAAATTACAGCATGGAGATGCGAAAGACACTGCAGAATACCGAGCATCTTACCATTCGTCAGGCGGAAGTGTCCGAGATCATCACGGAAAATGATGTGATCGCCGGAGTAAAAACTTTTTCGGGAGCGGTTTATCACAGCCGTGCGGTCGTGCTTTGTACCGGAGTTTACTTAAAAGCCCGCTGTCTGTATGGGGATGTCGTGAATTATACCGGGCCGAACGGACTGATGGCGGCAAATCATCTGACCGATTCCCTGAAGGAACACGGGATAGAGATGTTCCGGTTTAAGACGGGAACACCGGCGCGTATTGACAAGCGTTCCATTGATTTTTCCAAAATGCAGGAACAGCGCGGCGATGAAAAGATCGTACCGTTTTCGTTTACAACAAATCCGGAGGATGTACAGATCGATCAGGTTTCCTGCTGGCTCACTTATACGAATGAGAAAACACATGAGATCATAAGGGAAAATCTTGACCGTTCGCCGATGTATTCCGGAAAAATTAAAGGAACCGGTCCGCGTTACTGTCCATCTATCGAGGATAAAGTTGTCCGTTTTGCGGAAAAAGACAGACATCAGCTTTTTGTGGAGCCGGAAGGATTAAATACCAATGAGATGTATATCGGCGGGATGTCAAGTTCTATGCCGGAGGATGTGCAGTATGCCATGTACAGAACGGTTCCGGGACTGGAAAACTGCAGGATCGTAAGAAATGCCTATGCGATCGAGTACGACTGCATCAATCCGGTTCAGTTAAAACCTTCGCTTGAATTTAAAAAGATCAAAGGGCTTTTTTCCGGCGGGCAGTTCAATGGAAGCAGCGGATATGAAGAGGCAGCGGCGCAGGGACTTGTTGCGGGAATCAATGCGGCGATGTATTTAAAAGGAGAAGAACCGCTGATTCTGGATCGTTCGGAATCTTATATTGGCGTTCTGATCGATGATCTGGTAACGAAGGAGACAAAAGAACCGTATCGTATGATGACTTCAAGAGCAGAGTATCGTCTGCTGCTGCGTCAGGATAATGCGGATCTTCGTCTTTCCAAATACGGATATCGTGTCGGGCTGATCTCGAAGGAACGTTATGACTGGGTGGAAAAAAAGGAACAGCTCATTGCAGATGAGATCAAACGTCTGGATTCGGTTCATGTCGGCGCAAACAGCAAGGTGCAGGAACTTTTGGAACAGTATGGAAGTGTTCCGTTAAATACCGGAACGTCTTTGAGTGAACTGATCCGAAGACCGGAGCTCTGTTATGAGATGCTTGCACCGATCGATACGGATCGTGTGGAACTTCCGGCGGAAGTGATCGAGCAGATCAACATCAATATCAAATACGATGGTTACATCAAACGGCAGATCAAGCAGGTGGAGCATTTTAAGAAGCTGGAAAAGAAGCGGATCCCGGAAGATTTTGATTATGATGATGTGGGAAGTCTGCGTCTTGAGGCGAGACAGAAGTTAAAGCTTTACAAGCCGATCTCAATCGGTCAGGCATCCCGTATTTCCGGTGTTTCACCGGCTGATATTTCTGTGCTTTTGGTTTATATGGAACAGATGCATTACAGAAAAGAACATGAAAAGTAAAAATGAGGTTTGATATGGCTTACGATTTTACATGGTTTAAACAGATACTCGAAAAATGGAACATCACACTGAGCGAACAGCAGGAGTATCAGTTTGGTACATACTACGAGATGCTGATCGAAAAAAATAAAGTGATGAATCTGACGGCGGTTACCGAATTTGATGAAGTGGTAAAAAAGCATTTTCTGGACAGTATTTCGCTCGGACAGTTTGAAGCGCTGGATGAAAAAAAGACCATGCTGGATCTCGGAACCGGAGCCGGTTTTCCAGGTATTCCGCTAAAGATCATATATCCGGATCTTATGATCACGCTGGCGGATTCCTTAAATAAAAGAATCCTTTTTCTTGAGGAAGTAATAAGTGAACTGGGGCTTACCGGAATTACCGCAGTGCATGCGCGTGCGGAAGAATTAGCGAAAGACCGTGCGTACCGCGAACAGTTTGATTACTGTGTTTCGCGTGCGGTTGCAAATCTGTCTACGCTCTGTGAGTACTGCATTCCTTTTGTAAAAGAAGGTGGAAAGTTTATCTCTTACAAATCCGGTGAGATCGAGGAAGAATCAGCGGCAGCAAAACACGCAGTCTTCCTGCTCGGTGGTGAGTTAAAGGAAATCCATAAGTTTGAGATACCGCAGACGGATCTGCATCGTTCGTTTGTGGTGATCGAAAAAGTGAAAAAGACACCGAAGGCTTATCCGCGGAAAGCGGGTACTCCGTCAAAGATGCCGCTCAAATAAAAAAATCCCCATTCTTTTTTCTGTGGAGAAAAGAATGGGGATTTGTCTGTCATAGATTGTAAAAAGATATTATTCTAAAAACATCGCGATGAGATCCGCAAGTTTGTCCGGAACTTCCAGCTGTGGAAGATAGGCTGCATTGGAAAGATAAGCAGTTTCAATTCCGGAATTGTAGATCAGATACTGGTTGATCGTCTGAATGGAGCTTGCGTAATTCCGGCTTCCGATCAGGCAGAGATTATCCATGCCTTTTAAAGCGTGCGCAATACTGATGTTGGTGTAATGTGCGAGTTTGCTTGCAAGAAGATAACGTCCCCTGCCATTTCCAATATGCGCGGATTCAAAATAAATATCCTCGAATTTGGAAGAAACCAGGGATTTTTTGTAATAATATTTATTTTCAAAAATTTCGTTGAAATGACGTTCGTGCATCCACACATTGTAGATAAACGTTCCGATGATCGGACAATCGATCACTTTCTTTAAAATATCTGTTCTGGTATCCGGGCTCACGGTGAGAGACTTTAAATCCTCCGGATTGATAATGATCACTTTATCAAACAGACCGGCATACATCTTATTGCACATGATCGTGAAAGAACCCGATGATCCTGTAGCTGCCACAGAAGGAGTTCCTTTGATCACATCTTTTACAAAGTCATGTAAAAACTGAACAAACAGGTAGTTGGAATAGATCATTTCCGGTTTGTCAGAATGACCGCACCCCGGAAGATCGACCGTATAAACCGTGTGGTTCTTTTCCAGTTTCTTTATCATGCGGGTCCATTCGTAGGACGAACTGCTCGGATCAAGATCGTGGATCAGAAGGAGTGGTTGTCCATTTCCGTGTTTGGTAAAAAATATATTTCCATAGCGCCACTTATAGTAGTTTCCGCTGTATGAGGACGTCAGATTTTTTAATGAAGCGGTATAGTTGATTACTTTATTTATGGCATGTAATCCTGCAACTGAAGCAGTAGTCAGAAAAACAAAATGCCGGAATCTTTTGCCCATAAGGATACCTCCATTTTCAAATTGTTTTGATACTATTATTATAGACGAAATGAAGGGTGTTTACAAATAAATTTTTCTTTCAATCTTTTTTAAAATAGTATAAACTTAATGTGTAATCTGAAATAGAACAGATAGAACGTATGTTCTAAAAAAACAGGAGAGAAATGGTAATACAATATCTGGAAAAATATCAAAAATCTTTATTGAAAGAAAAAGCGGACTGTGAAGAAGCGTATGAAAAGACAGATCAGAAGATAAAAAGCAATCTGGAATTTCGTGAAATTTTAGCACAAAAGAGTGACCCGGATTACGAGGCATTTACGCCACATGTCGTTCATCCGAGAGAAAAAGAAAAAATTAGTGAGCTGAAGGTTGAAGAAGAAAAATTGAGAAAAAGAAAAGATGAATTGAAAACGCGTATCACGGAGTTGGAAGGAAAACTCGATGAATTAAAAAGTGTGATCACAGAGGCACTTGAAACCGAGAAACAGCAGGAAAAGAAAAAACAGCAGGAAAGAATACAAAATTGGAATACGTCAGGGATGGATGATCCGGATATACTGATCACAAAATTAGAGTTATGTAAAAAAATTGCTCTGGTAGATCCGCATCGCTGCCAGGATGAACTGCGGTTGTTACTTGAAAAAGTAAAAGAGTGGAAAGATGGATCTACGGAGGAGAGATAGATTTGGCTGTGAAAATTGTGATCGCGGATGACCATGTAATGTTTCGGGAAGGATTGAAACAGATCCTGGAACTGGATGAAAAAATCCGTGTTGTTGCGGAAGCATCGGATGGAGCAGAGTGTATTGAGGTTTTGCAGAATGCAAGACAGGAAAGTGAGCCGGATGTTTTGCTGTTGGATATTGCTATGCCCGGAATGAATGGATTTCAGGTAGTGGATGTTTTGAAAAAAAGTGGAAATGTAATACCAATATTGATACTTACCGCATCTAATGAGATGGATTATCTGATCCATGCGATCAATCTGGGAGTGGATGGTTATCTGTTGAAAGAGTGTGGAACAGCGGAATTGAAAAAAGCAATTTTTACGATTGTGGATGGTAAGTCCTATATCCAACCGAATCTGGTTCCTCTTTTACAGCAGACCATGAAAAAGAAAAAGCTGGCGAAGAAAAAGCTGGATTCACTGACGGATCGGGAGGGAGAACTTCTTAAACTGCTTTCGGATGGAATGAGCAACAAGGATATTGCGGAACGGTTGTCCCTAAGTGAGCGCACGGTCAAAAATCATTTGTCCAGTATATTTAAAAAGTTAGAAGTTATGGATCGGACACAGGCGGCAGTCTTTGCAATTCGAAACCACTTTATTTATACGAGCGAATCATAATGAAAGATAAAATTGAAATGTTTCACGTGAAACATTATATGGAAGACAGTAGTATAGTAATATGACAGTAATATCACGGTATAATATATCGTGATATTTTTTGTAATGGCGACGAGGAAAATGGACGCGTGCTTGCACAAGCGTCCATTTGACGACCGTTTGTCAGAGCGGGATGCGGAACGCATCACGTCCATCCCCTCTTTTGTGTCCCGTGTTGTAATTGCAATAATCCAAAATGTTTCACGTGAAACATTTATATTTGTGTGGCAAAAAAATATGCAGAGTGTTATAATAAAAAAGTACATTTTTTATAGGTAATCGGAGAGTACTGGATGAGAAAGGATTTTGTATGGGTAGAGTAATAGCGATTGCAAATCAGAAAGGCGGAGTAGGAAAAACTACGACGGCAATCAATCTGTCAGCCTGCCTGGCGGAAGCAAAGAAAAAAGTATTGGCAATAGATCTGGATCCACAGGGAAATACAACGAGTGGATTAGGGGTGGATAAAAACGAATTAGAAAATACCGTATATGAATTGATGCTTGGGGAGTGTACGATAAAGGAAAGTCTGACGAAAACAGAAATTGAAAGTCTGTATCTGATACCGTCCAATGTAAATCTTGCCGGAGCAGAGATCGAATTACTTGGTATCAATGACAAAGAATACATATTAAGAAATGCAGTGGACTATATCAAGGATGATTATGATTTCATTATTATCGACTGCCCGCCATCCTTAAATATGCTGACAGTAAATGCGATGACAACTGCGGATACGATTCTGGTTCCGATACAGTGTGAGTACTACGCGCTGGAAGGACTCAGTCAGCTGATCCATACGATTGACCTGGTACAGCAGAGATTAAATCCACATCTTCGCATGGAAGGGGTAGTCTTTACCATGTATGATGCAAGAACGAATCTTTCCCTGCAGGTTGTAGAAAATGTAAAGAATAATTTGAATACAACAATCTATAAAACCATTATTCCGAGAAACATCAGACTGGCGGAGGCCCCGAGTCATGGTTTGCCGATCAATCTGTATGACAGCAAATCTGCGGGAGCAGAGAGCTATCGTTTACTGGCACAGGAAGTGATAGGAAGAAAGGATATTTAAAATGGCGGCAAATAAACATGCACTTGGTAAAGGATTAGATTCACTGATCGCAAATAAAGTGGGAACAGCTCCTTTAGCAGAAAATAAGAAAAGTGAAGAAAAACCGGCGGAAGTAAAGGTGAAGATCTCTAAGGTAGAGCCGAACAGAGAACAGCCGAGAAAGAATTTTGATGAGGATGCACTGTTGGAACTGGCGGAGTCTATCAAACAGTTTGGAGTATTACAGCCTCTGCTGGTACAGGACAGAAAAGATTATTACGAAATCATTGCCGGTGAGAGAAGATGGCGTGCCGCAAAAATCGCGGGACTCAAGGAAGTACCGGTTATCATAAAGAAACTTACAGAGCAGGAAATGGTGGAGATTTCTCTGATTGAAAATATCCAGAGAGAAAATTTGAATCCAATCGAAGAAGCACTTGCATATAAACGCCTGTTGAATGAATTCAATTTGAAGCAGGATGAGGTTGCGGAACGTGTGTCAAAAAGCAGAACGGCTGTAACGAATTCCATGCGTCTGCTCAAATTGAATGAGAAAGTACAGCAGATGGTGATCGATGATATGCTGACGACGGGGCATGCCCGCGCGTTGCTTGGAATCGAGGATCAGGAAAAGCAGTATGTGGTTGCACAGCAGATCTTTGATGAAAAACTCAGTGTCCGTGAGACTGAAAAACTGGTTAAGAAGATTCAGAAAGAAAAGAATCTCCCGGAGAAGAAAAAAGAGGAGCTGGATGAACAGGTAGCGCTGGCATACCATGATGTCGAAGAGAAGATGAAACTGATTCTTGGAACAAAGGTTAATATTCGGGCAAAGGATGATAAGAAAGGCAAGATCGAGATCGAGTATTATTCGATGGATGAATTCAACCGGATTTTTGAAATGATGCAGAAAATACATTAAGTAGCAGACTGACGAAACAGAAGAAAGAGGAAAATTAGATGAACATAGCAGATTATCTTGGAATTACTTTGGATTATGCGGTAATTGCGATTGCTGTATTGATGTTGCTGGTGCTCATTTTGATCATTGTTATGATCGTAAATGTAGTACAGATGAAAAAATTAAAGAAGAATTACCGTATTTTTATGGATGGCAAAGACGCAAAGACACTGGAAGACACTTTGATCAAAAGACTGGATCAGGTAGATACCCTGCTTGCGGCGAACGATGAGAACGCGAAGAATATCGAGAGACTTTTCGCAAACATGAAATTTGCTTTCCAGAAAGTAGGACTTGTAAAGTATGATGCATTTCACGAGATGGGTGGAAAACTGAGTTTTTCCCTGGCTCTGCTCAATGAAACAAACGACGGTTTTATTATCAATGCAATGCACAGCAGAGAGGGATGCTATACTTATATCAAAGAAATCGTAGACGGAAATTCAATTATTGTACTGGCGGATGAAGAGCAGGAAGCGCTTGATATGGCAATGAAATCAAATTCTGAGGAGTAACAGTATATGCATAGTTTTTTGAGAGCGATCGGATTTGGAAATTTAAAGAAGAATAAAGAAATCGACGATCTGCTCAATGAAGTGATTGAAAAACCGACCAGACTGCAGGTCGCAAAGGATTCCAATGGAAATGAGTTTACGGAATTTTCGCGTGAGTTTGGCGGCTGCATCGGAATAACAGCCTGTGGGGAATACGGAGACGACGGGGAATTTGAACTCGATTATTATTATCCGTATTTCTGTGGAACCGAAGGTGCAACGACAGCAGGAGTGGAAGTGGAAAAACATTCAGAAAAGGAATCTTATGCCGGAATCTGTGATGATATGAAGCTTGGGGTTACGTTGATCTTTTATTTACAGAACGCAGCGGATTTCCTCAACGAAAAGAGTCATGGAAGAAAAAATTTCAATTCCCTGACGGCGACACTCTCCGCATTATCTTTGGAGGGAAAGATTTTACTTCCAATCAAAAAGAGTGAGAAGCAGATCGCGGATACCAAGAAGAACAGTCAGAACAGAAATCATCTGATCGCCGCGGCAAGAGAAGGGGATGAGGATGCGATCGAGAATCTGACACTGGAAGATATCGACACCTATTCCATGATCTCACGGAGGATTGTGAATGAAGATATCCTTAGTATTGTGGATACATACTTTATGCCGTATGGAATTGAGAGCGATCAGTACGCAATCCTCGGAGAAATTCTGACCACGAGTCTGATCAAAAACAGCAGGACAGAGGAAGATATTTATGTCCTTACGATAAACTGTAATGATCTGATCTTTGACCTTTGCATCAATAAAAAGGATCTGATGGGAGAACCGGCACCGGGCAGAAGATTTAAGGGAAATATCTGGATGCAGGGGCATATCAATTTTGAGGAATTTTAAAGGAAGAGATTTTGAAATTGACTTTGCAGGGACAGATTGATATAATAAAAGATGTCTGCAAAGTTTGTTCTCATAGTTAAATGGATATAACAAGCGCCTCCTAAGCGGTTGTTCAATCCTCACTATTTACAATTTCATTTGATATACGCGCCAATAGCTCAGTTGGATAGAGCGTCCCCCTCCTAAGGGGAAGGCCGGGGGTTCGAATCCCTTTTGGCGCGCCAGATAATAACGCCGAAAGCCTTTGTTTTCAAGGGTTTTCGGCTTTTTTATTGAGCAGTAAAAGAAAAAATAATCAAGCTTCGCTTGGAGAGGTTTTTCTCTTTTATTGCTGCAAGGGAATCATGGTTCGGGTGTTTCGTATCGCTTATATTATACAGTAAATTCAGTGGTTTTGTACAGTAGCTAAATATTTAGGTGATTAGCGGCGTTAAATACGGTTGGTGTCGGATGACCTTTATTTGCCCGAATTATTCTTTTCGTACATGGCGATGGCAAACTCAAGCATCTGTTTTCCGGCTGAATCAGAAGCCACTTCCTCAAGTTTTTTTGCAAAATCTTCATCTTTCAGAGAGATTGTCATTTTGGATTCAGAATCCGATTTGCCAGAGCGACTAAGGAATTTTCCAATCGCTTTTGCTGTGTCAATTCTTACGCTGTCCTCCGGCGTTTCGTAATAGTCCTGTATCGTACTCAACTGACGATGGGCGGTATCCTTAGCCAAGCTCACATAGTCATGCCTGTTATAATCAAGTTTTTTTGTGATTGAGAAATGCCTTAGGCTATACAGGTCTACTTTTGGAAGTCCTAAAGGCTCATAGAGTGAACGGAACATATCATCGGCGTATTGTGAACTGATATGCGTACCATCCTCGTGAGCAAATATCAAATCATCATCAATGTAGCTGTCTCCTGCAAGCTGCTTATTTCTGCTAATTCAATGGGGATAATAGATTTCATTAATAATCACTTAAACTTATTTTTTGAATTTCTCAGAAATAAATCATTTACAAATCAGGAATTGGAATCTTTGGTACCTGGAAAAGATTATTCTCATGTTGAGGAACAAAAGCAGGTGTTGTGGAACAATTAATCTGGATTATCGAAGTTTATATCACCATTTTGAAAACGGCTGTTTTATGGCAGATTGTCAGGCAGTTGTGGAAATAAAAAATGATCTGATAAGAACGATGGGAGAATATCGTGATGTGACAGACCAATATCAAACCGGACGAAGTGCATATTTGCGACTGGGACAATTATTTATGAGATTATTTGCTGGATTGCTATAAGAATCTGATGAAACGACCTTTCAAAAAACAGTTGATTTAGAAGTTAACTGTTTTTGAAAGGCCGTTTTTGTTATATCTAACAGTCTGTTGTACAAAGAAGATTTTGCATGGATGAAAAAAACAAATTTTGTTGAGGTTAAATTGAGATTGACTTTGTATTGTATAAGTATGAAATAAAAAGGAATCAAGTGATGTACAATGAAAAAGTATAAAATATGTAAAATCCTTCTTGTTATACTGGCAATTTTTTTATGTGTGGCTTTTTATGAATTGCTCGGAATCTGCGTTGCATATAAAAAGCAGCCGGAAGTGTCCAATACAACCAAAAAAGAAACAAAAAATGGGTCATGGAACGAATGCAGTGAAAATACAGAACGGGCAGTAATCATAGAAAAGAATCCAGAAGCGCTTTTACAAAGAGTGCGTTTGATCAAGAATGCAAAAAAGGAAATTATTCTTTCTACTTTTGCATTTCAATCCGATGAAAGTGGAAAATTGATTTTAGGAGCACTGCATGATGCGGCAGACAGAGGTGTACATATTCGTCTGTTAGTAGATGGAATGGAGAGCTGGATTGATATGGAAGGAAATCCGTATTTCTATGGATTATCTTCCCATGAGAATGTTGAAATTAAACTATATAATAAGGCCAATCCGTTGAAACCATGGAAGATGATGGGTAGAATGCATGATAAATATTTGATTGCAGATGGAAAGAGATATATTCTTGGGGGAAGAAATACATACAATTATTTCCTGGGTGATTTTCCGGGACATAAGAACTATGACAGAGACGTGTTAGTGGTTTGCGATGAACCTGAGAAAGAAAATTCAGTTAACCAGTTGTCAGAGTATTTTGAAACGATATGGGAACAAGAAGACAGTGGTTATTTTCATGACAATAAAAAACTGGCAAATAGAAAATCTGTAAAGAACGCAGTTTTAGAGCTGCAGAACGGCTATCAGAAATATTTTGAAGAGAATAAGGAAAGAATCTGCGATACCGATTACACGGACGAAACTTTTGAGACAGAAAAGATTGCATTAGTGTCAAATCCTATTCACACAGGTTCCAAAGAACCAGTAGTGTGGTATCAGTTGGGAGAATTGATGAAAAATGCAAAAAATCGTGTGAAGATCCACACGCCATATATTATCTGTAATGATATGATGTATAATACATGGGAGGAGATTGCAGAGAACGTTTCAGATTTTTCTATCATGACAAATTCAGTTGCGAATAATGGGAATCCATTTGGGGCTGCCGATTATGCGAAAAACAGAAATAGAATCTTAAGTACAGGAATTAATATCTGGGAATATGAAGGCGGTTATTCATACCACGGAAAAAGTATTCTGATTGACGATGATCTGTCTGTAATCGGTTCCTTTAATATGGACATGAGAAGTACATATCTGGATACGGAACTGATGCTTGTAATACGCAGTAAAGATATTAATAAACAGTTGGAAGAGGGGATGATGGAATATGAAAAAGTGTCCCGCCAGATATTAGAAGGCGGAACTTATAATGATCCATATCATGTAGAGCCAATCGAATTAACAAAGAAACGTCAGAGAAAAATATTTTTAGTACAGCATCTGCTTGGATGGGCAAGGTATCTGTTTTAATAAGGAGGAAGGAAAACGTGTTTCAAATATTGATTGTAGAAGATGATAAAGAATTAAGCCAGCTATTCCAAAAAGTGCTTGAGAAGAATGGATATCAGGTCAAAAGTGCATCGGATGGAGCACAGGCATTAGAAGTATTGGATAAGGAATATATTGATCTGATCATTTCTGATATTATGATGCCGGTTATGGATGGCTATGAACTGGTGTCGGAACTTCGTTCAGCAGGATATCAGATACCAGTGCTTATGATCACTGCGAAAGGTTCCTTTGATGATATGCGCCAGGGATTTCTTTCGGGAAGTGACGATTATATGGTAAAACCGGTAAATGTGAATGAAATGGTTTTAAGAGTCGGAGCACTGCTTCGCCGTGCACAGATACTGAATGAACACAAAATTGTGATCGGTTCAACAGAGTTTGATTATGATGCAATGACAGTTACAACTGATAAGGAAAGTCTTGTTTTGCCTAAAAAAGAATTCCTGCTTTTATATAAGCTTGCAGCTTCGCCAGGCAGAACATTTACAAAACAACAGTTGATGGATGAAGTATGGGGATACGAGACGGAGGCAGACCCACATACGATAGAGGTACATATAGGAAGAATCAGAGAGCGTTTTAAAGATAACCCTGATTTTGAAATCGTAACAATGCGTGGAATTGGATACAAGGTGGTGAAAAAATAATGGAACAAAAGAAAGAAAAAGGATTGCGGATCCGATCCTGTCTGACTGGTGCAATCTGGCTGGCACTTGTATTTTCAACAGTCATATCTGCTTTATTATTTGCTTTTTTGAATCATTTTTTTAAACTGCCGGGCAGCATACCTGTGCTTGGCTGGCTTTTGATTTTCAATACATTGATTGCAGGGCTGATCACTTCTTTTATCAATGCAAAGTTACTGGAACCAATTACCAGACTTAGTAAAGCAATGAAGGAAGTTTCTCGGGGAGATTTTGAACAGCATTTGGAAACGAACAGCCGTATAGCAGAAGTTGGAGAATCTTATCAAAGTTTTAACGTTATGACAAAAGAACTTCGTGCAACAGAGGTGCTGCAGATGGATTTTGTATCTAATGTTTCTCATGAGTTTAAGACCCCGATTAATGCCATTGAAGGATATACAATGCTGCTTCAGGGAGAAGAACTGTCTCCGGATCAAGAGGAATATGTAGAAAAAATCTTATTTAACACCCAAAGACTTTCCGGATTGGTTGGTAATATTTTGCTGTTATCCAAGTTAGAGAATCAGAACATACCAATGAAAAAAACAGAATATCGTCTGGATGAACAGATCCGCCAGGCATTTCTTTCATTGGAAACAAAATGGACAGAAAAAGAAATTGGTTTTCAGGTAGAATTGGAGGAAGTTAAATATACTGGGAATGAAGGACTTTTTATGCATATCTGGATAAATCTTTTGGATAATGCGATTAAGTTCAGCCCTTCAAAGGGGACAATTACGATGTTTCTGAAACAAGAACAGGATTCTGTTAAGTTCATTCTGGAAGATGAAGGACCAGGAATAGAGGATGATGTAAAATCCAGAATATTTGACAAGTTCTATCAGGTAGATGGATCTCATAAAGCAGAAGGAAATGGCCTAGGTCTTGCACTTGTAAAACGGATTGTAGATAGTGCCGGAGGAACAATCAAAGCAGAAAACCGTGAATATGGTGGATGCAGATTTGTTATAGAGCTGCCAAAGCAGAAAGATGAGATTATATAGTTTTAAGATAAATTAGAAGATGGGAGGATTTATATGACATTTTATCAGGAGTTGCAGTTAAATCAGGCAGGTTCTAAAAACCTGTTGAAAAAGAGTGAAACACTAAAAGAAAAATTATATCATATGTGGGTATATCTGGTGAAGATAGCTGTTACAATGGCATTTTGTTTTTCCTTTGTTAGTATTTTCAGCATCCTATTTGGAAATGAGAACAGCATTGTAGGTGTAGTAGTCTTATTATGTCTCATGGTGTTTAGAAATGCGGATCTGGGGATCCACACCGGACAATCTACGATGCTTTTGGCTTTGTTCTTTGTAATTATGACTGTATGTCCGCATTTAGCAAATCAGTTTTCACCGGTATTGGGAATGCTGTTAAATATTGCGGCACTGGCTGTGTTGATTCTGTTCGGATGCCATAATCCATTCATGTTTAATCAATCTACATTGGTTCTTGGGTATCTGCTGCTATATGGTTATGATGTTACGGGAAAAAGCTATCAGATGCGATTAGTCGGAATGGCTTTAGGTGCAGCACTTACCTGCTTCGTATTTTATCGAAATCATAAAAACAGAACTTATAAAAGAAATCTGAAAGATCTGATACAAGAATTTGATATCACTTCTTCCAGAACCAAATGGCAGATATGTCAGATTTTATGCGTACCGATTGTCCTTTGCATTGCAGAACTTTGTAATATGCCACGTGCAATGTGGGCTGGTATTGCGGCCATGTCCGCGATTTTGCCGTTTATGGAAGATATGCACTACAGAGTCCGTAAAAGGATTGTCGGAAATATTGCAGGTGTTATATGTTTTACAGTATTATATTTTCTGCTTCCTTCGTCAATCTATGCATATATAGGAATTCTTGGTGGAATCGGTGTAGGATTTTCAGCACAATATGGCTGGCAGGCAGTATTTAACACATTTGGTGCTTTAGCCATTGCTGCAGAGACTTATGGACTACAAGGAGCGGTTAGTCTTAGAGTGATTCAAAATGTTTTTGGTGTTGTGTTTGCTTTAGCATTTTGTGTTATATTTTATTGGTTTATGTCTAAAAAAAGAAAGTGAGGTGACCGTACATGCAGAGTGAAGTGAATCAGGAAGAAAATTTGAATAGAATTATTACGGTTCCTAATCTTTTTTCTTTTTTTCGGCTTTGTCTGATTCCGGTAATTATATGGAGTTATTGTGTAAAGAAAAATCCTCTGTTAGCTGGTGAAATCTTATTGCTGTCTGGTCTTACGGATCTTGCTGATGGATATATCGCAAGAAGATTCCATGGGATTAGTAATTTAGGAAAAATATTTAGGAGAAGATAGATATAAACAGTAAGTCAAACACACAAACTATGGAGTCTTTAGTCGGTTTAATAAAATTTTAGATAGAAAATAAATCATTCAATGTCATTTAGATAAGGTTTTTTATGACAAAAAGACAGATTGCTTATCTGCCTTATAATGCAGTATAATGGTAACGAGATTTATGCAACCCGATACATGAAATCCCTATTTCTCTTTGGACGGAGGTGGATAGGATATTTTCGATTGTACCTGACAGGTGTCAGATACTTTTGTATGAGAAGCATGGTCTCTGTTTCATTACCACCGTGTTTGAGATATGCCCTGCATATGTTTACTGCATTTGAAACGGATTTACTCTGCATCTGGAGCATAAACTGAATATACTCGCGGAAAGAAAGTTTGCGGTTCCTGGTAAAATCACTTTCCGGATTACGGCAGAACATGGAGTGAATTTCATCAAGTTCTGTGATGCAGTTGTCGAGTGTGGATTTTAAATTAGATAAGAAAAAATCAGCCATAATGAGCCTCCTTGAAATATGTTTATAATCAAGGCTTGCGCAACATATATTGGCTTACTTGTCAACTGTTTTTTGTAATATTTTTAAAGTTTTTAGGCATAAAAACAGTGGCTTTCTATGACAGAAAACCACTGAAATGATGCTTAACTGAATGGCATTGGTAATAATGATATACTATATTTTATTATATTCTGAAAAGATAAGCCATTCTTTTTTTGTAATGGATCATCAAATAAGAAGAAATTATTATACTAGGAGTGATATACATGAAGCAGGATACTTTAGAAGGCAGGGCGAGATCAAAGAATGGTGTAAAAAGACTATGTTTTTCTGTATTTTGTATCTTACTGGAAGCTGCATTTATTGTAATGATGATCACAAAACTGAATGAATATGCTGAGATCGTGAACCTTATTACGAGATTATTTGCAGGAGTACTGGTTCTGGCATTATATGCGTCAGATAAAACATCTTCTATGAAAATGCCGTGGGTTATTTTGATTCTTATTTTCCCAATCATGGGTGTAGCACTATATTTACTGATCGGATTGAATGGAGGCACACGTAAGATGCGGGAGCGGTATGCAGATATCGACAGAAAGTTATTGCCGTTGCTTCCTGATAATGTGGCATGCCTGGAAAAGATGAATGCTAAAATTCCAAAAGCCGGAAATATCAGTGCTTATATTCAGAGAAATGCACATTACCCGGTATATCAGAATACAGATGTTACCTATTATGATGCAGCAGAAAAAGGGCTTGATGCACAGCTTGAAGATCTGTCGAAAGCAGAAAAGTTTATTTTTATGGAATATCATGCCATAGAAGATGACAAGGCATGGAAGAAAATACAGAATGTTTTGGAAGAACGTGTAAAGGCAGGAGTGGAAGTCCGTGTTTTCTATGATGATATGGGATCGATAGGATTTATTAATACGGATTTTGTGAAAAAACTGGAATTTGTAGGAATTCATTGCAGAGTGTTTAATCCATTTATGCCGGGACTGAATGTGTTTTTGAATAACCGTGACCACAGAAAGATCACGGTGATCGATGGAAAGATTGGTTTTACAGGCGGATACAATCTTGCAAATGAATATTTTAATTATACGCATCCATATGGGCAGTGGAAAGATACCGGAATACGTCTGGAAGGTGATGCAGTCAGATCTTTGACGATTACATTTCTGGAAATGTGGAATGCTGTAAGTATGAAAGATATAAATGATACAGATTTTGATCAGTATCTTGTAAAATCAGATTATCAGGCAGCACAGGAAGGATTTATCCAGCCTTATGCAGATAGTCCGATGGATGATGAACAGGTGGGAGAAGAAGTCTATATCAGTATGATAAACAAGGCAGAGAGATATTGCTGGTTTATGACACCATATCTGATCATTACCGATGAGATGACACATGCCTTGTGTCTGGCAGCAAAGCGTGGAGTAGATGTCAGGATCATCACTCCGGGAATGCCGGATAAGAAGTTAATATACAGCATTACACGTTCTTTCTATCATGGACTGGTGAAAAATGGTGTGAGGATTTATGAATGGACACCAGGATTCTGTCATGCAAAAATGAGTGTGGCAGATGACTGTATGGCAACTTGCGGAACGATAAATCTTGACTATAGAAGTCTTTATCACCACTTTGAAAATGGTTGTTTTATGGCGGATAGTCAGACAGTTTTGGATATAAGAGATGATCTGGGAGCAACAATGAATGAATGCAGGGAAGTGACCGAAAAGTACCGCACAGGACGGAGTGCATATTTACGGCTCGGACAGTTGTTTATGAGATTGTTTGCAGGACTATTATAGCAGAAAGAAGAGGTGTTCGATATGTGTACAGCAGCAACTTACAAAACAAAAGATTTTTATATGGGCAGAACGCTTGATTATGAATTTTCCTATGGGGAACAGATTACGATAACGCCAAGAAATTATGAATTTGATTTCCGGTTTGCCGGGAAGATAAAAAGCCATTATGCTTTGATCGGAATGGCATTTGTTGCAGGAGGTTATCCGCTTTATTATGATGCTGTTAATGAAAAAGGCCTTGGAATGGCAGGTCTTAATTTTGTTGGCAATGCGGCATATGAAGAGGCTTTGCCGGGAGATGAAACAGAAGTCAGCCAGGTGGCACAGTTCGAGTTCATCCCATGGATCCTTGTACAGTGTGCTACTGTAGAAGAGGTGAGAGAGAAGCTGGCAGCAATGAGACTGACAGGCACAGCATTCAGCGAACAGCTGCCGACAGCACAGCTTCACTGGATCATTGCAGACAAAGACTCCTGTATCGTTGTTGAGTCTATGAAGGATGGGCTGCATGTATATGATAATCCGGTAGGAGTGCTTACCAATAATCCACCATTCCCGGGTCAGATGTTTGCACTGAATAATTATGCCGGTGTATCCAGAAAACAGCCGGAGAGTACTTTTGCAGAAGTATTACAGCTTGATGCATATAGCAGAGGAATGGGTGGAATGGGAATACCTGGAGATCTTTCCAGCCAGTCAAGATTTGTGAAAGTTGCCTTTACAAAATTAAATTCGATCTCCGGTGAAGAAGAGGATGAGAGTGTAAGCCAGTTCTTCCATATCTTAGGATCCGTAGATCAGCAGCGCGGATGCTGTGAGGTGACAGAAGGCAAATATGAGATCACGATATACACGTCCTGTTGTAATACAGCAAAAGGTATTTATTATTATACGACTTATGATAATCATCAGATCACAGCGGTTGACATGCATGCGGAAAATCTGGATTCAGATCAGCTGATCTGTTATCCGCTTCTGTCCAAGGGCGAAGTCAGATGGCAGAATAAATAATACGAAAATGCACGGAGAAAGCATAACGCAGAACAACAGGAGGAAAGACCATGAAAGAAGTTAAAACACCGAAAAAACCACTGGCATATTATTATGGGATTGTGTTAATAGTGCTGATCGTATTTAATCTGGTTGTCACACCAATCCTTATGGAGCATCAGGTAAAGGAAACGGATTATGGAACTTTTATGAGCATGATCGAGAAGAAGAATATTGGTGAAGTAGAAGTTAAGGACAATCAGATCATCTTTACAGATAAAGATCAAAAAAATATTTATAAAACAGGTCTGATGAACGATCCGAACCTGACGGACAGGCTATATGAATGTGGAGCAGTATTCGCAAAAGATATCGATAAGCAGATGTCACCAATCATCAGCTTCCTGCTGACCGGGGTTTTGCCATTGATCCTTTTTATCGCACTGGGAAATTATATGGCGAAGAAACTGATGGAGCATGCCGGAGGAAAAAATTCGATGGCTTTTGGAATGGGAAAAAGCAATGCGAAGATTTATGTGCAATCTAGTGAGGGAATCCGTTTTTCAGACGTTGCAGGAGAAGATGAGGCGAAAGAAAACCTTTCAGAGATCGTTGATTATCTTCACAATCCGAAGAAGTATACCGATATAGGTGCGTCTATGCCAAAAGGTGTCCTTCTTGTAGGACCTCCGGGAACCGGCAAAACAATGCTTGCAAAAGCAGTGGCGGGTGAATCAAATGTACCATTTTTCTCAATGTCCGGATCAGAATTCGTTGAGATGTTTGTCGGTATGGGAGCTTCCAAAGTTCGAGATCTTTTCGGACAGGCAAAGGAAAAGGCACCATGTATCGTGTTTATTGATGAAATTGATGCCATTGGTAAAAAGCGTGACGGACAAATGGGCGGAAATGATGAGAGGGAGCAGACCTTAAACCAGCTTCTTACAGAGATGGACGGATTTGAAGGAAATAATGGTGTCATCATTCTTGCTGCAACGAACCGTCCGGAATCGTTAGATCTGGCACTTACACGTCCGGGACGTTTTGACAGACGTGTGCCGGTTGAACTGCCGGATCTTGCAGGCCGTGAAGCAATTTTAAAGGTTCATGCAAAGAAGATAAAAGCATCTGATGATGTTGACCTGCATACGATTGCACGTATGGCATCCGGTGCATCCGGTGCGGAGCTTGCCAATATCATAAATGAAGCAGCATTACGTGCTGTCCGTAGTGGAAGGACCGCTGTAAATGAATCTGATCTCGAAGAAAGTATAGAAGTGGTTATTGCAGGATATCAGAAGAAGAATGCGGTTCTTTCAGATCAGGAGAAGAAGGTTGTTGCATATCATGAGATAGGACACGCTCTGGTAGCTGCATTGCAGAGTCATTCAGCCCCGGTCCAGAAGATTACGATCATCCCGCGTACCTCAGGTGCACTCGGCTACACTATGCAGGTTGAGCAGGGTGATAAATATCTGATGACGAAAAAAGAACTTGAGAATAAGATTGCTACATTTACAGGCGGACGTGCGGCAGAGGAGATCGTATTTGGTGAGATCACGACCGGAGCCTCCAATGATATCGAACAGGCAACAAAAATTGCAAGAGCGATGATCACCCGCTACGGCATGACAGATGAATTCGACATGGTGGCAATGGAAACCGTGACCAACCAGTATCTTGGCGGCGATACGTCTCTTTCCTGTTCTGCAGATACCCAGAAGGAAATTGATGAAAAAGTCGTGCAGCTCGTAAAAGCAGAGCATGAAAAAGCAAGAAAAATCCTTGCTGAAAACAGGGAAAAACTGGACGAACTGGCTATGTACCTGTATGAGAAGGAAACAATTACAGGTGACGAATTTATGAATATTTTAGATAGAAAATAATGTAGTTAATTAGATAACCAATTCCACCCAAATATGATAAACAATTTTGGAATGAATTGTATTCATTTACACACTCTGTGATCCATTTGGCACCATCACCTGTAACAACCTTGATGCTGGATAGCTGCTCTGGAGTAAGCTGTTTATAAAACTTTTCAAGAACGGATTTGCCATGGCCTTCCGATGCCCATACCACTGTGTTGGTATCGTGATTAACGATTACTGTAATGTACTTGTGACCCTTTTTGTAACTGGTTTCGTCAATGCCGATATTAACCAGACCATCAAGTCTTCTTGAGCGCTCCGGTTCTAAATCGTGAAGAGCACGATTGACACAGCGACCTACAGTTTCCCAGTCCACTCTCATGAAGTATGATGTGGTACTTCTTGGAAGATAGGATGCAAACCATGCAACGGTAAGGTCGAAATCCTTGGTAAATCTACTACCTGGATATGCCCATGGAACTTCGGCAACATATACCCCATGTTCAAGGCAGATGATACGATGCGTCTGGTATTCAACTTCGACCAGAATACCACCCCAGTCCAGCCCCTCCAAGTGGTTGGTTTGCTGGAATGTTTGTCATAAGCAGGACATGATTTGTGACAGAAAGGGCAGTCATTCTCATGCCATTTATTAGGTCTGGCTTTGATACGGATGTGTTTCACGCCATCCTCATCAGAGTAAAGATTAAAATTTTCAGGCCACAATTCCGTAATGATTGATGCTTGACAGTCTCCTTCAAGTTCGCTATAATAATAAACGCAAAATTTTAGTGGACTTTTCCGGATTCGGTCATCTTTTTGCCACACAGCTATCTTGTGATAGTTGTGTGGCTTTTTTGTTGCCTGTATCTCGGAAGTATTAGCAGAATGGAGGACTATATCTGTATGGGAAAAAATTTTTTGTCTCTTATCAAGACGTGCCGTAGTGTACGGGCTTATAAATCGGAATCTGTCCCTTCCAAGGCTTTGGACGCTGTACTGGAAGCAGGGACTTATCCGGTCCAGGAAGTCGGTCAGCCCGCAGCACGCAAACAAAACTATATTGTTCGGACAATTTGTGGAGAAGAGGGAAAGCATGCAGACCAATAACAAAATGGCGGTTGCGCCCGTTGGAAAACTCATCTGGCAAATGTCGATACCGCCGCTGATTTCCATGTTTCTGCAATATTCCTATAATCTGATAGACAGCGCGTTTGTAGCGCGGCTGAGTGAAAATGCTTTGACGGCGGTTTCCCTGTCGTTTCCCATTACAACTTTGATGAATGCGACATCTATCTGGATCGGCGTTGGCGTGAATGTACTGATTGCAGGGTATCTTGGACAGAAAAAGCAGGATGAGGCAAATACTACCGTCACACATGGATTGTTACTGGCCTTTGGAATTGGTGCTTTGCTCAATCTTCTGTCATTACTGATTATGAAATCCTACTTTAGGGCATTCACCAATAACGAAGAAATTTATCAGTTGAGTCTTGACTATATGAGCGTATGTTCGTTCATGCAAATTCCAAACATGGTGCATATCGCCATCCAGAAGATGATACAGGCCACCGGGAACATGGTCGCTCCCATGTGGTTCCAGATTGCGGGCGTGGTCGTCAACTTCGTGTTCGACCCCATTCTGATTTTTGGGATTGGTATTTTCCCGGCTATGGGAATCCGCGGCGCTGCGGTAGCTACCGTTGCAGGCTATCTGCTGTCCATGATTTTGGCATTTGCTTTACTGCTGGGCAAAAAGCAGAAAGTGCAGGTAAAAATCAAAGGCTTTCATTTGCAAAAGCAGATGATCCGCCGTATTTTTGCCTTTGGCCTGCCATCTTTTATTATGAACGCCCTCAGTTCGTTTATGGTGACGTTCGTCAATCTGTTTTTGGTGGCGTATTCCTATACGGCGATCGCTTTCTTCGGCGCATATTTTAAGGTGCAGCAGCTGATTGTTATGACGGTAAACGGCTTGATTCAAGGCTGTTTGCCTGTCATGCGGTTTAACTACGGCGCAGGCAACAGCGAACGGCTGCATTCCGCTTTCCGATATGGAACTGTTTTGATCACCGGCATGATGATACTGGGGACGTTGGCTGCCCTCATCTTTCCGGCGCAGATTCTGGGATTGTTTACGGCGTCGGAAGCCATGCGCTCCTTTGGAATCTCCGCCATGCGGATCATGGCGGCAAGCTATCTGTTTTGCGGCCTCTCTACGATGATTTCCACCTATTTTCAGGCCATAGAAAAAGTAGGTTCCAGCATAGCGATTCAATTATGCAGACAACTGCTTTTCCTTGTTCCTGCCTTATGGTGTCTGGACAAATTATTCCAACTGAACGGAATCTGGCTTGCATTTCCTGTTGCGGAAACCACCACTATGCTCATTGCTCTCGTAATAATGGCATGGCATCGCCACAAAAATATCTTATAACATGTTCCAAGGAGGAGAAATGATGAACGATACTTTTATGAAAGAAAAACCGGTATTGCCGCTGATTTTATCCATGACCCTGCCTATGGTTTTATCCATGCTGGTTAATTCTCTATACAACATTATCGACAGCTTTTTCGTCGCGCAGATCAGCGAGGAAGCTATGACGGCATTATCACTGGTTTACCCAGTTCAAAATTTTATCAATGCTGTTGGAATTGGATTTGGCGTTGGAATCAACGCAGTGATCGCCTTCTATCTAGGCGCTGGAGATAACAAAAAAGCAGATCAAGCTGCCACGCAGGGACTTGTGCTTGCCATGATTCACGGCGTTGTTATGACAGTCTGCTGTATTACAATGATGCCGGCTTTTTTAGGAATGTTCACTTCATCCAAGACAGTGATTGAACTTGGCGTCCGCTATTCTGTTATTGCGTTCGCTTTTACATTGATTATCATTGTTGGTGTTACATTCGAGAAACTATTCCAAGCTGTAGGAAACATGAAAACAACCATGATCAGCTTGATGTGTGGGTGTATAACAAACATTGTCTTAGACCCCGTTCTGATTTTTGGCTATGGTCCATTCCCTGAAATGGGAATCGAAGGCGCCGCGCTGGCAACCGGCATCGGGCAGGCCTTGACGCTTGCGATTTATCTGGTCGTTTATTTTGTGCGGCCAATTCGCGTGCATATCCGCAGGCAGTACATTTTGCTCAGCAAAAAGATGGTAATAAAGCTGTACTCCATCGGCATTCCCGCAACCTTGAATCTTGCGCTCCCATCTCTTTTGATTTCGGCGCTCAATGCTATTTTGGCGGCATATTCCGAAGTGTATATTCTGGTTTTGGGAATCTATTACAAATTGCAGACATTCATCTATCTTCCGGCTAATGGCATTGTTCAGGGGATGCGCCCATTGATCGGCTATAACTACGGTGCGGGGGAGAACAAAAGAGTCAGCCAGATTTATAAAATCGTCTTGTGCATGAGCGGTATCATTATGGTACTTGGGACAGTGATATGTCTGCTAATCCCCGGCCAGCTTATTGGGCTGTTTACCCACACAGAAGCGACAATCCAGACCGGGGAAACAGCCCTGCGTATCATCGGCACCGGATTTATCGTCTCGGCGGTTTCCGTTACATCTTCCGGCGCACTGGAGGGACTTGGAAAAGGCACTCCTTCATTACTGATTTCACTTTGCCGGTATGTTGTGGTTATCATCCCAACTGCGGTTTTACTCAGCAGGTTTTTCGGAGCGGTTGGTGTCTGGAATGCGTTTTGGATCACGGAAGCGATCGCCGCGGTCATTTCCCTTATCATTTACCGCAAGGCGATTGCAAAACCTGTGACGACGGCCCGAAAGGAATGAATGCCGTCCTGCTCGACTGCGCCGGATAAATTTCTGCTTCTCTAAGGTGAACGGCATATCTGATGAACACCGAGGGCAAGTATATTGCCAATAAGCGTGTCAAGCATCCGTACAGTTGGGCGAAGACAACCGTATATCAAATTTTGAGCAATCCTGTTTATTTAGGAAAATTGGTCAGCCAACGCTATACTACAAGATCTTTCAAGGACAAGCGCATCGTAGAGCGTCCGCCGGAAGAATGGGTTATCGTAGAGAACACACATGAACCGCTGGTCGATCAAGCCACCTTTGATACAGTACAGGAGCGTATCAAAATCAAGCAGCCTGCTACTTGGACCAACAAGGTAAGAATACAGGATCCGCACAGACAGATCGAGTTCTGGGTGATTCGTTACAATCTGATACGGAGACTGTCCCTGAAAAATCAGAGGCGTGATGACCATATCTTTCTGATGCAGTTCATGTCTGGTCATATTTATACCGGCTCTGGACTGTGAGAGACATTCTTTGTATCTGCGATCAGCAAAAATAGCATCATAGCGGTATTTGTGGGCAATCGTGCAGTGACTGATTGCTTTTGGACACCCGTTACACACATAAGGTGCTTTATCAAGTCGGTTACATCGTTCTTTGATAAAGTCCGGACATGTCTGGTTGCAGGTTGGACAGGTGGTACATTTGACACCACAGAGAATGATCTTGCCACAGGCATTGACTTTTTTGCAATGATATCTGTGGATGCAGAAGTTATGTGCATTGTTAAAACAGCCTTTGTGATACCAGTCGCTGAGCCTGTGCAGTCTGATTTCTTTTGAGATTGTTGTTGGATCTTTACAAAGATATCTTGCAATGTCCTTAAAAGAACAGCCAGTGTTTAGGGATTTTTCAATATATTTGCGATCTTCGAGAGTAAGATGCTTTTGATTACCGGGAATATATTTGCTCATGCTAGTTCTCCTTCTACTGCTGTCAGAAGGCCAACCTGAGCATACCACTTATGATGTGCAAGGTTAAATTCCACTTGTGCAGAAGAGAATTCCACCGTATAAATGGATGGTGGAATTAAACTTTGCAATTTTCAAAAATTCCATATATTTCCGATTACATTTAAAAAATTCAGCATGATATGTTATAATGGAAAGTGAAAATTACCGGGATACCGTTCTGCAGATACCGGTATTGGATGATTTTCGGAATACATAAGGGGAACACTTATAAAAACAACAGAAAAAATGATTTTAGGAGGCAAAGGATTATGAAATCAGTACGGACAAAGCTTATAGCATCTATTTTGATCTGTTCTCTTTTTACATCGGTTCTGATCGGGGTGATTGCAATTTCAAATTCTGTGCGGACAGCCGGAAAAGATGCAATGACCATGATGCAGCTTACCGGGCAGAAGAAGACCGAAGAGATCAATTCCACGATTCAGAAGATTGAGCAGTCGGTGGATACGCTCAGTGAAGTCGCAATGAGTAATTTTGACTATGATTCGTTCCGGCAGAGCAAGGATTATGCGGATACATACACCGAGACGGTACAGCAGGCGGTGCTTGATTTTGCAAACCATACAAATGGGGCAGTGACGGTATATCTGCGGTATAACCCGAATTACTCCAATCCGACATCCGGTGTCTTTGCACAGCGCCAGTCAGTTGACAGTGAACTGCAGTGCCTGACACCGACGGATTTTTCCATGTATGATGAAAGCGATGTGGAGCATGTCGGCTGGTATTATCTTCCGGTACAGGCAAAGGAAGCTATCTGGATGTCACCGTACATGAATGAAAATATCAATATTTACATGATCTCATACGTTGTGCCATTGTTTGCAGAAGATGGAACATCGATCGGTATTGTTGGTATGGATATCGATTTTTCACAGATTACCGATCTGGTTGACGAGACAAAAGTATACCAGAGTGGATATGCATTTTTGACGGATGCATCGGCAGCAGTCATGTACCACAAAAATGCGGATGAGGGCACAAAGCTTTCCGATCTGGATTCCTCGCTTTCTAAGAGTGCAGATTTTATCGGAGATGACGGTAATCAGGGAAAGACGATGGATTATTCCTATAAAAATGTAAACAAGAAATTTGCGTTTTACAATTTGGATAATGGTATGAAGCTTGTCCTTACCGCCCCGGTATCTGAAATTTATGCAGAGGCATATGGGCTGGCAAAATTGATCATTATCGCCATGATCGTTGCATTTGTCCTGTCTGCTGTGATTGGCGTGATCATCGGTACCGGTATGACCAGACCGATCCGCCAGTTGACCGCTGTGATCGAACAGACAGCGGAACTGGATTTCCGCCCGACCAAAGAGGGAGGCAAATTGCGGAAACAGAAGGATGAGATCGGAAACATGGCAACAAAGATCCACATTATGAGAAAGAAGCTCCGGGAGATGATGGGAGACCTGCAGCAGACACAGCAGGTACTCGAGGGCAACGCAGAGGATTTGAATCATCTGATGGAGCAGAACAGTGCGTATGCAGAAGATAACTCCGCTGCAACGCAGGAACTGGCAGCCGGGATGGAAGAGACCAGTGCAAATGCGGCGCACATTGTGGAAAACGTTGGAATTATGAGAGAAAGTTCCGACAATATCCAGCGGCTTGCAGAGGATGGAGAGAAAAATTCCAGACAGATCCAGGAGCGTGCCGGAGAGATGGAGCGGATCAGTACGGAGTCCCGCCACAAGACAGACCAGATGTATGCGGTCATGAAACAGAAGACGGATGCCGCTGTGGAGCAGGCGAAATCCGTACAGAAGATCAATGCGCTGACAGACAACATCAAACAGATTTCTTCCCAGACAAACCTTCTGGCATTAAATGCCAATATTGAGGCAGCCAGGGCTGGCGAAGCGGGCAGGGGATTTGCGGTTGTTGCTTCCGAAATCGGAGATCTGGCAACGCAGACACTGGATACCGTTTCCACAATTGACGAGATTGTAGGAGAGGTCAACAGTTCGGTTTCCAATATGACCGAATGCCTCACAACGATTATGGAATTTCTGGAACAGACCGTTCTTGGGGATTATGAGCATTTCGCACAGGTGGGGGAGCAGTATCATGCCGATGCGGACACATTCCAGCAGATCATGCAGCAGACAAAAGAAGCAGTGGATGCATTAGAGCAGCACATTGGAGAGATCTCTTCTACCGTATCAGAGATCAACTCCATGGTGGAACAGTCCACAGACGGAATCAGCGGTATTGCCGAGAAATCCGGCAGTACGCAGAACCTTGTAACCGAGGGTTATGACAAGCTGCAGGAGTGCACACAGTCCGTCAATGTGATCCGGGATTTTGTCGCGCAGTTTCATTTGGATTGATAATTGTCCGAAGATAAGTTAAGACGCGGTTAGCATAGACTAACATGAAACTCTTTAACTCTTTTAAATATAGGAAAAGGAAATTTTACATCGGAAACGAGGAAAATTATAATGAAGAAAACATTAAAACCGGAAACCACAAAACCGCAATATGTTGTGACAACAGACATTACTTATGCGCAGGTTGATTCCTGGTTCGGTCATTGCCGGAGAGATCTCAAACTGGATCTCATCTATCCGGAGGATGGGGAAGGAAAGACATATCCATGTATTGTATGGATTTGCGGTGGCGCATGGCAGCGCATGGACAAAGCAGCGCATCTGGCATATCTGGGCACACTGGCACAGGAAGGGTTTGTTGTTGCCAGCGTAGAGTACCGGACATCCAACGAGGGAACACATCCGATGCAGCTGTGTGATATCAAGGCAGCAATCCGATATCTTCGTGCATATGCAAAAAGATATCGGATTAACAGTGAAAAATTTGGTGTGATGGGAGAATCTGCAGGAGGATATCTGACATGTATGGCAGCACTGGATCAGGATAAAAAACTGGATACAGGTGAGTATCTGGAGTATTCCAGTCAGGTTCAGGCGGCCTGTCCGTGGTATCCGCCGACCGATGCGTCCCATTTTCCATATGATGATGTGGAAAAGGCAGCCATGTCTTCAGAGTCGCTGCTGATGGGATTTAATGTTATGACACATCTGCAGGAAGCTTATGAGAATTCCCCGGTTTCCAAAGTGACACCGGATGCGCCGCCATTCCTGCTGATTCATGGAACCAAAGACAGTACCGTGCCTTTTTCGCAGAGTGAGGAATTGTATGATGCGTTAGAAGCAGCCGGCTGTGATGTGACATTGCTTGCGCTTGATGGCGCAGAGCATGCGGACCTGATGTTTTTCCAGGATGAAGTATGGCAGCAGATCATTGCATTTTTTAAACGGACATTATAATAAGTGATCTGGTATCCGGATAAGGAAAGGTTCAAAGATTAATTGATATGAAAAAACAGCAGATAACATTCGTATAATAGGAAAATCCGATGGCCCGACATCCGTTTTTATTGCCGGAAAAGACAAAAAGAAAACGTTAAGACAGAAGATAGAAAAGAGCATGTATGACTTCCGGCGAAAGCGTGTAATCAAATTTCTGAGGGCAGATTCGCACTCTGTGGATGAGGTGGCAGATTATGTGGTCAGGGAACTGGGGTATACCGAAGTAAATCCATCGGATGAAACATACCAGACAGAATATTCCAATATGCGCGCATCGTTTCTGTTGCAATATCGTCCGGAACTGCTTGGAGATCTCACGGAGCCCCAAAGACCACAACAGTGGGATGAAAAAAGCGTGATGGAGTTTATGAAGCAGATCGAACAGAGAACCGAGGCTGCGCGGGCAGTTCCAAAGGCAGAGTTTGATATTGATTTTCATCTGTACCGGAAAACCGGCCGGGAGTTTCAGATGAGCATATCAATAGAAAAAATTGTTTTGTATGTCCCACAAGACAGCACTAATGGGACATCGTAAATGATTTTTTGTCTATATGTCCCAGTGCTAGAGAAAAGAGGGACATAACAAGAGACTTTTTTGTATATGTCCAGCATTAGAATGCAAGACCCGGATACTTAATGTAAACAGTGGACACAATGTCGAATGAATGAATCCATATCGTATTGTATCCGGCATGACATTTTAAAGGATGTTTTGCTCAAGAATCGAAGCGAGGTGCGCCATATGCTGTTAACAGAATTTGATGAAAAGAAATTTGCAAAGTCCACGTGGAAAGAGGGGCATGAGGAAAATTTCAAAACGGGGATATTCCATTCAAAAATGGCATTAGTTAGAGCAACCTAACCAATGCCATTTTCCTGTTTCACCTCCACGTATTGCGCAACTGGAACGGGAAAACGAACAGCTTCGGGCGGAACTCGAAGTATATAAAAACCGCAATACCGGCGGGAGGAAAGCATGACGAAGCATGGATGACTTCTTACCGGGATTTTGCTGTAAAATACGAGGGTGGGATGACAATTATGGAAATTGTTGCACAGGGGGAAATCAGCCGCAGGACAGCGTACCGGTATAAGGCTTATTACGATGAGGTGCAGAAAAATAATAGATATAAAAAAAGAAACGAGCAACCCCTTCAGCGATAACAGCTTACCGGACAAAAAACCTATTTCTTAATATAAAAAGAATAACCCCATTTCATTTTACAGTCAAGTAACTCAACTTTCCCAGCAGATACTTCCGAGTAAAGCCTGAATAAATCCGGCTTGGGATGCAATCCATTCGGTTACTTTACTTTTTAGTACAGATGTGATATCTGCAGAAAGCGTTGATATATTGGTTATAGTTGAAGTTAAGCGACCAACAGCGGATGATAGACCACATGCAGATAATGAGGTAAATGAGTATATAAATAAGTCGCAATATGTTATTTTGACTGATTGCATTACATGGGAAATACATGAAATGAACAAGGAAACAAGAATTTATTATTTGAGCAAAGAGAGACAGAGGGTTTGTGAACGTAGTATTCCAAAAACGAAAAAAGATAGAATAATTAACTGGATAGATAATTCCATTCCGAATAATGATTGGGATGAATTACATAATGCTATAAAAGAAATAGTACAGGCTAAGTCATATTTGCTGAATTGAAAATTGAAGATAATGTAAAGGTGGGATTGCATTGTTAGAGGCAATCCGGAAGGTTAGTCCGAAAACGGAATTTTTATTGATTGCGTCTACGCTTCCCAATGAACTGGCTGCTACGGAGCCACACCATTTCTGGGCACATCAGGATGAATACAGTGAAAGTCTGAAGGGCTTAGAAGGTATGGGAGTTGCTATAGCAGATATACAGGCAGTTCAAAAAGAAATCGGAAAGAGAAAACGATACATTGATATAACCGGAAACTGGTTAAATCACCCCAATGATTATCTTGCCAGAATTCTGGCACAGGTAGTGATCAAAACTCTTGGAATGTAAAAAAGGAGACTACAATGAGCAAGTTAAAGATTAAAACAAAGGAAAGACGATTTGAGACAGCCAGGGATTTATACGGAATCTTTTTTGAAGACATTAACCGTGCCGGAGACGGAGGACTTTATCCGGAAATGCTTCGAAACAGAAGCTTCGAAGATTCCGTTTTACCGGAGGGTTATATACAGCAGGAGGATGGCATCCATGTAAAAACCGTATCCGGATGGCTGGATGAGTTTTGCAACGGAGAAGGCTTATGCCGCTGGGTAAAGGGCAACAATATTCCGGAGACAGAAATACCGGCATGGTATACACACAATGCAAAGATGGAACTGGAACTGACGGATACCCTGAATGAACATCGGGACGCAGCTCTGCGTATACAGTTTGAAAAGGACGGATCTCTGACTAATACCGGTTACTGCGGTATATCCGTAAAGGCTGGAGAAAGTTACTCTTTGTATTTATTTGCAAAAGCAAAGGAAGAAATAGGACTGGACGTAGCGATCGAATACCAGGGAAAAGTACTGACTGGAAACAGTCTGGTGGTTTCCGGTCAGGAGTATACAAGATATGACATGAAGCTGACAGCAGCTGAGGATTGTCACGAGGCACAGCTTACTATTTCCTGCAAAGAAGGCGGAGAGGTTCTGCTGGGATTTATTTCACTAATGCCTGACAATACCTACATGGGGCATGGACTCAGAACAGATCTTGTAGAAAAGCTTAAGGGAATGAGTCCAAAGTTTATGCGTTTTCCCGGAGGCTGTATTGTGGAAGGAACGACACCGTCCACAGCGATGAGATTTCGGGATACGGTAGGTCCGGCATGGGAAAGACCCAGTAAGCTGTTTGTATGGCATTACAGAAGTACATTAGGACTTGGCTTTCATGAATATCTGCAGCTTTGCGAGGATCTGGGGATGGAGCCCCTGTATGTATGTAACTGCGGAATGACCTGTCAGGGAAGAAAGAGTGTCCTTCTGGAAGGAGAGGCTCTTGATGAAATGGTACAGGATACACTGGATGCCATTGAATATGCTATCGGCTCTAAGGAAAGCAAATGGGGAAGGCTTCGTGCTTCTATGGGGCATCCGGAACCATTTAAAATGACCTATCTGGAAATTGGTAATGAAAACTGGGGTCCGGATTATGAAAAGCGATACAACATGATTTATAAGAAGGTAAAGGAACTGTATCCCCAGATTAAAACCATAGCCAATGAGCATGTAGAGAAAAATGGTTGTCCTGCCGAGTGCGTGGATGAACATTTTTACAATACAACAGAGTTCTTTGCAGAACGTGTAAATTATTATGATGACTACGATCGTAAGGGACCAAAAATCTTTGTAGGAGAGGTGGCTGTATACGAAGGCAACTATATGGGACAGTTGTATGCGGCTTTGGGAGAAGCAGCTTTCCTTATGGGTATTGAGAAAAATCAGGATATCGTAACATTGGCCTCTTATGCTCCATTATTTGAAAATGTAAATTACAGAGCGTGGTATCCTAATCTGATTCGTTTCAATAATCATCAGAGTCTTGGAATTCCTACTTATTATGTCTGGAAAATGTTCGGTCAAAATCGCGGAGAATATGTGGTGCGATCCGAAGATGAGGGAGGACGTGTTTATCGTCCGAGAACCGGAATGGCATCTTTAAAATCCAATAAGGAACTTCGCTTCAGAAATCCCATTTGGAATGGAGAAGAAGCAAAGATTACTCATGAATTAATGGGACATGTGCAGGATACAGAGGATGGCCGCCTGCTTCAGCTTCCGGATGAGGAGCAGAAAAAGGAATTTCACAGTATTCTGGAATGGGCTGATGAGACCAAGAGCTTTGTGGTATTTGGAGAAGAAGACCAGACTTATGGAAGATTTGAGACCGATATTTTTGTTGAGGAAAATGCTTACTTTGAGTTGGGTATATTCAGTGCCAGGATGGTTCGTTCCTATTATGAGGAGCAGCTCATGATTACGGCCGGAGTGGAAAAAGAATGGGATGCAGCTCTGGTGCGTCCGTTCCTTTGGAAGGTTAATGGAGGACAATGTTCATTGGAAGAGTTTGGCTATATGCATGATAACAAGCTGACTGAGGACTTTGCTATTTCAGTAAAACCGGGAGAATATCACCGCTTTGGATATGAAACGGACGGAAAACAGATTCGCCTGTATGTTGATGGTGAGCTTCAGAAGGAAATTTCGATTCCCTACGGACCTGCTTTTGTTTCGGTAGTAACTGACACCAAGGACGAAATCATTATTAAGGCGGTTAATTTTGCAGGAGATGTGGATCCGGTTTCCATTACACTGGACTGTCAGGTACAGGGCGACTATACCGTAACACTTCTTAGCGGTGAAAAGGGGGATGAAAACAGCTTTGAAGAGCCGGAGAAGGTGAAGAATATTACCGTGAATATGCATGGCGCTTCCTCAGAGTTCGTATACGAGGCACCGCCATATTCTGTCAGTGCTTTGCGATTGAAGAAGTGCGAAGCGTTTTAGAGGTTGACGCTGAACAGAAGATAAGAGAATAGAAAGACAAATGTTTTTATAAAAAAATGGCAGTTATCGCCATTATACTTTGTATTGGCACCGAAAATATATTTATTTCTCCGCGGCTTTTCTTCCAGGATGGGAGAGTGCCGCGGAGAATTTTTTGCGAAGAAAGAATTGCTATAGCTTTTATAATTCCGGTAAAATCTTTATCTAAGAAAAAAATACAATATTAACATGAATATCATGAATATAATATTGGAGGCTGTGAATATTCCCAAATACTTCCCTCTCAGATTCCTGTTTTCTTTTGCAATATATTTGAAACTTATCAGGCTTGCCATGGATGCAATCAGAGTGCCGAGACCTCCAATATTGGTTCCGACAATTAAAGCCCGGTAATTATCTGTAAAGCCGGATAAAAGAAGCGCAGCGGGAACATTGCTCATAATCTGACTGGCAAGAACAGCAGTAAGTGTTTCCCTTCCTGCCATGATTCTTTCCAGAAAACTGCTGAATTGCGGAATCCTTCCAAGGTTGCCAATAAAAATAAATAATGCGATAAAGGTGGCAAGCAGGGAGTAATCCACCCTGCTTATATTTTCCCTGTTTCTTAGCAGCATATATATAAGAACCAATACAAGAGGAATCTGGTATGGAATGATACGTGCAACAGTGAGCAGGCAGATTGTAAATAAGATCAGGTAAGCGGCCAGGTATTCCATGTTAAGTTCTTTTCTGTCAGAGAATCCAAAAAAAGTTTTATCTTTTTCGGAACCGCATACGTGAGGTGCTTTGGCAGCGGCTACCTGTATCCATATCAGAAGAAGGATAAGTGCTGTGGCGGAATAGGGAAGCATCAGGGTTATTAATTCTGCCGCGGACATCCCCGCTCTGGCATATAGATAAAGGTTCTGCGGATTTCCGATTGGTGTGAGCATGCTTCCGAGATTAGCAGCGATTGTCTGCATGGCTACTATTTTAAGAAGCCAGTAATTGCCCAGTTCCTTTGGCAGTTTATGCACAATGATCAGTGCAAGAGGAACAAAAGTAATCAATGCCACATCATTGGTGATCACCATTGACAGGAAGAAACATAAGAGTACCAACAGCCTGATCACACCCACAGTTCCCGATGTTCCCATCAGCAATTTTTTGGCAAGTATATCAAAAACACCAACAGCCTTCAAACCAGCTACAATTGCCATCAAACAGAAGAGGAGCCCGAGAGTCCTGAAATCGATATAAGTAAAATAAGCCTTATCCGGTCTGACCCAGAACATAGAAAGAAGCGCCAGGATCACTGCAATTGACAAAACGGTTTCTTTCCTGAAAAAAACATATAATTTTTGTAACATAATATTTCCTTTCCGGTCTGATACGACCGCGTATAAGTATATCACAGAAACATCCAGAAAAAAAAAGAATCTAAACTGGAACTGGCAGCCTCCATGATCCGGCAGGTTATGCCTGAATTTCACAGCAAAGATCATATCATCATCCTTTGTGACAGCTGGTATACAAAACAGAATCTGGTATCCATCGTTGATGAATATCCGAATCTGGATCTGATTGACAATGCAAGGATTGATTCTGTCATGTATGATCTTGCACCTGCACAGACCGGTCGTCGGGGAAGTCCTTGCCTATGCCACTGCCACAGAAAAAGAACATGGTACAAAACGACCGTTTTTCAGTACCATTTTCCCGGAAGATCTGCAGATTTTCTGTGCATGGCAGGAAAAAGCACCATTGAACCAGACCGGAAGTGACCGTATGAAATACATTCCACTGTTGCTATATTCGTTACGCTGGAATATTGAAACAAGCTACTATGAACAGAAAACGTTCTGGTCTTTTTGTAACTATATGGTGCCGGACTGTTGAGATCAGTGTCCGTGACAAAGAACTGTTCCATTTTTCAAAACAGGTAAAGTTACAGAATGCGAGCAATATCACCAAAGAGATTGCAGAGGCTGGATACAGGCTATACAAAGATAACTACAGACTACTGGCAGATGATGAGGAACTGAAAAGCAACCGGCCAGAGTTCTTTCAAAAGCCACTGCGGAGCATAGGAATACGCGCAACGGATCTTGTAACAGATTATTTCTGGGAGCAGCTGGATATATTCATGGATCCGCAGGCAAGAGAAAAACAGGTGAAAATGGATGAGACGGTTGATATTATTCGCAAAAGATTTGGATTTTACAGTGTCCAGAGAATATAATCATCAATGGTTTTCATTTCCCTTATCCGTTGAATGCTGGACTGGCTCTGGATCGTGTTACTAAAAAATGGACTATGAGCATTCGGAACTGGGGACAGGTCTACGGCGAACTCAGCATTATGTATGAGGGACGACTCCCAGAATAACAGAATCTGTATGCATGATGAGAAGGACGTTTTTGACGTCTGCTCTTGACATGCCCGAAATCATGTCGTATATTTTTGTTTTCTGTAGAAAGAAGAATGCTGTTTACCGGCAAAAATGTACTCCCATCTGACCATCCAAGAGTAAGCATTCTAAATCCGAAGCGATATTTATGTTTTGCGTGGTCATAGACCTTTGCAAGAAGCTCTACCTTTTTAGAACGGTTACGTTCAAACATGGAATCGTCTATAATAAGAACATTGGCACGGTCTTCCGAATCCAGTGGAAGAATAGCGTTGTTTATGATTCTGGATGCAAGGATTGTAGTAAAACGCATCCAGTTAATTTGAACCATCTTCTTGAAACGATACACGGTATCTTTTGCAAAATTAGGTGCATAGGCACATTTTAATGTGTGAAGTTTGAGTCAATAATTTACAAAGGAAGGGAAAACTATCATGGAAAAGATCAAAAAGCGTATAGCTAACTTAAAGGTTGAAGGAAAATTAAAAGTATATCGAATGACAGTGCTTGTTATGACATTATTTTTAGTGTTGGTGGCACTGATCTCGACATTAGTGATCCGTTCAAATATAGAGAAGATCACGAAGGTCTGGTCTCCGTCATTGGAATATCTGCAGGATTTAGAGACAATGACTGCGAAATACAGAATCAAACAGTATCAGCATCTGGTAGAATCAGATGCAGCAGTCATGAACTCCTGCGAAGAAGAAATCCAGAAGCTGGAGAGTCAGATCCAGGATACCGGTGCGAAGCTGGATGCAATAATTTCTGCAGACAGCAAAGCTCAAAAAGGACAGGATGATTATGAAGTAGCAAGCACTGCATGGGAAGAATACAGGGCTGCTTCAGATGAAATTCTGCAGTTGAGCCGTGAAGGTAAACAGCAGGAAGCATCAAAGCTGATGACGGGACAGGTGTATGAAGAATATAAGGCTTTTGCTGAGAAATTAACTATATTACGTGACAAGTACCAGGTAGAATTAGATCAGGCAAAGACCATGGCTAATGTATGCACTGTAATCATATTTATTGTGATCGTGGCAGCGGGTCTTGCGATTGCTGTAGTGACGACACTGATCGGAAGGATCATTACCAATTCCATTACCGAGCCGGTAGAACAGATAGAGGCAGCAGTTGCCAGCCTGCGTAAGGGTGAACTGTCTAATGTGGAAATGCTTACCTATGAGTCTGAGGATGAGCTTGGCGATACCATCAGGAATCTGAAAGAAGCCATGGGTATTCTGGCAGATTATGTCAGCGAGATCTCTGTGGAGGTAAAGGCAATAGCGCAGGGTGACCTGACCAGAAATGGTGATGATATTACAGATTTCCTAGGTGATTTCTCGGAATTGAAGACATCACTGCTGTATATTCTGAAACGGTTTAACAGTACCCTGACCGAGATCAGCAATCTGGCAGAACAGGTATCATCGAATTCATCCGAGGTGGAAAATGCATCAAAATCCCTGGCGGACGGTGCAACAGAGCAGGCAGGAGTCATCGAGGAACTGAATGCCACCATTGACACTGTTGTGGATCTGGCTGCAGATACAGCGAAAGAAACGCAGAACGCATCGGCACGTGTAAAAGCCTCTGCAAACAAAGCGAACGAAGAAAAAGAAAAGATGAACGAGCTGCTCACGGAAATGGAGCACATTACAGAAATCTCCAAGGAGATCGGTAATATTATCACAGATATCGAGGATATTGCATCCCAGACCAACCTGTTATCCCTGAATGCTTCCATTGAAGCTGCCAGAGCAGGAGAAGCAGGAAGAGGCTTTGCAGTAGTGGCAGATCAGATCGGCAAGCTGGCAGCAGACAGTGCAAAATCTGTTGTAAATACAAGAGATCTGATCGATAAGACCTTAGTGGAAATCGAAAAGGGCAATACGATTACAAGAACAACAGCAGAATCATTCAATCAGATCATTGCAGATATGGAGTCCTTTGCAGAGCTTGCAGAGAACACCATGGAGAAAGCCAACTCCCAGGCAGAGTCCTTGGAGCAGATCGGCCAGGGAATTGAACAGCTGTCCGGCGTGGTACAGGGCAATGCAGCATCCGCAGAAGAGAATACCGCGATCAGTATTAATCTGGCAGAGGGAGCAGCCAAGATGCATGACCGCGTGAACATCTTTAAGCTATTCTAGAAAAATGGCAGGAATAGAGTGAAGTTGTCGGAAGGAAGGTTCTTGTTATGATTAATGATATATTTAGAGTATTTGGAGAGCAGACAGGAGAAATCCTATTTAAGATCATTAAAGATTGTATGGATGATTACCTGTATATATTTGATCTGCAGAATAATACCTTTGAGATTTCACCGTCAGCTGTGAAACGGTTTAATATGTCGAAAAATGTTCTGACAGATGCTGCAAATGAAGTTATGAAGGTAGTATATGAGGAAGACCGCAGGATGCTTGCAAAGCATCTTGCGGATATATGCGAAGGAAGAGAAAATGTACATAATCTTCATTACAGGTGGCTTGATAAAGAAGGTATGCCGGTCTGGATTAACTGCCGTGGTATCGTGATCATTGATCAGCAGGGAAAGGCAGAGTATCTGGTCGGGTGTCTGAATGAGACCGGCAACAGGAGAAGAGCCGATAATGTCACAGGACTGCTTGGCGGTCCGGAATTCCTTGCTTACCTGCGTGCACAAAAAGAACCCATTACCAAGGGGTTTTTTATGCATGTAGGAATTGATGATTTTGGAGCGATCAATAGCTCCAGGGGAGCTGATTATGGTAATTATATCCTGAAAAGCGTAGCCGGCTGTATGAAGGAATGCCTTTCAGACAAGCAGAGAATTTACCATCTGGTAGCGGATCAGTATGTGATCGTGGATCTGGAAGCTTCCTCCGCAGAAGACGCTGTGGCACTGAAAGAAAAGATTACAGATAAACTTCATAATTTCATAGTAGCCGAAAATTATGAAGCTATATTTTCTATTTCTATTGGTGTTATAGATGCAGCAACATTTTGTGAGGGAACCGAAGAATGCCGCAAAAAGTTTGAATTTGCCTTGAAACAGGCAAAAAGCATGGGTAAAAATGGATTCTATATTTTTGACCAGGATGACTATGAGGTCTTTTTACGAAAAGGAAGAATCATAGCAACACTTCGTAATGCTATTGTAAACCATTATGATGGCTTTGAAGTATACTACCAGCCGATCGTGGACTGTCAGTCCAAACAGATCATTGGAGCAGAGGCACTGATGCGTTTTTCCATGATAACGGAAGAAGGGCGGGAGTTTGTTTCACCGATGGAGTTTATCCCATTATTGGAAGAGACCGGATTGATCATTCCAGCCGGAAGATATATTTTGAACGAAGCTGCAGCAATGTGCTGTGAAATGCAGAAATATATTCCTGACTTCCGGATGAATGTAAATGTATCCTATGTTCAGATCCTGCAAGGCAATGTGGAGCGGGATATTCTGGATGCAATTCAAAAATATTCATTACAGCCGGAATGTTTATGTGTTGAAATGACAGAAAGCGGATTTATGGATATGACACCTTCGTTCTGTAAATTCCGTAAAACTCTGGACAAGAACGGGATTCCCTTTGTGATCGATGATTTTGGAACAGGATATTCGAATCTTCATTGTATTCGTGATATGAATCCAAGTTACGTGAAAATGGATAGGGATTTTACTGCCAAGGCGATGAACAGTGACAGGGATTATGAATTATATAAAAATATCATCCCCATGGTACATTGTATTAACGTCAGGATATGCGCAGAAGGCATCGAGGAAAAAGAATGGCTTCTGAAAATGAAAGAAATGAAGGTTGATTATCTGCAGGGATATTATTTTGGAAGACCATGTGGAAAGAAACAGTTTCTGCAGCAATATGCCAGTGGCATCAACGTTAAATAAAGAGAGTAAGGCAGACTCAGCTATGTGGGGCTGCCTTATTTTATGGTCTTATCAGAAGGATGGATCCATAACGGATTCTTCCAGTTTTTCCAGGTCATTGGCATCAGGGTGAGACAATGCACAGTCAAAATTCTGGATCAATACATCAAGATTTGCCGGATGATCAGGAGCTTCCTTCATTTTCAAGTAGCGTTCCCGGACAGACTGCGGCATTCTGCCCTGACACATATACTCTCCGACGATAACATTGCTTGAAGAAAACAGGCCTGGCGAAGTATCGCTCAGATTAGATTAAAAATTCTAGTCTGGGCGATTTTTTCGTTCAGGGAAAAGGAGGAAATGTCATTGACAGAAAAGACGGATATCAGAGATTCGGATGAAAAAGTAGTTGAAATTGAAATGGAGCGGTTAAGAACTTTTACGAATCATCCATTCAAGGTGATCGGTGACAGTCAGATGATTGAACTACAGGACAGTATTAAGAAATATGCAGCGGAGCGACTGGGGTATAAGAAAATTCCTGTCATTATCCGCATGATGCAGGATGATGAGGCTGTAGTGACTATGGTGGATTCTAATTTACAGAGAGAGCAGATTACACCAAGTGAAAAAGCATATGCCTACAAGATGAAATATGATGCCATTAAAAAGAAAGAACAGCAGGAAATTATTGATGCAATGGAGGCAACCCAGTGTACGCCATCGCTTTCGCAGGCAATACGGATCAAGAAATTAAGTGAGGCTGGAAAGCTTACAGAAAGCGAAGCGGAAGGAATCCTTGGAGAGATAAAACAAAAGGAAGCAGACAGAGTAGTTTTTAAGAATGAACAGTTATACAGATTCTTCCCACCAACCTATACATCGGAACCGATGCGGAGAGAAATACTGGAAATATTGAAATCATGGAGAAATAGTAACTGGATTTAGGAAAGGAGGAACGGATTATGTGTAGAGTAATAGCAGTATCAAATCAAAAAGGTGGAGTAGGTAAAACAGTATCATGTGTAAATCTTGGAATAGGATTGGCACAGGAAGGAAAGAAAGTGCTTCTGATAGACGCAGATCCACAGGGAAGTCTTACAATCAGCCTTGGTTATGAGGAGCCGGATGAAATGGAGTATTCTCTGGCAACACTGATGATGAACATTGTGAATGATGAAAAACTGAATATAGAAAAGACAATCTTACACCATAAAGAAGGCGTAGACCTTATCCCGGCTAACATTGAATTATCAGCGATAGAGGTGTCTTTGGTAAATACCATGAGCAGGGAACTGATCCTAAGATCTATGGTAGACAGGCTGAGACATAACAAAACGGTGTGTATTAGTTGTGAAAAAGGGAAAAAATAAGAAGACTGAAAAATAAGTATATAGTTAGAAAAAAATGGTAAAAGCGCTGTATTTTTCGGGGGATGGGTACAACATTTTGTGTGAAAAATAGAATAATAAAATTGTTCCTGAAATTTATTGACTTTGAAAAAAAAATTTGATATATAAGAGTCGAATAAAAGAGAAAGGAAATAGCAAACTATGTTGTCGAAGAAAAATATGATGAAAAAGAACTTGGAAAATTTGCATCTGCAGGAAAGGATAAACTATGGCTACAGAAAAGTCATTATTATGATGTTAGTCTCAGGTCTGTTTTCTATTGTGGTCATAGGTATGCTATTTGCCAATATGATGCATTATGTACAAAATGTTACTGTTGCAGACCGGGCGGTGAAAACCTGCAGGATAAATGTTAACGCAGCAGCGAGAAATATCAGGGAAATGGCACTAGAAAATGATGCATCCTCTTATGACGGTTATGAGCAGACGGTAGAAAGACTGCTTGGAGAAGTTGATACCCAACTGAAAAATTTAAAGAACTCCGGAGTTGTTCCGGATGCGGATTATGAAGAATACGCATCTGCCCTTGCAGACTGGGGAAACATTGGTTATTCCATCATGGAAGAAATCAAAAGCGGTGACAAGGATAAGGCAGTTGATTCAATTCTGAATGATTGTACCCCGGCATTAAATGACGCCGTAAAAATTGCAATAAGATTAGATGAAATGACCGATGAGGTAAGCAGCCAGGCAGTCAGAATTACGGTTATTTTTGCAGTGGCAGGAATTGTGTGTATTATTATTTGTCTGGTTTTGGCATGGAAACTGACAATAAAAACAGGCAAAAAAGTACTTGAGTCAATTTTAGTACCATTACGTGAAGTGGAAGCCGTTGCACAGGAATTAACAGATGGAAACCTGCACAGCACGCTGGACTACCGTTCAGATGATGAGATTGGAAGACTGGCACACAATATGCGCAAATCCATCCGCATTCTGGGAAGCTATGTAGATGATATTGGACGTGCAATGAAGATGTTTGCAGAAGGAAATTTTGATGTGCAGCCGGAAGTAGAGTGGAAAGGGGATTTCGTTGGAATTCTAAACTCCTTTATGTTGTTTGAAGAAAGCATGGCAGAGACAATAAAGGGAATCCAGCATGTTTCAGATGAAGTTTCGGGTGCCGCAGATCAGGTGGCATCAAGCTCCAATGACCTTGCGGATGGAGCAACAAATCAGGCAGCAGTTGTAGAAGAACTGACCGCAACAGTCGCAGGTGTTTCTGAACAGGTAGGAAAAAATTCACAATCCGCAAAAGAAATCAGTGGAAGAGTAGACGAACTTGGAAATGCCATTCTGGAAAGCAATGGTAAAATGAGGGATATGGTTGATTCTATGAATGAGATCAACGGGGCATCAAAAGAGATTGACAAGATCATTGCAACAATCAATGAAATTGCGTCCCAGACGAATCTGCTTGCATTGAATGCTTCCATTGAGGCTGCAAGAGCAGGGGAGGCAGGAAAGGGATTTGCAGTTGTAGCGAATCAGGTAAATGTGCTGGCAGACCAGAGTGCCCAGGCAGCAGAGGAATCCGCAACATTGATTGAAACCTCTGTGAAAGCCGTGGAAAAGGGTATGGTGATTGCAGGGCAGACGGCATCACAATTGCAGGAGGTCGCTAAGAATTCCCAGATCATTACAAAAGAAGTCACAAATATTGCAGCAACGTTAGAGACACAGACAACAGAAATCCAACAGATTAATGATGGAATTGAACAGATCAATGATGTCGTACAGACGAATTCGGCAACATCTGAAGAATGTGCAGCAGCCAGTCAGGAGATGAGCAGTGAAGCGGAAAATCTGCGTGAAATGATCCGGAAATTTAAAGTTGCAGAAAATAGAAATTAAAAACGGTGCAAAAAATTATTGATGTTGAATTTACATATAAAGTTGTCGCAGGTAGGAACTATAATTTGACTCGTGACATATATAAATGCGGGAAAAGGATGCAATGAGGAAATGTGCGTTATTGGTTTTAAACTGATAATGCACATTTTAAATTATATGGTAACTGTTCAGAACCCCCTTCGGGGTCGTTGTCAGCTGTTGTGCAAAACAGAGAATTAAAAAATTTTTTCTACCCTGATTTGCTATTATTTTGTGGACAAAAATGCTGATTTTTTATCTGTATACCAAACTTGTGGATAATCCTCAAACATCGGCATTTTATCCGTTTCATTTTCGTCTTTTGAGACGATTTCAGATATATTTATAAGCATTTGTACCTTCAAATTTAATACTTATCCACCGTCATTTTGCCGGACAGATTTTGCACCAAATTCGCTTTTTTACAGTGTTTCCGCTATAATAGGAACATAAAATCCCGCAGAAAGAAGGTGGTTTGAATGCCAGTTAACATTACAGAAGTGTTTGTTCGTCAGCTTATGGCACAGATTGATTTCCTGACGAAACAAAACAGCACATTAACAGCTACTGTTGACAGCATGAATCAGACAATTAACGGGCTGAATCAAACCATCAAGGAACTGAAGGAACAGCTAAACAAAAATTCAAAAAACAGTTCCAAGCCTCCTTCATCTGACGGACTTAAGAAACCTGTGGCAAAAAAGAACCGAAGTCTCCGCGAATCCTCAGGGAAGAAACAGGGTGCCCAGGAAGGTCATGAAGGGGTTCATCTCTCTGTCATTTCCAATCCAGACCACATCAGGCAGCATATGCATTCTGACTGTACCGGATGCCTTTTGCATGGCGGTGTAAAAACAGGAGCATTTCCTGAAAACATCAAGGCAGCTGTCCAGTATGGCAAAAATCTTCAGGCGATGGTTGTAGCTTTCAACACTGTTGGTGCCGTCAGCATCAATCGTACGCATGAAATCCTGTCCAGCGTGTTTAACATCCCGTTGGCAACAGGAATCATCAAAAACATGGTAACCTACTGTGCGGAAGCGCTGAAAGATACTTATGAGCGGATCCGTCTGAAAATGATCACGCTTGGACTGGTCCATTGTGATGAAACCGGCACCCGCGTAGATGGAAAAACCATCCGGAGCAGACATGGGCAGTCAGGTTTAAGGAGCTTCTGCTCGATATGAAAAAGGTACATGATAAAGCACTTCTTTCCGGTAAGGATGAGGTCAGCTGCTATCACCGCTATAAATTTGATATGGAGTATGATTCCATCATCAAAACTGCATATGGGGAAAATCCACTTCCTGAAACTTCAGCTAAAAAGCGCGGTCGGAAGAAAAAAAGCAAAGTATTAAATTTGATCTGCAGACTGGATAATTACAAGGAGTCAGTCTGCCTGTTTTTAAAGAATCTCTGTGTACCCTTTGATAACAATCAGGCGGAACGTGATCTGAGAATGGTAAAAGTAAAAACCAAGGTTTCTGGATGCTTCCGGAGTGAAAAAGGTGCACAGGAATATCTTACAATCATGAGCTATATCGGATCAGCCCGTAAGCATGGAATAAATGCTTTCACAGCTATCCGCGAAGCACTGAACGGAACCCCGGATATCATTTTCAACTAACGGGGGTTCTGAACAGATACGATAACTGAATAAAATGAGCCAGTGGGCGGACCATCAGACTGGACAGAGGAGCCGGAACCTTGATTTCGGTAACATCGAGAATCCTTAAAGATGATCCCACAGCGCAAGAGTTTGTAAACGAGCTGAATATAGCAGAAGACTATAAGGAGCCTGCAAAACGGAAATATAACGAGAGATCGTTTTATTTTAATGCGTTTTGCAGGCTCTTTTTCTGTTCCATCATAAGACATAACCGGCATGAAAGGAACGTGCCTTGTTCATAGGAATGCAGGCAGCCTGCGAAATTCAACCGTAACTTTCCCAGTGCGCTCATTGTAGAGTTCGGTTTCTTTGGCGGCTTCGCTTTTAGCCCAGGCCATAAGTTTTTCATCATCACCATTGAACTGTTCCAACAAAGAGTTGTATTTTCCGAGCTTTTTATAGATACGAGAAGATGATTTCCCGTCTTCTTTTCGGCATGACTGATAAATGTAAACATCTTTATTGTTTTTACTACCTGTAACTGCAATATACATAACACAAAATTCTTTTTCTTTTAAGCATACAACACTATTACAAACAGGTGCATAGTAAAACGAAAAAATTGACATAAAAAATGTAGGTTTTATGCGACCTGCGATAACTTTTTTAAATATTCAACTGTCAAACTCCCGAGTAGTGGGGGACAAAACGATCCACCATCGAATTGGCTTACATTTTCGGGGGAGAAACTTACACTTTCGTAAGATTGCGGTTTCTTCAATTTGCACTTCAATATGCAGTGTGTTAAAATATACATTAGTCCTAACTAACCAAAGAACAAAAATATATCGTAGAAAATGTACGGACTGGGAGTGGAAGAAATGAAAGTATATGAATTTGGAGATCAGGAGAAGCCGGTTATCATGCTCTTTCCGGGAACCTGCTGTTACTGGAAAAATAATTTCGGACATGTTCTCGACCTTCTGCAGCAGCACTTTTACACGCTTGTGGTAAGCTACAGCGGATTTGATGAGACAGAGAACACGACATTTGTTTCCGAATTGGATGAGACAGAAAAGATCGAAGCGTTTATCAAAGAACGGTTTGACGGGAAAATATTTGCGGCATACGGCTGCTCACTCGGAGGTTCGGTCGTATCTTTGCTGGTGAGCCGGCAGAATGTCCACATCGATCATGCGATGATCGGTTCCAGTGACATGGATCAGGCGCCAAAGTGGCTGGCAAAATTAGAGACAGCGCTCATGATACCGGTGTTTTATCCGCTGATCACCGGAAATGGAAGCTCCGGATTGAAAAAGAAACTGGAGAAGAAAATGAACGAGGAAAGCGACAGATCCGAGTACATAAAGAAATTTATGAAAATGATGGGAATAAACAGCGGGATGGATTTTTCCTTTATTTCCAGGGAATCGATGAAAAATCAGTTCTGCACGGATCTCTATACGAAAGTCGGCACCAAGATCGAGGTGCCGGGAACCGTCATTCATGTATTTTACGCAAAGAAAATGGGAGAGAAATATTTGAAACGGTATTTCAAGTATTTTGCGAATCCGGACATCCGGGAATTTGACCTGCAGCATGAGGAACTGCTGTTGGATGAAAAACGGTGGACAAAGGAAGTTTGCAAAGCGTGCGGGATATAAAAAACAGTTAAGAATCATAAGAAAATAAAGCATCTGCTCCGGTTGGACCGAAGCGCACATTTTGTCGTTCTGTGGTTGTCGCAGAGCGGCTTTTGTGCTATATTAGAGAAAAGAAATGGATGAATATTACATTAGATGGAGGAAACGTCTCATGGGGAAGAATCGTAAGAAATTCGCAATTCTTTTTTCAGTAATGGCACTTACCGCTTTACTGGTCGTAGAATTGTACATTATGATCAATGATTCACAAAGTTATATTAACATGGCGATCATAGCGGTGATCATGCTGGTGCTCGTATATCTTCTTGTGAATATGAGCCTGCGGCAGAGCGAGGAACGTCAGAAAAAAATGGAAGAACTTTATGAGGAGGTTTTTAAATCGCAGAAGGCATCCTATCTGTTGTTACGGAAGCATTTTACGGAAATAGAAAAACAGATCGGTGAAGCCAGAAAAGAAGTAAAAGCGCCTAAGGATGAGATCATCTCAATCCAGAAGGCGATCGCGAAGATCACGATCAGCCGCAGTAAAGAAAATACAGATGCGCTTATGAACAGCAATGACAGAATGATGGAGAAAGTATATGGTTTCGAAAATCTGTTAGAGCAGTCCAACAAAGAGCTGCTGGCACAGCAGAAAGAGATGTTGGACGAGATGAGCCATGAACTGGCGGATCTGTTCCAGAAGATGGAGAAAGAACTGCCAGAGCAGCTCGCGGATGCAGCAGAGGTAATAAGCGAACCGGACATCATGCCGGATGTTGACGAGGTGGAGCCGGAGATCATTCCGACCGAGGACGCGGATGAAGATGTCATCACCGAGCCGGAACTGATCCCTGCCGAAGACGAAGTATCTGAGGTGATCGAGGAAGAGGAGCCGATGGCAGAGCCGGAAATTTCAGCAGATGCGGGACAGACCGAAGAACCGGTTGTAATGGATGATCCGAACAAGATGATGAGCCCGGATGATATCGCGGCACTGCTTGCAGGTATGCAGAGCGAGCCGGAGCCGACACCAGAGCCAGAAATTCAGCCGGAACCGACATTAGAGCCGGAAGTTATGGCGGAACCGGAAGCAGCACCGGAACCGGTTCAGGAAGAGGCACCGCATCCGAAGTCAGCGCTTGAGGCACTTGCAAAACATTCGGCACCGGAACCGGAAGCCGATGATCCGAACAAGATGATGGGGCCTGACGATATCGCGGCACTGCTTGCAAGTATGCAGAATGAGCCGGAGCCGGAGGCAGCGCCGGAACCGGAAGTGACACCGGAGGCGGAAGCCGCATCAGAACCGGAAGTAGCACCGGAGCCAACGCCTGCACCGGCGGCAGATGCAGATCCAAACCGGAAAATGACACCGGAAGAGATCGCGGCATTATTTGCGAATATGTAAAGAATGTTAAAATAAAAACGATCGCGGAGAGAAATCTCTGCGATCGTTTTTTGTAATGGCGACGAGGAACGCATCCCGTCTCTGTCGCTGTTATTTTTCAACCGGATGTTTTACAATTTCCTTAATGATCTTTACTGCATGTTCCATGCCTTCTACGGTAATGTGTTCATACGGGCCGTGGAATCCGTAGCCGCCGGTTCCGAGGTTCGGACACGGCAGACCCATATAGCTTAACCGGGCACCGTCGGTACCTCCGCGCACCGGAGTGGAAACAAGCGGAATGCCGACCGTTTTTATCGCTTCGTTTGCGATCTCGATCACATACATATGATCCTTCATGACCTCAAGCATATTGTAATAGCTGTCGGTTACGGTTAAGGATACGGTATCCGCATGATATTTTTTGTTCATCTGATCCGCGATGGAAGTAAGAAGCGCCTTGCGTTCCTCAAACCGTTTTCTGTCATGATCGCGGATGATATAAGAAAGCTCTGCGTGCGCGATCTCGCCGGACATATGCATCAGCGAGAAAAAGCCCTCGCGTCCTTCGGTGTGTTCCGGTGTTTCTGCTTCCGGCAAAAGACTCTGGATCTCGCAGGCAACAGCGGCGGCGTTTACCATGATGTCCTTTGCGGAACCCGGATGGACATTTACGCCCTTGATCTTAAAAGAAGCAGCGGCGGCGTTAAAGTTTTCATAGGCGATCTCGCCTTCGTAATCGCCGTCAACCGTGTAAGCGTAATCTGCCTTGAAATAATCAAGGTTAAAAAGATCCGCCCCGCGTCCGACTTCTTCGTCCGGGGTGAAACCGATCCAGATGTCGCCGTGTGGAATGTCCTCACGGATGATCTCTTCCACTGCGGTTAAGATCTCCGCGATCCCTGCTTTATCGTCCGCGCCGAGCAGCGTGGTTCCATCCGTTGTGATGAGGGTGCGGCCCTTAAAATCTTTCAGTTCCGGGAAATCACTGACTTTTAAGAGGTCACCGGTTCCCTTTAACAGAACGTCTTTTCCATCGTAATCAGGAATTACCTGAGGTTTTACATTTTCGCCCGAAGCATCCGGGGCAGTATCCATATGGGAAATAAAGCCGATCGCTTTTTTGGATTCATAGCCTTGGGTCGCAGGCAGAAGCCCATAGACGTAGCAGTGCTCATCTACAGTTACCTGGGACAGATGCATGTCCGTCAGTTCTTTTTCCAGCATGTGCGCCAGTGTGAACTGACGGCTGGTGCTTGGAATGTTTTCCTGGTCGTCTTCGGATGTCGTATGGCAGGAAACGTAGTTTAATAATCTCTCTTGTACCTTCATAAATGTCTCCTTAAATTTTTTTTGAAAATTTCTAAAAAAAAGTGTTGCATTTTTTAGAAACCTATAATATAATATATCTTGCGTTCGACAAGAACAAGCGCTTTTAGCTCAGCTGGCAGAGCACCTGACTCTTAATCAGGGTGTCCAGGGTTCGAACCCCTGAAGGCGCATACTAAAGTATCGGTTTTGTAGGTAGCTACAGGGTCGGTGCTTTTTTTTGTCCTGAAATTTATTGCCAAAAGACATTTTACAATGCCAAACAGAAAAAGTCCAGTGCTTATTTGGAATTGAAGTATTTTTTTACTTCACGGAACGACTTTTTGATCGTAGGGATGCCTTTTCGGTAAAGATCATGTTTGTAAAGACGGTAGAAAATCATTCTGGTCATTTTCATGGAAAATCCTCCTTATAATAAGAGTATATGCGGAAAGGGAAAAAATGAAACGGTTGATCGTATCCTGTGGGATGCTTGCAGAGGAACTGAAAAAAGCCTGCGCGGGGCAAAGTGTGCTTCCGGAGATCATAGAGCAGCCGCGCGGTATGCATGAACATCCAAAAGAGTTAAAAGAAAGGCTCTCGGTGTTGATAAGTGAACATCAGAATGTGGATGAGATCGTTCTGACATATGGACTTTGTGGATACGGCACGGTCGGGCTCATAAGTGAAAACACCAGACTGGTTCTGCCAAGATTTGATGACTGTATCAGCCAGCTATTGTACCGGGAAACAGAGGGGCGCACCTGCCGCTCGAAAATACAGGCAGGGCATCTGTACCTGACCGGTGGATGGATCAAAGACAAAAAATCTGTACTGGGGCAGTGCAAGGAGATCACGGAAACTTACGGAGAAAATGCGCCGGAGATCTTAGATGCGATCTACGGAGGGTATCATACCGTCGATGTGATCGACACCGGTGCACATAATATAGAAGAAACAGAAAAAAACGCGGAGGAGATATGCCGTTATCTCCCGCTAAAGAAAGAAAAGATCACGGGTTCGTGCGATATCTTAAAAAGAATCATCTCCGGAGATTATGACGATAATTTTATCGTCTTAAATCCCGGAGATGCAGTGACGGAGCAGATGTTCCGCTTTAACGGCAGATGATCATTTTGCAGATCGGATTGCCCTTGGAGGAAAATTTCTCCTCATATTCGGTCATGATGTTGCCCTCGCTTAAAACCGGATCGTTGTGCAGATCAAAGGTGGATGCCTTTAGCGTCCAGCCGGCTTCGGAAACTTCCTCGAGCGAAAATGTAAAAAGATCCCGGTTGTCTGTCTTGAATTCCAGGACACCGTCCGGCTTTAAGATCTGGTCATAGCGGGCAAGAAACTGTCTGGAAGTCAGTCTGCGCTTGGCATGACGGTCTTTTGGCCACGGATCGGAAAAATTCAGATAGATCTTATCAATGCTCTTTTCATCAAAAACCTCAGGAAGTTCATCTGCGTCCATACAGATAAAATGGACATTCGGCAGGGGCGCCTCCTCCATTTTCTGGATCGCGCGGAAAAGAACGCTGGTGTAGCGTTCGATACCGATGTAGTTGATATCCGGGTGTAATGCGGCGAGGTTCATCAAAAAGCGCCCCTTGCCCATTCCCACTTCAATATGAATCGGATTGTCGTTTCCGAAAAATTCTCTCCAGTGATTTTTCATTTCAGCCGGTGCCTGGATACAGTAAGGACTGCTTTCGATCGCTTCTGTCGCACCTTTAATATTTCTAAGTCTCATCGAATACCTCTTTATCAAAATTTTAATACCAGATTTCATTTTACTATAACTACAGGGTGAAAAAAAGTATTTTCTTCCCCTGGACGGGAAAAAATATGGGAAAAGTGTTGCGGCAGGCAAAATTCAATATTATACTAGAAATTGTATCGTTTGAGGTTTGAGACGGAATTTTAAAGGAGTTATTACCATGAAGAAAATAAAAAGAGCTGCATGCATGGCAGTTGCGATCGTGTGTGCGGTATGTTCTATTACTATAAATCCGGGAAAAGTACAGGCGGCAGATTTCTGGCCGGAGGCGCCGGACGTGCAGTCCGCGTCCGCGATCGTGATGGAGGCAAGTACAGGCACGATCCTGTATGAGAAAAACAGCATGGATGCCCATTATCCGGCGAGTATCACCAAGATCATGACGACGCTTTTGGCGTTGGAAAACGGAAACTTAAGTGATACGGTCACTTTTTCCAGTGACGCGGTATACAAGACAGAGGGGTCCGGTATCGCCCGTGATGTCGGAGAGCAGATGACTTTGGAGCAGTGTCTTTACGCGGTCATGCTCGAATCCGCGAATGAGTGTGCATATGCGGTGGCGGAGCACATCGGCGGCACCATGGAGAACTTTGTCTCCATGATGAATCAGAAGGCGGCGGAACTGGGCTGCCAGAATACGCATTTTAACAATCCGCACGGGCTTCAGGATGAAAATCATTATACCTGTGCCTACGATATGGCGCTGATCGCAAAGGCGGCATGGCAGAATGAGATGTTCCGCATCATCACCGGAACGCCATCCTATATGATACCGCCGACCAATAAGCATGTGGACGAGACGCCGCTTCAGAACCACAACTGCATGCTGCATCCGTTTCGCACGGCGAAGCATGTGTATGAATACTGTGTCGGCGGAAAGACAGGATACACCGAAGCCGCAAACTCCACACTTGTGACCTATGCGCAGAAGGACGGCATGACGTTGATCTGTGTGGTGATGGATGTGCAGTCCCCGGGACAGTGGGATGACAGCCGTGCGCTGTTTGACTACTGCTTTGACAATTTCCAAATCCTAAACATTGCGGATAATGAGACAAGACTGTCCGGCGGTGATGTGGATACCGGAGATTTTAATACAAACGAAAAATTCGTGAATATAGATACAAATGGAGCGATCGTCATTCCGAAGACAGCCACGTTTACCGACGCGGTCCCGACGGTGGATGACAGCAACGCGAGCGGAAATGTGGCGGGCAGGATCAGCTATACCTATGCGGATCGTGTCGTTGGCGGCGCGGATATCGTAAAGACCGGCGCGACCGTGGAGCCGTTCGCATTTGGAAATGTCGATGCACAGACCGATACAGAGCAGGAGACCGAGACGCTTACCGATACGGAGCAGACGAAGGAAAAGACATTTCGGATCAATTTCCGTGTGATCTTACGCATCCTTCTTGGCATTGTGGCGGTAGTGGCAGTTGTGCTGCTTGCACTCTTTGCGTTCTCCAAATTCCAGATCTGGAGAAGAAGGGTTTCCATCGACAGAAATAACCGAAGCCCGTATAAGACGATCAAGGCGTCGAAGAAATGGAAGAAGCGCAGAAGACGGAGAAGAAGATAAGGGAAAATATGGAGCAGCTGGATCAGAAATTAGAGAAATACGCAACGGGCGAAACCTATCCGTTTCATATGCCGGGACATAAACGCGCCGGACTTTTCTTCCCAAATCCTTATCAGATCGATATCACGGAGATCGACGGATTTGACAACCTGCATCATCCCGAAGGGATCTTAAAAGATGGCATGGCGCACACGGCAAAGGTGTTTGGCGCGAAACAGACCTTTTATCTCGTGAACGGAAGCACCTGCGGACTGCTTGCAGCGGTAAGCGCTGCAGTCCCGAAACGCGGCAGACTGCTGATGGCGCGCAACTGCCATAAGGCGGTCTATCATGCGGCATATCTGCGCGAACTTTCGGTGGACTATCTGTATCCGCAGATCACAGAGGTGGGGATACAGGGAGCGATCCGGCCGGATGAGGTGCGCCTGGCGCTGGCGGGAGAAAAAAAGTACGATGCCGTTGTCATTACATCTCCGACTTATGACGGTGTGGTTTCGGATATCGAAGCGATCGCGCGGATCGTGCATGAACACAGGATCCCGCTCATCGTGGATGAGGCGCATGGCGCGCATTTCGGCTTTTCGGAGGCATTTCCGGTGTCGGCAAAGGCACTTGGCGCGGATGTTGTGATCCAGAGCATCCACAAGACGCTTCCGGCGTTTACGCAGACCGCGCTTTTGCATTTGCAGTCAGACTGGGTTTCGGAAGCAGAGATGAGGAAATTCCTCGGGATCTACGAAACAAGTTCTCCTTCTTATATTTTCATGGCGGGGATCGAGAAGTGTGTGCGTATGCTGGAAAAGGACGGCGGGCGGCTCTTTTCCGATTACGAAGCGAGATTGCGGGAATTTTTTGAAAAAACGAAAAAACTGCAAAAAATCAAAATTTTAAAGAGATCAGATTTTGGCACGGAAGAAGCCTTTGATTTTGACCCGTCCAAACTGATCCTGTCGGTGAGAGATACGGATATGACGGGGCAGGAGCTCTATGATATTCTGCTTTCGCGTTACGGGCTCCAGATGGAGATGGCATCCGGGTTTTATGTGACCGCGATGACAAGTATCATGGACCGGAAAGAGGGATTTGACAGGCTTGCAGAGGCGCTTCTTGCAGTGGACGGGACACTCGGATCTAAAAAAGATGCTTCCGGTGATTTCATCAAACGTGTCTATCGGGAAAACGAAAAGAAAATGGAGATCGCGGATGCGGTGGACGGGGGAGTGCGCAAAGTTTCATTAGATCAGGCGGAGGGAAAGATCGCAGCAGAGTATGTGTATCTTTATCCGCCGGGGATACCGATGCTGGTGCCGGGCGAGCAGATCACCGGACAGGTCGTGGAAAACATGAGAAATTGTGGAAAACTGGGGCTCAATGTCCAGGGAACTGTGGAAGACGGTTGGATAAACGTTGTCAATTTTTAAAGACTATATTATAATTAAGAAAGAGAAATGATATGGGAAAGATATACTGTTTGTTGGGAAAAAGTTCATCCGGAAAAGATACGCTCTTTAAGATGCTCTTGGAAGAGAGCTGGCTGTCGTTGAAGACGATCGTGCCTTATACCACAAGACCGATCCGTGTCGGGGAACAGGAAGGTGTTGAGTACCATTTCGTCACGGAAGAAACGCAAAAGAAACTGGAGGCTGAGGGAAAGATTATTGAGCTTCGGGCTTATGATACGATCTGCGGCGTCTGGAAGTATTTTACGGTGGATGATGGTCAGATCGATCTTGCCACGGACAATTATCTGGTCATCGGGACACTGGAATCTTATGTGAAAATGCGGGATTATTTTGGAGCGGAAAAGCTCGTTCCGCTTTATGTGGAAGTAGAGGACGGCGAGCGGCTTTTGCGGGCGCTTACAAGGGAAAGGGCGCAAAAGGAGCCGAATTACGCGGAGCTTTGCAGACGTTTCCTCGCGGACAGCGTGGATTTTTCCGCAGAGAGATTAAAGGCGGCAGGAATTTGCAGATGGTTTGAAAATACGGAGAAAAACACTACCTGCAAAGAACTGGTTTCCTACATAAAAGCCGATATAGAACAATAGGCAACGGGGGTGGGATATCATGGATATCAGAGTAAATCAGACAACATCTTCCGCGCCGGTGGAGGGAACGACACCGGTACAGCAGGACGATGGAACATTCAAGTTTACATTGACCAGCGCGATCGCGGACGCGAGTCTCGAAGAAAAATTAAATCTGCTGCTCAACAACATTTCGGTGCAGGGGCAGCTGATCGCAAGGCATATGGATATCCGTGATATGAAAAAATACCGCGGGCTGATCCGGGATTTCATGAATGAGATCGTGAACCGTTCCCACAAATTTTCGAGGGAGAATTTCCTCGACCGAAAGGGAAGACACCGGGTGTACGGCATCATCCGGCTGGTTGACGAGAATTTAAATGAGCTGGCGGAAGAACTGATCAAGGATGAGACAGATCATATCGCCATACTAAATAAGATCGGTGAGATCGAGGGACTTTTGCTCGATATACTGACATAAAAACAAGCAGGCAGGAGGGAAGACAAATGGCAGGATTTCAGGATATTTTAGGACATGAGCAGATCATTGAGCATCTGCAGAACGCGATAAAAACAGATAAGGTATCTCATGCTTATATCTTAGACGGACCGGATATGAGCGGAAAGAAGATGATCGCGGACGCGTTTTCCATGACGCTTGAGTGTGAAAAGAAAGGAACGGAGCCCTGTATGGAATGTCATTCCTGCAAGCAGGCACTTGGCAAAAATCAGCCGGACATCATTTATCTGCAGCATGAAAAACCGAATACGATCTCTGTAGATGACATCAGAAGCCAGATCAACAATGACATCGGGGTAAAGCCGTACAGCAGCCCATACAAGGTTTATATCGTGGACGAGGCGGAAAAGATGAACGTGCAGGCGCAGAACGCGTTGTTAAAGACCATCGAGGAACCGCCGGCTTACGCGGTGATCCTTCTTTTGACCAACAACGCGGAGATCTTTCTGCCGACGATCCTTTCGAGATGCGTGCGTCTCAGCTTAAAAGCGGTTCCGGATGAGAAGATCAAGGCATATCTGATGGAAAATTACGAAGTCCCGGATTACAAGGCAGATGTGTGCGTGGCGTTTGCGCAGGGAAATGTGGGCAAGGCGATCGAGCTCGCGGAGTCCGAAGATTTTAACGAGATCAAAAATTCGGCGCTTCAGCTGATCAAGCGTCTGGATGATATTGAACTTTATGAGATGACTGAGGCAGTCAAGCAGATCTCAAATTACAAGCTGCAGATCAACGATTATTTTGACCTGATCATGATCTGGTACCGGGATGTGCTGCTTTATAAGGCAACTGCCGATGTAAATAAACTGATTTTTAAAGAAGAGGTCTATGAGATTAAGAAAGAAGCCAGCAGAAGCTCTTATGGCGGGATCGAAAACATTTTAGAAGCGCTTGAGAAGGCAAAGATCCGCTTAAACGCAAATGTTAATTTTGATCTGGTCATTGAATTGCTGCTGTTGACGATAAAGGAGAATTAGAATGGTAAAAGTAGTAGGTGTCAGATTCCGCAGCGCGGGAAAAATATATTATTTTGATCCTGCGGAATGTGATATGAAGGTGGGGACGCATGTGATCGTCGAGACCGCAAGAGGCGTGGAGTACGGAACGGTCATGATCGCACCCAGGGAGGTTGCGGATGACAAGGTCGTACAGCCGTTAAAGTCTGTGATCCGTGTTGCCACCAAAGAAGATGAAAAACAGGAACGGCGCAATAAAGAAAAAGAAAAGGACGCGTTTAAGATCTGTCTCGAAAAGATCGCAAAGCACAAGCTTGAGATGAAACTGGTAGAGGCGGAGTATACCTTTGACAATAACAAGCTGTTGTTTTATTTTACGGCGGATGGAAGAATCGATTTCCGTGAGCTGGTAAAGGATCTGGCTTCGGTATTCCGCACCAGAATCGAGCTGCGCCAGATCGGTGTCCGTGATGAGACCAAGATCCTCGGCGGGATCGGCATCTGCGGCAGGGAGCTCTGCTGTAAATCGTATCTGTCCGAGTTTGCGCCGGTATCCATAAAGATGGCAAAGGAGCAGAACCTTTCCTTAAACCCGACCAAGATTTCGGGTGTCTGCGGCAGACTGATGTGCTGTCTGAAGAATGAGGAAGAGACCTATGAGTACCTAAACAGCCGTCTGCCGAATATCGGAGATACCGTAACAACGATAGACGGAGTCAGGGGCGAAGTGCAAAGCGTCAATGTTTTACGCCAGTTAGTCAAGGTGATCGTTGAGGTCAACGATGAGAAGGAACTGCGCGAGTATAAGGTAAAGGAACTGAAATTCCGCCCGCGCAGAAGAAAAGAGAATCTGAAGCTGTCCGCGCAGGAATTAAAGGAACTTTCCGCATTGGAGGACAAGGGAGGAAAATCGAAACTCGATGACGCAAAGTGATTTTTTACATCCGGGAGAACGGTTTGATGATCTAAACCGCAATGGGTATTCGATCATCCAGGATCCGAAGCGTTTCTGCTTTGGCATGGACGCGGTCTTACTCTCCGGTTTTGCCGAGGTGCGAAAAGGGGATGAGGTGCTGGATCTCGGAACGGGAACCGGCATTATACCGATCCTTTTGGAAGCGAAAACCGAGGGCAGACATTTCACCGGGCTTGAGATCCAAAAAGAGAGCGCGGATATGGCGCGCAGAAGTGTTGCCTATAATCAGCTGGAGGAGCGGGTATCGATCGTGGATGGAGATATCAAAGAGGCATCCATGCTGTTTCCGCCGTCTTCGTTTGACGTGATCACGACAAACCCGCCGTATATGATCGGACAGCATGGGTTAAAGAACAGCGAAGAGGCAAAATATATCGCGAGGCATGAGGTGCTCTGCACGCTGGATGACGTTGTAAAACAGAGCGCGAAGCTCTTAAAGCCGGGCGGCCGCTTTTATATGGTACACCGTCCGTTTCGTCTGGCGGAGATCATGGTGACCATGACAAAGTATAAGATCGAGCCGAAGCGCATGAAACTGGTGTATCCGTTTGTGGATAAAGAGCCGAATATGGTGCTGATCGGTGGGATCCGTGGAGGAAATCCGAGGATGACCGTGGAAAAACCGCTGATCGTATATGAAAAGCAGGGCGTTTATACGCACGAGATCATTGATATTTACGGATATTAAAATTGGATGAGGGATTGACAGAGAGTCAGATTATGGCAGGAAAATTATATTTGTGTGCGACACCGATCGGAAATCTGGAGGATATCACGTTCCGGGTGCTTCGGACATTAAAGGAAGCAGATCTGATAGCTGCGGAGGATACCAGAAATTCCATCCGGCTTTTGAATCATTTCGAGATCAAAACGCCGATGACAAGCTATCATGAATACAATAAAATCGAGAAGGCGTATCAGCTGGTTGAGAAGCTGCGCGAGGGAAAAAATATCGCGCTCATCACCGATGCGGGAACGCCCGGCATTTCCGATCCGGGAGAGGATCTGGTGCGTATCTGCATGGAAGAGGGGATCGAGGTGACATCGCTGCCCGGACCTGCCGCCTGCATTACGGCGCTCACGATGTCGGGGCTTGCGACCAGACGTTTTTGCTTTGAGGCATTTCTGCCGCGCGAGAAAAAAGAGCGGGCGGAGATCGTAAAGGAACTGGAAAAAGAGACCCGCACGATCATTGTCTATGAGGCGCCGCATCATCTGATCCGGACACTTGAAGAGCTTTACGCGGTATTGGGTGACCGGAGGATCCGGCTTTGCAGGGAGCTGACCAAAAAACATGAGGAAGTTTTTCCGACGACATTTGCGGAAGCGCTTTCGTTTTATCAGGAAAATGAGCCACGCGGGGAATATGTGATCGTGATCGAAGGAAAAAGCCGCGCGGAGCTTAAAATAGAGCAGCAGAAAGAATGGGAGGCCATGACGTTACAGGAACACATGGCGTATTATGAAGATCAGGGAACAGACCGTAAGGAAGCGATGAAGCTTGTGGCAAAGGATCGGGGGATCAGCAAGCGTGATGTCTATCAGGCGCTTTTGGAGCGGTAAGGATAAAAGATAAAGGAAAAAGGAGGAGTTTATGAGCAATTTTCACGTTGGATTAAAGAAAGTCGTGGATGATTCCTACGATATCGAGATCGGATACGGACTCGAAGAGAAACTGGTCAATGACTTAAAGAATGGCCTGGTTGGCGGTTTACATAAGTTCGCTGTCGTGACCGATGATATCGTAAAGGATCTGCATGCGGAAAAGATCTGTAACCTGCTTACCGAAGCGGGATTTACGGCGCAGCTTTTTGTATTTCCGAATGGAGAGAAAAGCAAGGTCAGAAAGACCAAAGAAGAAGTCGAAGACGCGATGCTTGCGGCGGGATTTCGCAGAGACTGCTGTATCATTGCGGTCGGCGGCGGCGTTGTGACGGATCTTGCCGGTTTTGTGGCGGGAACATTCGGAAGGGGAATCCCGTTTTTGAATTACGCGACGACACTGCTCGCGGCGGCGGATGCGTCGATCGGTGGAAAGACGGCGGTGGACACACCGCTTGCAACGAACCTGATCGGGCTTTTTAATCAGCCGAAAAAGGTGTATATCGATATCGCGTCATGGAAGACACTGCCGAAGCGTCAGCTTGTGAGCGGACTTGCGGAGACGATCAAACACGCGTGCATGGCGGACATCGAGTTCTTTGCCTATCTGGAAGATCATATGGATGACATCTTCGCGTTTAAACCAGAGGTGCTTGAGCATGTGGCAGAGCAGAACTGCCGGATCAAATATGAAGTTGTCATGAAGGATGAGCTGGAAAAGAGTCTGCGTGAGATCTTAAATCTCGGACATACGGTAGGGCGCGCAATCGAGACGGTAAGCGGCTATCAGCTTCTGCACGGCGAGGCACTCGGCATCGGACTGACCGCGGAGGTACGCCTCGGAAACAGCTATGGCTACATCAGCGCGGCGGATGTGGATCGTGTGGTATCACTGCTTAAAAAGGCAGGACTGCCGACCGAGATCCCGGATTATATCGACCGCGAGGAACTGATCCATAAGCTTTATACCGATAAAAAGGTGCGCGACGGAAAGCTGCGTTTCGTATTCCAGAAAGGAATCGGCGCAGTCATGGAATTTGAAAACGGAAGCTATGCGAGAATGGTCGCCGAAGAAGATGCAAGACGGATCATTGAGGAAATGTAAAGAGGTATCTGTAAGATCAGGGTACAGTCAGGTCAGCTGACTGTACCTTTTTGATTTTCTGCGGAAAGATATACCGGCAGATACTTTTCGAGGATCGGAAAAGGTGCAGGCCCCATGCGCAGGATGGCTTCATGGAAACGGGCATTGGAGTAATCGTCTTTTAAGATGGATCTTGCCTGCTCCTGTAATTGCAGAAACTTGAGATAGCCGATGTAATATTTCTGGTAGTGACCGGGTTCCTCCACGATCAGTTCATAAATTTCCTGAATGGTGGACGGATCGGTAAAACCGTATTTGGCGAAAAAGTCCCGGGTGTCATCCAGTGACCAGCCTTCGTAGTGAATGCCAAAATCGGCGGTGGAGTACAGGCTTAAAATGGCGGACTGGTTTAGCTGCAGGAGTGTGGCGAGATCCTCATCGAGACCGGCATAGTGGTAAGACTGCATTTCCACATAGGTAGCCCATCCTTCGGTATAGCCCGGGTAGTTTAAGATCGAACGCACCGTGGGAATGCCGTAGGTGGAGGTCATGACGGTCTGGTAGAGATGGCCGGGATAACCTTCGTGGGCAAGTGTGGTGAACAGTTTCATTTTTGTGTAGTTGCTTTTCGGGTTGATGTAAATGCAGTTCTGTGAAATGTCGTCGATCGGCGCGGTCAGGTAAAATGCGGGAGCAAGATAGTCGCTTAGGGCGTCATCGACATATTTTACGGTAAACGTTGTTTCGACCGGGGCAGGAAAATCCTCGGTGATCACATCCTTTAAATGGTTTAAGATCGCGGTCGGATCACTGTCTGAAAGGTCATATGATTCGGATGCCACGGCAAGCGACGGATTCTTTTTTAAAAGGGCGCCGATCCCGGAAAGGTCGGAATCACGTCTGTTTTTGACCAGTGCTTCCAGCTCCGGGATGGAGTCGGAAGTGCCGGCGCAGGAGCGGATCACCAGGGTATAATAGTTCTTCCCATCCGGAAGATGGCAGAGCCCTTTTTCATTGTTTCCGGTGCCGGAGAGCTCATTCATGCAGTTTTTCAAATGTTCGTAGGCAGGAAGGACATGCTCCGTGAAGATCTGGCTGTTTTTTGCCTTATAGGCATCTTTCTGTTCAGAAGTTAAAAAGCCTGCGGCATCGATCCGTGTGGTAAACGTGTTTACCAGATAATGGTCATCTTTACTGTTTAAAAACTGCTCGCACTGGGCAATGATATTTTTTGCGGCAAACCCGGACATAAAAAGCCCTGCCTCGGATTTTTCCTGCTCAAATGTGCAGATCCCTTCAAAATAGGTATCCAGCCCGGAAAGAAGTTCCAGATAATCGGTCACATCTTTCTCGTTGCGAAAGGTGTACTCCGCAAGCAGGATCGGGAGTTCTGCCTGTGTGCCGGTGGAGGATCGGAGTGGCTCGTCGTAGTAATAGTAGGCGGAACCGGACAGCTCTGCATTGATGAAGTCGGAGAGGACATCGTAGGTCATCTGCTCGGGAACGGACAGCTGCTCCCTGGAAAAACCGGATAGGATGTGGTTTGCGTTTTCCAATTCCAGAAGCGACCGCTCATGGCTTTTCTTTCCGATCGAACCAAGCGATACCTTGTAGTCCTTTATCCCGTAGGAAGCGGGATTGGCAAGCGTATAATGCAGGTTTATGGTGTTTGAGGTGATGCTCTCCCGGAACAGATCGGTGCAGAAACAGTCAAAACTTGTGTAAGTTTTCTTTAAGCTGCCATCCGCCGGCTGGGAGAGCAGAAGAAAGGAAAAGGCGGACAGGGTGGCGAAGATGCCGTATATGGGAAGATATTTTTTCTGGAACATATGGTGAAACGAGATTTTTTTCATGGAAGATCCTAAGGAATGTGCTTGGTTTTATCATATGTTGGAACAAACCGGTATTATGCAACATAAAATGAACAAAAAAAGAAAGGGGCAGGTATGCTGAATTATCTGTGGGGATTCATGATACTGACCGGTATCATTTACGCGGCGTTAAGCGGCACGCTCCCGTCCGTCACCGATGCGGCGTTAAGCTCGGCAAAAGAAGCGGTCGCGCTCGGGATCACGATGGTTGGAGTCATGTCTTTCTGGGTCGGCCTCATGCGGATCGCGGAGGAGGCGGGCATCATTGAGAATGCGGCAAAACGTCTCATGCCCTATCTGCGTTTTCTGTTTCCGGGGATTCCGAAAGGACATAAGGCATTTCAGTACATAGCGACCAATTTTATCGCGAATGTCTTCGGGCTTGGCTGGGCGGCAACACCGGCGGGGTTAAAGGCGATGGAAGAGCTCCGGGGACTTCAGAATGGAAAGAAGAAAAGCGGAAACGGCGTGGCGTCAAAGGAGATGTGTACTTTTTTGATCTTAAACATATCTTCGTTGCAGCTCATTCCGGTAAACATCATTGCGTACCGCAGCCAGTACGGAAGCGGAAATCCGGCGGCGATCGTCGGACCTGGTATGGTGGCGACCATAGCGAGCACCGTGGCGGCAGTCATTTTTTGCAAGGTGATGGAGAAAAAGGCAAATTGACCAAAGAACCGATATTTGATATATTTATCACATAGAGGGGCAAAGAGAAGAAAGAGGTAACACTTTTATACAAGGATGAGGGGATGTATTGAAATGAAGGATTTTTCGTTTTGGACAGAATACGAAGGAGCATCAGAAGGTAGCGGTAGAAGTGAAAAGATTTGGTTGATGAATCCGGATACGGAACAGGTTGGTTTGTTTAAATTTAAAAAAGATGTTGCAACGACAGATCATGTCTCAGAATGTATTGCGTGTGATTTGGCACAGTTATTAAACATTCCATGTGCAAAATTCGAACTGGGAACTTATAAAGGGAGAGAAGGATCTATGAGTTATAATATTGTGGATCGGAGGGGCATGGTTCTGATTGAGGGCATTTACTGTATCAGTACGATATACCGTAGTTTTGACGCAGACCGGCTTATAGATGTGGAAACAGGTGATAGGTATTCAATAGAAATGATAAAAACAGCATTGGAAACATTACATTTGTTTGAGGATTTTCTGCCGGTTTTAATATTTGATTTTCTGATAGGAAATACGGATAGGCATCAGAGTAACTGGGCATTAATACTGGAACAAGGAAATATGAAATTGAGCCCTTTGTATGATAACAGTTCATCTCTTTGTGCGTATGTAAAAGAAGAAAAGGTATCGCAGTATTTAGGAAAAGATAGATTAATGTGGAAATCGCTGATAGAAACAAAATCAAGATCAATTATAAGAATTTCTTGCAAAGATCAAAAGCAACCAACACATTTGGAAGTCCTGCGGTATCTAAAAGATAACTATTATTTGCAAACAAAAGATTTTGCAAAAATGACAGTAACTACTGTGACAGAAACAGCGGTTTGTGATATATTAAATAAATATGGAGAAATCTTATCTCCAAAACGGCAGGAATTGATAAAACGATATTTGTTGTCAAAGGTTCAGCTGTTGGAAACAGTTTATAAGGAGGGAGAAGATGTCAGCTAAAGATGGAAAGGATTATCTCTATCTGATCTGGAAATCCGAGAGATCTAGGAAACAGTATATTGTGGGGCAGTTAATAAAAAATGGCGGATATAAATTTCAATATGGTGAAGAAATTGAAGAAGCAGTTGATGACGGATTTTCGCTCTTACTTTGCTTCCCAGATAAAAACATATCCTATGAAGATAATAAATTATTTCCGATTTTTGCAAGTCGTCTGCCGGATAGAAAAAGGAAAAATATAAAGGATATTTTAAAAAAGTATGGGATGCAGGAATACGATGAATATACATTGTTGAAACGCAGTGGTGCAAGACTACCAATTGACAATCTTGAATTTATAGACCCCATTTTAAGTACAGAAGAAGACCATATTTCACGGAGTTTTTTTATGGCAGGAACTAGACATTATATAGGCTGTCAAGGAGAAGACTGTTCAAATGCAATAACAGTTACTAGAGGAGACGAAGTTTTTCTGCAAAAGGATATTGGAAATAAATTTGACGTTTATGCGATAAAGATTGTGGATCTGGAAGGAACATTACTTGGATATATTCCACGTTATTATAGCAAGGGAGTTTCGGAATTACTAGACCAGGGAAAAAATGTACAGTGTCATATTTCTAATGTAGATAAAAGCAGTAATTGCAATGAATGTGTGAAGATTATTATGAAAATAGGTTAAATTGACCAAAGAACCGTTCGATCATACGCGGCTGTTCTACACGTTTGTAGAAAAAGAAAAAAGGGCTTACGCGCGCGGAAGATCTGCGCTATAATGACCTACGAAATAAAAAATTACATAATGGCTCAGATGAAAATGGTAGTGAGATTATACGCATATAATCAAATGAAAGTTATAAATTTGCGTAGGTCTCACTATTTTTTGTGCCAGAAGAGGAGGAAAAAATGCCAAAGACAAAATTTCAGGATGTTATTTTTACGATTATGATGGTACTTGTGATGGTATACGCGATGGTGGTATACAATATTTCCATGGACATGGGCGGAGTGACTGGAAAAGCATTTGTGCTCGCGTTCGGTGAACTGTGGCTTATGGGGCTTGTCGCATTTGTGCTTGAAATGTTTCTTGCAGGCCCGCTCGCAAAGAAGCTCGCGTTCCGCTTTGTGACACCGGGCGAGGATAAGCTGATCTTCGTGATCCTTGCGATCTCTGCGATGACGGTCTGTGTGATGTGCCCGATGATGAGCTTTGTGGCGACCGCGCTTTTTAAAGGAGTGAATGCGTCCCTGATCCCGAACTGGATCCAGACCACGGCGCTCAATTTCCCGATGGCGCTCTGCTGGCAGATCTTTTTTGCAGGCCCGTTGGTGCGCATGATCTTTGGAAAGATGTTCCCGGAAAAGTAAAAATATGCTATGATGACAGAGATGACAGGAAGCAGAGATCCTTATCATCTCTGTTTTTTTATGGAAACGGAAAAACAGCCTGGAAAAGAGCATGGCGTGTGCAAAAGAGGGAGAGACGCATGGAAGAACGGAAACTGGAAAAATCACCGATCGTATATTATATAAGCGGCGGCGAAAAACGGGAGTGGATCCTGTTTTTGCATGCGGCGTTTGTCGATCACAATATGTTTGCGCGGCAGGTGGAAGATTTCGGAGGGCAGTATAATATTCTTCTTTTGGATATCATCGGACATGGACAGTCGCGGAAAACGAAAAAAGGCGACGGCATCGAGAAGATGTCTGTCTGGATCCGGGAAATACTGGATGCGGAAAAGATCGAAAAGATACATCTGGTCGGGATCTCGCTTGGGGCGGTGCTTGCACAGGATTTTGCGAACTATTACCCGGAGTATGTAAGTTCCCTCGCCTGTTTTGGCGGCTATAATATCAATAATTTTGATATGACCATGCAAAAGGAAAACGCGGGAGAACAGATGCGCATGATGCTCCGGGCGCTCGTCTCGGTCAGATGGTTCGCGAAAGAGAATAAGAAGGTATCCGCGTACACGAAAGAGGCGCAGGACGCGTTTTACGAGATGAACAGTCATTTTCCGAAAAGTTCCTTCCGCTATCTTGCAGGGCTCGGACACATGGTCAATGTGCATCCGAAAAGGGAGCGAAACTATCCGCTCATCATCGGGTGTGGGGAATATGATATCCCGATGGAGAAACAGGCGGTCTGGAACTGGAAGGCGGATGAACCGCAGGGGGAAGTGGTGATTTTAAAGGGAGCCGGCCATTGCGTCAACATGGATGTGCCGGAGGAGTTTCATGCAGTGCTGGAGCGGTTCTATGGGAATGAGGTGGTTAGATGACAAAGAAGCTGCCGGCGGAGAAGGAAGCGTTTTTTAAACAGGAGTTGGAAAAGGTGTGTAAAAATTCGAGGATGCTCGAATCGGGCAGATATATGCAGCACGGCTGTACGAGTGTTTTCCGGCACAGTGTCTCGGTTGCCCATTACAGCTTTTATCTTGCGTGGAAAATGCATATTCCGGTCGATGAGAAAGCGTTGATCCGCGGAGCGCTGCTCCATGATCATTTCTTGTATGACTGGCATGAAAAGGATGATTCCCACAAATGGCATGGATTTCATCACGCGAGAAAAGCGCTTGAAAACGCGCTCGAAGATTTTAAACTGAACGAGATCGAGCGTGATATCATCGCATGCCATATGTTTCCGTTAAATATCAGACCGCCAAAGTACCGGGAGAGCTGGCTGGTCTGCTATGCGGATAAGGTCTGCTCCGGGCTTGAGACGGTTAAACGGAAAAAGTCCTGATCAGCCGGAAGACCTGTTCTACAGTGTCGCAGAGATTTTCTGCGGCATTTTTTTTATTCATGGCATCCGCTAAAGAGACTGCGCCCCGCTGGATCGGGAAAAAGGCGTCGATCCCTGCCGCATTGCAGGTGTAAGCCTCTTGGGTGACACAGCCGGAAAAGGCAATGATCGGTTTGCCGAAGGATTTTGCAATCCCTGCCACGCCGATCGGAGCCTTTCCCATGACGGTCTGCCCGTCCAGACATCCTTCGCCGGTGATCACGATATCAGCCTTTTTGATGTGGTCGGACAGATGCGTTTCATCCAGGACGATCTGGATTCCGGATTCCAGGGTCGCGTTTAAAAAGGTGAGGAACGCGAAGCCGAGACCGCCGGCAGCGCCTGCGCCTGCATGACATGGATCGGCTTTTGGGTATTTCTTCCCGGCGAGCGCAGCATAGCCGGAGAGCCAGTGATCCATCTGGTCGATCATCGTGGGAGTAGCGCCTTTCTGCGGCCCGAACACGGCACTGCATCCATGTTCGCCGCAGAGCGGATTGGTCACATCACAGGCAACGCGGAAGGTGCATTCCGAAAGCTCCGGGAGAACGTTATCATCGGTGATCGTACAAAGGTCGGCGAGACCGGAGGCACCGAGGCGGATCTGTCTGCCGTTTTTGTCCAGAAATCCGAATCCAAGTGCCTGAAGCATGCCAATCCCGCCATCGTTGGTGGCGCTTCCGCCGATCCCGACGACGAAATGTCTGCATCCGCGTCCTACCGCATCCCGGATGACCTCGCCGACACCGTAGGTTGTTGTGGCAAGCGGATTTCGCTCGTTCGAGGAGATCAACGTGATCCCGGCGGCACCGGACATTTCGATGATCGCGGTTTGGCTTTCTTCGAGAATGCCGTAGCGGCAGGAGACCGGTTTCCCCAGCGGGCCGGTAACGGTAACCTCGGTGAATATTCCGCCGCATCCGGCGGTGAGGGCTTCTACCGTTCCTTCGCCTCCGTCCGCAAGAGGGCAGACCGCAACTTCGGCGTCCGGATGGACCTTCTTTATTCCGTCAGCGGCGCTTTTGCCTGCTTCCATGGATGTCAGGCTTCCTTTGAAAGAATCGATTGCGATAACAACGTTCATTTTGTGTATGCTCCTTTGGATGAATAGATGAGATTATTATAGCAGAGTATGCGCAGAATGAGTACTGGTTGGTTGGGAGGAAAAGATTTCGTTTACAGTGATCCATAAGATGACAGAGCATGATGATAGAGATATGAAATCAGTATTGATATTGTTTTGAAATTTGAACATAATGAAGATAAGAGGAAACGCTATTTTTGAAAGGAGATATCTTCAATGGCTATAAGATCAACAAATTCATATACAAGGATTGAACAGGATATCAAAGACAAATCAGAAAGTATTCTGGATGAAGTAAAACTTTCATTTGCAAGACCGGTTGACATCAGCACATTATCCGAGGCAGAGTTTCATGAAGAATTGGAGAAAGGATATGCGGATATGCAGACTGGACAAACAAAAAATGCGAAAAAAGCCTTTGCTGACATTCGCAAAGATTATGGTTTATGATACACGGAGCAATAAGTGTATACGTTTTTAGGCAGTCTTTCCCCTTGGTGCAGGAATTGACGAGACCGTTTCAAGTTTTGTGTAAACGTTTAAAACTGATATAAGATTTGTGAATAGTTACAAATGGGCAGAGCCGATTTTCCGGATTCTGCCCATATCT
>CABJBK010000015.1 GCA_902363825.1 Lachnospiraceae bacterium
GATAGGGCAGAGGTGGAAGTGCGGCAACGCATGGAGCTGACTGTTACTAATCGGTCGAGGGCTTGACCAAGAAACATCAGGCGAAAGCTGAGTGTAAGGAAGATTGAGGTTAGTGTTTCTGGTCGTTCGATGGACGAAGGACATCGGACTTCCGAAAGAAAGTTGAACGTTTTTCAAGGTCTGTGTGAAATTTTGAAAGTACATCGAGGCCGGGGTGTGGCTCAGCTTGGCTAGAGCGCCTGGTTAGGGATCAGGAGGTCGCAGGTTCAAATCCCGTCACCCCGATTACAGATTATGGCGAGATAGCTCAGTTGGCTAGAGCATACGGTTCATACCCGTAGTGTCGAGGGTTCAAATCCCCCTCTCGCTACTATAGTAAGGATAAAGACGCAGGTCTTTATCCTTTTTTTGTAATGGCGACGAGAAAAATGGATACCGTGCTTGCACAGGCATCCATTTGACGACCGCTGATCAGAGACGGGATGCGCTTCGTGTATCCCGTCTCTGTAATGGTAGAATGGTAGTTGAGGAAAATAAATACGATTTATCGGGCGGGAATCCGGGACAGAACCTTGCAGGAAGACAGAAGATGTGATAAAATAAGCGCTGTATTGTATCTCGATTACGAGAATAATAACAGGAGGAAAATTGAATATGAGAAATCAGAAAACTTATGAAATGGTGCTGACAGCGTTGTTTGCAGCAATCATTGTGATCATGGCGTTTACGCCGTTCGGTTACATACCGCTCGGAGTGATCAACGCGACGATCATCCACATCCCGGTTATTTTGGGCGCATTGTTTTTAGGACCGAAGATCGGGGCATCACTGGGCTTCATTTTTGGACTGACCAGTATGTTAAAAGCAACATTTATCGGAGGAACGGTTTCATCCTTCGTATTTTCACCGGTTCTTGCGGCAGGAATCGAAGGTGGAGCAGGAGCAGTAAAGAGTGTGCTGATCTGCTTTGTACCGAGAATCTTAGTCGGAGTTGTTCCGTACTATGTATTCCGCCTGATTCGTAAGTGCATCAAAAAGGGATCAAGATCTATCGGATTTGCAGTTGCGGGAGTGAGCGGCGCATTAACCAACACGATCCTTGTCATGGGTGGTATTTATCTGCTGTTTAAGGACAGCTATGCAGAGGCGATCGGCGTATCTGCAAAGGCGGTACTTGGAATTGTTATGGGAATCGTAGGAACGAACGGTATCCCGGAAGCACTGGTTGCCGGTGTGATCACAGTGGCGATCGGAGAGGTACTTTATAAGATCAGACCGATCCCAATGACCGAAAAAGCCGGAGCAAATAATTAGAATATTAGAAAGTGTAATGTAATATAAATAGGAAATCAAGTAGACGAGACAGAATACAATGAAGATCCCGCAGGAATCCCCTGCGGGGCTTTCTCTAGTAGATTAAAGTGAGGAAAATTATGATTCTTGCGGTTGATATTGGAAATACCAACATAGTGATCGGATGTATTGACGATCAGAAAACATATTTTGTAGAACAGGCAGCGACAGATATAGCAAAAACAGACTTGGAATACGCCGTAGAGTTCAAAACAGTACTGGAACTTTACGGGATTGATATGAAAGAGATCCAGGGCGCCATCATATCTTCCGTGGTGCCGCCGCTGGTTAATGTGATAAAACGTGCAGTTGCAAAGATTGTACATGTAAAACAGCTGGTAGTCGGACCGGGGGTCAAGACCGGATTAAACATCTGTATGGATAATCCGGGGCAGGTCGGCAGTGATCTGGTCGTACACGCAGTGGCAGGAATCCGGGATTATGGCGCACCACTGATCGTGATCGATCTTGGAACAGCGACGACGATCAGTGTGATCGATGAGAAGAAAAATTATATTGGAGGAATGATATTCCCGGGTGTGAAGGTATCACTGGAGTCGTTGGTAAAACAGACCTCACAGCTCCCGCGTATCAGCCTGGAAGCACCGAAGCGTACGATCGGGAAAAATACGATCGAATGCATGAAAAGCGGGATCGTTTATGGGCAGGCGTCCTGTCTGGACGGAATGATCGACCGGGTGGTGGAGGAGATCGGAGTTTTACCAACGATCGTTGCGACGGGAGATTCGGCAGGCGTGATCGTACCACACTGTAAACATACGGTGCTTGTGGATGATGAACTCGCACTGAAGGGACTTAAAATTATTTACGATAAAAATGTAGAAGAAAATACGCACAGACAGAAGGGTGGTTGCTCATGTTAGAAGGAAAACACATTGTGCTTGGAGTAACAGGGAGTATTGCGGCATATAAGATCGCAAATCTTGCAAGTATGTTAGTAAAGGCAAAAGCGGATGTTACGGTGATCATGACAAAAAACGCGACGAACTTTATCAATCCGATCACTTTTGAGACGCTGACCGGGCATAAATGTCTGGTAGATACGTTTGACCGGAATTTTCAGTACAGCGTAGAACATGTATCACTCGCAAAGCAGACCGATGTGTTTCTGATCGCGCCGGCATCTGCAAATGTGATCGCGAAAGCGGCAAACGGGATCGCGGACGATATGCTTACGACGACGCTTCTTGCCGCGAAATGTCCGAAGATCGTTTCACCGGCAATGAATACCAATATGTATGAAAATCCGATCGTACAGGACAATATAAAGAAACTGGAACATTACGGAATGGAAGTGATCACACCGGCAAGCGGTCATCTGGCATGCGGGGATGATGGAGCCGGGAAAATGCCGGAACCGGAGATCCTTTTTTCCTATATCGAAAAAGCACTTTATCCGAAGGATCTTTGCGGAAAGAACGTGCTTGTGACTGCGGGACCGACGCAGGAAAAAATGGATCCGGTGCGCTATATCAGCAATCATTCGACCGGAAAAATGGGATACGCGCTGGCATCGGTGTGCGCCATGCGCGGAGCGAAGGTGACGCTCGTTTCCGGAAAAACAGCGCTTGCGCATCCGCTTTTTGTAGATACCGTGGATGTCGTTTCGGCGAAAGATATGTATGAAGCGGTAACAGAGCGTTTTGCAGGGCAGGATATCATCATAAAGGCGGCTGCGGTCGCGGATTACCGGCCGAAAGAAGTTGCGCAGGAAAAGATAAAAAAGAAAGACGGAGCGCTCTCGGTTGAGATGGAGCGCACGGATGATATTCTGGCATACCTCGGAGCACATAAAAGACCGGATCAGTATATCTGTGGATTTTCGATGGAAACGGAGCATATGTTAGAAAATTCAAGGGCAAAGCTGGAACGGAAAAAAATCGATATGATCGCGGCGAACAACTTAAAACAGGATGGAGCCGGATTTGGTACAGATACCAACATTGTGACACTGATCACAAAAAACAGTGAGGAGGAACTTCCAAAGCTCAGCAAGCAGGATACGGCAAACCGCATCGTGGATGAGATCATACGGCGGATGAAATAAGAAAATATTAAGAAGCATGTAATTGCAACCGTATATAAAGTATGCTATGTTAAGTAGGTATTTTGGAGGAAAATGTATGGAAAAGAGAAAATTGCGGATGAGGATCGTAGAAGCAACAGTTGCTGTTCTTGTCATAGCGGGAATTATTTTTTGCATACAATCAGACAGCAGATCCGTGGCAGAGGTAAAAGATACCTATGTGATGGCAGTCCCATCCGGAGAACGTAGCAGTACGACCTATCTGTTTCATTTCAATGTAGAAAGAAAAACGTATTCCGAGGAAGCGCAGACTGCGGATATGGATCCGATCGTGCTTAGTTCCGGTTCGTATACCTGTATGGAAAAAGACGGAGCAGGGATTCTTACAGCCCGGGCGGACAGTGGAGAAGAACAAAAGTACCTGCTGGATGGAAAATATCTGATCGGACAGAGCTGTTTTTATAAAGGAATGATTCCGGATACGGATACGTTTGAAGCTGTCTGCACATACACGGAGGATACCGGTCTTTACCATAAGATCATGTTTCATGAAGACGGAACCTACGACGAAAAAGTGGGAAGCGCCGCGGATATGGAAGATGAGGAAAAGCTGGCGGCCGCGCACGGCAGTTACCGGCGGGATGGAGACAAGATCAGGCGTGAGGCGGATGATGGCAGCCGTTTGATCGATTTTTTGGTTTATAACGGGAAGATCACCAATTCTTATTATACAGCAGACTAGGGAGCGGAGTGAGGATATGGCTAAAAAGAGAAAGAAAAGAAAAAGAGAATCTTATCTGGAGCAGGTGATTTATGCGCATGAGAATGGAGAGGACGCGTCCGGCGGATATGTATTCCGTCTGATCGGCGGGTTTATCCTTGATTTCTTCCAGACCGTCTGGATGATCATCAAGTGGCCGATCCTTGCAGCCTGTGCGCTTGGGATCGCAGCCTGTGTGTTTGTATTTTTCAGATATGGAAAAGAGATCAATTCCTTCCGTGAGTTTGCGGATGAGTGCGTGGACAACAGCACGGAGGACACGTTTAAGATCTTTGAAACGACCTATATTTATGACAAAGACGAGACGATGATCGCAAAACTTTCGGAAAACGGCGATTCCAATTATCTGGTATATGATGATATCCCAAAGGATGCGGTCAATGCGTTCGTAGCGGTGGAGGACCGGAATTTCTGGACCAATATGGGTGTGGATTTTAAGGGAATCGTGCGTGTCAGCATGGACTACCTGCTTTCAAACGGAGATGAGGTGGCAGGTGCGAGTACGATCACGCAGCAGCTGACAAGAACGGTATTTTTGAGCCGTGAGGTTTCGGTGGAACGTAAGATGAAAGAGATGATGATCGCGATCCGTCTTACCAAGAAATACACCAAGGAACAGATCATGGAGTATTACATAAATGACGCATGCTTCAGCAACGGTATTTACGGTCTGGAAGCAGCATCCCAGGCATACTTCGGCGTAAGTGCCAAGGAGCTGGATCTTTCCCAGATCGCGTATCTGTGCGCGATACCGAACCGCCCGACCTACTATGATCCGTACGATCATCCGGAGCGGGCGTTGACGCGAAGAAACAAGATCCTTGATGATATGTGCAAAGAGGGGTATATCACCCAGGAAGCCTGCGATGCGGCAAAAACAGAGGAACTTACGGTGCGTACGGAAAAGCAGGCGGTCGGATTTTATAATTACGAGACGACCTATGCGCTTAACTGTGCGGCGGAATATCTGATGAAGCTGGACGGATTTGATTTCCGTTATGAATTTGACAGTCAGGAAGATTATGAGAATTATGAGCAGCTGTATGAGGAGCAGTATGAGCTTGAGAAGGCAAATCTGTACTCCGGCGGCTACAAAATCTATACGGCACTGGATACTACAAAGCAGGAGGCGTTACAGGAGATTCTGGATGATGAACTGTCGTTTGACCGGGAAGTGAATTCGGATTCCGAAATTTACGCGCTTCAGGGGGCAGTGACGGTGATCGATAATGACACCGGTAAAGTGGTAGCAATCATCGGTGGACGTTCGCAGGACAGCATTTCCTCGACCTACAGTTTAAACCGCGCGTTTCAGAGTTACCGTCAGCCGGGAAGTTCCATCAAACCGCTGATCGTGTACACACCTGCCATGATGCAGGATTATACGCCGGATTCCACGGTATATGACATTGATGTAAAGACAGCGCAGAAGAAAGGCGTGGATGTTTCAAGCCTGACCGGAGCGTCGATGAGTCTCCGCAGTGCGGTGGTAAACAGTAAGAATGGATGTGCATATCAGGTATTTAATGATATCGGACCAAAATATGGTCTGTCCTTTGCAACACAGATGGAATTTGACCGGATCGTTCCGGCGGATTATACGCTCTCAGCCGCACTCGGTGGTCTTACTTACGGTGTGACGACGGTGCAGATGGCAAGCGGATACGCGGCGCTGGTAAATGAGGGAGAATTCCGGACACCGACCTGTATTACATCGATCGTGGATGATAACGGGGATGAGCTTTATAAGGAGGATAAGGCAGTTCCGGTTTACAGCAGCGACGCGGCGGCGGATATGATCGATATCATGAAAGGTGTTATCAAATCGGGAACCGCGGCAAGTATGAAGTGGTCTTCTTCCTCCTCGTTGGCAGCTGCAGGAAAGACCGGAACTACGAATGAGAGTAAAGATGGATGGTTCTGTGGAGTGACACCGTATTATACCATTTCGGTATGGGTCGGTTATGATACGCCAAGAACGCTTGACAGTCTGCGCGGAGGTTCGTATCCGGCATCTATCTGGAAAGACGCAATGCTTGAAATGACAGATGGAATGGATGAAGATGTGGATTTCCCATATGCGGAATAAAGGAAAAGAATAAATAGACAGAAATGAATAAAAAAGAAAGTTCTGATTCGCAGGAGACAGAACTTTCTTTTTGCTATCGTAACAGGATAACACGGATTAGAATAATCCGGTGATCTTGCCGTTTTTGTCAATATCGATATTGTTTGCGGCAGGAACTTTCGGCAGTCCCGGCATGGTCATGATCGCACCGGTGATGACAACGACAAAGCCGGCACCTGCATTGACATAGACATCCCTAACATTGATGTTGAAACCGGTCGGACGGCCAAGCTTTTTCTGATCGTCGGAGAAGGAATACTGCGTTTTTGCGATGCAGACCGGCAGATTTCCGAAACCGAGATCGGTCAGTTTCGCAAGCATACGGTTTGCCGCCGGTGCGTAGGTGACATCGTCTGCACCGTAGATTTCGGTCGCGATGGTCTTGATCTTGTCCTTTAATGGCATTTCATCCGGGTAGAGCGGTTTGAAATTGCTTTCTTTTTCCTCTAAAGTCTTTAATACTTTTTCAGCGAGTGCCTTTCCGCCTTCGCCGCCTTTTGCCCATACTTCGGAGAGCGCGAACTCACAGCCTCTTTCTTCGCAGAAGTTTTTGATAAATTCATATTCTGCTTCGGTATCGGTGACAAAGGAGTTTAAGGTTACCACGATCGGCACACCGAATTTCTGCAGATTTTCGATGTGTTTTTCCAGGTTGCAGATACCTTTTTTGAGCGCATCCAGATTTTCCTCGGACAGATTTGCCTTGTCAACGCCACCGTTATATTTGAGCGCGCGGACAGTTGCAACTAAAACGACGGCATCCGGTTTTAAGTCTGCCATACGGCATTTGATATCCATGAATTTTTCCGCACCGAGATCTGCACCGAATCCGGCTTCGGTGATCACGATATCAGCAAGTTTTAATGCGGTTTTGGTCGCTTTTACACTGTTACATCCATGCGCAATGTTCGCGAAAGGTCCGCCGTGGACAAATGCGCCGGTGTGCTCTAAGGTCTGAACCAGGTTTGGCTTGATGGCGTCTTTTAAGAGAGCAGCCATTGCACCGACAGCCTGAAGATCTTTGGCAGTGACCGGATCTCCGTTGTAATTGTAAGCGACGATGATACGTCCAAGACGTTCTTTTAAATCATCCATGTCAGTTGCAAGGCATAGGATCGCCATGATCTCGGATGCAACGGTGATGACGAAATGATCTTCACGCACGAAGCCGTCTGCTTTTGCGCCGAGTCCGACAACGATGTTGCGCAGCGCGCGGTCATTCATGTCCATACATCTTTTCCATACGATCTGTCTGGTATCGATGTTAAGTGCGTTTCCCTGCTGGATGTGGTTGTCGAGCAGAGCAGCGAGCAGGTTGTTCGCGGATGTGATGGCATGGAAATCACCGGTAAAATGCAGATTCAAATCCTCCATCGGAACGACCTGGGCATAACCGCCGCCGGCAGCGCCGCCCTTGATGCCGAAGCATGGTCCGAGAGAAGGCTCTCTTAATGCGAGCAGGGTTTTCTTTCCAAGTTTGGTCAGAGCATCACCCAGTCCGATGCTTGTTGTGGTTTTTCCTTCACCGGCAGGTGTCGGGTTGATCGCGGTCATTAAGACCAGCTTTCCGCTTTCATTCTTTTCGGCAGCCTGGCAAAATTCGTTGGAGAGTTTTGCTTTGTACTTTCCGTAAAGTTCAAGGTCATCTTCTGTGATGCCGTACTGTGCAGCGACATCTTTGATATGGAGCATTTCCGCTTCCTGTGCGATTTCGATATCTGTTTTCATCTTGGTACGTCCTTTCTTTTGCGTAATCATTAAAAAAGGGCAGCTTCATAAAATATGAAGTTGCCCAGACGGTCGGCTGTTATCATACCTGACCACACAGTGTTATTTCACTTTTTCCCGTCAGTAATCAGGTACTATTTACATTTATCATAAAGCGGGGCGTTTGTCAACTGTTAAAAAGTTTTTCTGAAAAAAGCAGGCGGACGGTTAAGAATCGCTGTGGAATGACCGAAATAATATCTGTAAACATCATAAGAAAAAAGTGGGAGGTTATATTATGCAGGTATCAAGCAGTTCCTATGCTTCATTATTAGATTACATCAACAGCCAGTCTGACGATACTTCATCCAAGGGCCTTGGAAAGGCAGGCGGGATCAGCTCGCTGTTACAGCAAAACTGCGTGGCATCCAATCCGGTTCTGACAAAGATGTCCCGTGAGGCGGAGAAGTCCGGAATATATAAATCTACAGTGACCAATACCGGATCCGTATTAAAATATCTTGAGACACTGACCGATAAAAGTTCGGATTCTGTTTTTTCCAAAGCGGAAGCAGACGGAAATACCGACGAGGCAGTGACGAAGATCGGAAGCCTTGTGGTAAGTTATAATAAGATGATCTCGAATCTGTCGGAAGAGGGCGGAAAAACAAACAAAGCATATCTGAAGTCTCTGTTTTCCACATTGGAGAATGCCAGCGGACAGTTAAAAAAGATCGGGATCACGGTAAAGAGCGATGGCACCTTAGAGACGGATTATGCCACACTCTGTGACGCGGATGTCGCGGATCTCAAAGAAGCGTTTGGAAGCGGATCTTCTCTGACACAGGCACTTACAAAGACGGTCGGAGAGGTAAACAGTGCTTCTGCAAAGAGTTCCCATCTGGCGCAGATCTACAGCACGGCTTACAGCAACAGCGGAAGCTACAGCCAGTATGATTATATCAAACATCTGTATAATACTCTCGCATAGCGGGAAAAATAACTGAAAAACAGGCAAAAGGTGCAGCGTAAAAAGGCGTAGAAGCGTTCTTTTTAAGTTGCACTTTTTTTGTAAAGTATTATAATGAGGAAAGACTGCGTAATGCAGAAAAATGAAGTAGTAAGAGGATGCACGATGAAAAAGAAAACAGGCAGTGTGATCCGGGCTGTGGGGATGTTTTTGTGCCCGGTCACGATGTATTATCTGATGGAAGCGTTTCATATGAATGCGTTTGTTATGACGAGATGGAGAGCGCAGCTTTTAAATATTGTATTTTTTGAACTTTTGATGCTGGTGTTATTTCTGGTGACCGGAAGACTTCGGATCGCGCTGATCGCGGAAACGGTACTGGCACTTGCCGCAGGGCTTGCCAATTACTATGTGCTCTCGTTCCGCTCCAATCCGATCGTCCCATGGGATATTTTCTCCATCCGGACTGCGGCGAGCGTGGCAGGAGAATATGATTATGCGCTTGGGGCGCGTCAGGTGCTTACGCTGCTCGGATTTGCGGCGCTGATCGCGGCAGAGTTCTTTTTTATGCGTATTGTGATAGACAAAAAGAAAGTCTATAAGCGGATCGCGGGAGCAGCCGGTGTGGCGTGTCTGCTTGTCGGTTTTACGAGAATGCTCTGGAGTGACGCGATGGTAAACCGGTTTCATTTATATCCGTTTTTGTTTACGCCTGCCTATATGAGCCAGGCGGATGGCTTTGCGGTCACATTTCTGATGGATTTAAAGTATCTGACGGTGGATAAGCCGGAAGGCTATGATGCCGCGGATGCGAAAGAGACATTAAAGTCCTATGAAACAGAGGAAAAGGACGCAGAGGAAGGGGAGCTGCCGAATGTGATCGTCATCATGGACGAGGCATTTTCAGATCCGGCGGTGCTTGGAGACATGCAGACAAATGAAGATTATATGCCGTTTATCCACAGCCTGCAGCAGGGGGCGGATCATACGGTGACTGGTTATCTGAATGTGTCTGTCAAGGGCGGAAATACGGCCAATACCGAGTTTGAGTTCCTGACCGGAAATACCATGGCGTTTCTGCCATCGGGCAGTATCCCGTATCAGCAGTATATCAACGGGGAGATCCCGTCACTTGTTTCCTATCTCGACGGGCTTGGATACGATACCTATGCCATGCATCCGTACTATGCGACCGGATGGAACCGGGATAAAATTTATCCGGATCTCGGATTTTCGCACGCGTATTTTATCGATGCGTTTACGGCACCGTCCTATGTGCGCAAATATGTGGATGACGCGTCGTGCATGAAAAAGATCATAGATATCTATGAAAGCAAACAGAAAGGACAGCCGATGTTTCTGTTTAATGTGACCATGCAAAATCACAGTCCCTATACCGAGGCGTATCCGAATCTGACCCAGGATATTTCCTTAGACGGGGTAAACGCGTTTGCGCTTTCGCAGTATCTGTCACTGATCAAAAAAAGTGATGCGGCACTCGAAGAACTCGTAAACTATTTTGCCATGGCAGAGGAACCGACCGTGATCGTGTTCTTCGGAGATCATCAGCCGACGGATTCCGTGGTACAGCCAGTTCTTGCGTTAAATGGCATGAGTTATGATACCCTGAGCAAGGATGAGGAGGCAAAGCGCTATGAGGTGCCTTATGTGATCTGGGCAAATTATGACATCAAAGAAGGGCAGAATGAAGACACAAGCGCCAACTTCCTCGCAGCAAAGGTTTTAAAAACAGCGGGAATCCCTCTGCCAGATTATGAAAATTATCTGCTTGATCTGAGTGAAAAGCTGCCGGTCATTTCGGCGGAACGCATTGTGGATGCGGATGGAAATGAACAGACACTTAAGACGTCAGAGGAACTTAAGGAATATCAGAAACTGCAGTATTATCGGCTGTTTGACGCTGGAAAAGGAGAATAGGTCGGATGAAACAGTGGATTGACAAACAGATACACGCAAAATATACGCCGTATGTGCTGGCGTTTTTGATCCCGTTTTTGGTCATGGCAGCCGTGTGTGCCGGTCATGGGATTTACCCGTTTGGGGAGAACAGCTTTTTGCATATCGATATGTATCATCAGTACGCTCCGTTTTTTATGGAGTTCCAGCGCAAGCTGAAAGCACATGAAAGCCTGATGTTTTCCTGGAATCTGGGGCTTGGCTCTGATTTTGTGGCAACGTTTGCTTATTATCTCGCAAGTCCGGTCAACTGGCTGGTAGTCTTTTGCAGTAAGCAGCACCTGATCGAATTTATGACGGTACTTGTGCTGCTAAAGATTGCCTGCTCCGGTTTGTTTTTCGCGATCTATCTCGGACGGCATTTTAAGGACAACAGCTATCTGGTGACGTTGGTATCCATGTTTTACGCGCTTTCCGCATACATTTCCGCTTACAGCTGGAATATCATGTGGTTAGACTGTATCATGCTCGCGCCGCTCATCATTCTGGGGATGGAGCGTCTGGTCTTCGAGAAAAAGGGTGGAATGTACGGGATCCTGCTTGCTGTTTCGATTTTATCCAATTATTATATTTCCATTATGATCTGCATATTTTTAGTGCTGTATTTTGTTGTCATGCAGATCGAGCAAAAGAAGCTGGATGTAAAGAGCTGCGCGCGCTTTTTCTTTTATTCGCTGCTTGCGGGAGGAATGGGGGCGGTGTTACTGATCCCCGAAGCGATCGCGCTTGGATACAGCGGTTCCGGCGGCTTTCATTTTCCGGAAGACTTTTCCTGGTATTTTTCGGTTTTTGATGAGCTGGCAAGACACTGCATGGGAGTTACGGTCTATACGGGCAACGATCACTGGCCGAATCTGTACTGCGGTGTGGCGGTACTGCTCCTTTTGGTGTTATACCTGTTAAACCGGGAGATCCCGCTTAAAAAGAAGCTGATCCGCATGTTGGCGCTGATCTTCTTTTTGCTTGCTTTCGCGAATAACTGGCTGGATTTTATCTGGCACGGCATGCATTTCCCGGACAGTCTGCCGGGGCGTCAGTCCTTTTTGTATATGTTTGTCCTTCTGACCATGGCGTTTGAGGAACTGCGCAGATTAAAAGGAAACCGGATCTGGCATGTGGTCGTGGCAGCAGTGGCATGTGGGGCATTTTTCGTCGGCTGTGCGCTTTTTGTGGATCATGAAATGGTATCCATGGACGCGATCCTGATGACGGCAGTGTTCTTACTGGCGTATACCCTGTTACTGGCGATCGCGCGTATGGCGGGAGCATATCGGAAAATCTGCTTTTGCATGGCGTTCTTTCTTGCGGTTGCGGAAACCGGGGTCAACATGGATCTGACCGGGGTAGTTACGACAAACCGTACCCAGTACACGGCACACTGGGAGGATTATGAGGCGTTAAACGCCAAAGCGGCAGAGCAGACCGACGGATTTTACCGGATTGAAAAATGGGACCGGATGACCAAAAATGAGTCGAGCCTGACCGGATACCGCTCAGCTTCGCTGTTTTCCTCGCTTATGAATTACAGTGCCGGAACGTTTTACCGGGAACTCGGTATGGAGGGCGGAAAAAACTATTACTGCTATAATGGTGCGACGCCGTTATTGTCTGCCATGCTGTCGGTAAAATATATGTTTACGACAAGTGCCAGTGAGGAAAGCCCGCTTCGGAAGCTTGCCGGAGAGAGTGGCGGGATATATATGTATGAAAATAATTATGTACTGCCGCTTGGTTTTACCGTGCCGGAAAATCTTGAGGATGGATGGGACTTTACGGAAGGAACGGCGGTTCTTGCGCAGAATGTCCTTGCGCGCAGACTGGGGGCAGGTGAAGATCTCCTGGATGCGATCCCGGTTGAGAAGACGGACGGGGAGACAGTGATCACGGTCACAGAGGACAGCTATGTTTATGCAAGCTATGGAAGCCGCATGGCAAACACGATCACGGCGGACATCGGCGGAAAGCGCAAAACGTTTACAAAATGCAGCCATGTGTATCTTTTAGATCTCGGCTGGTGCAAGGCAGGAACTGAAATAAAGCTCACCTGCCCGGATGTGTCGGATCTGATGATCCAGGCATATAAACTGAATTTTGACAGTTTAAATGCGGCATACGATACATTAAACGCCCAGACCATGACGCTGGATGAGATGTCAGACCGGTGCGTCAAAGGACATATCGATATGCAGACTGCCGGGAAACTGGTGTTTTCCATTCCGTGCGAGGATGGCTGGACGCTGTTTGTAGACGGAAAAGAGACGGATAAGGAACAGTTTTTAAACAGCCTGATCGGTGTGACATTGGAGGCGGGCAGCCACGAGATCGAGCTGCGCTATGAGACGCCGGGACTGAAAGAGGGAGCGATGATCTCTGGCTTTGCGGCGGCGGTCTTTGGCGCGGTGACGATCGTTCTATATTTAAAAGAGAAAAAAAGAAAAAAGAACTCGTGCTGACAGCGGATGTATGATATAATGTAAATAAGCAATTTACAAAGGCAGGAGGTATTTTACAATGAAGATGGAAGAGATTTTAAAATTACAGATCGCAGACCTTGATACAGAGATCGAGGATTGCAAAAGGGATATCAGAGAACTTTGCGATGAAGCAAGACAGCTTTCCAAGGAAGAGGATAATCAGCGTCTCATGGATCATCTGGACGGATTGAACCGCAGGATCACTGCAGTGCGCGCAACCTGTGACGCGCTTCAGGTAAAACGTTCCGATTATCAGTACCTGCTCAATCAGGGCGAATAATTTGAATTGATACAAAAATATAAAATATTTCAAAAAAATCTATAATATAATCCACATGGAACTCGAAAAGGAAGAAAGATGCGAGGCTTCGTGTGGATTTTTTTTCGAAAAAAAGCGAAAATCCGGAACCTGAATACATTGTATTTGTTTAGAAGAATGTAAAACTTTTGACAAAACATAAATATTTTAAATGAAAATAAAATAATTCAGAAAAACTATTGACATACATACGGTGAAGTAATAATATATACATGGAAAGAGGAAAAACAGAAAGCTAAATATGCAATATGCACAAAGACAGACGGAGAATTGGAGAAGAACGTTTGGAAAAATAGCAAAAACTGCGAACTTTTTCTAAAGTAATTTAAGAGGTACATACAGTACCAGGGGTGTCAAATGTATTTAAAGGAGGAAAAGAAATGAAAAAGAAAGTCCTGAGCGCACTGATGTGTGCAACAATGCTCGCAACGATGGTTTCCGGATGTGGTTCCAGCGCGTCCGGCGAGGCTGGAAGTTCCGGCGGGAGTGACAAAGACAGCGTAAGCGAAAGCGGTACCGAGGAATCGACCGAAGCGGAAGCCATTACAACGACAGCAGGAGATGAGAACGGTACACACATGGAGATGTGGTCCTTCGTGGAACTGCACAATACGTTTTACGCAGACATGGTTGAGAAATGGAATGCGGAGAATCCGGATCGCACGATCTATGTGACGTTTACCACATATCCGTATGCGGATATGCATGACAAATTACTCATGTCATTGCAGGCGGGAACAGGAGCACCGGACATCTGTGATGTCGAGGTCGGACAGTTCCCGAATGTGGTAGCCGGTGAAGATACCTGGTTATATCCGTTGGATGATGCGATCGCACCGTACAAGGATACCATGGTTCAGTCCAGACTGGATACTTACGCATCCGGCGGACATTATTACGGCGCACCGTTCCATGTAGGAGCAACCGTTATGTATTATAACGCAGCGCTGTTAGAGCAGTATGGAATTGACTATACACAGATCAAGACCTGGGATGATTATACCGCTGCAGGTGAGAAGTTAAAAGAAGCCTCCAACGGAGAAGTTTATATGACCTCGGTAGATACCGGAAGCGTTGACTGGATGTGGCTTGCAATGGCAGAGTATGGCGATGACTGGACCGGAGGAGAAGACGGTACGGCCAATGTACAGCTCGAATCGGTAAAGAACATGCTGACCATGCAGCAGCAGTGGCTGGATGACGGCATCGCGGAAGTATCACCGGACGGGCACGTCGATCTGGAAGCCGGTTTCCAGAATATCCTGGATCATAACATTGCTTCTTTCCCGAAGGCAATGTGGTACATGAGCAGATTCTTAAACTATATGCCGGAAGAAAAAGGCAACTGGGCGTTAGCTCCGTGTCCGGTATTTGAGGAAGGACAGTCCTGTTCGGTAGGTATCGGCGGAACAGGTACCGTTGTTACGAAACAGGCTTCCGATCCGGAACTTGCCGCAGATTTCCTCTGCTACGCAAAATGCTCAACAGAAGGTGAAAAACAGATCTGGGAACAGCTCGGATTTGATGTCTGCAACACAGCAATGTGGACGGATGAGACGATCACACAGGATCAGAACAATCAGTATATCTCTTTCTTCCGCACCAATCCGTTCGATGTTTTAAATGAGATCAAAGATGATATCGGAAAGATCAGTGTTGTAAAGATCAGCCCGACGATCAACGAACAGATGTGCAATATTACGTTGAATGAAGTGCTTGAAGATGGCATGGATGTGGATGAGGCTCTGCAGGAAGCGCAGGATACGATTTCACTGGAAGAGTAAAAGATAAGGAAAACTTTGAAAAAAGGGTGCCTGGGCGAAAGGCTCTGGCGCCCTTTTTTTAGAAACAGGGGAGAGGACTCTGTTTGACTGCATGAAAGAGGTGGAAACTAAAATGAAGAAAAGAAGCAGTATCCTGTATTCGAAAAAGGCGGCGCCGTGGATCTTTATTCTGCCGTTTTTACTGAGTTTTTGTGTGTTCTGGATCTATCCGCTCGGAAGTACGATCGTTATGAGCTTCCAGAAGATCGAACCGGCCAAGACATCATTTGTCGGATTTGAAAATTATACCAAATTACTGAAAGATACAGCGTTTCACACAGCGGTGGGAAACAGCTTTGAGTATATGCTTTTGACCTGTCTGATCCTGATCCCGTTACCGATGTTATTTGCGGTACTGATGGACAGCAATCTGGTAAAGGCAAAAGGATTCTGGAAAGCAGTGCTTTATCTGCCTGCGCTCACATCCGTTGTAATTTCAGGTACCTTATTCCGCCTGATGTTTTCGGAATATGATACGGGTCAGCTGAATGTGCTGATGAACGCGCTTGGGTTGGAGTCCCAGAAGTGGCTGAAAATGCACGGGACCGGAATGGGCGCGCTGGTATTTCTGGCCTGCTGGCGCTGGACGGGTGTCAATATGCTCTACTTTTTGTCAGGACTGAAAAACATAGACAAGGGACTGTATGAGTCGGCGGATATTGACGGTGCGTCAGCATGGCAGAAGTTCAGATATGTAACACTGCCGCTCTTAAAACCGACGACGATCTATGTGCTCACGATCAGTATCTACGCAGGTCTTGCGATGTTTTTGGAGAGCTTTATGCTGTGGGCAGGAAATTCCTCACCGCACAACATCGGACTTACGATCGTAGGCTACTTATACCGCAGAGGGATTGAGAAAAATCAGATGGGTTACGCGTCCGCAGTAGGACTGGTATTGCTTCTGATCGCGCTGTTTATCAATGTGATCCAGCTGATCTTCAGCGGAACATTCAAAAAGGAGGAGGACTAATATGGCAGATCTGGCAGCAAAGAACAACAGCGGAAAAATGGGCATGACGGCAAAACACAGAGTGTTAAGTGTGATCAGCACAGTCTTTTTCGCACTCCTCAGCGCGCTTATCATATTCCCGGTACTGGCAGGATTTCTTGCTTCTTTCCGGCCGGGTAAGGAACTGATCCGAAAAGGACTGTCCCTTCATCTGGATTTTTCGGAAATGAGCCTTGCGAACTATAAGTATCTGTTTGCGGGGAACGCGGACTCTGTGAAATATTTCACATGGTTTAAAAACAGTCTGGTGCTTACTTTTGTGACGGTGGTATTGACACTGATCATCTGCTATTTTATTGCATATGGATTTTCCATGTACGAATTTAAGGGAAAGAACTTTTTGTTCTTCCTCGTGATCGCGACGATGATGGTACCGTTTGAGATCTTAATGCTTCCGCTTTATAAGGAGATCATTTCCTTAAAACTGATCGACAGTACGGCAGGCGTGATCCTTCCGGGGCTTTGCGGCGCGTCTACGATCTTTTTCTTCCGCCAGTACATGCGCGGACTTCCGAAAGAGCTTTTGGACGCGGGACGTATTGACGGGGCGACGGAATTTGGTATCTGTATCAAGATCATGCTTCCGATCACAAAACCGGCATTCGCGTCCATGGCGATCCTTAGCGCGATGGGTTCCTGGAACAATCTGCTCTGGCCGATGCTGGTATACCGGAGCGCGGATAAATTTACGTTACCGATCGGATTAAATACACTGCTTACGCCGTATGGAAATAACTACGATGTACTGATCGCGGGATCCATGCTTGCGATCGTTCCGGTGTTTGTGGTATTCCTCTGCTTCCAGAAATACTTTATTGACGGAATGACAGCAGGAGCAGTTAAAGGTTAAATATCCTCTTTCTCATAGAAAACCAGGGAGCTTCCCTGGTTTTCTAAAACACAGTGAAAATGAGAAGAAAAATATGAGGTGGAAATATGGAGAGGGAAAAACAACTCGAATACAACAGACCGTGGATCTTGCAGCGGGCAGATCCTTATGTATACAGACATACGGACGGCTGGTATTATTTTACGGCATCGGTACCTGCCTACGACGGGATCTGCCTGCGCCGGGCAAAAACACTCGCGGAGCTGCCGGAGGCAGAGGAAGTGGAAGTGTGGCATAAGCATGAGAGCGGGATCATGAGTGAACATATCTGGGCGCCGGAGCTGCATTACCTGTTCGGAAAATGGTATCTCTATTTTGCAGGCGGAGAAAAAGAAGATGTATGGAAAATACGACCGTATGTCTTGGAGTGCGCGGATGAAGATCCGCTTGCGGGAACCTGGAAAGAGCTTGGAATGATGAAACGGGCGGATGAGGATGAGTTCTCGTTTACCGCGTTTTCGCTGGATGCGACCGTATTTGAAAATAAAGGAAATTACTATTATGTCTGGGCGGAAAAGGTGGGAACCGGCAAACAGATCTCCAACCTTTATATTGCGCAGATGGAAGCACCGGATCGGTTAAAGACAGTGCAGGTACTGCTTACCACGCCGGATTACGACTGGGAACGGATCGGGTTCTGGGTCAATGAGGGCCCGGCGGTGTTAAAGCGGGACGGAAAGATCTATCTTACCTATTCCGCAAGCGAGACGGGGATCTGTTACTGCGTCGGAATGCTTTCTGTGGATGAGGATGCGGATCTTTTGGATCCAAGACAGTGGAAAAAGGAGCGTTATCCGGTGTTAAAGACCGATGAGTCGCTTGGGATCTACGGACCGGGACACAACTCGTTTACCCGGGACGAGGCGGGAAATGATGTTATGATCTATCATGCGCGGACAGAGCGGGAGATCGTGGGGAATCCGCTCTATAATCCGAACCGGCACGCAATGGTGATGCGTGTGCGCTGGGATGAGGCAGGGCGGCCGCTGTTTTCGTATGAAACTTAAAGGAGGGCAACATGAACCAGAGGAGAAGGAATGTTTTACCATTAAATAAAGTTAAGGTGGATGATTTTTTCTGGAATAAGTATACCAGACTTGTGACGGATCAGATCATACCGTATCAGTGGGAGGCGTTAAATGACCGCGTTGAGGATGCGGAGCCGAGCCACTGCATCAAAAATTTTGAGATCGCGGCGGGGCTTCGTGAGGGAGAATTTAAGGGCGCTGTTTTTCAGGATACCGATCTTGCCAAGTGGCTTGAGGCGGTCGCGTATTCACTTGCCTATGAACCGGATGCCGAGCTGGAAAAACGCGCGGACGCGATGATCGATCTGATCGGAAAGGCGCAGCAGCCGGACGGATATCTGGATACTTACTTTATCATCAAGGAGCCGGATAAGAAATTCTGCAATCTGAGAGAAGGGCATGAGCTTTATACCGCAGGACATTTTATGGAGGCGGCGGTTGCCTATTATCAGGTGACCGGAAAAGAGAAATTCCTGCACATCATGCAGCGTGTGGCGGATCTGATCTGTGAGGTATTTCACCAGGAAGCCTTTCAGCAGGCAGTACCGGGCCATGAGGAGGTGGAGATCGGGCTGATCCGGCTGTATCAGGTGACCGGAGAGCGGCGTTACCTTGAGATGGCAAAGGATTTTGTGGACCGGCGCGGAACGGAGCCGAATTATCTGATCCATGAGAGCGAAAAGGAGAGCTGGATCGATATCTTTAAGGATGTCAATCCGTTTTTCCCGCAGTATTCCCAGTGCCATAAGCCGGTGCGTATGCAGGATACGGCAGAAGGCCATGCGGTGCGCGCGGTGTATCTTTACTGCGCGATGGCGGATCTCGCGTATGAATATCAGGATGAGGGACTGCTTCATGCCTGCGAAAAACTCTATGACAACATCATAAAAAAGAGAATGTATCTGACCGGCGGGATCGGAAGCTCCGGCGCGTATGAACGGTTTACCACGGATTACGACCTGCCGAATGATACCAATTACGCGGAGAGCTGCGCGTCGATCGGGCTTGCGCTTTTTTGTCGAAGAATGCTTGCGATTACCGGAGAAGAAAAATATGCGGAGACGATGGAGTGTGCATTGATGAATACAGTGACTGCCGGGATCGCACTGGATGGAAAAAGCTTCTTTTATGTAAATCCGCTGGAAGTCTGGCCGGATAACTGTATGGATCACACTTCCATGGCACATGTGAAGCCGGTACGCCAGAAATGGTTTGGCTGCGCATGCTGTCCGCCGAATATCGCGAGGACACTGGCGTCCCTCGGAGAGTATGTGTACGCGACCCAAGAAAATGATCTGTGGGTCAACCTTTTTGTAGGTGGAGAGGCAGAGGCCTCTTTTGGCGGAATCCCGGTAAAAGCAGAGGTTGAGACGCGTTTCCCGTTTGAAGGGAAAGTGAAACTTGCGCTGACTGCAGAGAAGGAAGCGAAAGGAACGATCCGGCTTCGCATTCCGTCCTATGCAAGTGAAATTTCACTGAGCTGTGATGGGAAAACGGTCACGGCAGAAGCTGGAAGCTATGCGAAGATCCCGTTTGAGGGGACAAAGAAAGAGATAACCCTTTCCTTTGTGATGCCTCCACATTTTGTCTATGCGAATCCCAAGGTGCGCGCGGACGCCGGGAAAGTGGCAGTGAAACGGGGACCGCTCGTATATTGCATGGAACAGGCGGATAATGGGGAAAACCTGTCGAATCTGTTTGTGGATACCACAGTGGAACCGGTTGTAACGTATGAAAGCGGTCTGCTCGGCGGAACAGATGTCATCAGACTTTCCGGGAAGCGCATGGACGCGGAAGCGTGGAGCTCGGATGCGCTGTACGCGGAAAAGCGTGTACCGTTAAAAGAGACAGAACTGACCCTGGTACCTTACTGCTACTGGGGAAACCGAAAGACCGGAGAAATGCAGACCTGGATGAAGTTCCTACAATAGAAGGAGAAAGGAAGGTTGTGCGGTGGAAAGAAGAAAAACACTATGCGCAGTCGGAGCGGTTGCGCTTGCGGCAGTGCTTGCCGGCTGCGGGGATGTGACGGACAATGAGGTGCCGGTGGATCAGGTGAAAAAAGGTTCGGTTCATGCAGGCGCGGCGATCCATGACCCGCAGCTTCTGGTCGGAGAGGACGGAACTTATTATCTGTTCGGGAGTCATATGGCGGCAGGAACATCGGAGGATCTGGTGAACTGGGACAGTTTTGCGGATGGAGTGAGAAAGAGCAATCCGCTTTTTGACAATCTGTTCGACGAAGAGAAAGCGGCATTTTCCTATGTCGGGAAAAATGAGGACGGCGGCTATTCTGTCTGGGCGCCCAATGTGATCTACAATAAGGCGATGGGCAAGTATGTGATGTATTTTTGTACGACCTCGAGCTACATCAAATCAAACCTCTGTTTCGCGACGGCGGATGATCCGAAAGGTCCCTATACCTATCAGGATACGATCCTTTATTCCGGGTTTACGTCACAGACGGCAAAACAGACGGATTTTTATGACGTCATGGGTGAGGATGTAAAGATCACAGACTATGTAAAACACGGGGGATTTAACAATATTGACTGGCCAAACTGCATCGACCCCGCGGTGTTTTATGATGCGGATGGAAAAATGTGGATGGTCTACGGTTCCTGGTCCGGCGGGATTTTCCTGCTGGAACTGGATGAGGAGACCGGATATCCGATCCATCCGGAGACGGATGAGGCGGACAATGTCAATAAATATTACGGAAAGCGGCTCTGCGGCGGCGGACACAATTCCATCGAGGGGCCGTATATCCAGTATGATGAAAAGAGCGGTTATTATTATCTGCTCGTATCCTACGGCGGACTGAACCGGGATGGCGGTTATCAGATCCGGGAATTCCGCTCGGATCAGGTGGATGGTACCTATGTGGACGCAAAGGGACAGGAGATGCAAAAGGTCTTGGATCATTCCGAATACGGGGTGAAGATGATGGGCAACTATACACTGCCAAGTCTCGACGTGAGCTACATGGCACCGGGCGGACAGTCGGCATTTACCGATACCGACGGAAAGATGTATGTGGTCTACCATCAGCGTTTTGATGATGGCACGGAGGGGCATGAACCGCGTGTACACCAGCTTTTTGTGAATGAGGACGGCTGGCTTGTGGCAGCACCCTTTGCGGCATCGGGGGAGACTTTGAGTGAGAAAGGCTACCGGCAGAAAAATCTGACCGGAACCTATTATATCTTAAATCATGGAACCGGCATCAATGCGAAGGTCAAAAAAGGAAAAGAGGTCACGCTGCATGCGGATGGAAATATAGACGGCAGTCTGGAAGGCTCTTTTTCGGTGGAAGATGGAAGCAATTATGTGACAGTGACAGAAGACGGCGTGGATTATAAGGGCGTGATCATTGAAATGGATGATGAAGCCAGAAATCCGGTTTTATGTTTTTCGGCTGTCGGAGATAACAATGAGACGATCTGGGGCGTACATTATCTGAAGGAACACACGGCGTCCTATATGCAATGACCGATCACGCAAAACGTAGAAAGAGAGGGAAAAACTATGGCAAAATTACTGATCAATGAAAACAAGATGGAGGGAACGATCGCACCGGAGATTTACGGACATTTCAGCGAGCATCTGGGCAGATGTATCTATGAAGGGCTTTATGTGGGAGAAAACTCGGAGATCCCGAATGTCAATGGGATGCGCTGTGATGTGGTGGACGCGTTAAAGGAGATCAAAGTTCCGGTACTGCGCTGGCCGGGCGGATGCTTTGCGGATGAATATCACTGGAAAGACGGTATCGGACCGAAAGCAGGACGTAAAAAAATGATCAATACACACTGGGGCGGCGTTGTGGAGGACAACAGCTTCGGAACACATGAGTATTTCGAACTCTGCCGCCAGCTCGGATGCAAAACCTATGTAAACGGAAACCTGGGAAGCGGCACGGTGCAGGAGATGTCCGAGTGGGTAGAGTACATGACGTTTAACGGTGTTTCCCCGATGGCAGATTTAAGAAAGCAAAACGGACATGAGGAACCGTGGAAAGTGGATTACTTTGGCGTCGGCAATGAAAACTGGGGCTGTGGCGGAAACATGACACCGCAGTATTATGGAAATGAATACCGCCGCTATCAGACTTACGTCCGCAACTATGACGGAGCGGCTCCGATCAAAAAGATCTGCTGTGGCGCGAACATCGATGATTACCACTGGACAAAGAATGTGCTGGATGTGGCGTTTGACCACACACCGGAACAGCTCCATGGATTTATGGACGGTATTTCCCTGCATTACTATGTACATCCGGAGGGATGGGAGATCAAGGGAAGTGCAACCGATTACGATGAGGAAGTATGGTATAAGACGTTAAACAAGGCATATTACATGGAGACGCTGGTAAGACGTCACAGTGACATCATTGACCAGTACGATCCGGACAAAAAGGTCGGACTTATGGTAGATGAGTGGGGAACCTGGTTTGCCTGCGAGCCTGGAACCAATCCGGGATTCTTATATCAGCAGAGCACCGTGCGTGACGCTCTGGTGGCAGGTGTGACCTTAAATATCTTTAACAAGTACTGTGACCGTGTCAAGATGGCGAATATCGCGCAGATGGTCAATGTGCTTCAGGCCGTGATCCTGACCGAGGGTGAGAAGATGGTAAAAACACCGACCTACCATGTGTTCCATATGTACCGTCATCATCAGGGCGCGGAGCTTTTAAACAGTACACTGTCCGGAAGCGGAGAGGTTGGACCGGAAGAGTGGCGCGTACCAAATATTACAGAGTCTGTTTCCCGTGACAGGGATGGCGTGATCACGATCACATTAAACAATCTGTCCGCGACAGCGGCAGAAAAAGTGGAGATCGCTTTTGCGGATCATGGTAAGAAATATGAGGTTGTGGAAGCAAATATTGTGACCGATAAACAGATGCAGGCGCACAATACGTTTGAAGATCCGGATCATGTGACAGAACAGGCATTTACCGGATATGAGGTAACTGCGGATGGAATTACGGTAACTCTGCCGGCGTGCAGCGTGACAGAGATCCGCGTAAAATAGCAAAACGCGAAGAAAAAGAGGGATCGGAATGGAGAAGCGGATCTGCCGGAAATGCCTGCTTCAGGACATGGAAGGCGAAGAGGGCAAAGCATATGTAAAAAAATACATAGATATTCTGCGGGAGGCGGACCGCGCGGAGGACGCGCTCTATGAGAAACGTCTTATGACGTGCCGTTCCTGTGATTATCTGACGGAGGCGACCTGTCAGGCATGCGGCTGTTATGTGGAACTGCGCGCGGCGGCAAAACGGGCGGGTTGTCCCTATAAGAAATGGTGATTTCTGCTAATAAAAAATTGCTCAGACCTTACGGTCTGGGCAATTTTTGTCTGGGGAGTTTCAATCCCTTTCTTTCTGGCCGGTTGTCTCATTTTCCATAGGCGCGTAATTGATGCTGATCTGGATATCCTGGCTGTAATTGCCGAAAGATTTTCCAAAGATCGTAAGACCGCCCACATGTTCCGCGTTCTCGTCCACGCCGAGGCGCAGCTTGATCGTGCTGCGGTAATCCAGATCAAACTGGTTGATCGTGACATCGGAGATCTTTAACCCGTCAATGAAAGTGCCGTAGCGGTTGATGACAAGAAGCTTTAAGAGCCCGTACTGATTCCAGTTCGGATACCACCAGTCCGGGGTGAAGATGCCCTTGACATTGCCGCCAAAATCGCCGGGAGAAGTCCAGGAACCGATAAACACGTCATTTAAATAAAAACTGATGTCGGAAGGCCAGACGTCATTGACACCGGGAGCTTCCGAGCTTAACTCCGCCGAGATCGTGAGCTGCGTGATCTTCTGGGAGAACGGGATAAAATTCGGGATCAGGTATTCCACATATCCCTTGGTAAACCAGAGGATGTCCGCATTGTAGCGATCCGGATGGGCAAAGTAGCGCGGGTCGTCCACCTCGCCGATCAGCACGTTTGGTGTCGCAAGTCCGCAGGTCGGATAGACGTTATAGTCCGAATAATGTCCGACCTTGACTTCGGTATTATATACATTTTCAGATTCTTCCGGGGGCTGGAGTTCGATCAGGATCTTATCGACATGAATAGAACAGATCTTCTGATTGCCATGACCGGCGGATTCATTGGATGTCGTGACGATGCCGCAGGATTCCAGCTTCTTGATATGGCTGGTCAAGGCACCGTTTGTGATGTTTAATTTATTCGCCAGTTCGTTCATGTTCATACTCTTGTTTTCCAGAAGTAATTTTACGATTTCCACACGGATTTCAGAGCCAAGTGCTTTGAAAATATCGAGGCCGTCATCTAAAGATAAAATATGAAGCATATTGTGTACCTCCTTCGTGAAATGCAAGCCGGTACGGATGTACATTTCTAATAAATAAATTATAAGGTTTTTCAAAAATCCGGTCAATACGAAATACAGTATTTTTGAAAAAATATTAAAGAATTTTAGAAAAATATAAAATATTACGTGACAAGTGACCGGAATGTGGTAAAATAAGTACAAGTAGAAGTACAAGTTTACAATGTGATGGATCCGTGAGCGTGATCCGCGAAGAATTGTGAGGAAATGCCTATGCTGGAAGAGGAAAATACAAAGAAGCTGAAATATTACAAGTTGATGGAAGAACTAAAGGAGCAGATCGTAAGCGGAAAACTGCGGGCGGGGGACAAACTGCCCTCGGAGAATGAACTCTCCAGGGCTTACGGTGTGAGCCGCCAGACCGTGCGCAAGGCGCTGCTCATTTTGGAAAACGCGGGTTATATTTATGCAGAGCATGGAAGGGGGACGTTCTGCTCGGAGCTGGTGCGCCATACAAGAACATCCAAAAACATTGCCGTGGTGACGACCTATCTGTCCGATTACATCTTTCCGCGCGTCATACAGGGGATCGATCATGTGATGACGGAAGCGGGGTACAGCATTCTGTTAAAGAACACCAAAAATTCCAGAAGACTGGAAGCAAGATGCCTCGAGGAACTGTTGAAAAAAGACATCGACGGGCTGATCATCGAACCGAGTAAGAGCCAGATCTACTGCAGACATATGAACCTGTACCAGAAGCTCGATGAATTTCAGATCCCGTATGTGTTTATCCAGGGATGTTTCCGGCAGATGGAGGATAAGCCGCAGATTCTGATGGATGATTGCAAGGGCGGCTATCTGATCACGAAGTATCTGATCGGGCTTGGACACCGTGAGATCCTAGGTGTGTTTAAGGCAGATGATACACAGGGGCAGAACCGGCATAAGGGGTATGTGCGGGCGCTCCAGGAGGCAGGGCTTTCCTATGATCCGGATCATGTCGTGTGGTTTTACACGGAAGACCGGGCGATCCATCCCTATGAGCGGATCCGGCAGATGGCAGAAGCGGGAGAGCAGATGGACGCGGTGGTCTGCTACAATGACCAGATCGCGGTGGAAGTGATCCGGGCGCTGACGGAAGCCGGCCGGTCGGTTCCGGATGATGTCTCGGTTACCGGATACGACAATTCCTTTATTGCGGAGAGCAGCGCGGTGAAGCTTACCACGATCGCGCATCCGCAGGAAAAACTCGGGGAAATGGCTGCGGAGATGCTGCTTTCCCTGATGCGTGACGGACAGCCGGCAGGTGGAAATGACCGGATTCTGATCGAACCGGAGCTGGTGATCCGGGACTCCTGTAAAAGCAGAAAAAACAACTTGTAAAGACGACAATACAAGTTGTAAGATAAAAACAAACAGATAATCAGGAGGGATTTTACATGTTGTTACAAAAACAGTATAAATTTTGGTTTTGCACAGGATCACAGGATTTGTATGGGGATGAATGCTTAAGAAAAGTTGCGGAGCACGCAAAGCAGATCGTGGACGAGTTGAACAAGTCAGGGGTACTTCCGTTTGAGGTGGTATGGAAACCGACGCTGATCACCAATGAGCTGATCCGCAGAACATTTAACGAGGCAAATACCGATGAGGAGTGCGCGGGCGTGATCACCTGGATGCATACATTTTCACCGGCAAAATCCTGGATCCTCGGATTGCAGGAATACCGGAAACCGCTGCTTCATTTACATACACAGTTTAATGAGGAGCTTCCGTACGATACGATCGACATGGACTTTATGAATGAAAACCAGTCCGCGCACGGAGACCGTGAGTATGGCCACATCGTGAGCCGCATGGGCATCGAGCGCAAGGTCGTTGTCGGACACTGGGCAGACAGACAGGTGCAGGAGCGGATCGCATCCTGGATGCGCACGGCAGTCGGCGTGGTGGAGAGCAGCCATATCCGCGTGATGCGTGTGGCAGACAATATGAGAAACGTAGCGGTCACCGAAGGCGACAAGGTGGAAGCGCAGATCAAATTCGGCTGGGAAGTGGATGCGTATCCGGTCAATGAGATCGCGGAATCCGTTGCAGCAGTGTCCGCATCGGATACAAATGCGCTGGTAGATGAATATTATGACAAATACGAGATCCTCTTAGAGGGCAGAGATCCGGAAGAATTCAAACGCCATGTGGCAGTGCAGGCACAGATCGAGCTTGGCTTTGAGCGTTTCTTGCAGGAAAAGAACTATCAGGCGATCGTGACACACTTTGGTGATCTCGGCGCGTTAAAACAGCTTCCGGGACTTGCGATCCAGAGACTGATGGAAAAAGGCTACGGATTCGGAGCGGAAGGTGACTGGAAAGTGGCTGCCATGGTGCGTCTGATGAAAGTCATGACTGCGGGGATGAAGGACGCGAAGGGAACTTCCATGCTGGAAGATTACACATACAATTTCGTAAAAGGAAAAGAAGGCATTCTGGAAGCGCATATGCTTGAGATCTGCCCGTCCATCGCGGATGGACCGATCAGCATCAAGTGTCAGCCGCTTACGATGGGCGACCGTGAAGATCCGGCGCGTCTGGTATTTACGTCCAAAGAAGGAAAAGGAATCGCAACATCCTTGATCGATCTTGGTAACCGTTTCCGCCTCATCATCAATGATGTGGACTGCAAAAAGACCGAAAAACCGATGCCGAAACTTCCGGTAGCGACCAATTTCTGGACACCGCAGCCGGATCTGTATACCGGCGCGGAGGCGTGGATCTTAGCCGGTGGCGCACATCATACCGCGTTCACCTATGACCTGACTGCAGAGCAGATGGGCGACTGGGCAGCAGCGATGGGCATCGAAGCTGTCTACATCGACAAAGATACGAATATACGTGACTTCAAGAAAGATCTTATGCTTGGAGACATTGTATATAGATAACCCTACAAAACCCTTACCCGGCAATTCTGCTGTACATTCCCCTGTGCGGCAGAATTGCAATATGGAAAAACATGAAAAAGAAAAGAGGAAAATGTTATGAAATTTTTTATTGATACAGCAAATGTGGAAGATATCCGAAAAGCAAATGACATGGGCGTGATCTGCGGCGTTACCACAAATCCGTCCCTGATCGCGAAAGAGGGCAGAGACTTTACCGAAGTCATCAAAGAGATCACATCCATCGTGGACGGACCGATCAGCGGTGAGGTAAAAGCGACCACCACAGACGCGGAAGGCATGATCAAAGAAGGACGCGAGATCGCGGCAATCCATAAAAACATGGTCGTAAAGATCCCAATGACCGTAGAAGGCTTAAAGGCAGTGAAAGCACTCTCCGCAGAGGGGATCAAGACCAACGTCACACTGATCTTTTCAGCAAACCAGGCACTGCTCGCGGCAGAGGCAGGGGCAACCTATGTATCTCCGTTCCTTGGAAGACTTGATGATATCAGCCAACCGGGGATCGAACTCGTGCGCACGATCGCAGAGATCTTTGACATCTACGGCTATGAGACCGAGATCATCGCGGCATCTGTCCGCAACCCGATCCATGTGACGGACTGCGCGCTTGCGGGAGCGGATATCGCAACGGTTCCGTACAAGGTGATCGAGCAGATGACAAAACATCCGCTGACGGATCAGGGCATTGAAAAATTCCAGGCGGATTACCGCGCGGTATTTGGCGACTGATCGTAACGGAGGAGAAAAATATGACAAATCAGGAATTGAAAGAGACTGCCGTAGAGATCCGAAAAGGGATCGTGACAGCGGTACACAGTGCAGCGTCCGGACATCCGGGCGGCTCTCTGTCTGCGGCAGATATTTTTACTTATCTGTATTTTGAGGAGATGAACATCGATCCAAAAGATCCAAAAAAGGAAGACCGTGACCGTCTGGTATTGTCCAAAGGACATGTGGCGCCGGGACTTTACGCGACATTAGCGCAGAGAGGATATTTTCCGAAAGAGGATTTAAAAACGCTGCGCCATACCGGTTCTTATTTACAGGGACACCCGGATATGAAGCATATTCCGGGCGTGGATATGTCGAGCGGCTCTCTCGGACAGGGACTTTCCGCAGCAGTCGGAATGGCGCTTGCCGGGAAAATGAAAAAGAAAGATTACCGTGTCTATGCGGTGACCGGAGACGGCGAGATCCAGGAGGGACAGATCTGGGAAGCTGCCATGTTCGCGGGAGCGAGAAAACTGGATAATCTGGTGGTGATCGTAGATAACAACAATCTGCAGATCGACGGCGCGGTTTCGGACGTATGCTCCCCGTATCCGATCGATAAAAAATTTGAGGCATTCAATTTTCATGTGATCAACATTGACGGCAATGATTTTGACGAGATCCGGGCTGCGTTAAAAGAGGCGCGGGAGACCAAGGGAATGCCGACAGCGATCATTGCAAAAACGATCAAAGGCAAGGGCGTATCTTTTATGGAAGACCAGGCAGGATGGCATGGCAAGGCGCCAAATGATGAAGAATACCGGATCGCGATGGACGAACTGGAGAAAGCAGGTGAAGCATTATGCCGGAAATAAAGAAGATCGCGACCAGGGAGAGCTATGGGAACGCGCTGGTCGAACTGGGAAAAGAAAAAGAGGATCTGGTCGTGCTGGACGCGGATCTTGCGGCAGCGACCAAGACTGGGATTTTTAAGAAAGCATTTCCGGAGCGTCATATCGACTGCGGGATCGCGGAGGCGAATATGACCGGTATCGCCGCAGGCATGAGCACCTGCGGATATGTGCCGTTTATCAGCACATTTGCGATGTTCGCCGCCGGACGTTCCTTTGAGCAGGTCAGAAATTCCATCGGCTATCCGCATCTGAATGTAAAGATCGGAGCGACACATGCCGGTATTTCGGTCGGTGAGGACGGAGCGACACACCAGTGCAATGAAGATCTTGCCCTGATGCGAGAGATCCCGGGCATGGTAGTAATAAACCCGTCGGATGATATCGAGGCGAAAGCGGCGGTGCGTGCGGCATATGAGCATGCAGGGCCGGTCTATCTGCGCTTTGGCAGACTGGCGGTTCCGGTGATCAATGACCGTCCGGATTATCACTTTGAGATCGGAAAAGGCGTTGTCTTAAAAGAGGGAACAGACGTGACGATCTTTGCGACCGGACTTTGCGTCAGCAGTGCCCTGGAAGCGGCAGAGAAACTGAAAGAAGACGGAATCGATGCGGAAATCGTGAATATACATACCATTAAACCGATTGACCGGGAACTGGTGATCGCGTCGGCGAAAAAGACCGGAAAAGTAGTGACGGCAGAAGAACACTCCGTGATCGGCGGACTGGGCAGTGCGGTGGCAGAGGTACTTTCCGAGGAAGCGCCGACGAAGCTTTTACGCATCGGTGTAGAGGACGTGTTCGGAGAATCCGGACCGGCAAAAGAACTGGTTGCGAAATACGGACTGGACGGAAACGGAGTTTATGAGAAGGTAAAAAAATTCGTAAAATAAATGCGGAGGGAAATGACTATGGGAGCAAAAGAAGATATTTTAGCGGGAAAGACTGCGCTTGGTATCGAGTTTGGTTCAACCAGGATCAAGGCGATCCTGATCGGAAAAGACAATACGCCGATCGCGTCCGGAAGCCATGAATGGGAGAACCAGCTGGTCGATCACATCTGGACCTACAGTTTGGATGCGATCTGGGAAGGACTGAGAGACTGCTATCAGAAAATGGCGGCGGACGTGAAAGAAAAATACGGCGTGGTATTAAAAAGCGTCGGCGCGATCGGGTTCAGCGCGATGATGCATGGCTATATGGCATTTGACGCGGCGGGAGAGCTGCTCGTGCCATTCCGCACCTGGCGGAACACGATCACGGAGGAAGCGGCAGAAAAGCTGACAGAGGCATTTTCCTATAACATACCGCAGCGCTGGAGCATTGCGCACCTGTATCAGGCGATCTTAAACAAAGAAGAGCATGTAAAAGATGTGGCATTTTTTACCACGCTTGCAGGCTACATCCACTGGAAACTTACCGGGCGAAAAGTTTTGGGAGTCGGCGAGGCATCCGGTATGTTCCCGATCGATATCCACACCAGAAAGTTTGATGCCGGCATGATCGAAAAATTCGACGAGATGACGGCGCCGTATGGTTATTCCTGGAAGCTTGAGGAAATACTGCCGGAGGTGCTTGTGGCAGGAGAAGAAGCCGGAACCCTTACAGATGAGGGCGCAAAGCTTTTGGATGTGAGCGGAAACCTGGAAGCCGGGATCCCGGTCTGCCCGCCGGAGGGAGATGCCGGAACGGGAATGGTCGCGACAAACAGCATAGCGAAGCGCACCGGAAATGTATCCGCGGGTACTTCGGTGTTCGCGATGATCGTACTGGAAGAAGAATTAAAGAACGTGCATCCGGAGATCGACCTTGTGACAACACCGACCGGAAATCTGGTCGCGATGGTTCACTGCAACAACTGTACGTCCGATCTGAATGCCTGGGTAAACCTGTTCCGGGAATTCGCGGAGAGCTTCGGCATGGAAGTGGATATGACAAAGTTATTCTATGTGCTTTACAATAAGGCACTTGAGGGAGACGCGGACTGCGGCGGACTCATGGCATACAATTATTTTTCCGGAGAACCGGTGACCGGATTTGAGGAAGGAAGACCACTTTTCGCGCGCACGCCGGACGCAAAGTTCAATCTGGCAAACTTCATGCGTGTCCATCTGTTTACGTCTCTTGGCGTGTTAAAGACAGGACTTGACATTCTCTTAAAAGAAGAAAATGTGAAGGTGGATAAGATCCTGGGGCACGGCGGACTCTTTAAAACAAAAGGCGTCGGACAGAGCATCCTTGCGGCTGCCATGGATACGCCGGTCACAGTGATGGAGACTGCGGGAGAGGGCGGTGCCTGGGGAATCGCGGTGCTCGCTTCCTATATGAAAAACAAGGCAGAGGGCGAGACACTGGACGCATACCTCGACAACAGGGTATTTGCCGGACAGCAGGGTGAGACACTTGCCCCGAAAGCGGACGACGTAGCAGGATTTGACGCGTTTATGGAGCGTTACGGCAAAGGACTTGCCATGGAGCGCGCAGCAGTGGATTCCATGCGGTAGGCAAAAAGAGAGGTAGATCATTATGTTAGAACAGTTAAAAAAAGAAGTATACGAAGCAAATATGGAACTGCCGAGACGCGGACTTATCACCTATACCTGGGGGAATGTCAGCGGGATCGACAGAGAGAGCGGATATTTTGTCATAAAGCCGAGCGGCGTGGACTATGATAAGCTCACACCGGAGGATATGGTCGTCATGGATCTGGACGGAAACAAAATCGAGGGGAACTACAGACCATCCTCCGATACACCGACACATCTCGAACTGTACAAAAAATATCCAGAGATCGGCGGTGTAGTCCATACACATTCTCCGGAAGCCACTGCGTGGGCGCAGGCGGGGCGGAGCATCCCGCTCTACGGCACCACACACGCGGATTATTTCTTTGGCGAGATTCCGTGTGCCAGAAGCCTGACGCCGGAGGAGATTGAGGAGGCCTATGAGAAAAACACCGGTCTTGTGATCATTGAGACTTTTGAGGAGCGCAAAGCAAACCCGATGTATACACCGGGTGTTCTCTGCAAAAACCATGGCCCGTTCACCTGGGGAAAAGATGCGGCGGAAGCGGTGCATAATGCGGTGGTCTTAGAGGAAGTGGCAAAGATGGCGACCCGTACGGAACTGATAAATCCGAAGGTACAGCCGGCACCGGACTGCATCCGTGACAAGCATTTCTACCGGAAGCACGGCGCGAATGCGTATTACGGACAGAATTGACGGAGAGGATGGCGCGTCCCGGGATGTGATCTTAGGCTATGACGATCCGGCAGAATATGAGCGGCAGACCTGTTATTTCGGGGCGGTGATCGGACGCGATATCAGAGCGGATTTTATCCAGTTAGCCTATGCGGGCGGTTATGACCACAACTATGTGCTGGATACCAGACACGGCGTGATGCGGCTTGCGGCACAGGCATTGTGTGAGGAGAGCGGCATTGCCATGGATTTTTCTACGGACTGCATGGGCATGTAGTTTTACTCCGGCAATTTTATGGAGCGGCACGCGGGAAAAGAAGGCGTGTTTTATGATTTCCGGCATGGCTTCTGCCTGGAACCACAGTATTATCCGAATGCAGTCAACGAGGAACGGTTTGCCTCCCCGCTCCTGCATCCGGGAGAGACTTATCAGGCGCATATAAAAATAAAATTTTATCAGAAATAGAGAAATTCCCGGCAGTCATTTACAGGATGGCGTGCCGGGGAATTTTTTTGCTTGACAGGAGCGGAAGAATAGTCTACTTATTATAATAATGAAACAAAACGATGAGGAGTAGAATTTATGGTAACATTTGACAGACTGCAACAAAATATCATGGATGTGATCGCGGAAGAACAGATCAAACTGGGCTACCGGAGCGAGGTCATTCATTTATATTATCCGCTCAAATCCTTAAACCGCCTGCTTGCCGTGGACTGCGGGATCGCGGCGATGCACCAGGTGCTGGATGACTTGAAAAAAGCGGTGCGGGACAAATGGGGCGAACTGGAAGTTTCCAATGAGGGAGAGCGTTTCTGTCTTACATTTGCGCCGCAGTGCGCGGAATATGTGCATGCGCATATGGCTGAAAATGAATTTCTGACCCGGTTTATCGCGGCGATCTCAAGACATGACTGCGCGATCGAGGATATCAGGAATGTCTTTTTGGATTTTTCCGAAGAGGTTACCTTGGAAAAGATCGAGGGGCAGGACTTTGATTATCTGATCTATTTTACGGACGGAAAACCGAATGACTACCGGTACTGCATTACATTTGAAGGCTGTCATGTGATCTATCACAGATTCACCAGAGAGGATTTTGGGGATCTTTATCCTGAATTTGCTGAAAAATAGACAGATCGGATCGATGAGGGGGAACGGCTATGAAGCTTACAACACTTTGCTACATTGAAAAAGACGACAAATACCTGATGTTACATCGGGTAAAAAAGGAAAATGATTTGAACCATGACAAATGGGTGGGAGTAGGAGGCAAATTTGAGCCGGACGAGACGCCGGAGGAATGTATGCTGCGCGAGGTGCGGGAGGAGACCGGACTTACGCTGACGAAGTATCAGTTCCGGGCGATCCTTACCTTTCTCTCGGATGAGTGGGAGACCGAGTATATCCATCTGTATACGGCAAGTGAATTTACCGGAACACTTTTAGAATGTGATGAGGGAAATCTCGAATGGATCCCAAAGAGTGAGATCGATAAGCTGAAACTCTGGGAGGGGGACAAGATCTTTTTTAAGCTGCTGCGCGAGACAAAGGATTTCTTTTCCCTGAAACTGCGCTATGAGGGAGAAAAGCTGGTGGAGACAAAGCTGACACAGTATCCGGAGTAAAATGATACAATCACAATACAATATGGAAAGGAACGAAAGAATATGGAACAGGTAACACTTGGAAGTACCGGGATCACGGTAAACAAGAACGGATTCGGCGCACTGCCGATCCAGCGTATCACGGATGAGGATGCCGTACATCTTGTGCGGAAAGCGTATGACGCAGGGATTACTTTTTTCGATACGGCGCGCTTTTATACGGACAGCGAGGAGAAACTCGGCATCGCGTTAGAGGGTATCCGGGATAAGGTCTTTGTGGCGACCAAGACCGCCGCATCCAATGCAAAGGAATTTTTTGAACAGTTGGAGACTTCCCTGCACAATCTGCGGACAGATTATGTGGACATTTATCAGTTCCACAATCCGGCAGTCTGTCCGAAGCCTGGGGATGGAAGCGGGCTTTACGAGGCAATGCTTGAAGCGAAAGAAAAAGGAATGATCCGCCATATCGGGATCACGAATCACAGACTTGCGGTGGCGGATGAGGCGATCGAATCCGGGCTTTATGAGACTTTGCAGTTCCCGTTCTGCTATCTCGCGAGCGCTCAGGATATTGCGCTGGTGGAAAAATGCAAAGAAAAAAATATGGGATTCATTGCCATGAAAGCGCTTTCCGGCGGTCTTATCACAAATTCCAGGGCAGCCTACGCGTTTGAGGCACAGTACGACAACGTGCTCCCGATCTGGGGTGTACAGCGCGAAAAAGAGCTGGATGAGTTCATTTCCTACATTGGGCATCCGCCGGTTATGACCGATGAGATAAAGGCGCTGATCGAAGCGGACCGGAAGGAACTGAGCGGAGAATTCTGCCGTGGCTGCGGATACTGTATGCCGTGTCCGGCAGGGATCGAGATCAATAACTGTGCGCGTATGTCACTGCTTTTGCGCCGCTCTCCGTCAGAACTGCAGCTCACAAAAGAAGTGCAGGAGAAGATGAAAAAGATCGAGAACTGCCTGCACTGCGGACACTGCAAGAGCAAATGCCCTTACGGTCTGGACACGCCTGCGCTGCTCGAGAAAAATTACGAGGATTATAAGCGGGTGCTTGCCGGAGAAGTGAGTGTGAAATAGGTTTACATAACACCAGTACCACATATAGGACACGTTCTTTTTTATACTTAGGTTATCAAAGAAAGCAAAACGGATAACAAAGAGGTAAAAAGGAGCGTGTTTTTTATGAAAGGATATTTTACAGCAGAAGGTTACATGGGACTGGTTGAGGACAGATACATCCTGTTCGCGGATGAAGCGGATTATCTGGATTACTGTGGGGAATGCTAAGAAAACATTGAATTTCCGTCCAATCTGTGACATAATGTCTATATTGGGTATTTTATATGCCCATGCAGAAAATACAAATGGAAGGTGAGACAGTTGAAAGATACAAGAGTAGAAGTATACACAACACCGGCCAATTTAAAAATTAAGCCGTATGAACATCATGTCAAATATTATGAGACAGACCAGATGGGGATCGTACATCATTCCAATTACATCCGCTGGATGGAAGAGGCCAGGATGGATCTGATGGAGCAGATGGGATACAGCTATAAAACTATGGAGGATGCCGAGATCATAAGCCCGGTCATCTCAGTTGCCTGCGAATATAAGAGCATGGTGCATTTCAGTGATACCGTTCTGATCGAGACCAAGATATCCTATTATAATGGGATCAAGCTGGCATTCACATACCGTATAACAGATAAAGAGACAGGAGAGCTTCGTTCGCTCGCAAAGAGTGAACACTGCTTTTTAAATAACAGTGGGAAACCGATTTCCTTAAAACGCGCGTATCCGGAGATTGATACGAAATTTTTCCAGCTGGTAGACGAGGAGTAACATGAGCAAAAAATTAGTATTGATCGACGGACACAGTATTTTGAACCGGGCATTCTATGGGATACCGGATCTTACCAATGCGGAGGGACTGCACACGAATGCGGTCTATGGATTTTTAAATATTTTATTTAAGATCTTAGACGAGGAAAAGCCGGATTATCTGACGGTGGCATTTGATGTGCATGCTCCGACGTTCCGCCACAAAATGTATGACGCCTATAAGGGAACCAGAAAGCCGATGGCTGAGGAACTCCGCCAGCAGGTTCCGCTCATGAAGGAAATGTTACAGGCAATGGGCGTGCGGATCATCGAAAAAGAAGGCTATGAGGCGGATGATATCATCGGAACGATCGCGAAACGGAGCGAAAAGGAAGGACTTGTGGTTTCCGTGGTTTCCGGGGACCGCGATCTTTTGCAGCTTGCGACAGATCACATCAAGATCCGTATCCCAAAGACGAAACGCACCGGAACCGAGATCGAGGACTACAATGCGGCGGATGTCAAGGAGCGTTACCAGGTCACACCGGTTCAGTTCATCGATGTCAAGGCACTGATGGGGGATACGGCGGACAATATTCCGGGTGTCCCGGGCATTGGAGAGAAGACGGCGACCAATCTGATCGTAGCTTATGGAAGCATCGAGGAAGCCTACGCGCATGTGGATGAGATCAAACCAAACCGCGCCAAGGAAAATTTAAAAGAACATTACGATATGGCGCAGATGAGCAAAACGCTTGCGACGATCGAGATCAACGCGGATATCGATTACGATCTGAAAGAGGCGGAGCTTGGAGATCTGTTTACCGAGGAGGCATATCTGCTCTGCAAGCGTCTGGAATTTAAGAATCTGCTCGCGAAGTTTGATGTGTCGGCACCGCAGAATGAGACCGAACAATATTTCCGAAAGATCACAGAACTTTCCGATGCCGAGGCGTTTTTTTCGGAAGCGACAAAAGAAAAGGAGCTTGGCTTTTTCCTGGTGGAGGAGAAGGACAGGCTGCTTGGCGTATCTGTTTCTTTTGGAGAGAAAAATACCGTATTTCTGGCGGCAGAGGGCTTCCTGACAGAGGACTATCTGCTTTCCAAATTAAAAGGACTGCTGGATGCCGGTGCATGCGGGATCACATTTTCCTTAAAACCGCAGTTACACATGCTGCCGGTCAGAGAAGAAAAAACGAGTGAGGAACGCGCAAAAGCGTTTTTTGATACCGAGATCGCGGCGTATCTCTTAAATCCGTTAAAGAATGAATATTCCTATGAGGATCTTGCCAAAGATTATCTCGGAATGATGATCCCGTCGCGCACAGACCTTCTTGGAAAGCTTTCCCTTTCGGATGCGGCAGAGACACAGCCGGAGGCGTTTTTAAAATATGTCTGCTTTGTAAGCTATGTGGCATATGCGGCAAAAGCGGTCTTAGAGCGTGAACTTGCGGAAACAGGGATGAAGGATTTGTTTACCGGAATCGAGATGCCGTTATTATTTACTCTTTTGGATATGGAAAAAGAAGGCATCCGCGCGGATAAGGCTGCATTACAGGAATACGGAGAAAAGCTTTCCGTGCGTATCGCGGAGCTGGAAAAGAGCATCTATGCGGGAGCGGGTGAGGAGTTTAACATCAACTCGCCGAAACAGCTTGGCGTCATCTTGTTTGAAAAGCTGCAGATGCCTTACGCGAAAAAAACAAAGACCGGATATTCCACGGCGGCGGATGTGCTTGACAAGCTTGCGCCGGAGTATCCGTTGGTTGCGGATATTTTAGAGTACCGGCAGCTTGCAAAATTAAAATCCACTTATGCGGACGGGCTTGCCGATTACATTACAGAGGATGGCAGGATCCATTCAACGTTCAACCAGACTGTGACGGCTACCGGAAGGATCAGCAGCACAGAACCGAATCTGCAGAATATTCCGATCCGTATGGAACTCGGACGTCTGATCCGGAAGGTATTTCTGCCGAAGGACGGATATGTGTTTGTGGATGCGGATTATTCCCAGATCGAACTGCGCGTGCTGGCGCATATGTCCGGGGATGAAATGCTGATCGAGGCATACCGGGAAGCGCAGGATATCCACCGGATGACGGCATCGCAGGTATTTCATGTGCCGTTTGACGAGGTGACGGATCTGCAGCGCCGGAACGCGAAAGCGGTCAATTTCGGGATTGTGTACGGGATCAGTTCGTTTGGCTTAAGCCAGGATCTCAGCATCACAAGAAAAGAAGCGGCAGCGTATATTGAGCGGTACTTTGAGACTTATCCGGGGATCAAGACGTTTCTGGACGGTCTGGTCGCGGGAGCGAAAAAGGACGGTTATGTGAGCTCCATGTTTGGAAGAAGACGTCCGGTGCCGGAGCTTGCTTCCAGCAATTTCATGCAGCGCTCCTTCGGGGAACGTGTCGCGATGAATGCGCCGATCCAGGGAACGGCGGCGGATATCATAAAGATTGCGATGAACCGGGTGCATGACAGATTGTTAAAGGAGGGCTTAAAGTCCAGACTTCTGCTTCAGGTACACGATGAACTTCTGGTGGAGACCGCGCAGACAGAAGAGGAAGCAGTCAAAAAGATCCTGGAAGAGGAAATGCATCAGGCGGCACAGCTGAAAGTGGCGCTGGAGATCGACATGCATACAGGAAGAAACTGGTACGAGGCGAAATAGATGAGATTTGTTGGAATTACCGGAGGCGTTGGAGCCGGAAAAACAGAGATTTTAAATTTTCTTGCAAAGCAGGATGGGATAGAGGTCATGCTTGCGGATGAGATCGCGCATGAGCTGATGGAACCGGATGGAGCATGTTATGAGAAGCTGACAGAGCTTTTTGCCGGGGATGGCGTATTTGCGGACGATGGAAGCATAAAAAGAGACCGCATGGCGGAAGTGATCTTTTCGGATGCCGCAAAGCGGGAAGCGTTAAACGCGATCGTACATCCGGCGGTTAAGGAGTATGTGACAGAGCGTGCCAAAAAAGAGAGGGAGCGCGGAGTGCTTCGGATACTGGTACTTGAGGCGGCGCTTCTGATCGAGGAAGGGTATGACTGCATCTGTGATGAACTGTGGTATATTTATACGACCGAAGAAAACAGAAGAAAGCGGCTCATGGAGAGCAGGGGATATTCGAAAGAAAAAGTAGCGCAGATCTTTCAGAGTCAGTTAAGTGAGGAGACATACCGGAAATACTGCGCGACAGTAATAGATAATAACGGAGCAAAAGAGGATGCCATAAGGCAGGTTGCCGGATTGCTGAAAAGAAAGGAGTATCAGATATGATAACGCCGGACGAACTGGTATTTGGCCTGGATATCGGAACACGAAATGTTGTTGGTTCCGTAGGATATAAAGAGGATAAAGTATTTCATGTGATCGCGCACAGCGTCAAGATGCATGAGACGCGTGCCATGCTTGACGGACAGATCCATGACATCGGACGTGTGGGAAATACGATACGTTTCATAAAAGAAGATCTGGAGTCACAGCTGGGACAGCAGCTTTCCGATGTCTGCATCGCGGCTGCGGGACGTGTGTTAAAAACCGTGACGACCACGGTAGAGCACAAGTTCGCGGAGGAGACGATCGTCACCGGAGAGGACATTCATACCCTGGATCTGCTCGGAATCGAGCAGGCACAGCAGGTGCTCGCAGAGGAGAATGATACGAAGTACAAATTTTACTGTGTCGGCTACTCGGTTGTGCATTATTACCTGAATGATGAGATGTTTACGAATCTTGAGGGACATAAGGCGGATACGATCGCGGAAGATATCATTGTGACCTTCCTCCCGGAGGATGTCGTGGACGGTCTTTATTCCGCAGTGAATCTCGCGGGACTTGAAGTAGTCAATCTGACACTCGAGCCGATCGCGGCGATCAATGTCGCGATCCCGGAAAACTTTCGAATGTTGAATATCGCACTTGTGGACGTCGGAGCCGGAACATCGGATATTTCGATCACAAAGGACGGAAGCATCATCGCATACGGCATGATCCCGCATGCGGGGGATGAACTGACGGAGCTGATCGTGCAGCAGTATCTGGTAGATTTTAACACTGCCGAGGAGATGAAGCTTGCGTCAACGTTTGATGAGACGGTGGAATTTAAAGATATCATGGGGATTTCCCATATCATTCCGTCAGAAGAGATCTGGGAGCTGACTGCGCCGACGGTGGAAAAGATCACATCCGAGGTGGCGGAGAAGATCCGGGAACTGAACGGAAATAAATCCGTGAGCGCCGCGTTTGTTGTCGGCGGTGGCGGAAAGATCCATGGATTTACCGAGAGCCTGGCGGAGTATCTGGAGCTTCCGAAGGAGCGTGTGGCACTGCGTGGCGAGGAAGTCTTACAGGCGGTAAAATTTGAGCAGGAAAGCGTAAAGAAAGATCCGCTTCTGGTAACTCCGATCGGAATCTGCTTAAATTATTACGACCAGAAAAATAATTTCATTATGGTGCATTTTAACGGCGACCGGATGAAATTATACGATAACGGGCATCTGACGCTGGTGGATGCGGCGTTAAACGCGGGATTCCCGAATGAGGATCTGTTTCCGAAACGCGGGAAGGAAATCAATTTTACCTTGAACGGAAAGCCGAGACTGATCCGCGGCGAGGCGGGGGAATCGGCGGTCATCCGTTTTAACGGAAAGATCGTGAGCATCAACACACCGTTAGAGCCGAACAGTTACATATCGATCACGCCTTCCACAGCAGGAGAAGACGCGACCTGCACGATCGAGATGCTGGAAGAGTATAATAAGGATACGATCGCTTTTTATGTGAATAAAAAGCTGGTAAGCTGTCCGCGTCTGGTGGAGGTAAATGGCGAGATCCAGCTTCCGTCCTACCAGATCCAGGACGGGGATGTGATCGAGACCAGAAATTATTATACCGTAGGGCAGCTCGCGGAGTTCATGGATTTGATATTGAATAAGAATTATGATATCCTTGTGAATAACCGTGTGACGGACGAAGATGAACCGGTTTATGAGAATTTTGAGGTCGAATGGATGGTAGACGAACATCCGGTGTTTGATACGGCAGCAGAAGCATCAAAGGAAACCGGCGCGGATGCGGCGAAGACAGAAGCGGGCGTAAGTGCAGACATGGAAGCGGCAGAGCCTGGAAAAACGGTCGGCACAGATGCAGAAAAACAGGATGTACCGGAAACGGATGCGGTATCCAAAACGGATCAGGAGAAAGCGGATACTGAGGAGGCAGAAGAAGACGGTGCAGAACCGGCGGCACCTCTGTTCCCGACGGATCTTTCCGTGATCGTAAACGGAAGACCGGTGCTGCTCCAGGGAAAACCGGTGTATGTGTTTGTGGATGTGTTTGAGCATATCAGATTTGACTTAAACGCAGGCAACGGAAGACCGATCGTAACCAAGATAAATGGTGTGGACGCGCGCTTTACACAGCAGCTCCACAGCGGAGATAGAATAGAGATTTACTGGAAAGAGAATTAAAATGGATTTATGCAGTATAGCAAGCGGCAGCAGTGGAAACTGTATCTATGCGGGGACAGATGACTGTCATCTGCTCGTGGATGCCGGGATCAGCGGAAAGCGGATCGAAAACGGATTAAACAGCATCGGACTAAAGACTGCGGAAATGGACGGGATACTGATCACACATGAGCATTCCGACCACATTGCGGGGCTCGGTGTTGTCGCAAGAAAATATGGGATCCCGATGTACGGGACGAAAGAGACGATCGATGCGATCTTACATACTTCTTCCGTGGGAAAGGTGGATGAGAGTCTGTTCCATCCGATCCTGCCGGATGAGGCGTTTACGATCGGTGATATTACGGTAAAGCCGTTTTCCATTTCGCATGACGCGGCAAATCCGGTCGCCTATGTGATGGAGCATGACACAAAGAAAGTGGCGGTTGCCACGGATCTTGGAAAATATGATGATTATATTATAGACAAGTTACAGGGATTAGATGTATTATTGTTAGAAGCGAACCATGACATCCGTATGCTTCAGGCGGGAAGCTATCCCTATCCGTTAAAACGCAGGATCTTAGGAGAGCGGGGACATCTGTCCAATGAGGCGTCCGGTCAGCTCCTTGGAAAAGTACTGCATGATAAGATAAAAAAGATCATTTTGGGACACCTGAGCAAGGAAAATAACTATGCAAAGCTTGCCTATGAAACGGTGCGCCTCGAAGTGACCATGGGAGATAACCCTTACGACGGATCGGATTTTTCGATCTCTGTCGCGAAGCGGGATGAGGTTTCAGAGTTTGTAAGTGTGTAACAGCGAATCAGGCTGAGCAATAAATGGGAAAAAGAAAGGATAAAAAAATGGAAAACACAGTTGACAAGACAATTATTACCGTAGTCGGAAAGGATACCGTAGGTATCATCGCAAAGGTCTGCACCTATCTTGCGGACGCGCATATCAATGTACTTGATATTTCACAGACGATCGTGCAGGGATTTTTCAACATGATGATGATCGTTGATATGGGCGGAGCAGACAAGGCATTCGGAGAATGTGCGACAGATCTGGAAAAATTAGGCGAGCAGATCGGCGTCAGCATTAAATGTCAGAAAGAAGAAATTTTTGAGCAGATGCACAGAATCTAACAGGAACGAGGAGAGAGCATGATAAACATTTGGGAAGTCAAAGAAACAAACAACATGGTGGAACAGGAGAATCTCGATGTCCGCACCATTACGATCGGAATCAGCCTGTTAGACTGTATTGATTCTGATTTACAGAAGTTAAATGATAATATCTACAACAAGATCACGACAGTGGCGAAGGATCTTGCGGCTGTGGGAGAAAAGATCGAGCGGGAATTCGGAATCCCGATCGTAAACAAACGTATCTCGGTTACTCCGATCGCACTGGTCGGCGGCGCGGCATGTAAAAAGCCGGAGGATTTCGCAACGATCGCGGATACGATGGATCGCGCGGCAAAGGCAGTCGGTGTCAATCTGATCGGCGGCTATTCCGCACTGGTGTCCAAGGGAATGACAAAGGCAGATGAAATGCTGATCCGTTCCATTCCGATGGCACTCTGCCGCACCGAGCGCGTGTGCAGTTCGGTAAACCTTGCGTCTACCAAGACCGGTATCAACATGGATGCGGTAAAACTGATGGGAGAGATCTTACTCGAAGTTGCGGAACAGTCCAAAGACCGTGATTCCGTAGACTGCATGAAACTCGTGGTATTCTGTAACGCCCCGGACGATAATCCGTTCATGGCGGGAGCGTTCCACGGTGTGACCGAGGCAGATGCGATCATCAATGTCGGTGTCAGTGGACCGGGTGTTGTAAAGACTGCGCTTGAAAAAGTACGTGGCGAGAACTTCGAGGTACTTTGTGAGACGATCAAAAAGACCGCGTTCAAGGTTACCCGTGTTGGCCAGGCGGTAGCGCAGGAAGCTTCCAAACTTTTAAATATTCCATTTGGTATCGTAGACCTTTCTCTTGCACCGACTCCGGCAGTGGGAGACAGTGTGGCGGATATTTTATGTGAGATCGGACTTGAATATGCGGGTGCGCCGGGAACTACGGCGGCACTGGCGCTCTTAAACGACCAGGTGAAAAAGGGCGGTGTTATGGCATCTTCCTATGTCGGCGGCTTGAGCGGCGCGTTCATTCCGGTCAGCGAGGATCAGGGAATGATCGATGCGGTACAGGCAAATGCCATCACGCTGGAAAAATTAGAGGCAATGACCTGCGTATGCTCCGTTGGACTGGATATGATCGCGATCCCGGGCAATACCAAGGCAACCACGATCTCTGGTATCATTGCGGATGAGATGGCGCTTGGTATGGTAAACCAGAAGACCACAGCGGCACGTCTGATCCCGGTTATCGGAAAAGATGTTGGAGATACGGTAGAATTTGGCGGACTGTTCGGATATGCGCCGATCATGCCGGTCAACAAATATTCCTGTGATGCGTTTATCAACCGTGGCGGAAGAATCCCGGCACCGATTCACAGCTTTAAGAACTAGAAAAAAATGCAGGATACCTTTTCCGCAGGCAGGAACGCGGGAGAGGTATCTTTTTTAAATCATAGGAAATTCCTTCCTATGATTCAAAAACGCTCCGCAGGGATGCGCAGCTCGCGGAGATGAAGTTTATGTTGAACATACCGCTCGCGCGCGAAAGTGTGCGGTAAGCGCACACTTTATTTTACCGATTTATGAGGAAGGGAACGAAAAAGTGGCAGAGATTCATAAGATCATTCTTTTTCGCGGGGCGATCGAAACTTTGAGTTATTTTTCCAGACAGCTTGAAGTACATTTTAAAGAAAAGGGCTGTGCGGTGTTCTGGGTGGACATGTCGAACGCGAAGGAGAGCGCAAAAAAACTGGCAAAGTTCTGCAAGCCGAAAGAAACCGCAATGATCACGTTTAATTTTATCGGTCTTGGTGGCGAGGAAGCGTTTGTGTGGGAAAAAGGGGAGACGATCTGGGAAGCAATGCAGGTAAAGTGCTTAAATCTTCTGGTCGATCACCCGCTTTACTATCACAAATATCTGGAAAAAAAACATCCGGGCATGACCGTATTCTGTCTGGATCGCCAGCATGTGGCGTTTATAAGGGAGTTTTATCCGCGGAATGAGGTGCATTTTCTGCCAACGGCGGGAAATCTGCTACTCCGGGATCCGGGGGAAGCTGCTTCTAAGGAAAGCCTGATCCCATACCGGGAACGGAAGTATGATGTCGTATTTATCGGGAATTATGCGCCGCTTCCGGATCTTGCAAAGCATTTTCCGATGCAGTCGAAAGAGTATATCGATTACTATTACCGGATCATTGACGATATGATCGCGCACACGGATCTGTCACTGCACGAGGCACTGATCAAAAATCTGCGCGAGGAGATCGGGGAGCTTTCCACGGAGGACTTAAAGACCGGAATGGTATCCATGGTATTTTTGGATCTCTATGTGCGGACCTATTTCCGGGCAAAAGCGGTCTGTGCGCTGGCAGAAGCCGGGATCAAAGTGCATCTGTTTGGCAAGGACTGGGATAAACTGATCTGCGCGAAGCGGGAAAACCTGATCTGGTGCGGCGGACAGGTGGATTCTGCGGAGTGTGTGCGCGCGGTGCAAAACGGCAGGATCTGCTTAAATGTCATGCCGTGGTTTAAGGACGGGGTGCATGACCGCATCTTTACCGCCATGTTGAATGGCAGTGTGGCGCTTACGGATGACAGCATCTATCTGCGTGAACTGTTTTCGGATGGAAAAGAGCTGCGCTTCTTTACGTTAAAGCAGATCGAACGTCTGCCGGAGATTGTAAAGGAACTGCTGGATGATCCGGAAACGGCAGAGCGTATCGCGGCAGAGGGCTATGAGGCGGCATGGAAGGCACATACCTGGGAGAAGCGGGCAGAAGTGTTGGACGCGTATCTGAGGTAGAAAAACGGCGGTCTCAGGCCGCGGGAACTGTTACAGGAAAAGAGATCGGAAGCGGAGGAGAGAAATGCGACGGACGGTTTTTATGTGTATCGAACTTATATTTTTTTGTTGGTTCTTTTTGCCGCTTTTGCTGAAAGGAATCTTAAATGTCGGAAATTTCGCAGGGATGTGCCTGTCGGCACTGGCGCTTTTTTATACCGGCAAGCGGGAGTATGTGTCAGGCCTGTTATCCATGCTTCGGGAAAACAGGGGATTTTGCATTGCCGAGTGGGTGGTGCGGATCGCTGCTGTGGCAGTATGTCTGCTTCTTGCTGTTTCCGCGGTGCGCATTGCGGCGGCAGGATACAAAAAAGCGCCGGATCCGGCGACACCGGTCATCGTGCTTGGCTGTAAAGTGAAGGGGACACGTCCGAGCAGGATCTTACAGGAGCGGCTGGATGCGGCAGATGCCTATCTTTCCACACACCCGGACGCGTCCTGCGTGCTTTCCGGCGGACAGGGAGCAGACGAAGAAATTTCTGAGGCTTCCTGTATGTACGCGTATCTGAGAGAGAAAGGGATCGAAGAGAACCGTCTGATCCTGGAGGACCGGTCAGTCTCGACGGCGGAAAATATGGCGTTTTCCAGACAGATTTTTGAAGCGCGCGGGATGGGAGAGAAAGCGGTCATTATCACCAGCGAATTTCACGAGTACCGCGCGCGGATGCTGGCAGAAGCGTGTGGATTTACGACTTACGCCTATGGTGCATCCACAGATCTTTTGTATTTCCCAACGTATTTTTTGCGGGAAGTGCTCGGGGTGTCCTATTATACGGTGCGGGATGTCGTGACACCGGGAAAGTAACAGCGGGAAACTGGCAGGAAGAAAAGGGCAGAAAGAAAAAAACGGATGTGAAAAATTTCACATCCGTTTTTTGATGATCGTTTATCCGAACAGATTTATTTCTGAGGACCAGCTGCAACAAGAGCTTTTCCTGCGTCATTTCCTTCGTATTTTGCAAAGTTCTTGATGAATCTGTCTGCAAGATCAAGTGCTTTCTTCTCCCACTCGGAAGCATCAGCATAAGTATCACGCGGGTCAAGAATACCAGCGTCTACACCAGGAAGTTCTGTCGGAACTTCGAAGTTGAAGTATGGGATGGTCTTGGTCGGAGCATTTAAGATCGCACCGCTTAAGATTGCATCGATGATACCACGGGTATCTTTGATGGAGATACGTTTTCCGGTTCCGTTCCATCCGGTGTTTACAAGGTAAGCCTTAGCGCCGCTCTTTTCCATCTTCTTAACAAGTTCTTCTGCGTATTTGGTCGGATGCAGTTCCAGGAATGCCTGGCCGAAGCAAGCAGAGAAAGTAGGAGTCGGCTCTGTGATTCCACGCTCGGTACCCGCAAGTTTTGCGGTGAAACCGGACAGGAAGTAGTACTGTGTCTGTTCCGGAGTTAAGATAGATACCGGAGGAAGTACGCCGAATGCATCTGCGGATAAGAAGATTACATTCTTAGCTGCCGGTGCGGAAGAGATCGGGCGAACAATCTTTTCGATATGGTTGATCGGATAAGATACACGGGTGTTTTCGGTTACGCTCTTATCTGCGAAATCGATCTTTCCGTCTGCGTCGAGTGTTACGTTCTCAAGAAGAGCGTTACGTTTGATCGCATTGTAGATATCCGGTTCAGAATCCTTGTCCAGGTTGATAACCTTTGCGTAGCATCCACCTTCGAAGTTGAATACACCGTTGTCATCCCAGCCGTGCTCGTCATCACCGATCAGAAGACGCTTCGGGTCTGTGGAAAGAGTAGTCTTACCGGTACCGGAAAGACCAAAGAAGATAGCGGTATTTTCACCGTTCATATCAGTGTTTGCGGAGCAGTGCATGGAAGCGATGCCCTTAAGCGGCAGATAGTAGTTCATCATGGAGAACATACCTTTTTTCATTTCTCCGCCGTACCATGTATTGATGATAACCTGTTCACGGCTTGTGATGTTGAATACAACAGCGGTTTCAGAATTTAAGCCTAATTCTTTGTAGTTTTCAACTTTTGCCTTGGAAGCGTTGTAAACAACGAAATCCGGCTCGAAGTTCTCAAGTTCTTCTGCAGTCGGTTTGATGAACATGTTGGTAACAAAGTGTGCCTGCCATGCAACTTCAACGATAAAACGGATAGCCATGCGGGTATCTTTGTTTGCGCCGCAGAATGCGTCTACAACGAAAAGTCTCTTATTAGAAAGCTCTTTTAAAGCGATGTCCTTTACTGCCTTCCATGCTTCCGGAGTAGCTTTATGGTTATCATTCTTATATTCATCAGAAGTCCACCATACGGTATCTCTGGAATTGTCATCTTCTACGATGAATTTGTCTTTCGGGGAACGACCGGTGTAGATACCTGTCATAACGTTGACAGCACCAAGTTCGCTGACCTGTCCTTTTTCAAAACCTTCCAGATCCGCTTTGGTCTCTTCTTCAAATAACATTTCGTAAGAAGGGTTGTACACAATTTCGGTGGTTCCGGAAATGCCATACTTGCTTAAATCAATTTTTGCCATCTTAATTTAACCTCTTTTCTTAAAAATTAGTAAATAAGTAATACCTTAAACTGCCCTTATCATAATTATTATACATTATTGGGTTATAAAATCAACAAAAAATCGAGGGCATTTTTTCATTTATCTGAAATCAGATATTTTCCCGGAAGTAAATGAGATTTTTTATCGCGGAAACAGATTGACAGAGAGTGTCTTTATCACTAGAATATGCAAAGTAAGGCTAAACTAACCAAAGATAATACAAACTAACCAGAAGCAACAAAAAAGAGGAAGAGAAGCATGAGAAAAATTGCAATTTACGGAAAGGGCGGAATCGGAAAGTCGACAACGACCTCCAATGTGGCGGCGGCGTTTTCGGATCTGGGATACCGGGTATTACAGATCGGCTGCGACCCAAAGGCGGATTCCACCAAAAACCTGACAGCAGGAAAACGGATCACATCGGTTTTGGATGCGATCAAGGAAAAAGGCGATGACCTTGCAGTGGATGATGTGCTTTACCGCGGCTATGGAAATGTATGGTGCGTGGAAGCGGGAGGCCCGACACCGGGAATCGGATGTGCGGGAAGAGGGATCATCACGGCATTTGAAAAATTAGAGGAGCTTGAGGCTTATGATGTCTGTAAGCCGGACATCATTTTATATGATGTGCTTGGTGACGTGGTCTGTGGCGGTTTCGCCATGCCGATCCGCGGCGGTTACGCGAAGGATGTCGTCATCGTGACATCGGGAGAAATGATGTCCTTATATGCGGCTTCCAACATTGCGAGCGCAGTAAAGAACTTCGGAAAAAGAGGTTATGCGCATTATGCGGGAGTGATCTTAAATTCCAGAAATGTTCCGGATGAGGAAAATACGGTAAGAAAAGCGTTAAAAGAGATCGGCGGAGACATTATCTACACGCTGCCGAGGGACAGTGCGGTCCAGGAAGCGGAAAACCAGGGAAAAACAGTGGTGGAAGCGCTGCCGGAATCACACATGGCGGAGTGCTACCGGAATCTGGCAAAACAGATCTTAGAAGTGACGACGGAGGACGAGGAATGATGAATGGCTGCGACTGTTACGGAGAAAAAACACTTCATTATGTATCTGCCGCGCACGGCGGATGGGGGATCGTGCGGATCGCCGCACAGGTTCCGGAGAGCCATCAGTTATTTGTATGCCCGTTTGCCTGCGGGCGCCATGGAGCGCTCGGCGGTGAGATGAACGGGATCAAAGACCGGATCTCCTATCTCTTTATCACGGAAGCGGATATTGTTTCCGGTGAATTTGAAGAGCTGATCGTAGATGGAGTAAACGAGCTGTTTGAGGCGCTGGAAAAGCAGCCGAAAGTGCTGTTTGTTTTTACGGCGTGTCTGGATGACCTGCTTGGAACAGATCATGAACCGATCTTAAAGCGGCTTGGGGAACTCTATCCGGATACCCATTTCAGACATTGTACGATGAATCCGATTTCGCTGGATACGACGCTGCCGCCGGGAATCACGGTGCAGATCAATATGTACAGTCTCTTAGAGCCGGCGTTGGAGCGAAAAAAGCAGGTAAATCTGCTCGGATGCAATGTCCCGCAGAAAGAGACGGATGATATCCGTGCGGTACTGCAGCAGGCGGGCTATGAACTTGGCGTTCTTTCCGCGTGCCGGGACTATGCGGAATTTGAAGAAATGGCAAAGGCGGAGTTGAATCTTGTGATCTCGCCGGTCGTACTTGCGGCGGCAAAGAAAATGGAAAAGAAGTTAGGAATTCCATGGCTGAGACATCTGAGAAGCTATCGGCTGGACGAGATCGATGAGATGTATGCCGAACTTTCGAAACAGCTGAATACCGATCTTACGGAAGCGGCAGCAGAGTTTCGCAAAAAAGCAGAGGAAAAGATAACAGAAACGCTTGCTGTGATCGGCGATTATCCGGTTGCAGTGGATTATCAGGCGGTATTAAGACCTTTTAATCTGGCGCTCGCCCTGACGGAATACGGATTTAAAGTCGGTCTGGTCGCAAGCAATGGGATCCCGGCTTTTGAAAAAGAAAGTGCAAAAAAACTAAAAGAAATGGTGCCGGATATCGTATTTACAGATCCGATGCATCCGCAGTCGGTGCAGTATCCGCATGAAGGCGAAGAATATCTTTGCATCGGTTTTGACTGCGGATATATCACAAAATCCAAAAAACTGGTCGAACTGGTTGAGGATGAGGGACTGTTTGGTTATTCCGGTGTCATGGAACTGATGAACCGGATGCAGGATGCGTTCCTGACCAAAGCGGATGTAAATAAAATGATCGAGGGGGCGGGACTGATAATATGAGGAGACTATGTATTGATTTACCACCTTTTGCACCGGACTATTCCGGCGCCGCATCTGCGTTCTTTGATCTGGGCGGCATTATCGTGATGCATGACGCGTCCGGCTGTACCGGAAATTATACCGGTTATGACGAGCCGAGATGGATCGGTTCCAAGTCGGCGGTGTTTTGTTCCGGACTGCGCAGGATCGATGCGGTTATGGGAAATGACGAGGCGTACATCAAAAGAACGGTGGATGCCGCAAATATTTTAAATCCGAAGGTGATCGCCTATCTGGGAAGCCCGGTGCCGATGGTGATCGGTATCGACCTGGAGGGTATGGCGTATGAAACGGAGAATATGACAGGGGTTCCGAGCTTCGGGATCAACACCACCGGAGAAAAATATTATGACAAAGGCGCGTCCGATGTTTTTGTAAAGCTGATCAGACGGTTTGCAAAAAAGCCGGTGAAAAAAGAGGACGGCGCGAAAAAAAGCGTGAACCTGCTTGGCATGATCCCGTTGGATGTCGGAAATACCGGAAACTGTAACCGCATCCTTACATTTGTAAGGGAAAACGGTTTTGAGATCACGGCAGACTTTGCAATGGGACTGTCGGTGGAACAGATTGAGAAATGCCCGTCGGCAGATCTTAATATTGTGGTATCGCGCTGTGGGCTCGAGGCTGCCAGATATCTGAAACGCAAGTATCAGATTCCTTATATCTGCGGGGTTCCGCTTGGAGATGGCGAAAATCTCTTAAAGAAGATAAGAGGGGAGCAGGAGGAAAAAGAACAGAAAAACTCCTGTTCGCGCAGGATACTGATCATCCATGAACAGATCATGGCAAATTCTCTCAGGGAAAAATTAGAAGAGAACGGATGCACCAATGTGACAGTCGCGTCTTTCTTCGGACTGGAAAAAGAACTGCAAAGAGCCGGGGATCTGCACTTAAAAGATGAAGCGATGACAAGAAAGATATTAAATAAGGAAGATTATGATGTCATTGTGGCGGATCCGGAGGTTAAAAAGCTGTTTCGGGAGAGACATCCCGCGTTTTTTGCATTGCCGCATGCGGCGGTGTCAAGCAAAGTCCACTGGAATGCATACCGGGAATATCTGGGAGATGACATGGAAGATTTTATAAAAGAGATAGCTTCTGTCTCATAATGAGGCAGTGCAAATAAAAAAGAGAGGAAGAAAAAAATGAGGAAAAGAATGAAAAAGTTAATCGCGATGCTCAGCGCGTCTGCAATGCTCGTCGCAAGTTTTGCGGGCTGCGGACAGACAGCAGCGGAGAGTGACACAAAGGAAGCATCTACACAGGCGGAGATCCAGACAGAGGAAGCGTCTACCATGCAGACAGCAGCCAATGACACGGATGGGGACACCAGAGTGATCGTGGATGATACCGGAGCAGAGGTAACACTGCCAAAGGAGATCCACCGGGTCGTTATTTCATCCATCCTGCCACTGCCATCTGTTTACTGCCTGTTTAAAGGATCCGCAGATGACGTGATCGGAATCCATCCGAGCTCCATGGCAGCAGCGGAAAACTCTTATCTGATCAACGTTTTCCCGGAACTTGAAAATGCGGATACCAGCTTCGTAGAAAACGGAGAAGTAAATATCGAGCGTCTGCTTGAGATGAAGCCGGATGTCGTATTCTATGCGGCAGCAAATACCGAAGAACGTGAAATGTATGACAACGCCGGAATCCCGGCAGTTGGATTTTCTACCAGCAACGCAGGATATGACTGCGTGGAGACCTATGCGGACTGGATCGCCCTGCTCGGCCAGATCTACGGGGAAGAAGAAAAATCCAATGAGATCATCGAGTACGGCAGACAGGTAGCATCCGAAATCTCAGCAGTGACAACGGAGATTCCGGATGAGGACAAGCCGAAGGTGTTAGTTTTATTTAACTACAGTGATGGTGTGATCAAGACATCCGGCTCCGGATTCTTCGGACAGTACTGGATCGAAACAGCCGGCGGTATCAACGTGGCACAGGATCTGCAGGGAACACCGGAGATCAACATGGAACAGATTTATGAGTGGGATCCGGATATCATCCTGCTTACCAACTTTACTCCATATCAGCCGGATGACCTTTACAACAACACGATCGCACAGGATGACTGGAGCAATGTAACTGCAGTAAAGAACAAACAGGTATACAAATTCCCGCTTGGAATGTACCGCTGGTTCCCGCCTGCATCTGACACTCCGCTGGTATTAAAATGGCTGGCAAAGACCATTCAGCCGGAAGCATTTGCAGACATTGACATGGATCAGGAGATCAAAGATTACTATCAGAAATATTACAACGTAGAACTGACCGATGAAGATGTAGATACGATCTATCATCCGGCAAGCGCAGCAGCCGGACAGTAAGGAAGTTTATTTATGCAAAAAGAAGGAAAAAAGACAGCAGAAAACACAATTTTTTATATCATCCTTGGAATTTTGCCGTTTCTTGCGGCGCTGATCTGTCTGGGCATCGGCAGATATTCGATGTCGGTGTCAGAGACAGTGACAACGCTGTTTTCCAGATTTACAAATGCAAAAGTGGATAATACGGCATATACGGTCATCTTTAACGTCAGACTGCCGAGAATTATCCTTGCTGCAGTAGTTGGCGCAGGACTTTCCTGCGCCGGTGCAGCATTTCAGGGACTTTTTTCAAACCCGCTTGCAACGCCGGATACACTTGGAGTAGCGAGTGGAGCATCCTTTGGAGCGGTACTTGCCATGCTGATCGGCGGAAATATGATCGGCATACAGGGAATGGCACTGATCTTCGGTCTGATCTCCTGCCTGATCACATTTCTGATCGGGCGCAGCAGCAGACGTGGCAGCATTGTCATGATCGTGCTTGCCGGTCTTGTGGTGTCCTCGGTGTTTGAAGCACTGGTATCACTGATGAAATATGTGGCAGATCCGCAGGATGAACTGCCGGTCATCACTTACTGGCTGATGGGAAGCATGTCGAGGGCAAACTACAAAAATCTGGTGATGGGTATTCCGTTTATCGTGATCGGGATCATCATCATCTTTGCGCTGCGCTGGAGACTTAATATCTTATCGTTCAATGAAGATGAGGCGAGATCTCTTGGCGTGAATGTAAAGATCCTGCGGGTCGCATTTATCCTCGCGTCATCCATGATCACCGCGTCTTGTGTGTCCATGTGTGGACAGGTAGGCTGGGTAGGACTTTTAGTGCCGCATATTTCAAGAATGATGCGCGGAAACAATAACTGCAAGGTGATCCCGGTCAGCATCAGCCTGGGCGCATTCTTTATGATCGTCATGGATACCTTTGCAAGGAGCGCAACCGCCTCGGAGATCCCGATTTCTATTTTAACGGCGATCATCGGAGCACCGGTGTTTATCGTTCTGCTGAAAAAGACAGGAGGATCCTGGGCATGAGATTTGAAGTGAGAAATGGCAGTTTTGGCTATAAGAACAGAAAGATATTAAACGATATCAGTTTTTCCATTGAGGACGGTGAGATCCTTTCCGTACTTGGCTCTAACGGTGTGGGAAAGACAACGCTTTTAAAGTGCATGATGGGGCTGCTCCACTGGGAAAAGGGCAGCACCTATATCGATGATGTGGAACTTTCACAGATCAAACAGAAAGAAGTATGGCAGAAGATCGCCTATGTGCCGCAGGCAAAAGGCTCCACCTTCGGATTTTCGGTACTGGACATGGTCATGTTTGGAAGAAGCGCGCATCTTGGCACTTTTTCACAGCCGACCAAAGAGGATCGTGAGATCGCGGAGCAGGCTCTGGAGGATCTTGGAATCACTTATTTAAAAGATAAGATCTGTTCCGAAATGAGCGGTGGAGAACTGCAGATGGTTCTGATCGCGCGGGCGCTGACGATCCATCCGAATATGCTGGTTTTGGATGAGCCGGAATCCAACCTGGATTTTAAGAACCAGCTCATTATCTTGGAGACCATTGAAAAACTGGCGAGGGAAAAGAATATCTCGGCGATCGTAAACACACATTATCCGGATCATGCGTTAAAGATCTCAAACAAGGCGCTGATCCTAAACCGCGATGGCACGAATTTTTATGGAAATGCGGCAGAGGTCATTAACGAGCCGAACATGGAAAAATCGTTTTCCGTGCGTGTCCATATTGATAATTTTACGCTGGATGAACGTGAATACAACTGTGTGGTTCCGTTGAATCTGCTTTAAATTAGAAAAAGAAAAAGAAGAAAGGGAAGACCATGAGGGTAGTAACGTTTGCAGGCGCACATGCATGCGGAAAGACAGCCGTGATCATGAAGGCAGTGCAGAATCTAAAAGAGCAGGGCATCCATGCTGCGGTCATGAAGCTGGACTGTATTTCAAGTGAAGATGATAAGATCTATGAAAGGGTAGGCATTCCGACGGTTAAATATTTGTCCGGGAATACCTGCCCGGATCATTTTTTTGTGCAGTCCATCGAACAGGCATATGCGTGGGCCAGAGAGCGCGGTGCGGATATGTTAGTTACGGAGAGCGCAGGGCTCTGTGGCAGATGCTCGCCGCATATCCGGGATATTCCGGCGGTCTGCGTGATCGACTGTCTGTCCGGAATCTCCGCACCGTTTAAGATCGGGCCGATGCTCTGGTACGCGGATTATGTCGTGATCACAAAGGGAGATCTGGTTTCCCCGACAGAGCGGGAGATCTTTCTTTACAATGTCAAAAAGGCAAACCGGAAAGCGCGTGTCTTTTTTGTAAATGGCTTAAACGGACAGGGAATTTATAAACTCGATCAGATTTTGCAGACAACCGGAGAAATACAGGCAATCACCGACAAGTATTTAAGATTTACCATGCCGGCTGCCGTCTGCACATACTGTGCGGGTCAGACAAAAGTAGGAGGAAATGATGCAGTCACCAGAATCAAAGCAGGAATGCTGGAAGAATGAGATTGAAAATCTTCCGGCAGAACAGATCTGTACCAGATATACCGAAGTTTTGGAATTATTCAAACAGTTTGAAATTCCGGTCATTTATCCGGATGTGACGGTGAGAGAACTGATTGCGGCATTTCCGGATCATGTGTTCCGGGATCGCGGCACGACAAGGCAGGAACTCTATGAAAAAGTAAAAACCTGTATGGCAGACACCGGAGATACAAAGGACGAGACACCGGAAAAAATCGAGACGATCACCATTGTCGGCGGTCATGACAAAAACGGACAGGCGGAACAAAAAGAGGTCTGTCTTCACCGGGGTGAGGTCGTCTGTGTGGTCGGAAAGACCGGATCCGGAAAATCCCGGTTTCTGGAGGATATTGAATATATTGCCGATGGGGATACCGTCACAGGGCGCAGGATCTGGATGAATGGCAGACCGGTCGGAGAAAAGCAGCGCGAGGCCTGGGAAAATCATTTCTGCGCGTATCTCTCCCAGACGATGAATTATGTGATGGAGCTGACCTGCGCGGAATTTCTGCAGATCCATATTTCCTGCCATACGCCGGAAAAAGAGAAAGAACGCGTGGAAGCACAGATCGACCGGATCCTCGCATGCGCGAATTCCATTGCGGGGGAACCGTTTACCAGAGAATCCTATATCACGCAGTTGAGCGGTGGACAGTCGAGAGCACTGATGATCGCGGACATAGCCTATATATCCGACGCGCCGGTCGTTCTGATCGATGAACCGGAGAATGCCGGGATCGACTGCGAGGAAGTGATCCGTCTTCTGGCGGGAAAGGAAAAGATCGTGCTTATTTCCACACACGATCCGCTGATCGCGCTTTCCTGTGAAAAGAGGATCGTGATCCGCAACGGTGGGATCGCAAAGCTGCAGCAGCGCAGCGCATGTGAGAAAGAATGGAAAGTGTATCTGGAAGAAGTAAACCAGAAAATGAGGATGATTCGGGGGAAAATACGGAATGGGGAAAATATTATGGAACAGCCACAGGGCATCCTATGATCTGTGGGCGGATCTGCCCAGTCCGATCAAGACGACATTTCGTAACAGCTGTTACGAACAGATCAAAAAACTGTATCAGCAGACTGGCTATAAATATCAGGCGTATATCCCGGCGGAACCGGCGGGCGGAGCAGACGCGGAGGATATGATCATGAACATGCCGCTGCAAAAGATCCCGGGCGCATATCTTGCGATGGGATTTGGAGAGTGCGCGCACCGGAAATTCAAAGACCGCCTGCTGGTGCCGGAGGCATACTGCCACAGGGAGAATTACGCGTATTTCCCAGAAGTGATGGTCATAGATAAAAAGCGGCTTGGAAAACGAAAGCTGCCGGAGACCTACGAGGCACTCACCGATGTTTCTTATCGTGGGGAGATCTGCCTGATCGGACAGATGGATGATATGGATCCGCTGATCCCGGTATATCTGTACCGGAAATTTGGGGAGAAAGCCGTGCGGGCATTTGTAGAAAATATAAATTGCTGTGCTGCGCCGATCGAGACGATCCGGCATATCGGAAAAGCGGGAAATACCTATGGCTCTGTTTTTGTGATGCCGTATTTGTTTGCGCAGATCTGTCTGGAAAATCCATACGCCAGGGTACAGATCCCCGCAGATGGCGCAGCGGCGGAAAACTTTATTTTGTTTTGTACAAAAGAAGCTTACCGGCAGGGCTGCACCAAAAACATATTAAACCAGGCACCCGTGCGCAGAGTTTTTGAAGAAAAGTATTTTCCACTCTGTGATTCCCCGATGTTAAAGATCGATGCGGCGTGCAAAGACCGGGTGATCTGTGAGGAACTCGCAAGGGTTCGCGCTATCATAAGGGATACCAGAAAACGGCAGGAACGTTTTAGCAAAGACGCAGCAGACTCTTGATCTGGAACGCACCGCGCAGGATCACAAACTGGAGCGCTACGAGCACGATGTGGAACAGGATCGTCGCTTTTCCCATTTCAAGTCCGGTGATACAGGTGATCGTGTAGGGGATCGAGCTGACCGGTGATACACCGAGGTTTGATTTTACCGACATGGATATGCCGAGTGTCATGATGAACAGGCCGATCAGATAGACGACCAGCCGGATCTTTATATTGTCATTTTTTTCTGTAACTTCTGTGTGGTTCAAAATAAATCCTCCTTTTTTAAATTACGGTATACAAGATCCAACATATGAAAAAAAGCTTCGCGGTCTTTGTCAGAAAAGCCGGAGAGAGCCATTTTATCGATCTTTTGGAACGTCTGTTCCACATGTAAAAGACGGGATCTGCCAAGTGGTGTCATGGAGACATAAAGAGAGCGGCGGTTGCCGTCTTTCATTTCGCGGTGGATCAGACCGCGGTCTTCCATGCGCCGTAAGATTCCGGTCACGGAGGCGGAATCCAGATCACATCCGTGCGCGATCGCCTTTTGTTCGCATGGCTCATGTTCCGCAAGAAATTCCAGGATTTTCGGTTCCCCGGGTTTCAGATCGGTTTCGTTTTTTAAATCCTGTACGATCATTTTCTGACAGCTCAAATGGCAGGCGCGCAGCCTGTAATGTAAAGAATCTTTCATAAAAGTACCGTTTGTGTCCTTTCTCTTAATTGCTTGCCTGCAAATAATTAGCATACAAACTGTTTGCAGACAAATGATAATATGGCAGAAAACAGAAAAATGTCAAGAATAAAAGAGAAAATCAGTTTGACTTTTATTCTGGAACATGTTATATTACTTACCGACAGATTGTCGGTTGCAAAATCCGGTTTTGAACCGGGATAAAAGAAATGGTGAAAACATGCGGGTAGTAAAGGAAGCAGAAGAAAGAAAAAACGAGATCTTAGACGTGGCAGAGCGCCTTTTTGGAGAAAAAGGATTTGACAATACCAGTACGAACGATATCTTAGAAGAGATTGGGATCGCGCGCGGGACGCTGTATTATCATTTTAAGTCCAAAGAGGACATTTTGGATGCAATGATCGAACGGATGACCGAGCAGCTGCTTGCAAAGGCATCTGCGATCGCGGCAAAAAGCGAGATACCGATCTTACAGCGGATCACGCTTACGATCCTGGCGCTTAATGTGAACAATGAGGCGGGCCGGGAAGTCATGAAGCAGGTACATCGTCCGCAGAATGCCCTGATGCATCAGAAGTTGCAGGAAAAACTGTTAAGCGGGGTAAATCCCATAATGACCGGGCTTTTACTGGAAGGAATCGAGCAGGGGCTCTGTCATACGGATCATCCGGCGGAGGCGATCGAGATGGTCATGCTGTATTCCAACACCGCATTTGATGATCTCATGGAATACAGTGAAGCGGAAAGAAAAGAGAAGATCGATGCATTTATTTACAATACGGAGCGGCTGTTCGGTATGGAATGCGGCAGTATGCGGGATGTGATCCTGCCGGTCTTTGAAAAGAACGGATCATTATAATTTATGTAAGAGACAGGAACAGACAGGTTCCTTTCTTTTTTTAAATATTACCGACAGACTGACGGTCAATAAAACAAGGAGGAGATGTAGAATGCAACATCAGAATAGTAATTTCAAAAAATTTTTGCTGCTGTGGTCGGGAGAGCTGGTCTCCGCAGTCGGCGGCGGGCTTACGAGCTTTGGACTGGGAGTTTATGTGTTCACGCAGACCAACAGTGCCGCGAGCACAGCGCTTGTCACACTGTTGGCATTTCTGCCGACCTTATTACTGAGTGTTCCGGCGGGCGTGCTTGCGGACCGGTATGACCGAAGAGTGCTTATGATGATCGGGGATGGCTGCTCGGCGATCGGCGTCCTTTACATACTGATCTGTATGCTGCGGGGAGGAGCGGCGCTCTATCAGATCTGTATCGGTGTGATGATAAGTTCAGTCTTTTCCTCCCTGCTTGAGCCGTCCTACCGCGCAACAGTGACGGATCTTCTGACAAAGGAAGAATATTCCAAGGCAAGCGGGATGATCAGCATTGCGGGAAGTGCCAGATATCTGATCTCGCCGGTTCTTGCGGGGGCACTGCTCGCAGTCAGTGACATCAAACTCCTGTTGGTGATCGACATCAGTACGTTCTTCCTCACAGTGACTTCAACGGCGGTCGTGAAAAGGGCGATCCATGAGTCGAAAAAAGAGAGCAGAGAATCGTTTGGGGAGAGTTTAAAAATCGGATTTCGCGCGATCACAGACAGAAAAGGCGTATTGATGCTGATTTTGGTATCCTCGGTGATCACCTGCTTTATGGGAGCTTTGCAGATCCTTGCGGAGCCGATGATCCTTGATTTTGCGGGAAGTGCCACGCTCGGAGTAGCAGAGACGCTCTGTGCCTCGGGAATGCTGGTATCCGGTGTGTTTCTCGGCGCGCGCGGGATCCGGAAAAATTATGTGAAGGTGCTGGTGACTGCCCTTATATTTGCAGGAATTGGCATGATCGGCTTTGGATTAAAGGAAAATGTGATCGTCATCTGCGTATTCGGATTCCTCTTTTTCGCGGCTTTGCCGTTTGCAAACAACTGTCTGGATTATCTGGTGCGCACCAATATTCCGGATGAATTGCAGGGACGCGCCTGGGGCGTGATCGGATTTTTGTCGCAGATCGGCTATGTCGTGGCATATGGGATTTCCGGGATCGCTGCGGACGGGATCGCAAAGAAGATGGCGGTCGGCGTGGGAAGAGGCGCGGCAGTCGTGGTGATGGCGGCGGGGGTACTTCTTGTCGTGACGGCAGGATGCCTGTATCCGATCAGGAGTATCCGTGACCTGGAAAGGAGGAGCGCATGAGAAAAAGACTGATCTTAAACGATATCAGAAAAAACAGACTGTTTACCGCAGCAACGGTGGCATTTATGACGGTCTCCGCCATGCTGTTTGCTCTGACGGTGCTTTTATCCGTCTCCCTGCTGTCCTCGATCCAGACGCTGATGGAGCAGGCAGAGACACCGGATTTTTTACAGATGCATGCGGGAACTGTAAAGGAAGAAGAAATAAGTGCGTTCGCAGAGGCACACCCGGAGGTGGAAGACTGGCAGGTCATGCCTTTTTTAAATCTGGAAAACAGTAAGATCAGTCTGGGAGAGCATTCGCTGGCGGACAGTACACAGGATAATGGACTGTCCGTGCAGGGGCAGAGCTTTGACTATCTGGTCGATCTTACCAATGAACTTCCCAAAGTTTGGCCGGGTGAGGTCTTTGTCCCGATCTGTTACCGGGCACAGTATGAACTTGCGCCGGGCGATGTCATGCAGATCGGAAACCGGAAATTTACGATCGCCGGGTTTATCCGCGATTCCCAGATGAATTCCATGATGGCATCTTCCAAGCGCTTCCTGGTAAATGAAGCAGATTATGAAAGTATGCAAAAAGAGGGAACGGAGGAATATCTGATCGAATTCAGGCTGCATGAGGGAACGGATACCGGGGTGTTTGAAAATGCCTATAAGGAGGCAGGGCTTCCGGATAACGGACCCGCAGTCACAAAGCCGTTGATCCGCATGATGAACGCGTTGTCCGACGGGATGATGATCTTTGTCATTTTGTTGGTCAGTGTGGTGGCAGTCATTATATCCGTGATCTGCATCCGTTTTCTGCTGCTGACCCGAATGGAAAAGGAACGAAAGGAAATGGGAATGCTCCGGGCGATCGGCATGGCAAAGGGTCAGATCCGTGGACTCTGGTTTGCAAAGTATGTGGCGTTTTCCGCGGCGGGAGCATTGATTGGTCTTCTTCTGACCGGTCTGGCACAAAAGCCGCTGACCGCGCAGATGCAGGAATTGTATGGCGGCGTGGCGATCGGTGGTTGGACCATATTCGGAGCGGTACTCGCGGTGCTGCTGGCAGAGGGGATCCTGCTTCTTGCGATACGGCGTATTTTAAAAAGAATGGAAAAACTGCCGGTGCTTTCCTGTCTGTATGATGTGCCGGAGCAAAAAAAGGGCAGGGAATACCGAAGTTATTTTCTGATCGCTGCGGTGGCGGCGGCATGTGCGTTTTTGATGCTGGTGCCGGCTAATCTGTATCACACGTTGGATTCGCCAGAGTTTGTGACCTATATGGGGATCGGGGATGCCGGACTCCGCATGGATATCCGGCAGACGGACGATATTGCGGGAGTGACAGCGCGGACGGCAGAGCAGCTTGCGGGAGATGCGGATGTAGAAAAGTATGTGGTGTTAAAAACGAGGTCGTATTCCATAGGTCTGCCGGATGGCAGTACGTCAGCACTTACGGTGGAAGAGGGCAATCACAATATATTTCCGGTCCGTTATGAAAAAGGAGAGGCACCGAAAGGAAAGGGACAGATCGCATTGTCTGCGCTGAATGCAAAAGAAACCGGTCTTACAGTCGGAGATTCTTTATTGCTCAATACGGAAAAAGGGGCAGAGAGATACACGGTGTGCGGGATCTATTCGGATATCACGAACGGAGGAAAAACAGCGAAGGCCTGCCGGATCGCGGATGAGAAAGCACCGGTTATGTGGAGCGTTTTTTATGTTTCCTTAAAGGATCATGTCTCAGAAAAAACATGGATAAACAAATATCAGCAGCCGGAGATTAAGGTAACAGACATTGCGGATTATGTGAAAGGAACATACGGGCAGACGCTAAAGGAGATCCGGCTGGCAGCGGTTGTGGCGACCGGCATATCGGCGGGGATCCTGTTTGTGGTGACAGCCCTGTTTCTGCGGCTGACCATAGAAAAGAACCGTTATGCCATTTCCTTAAAAAAAGCCATTGGATTTTGCAGCAGGGATATAAAAAGAAGTTACCGGATCCGTGGATTTCTGCCTGCATTCTTCGGGATCGTGACGGGGATCCTTTTCGGAAACACCTGCGGGGAAAAGCTGTGCGGAAGCATTTTAACTTCGTTTGGTGCAGAAGGATTTTCCTTTGTCACGGACTGGCGGATGGTGTGCTTTTTAATCCCTGTGACATTGTCGTTTGCGGCAGTGGCAGCAGTGGAAGCGGGAATATGGGAAATAAAGAATATCAGAGCATTTGAGTGCTGTATCGGAAAGGAGTAAGACATGAAAAAACTGCTTGAAGTAAAGAATTTATGCAAAGATGGGATCTTACACCGGGTTTCCTTTGCCGTGGAAGCCGGGGAGATGGTGGCGGTCATGGGGCCGTCCGGCTCCGGAAAGTCCACACTTTTATATAATATCGCGGGACTCGATCAGCCGACGGCGGGAGAGGTATGGCTGGACGGAACAGAGATCGCGGGTCTCCCGGAGGATGAAAAGGCGGCGCTTCGGCTGAACCAGATGGGATTTGTGTTCCAGCAGATGAACATGCTTTCCAATCTGAACCTGATCGATAATATTTTACTGCCGGCGGTGCAGGCACAAAAAGGGAAAAGAAACAAAACCAGATCAAAGGATGTGCTCATCCGGGACGCAAAAAACTGGATGAAAAAACTTTCCATCGAAGAACTGGCGGAGCGGGACATCACGCAGGTGTCCGGCGGACAGCTGCAGCGCGCGTGCATCTGCCGCAGCATGATAAACGCGCCAAAGATCCTGTTTGCGGATGAGCCGACCGGGGCACTTAACATGAGCGCGGCGGGAGAAGTCATGGATGAATTTGAGAGATTAAACAGCGCCGGGACAACGATCCTTATGGTGACACATGACAGCAGAGTGGCGGCAAGATGCGGGAGGATCCTGTATCTTTTAGATGGAAAGATCCGCGGGGAGTTAGAGCTTTCGGATCAAAAAAAGCAGACTGACATGGAACGGATGAAATGCGTCGAAGCATGGCTTGGGAAGATGGGCTGGTGAGAAGAAAAGGATTGACAGAAACCGGACATTGTATGGCGCAGTACGGGATCAAAAAGAAGATACCGTGGAAAGGTGGTCGTTTCAATCGTTGTTTTCCTTGTGTGGATTTTTGTGGTATCCTATATAAAGAATGTGGACGGAATCTCTTTGTTTGGAGATAGCTTACCTATAGGGAAAAGAAGGGGAGAAGAAAGATAAGATGGGACAAAGAAGGCATGATATTGACAATTTAAGGACGTTTTGTATTTTGCTTCTGGTTCCTTATCATGCGGCAATGGCATTTAACTGCTGGGGAGAGGCAAATTATGTGTGGTTTTTACTGTATCTGTTCCTCATCAGCATGCTGGCGCTTGTGGTATCAAAATTGCAGGAAAAGTTTTTAAAACAGGTACATTGGAATACGCCGTCCGTGTGGAAAGTCTGGCTGTTCGGCCTGCTTCCGGTCATTGGGAAGCCGGTGCTTGACATAGGTGGAAAGAGTATCGGCGCGTATCTGATGTTTTTCCTTATCGGTTATTATGTATTTTACCGGGAAGATGTCACAGGTTTTTTGAAAAAATATTTCCCGCTTCATTTGGTGATCTTTCTGATCGCAGATCTTTTCAATGTCTATCTGTTCTGTTACTGCAAAGATCTGCATGCGGTTATGAATACGGTGTGCATGTTTGCGGCGCAGTGGTTTGGAATCCTTACTGTGGTTGGATTCTTTGCAAAATTTCTGAACTTTTCAAATGAGCGGACAGCATTTCTTTGCAAAAATTCGTTTGCTTTTTATATCTTGCATTTTGTATTTCTTGTGGCGGCACAGTTTTGTTTCAGCAGATATACGAGCAGTACGGTACTTCTTTTTCTGGTGCCGTGTGTGGTGGCGTATCTGGTTACGTTTTTGTGCTGCGTGCTGTTTTCACGGATGAAAAAGCGGGTGCTTAGTGGAGCAGGTAAAAGAGATGGCGTGAGAAAGTAAAAATAGAAGATGGTGGGAATGTGCCTGAAAACAGGATGTATGAGGAAATAAGGATCAGATGTGGAAACGTCTGGTTCTTATTTTTTTGGAAAATATGAGACGGGAGGGAAAAGGGGAGGCAGTTGTCGAAAATTGACGGAAAGATGGCGTTGTGGGGGAAAGAAGGGGGGATTATAATTGGATCAGGAGAGGCTTAAATTGCAGAGATATATGTATATGCGATCCGGGTAGATAGATGATAAGAAAGATAACAGAATAGTGAAGAGGAAAAGGTAAATGAATGGTAAAGAAAATATTTTAAATGCATGGATTATGGTGGAACACCTATCAGAGGGTGATATTAATGTGCGAGATCAGTCGCTCAAAATGTTTGAAAATTTAGAAAAAGAAGATTATTATACTTTGCTTTTAAATCAAATAAAAAAGAAGAAATTTAATCAATATCAAAAAGGAGGGGTCGTACTATACTTTGAGATTTTTAAATTTGAGGAAGTGGTGAGTGTACTACGCAAAAAATACCATTTAGAGCCGACCGATGAAGATATTCGCGTTGGGGATAAATTTAGTTTCGCATTGTGTTTTGATAAAAATTTAAATTTATGCGATGAAATGACATTTCTAACCATAAGTGCATATATTCGGTGGCATAAAGAAATTGTGTCGAGAAATGTGTTCAGAGAATATGAAGCGAAATTCAAACTGATGATTTCACAGCTTTTTGAAGAGGAAGATGATAAAAAGAGTGGCTTTAATAAAGCAATTAGAGAGTTGTTAACAAGGTATAATGTAGAGATACAAAATTGCAGAATGCAGATAGTGAATAACATAGAGACTGATGCAACAAATTTACATTCTTTTTTTGTTGACGATCTGGAAAAAGCTAAGCTGATAAGAACAGAAAATCTAGAAAGTTATCTTTTGGGAAAAAGAGGAAAAAGAATTAATTTAGATAGCAAAAATGATTCTGTTAATTTTAATCCGGATGCTTTCTGTGACATTTTACAACCTAAGTATTATCCAATTGCGAGGTTCCCAAGTAATACAGAATTTTCATTGTCATTGATGCAACAGGTGGCAGTAAATCTGTCTATTGGTTATGATAATAAGCAAATAAGAAGTGTAAATGGCCCCCCAGGAACGGGAAAGACAACATTATTGAAGGATATTTTTGCAGAATTGGTTGTGGAACAAGCGTTTGACATTGCCAATTTATCTAAAAAAGTCATAAAGGGGAATGCCAATACTATATATTATGAGAATGCTTCTATAGGAGAATTGCCGACTTTAATTACGGAGAAAGGCATTATGGTTGCAAGTTCAAATAATAGTGCAGTACAGAATATTGTAAATGAAATTCCGCTTATAAAAGATATTGATAAAAAGTTAGTTGAAGAATTGAAAGCAGCAGACTATTTTACACGAATTTCGAATTCAAAGTTATCAACAAAATGGATTGAAGAAGGTGGGAAGAAAAAACCACAATTGATAATGGAGGATATTCCGGGAGAAGACAAATTTTGGGGACTTTTTTCGTTAGAAGGCGGGAAGGCTGATAATATGGCAAATATTATCACAAGCTTAAATCATATCGTTGAATACCTAGATAAGGAATACATTTCGGATGATGATGTATATGAGGAATTTATAAAACTATATAACTTTGTGGATAATAAAAAAGAGCAAATGCAAATATATGTTGTTAAGAGAGAAGAATATAAAGCATATTGTAAATGTTTAGAACAGTTAAAATATTCCTATTTAAGTGACCGTGAAATGAGGGAAAAAAGTTTAGGAGAGTTAATTGAGGAATGCAAAGAATATGGAGATAAACTTTGTGCTGACATTGAGAGATTACAAAAATACCAGAGAGATATTGAAGAAAGAAAGGCGACTAACGAAAGGAACAGACAGAGTCTTGAAATATGCATACAGTCTTTACGAGAACAAAAGCCTTTCTTTTTGGCACCGCGTAAAGCAAAACGTGAATATAAGACCAGATTGGAGGAAATTAATCAACAACTTTTAGAGTGTGTGAATGAAAGTAATGAGATTACAAAAGAGAAAGGAAGAGGAGAACATAGTTTACAGGAACTACAAAATGAGCATGAGGCGCTAATGTGTAAACAACAAAGAGAGCAACTAGAGTTTGATAAATGGGTTACGAAACAAGAGGAGAAAATATCAATCGTCGAACATCAGTGTGCTGTATACAAAAAAGAATTAGATGGGAAAATGATAAAAAATCTTGATATGAATTTAGAGTATGAAGAGTTGCAGGAATCAAACCCGTGGTTTGATGAGGAGTATCGAATTGCCCAATCGAAACTGTTTATTCTAGCCCTTAGAGTACGAAAACAGTTTTTGTATGAGAACAGAAAAAATATAAAGGCAGCCACGATAATTTGGAATAAACAGGATGAGTATTTAAACAAAAAGCATATTATAGTAGCAGCCTGGAATTGGATCAATATGGCGATCCCAGTAATAAGTTCAACGTTTGCTAGTTTCTCTCGCATGTGTAAAAATATAGACGCAGAAATGCTTGGTCATCTATTCATTGATGAAGCGGGTCAAGCATTACCCCAAGCAAGTGTGGGAGCGATATTTCGCAGTAAACATGTTATGGTAGTAGGAGATCCTTTGCAAATTAAACCGGTATTAACTTTGGATTCTAACGTGTTAAACATGTTAGGCGAACATTTTGAGGTATCAAAAAGGTATTTATCTAATACAGTATCCACACAAACTCTTGTAGATGAGATTAGCCAGTATGGTTTCTACAAGGGACACGATGACTGGATTGGAATACCACTTTGGGTGCATAGAAGATGTAAATATCCTATGTTTACTATTTCAAACAAAATATCTTATGACGGATTGATGGTTCAAGGTAAGCCTGGAGATGGTAAAGCGGAGTGGTATGATATTGGAGGAACGGCGAACAATAAATATGTGAAAGAACAAGGGGAATTTTTAGTTCAAAAAATAAAAGAAATGATACAAGAAAATCCAAAGATAATAGATAAAAACGAAAAAGATATCATATATGTGATTACTCCGTTTTCAAATGTTGCATATCATCTGACGCAAGTATTAAAACAGATTCATTTTACTAGATATGATGAACATGGAAAACCAACAAATGTGGGGACTATCCATACATTTCAGGGAAAAGAAGCGCCGATTGTTTTTCTGGTATTAGGTGCAGATAAGAATAGTAGTGGTGCAGCGAGCTGGGCAGTGAGAGAGCCAAATATGATGAATGTTGCAGTAACCCGTGCAAAGGAAGAGTTTTATGCTATCGGCGATAAAAGTCTATATTTAAAATGTGATGTTGCAAAAGATACATATAAAATTATAGAACAGTATAAAAAAAGCATTTAGAGTTGGTTGGAAATTAGTTGATATATATAATAAGTAATTTAAAAATGGAAAGGTTTGAACTTTTGAATGTAAAAGAGGCATAAAAAGAAAAAAATATCGAACTCCCGATGATGAGAGATTTTCAAAAGGCTATAGGCGAGTATCTTGTTGGCGGAGCAAAACGTTTGAAATCACCAATCTAAGTCTCTGTGTGATGGTTAAGGAGTATCCCAAAGTTTGTGTAAACCTCCAAACTGATGTAAGATAAAATTACTCAGTTTGGAGGTTATTTTTATGGCAAGAAGAAAAGACAGCCCACAAAAAGCAG
>CABJBK010000016.1 GCA_902363825.1 Lachnospiraceae bacterium
AATCCCATGGCAGGGTAGCCAAGTCCGGAAGGGATAAACGCTGAAGGCATCTAAGCGTGAAGCCCCCCCCAAGATGAGATATCCCTTCCCCTGAGGAAGTAAGACCCCTGAGAGAGTATCAGGTAGATAGGGCAGAGGTGGAAGTGCGGCAACGCATGGAGCTGACTGTTACTAATCGGTCGAGGGCTTGACCAAGAAACACTTGGCGAAAGCTGAGTGAAAGGAAGATTGAGGTTAGTGTTTCTGGTCGTTCGATGGACGAAGGACATCGGACTTCCGAAAGAAGGTTGAACATTTTTCAAGGTCTGTGTGAAATTTTGAAAGTATATAGGGGCATAGTTCAGTTGGTAGAACGTTGGTCTCCAAAACCAAATGTCGAGGGTTCGAGTCCTTCTACCCCTGCTATCCAAAAGACTTGTGGAAATCATGAGTCTTTTTATAATGTTGAGAAAAATTGAAAGAAGTATTTTAGAATTAATTTATATTTTGGTCACAAAGTGGACAAAATATATTTGTATGATATATTTATCACAGATGAAGTGATAAGTATTTCATAAACTCTCCCCTCTGGAAAGGGCATTGTTCCGAGTATCGGAACGGTGTCCTTTTCCTTTCTGTAATAGCGATACAGAAAACATGAAAAATACTTGCAAATGTGATGAAATACAGGTATTTTTAAAGAGCAGGCAATTAGAAGAATGAAAGACGAAAAGGATGGAATGAAAAAATGAAAGAGTACAAGCTTGGAGATCTGCCGGAGAGCAGTTTACATATATATGGAAGAAACAGTGGCATTTTGGATCCGCTCACGCTATTTTGGACGGCGAGCGGCGTGGAAGTGTGTGTTAAGGCGAGCGAACTCTGGGTAGAGGTGGAAGCCGGGTATGATGTCTATGAGCCGTGGATCTCGATTTTAATCGATCATGTGCCAATCAGCAGGCAGATGGTGCAGAAAGGGAGATACTGGATACCGGTGTTTCGAAGTCTGGATAAGGAAACACTGCGCACAGTCCGGATTTCCAAAGATGTACAGCCGATGAGTGATGAACCGGGCAGTTTCCTTAAAATTCATGGCTTTCGGATAGATGGAGAATTTTATCCGGTGGAAGAAAAGAAAATGAAGATTGAGTTTGTGGGAGACAGCATTACCTCGGGAGAGGGAACAGAAGGGGCAAAGAGAGAGCTTTGCTGGTCTTCTATGGTGTTTGGCAGTGTGAATCACTATGCTTTTATGACGGCGGAGGCACTGGATGCGGATTATCATATTATCTCACAGAGTGGATGGGGTGTACTGTCCAGCTGGGATGGAAACCCGAAATGCAGTCTTCCAAAATATTATACACAGGTGTGCGGGCTCGCGGCGGATGGAGAGAATGCGGCTGCGGGAGCAGGAAAAGCATGGAATTTTAAGGCGTGGCAGCCGGATGTCGTGGTGATAAATCTTGGAACGAATGACGAGAGCGCGTTTTCACAGCCGGCTGTTTTTTATGATGACAACGGAAAGCTGTTTGATCAGAAACTTGATGCGGACGGATCGTATGAGGCAGAGTCGGCAAAGCGTCTGCGTGACGCAATGAAAGACTTTTTAAAGGAAGTGCGGCAGTGTAATCCGGCGGCAGAAATTATCTGGGCGTACGGAATGCTTGGTACGCCGTTAAAGGATCTGATTGAGGAGATGCTTGATGAGTATCAAAGGGAGAGCGGGGACGCTGCGGTTCGTTTTGTGGAACTTATACCGGCAACACCGGATACGATCGGATCGAGAGAACATCCGGGTGCCCGTTGTCACAGACAGGCAGCGGAGCTTTTGACTGCGGAGATCAAAAAGATTAAGAAAATTTAAGAAAGTATTTCGAATGCTTTTAGAATTTTGACATTGATTTTTCACAAACATAGCGTATCTTATAATTATCACCAAGACAGGTGATTCAATATATTATTATTTCTTCCCCATTTTCAGAAGCTGTGAGGCAAAAATCACAGCTTCTTTCAATATTTCTTTCTGTAAAAACAGAGAAAAGACTTAAAAATAAGGAGGAAACCAGAGAAAATAAGTTTATAGATTTTGTTTAAAATGATGAATAAATGGTTATTTTTTAGGCTATCATGCATAATGTAGTATGTTAAGTCGCAGGAAACAGGTGGATTCACATACAGACACGAATAAATTTTGGAGGGATAGAAAAAAAATCATGTCAAAATGCAAGAATTTTATCATTAAACAGAAAATGAGGGAAATTTGACAAGGATGAGAAAAAAGCGCATAATCGTAAAAAGTTTGGGATAAAAGAAATTTGTTTTGGAGTTTTATGAGTAGGAAGGTGAATGACATGTTAGAACAGAAAATCAAACTGGCAGACAGAGAGGATGTTTCTGTCTTTGTAAAGGCAGCCGATAAATGTGATTTTGATATCGATATTTCATATGGTCGTATTTTGATCGACGCAAAGTCATTTCTCGGTGTGTTAGGGCTCGGGTTCTCCAGAGAACTTACGGTAACCTGTGGCGGCCGTGATGAGAACTTTGAGAATGTTTTAAGAAAATATGCAGTTGCGTAAATAAAATAGAAATAAATTGGCAGGCAGGATCACTTTGGTGGTTCTGCCTGTTTCTGTTATGGGAAAGCAAATCCGGTTTGGCTGTATGGGACTTTGCGCTTGCGGGAGAGAGTGAGCTGTTTTATACTGGAAGTCAGAGTAAAGGAGTTCGTATGGAAGAAAGGGAAAGAGAGCAGGTTCGGATTTCGGTGCGCAACCTGGTCGAATTTATTTTGCGTTCCGGAGATCTGGATAACCGTAAGGACAAGACACCGGATAAAAATGCCATGCAGGCGGGAGCTAAGATGCACCGGAAGATCCAAAAACGGATGGGAGCGGAATACCATGCCGAAGTACCGCTTCGGATCATTCTCGAAGAGGAACGTTATGAACTTGTAGTGGAAGGCAGAGCAGACGGGATCATTTACGGGGAAGATGACCGGATAACGATCGATGAGATCAAGGGCGTGTATATGGATCTTGCCGGTCTGACGGAACCAATCGGGGTACACCGCGCGCAGGCAATGTGCTATGCCTACATCTATGCGGTGCAGCATGACTGCGCACAGATGGGGATACAGATGACGTACTGCAATCTGGATACCGAAGAGATCAAACGTTTTTCCGAGGAAATCACATTGGAGGAACTGGAAATCTGGTTTTTAAATCTGATTGCTGCTTATAAAAAATGGGCGGATTTTTCGTATGACTGGAAAAAGATCAGGCAGGCATCGATCCAGGATCTGGAATTCCCGTATCCTTATCGGAGGGGCCAGAAAAAGCTGGTTTCAGATGTTTACCGAACGATCCGGCGCAAGAAGAATCTGTTTATCCAGGCTCCGACCGGAGTCGGCAAGACAATCTCCACGATATTTCCGGCAGTGCGCGCAGTGGGGGAAAATCTGGCGGATAAGATTTTTTATCTCACGGCAAAAACGATCACCGGAAATGTGGCGCGCGAGACGATCCAGCTTTTGATGGAACATGGTTATCAGGCAAAGACGGTGATGATCACGGCAAAGGAGAAGCTGTGTAAGTGTGAAGAGGTGGACTGCAATCCGGAGAGCTGTCCGTATGCGAAAGGACATTTCGACCGTGTCAATGATGCGGTATATGATCTGCTTTTGCATGAAAATATGTATACCAGAGAGGTGCTTTTAGAGCAGGCGGAGAAATTTATGGTCTGCCCGTTTGAACTTTGTCTGGATACGGCAAGCTGGGTCGATAATATCATCTGTGACTATAATTATGTATTTGACCCGAATGTGTATCTGAAGCGCTTTTTTGCGGAAGGGCTGAAGGGCGACTATATTTTCCTTGTGGATGAAGCGCATAATCTGGTCGAGCGTGGCAGGGAGATGTACAGTGCCACACTATATAAGGAAGATTTTCTGGCGGCAAAAAGAATTTTGAAGTCGCACAGCAAGCGCCTGGAGCAGGAGCTTGCAAAGTGCAATCAGATCATGCTGCGCTATAAGAGAGAATGTGACGATTATGAGATCCTGCCGGATGTCGGGGATCTTATCTTTGCGCTGATGCGGCTTGGCGCGGAGATGGATAAGTTCTTTCAGAGGAGCAGTGAGTTCGCAGGGAAAGAGGAATGCCTGGAACTTTATTTTGATGTGCGGAATTTTTTAAATATCTATGACAGGGTGGATGAAAACTATGTGATTTATTCAGATTATGACGGGGATGGAAGATTTTTTATTAAATTTTACTGTGTGGATCCGTCGAAAAATCTGCAGGAATGTCTGGATAAAGGAAACAGTACGATCTTTTTTTCGGCAACGTTTCTTCCGATCGGATATTACAAAAAGCTGCTCAGCACGAAAGAGGACAATTACGCGGTCTATGCGGAGACGACGTTTCATCGGGAGCAGAGCCTGCTTGTTGTTGCCGGTGATGTCACAAGTAAGTACACCAGGCGGAATGAGACAGAGTATACACGGATGGCAGAATATGTGAAAAAAGTGACCGGGGCGCGGCAGGGAAACTATATCGTATTCTTTCCGTCCTATCAGTATATGGCGCAGGTCGCGGAAGTGTTTGAGCGGTTGAATGACGGGGAAGCGGACTGTCTGATGCAGACAAATGGAATGCGGGAGAAGGAGAGAGAAGAGTTTCTTGCAGAATTTGAAAAGAAACGGGAAAGATCGCTCATCGCCTTTTGCGTGATGGGCGGCATTTTCGGAGAGGGGATCGATCTGAAGAATGACCGGCTGATTGGCACACTGATCGTTGGAACCGGTCTGCCGCAGTTGTCTGACGAACGGGAGATCTTAAAAGATTATTATGACAGGAGAGAGGGAGACGGTTTTGCCTATGCCTACCGTTATCCGGGAATGAATAAGGTGCAGCAGGCAGCGGGGCGTGTAATACGGACGGCAGAGGATGTCGGTGTGATCGCACTGCTGGATGAGCGCTTTTTAAACCGTGAGAACAGAGATCTGTTTCCGCGGGAATGGGAGCAGTATGAGATCTGCTCCCTGCGGAACGTAGAAGCGTGCGTAAAGCGTTTCTGGGATAAAAAAGATGAGGAATCAGACCTCGGGAAGAAGCTTTAAAAATTCTTCGGTCGCGGAGGATGTCGGCAGATTCGGATTGATACTCGCCACAAGATGTCTGACCGGCATGGGCTCTTTGGTTTTTAAAATAATAAGATCCCTGGATTCTCTGGTCAGGCAGTAATCCGGAATAAAGGCAACGCCAAGTCCGATCTTTGCAAGGTCGATCAGAAGATCGTTACTGCTCAATTCGATTTCCGGGAGCAGCTCTAACTGATGCTGTAAAAACAGGTTGTGTAAAAATTCGCTCGTCGTACTTTTGCGGTCCAGCATCAGGATTGGATACTGGTTTAATTCTTCTAAAGAGACGGGCTGCTGTTTGAACGTAAAATGTGCCGGATTTACGATAAAAACATCGTGAAAATTAAAGACCGTCTTCTGCATATAGGAGTGTGTCAGTTTGGCATTTGGGAAATTGGTCACGATCAGATCCACTTTTCCCTGTTCTAAGAGATCTACGCAGCTCAACGAGGTGGCGTTGGTAACCTTGATCGGGACATTCGGGAATTTTTTATGGAACTGCTTTAAATAAGGAACTAAAAAATATCGGCAGATCGTGTCACTGGCTCCGATGTGAAGCTGCCCGAGCCCTAAGATATTGGAATCGAGGAGCTGGTTTTCGCCGCGGCGGATCAGATTCATCGCCGGTTCTACATGCTTTAAGAGAATTTTTCCGGCGGGTGTGAGCTGGACTTTTTTTGTGCTGCGGATAAAAAGAGGCTGTCCGAGCTTCTTTTCCAGTGTCTTGATGGACTGGCTGACCGCAGACTGTGAGATGTAGAGCTGTTTGCTCGCTTCGGAAAAGCTCAGAGAAGTAGCGACAAAATAAAACACTTTATATAATTCATAATTGATGTCCATGATAAAATCTCCTTTGATTTTTACTGAATAATATTATAAGACCTGCTTATAAATATGTCAACGCATAACAATTAGAATGTCTTATAAAAAGAATTAGATATATTAATTATACTAATTTAAGAAGCTGTGTTATACTATGCTAAGATAAAGAAAGAAGATTGTACAGACAGCACATTTATGGAGGGATAAACATGAGTAACGTTAGACGCGTGTACGCAGAGAAGAAGAAAGATTTCGCAGTGCAGGCAAAGGAACTGCAGGCAGAGATCAAAAGCTACCTTGGCATTAAAACAGTTACCGGAGTACGGGTTCTGATCCGTTATGATATTGAAAATATTTCGGATGAGACTTATAAAAGAGCACTTGGTACTGTTTTTTCCGAGCCGCCGGTAGATGATCTGTATGAAGAGAACTTTGATCTGGAGGGTGGTAAGACTTTCAGCGTGGAGTTTTTACCGGGACAGTTCGATCAGAGAGCAGATTCTGCCGTACAGTGCGTAAAACTCTTAAATGAGGAAGAGAAACCGGTCATCCGTTCCGCAACAACGTATGTGATTTACGGTGATGTGAGTGATGAGCAGATGGAAGCGATCAAGAATCACTGCATCAACCCGGTAGATTCAAGAGAAACCGGTATGGAGAAACCGGAAACACTCGTAACAGAATTTGAAGAGCCGGCAGATGTAAAGATTTTTGACGGTTTTACGGCAATGGATGAGACAAATTTAAAGGAGCTTTATGACTCTCTTGGTCTTGCCATGACATTTAAAGATTTCCTCCATATTCAGAATTATTTTAAGAACGATGAAAAACGTGATCCGTCCATGACGGAGATCCGTGTACTTGATACTTACTGGTCCGATCACTGCCGTCATACTACTTTCTCTACGGAGTTAAAGGATGTAAAATTTGATGATGGATTTTACAAGGCACCGATCGAGGATACCTATAAGGATTATCTTGAGACACACAAGAATCTTTACAAAGGAAGAGAGGATAAATTTGTCTGCCTGATGGATCTTGCGCTCATGGCAATGAAGCGCCTGAAAAAAGAAGGAAAGCTGGCAGATCAGGAGGAATCCGATGAGATCAATGCCTGCTCGATCGTTGTTCCGGTAGAAGTGGACGGCAAGACCGAGGAGTGGCTTGTAAACTTCAAAAATGAAACACACAACCATCCGACCGAGATCGAGCCGTTCGGTGGCGCTGCAACCTGCCTTGGCGGTGCGATCCGTGATCCGCTTTCCGGACGTACCTATGTTTATCAGGCAATGCGTGTGACCGGTGCGGCAGATCCGACCGTATCGGTAAAAGATACCATGAACGGAAAGCTGCCGCAGAAGAAGATCGTGCGTTCCGCTGCACATGGATACAGTTCTTACGGAAACCAGATCGGACTTGCGACCGGCTATGTAAAAGAAATTTATCATCCGAATTATGTTGCGAAGCGTATGGAGATCGGCGCGGTTATGGGTGCGGCTCCGAGACGTGCGGTACAGCGTTTGAATTCCGATCCGGGCGACATCATTATCCTGCTTGGCGGTGAGACCGGACGTGACGGTTGTGGTGGGGCAACCGGTTCTTCCAAAGCACATACTACAAAATCCATTGATACCTGTGGTGCCGAGGTACAGAAAGGTAATGCACCGACCGAGCGTAAACTGCAGAGACTGTTCCGCAGAGAGGAAGTAAGCCACATCATCAAAAAGTGTAATGACTTTGGTGCGGGCGGAGTTTCCGTTGCAATCGGTGAGCTGGCAGATGGTCTGCGCGTGCAGCTTGACAAGGTGCCGAAGAAATATGCAGGTCTGGATGGAACGGAAATCGCCATTTCCGAGTCCCAGGAGCGTATGGCAGTCGTAGTCGCAAAAGAAGATGTAGATACTTTCTTAAAATATGCAAAAGAAGAAAACCTTGAGGCAACAGAAGTGGCAGTTGTCACCGAAGAGCCGAGACTGGTGCTGGTATGGAGAGGAAAAGAGATCGTAAATATCAAGCGTGCGTTCCTTGATACCAACGGAGCACATCAGGAGACCGATGTGGAAGTTGAGATGCCGGTCAAAGAGGATAATTATTTCAATGAGAAAAAAGTTGCGGATGTAAAGGATGCATGGCTCTCCATGCTTGCTGACTTAAACGGCTGTTCCCAGAAGGGACTGGTGGAAATGTTTGACGGTTCCATCGGTGCAGGCAGTGTATACATGCCTTACGGTGGTAAGTATCAGCTTACCGAGACCCAGAGTATGGTGGCAAAGCTTCCGGTATTAAAGGGAAAGACTGATACAGTCACAATGATGGCATATGGATTTGATCCGTATCTTTCCAGCTGGAGCCCGTATCACGGAGCAGTTTACGCAGTACTCGAATCTTTGTCCAAGATCGTGACTGCCGGTGGTGATTACCACAAGATCCGTTTTACATTCCAGGAATATTTCCGCAGAATGAGCGAGGATCCGAAGCGTTGGAGCCAGCCGTTTGCTGCACTGCTCGGCGCATACAGCGCGCAGATCGCGTTCGGACTGCCGTCTATCGGAGGAAAGGACTCCATGTCCGGTTCCTTTAATGAGATCGATGTACCGCCGACACTGGTATCTTTTGCAGTAGATGTGGCAAAAGAAGGTGACATTATCACACCGGAATTTAAGAAAGCCGGAAATCCGGTTTACTTATTTACCATGGAAAAAGACGCATATGATCTTCCGGTTTATGCACAGGTTATGAAACTGTACGATACCGTTCATACGCTGATCCAGAGTGGTGCGGTTGCAGCGGCATACGCGCTTGACGGAAAGGGAATCGCGCTTGCGTTAAGCAAGATGGCATTCGGAAACAAGCTTGGCGTAGCGGTAGATGCAAATGCAGTGACAAAAGAAGAACTGTTTGCGCCTGGATTTGGAAATCTTGTGCTTGAAGTAAAAGATGTGGCAAAATTCGAAGAGATCGTTGGCAAGTCAGAGATTGCGGATTCGGTAAAGAAGATCGCGGAAGTAACCGAAAAAGCAGCCTTTACCTACGGTGACGTGGAAGTTTCCATGGACAAAGCACTGGATGCATGGACAGGCACACTGGAAAAAGTATTCCCGACCAGAGCAACGGAAGATAAAGAGGAAGTAAAGACCGGTTTGTATAAAGCAGATAAGGTTTATGTATGCAAGCATAAAGTCGCAAGACCGAATGTGTTTATCCCGGTATTCCCAGGAACCAACTGTGAGTATGACAGCGCAAAGGCATTTGAGCGCGCCGGCGCGGATGTTACGATCAAGGTATTTAAAAACCTTGAAGCGAAAGATATCCGTGATTCTGTAGATGAGTTTACCAAAGCGATCGATCAGGCGCAGATCATCATGTTCCCGGGTGGATTTTCCGCAGGTGATGAACCGGAAGGAAGCGCAAAATTCTTTGCAAACGCATTCCGTAACGCAAAGATGGCAGAGGCGGTCAATAAGCTGTTAAATGAAAGAGACGGACTGGCACTTGGTATCTGTAATGGTTTCCAGGCACTGATCAAGCTTGGTCTGGTACCATACGGTGAGATCAGACAGCAGACAGCAGATTCACCGACACTGACCTACAATACGATCGGACGTCATATTTCAAAGATGGTATACACGAAAGTGGTATCCAATAAATCCCCGTGGCTGGCACAGGCAGAGCTTGGAAAGACATACTGCAATCCGGCATCTCACGGCGAGGGACGTTTCGTAGCACCGAAGGAATGGCTGGATAAGCTGTTTGCAGAGGGACAGGTTGCAACCCAGTATGTAAATGAGGCAGGAAATCCGACCATGGATGAGGAATGGAATGTCAACGGTTCCTATATGGCAATCGAGGGTATCACCAGCCCGGATGGTCGTGTACTCGGAAAGATGGCACACTCCGAGCGTCGCGGAGATTCTGTAGCGATCAATATTTACGGCGAACAGGATATGAAGATCTTTGAGTCCGGCGTGGCTTACTTCAAATAAGAAGATTTTGTAAAGACCTTGTAGAGAGGAGAAATCCTTTCTATGAGGTTTTTTTGCATCCTGTTTTTGTATCAAAATTAAATTGAAAATATATCAGACATAGGTTATTATAATAAGGAAAAATCTTTTTATCTATTTTAAATAGTCAAATATGCAAAGTCTGCATGGAAATCCAATCAAAATTGTGAGTGTAAAGAAGGGGAACCGCTGTTTTTATTGAAATACAGTGATTTTTTAGAGTATAATAAAGGAGCAGGAATTTGAGTGTAAAAAGAGGAAATTTAAGGGCAGATACAGTCGTAAAGAATTACTGGCGCAGCAATGAACAGTTTGCAGATTTCTTTAATGCCGTATTGTTTGATGGGGAACAGGTCATAAAGCCGGATGAACTGATCCCCGTTATCACAATTGTAGTCTATTATGGGGAAAAGTCATGGGATGGGGCTGCTTCTTTACATGAAATGCTTAATATTCCAAAAACAATGGAATCATTTGTCAATGATTATAAGATGCATTTGGTAGAAGCAAGAAAAAATGATCTGAAATTGCATAATATTAATAATCAGGATTTATTCAATCTGCTTGAAATCATATTGGACAAGAGCGCAAAATGGAATGTGATAAGAGAAAAGGCAATAAACTATGCAAGAAAGCATGAAGTGGAGAAATCTGTTATCATGACGGTTGCAGGAGCCGCAAATTGTAAAATGGATTACAATATGATGGAAAAGAAAGGGGATGCGGATATGTGTACGGTATTTGAAGAGACAAGAAAAGAGGGAGTAGCACAGGGACTTGCAGAAGGAGAAGCGAAAGGTATCATTGAAACCGGCTATGAATTTGGACTTTCAGAGGATGACATTCTGACAAGACTTCAGAAGAAGTTAAACATATCGTTACAGAAAGCACAGGAATATCTTTCCATGTTTGGAAAACAGACCGTGCAATCAGGGCAATTTTTATTAAGACGCCGCAAACCTACAGAAAAAATGGTGTATATTTGCAAAAACAGGCGGCCTTAGGAAACAGTGCGCCGGAAAGTATGCTTTGCGTAACTTATGCATGGAGAGGAGGCATGGCTGCGTGAGTATGGTTCCATATGTGATTGAGCAGACAAGCCGCGGGGAAAGATATCCAGTTGTACATCAACAGTCCGGGCGGTTCGGTTACCGCGGGCTTTGCGATTTATGATACAATGCAGTATATAAAATGTGAGGTGTCAACCATATGTATCGGGCTTGCGGCCAGTTTTGGAGCATTTTTGCTGGCGGGAGGCGCAAAGGGAAAACGTATGGCGCTGCCAAATGCGGAAATCATGATACATCAGCCGGCAATCCACGGAAACGGTGTGAAGGGGCAGGCAACAGATATCAGAATCGTGTCCGATCACATACAGAAAAGCAAGCAACGTTTAAACCGGATCTTAGCTCAAAATACAGGAAAAAGTTTAGAAGAGATAAAAAGAGATACCGAGCGGGATCATTATATGACTGCACAGGAAGCGTTAGAATATGGTCTGATCGATCAGATCCTTGAGAAAAGAGGATAGAAGGTAACTATAAAATTTTCATAAAAACATGGAAAAATCATTGCATTTTCCGAAAAATTCCGCTAGTCTGTTATATAGAAAACAAGCAGGAAGTGTGATTGGTCATGAGAAAGAAAACGGCACGGATCCTCGGTGCGTTTGGGATCGCAGCGGCGGCAACATTGATTTTTCTGGCGAGCCATGAAGAGAAAAAAAACTCGGTAGTTAATAACTGTAAAGGTGTCACGATGACGATCGAGGACGGTACGGTGTCCGAGGACGGTCTGGTTTTGGATATCTGTAATGAGTCTGAGAATGAGCTCACGTTTGAGGAGGATTTTATCCTTGAAAAGTGGACAAAGGGGCAGTGGTACAAGATGCCGAGCCAGTCGCTTACCCATGACTGGGAAGATGAACCGTTAGTCGTGGAGCCGCACACAGTGGCGGAGGGAGCCTGTCCGGTCAACTGGCTGGAGGATTACGGGAAGCTGCCTAATGGACAGTACCGCCTGCTTAAAAAGTTTCAGACGAAGGACGAGACCGAATATGTGCTTGCAGTGACATTTTCGTTATAAAAGCAATCAAAGGGATGCACAGAGTGCATCCTTTCGTTGCGTTATGGGAAAGACATTTTGCTATAGATTCAGCCTATAGCCAGCTATGGGAAAATGTGTCTTGTCACCGTATGGTGAATTTAATATAATGAAAGAATATGAAGACTGGCCAAGTGCCGTTTACGGAAAATATACAAAAAGTGGGGAAAAGAGATGAATATTGCTGCGTATTTGAAGGAACATCGTCTGATCACGGATGGAGCGATGGGAACTTATTACCAGAAAAAATATAAGGATGAGCACATTTTTGTCGAGCGGGCGAATACCGAGGCACCGGAGCGGGTGAAGGAGATCCATCTGGATTATATTGCCGCGGGCGCAAAACTGATCCGTACGAACACGTTTGCGACCAATACCATGTTTTTTGATACAATGGAGGAAGTGACCGAAAATATCAAAGCGGGTTATCAGATCGCGGAGAAAGCGGTGGCAGAAAGCGGCAGCGAAGTTTTTATCGCGGCGGACTTGGGACCGATCTATGATTCGGGAGAGGAAGCATATGAGGATGTGCTTGCGGAGTATAAGACGATCTGCGATACGTTTTTTGCGTGCGGGGCAAGGATCTTTTTGTTTGAAACGCTTTCGGATTTCGCATATGTATCACCGCTTGCGGCTTACATTAAGGAGAAGGGCGATACCTTTGTCATTGCGCAGTTCTCGTTTGACAAGAGCGGTTATACCAAATCCGGGATCAGCGTGAAGCGTGTGATCGAGCTGGCAGCGGGCGATGATGCCATCGATGCCTATGGTTTTAACTGTGGCGTGGAAGCGGCGCATCTCTATCAGCTGTTAAAAGATGCGGAATTTCCGAATGAAAAATATCTGACAGCACTCCCGAATGCCGGATATCCGGTAGTTTTGCGCGGGAAGACCGTATATTCGAGCAATGAAAGATATTTCGTTGAGATGCAAAAAAAGATCGCGGTACTTGGTGTGGATATTTTGGGCGGCTGTTGTGGAACCGAGCCTTCTTACATAGAAAAACTGGGACAGGCGTTAGAAGAAAGTCCGCGCGGGAAAAAGCGCATTGGGCAGATCGTGCCGGAAGCGGGTGAAAAATCGAGCCATGCTTTGGAAGAAAAATTCGCAAAAAAAGAAAAAGTATATATTGTTGAATTAGATCCGCCATTTCAGACAGATATCGCAAAAGTGATGAACGGTGCGAAGCTGCTAAAGGAAAATCAGGTCGATCTCATTACGCTTGCAGATTCCCCGATGGCGAGAGCCCGGATGGATGCCGGACTTCTGGCAGAAAAAGTACAGCGTGAAGTGGGAATTCCGGTTATGCCGCATATCTGCTGCAGAGACAAAAATGTGCTTGCGCTCCGTTCTACGCTGCTTGGCGATTATATGGCGGGCATCCGGCAGTTTCTGTTTATTACGGGCGATCCGGTTGCGCGCGAGTTTAAAGGAAAGATCTCATCGGTGTTTGATTTTAATTCGATCAAACTCATGAATTATGTAAAAGAAATGAATGCGGATGTTTTTGCGGAGGATCCGGTCTGCTACAGCGGCGCACTGAATTATCACGGGGTCAATGTGGATGCGATCATAAAGCGGATGCAGTTAAAGATCGCGGAGGGCTGTACGTTCTTTTTGACACAGCCGATCTATACGGATGCGGATGTGGAGCGTATCCGTTATATCAAAGAGCATGTGGATACCAGACTGATCTGCGGGATCATGCCGCTTGTCAGCTATAAAAATGCGCTTTTTGTCTGCAATGAGATGCCGGGGATCCATATCACAAGGGATATTGTGGATCGTTACGACAAGGAGATGACCAGGGAAGAAGCAGAGGCGGTCGCGACGCAGATCTCCGTGGAAACAGCGAAGAAACTGTATGACATGGCAGATGGATTTTATATGATGACGCCGTTTAACCGGGCGGGACTCATCAGCAATATTATTACGGAAATCAGAAAAATAGGAGAGCGGTAATATGACAAGAGAAGCATTTCGTGAACTGGTGAAAAACGGACCGGTCATCTTAGATGGTGCGACAGGAACCAACCTGCAGGATGCGGGAATGCCGGTCGGCGTCTGCCCGGAACAGTGGATCTTAGAGCATGAGGATGTGATGATCCGGCTGCAGAAGGATTATGTGGAGGCGGGGACCAATATTTTATATGCACCGACGTTTACGGCAAACCGCATCAAGTTAGAAGAATACGGAATCGAAGAACACCTGGAGGAAATGAATGAGCGGCTGGTTGGAATTTCAAGAGAGGCGGCAGGTGACAGGGCACTGGTGGCAGGCGATCTCACGATGACCGGGCAGCAGTTGTTTCCAATGGGAGATCTGATGTTTGAGGAACTTGTGGACATCTATAAAGAGCAGGTGCGTGCAATCTTAAAGGCAGGCGTGGATCTGTTTGTGGTGGAAACAATGATGAGTCTTCAGGAGTCGCGTGCAGCAGTGCTTGCGATCCGGGAGACCTGTGATCTGCCGGTGATGGTGAGCCTGACGTTCAATGAGGACGGAAGAACGCTTTACGGAACAGACCCTGCAACTGCAGTGGTCGTTATGCAGAGCCTTGGCGCGGATGCGGTCGGACTGAATTGTTCCACAGGGCCGGAGGAAATGCTTGCTCCGGTAAAGGAAATGGTTGCTTATGCAAATATCCCGGTTCTTGCGAAGCCAAATGCCGGTCTGCCGGAGCTGGTGGACGGAGTGACGGTTTATAACACGACGCCGGAGGAATTTGCGGCAGTCGGAAAAAAACTGGTTGAAGAGGGAGCTGCGATTGTGGGTGGCTGCTGCGGTACGACACCTGCGCATATCAAAGCATTGAGTGATGCGGTGCGAGAGATTCCGGTGCGCGAGATCTCTGATAAAAGAAGACGGATTTTAACCTCAGAGCGAAAAAGCGTGGAGATCGATCTGGATGGCCCGTTTCTGGTTGTGGGCGAACGGATCAATCCGACCGGAAAGAAAAAATTACAGGCGGAATTAAAAGAGGGAAGTCTGGATCTTGTGCGTTCCATGGCGCGGGCGCAGGAGGAGAATGGTGCCTCCATCTTAGATGTCAATATGGGTATGAATGGTATTGACGAAAAACAGATGATGCTCGATGTCATTTACGAAGTAAGTACGACGGTGGACTGTCCGCTCTGTATTGATTCGAGCCACGTTGATATCATTGAGGCGGCGCTCCGCATTTATCCAGGGCGTGCGTTGATCAATTCCATTTCCCTGGAAAAAGAAAAGTTTGAAAAGCTGCTTCCAATCGCACGGAAATACGGGGCCATGTTTATTTTACTGCCGCTTTCCGATGAGGGACTGCCGAAGTCTCTGGAAGAAAAGCGTGAGATTGTAAATATTATTTTGGATCGCGCGCTGGAACTCGGTTTTGCAAGGGAAGACATCGTGGTGGACGGTCTGGTGGCAACCGTAGGCGCAAATCCGCTTGCGGCGCTCGAGTGTTACGATACGATTTCCTATTGTAAAAATGAGCTTGGACTGGCGACAATCTGCGGACTTTCAAACATTTCATTCGGACTTCCGGACAGACAGTACGTCAACACGGCATTTCTTACGATGGCGATCGCGAATGGGCTTACAATGGCAATCGCAAATCCGTCGCAGGAGCTGCTTATGAATGCGGCATTTGCCACGGATATGCTGTTACATAAGGACGGAAGTGATATCCGTTATATTAACTGGATGAATCTTCTGGATGAGAAGGTGACGAAAGAAGATGCTTCCGGTTCTGGCGTAAAAGAAGAAAAGGCACCGAAAAATCCGGTGTTTGACGCGGTGTTGCATGGAAACAAGGGTGGTATTTTAGGCGAGGTAAAAAAAGAACTGGATGCAGGAAAAGTGCCGGATACGATCATCAGTGAAGATCTGATCCCGGCGATCAATGAGGTCGGTGTTTTGTTTGACAAGCAGATTTATTTCCTGCCGCAGCTGATCGCAAGCGCAAACGCGATGAAAATGGCGATTGAATATTTGGAGCCGATGCTTGTCCGGGACGGCAGTGAGGAGGAGATGGCGACGATCGTCATGGCGACTGTGGAGGGCGATATCCATGATATCGGGAAGAACCTGGTCGTCCTGATGTTAAAGAATTACGGTTACAGGGTCCTGGATCTCGGCAAGGACGTGGCGGCTTCCATCATCGTGGATACGGCATTGAAAGAAAATGCGAAAGTGATCGGGCTTTCCGCGCTGATGACAACGACGATGATGCGCATGAAGGATGTCGTGGAACTGGCGCAGGAAAAGGGATACAAGGGAAAGATCATTATCGGAGGTGCTGCGATCACCCCGAGTTTTGCGGATGAGATTGGTGCGGACGGTTACTCAAAGGATGCGGCGGAATGTGTAAAGCTGGTGGAACGCCTGCTTGCGGAATAATTTTTGATAAAGAAGGAAAAACCATGGAAATTGATACAATAGCAACAGAAATAAAGGCAACGGATATTGAGGGACTGCGGATCGGACAGGCAAAGAGTGAAAAGGGAAAAACCGGCGTGACCGTGCTGCTGTTTGATCAGCCGGCGACCGGAGGCGTGGATATCAGCGGTGGAGGACCTGCGTCCAGAGAAACCCCGCTTCTTTCACCGCTTACGGCAAACAATCCGATCCATGCAGTTGTTCTTTCCGGCGGTTCGGCGTATGGTCTGGAAGCGGCTGCCGGTGTCATGCGTTATCTGGAAGAGCATGGCATTGGTTATGACACCAGGTTTGCGAAAGTGCCGCTTGTGTGCCAGTCCTGCATTTATGATCTCGGATATGGAGATCCGTCGATCCGCCCCGATGCGCAGATGGGCTATGATGCCTGCGTGGATGCCGAGGCTGCAAAAGAGCCGAAGAGTGGGAATGAGGGTGCTGGCTGTGGAGCAACGGTTGGAAAACTGTTCGGTATGGAATGTGCCGAGAAGTCCGGTCTTGGCATTGCGGCGCTTAAAGTCGGGGAACTGAAAATGGCAGCAGTGGTTGTGGTGAATGCATTCGGAGATATTTTTGATTCCACGACCGGGAAAAAGATCGCGGGGCTAAAGAGCCCGGACCGCACAAAGGAACTTGATACCTGTGCGGAATTTCTTAAGATCGCAAAGCCTACAGATTTTTATAAGGAAAATACAACGATCGGGGCGATCGTGACAAATGGAAGATTTGCACAGGATGAGGCAAATAAGATCGCATCCATGGCGCGCTGCGCTTATGCGAGAAACATAAATCCGGTCGGAACTATGGCGGATGGCGATACGATCTATGCGGTTTCTATGGGGAATGTGCGTGCGGATATCAATGTGGCGGGAACGCTTGCAGCGAAAGTCATGTCCCTGGCCATTGAGCGCGCGGTACGTGATGCGGCAATACCGGATGCGGAATATCTGGCAAACTGTGTCCGTCTGGAAAAGTAAAAAATATGGGAAACAGGTATTGACTTTACTTTTTTTGGATAGTATAATGACTAAGTCGGTCGATGAATTTTGACCGCAAATGGGATCTTAGCTCAGCTGGGAGAGCATCTGCCTTACAAGCAGAGGGTCATAGGTTCGAGCCCTATAGGTCCCATTTTACCGCAAGGTAATCAATATGGCGAGATAGCTCAGTTGGCTAGAGCATACGGTTCATACCCGTAGTGTCGAGGGTTCAAATCCCCCTCTCGCTACTATAGAAAGAGAAGACCGGATGAGGCAGTTTGCTTTGTCCGGTCTTTTTGTATTGGTGACGAGGACATGAAGAGTTTATAATAATTTAATTTGTTCCCGTAATCGGCGTGTGCTAAGATAAATATATAAAAGCATATTTTCTATCCGGACAACAGTCCGTCTGTCCGCCATCCGGCGGTTCTAAACATTCTTGTTATTTCAGAAAATTCATGCTTTTTCCACAATCAAAAAGCAGGGGTTTTCGAAGAACTGCTCCTGCGGCGACAGGAGGAAAATAAAATATGGACAAAACAAAAGAAACAGGAAATCAGGTATACCGCAGTTACAAAGACCGGTTGTTCCGCATGGTGTTCCGCGAGAAAAAAGAGCTGCTCGGGCTTTATAACGCAGTAAATGGCACGTCATACACCGATCCGGAGGCGCTTACTGTCGTGACACTGGAAAACGCCATTTACATGAACATGAAAAATGACCTTGCGGTCGTCATGGATTTTTACATGGATCTGTATGAGCATCAGAGCACCTATAACCCGAATATCCCGCTCCGCAACCTGCATTATGTGGCAAAGGAGCTGCGCAGCTGGAGTAATGGGCGGACGATTTATGGGAGACAGCTCGTAAAAATACCGACACCGCGTTTTTTCGTGTTTTATAACGGAAGGGATATGCAGCCGGAGCGGCAGGTGTTAAAGCTGTCCGACGCATTTATAAATCCGGAGGAAGATCCGGCACTGGAGCTGAAAGTTGTGATGTTAAACATCAACCTCGGCAGGAATAAAGAGCTGATGGAACAGTGCCATACGCTGCTTGAGTACGCGCAGTTTGTTGACCGGCTCAGAACCTGTGAGAAGAGCATGGGACGGGAAGAAGCGGTGAAGCATACGGTAGATACCTGCATCAGGGAAGGGATCCTGCGGGATTTCCTGTTAAAATACAGGGAGGAGGCCATAGAGATGTGTATCTTTGAATATGATGAGGAAGAGACCCTGCGCCAGCTGGGGCAGCAGAGTTATGAGGAAGGTGTGGCGGCCGGGATCGAGCAGGGCAAAACAGAAGGCAGGCTTGTCGGGGAAGAACAGTTGCTTTTTCGGCTGATCTGTACAAAGCTGAAAAAAGGAAAAACGCCGGAGGTGATTGCGGAAGAACTGGAGGAAGATGTTTCCAGGGTAGAACAGATCTGTGAAAAGGCGAAAAGTTTTGCGCCGGAGTATGACTGGAAAAAAGTTTATGAGCAGATGAAGCAGCTGTAAACAGCGGCAGTTATCGATATAAAGCTGAAATAAAAAAGAGATCATCGTATCCGAGATTAGAGTAAACGGATCCCGGGTGGGTGGTCTTTTTTTCGTGGAAAGAGATTCTGCTTTTTTAAATAGGACAGACCCCAGTCGGAAAAGTAGGAAAAATACAGATGGGATGCATTCCTGGGCAGCGGTATAATAAAATCGTAGGAGTTTGTTTTAAATCTGACAGAGCAAAGGAGAAGAAGTTATGGAAGAAAAACAGAAAAAATTTGCTGTGTGGTCGCTGGTATTAGGAATTGTGGGGCTGATCTTTGGCTGTATGTTCCTTGGGCTGCCGGCAGCCATCATTGCGATCATTTTGGGTGTGAAGGTTCTTGGAGTAAGCAGAGATAACAAAGAACGTCACATGGCAGTGGCGGGAATCATTACCGGCGCGGTAGGAATCCTGTTTGCGGTTATTATGGCAGTTTCGGTCGCGAGGACAGATCCTGCACCGGAAGTTTCGGCAGATGCGGCGACGGAAACAGAGTGTGTGGTGGAGACAGAGACATCGGCAGAGCCGGTTGAACTTGAACAGGAGACAGAAGAAGCGCAGTCTGAGATCGTATCCGAACAGATGGAGACGGAGCAGCAGACGGAGACCGAAGTGGTGCAGGAAGAGGCTTCAAATGAGAAAGCATCTGAGAAAGAGACGGAAAAACCGGCACAGCCTGAGGCAGTAACGAATGAAAATACACCGGAAGCAGATGGAACGCAGACGCAAAATGACGGGGCACCTGCGGAAAATGAGGTAGCTGTTGCGGCAGCATCGTCAAATGCGGCTGTGGCAGTGGATAATTCCGGAAGTACCGGTGGAAATTCAGATGCATCCGGAAACGGGGGACAGGCAGTAAGCAATGCGGACAGTAATCCGGCGCCGGCACCTGCACCGGCTGACAGTGGAAGCGGCGTTACGGTACATATTACGGATACCGGATCGAAATATCATTCTGCGGGATGCCAGTATCTGGCGAAAAGTGACCATGAGGTGAGTTTGGAGACTGCAAAATCCATGGGACTGACACCGTGTTCGAGATGCAATCCGCCAAGGTAAGTTTATGTATAATTTAAAGAGCAACCCGATTTTGAATTGACATCTGCTCCGGAAAAATGATATAATCCTACAAACCCGATAGGAATTACAGGCAAAACAAAAAGTAACAAAGGATGAGGAGCAAATATCATGAAAAAACGAAACAGATGGCTGGCAGGAGTGCTTGCGGCAGTGACTTTACTTGGAGGCTGCGGAAGCGCGGGACAGGAAACATTAAAGCAGACAGACGCAGAAGGGGAAAATCAGGCGACGGAGACAGCAGTCGAAGATACGGCGTCTGCGACAGAACAGGCTGCAGAGACGGAGCAGACCGGACCGGTGACATTTACGGATGATCTGGGACGTGAGGTGACGGTGGATCACCCGCAGCGTGTGGCGGCACTGATCGGAAGCTTTACGGATGTATGGCAGCTTGCAGGCGGAGATGTCGTTGCGGCGGCAAATGATTCCTGGGAGAGTCTGAATCTGGATCTCGGAGCGGATGTAGTCAACCTTGGCAGCATTTTAGAGCCGGATGTGGAACAGTTAATCGCGGCAAATCCGGACTTTGTACTGGCAAGTTCCAACACCGATGGGGATCTGGCACTTGAGGATGTTTTAAATCAGGTGGGAATTCCGGTTGCTTATTTTGATGTATCCAATTTTGATGATTATCTGAAAATGCTCGATATCTGTACAACGATCACCGGACGTAAGGATCTCTATGAGAAAAACGGTCTGGATGTACAGGCACAGATCGAGGAGATAAAAAAACGTGTGGACGGAAGCGCACCGACAGTTTTATTCTTGCGCGCGGCATCAAGCAATGTAAAGGCAAAGGGAAGTGAAGGCAATGTCTGTGGAGAGATGCTCGCAGATCTGGGCTGTGTGAATATCGCGGACAGTGATGCCGGACTTCTTGATGACTTAAGCATGGAAGCCATCATTGCGGAAGATCCGCAGTACATTTTTGTGACCGTTCAGGGAAATGATGTGGATGCGGCAATGCAGAATGTACAGGATATGCTGATTTCCAATCCGGCATGGAACAGTCTTTCCGCAGTGCAAAACGGACATTACTATGTGCTGGACAAACGGCTGTTCAATCTGAAGCCGAATGCAAAATGGGGCGAGGCATACAAACAGCTGGCAGATATTCTTTATCCGGAGGAGTAACAGATGGGATATTTTCCGTTTTTTGTGGAACTGGAAGGAAAAGAGGGACTGATCGTGGGCGGAGGCAGGATCGCCGCCCACAAGATCGAAAAAATAAAGCCGTTTGGAGCAAAGCTGACCGTAGTCGCACCGTATCTGGCAGAAGATATCAAGACGGATCCGATACTTGATTGCAAGGAGCGTCCTTTTTTGGATGCGGATGTGGATGGCAAGTGTTTTGTGATCGCGGCGACGGATGACGAGAAACTCAACGCGCATATCAGCGCATTGTGCCAGGGAAAAAATATTCTTGTCAATGTGGTGGATGACCAGGAAAAGTGCGGTTTTATCTTTCCGTCACTGGTCAAAGAAGGAAAATTCTGTGCGGGAATTTCCACAGAAGGCGCAAGCCCGATGACGGCGGCATATTTCAGAAGCCGTCTTGCGGCAGCCCTGCCGGAGAAAACGGAAGAGATCCTGGATGGACTGCTGGCTTTCCGTGAGCCGGTCAAACAGGAAATCCCGGATGGCAGGGTGAGGGCAGCCGTTTTAAAAGAAGCGGCGCTCTTTTGTCTGGATAAAGGACGCCCGCTTACCAAAGAAGAAATGCAGGAACGTTTAAGAGCTGCGGCAGGAAAACAGGAAAAGAAAAAGACAGGCAGTGTTGCGCTTGTCGGAGCCGGCTGCGGTGCATATGACGCGATCACAGTGAAAGGACTGAATACACTGCGGCGTGCGGAGGTGCTTATCTATGATGATCTGATCGATGAGCGTCTTTTGTCCAATGTTTCCGAGAGCTGTGAGCAGATCTATGTCGGAAAACGGAGTGGCAGGCACAGCTTTCGTCAGGAGGAGATCAATGATCTGTTAGTGCAGAAGGCCAGAGAGGGAAAACGGGTGGTGCGCTTAAAAGGCGGAGATCCGTTTGTCTTTGGCAGGGGCAGTGAAGAGATGATCGCTCTGCGCAAAGCAAAAATCCCGGTAACGGAGATCTCCGGGACAACGTCTGCGATCGTGGCGCCTGCGGGAGCTGGTATTCCGGTCACACACCGTGGGCTTGCCCGCAGTTTTCATGTGATCACCGGACATACAGCGGGAACAGAAGACGGTTTGCCGGAGGATATCGAAAATCTGGCGGCACTTCACGGAACACTGGTATTTCTGATGGGAATTGGAAATCTGGCAGCGATCGCGGACAAACTGATTGCGGCAGGAAAAAGCGGCGGGACGCCGGCAGCAGTGGTCAGGCAGAACACCGATGGAAGTACACAGGCAGTGCGTGGAAATTTACATAATATTGTCCAAAAAGCAAAAGAAGCAGGGACAGAGACACCGGCAGTTATCGTGATCGGCGAGACAGCGGGACTGCAGCTTTTTGATGAACAGTAGGAAAAAATAGAAAGAAATAAACAAAAGATAAAGACGGGACACTACTCGAAAAAGTAGTAGGTCCCGTCTTTGTCGTGAAACTGTTTTAAGGAAGCGTGGAAGACATCTTCCAGGATATGACTTTGGATACAGGTGTCCGGAGTCCCGGTTGCAACGACCTTTTGTTCCTGCATCACCACGAGGCGGTCGGAAAGACTAAGCGCCTGATTTAAATCATGGAGGATTAAAATGACGGTCTTTCCATTTTCCTTTAAAGAGCGGATCAGCGAAAGAAAATCCCGCTGCCCGATAAAGTCAAGGTAAGTGGTCGGTTCGTCGAGTACGATATAGTCACAGTCCTGGGCGAGGATCATGGCAAGGAAAACGCGCTGGCGGATGCCGCCGGAGAGCGTGTCCACATACTGATCGGCGTAAGTCTCCACATGCGTAAATTCCATGGCACGGGTGACGATTTCGCGGTCTTTTTCGGTCTTTCGCCTGGAGAAACCAAGGTGCGGAAAGCGACCGTGTTCCACCAGAGTCCGAACCGGAAGCGTCGGAATGATCGTGCGCACCTGCGGAAGAAAGGCGATGCGTTTTGCACGTTCGCGCAGCGGGATGTTAAGCAGATCTTCGTGCTCTAAAAAGATCTGACCGGAAGTTACTTTGGAAACGCCGTTTAAGCATTGGATCAGCGTTGTTTTTCCGCAGCCGTTCGGTCCGACAATCGTGGTGATCTCTCCGGTTGGAAAGGAGACGGAAATATCGGTAAGGATCTTCGTGTGCTGGCAGGTTGCCGATACATGGGAAAACTCAAGCATGGACTCTTCGTCCTCCTTTCTTTTTTAATAAGAGGTATAAGAAGAACGGACCGCCGATAAAGGACATGATGATGCCGGCGGGCAGTTCAAACGGTGCAAATAAAACGCGCCCGAAAAGATCGCACAGGATCACAAAGCTTGCGCCGAGCAGGGCGGAACAGGGCAGCAGAAAGCGCACGTCATTTCCAAAAAGCCTGCGGCAGATGTGCGGAACGACAAGTCCGATGAAACTAAGCAGCCCGGCGTAGCTTACCACACAGCCGGCAAGCACACTTGAGAGCACTAACAGCAAAAAGCGTGTGAGTGAAACGCGCAGTCCGAGAGAATGCGCGATGTCATCTCCGAGACCGAGCAGGTTTAATGGCACCGCAAGCATTAGGGAAAGAAAGAATGCGCCGATGATACAGATGCCGGGAAACAGGATCCGCTGTGCGGTCAGCCCGGAAAGTGTTCCGATCAGAAAAGAAGTCAGATTGATCGTGATATCGGTATCAAGCAGTTTTACCGTGTTGATCGCCGCGTTTAAAAAAGTAGAGACGGTGATACCGGCAAGAATGATCGTGGTGCGGGAGCTGTCTGAGAGCGATGCAAGTAAAAAGATCGCAAGTGTAGTGAGCAGTGCACCCAGGAACGCAAAGACCGGCAGTGCTGCCGAATTCGCCGGGAAAAAGATCATGGCAAGCATGACGGCAAAGCCGGAGCCGGAATTGACACCGATCGTATTCGGGCTGGCAAGGGAATTGTTCATCACACCCTGCAGGATCACGCCGGCACAGGCAAGTCCGACGCCTGCAAAAAGTCCGCCGAAGACGCGTGGAATGCGCACGGTCTTTAACAGGACGCAGGCAGTGGAAGAAGTGTCCTTGGCGGTCAGAACAGCCCAGATATCAGAAAAGCTTAAATTTACACTGCCGAACAGAATACCGGAACAGACAGAGACAAATAAAAGCAGGATCAAAAGCATAATGATAAAAAAACTGCGTTTCTTGTTCATGGAAAACTCCTTATTTTGATTTACATACTTGTTATGTATGTTATCATAGAGTGGAAAAAAGTGCAATTCCGGGTCTTTGGACTTTTCATTTCAGAAAAAATGTCCTATTATGGTAATTGACTTCGCTCAGATCAGAAAAAGGCGGAGCGAAAAGGAGGAAAACAAATGATACATTTTGAATGTGATTATACACAGGGCGCGCATCCGAAGATCATCGAGATGTTAGCCAAGACAAATATGGAACAGACAACCGGCTACGGGGAAGACGGACACTGCGAGCGGGCGCGTCAGATGATCTTGGAAAAATGCCGGAATAAAGATGCATATGTACAGTTTTTAGTAGGCGGAACCCAGGCAAATACAACCGTCATCGCGGCGGCATTAAGACCGTGGCAGGGCGTGATCTCCGCCGATACCGGGCATATCAACGTGCATGAGACCGGCGCGATCGAGGCGACCGGACATAAAGTGATCGCGCTTCCAAACAAAGATGGAAAAATAGCGGCGGAACAGATCGATGCCTGCTGCAGGGAACATTTCTCGGCTGGAAATGCGGAGCATATGGTACAGCCGGGCATGGTCTATGTATCAAATCCGACGGAATATGGTACACTGTATACAAAAGTGGAATTAGAGGCGATCGGAAAAGTCTGCCGCAAATATGATCTCATCCTTTTTGTGGATGGCGCGCGAATGGCTTACGGACTTGGCGCAGAGGGAAATGACCTTACGCTTGCGGATTATGCCGCGATCAGTGATGTGTTTTATATCGGTGGCACCAAAGCAGGCGCGTTGTTCGGGGAAGCCGTTGTCATTACGGATGAGCGGTTGAAAAAGGATTTCCGCTATATGATAAAAAGACAGGGCGGTATGCTTGCCAAGGGCAGACTGCTCGGCATCCAGTATGAGGTGTTAATGGAGGACGACCTGTATACAGAGCTCGGACGCCATGCCAACGTGCTTGCGGCAAAGATCAAAGAGGCATTCTTAAGAAAAGGATATGAGAGTTACATGGATTCCGTGACGAACCAGCAGTTTTTTATCCTGCCACTTACTGATTTAGAGAAACTGGGTAAAAAGTACAGTTATTCGTTTGAGAAAAATACGGACGCCACGCATGCGCTGGTGCGGTTCTGCACGAGCTGGGCAACGACCGAAGAACAGGTAAATGAGCTGCTTTCGGATGTGGCAGCGCTTTAAGACTTTAAGATAAGAGAAGAAAGGAAAAATCTATGCGAGTAGGAATGGGTTATGACGTGCATAAACTGGTCGAGGGAAGAGACCTTATCATAGGAGGAGTTACGATCCCGCATCATCTGGGACTGCTTGGGCATTCAGACGCGGATGTACTGTTACATGCGATCATGGATGCGCTGCTCGGCGCTGCGGCGCTTGGGGATATCGGAAAGCATTTTCCGGATACCGATCCGGCGTATAAAGGCATATCGAGCATGAAGCTGCTTGCCCATGTGGGGGGACTGTTGGAAAAAGAATGCTATGTGATCGAAAACATCGACGCGACCGTGATCGCGCAGAAGCCAAAGCTTCGCCCGTATATCGATGAGATGGAAAAAAATGTGGCAGAGGTGCTGCATCTGGAGAAAAATCAGGTCAATATCAAGGCAACGACCGAAGAAGGGCTCGGATTTACCGGAACCGAACAGGGAATTTCCGCACAGGCGATCTGCGCGCTGTCTTCCATCTATGAGAGCAGTGTCGCGGTCGGAGGTACGCCGGGTGGCTGCGCGGGCTGTGGCGGCTGCAGATAGCGGCAAATGATAAAAAAATCTTGACAAACGCAGGGAATTTGCGTAAACTTGTGTGAGAATAAAAGAAAAATGCAGGGAACGGAAAGAGTAGGATGATACATCTGTACAAGAGAGAAACTGTCACCGGCTGAAAGCAGTTTTTGCAGAGATTATCTGAAAGTGCATCCGGGAGCAGATCAGATGAAAGCAGATACAGTAGTCTGATCCGTAGATTACACGTTACGTAAGAGAGGGAAAGATATGACAGATATCTTTTAGATAGAGTGGAACCGCGGATAACTTCGTCTCTAATGAGAAGTTATCCGTTTTTTTATTCACAAAGTATCACCCGCAGGCATTAGATATAATAGCAGAAAAACTGCACAAGACGGAAAGGAAGCGTTTGAAATGGGATTTTTTCAGTACATAAAAGAAGAAATTCAGGTGATAAAAGAGAGAGATCCGGCGATCAAGAGTTCAGCGGAAGTATTGCTGTATCCGACATTCTGGGTCATGCTGAGTTACCGCAGGGCGCATAAACTGTATTTAAAGGGACATTATTTCTGGGCACGCTATATTTCACAGCGCGCAGCCAGAAAGACCGGGATCGAGATCCATCCGGGCGCAACGATCGGAAAGGGATTTTTCATTGACCATGGTTCCGGTGTCATCATTGGAGAGACCGCGATCGTCGGAGATAACGTGACACTTTACCAGGGAGTTACCTTAGGCGGAACCGGAAAAGAAACCGGAAAGCGTCATCCGACACTGGGTGATAATGTGATGGTCAGCGCGGGCGCGAAGATCATCGGCTCCTTTACCGTCGGTGAAAATTCAAAGATCGGCGCGGGCAGCGTCGTGATCGAGGAGGTACCGCCAAACTGTACCGTAGTCGGTGTGCCGGGCAGGATCGTAAAACGGGATAACGAGAAAGTGCCGCGCAATGATATGGATCAGGTACATCTGCCGGATCCGGTCAAAGAGGATATCGACCTGCTGCAGAAAGAAAATTCTGCGCTGTGTAATGAGGTGATCGACCTGGAACAGGAACTGAAAGCGCTGCGTGAAGCGCATGAAAAATGTCAGCGGCGCCAGCGACAGAATGAGCAGGAAAACAGAGCATAAAGCAGAATGGAGGAACCCATGAAGATATATAATACATTGACAAGAAAAAAAGAGGAATTTCAGCCGATCGAGGAAGGCAAGGTGCGCATGTATGTGTGCGGACCGACCGTGTACAACTATATCCATATCGGAAATGCGAGACCGATGATCATTTTTGATACATTCCGCCGTTATCTGGAGTACAAGGGCTATGAGGTCAACTATGTATCCAACTTTACGGATGTCGATGACAAGATCATCAAAGAAGCGATCGAAGAGGGGATCACAGCAGAAGATGTATCCGCGCGTTTTATAGCCGAGTGCAAAAAGGATATGGCGGATCTGAATCTGAAGCCGGCGACAACACATCCGCTTGCAACGCAGGAGATCGACGGCATGATCGAAATGATAAAGACACTGATCGAGAAGGGCTATGCGTATGCGGCGGCGGACGGAACGGTTTATTACCGTACACGCAAATTCGAGGGCTACGGCAAGCTTTCCCATAAAAATATTGATGACCTGGAAGCCGGACACCGAAACATCAAGGTGACCGGAGACTTAAAGGAAGACCCGCTTGACTTTGTTTTGTGGAAACCGAAAAAAGACGGTGAACCATACTGGGAATCCCCATGGTGCGAGGGTCGTCCGGGCTGGCACATTGAGTGCTCGGTCATGGCAAAAAAATATCTCGGAGATACCATTGACATCCATGCCGGTGGAGAGGATCTTATCTTCCCGCATCATGAAAATGAGATCGCGCAGTCAGAGGCGGCAAACGGTGTACCGTTTGCGCACTACTGGATGCACAACGGATTTTTGAATATCAACAACCAGAAAATGTCAAAGTCCCTTGGAAACTTTTTTACTGTCCGTGAGATCGGGGAAAAGTACGATCTTCAGGTGCTTCGTTTCTTTATGTTAAGCGCGCATTACCGTACACCGCTCAATTTCAGCGCGGAACTCATGGATGCGGCGAAAAGCGGTCTTGAGCGTGTGCTGACAGCTGTGGATAATCTGAAACATCTGAGCGGCGCCGCGAAAACCGGGCATATGACAGATGAGGAAAAGGCAGCATTTTCGGCAAGCGAGGATTTCGTAAAGAAATTTGAGGCGGCAATGGAAGACGATGCGAATACGGCCGATGCGGTATCCGCAGTCTTTGAACTGGTAAAATTTGCCAATTCCAACACATCTTCGGAGAACAGCAAAGAATATTTAGATGCGCTCTATGACCGCTTAAATACACTGTGCGGAGTGCTCGGTATCCGCGTGGAGCGAAAAGAAGAAATCTTAGATACCGAGATCGAAGGTCTGATCGCGGAGCGTCAGGCGGCAAGAAAAGAAAAGAATTTCGCACGGGCAGATGAGATCAGAGATCTTTTACTGGAAAAGGGCATTGTCCTGGAAGACACGAGAGAAGGCGTAAAATGGAAAAGGGCATAAATGCGTATATCAAGGAGCGGTTTCATCTTGGCGATGTGGATATCCGCACCTATTCTCCGCTGACACTTGCCTACATCGGGGACGGGATCTACGATCTGGTGATCCGCTCGGTCGTGGTCGGCAGAGGAAACACAAAGGCGGGAAAACTGCATCAGACCACCAGCCAGCTGGTAAAAGCGCATGCGCAGTCGGAAATGATGCACGCGATCGAGCCGGAGCTGACAGAGGAAGAAAGTGATGTGTTCCGCAGAGGGCGTAACGCAAAGTCGCCGACCATGGCAAAGAACGCGACGATGGCGGATTACCGGCGCGCAACGGGCTTTGAGGCACTCATGGGATATCTGTATCTGAAGGATGATTTTGAACGTCTGGTGGAACTGGTTCTGTGCGGACTGGAGCACTATGACGCGAAAACAGGAAAGACCATAGAAGAAAAACAGGGAGAATAGAATGGAAATCGAAGAATTAAAGATTGAAGGAAGAAATGCGGTGCTTGAGGCATTCCGTTCCGGACGGACGATAGACAAGCTTTTTGTACTTGACGGCTGCAAGGACGGACCGGTGCAGTCGATCATGCGGGAGGCGAAAAAGCATGATACGATCGTGAATTTTGTAACAAAGGAACGCCTGGATCAGCTTTCCGAGACGAAAAAGCATCAGGGCGTGATCGCAATGGCGGCAGCCTACGGTTATTCCACGGTCAATGAGATCCTGGCGCGCGCGGAAGAAAAAGGAGAACCGCCGTTTCTGGTACTATTGGATAATATCGAAGATCCGCACAATCTCGGTGCGATCATAAGAACGGCAAACCTTGCCGGAGCGCATGGCGTGATCATCCCAAAGAGACGTGCGGTCGGGCTTACAGCGACCGTGGCAAAGGCATCCGCCGGAGCCATCAACTATACACCGGTGGCAAAAGTGACCAATCTGACACAGACGATCAAGGAATTAAAAGAAAAGGGAATCTGGTTTGTGTGCGCGGACATGGGCGGAACCACAATGTACGACCTTGATCTGAAAGGACCGATCGGACTTGTGATCGGAAATGAAGGAGAGGGCGTCGGAAAACTGGTAAAGGAAAACTGTGACTTTATCGCGTCCATACCGATGCGCGGAGATATCGATTCGTTAAATGCTTCGGTTGCGTGCGGTGTTTTGAGTTTCGAGATCGTAAGACAGCGCATGAGCTAAAGAAAAGCAGGACCAAGGAGGGGACGATGCCGGAAAAGTGGGAGTGTTCGGATGAAGAACTGATCGCGCGTCTGCGGGACGGACAGGATGAGATTATGGATTATCTTATAGACAAGTACAAACATCTGGTCAGAAAAAAGGCGAAAGTCATGTTTCTGATCGGCGGAGATACGGATGATCTGATCCAGGAAGGGATGATCGGGCTGTTTAAGGCGATCCGTGATTACCGGCCGGAGAAAGAGAGCTCTTTTTATCATTTTGCGGAACTTTGTATTTCCAGACAGATGTATACAGCAATCGAGGCGTCGAACCGTAAAAAGCATGCGCCGCTCAATTCCTATGTTTCGTTATCGGAGCCGGAGAGCGGTGGGATCGGGGAGTTGCTCGAGACAAGCCCGGAACAGATGATGATCGACCGGGAAAATGTTGCGCAGATCAAAGAGCGGATCGAAAAGAGTCTGAGTGATATGGAAAAAGAAGTCCTCGCGTATTACATGCAGGGCATGAATTATGTGCAGATCGCGGAAATCATGGAGAGATCACCGAAATCCATCGATAACGCATTGCAGAGGATCAAAAATAAGCTGAAATAAAAACAGCCGCAGGAATGTGAGAGTTCCTGCGGCTGTTTTTTAGTTTCTGTTCTTTAGTTTAATTTAAAGTTTTTGAGCAGATCACCAAGACTTGTGGATGCGGCTTCATTGGAAGTGTAGTCGGAGATGCTTTCAGCTTCCTCTGCGGAAGTATCGACCATCTCTTCCTCTAACGCGCGCATGCTGAGGCTGATCTTGCTGTTATCGGTATTTAAAACCTTGACTTTGACCTTCTGACCTTCTTTTAAGACTTCAGACGGCTTTCCGATCCGGCGTTCGCAGATCTGGGAGACATGAACCAGACCGCTCAGACCATCGCCGAGATTTACAAAAGCGCCGTACGGCATTAAGGTTTCTACGGTTCCCTCCATGATGCTGCCCGGAACGATCATGGAAATTCTGTGGTTGCGTTCTTCGATCTCTTTTTCCTTCGCGACCACTTTTGCGGAGAGCACCAGTTTTTCCTTCGACGGATCTGCGGTGATCACGCGGACATCCAGTTCCTTCCCGATGTAAGGTGCGGTATCCTCCACATAGTTTAAGGAAAGCTGGGATGCCGGGATAAACGCGCGGATGCCGTCCAGATAGGCAACTACGCCGCTTGGCACACTTTCCTTTACTTTTACCTGCAGAGTCGTTTCATTGTCCAGATACTCTTTGAATTTATCCCAGGCGAGCATGTCGTTTGCCTCGCGCATGGAGAGCTGGATATTGCCCTCGCCGTCATCACGGCTTATGACGGTTGCCTCCAAAGAATCGCCGACGTGAATGTTTTCCAGAATGGAAAAATCCGGGTCATTGGAAAATTCAGATACTTTTATGATGCCGGGCGCATAATATTTCAGATCCAGAGTCGCTTCTTCCTCGGAAACAGAGATGACGGTTCCGGTTAAGATGTCACCCTCGTGGATGGTGCGGAAGGAAGCCTCCAGTTCATCCTTAAAATCGTCCATTGTTTCAGTTTTTGTATTTTCGTCCATGTTATAAAACTCCTTTTTGCTCAGATTGCGGACAAAAAGCGGTCCGCTGTTTTTAATGTAGCATATTGCCGCGTGAAATGCAATTATCGGATGCTTGTCCGGAAAGTGGGGACATGATATAATGGGCGGAAGAAAGAAGAAATGAGGAAAATGAGGATGCGGCATACAAAGATACCGGTAATGGATGCGGTACTGGAAATTTTAGCGGCGATGGGAGCCGTGACAGGGATCGGTCTTGAACTGTATTATTTTAAGATGGCAGGGACAGGATTGTCGGATGCGGTGGTGACGATCCTTTTTGTTGCAGGGATCTATCTTTTGTTTTCGGTGATGGAGCGTTATCCGGCAGTGTGGAATCTTTTGATCCCCGCCCGTCAAAAAAGCAGGATCTATGCGGTTCGTCTGGCGCTTGGCATCAAGGTTTTATTTATGGGAATGACCGTTTACACAGCGGCCTGTGATGTTTACAGGATCTACAGCAGCAGTGTGGTATTCTGGGCTGTGGTCGCGGCGGGTGTCGTGCTCGTTATTTTTATGAAATACCGTATGTGGCAGAGTAACAGGAAAGAAGACAGGAAAAATTCCGGAGGAGAAAATGGAAGCAGTAGTATTTGATATGGATGGCGTGATCTTTGATACAGAGCGTCTGGTTTTGGAAGGATGGGCAGAGACAGGGAAAAAGCACGGGATCGAAGGGACCGATGCGGTCTGCAGACAGTGTCTCGGAACGACATATGAAGTCTCAAGACAGATCTTTTTAGATCATTACGGTGAGGATTTTCCTTATGAAACTTATAAAGAAGAAATGCGTGCGTATTTTTACCGTGCGATCGAAAAAGAAGTGCCGTTAAAGCCGGGGATCCGGGAAATTCTGGAGTACTTAAAAAAAGAAGGATTCCGGATCGGACTGGCTTCGTCCACCAGACGTGAGGCGGTGCTTTCCGAACTGGATCAGGATGGCCTGACCGGATATTTCGACGTGGTCATCGGCGGAGACCTCTTAAAACGCAGCAAACCGGAACCGGATATCTATCTTATGGCATGCAGGGAACTTGGCGTGGAGCCGGTGCAGGCATACGCGATTGAAGACTCCTATAACGGGATACGTTCTGCCCATGCGGCTGGAATGCACCCGATCATGGTGCCGGATCTCATGCCTCCGACAGAAGAAATGAGAGAAAAGAGTGTGGTGATCTGCGATAATCTGCAGGAAGCACAAAAATTCATTGAAAAAATGAGAAAAAATAACGAAAAACAATTATAATATCAAAAAATACTTAAAAATATTTCCTAATTGTGGTAAAATAATAACAGAAAAACATCTGGCATTTTGAATATTAACGGGCATCTGGGCGAAGAGATGCAGAAAGTGTGATGCTATGAAAGTAAAGATGATCAACGGAAATGATATTCAATGTGTAGTTACCGAAGAGGAGATAAGACAGTATGGTCTTGAGATGAATGATATTTTTTCAAATACGGGGAAAGCACAGTCTTTTTTAAACGAGATACTGGATCTTGTGGAGGAGGAGACCGGCTGTGTCGTAGGAGATGGCGCAAAGACCGTACAGGCGGTCTGCCTTCCGGGAAATGCGGTTGCGCTTACCTTTTCAGACCGTGAGAGCGCGGAGTTTCCGGAGGAAGCATCGCTGCTTCCGGAAAAGAAGCTGGAAGTGCTTGGTTTTGGAACGATTACCGAGGCAATCGCGTTTACGAGGTCACTCGATTTTACCGAGTATGACAGGGCGAAATTCTGTAAAGAAAAAGAGATCTTTTATCTGATCGTGGATCTGACCGGAAGCAGTGCAAAAAAGATCGATCATTTCTTCGCGGCGGCGTGTGAGTACGCAAGGACGGTCGAGGAGGATGAATGGCGCGCGTCTTATCTGGAAGAACACGCCACGGTTCTGATCGGGCAGCACGCCATGCATGTTCTGGCAGGCTTGTGAGAGAAAAAGGCAGGAGTTTCGGAGAAAAATCCGGAACTTCTGTTTTTTTTGTGAGAAATGTCGAAAATTGTACAATATGATATTGATTTAACTGGAAGATATATACTATAATAATCTTATTATGATTGAGATGGAGGATGGTTATCTATGGAACAGAAAGATACAAACACCGAAGAAAAGAAGAAGATAAATTTTCTTCACTCTTTGCGGGGAACGATCAGCAATACCGTGTCGATCGCGGTTGTGCTTGATATTGTGATCGTCCTGCTTTTGGTCGTACCGGGATTCAGTGCGGCGATTTCAAACCAGGCAAAGAATAATATGCTTAATGTGGCGGAGGCGTACGCGAATGTCATGGACAACGCGCTTGCGCATGAGGACGGATCAGATACGTTATATGAAGAGCTTCTTGGAAATGTGACGCTTGAGGGTGTCGGATCCGCGTATATCTATATGACGGATGAAGACGGCAACATCTTATATCATCCGCAGGCGGACAAGATCGGAACACAGGCGACGAGCAGTGTGATCCAGGAGGTAGTGTCCGAACTGGGATCCGGAAATGTCCCGGCAAATGATGTCAAGGAATATGAATACAATGGAAGCAAGAAATATGCGGCCTATGCGGTGATGGACAATCACTCGATCATTGCGATGACAGCAGAAGAAGATGAGATCCTTTCCACTTCACGGTCACTCAGCACAAGAGCCATTATTGTGGCAGTGGTATTGGTATGTATTTCCATGATCTGTGCGTACAGCGTTGCACTTAGAATTGCAAAACCGCTGGAGCGTATGGCGGGAATCCTTGTTGATACATCCAGATTCCACTTCCGTCCGAACGGAAATATGGATAAATTATACCGCAGAAAAGATGAGATCGGCGCAATCAGCCGGGCGACCCATGTCATGCGTAGGAACCTGCGCGGCATCGTTGGCGATATTGATGAGGCATGCGAACAGCTGCAGCAGAACACAGATCAGTTAAAGGAAAGCAGCAACGAGATCAATACGGTCTGCACCGATAACTCTGCGACAACCGAAGAATTGGCGGCAAGTATGGAAGAGACATCCGCGACAACCGACAGCATCAATGAGCAGATCGACAGAATGAAGAACGAGGCAATGGCGATCTCAGAGCTTTCACGGAGCGGAGCGGAAAATTCAAGAGAAGTTATGCAGCGTGCAAACCATATGCAGGAGACTACGCAGCAGGCGACCACCCGTACCGAGAAGATGTACAATGAGGTAAAACAAAAGACGGATGAAGCGATCGAGGGCTCCAAAGCAGTGGACAAGATCAACGAGCTGACAGAGTCGATCCGCGCGATCTCCTCACAGACCAGCTTGTTGGCGCTTAACGCAAGTATTGAAGCGGCAAGAGCGGGCGAGGCAGGAAAGGGATTTGCGGTAGTTGCGACAGAGATCGGAAACCTCGCAAATCAGACGTCACAGACAGTCGAGGATATCGACGCGATCATCGGAGAGGTAAAATCAGCCGTGGACAGCATGACAGACAGCTTAAATGCTTCCACAGACTTTTTGGAAAATACCGTACTGAATGATTACAAGACTTTCCGTGAGATCGGAGAGCAGTATAAGGAAGATGCGGGAGTTTTCGAATCCGGAATGGGCAATGTGGAAAGCTCTGTAACGGAATTAAATTCACGGATCGAGACAGTCGCAACTGCGGTAGAAGGAATCGACTCGACGATCAATGAGGCGGCAAACGGCGTAAATGAAATGGCAGAGAAAGTTTCCGAAGTGGTATCTTACACAACGACAAACTATGATCTGGTCAACAACAATATGGAGTATGTCGATAAGCTTCACAAGATTGTAAAAATGTTTACATTGAAATAACAGACGGGCAAAAAGCAGGTACGTCCCAAAACGGGAAATACCTGCTTTTTTAGTGGTAAAAATTAAAGCACAAGATCTACATTAGAACCGATGACCTTACCGGTCAGTTCCGCCATGGTCGTTGCCGTATCTGTGGAATCCGTGGAAGCGGAATCGGAAGCTGTATCGTTGGAACTGTTCGAAACACTGCCCGTTTGCGGAACGTGGTTCTTTTCATACCGAAAAGCGGAAGTGGCATATTTCTGCAGGGATGAACTGAGATCTCCACTGTCTGAAAAAATGCGTTTTAATTTGGTCAGTTTGGCGCTGCCAAGTTCATCGTCATCGATTTCAAGTTTTCCTTTGGTATTGATCGTGATCCCGATAGACTCTAGATCAGAAGAGTGCTCGGAGATCAGATCCTTGATATGGTTCTTCTGATTCTTGATGTAACCGTAATCCGAAGAAGAAGAAGAGTCCATAAAATTGTTGTAGGCAGTCACAAAAGCAGTGATGCTGTTGTAAATATCTCCACCGTTTGCCTCATCGCTGTCATCGTAGTCGAGATCAGACAGTGCCTCTGCTGCCTTTTTTAAAGCTTCGGAATCAGCGAGAACCAGCGTATGATTGGAGGATCTGCTGCGGTAACTGTCTGTGGAAGCCGCACTGCGGTTGGAAGAATAAAAATTCCTCAGGTAATATGAGGAAGAATGATTGGCATTGATCGTTAAACTCATAAAATTCCCTCCCTGGAATTTGTATTTGAATATATACTTCTGATATTTATTTCGGCAGAAACAGAAAATAAATTAGTAAGAAATTGGAAACGTCTGGAAAAATAAAATTAAAAATGTGATATTTTTATGAAATCTTGTGAATTTTCGGCTGAAAAACTTGATTTGAAGTGGGGAAGCGTAATATAATAAAAAACGTGTGAAAAGTTTTTATAAATTGGTAATAGAATTGTAATAAAAATGAAATGCAAATAAGAAAGGTTGAGATAGAATGAAAAAAAGACTGGTAGCAGTAATGTTGATAGCAGGGATGATGACAGGACTGGTAGGCGGATGTGGCGCGAAAGGCGCGGATCAGACCGAAGGAACAGAGACGGCGGCAGAGGGCGCGACCGAAGAAGCGGCAAAGACGCTTCCTTCCCATCAGATCGGAGAAACATTCACGGAAAACATTAACGGGGCAGATGTCTCATTCATCATGATGGATCTTGACCGCGCGGGCGTTGAAATGCCGGTGCCGTCTTCGCTGATCGACCCGACCAGATATCGTGGAGGCGTGGCGACAGAGGATGACTGGAACAATTATATCATCTGTGAGCCGGAAGATTCGGAGTACCAGTATTATGACGCGTCCGGATATTTCTTCTATGTTGCGGGTTACGCAGTAGGCGAAAAAGGATGTGTATATACCAATGAAGATGGAACCAGCAATATCACGGATTCCGTTACATTAAGTGATGCGCAGTTGAAGTGGGGCGGCAACAATGACGCGTTCAGTCTGACGACAGAGCCGGTTATCACAGACCGGGACAACGGAACCTTATCCGTAAGCTTTGACACGCCGTTAAATAAGACCGCGACGATCAATGGTGTTGCGGAACAGCATACCTGGCAGGGAGAATACTATGCACTGTTAAACGGAAAACAGGAATTAAACCTGATCTTCGGAAATGCCACACTGGATGCGGCGACCGTAAAGGCGATCGGAGATTACATGGTAGACAATATGCGTTTCAAGGAAAAGACAGCAATGGCTGCCGGAAACGAAGAGTATAAAACAGATCTTACCGCAATGCATGCCAATGGAACCGATGTCACCCTGTCTTATGTGGATGTGGATGGCATGACCTTTTTAAATGACAATCTGTATTTTACCTTTGATTACGGAAATAACCTGATGCAGGCGGATAACCAGAGCCTGTACCGGAATGACCGTGCGTTTATCTATGCAAAGACAGGACTTTCCGGAATCAGTAAGGAAGCGCTTGCAACGATCACGGATATGGACAGCTGTTCAAGCATCCTTGGACAGATGGGACTTTACAATTATACGGGTGATAACTTTGCGATGACGACCAAGGGAGATTACACATACCTGACATTTGAAGGTGTGTTCTCGGTGGACGGTATCGATTATCAGACCAGATTTAATATTATGACCAATTCGGTTTCTACTTATGTATTTGTCATTGGATGTAAGCCGGATGGCGGGGATCTGGCAGAACTGCGCAATACGATCGCGGACAGCTGCTGCATCAAGAACCCGCAGTAATAAGCACAGGAAAGAAACATGAAAAGAAAAAACAAGGTTTTAGCCGCGCTCTTTTGCGCGGCGGTACTGATCAATGTGGTATCGTGGTTCTGCAAACCGGCGGTGTCATGGTATCGGCGGTATATCTTTCCGTTGTGGACGAATACGCTTGCCAGAGTGATGTCGGTATTTCCCTTCTCAGTAGGGGAAATACTGATTTACTGTGGCATTTTTGTTATTTTATTTGCATTGGTGCTGCCTGTGACAGCATTGGTGTTTCGTTCTGAAAAGATGAAAAAATTCCGCAGAGGTTACTTTCACTTTGTGGTATGGGTCATTGCCTGGGTAGTGCTTACAGAGACACTCAACTGTTTTGCCCTGTATCATGCACCGACCGTGGAGGAGGAGTATTACGATAACCGGACTTACGGAAAAGAAGAGCTGCTTTTGGTTTATCAGGAACTTGTCACAAGGGCAAATGAGCTGTCCGGCATGATGCAGCGTGATGCAGACGGAAATGTGGTTTACGGGGGCGATATGTATGCGGCGTGCAAAACCGCAATGCAGAATCTGGGGACGGAATATCCGTATCTTTCCGGTTATTATCCGAACCCGAAAAAGATCGCGTCGTCTGATTTTATGAGCCAGCAGTATCTCTGCGGCATCTATTTCCCGTTTACGTTAGAGGCAAATTATAACGGGACAATGTATCTTATGAATGACGCGGCGACGATCTGTCATGAATTTTCGCATTTAAAGGGCGTGATTTTAGAAGATGAGGCGAATTATTTCGGATTTCTTGCATGCATACAGTCCGAGGATCCGTTCTTACAGTACAGCGGGTATTTAAGCGTATTAAATTATGTGGCAGGGGAAGTAAAGAAGGTCGCCTCGGAGGAAGAACGGGCTGCGCTGCCTGCAGTCAATGAGTGGGTATTAAAGGATATTGTGTTCCTGACAGATGAGGCGTGGGAACGCGTGGAGAAAAAAGCGGTCGTGTCCACAGAGACTGCGAACCAGGCTACAGATAAGTTTTTACAGAGCAACCTGAAAGCAAACGGGGTGTCCGACGGTATGGTGAGTTACAGCCGCGTGGTGCGCCTGTTATTGGATTATTACAATGGAAAATTATGGGAAAGCGGGGAATCAGGAAATGAATAATCAGCTGACAGAAAAAGATATCAAAAAAATGGAAGAGGAGATCGAATACCGCAAGCTGGTCGTGCGCAAGGAAGCGATCGAGGCAGTCAAAGAGGCGAGAGCGCAGGGAGATCTGAGCGAGAACTTTGAGTACTATGCGGCAAAAAAAGATAAAAACAAAAATGAGAGCCGCATCCGTTATCTGGAACGGATGATAAAGACCGCGCAGATCGTATCAGATGATTCCGGTGAGGATGAAGTCGGCGTCAATAATATTGTGGAAATCTATTTTGAAGAGGATGATGAGGTGGAAAAGTTCAAGCTGACCACTACGGTGCGTGGAAATTCCCTGGAGGGACGTATCAGCATTGAATCACCGATCGGAAAAGCGATTCTCGGACATAAGGTAGGAGACCGCGTTTTTGTAAAGGTAAATGACAGCTATGGCTATTATGTGAAGATACAGTCGGTTGATAAAAACAGCGATGACGACAGTGATAAACTGAGAAGCTTTTAAAAGACAAAAAAATTGATTTTTTGAAAAATTATTGTTGACATATGGTGAATCTTATAGTATATTAAACGAGTTGAGTTTTTCAGTTGCTGCCTTGGCTCAGCTGGTAGAGCGTCGCCTTGGTAAGGCGGAGGTCGGCGGTTCAAGTCCGCTAGGCAGCTTACGAATAGGACCGCGAAGATTGCAGATACAGTCTTCGCGGTTTTTGTAATAGCAACGAGAAAAGGAAAGCCGGGGAATCGATCGATTCTCCGGCTTTCCTTTTTGAAACATTCCTTTTATATTTCTTCGCTGCGTGAAAACAGATTTTCCATGGCAGCGCGTGACTGCATATTCTGATAGGCAGTGTAGCTGTCGTTGGAATCATCTTTTTTATCCTGCTCGGAAGCTGCGAGATTCGCAGTCGTGTCCAGGAAATTGTTCAAAAAGATATCGATGAACTTTAAGTAGTCATTATAGGAAAACAACTCGTCAAGCGCGTCGGAAGCATCCGGGGTCTCACGGCTGGCGGTGAGTGTAAAAGAGGATTCCGCCTCATCGGTCGGAAGCTCTTCATCGATATTTTCGGATGCGACAGAGACCGTCTGATCCGGGAGCGTGACACCGTTTTCCATATAGGAAGTAACTTTTACCACATAATCCTGTGTTTCCTTAAAAGGAGGAACACCGCCGTATTTTGCGACATTATTGCTGCCGGCATTGTAGGCAGCAAGCGCAAGCGTGGTATTGCCATCGTATTTTGAGAGCAGCTCGCTCAAATATTTCGCGCCGCCCATGATATTCTGCTTTGAATCGTAGGCATCCGTCACGCCAAGTCCTGCGGCAGTGGCAGGCATAAGCTGCATGATCCCTTGCGCGCCACAGCGTGAGGTCGCTTTTGGGTTGAAGTTGGATTCCTGTTTTCCCACCGCTTTTAAGAGCGAGAGCGGAACCTGGTAGGTATCGGAAGCTTCCTTGAAGATGGATTCCAGTGTGGTTTCGCTGTTCTGCGCGTTAAAAACGGAAGAAAAGGAACCGTCATTGGATTGCTCCGTGCTGTTTGGCAGTTTTAGCTCCGTGCGGTTTGATGTTTTGGGGATGAAATTTATCTGCATAACATGTCTCCTTTGTGGTGCCGTGTTTTCGTTGTCGATAAAATCTATCACAGTTATTGCTATTTTAGCATAAATCGGGTATTTTGGAAATAGACAAAAAGAAAAACGTCGGAAAAACCTTGACAAGACATGGAAAAGACCATATAGTATTCCTGTAAAGTACCACTATAAAAAGGAGCAGGAAATGGATGCGAATCAACTGACAGAAAAGCTGATGGAGTTCGGGCTGACCAGACAGGAAGCGACGGTATATCTGGCACTGGTCGTATCCGGGACACAGACAGGATATGAAGTGGCAAAGCAGACGGGAATTTCCAGATCCAATGCCTACAATGCACTGGCAGGGCTGGTGGATAAAGGCGCGGCATATCCGGAAGAAGGCGCTGCGACCCGCTATACAGCGGTGGAGGTTTCGGAGTTCTGCGAAAACAAGATCCGGGCGCTCACGCGGGTGAAAGAGGAACTGACGCTTTACATGCCAAAGGAAAAGGCGGAAGCGGAAGGATATCTTACGGTTGCCGGGGATGACAGGATCACGGATAAGATCGTAAGCATGCTTTCCCGGGCAGAGCAGAGGGTATACCTGAAAGCCGAGCATGCGGTCATCAGATCGTTTTTGCCACAGTTGGAAGAAATGTGCCGGACAGGGATCAAGGTCGTCATCCTCACGGATGACAGGACGGAGATGCCGGAGCACGCGCGTGTCTATGAGACGCAGGTGAAAGATTATCAGGTTGGTGTGATCACGGATTCCACACATGTGCTGACCGGAGAGGTCGGGCTGGGAGACGGCAGCAGCTGCCTGTATACCGGACAGACAAATTTTGTTCAGATTTTTAAAGATTCATTAAAAAATGAAATAAAACTGATTGAATGGACGAAAGGAGAAAATAAGAAGTGAAAAAACAGCCATTTGTAACAAAGGAAAAATTAGATGAGATCATAAAAGAATATCCGACCCCGTTTCATCTCTATGATGAAAAAGGGATCCGCGCCAACGCGCAGGCGGTAAAGGAAGCATTTTCCTGGAACCCGGGATTCCGTGAATATTTCGCGGTAAAGGCAACACCAAATCCGTTTATCTTAAACATTTTAAAAGAGTACGGATGCGGATGCGACTGTGCGTCCCTCACAGAGCTTATGCTCGCGGACGCACTGCATTTTAAAGGCGAGGAGATCATGTTTTCCTCCAATGACACACCGGCAGAGGAATTTGTATTTGCAGACAAGATCGGAGCGACCATCAATCTGGATGACTTTTCCCATATTGAGTTCCTCGAAAAAGCGATCGGACATATTCCGGAGACGATCAGCTGCCGTTTCAATCCGGGTGGAGTTTATGAGATCAGCAATGGCATCATGGACAATCCGGGTGACGCGAAATACGGATTTACCAAAGATCAGATCATCGATGGCTACCGTATTTTAAAAGAAAAAGGAGCAAAGCGTTTTGGTATCCACGCATTCCTCGTAAGCAACACGGTTACAAATGATTATTATCCGGCACTGGCGCGCACACTGTTTGAACTGGTGCTTGAGATCCGTGAGAAAACAGGCTGCTCGATCAGCTTTATCAATCTTTCCGGCGGAGTCGGTGTTGCCTACAAACCGGATCAGACACCGAATGATATCCGTGTGATCGGAGAGGGCGTAAGAAAAGTATACGAGGAGATCCTGGTTCCGGCCGGAATGGGAGATGTTGCAATCTACACAGAGATGGGACGCTTTATGCTTGCGCCGTACGGATGCCTGGTAACAAAGGCAATCCATGAAAAGAACACCTACAAAGATTATATCGGTGTGGACGCCTGCGCGGTAGATCTGATGCGTCCGGCGATCTATGGAGCATACCATCACATTACCGTTATGGGAAAAGAAGAGGAGCCGTGCGATCACAAATATGATGTGACAGGATCCCTATGTGAAAACTGTGACAAATTCGCGGTAGACCGTATGCTGCCGAAGGTAGACATCGGAGACCTTCTGGTGATCCATGACGCGGGTGCGCATGGCTATTCCATGGGATACAATTACAATGGAAAATTAAAACATGCGGAGATCCTTTTAAAGGAAGATGGCTCCACACAGCTGATCCGCCGTGCGGAGACACCGGAAGATTACTTTAAGACGTTTGACTGCTTTGATATCTTAAAGGATATGAAAGATCCGGCAGACATGTAAAGACCCGGTTACTGAAAAGTTAATAGAGATCGTGGCCGGAGGTCGCGAGCAGAGAAAGAAAATGCTCAAAGATCACACCGTCACGGACTGGCACGCAGGCTTCATCGGACGCTTTGGTACAGGCGGCGATGAAGTCTGCTGCTGTTTTAACACATTCACTGAGCGGAATGCCGGCGAGCAGCTTTGCGGCGACGATGGATGCGAAAATGTCACCGGTTCCCGGCCGGGAACTTCCGCTTACCGGAACACGGCAGCTGTCCGATGTGCCATGTTCGGCATCAAACGTAAAATTGACAAAAAAGTCACCATCCCGGATGCCGGTGATCACGATCTTGGAAGGACCAAGCGCGCACAGGCGCTCCCCCAGAGCGTAAAGCACGGAAGAAGAACATTCCGTCTCACAAAACGGTGTGCCGGTCAGAAAGCAGGCTTCCGTCAGATTCGGGGTGATGAGATCCGCAGAATGGATGAAACTGCGCATGGCAGAAACATAGTCGTCGGACAGACCGTGATAGAGCTGTCCGTGATCGCCGAATACCGGATCGATCATGATACGGGTGTCCGGCAGAAGAGATTTTTCCTCTTTAATATAAGAGGAAATAAGTTCCATCTGTGCGGAGCTGCCGAGATAGCCGCAGTAGATCCCGTCGAAATGCTGGTCTAATTTCTTCCAGGCATCCAGGTAATCCGGAATGTGCGGGGTGAAATCGTGTTTATAATAGGTTGGAAAGCCGGTGTGATTTGAAAATAAGGCAGTCGGCATCGGGCATGCCTGAACGTGGCACGCGGAGATAACGGGAAGCGCGACACTCAAAGAACAGCGTCCGATGCCTGCCATATCCTGGATGACAGCCAGCTTTTTCGGTGTTTTGTAATTCATGGTCTGGATTCTCTTTCCTTGTAAAATTAGAAACAAAAGTATCGTATCTATTGTAAGGAAAAAAATCAGATCTTACAAGCTGAAAACACAAAAAAACTGCTTGCAATTACAAATGGGATATGATAATATACCATATGTTCGGGCAAAAAGCCCGATATGCAACATGCCGGTGTGTCGGAATTGGCAGACGAGGCAGACTCAAAATCTGTTGATCGCAAGGTCGTGCGGGTTCAAGTCCCGCCACCGGCAGAAAATACTTGACGGGTATCCTGTTTTGTGTTATTCTGTCAATGTTGCTTGGAAAAAGTAGAGTATATCCACTCTCACCTTAGCACAAATGCGTGACTATGGTTTCTGTTTAAAGCGTGAAGAACAACTCGTTTGATTGTGGATAGACTGCCTATCCACATTTTTTTATGCATTATATATCATTTTTTGGAGGTGCACGGACATTAGCGAGTTAATGATCAACGAACAAATCAGAGATAAGGAAGTTCGTCTCATTGGAGAGAACGGAGAACAGCTTGGGATCATGTCAGCAAGAGATGCTTACAAGCTTGCTCAGGAAGCGGAACTCGATCTGGTAAAGATCGCTCCGACTGCAAAGCCGCCGGTATGCAAGATTATCGATTACGGAAAGTACAGATATGAACTGGCGCGCAAGGAGAAGGAAGCGAAAAAGAAGCAGAAAACAGTTGAGCTCAAAGAGATTCGTTTATCTCCGAATATTGAAGCAAATGATTTGAATACCAAAGTCAATGCAACGAAGAAATTTATTGCCAAGGGGAACAAGGTAAAGATTACTTTACGTTTCCGTGGAAGGGAAATGGCTCATATGCAGAGCAGCAAACATATCCTGGACGATTTTGCCGAGCAATTGGCAGATGTGGCAGTCGTAGAAAAGGCACCTAAGGTAGAAGGAAGAAGTATCAGTATGGTGCTGGCAGAAAAGAAATAACTTATTTTAAAGGAGGAACATAAAATGCCAAAAATGAAGACAAGCAGAGCAGCTGCAAAACGTTTCAAAGTTACAGGAACAGGAAAGTTAAAAAGAAATAAAGCTTACAAGAGACATATCTTAACGAAGAAGACAACAAAGAATAAGAGAAATCTTAGAAAACCGGCTATGACGGATGCAACCAACGTTAAGAACATGAAGAAGATTTTACCATATTTATAGGAATTAGTTAAGGAGGAATAAAACCATGGCAAGAGTCAAAGGCGGATTAGGCGCTAAGAAAAAACATAACAGAACATTAAAGTTAGCAAAAGGTTACAGAGGCGCAAGATCTAAACAGTATAGAGTAGCAAAACAGTCTGTTATGAGAGCCCTTACAAGTTCTTATGCAGGTAGAAAAGAAAGAAAGAGACAGTTCAGACAGTTATGGATCGCTCGTATCAACGCAGCAGCCAGAATGAACGGACTTTCTTACAGCAGATTCATGTATGGCTTAAAATTAGCCGGTGTAGAAATGAACCGTAAAATGCTTGCTGAAATGGCAGTAAATGATGCAGAAGGATTTGCAACATTAGCAGAACTTGCAAAAACAAAGATCGCGTAATTGCGGATAACGGAAATCCCCGTGGGCAGATGATGTCTACGGGGATTTTTTTGACTGACGGTATTCACGGGGCGAGAGACCATTTGCGCGGTGAAAGGTTTTGGAAAAATAAAGACTGTTGTCAAAACCGACCGAAATGGCGATCGCGGTGACAGACAGGCTGGAGTGCTCTAAAAGATAGCAGGCCTGCTTCATGCGGAATTCCGTCAGATACTCCTTCGGGGACTGCCCGAGTACGGTTTCGAAAGAACGAAACAGATGGCTGCGGCTCAGTCCTACATAGGACGCGATATCCTCCACGGTGATGGGGTATGAGTAATTGGCGGAAATGTATTCGATACCTTTCTGGACATACTGGTTGACGGAAGTGCTTTCTGTGCTTTTGGTCGCGTTGTGCATAAAGAGAGCAAGCGCGGTGTAAAGGCGCCCGGTCATTTCCACGGCGTGTTTGAATTCATTTCCCCTGGCGTCGTAAATGTGCAAAAGCTGGCGCTTGATCGCGTCGCCCTCCGGCGTATCCTTGATCACCGGCTGTTCCCTGGTAAAATCGGTGGCGTTTAAGATAATGGAAGCGTCGCTTCCGGTAAATCCGACCCAGCAGTATTCCCAGGGATCCTCCCTGCCAGCAAAATAGGTGACTTCCGTATTTGGATAGACTAAAAAAGTGTCGCCGGACTGCAGGCGATACTGCTGTTTGCCCACGATATAGGTTCCACAGCCGGATATGATATAATGGATCAGGTAATGATCCCGGATGCCGGGACCCCACTGGTAAAGTGAGTCACATTTCTGGAAACCGACGTTGTAAACAGACAGGGAGACCAGTTCCTTTTCCGATACTTTGTAGGAATTTTTGTAATTCTGGTTCATCCAAAGCCTCCTTTATGATAGAATAAAAGAAACGAAAATTCGTCTTATGAGTTATATTATAAGAGGTGAAGAATCGTCATGCAACATAATTACATATTTTTTGTACATTTGTTTATGTACGAAAAAGGAAAATGGCGTTAGACTAAAGTTACAGAAATGAAACAGAAGAATCATAAAAGATCAGATAAAAGGAGATGTTTGTTATGGCAATTTTGGTAACTGGAGGGGCTGGCTTTATCGGAAGCCATACCTGTGTGGAACTTTTAAATGCTGGATATGATGTGGTGGTATATGACAACCTGAGCAATTCCAGCGAGAAATCCTTAGAGCGTGTCGAGCAGATCACCGGAAAAAAGGTCACTTTTTATAAAGGAGATATCTTGGACCGCGACAGACTGAATGAGGTTTTCGAAAAAGAATCCTTAGACAGTTGTATTCATTTCGCGGGCTTAAAGGCAGTCGGAGAATCCGTGCAGAAGCCATGGGAATACTATAACAACAATATTACAGGTACATTGACACTTGTGGATGTGATGCGCCAGCATGGATGCAAAAACATCATCTTTTCTTCTTCTGCAACCGTATACGGTGATCCGGCACAGATCCCGATCACAGAGGAGTGCCCGAAGGGACAGTGTACCAACCCGTATGGCTGGACCAAGTCCATGTTAGAGCAGATCCTGACCGATATGCAGAAAGCAGATCCGGAATGGAATGTGATCCTGCTCCGTTACTTCAACCCGATCGGAGCGCATCCGTCAGGACTGATGGGAGAAAACCCGAATGGTATCCCGAACAATCTGATGCCGTACATCACCCAGGTCGCTGTTGGCAAATTAAAAGAGCTTGGGGTATTTGGAAATGATTATGACACACCGGACGGAACCGGAGTGCGTGACTACATCCATGTAGTAGATCTTGCGATCGGTCATGTAAAGGCATTAAAGAAGATCGAGGAGAAAGCAGGCCTTTGCATCTACAACCTCGGAACCGGACACGGATATTCTGTTCTCGATATCGTAAAGAATTTTGAAGAGGCAAATGACATCAAGATCCCGTATGTGATCAAACCACGCAGAGCCGGAGATATCGCAACCTGCTACTCCGATGCGTCAAAGGCAAAGAAAGAACTTGGCTGGGAAGCAAAATACGGAATTAAAGAAATGTGTGCGGATTCCTGGAGATGGCAGAAAAACAATCCGAACGGATATGACGATTAAACATATTTTATAATATAGAATAATTTCGAAAGAAGTGATGAAAATTCCCCGGTGTTGTCCGGGGAATTTTGTTTGCTATAAGATACAAAAAAGCTATTGACTTTTTGGACGGTTTGTATTAGCATTCATAGTAATTTGGTATGAATACATGGAAATTAAAAGAAGGAAGGAAAAAGGCGTGGATATAGGATTTATGACACAATATGCACCGATGTATGTGGAAGCGGCGAAACTGACACTGCGGCTTGGCATCGCGGGAATCCTGCTTTCGCTGGTGGCAGGGCTCGTCTGTGCGCTGATTCAGTATTATAAGGTTCCGGTGCTAAAAAGAATTGTGGCAGTATATATAGAACTTTCCAGAAATACCCCTCTGTTAGTACAGCTCTTTTTATTATATTTCGGACTTCCGAAAATGGGGATTGTCTGGACATCCGAGACGTGTGCAGTGGTCGGACTGACATTCTTAGGCGGCAGTTATATGGCGGAGGCGTTCCGAAGCGGACTGGAATCGGTGGATAAGATCCAGTTTGAATCGGGACTCAGCATCGGGCTGGAACACAGTCAGGTGATGCGTTATATCGTCATCCCGCAGGCGTTGTCGACTTCGGTTCCGGCACTTTGCGCGAATGTGATCTTTTTGATCAAAGAGACATCTGTGTTCAGCGTTGTGGCGCTGGCGGATCTTATGTATGTGGCAAAGGATCTGATCGGTCTGTATTATAAAACAGAAGAATCTCTGCTTATGCTCGTGATCGCGTACCTGATCATTCTGCTGCCAATTTCTATTATCGCATCCATACTGGAAAGGAGACTTCGTTATGCAGGATTTGGGAATTAGAGTTCTGTTTATGGGAAATAATTTTATAAGACTGCTCGGAGGACTCTGGGTAACGATCCGGCTTTCTCTGGTCTCTATTCTGTTATCGGTCCTGCTTGGTATATTGCTTGGAGTTGTTATGACATTTAAAAATCCGGTGACCAAATGTCTGAGCCGTATCTACCTGGAGTTTATACGGATCATGCCGCAGCTGGTGCTGCTGTTTTTGGTGTACTTCGGCGCAACCAAAGCATTCGGGCTTAATCTTTCCGGGGAAACATCCGCAGTTATCGTATTTACCCTGTGGGGAACCGCAGAGATGGGAGATCTGGTGCGTGGCGCGCTGATTTCGATCCCGAAGCATCAGTATGAGAGCGGGGCGGCGCTTGGAATGGAAAACGCCCAGATCTATCGTTATATCATTATCCCGCAGACATTGCGGAGACTGATCCCGCTGTCGATCAATCTTGCTACGCGAATGATAAAGACAACGTCCCTGATCGTTATGATCGGTGTGGTGGAAGTGTTGAAGGTTGGACAGCAGATCATAGAGGCAAACCGTTATACCGTGCCGGATTCAGCGCTCTGGATCTATGTGACGATATTTTTTATGTATTTTCTGGTATGCTGGCCGGTTTCCATGCTGGCTGGAAGGCTTGAGAAAAAATGGAAGAATTGAGGGAGCAATCAATGAAAGAAACGGAAAAATTATTGGAAATACGCCATTTGCATAAAGACTATGGAGAAGGAACGATTTTAAATGATGTTTCTTTGGATATTTACAAGGGTGAAGTGGTGGTGCTGATCGGACCTTCCGGCTGCGGAAAAAGTACATTTCTCCGCTGCATCAACGGGCTTGAACCGATCCAGTCCGGCGAGATCTGTCTGGATGGCGAAAATATTTCAGAAGGAAAGACAAAATGGAGCGAAGTGCGGCAGAAGATAGGAATGGTATTCCAGAGCTATGATCTGTTTCCGCATATGACAGTGATGGATAATATCCTGCTTGGACCGACAAAGGTGCAAAAGAGAAATAAAAAAGAGGCAGAGGCGGAAGCGGAGAAACTTCTGGAGCGTGTCGGACTTTTAGAACGGAAAGACGCGTATCCGAGACAGCTTTCCGGCGGTCAGAAACAGCGTGTGGCGATCGTGCGCGCACTGATCATGAAGCCGGAGATCATGCTGTTTGATGAGGTTACCGCAGCACTTGATCCGGAAATGGTACGTGAGGTACTTGATGTTATGTTGGAGCTCGCAAAGAGTGGATCTACCATGATGATCGTGACGCATGAAATGCAGTTCGCGCGTGCGGTTGCGGATAAGATCGTATTTCTGGATGGCGGAGAGATCGTGGAGACAGGGACTCCGGAAGAATTTTTTAACAGGCCGAAGACCGAGCGCGCGCGTCGGTTTTTGCATACATTTACATTTGACCAGGTCAAATAAAAGGAGGATTCTATTATGAAGAAATTAGTTTCTTTACTGCTTACGGCAGGACTTTCTGTATCCTTACTTGCAGGATGCGGATCCCAGGGAAGCAGCAACAACGATTCCGCAAATGCGGAAGCAGGCACAGAGACAGCAGGTGCATCTGTGTATCGTACACTGGATGAGATCAAAGACAGCGGCAAGATCACCATCGGTGTATTCAGCGACAAAAACCCGTTTGGATATGTAGATGAAAACGGAGACTATCAGGGATATGATGTATATTTTGCGGATCGTCTGGCAAAAGATCTTGGCGTGGACGTAGAATATGTTTCAACAGAGCCGGCAAGCCGTGTGGAATACCTGAAAACAGGAAAAGTAGATCTGATCCTCGCAAACTTTACCGTTACAGATGAGCGTGCGGAATCCGTAGACTTCTGTCTGCCTTATATGAAAGTGGCACTTGGTGTTGTATCACCGGATGATGCGCTGATCACATCTGCAGATGAGTTAAACGGTAAGACATTGATCGTTGCAAAGGGAACAACCGCAGAGGCATACTTCTCAGAAAACTACCCGGAGGTAAACCTTTTGAAATTCGATCAGTACGCAGACGCGTATAATGCGCTTCTTGACGGTAGAGGAGACGCGCTCTCCACAGACAATACCGAGGTTCTTGCCTGGGCACTTCAGAATGACGGATTTTCTGTAGGAATCGATTCCATCGGTAATCAGGATACGATTGCGCCTGCTGTTGCACAGGGCAATAAGACTCTGTTAGACTGGGTAAACAGTGAAATTGAATCTCTTGCAGGAGAGCAGTTCTTCCATCAGGATTATAAAGAGACTCTGGAACCGGTATACGGAACAGAAGTAGATATCGACAGTCTGGTCGTAGAAGGCGGAAAATTAGACTAAACGCCGGTTCTGTATGGTTTTATAGCAAAAAAATAAGAAAAAATAAGCGGCACGCAGAAATATATCAAAAAAATGTCAAAAAAAAGGTTGACAGATATGTTTCTGCGTGCTATTATATCTAAGCTGTCTGATAGATATTGTGTTAGACAGATAAACAATTAAAACAAATGTGCAACAACAAGTACTGGATTAGAAAAGAAAAATGACAAAACGAAAAACTTTTCAAAAAAGTACTTGACAGCAACGCTGAGATGTGATAATCTAAACAAGCTGTCGCAAGAGAGCACAAACAAAAGAACATTGAAAACTGAACAGTGAAATAACCTTGAAAGATTCGTAAGAGAATAATTCAAAGAACGCGATTCGAATGCAGAATCGCAGCGTTTTCAAAAGAAGACGCACCCAAAAACAGTAACGGTCCTTCGGGACTGGATATGGAAATTTAGCCAAGCTAAATTCTGGAAGAATCAACTTTTAAACATGAGAGTTTGATCCTGGCTCAGGATGAACGCTGGCGGCGTGCTTAACACATGCAAGTCGAACGAAGC
>CABJBK010000017.1 GCA_902363825.1 Lachnospiraceae bacterium
GGAGCAAGCCAGTATATCCGCAAACCAGAGCCGCCGAGGAAAGCGGTAGTTTTTTAGAGCAAGATTCTACCACGGTGCCAAAATCCGCATATCTGCGGTTTTGCCCCTTTGGTAAATCTTGTTGGGGAGTGCCTTCCCCAAACCCTGCTCATGCGCCCTGTCGGGCGAGAAAGGAGGTCAACGCTTGAAGAAAAAATACAACACACCCCACCGCTGCCATGTGGTCAAAACCCGCATGACCGAGGAAGAATACGCCGACTTTACCGAGCGGCTGAAACACTATGACGTGAGCCAAGCCGAATTTATCCGGCAAGCCATTACACGGGCGACCATTCGCCCCATCGTTACCGTTTCCCCGGTCAATGATGAACTGTTGTCCGCCGTTGGCAGGCTGACCGCCGAATATGGAAAAATCGGTGGCAACCTCAATCAGATTGCCCGCGCCCTCAACGAGTACGGCACACCATACAACGCCCTGTCCGTTGAAGTCCGCGCCGCCATTTCTGACCTTGCTGCCTTGAAGTTTGAAGTCCTGCGAAAGGTAGGTGACGCTGTTGGCAACATTCAAACATATCAGCTCTAAAAATGCGGACTATGGCGCAGCCGAGCAGTACCTCACCTTTGAACATGACGAGTTTACCATGAAGCCCACCCTTGATGAAAACGGGCGGCTCATGCTCAGGGAGGACTATCGAATAGCCACGCTGAACTGCGGCGACGAGGATTTTGCCGTTGCCTGTATGCGCTCCAATCTCCGCTATGGGAAGAACCAGAAGCGGGAAGATGTAAAAAGCCACCACTACATTATCAGCTTTGACCCACGGGACGCGGTGGACAACGGTTTGACCGTAGACCGGGCGCAGGCGTTGGGCGAGGAATTTTGCCGGAAGCAGTTTCCCGGACACCAAGCCATTGTCTGCACCCACCCGGACGGACACAACCACAGCGGCAATATCCATGTGCATATCGTTATCAATTCTCTGCGGATAGCCGAAGTTCCATTCTTGCCCTATATGGACAGACCGGCAGACACCCGCGCCGGGTGCAAACACCGCTGCACAGACGCGGCGATGGAATACTTCAAAGCCGAGGTCATGGAGATGTGCCACCGGGAAAATCTCTATCAAATCGACCTGCTCCATGGCAGTAAAAACCGCATTACCGAGCGTGAGTATTGGGCGCAGAAGAAAGGACAAGCCAAACTTGACAAGGAAAATGCCACCCTTGCAGCCGAGGGGCAGCCTGTAAAGCAGACCAAGTTTGAAACCGACAAGGCGAAGCTACGGCAGACCATACGGAACGCCATGAGCGAAGCTACTACCTTTGACGAGTTTTCCGCTTTACTTCTGCGGCAGGGTGTGATCGTCAAAGAGAGCCGAGGGCGGTTGTCCTACCTTACCCCGGACAGGACGAAACCCATTACTGCCCGAAAACTGGGAGATGATTTTGACCGTGCCGCCGTTCTTGCCCTTTTGGAGCAGAACGCCCACAGAGCTGCCGAAAAGACCGCACCCATACCCGAATACCATACCGCTGAAACAAACCGCACAGAGCGAGGAAAAACGCAGAAAATCGCCCCGACAGGCAACATTCAGAGAATGGTTGACCGTGCGGCGAAGCGAGCCGAGGGAAAAGGTATCGGCTATGACCGTTGGGCGGCTGTCCATAATCTCAAACAGATGGCGGCTACCGTTGCCGCTATGGAGCAATACGGCTTTACCCCGGATGAACTGGACGCAGCCCTTGTGTCTGCCAATGCGGATTTACACAGCAGCACCGCCAAGCTGAAGCCCATTGAAACGGCTATCCGTGAGAAAAAGGACTTGCAGAAACAGGTGCTTGCCTATGCCAAGACAAGAGATGTGCGTGACGGATTGAAAAAGCAGAAAACCGATAAGGCACGCAAAGCCTACCGGGAAAAGCATGAAAGCGACTTTATCATAGCAGACGCAGCCGTAAGATATTTTCGGCAAAAAGGCATTACCAAGCTGCCCACCTATAAATCGTTGCAGGCTGAAATCGAGCAGCTTACCGCCGAGAAGAACGCCCTTTACAACGAGTACCGGGCAAATAAAGAGCGTGTCCGGGAATTGCAGACCATGAAAAGCAATCTTTCCCAAATGCACCACGGCGAGCCGAGCCGACAGAAAAAGCATGAACAGGAGCGTTAAAAACCGCCCCGAAATGATACCGAAACCAAACAAAAACAGGGATATGCCCTTACCCCTATCCGCAATACTCCCCGACCTCAAAACAGGGCGTACAGGGCAAAAAATCCCCGAAAATGATACCGAGAAGATACAGTTTTCCAGCCCTATCCGTGATACCCACGGAAACGGCAGAAAGGAGCGTACCAATGCCACGCATGAGCAACAAACGGCGGCTTGAATGGAGCTTTTTCCTCAACCACCGAAACCGAATTACCTATAATGACCTTTGCCGGGGCTGCACCCACGATTGCAAGCAGAGTTTCCGAGCCGTGATTATCCTCTGCCACCGGTATTACTCCAAGCGTTGGAAACCAAAGGAGGACACCGCCTATGGCAGATAACCGCAAATATTACTACCTCAAACTGAAAGAAAGCTATTTTGATGATGACGCTATCGTGCTGTTGGAGAGTATGCCGGACGGTATTCTCTATTCCAACATTCTCTTGAAGCTGTACTTAAAATCGCTGAAAAACGGCGGCAAGTTGCAGCTTGACGAGAATATCCCTTACACAGCACAGATGATCGCCACTCTTACCCGTCAGCAGGTAGGCACGGTGGAACGGGCGTTAGGGATTTTTCAGCAGTTGGGGCTTGTGGAGCAGCTACACGGCGGCTTGCTCTACATGACCGATATTGAACTGATGATAGGGCAATCCTCTACCGAAGCGGAGCGAAAACGGGCGGCAAGGCTTGCAAACAAGGCTTTGCCACCACCCCGGACAAACGGCGGACATTTGTCCGACATTCGTCCACCAGAGATAGAGATAAAGAAAGAGATAGATATAGAGATAGAAAAAGAGAGAGAGTTAGAAACGGGACAAGCCCCCTCCCGCAGCTATGGCAGATACAACAATGTTTTTCTTTCCGATACGGAACTGGACGAGCTGAAAGCGGAACTGCCCGACAAATGGGAGTATTATATTGACCGCTTATCTACTCATATAGCGTCCAAAGGAACGAAATACCGCGGTCATGCAGCCACGATATACAAGTGGGCGCAGGAGGACGAAGCCAAGAAACCGCCGAAAAAAGGCATACCCGATTACACCTTTAAGGAGGGCGAGAGTTTATGACTGAACTTTTTACCGATACCGTTTTGAATATGATGACTACTACCGCAGAGCCGGAGGACTACACGGGCGAGGACGGTCTGCTTTACTGCGGCAAGTGCCGCACGGCGAAAGAAGCCTACTTTCCCAAAGAAACCGCCGCATGGTTGGGGCATGACAAGCACCCGACAGAATGTGACTGCCAACGGGAGAAGCGTTTGGAATGTGAATCCGCCGAGGAACGCAGACGACACCTTGACACCGTTATGGAACTGAAACGCCGGGGCTTTACCGACCTCACCATGCAGGAATGGACTTTTGCACATGACAACGGCAAATGCCTGCAGATGAGCAAGGCACATTTATATGTGGAGCATTGGGAGCAGATGAGAGAAAACAACTATGGTCTGCTCTTGTGGGGCAAGGTAGGCACAGGAAAAAGCTATTTTGCCGGGTGCATTGCCAATGCCCTTATGGAACAGGAAATCTCCGTCCGCATGTCAAACTTTTCTGCGATACTGAATGATTTAACTGCCAGCTTTGAGGGGCGAAACGAATATATCGAGCGTCTTTGCCGTTTCCCTCTGCTGATACTTGATGATTTTGGTATGGAGCGTGGCACAGAGTACGGTTTGGAACAGGTCTACAATGTAATTGACAGCCGATACCGCAGCCGAAAGCCGCTGATTGTCACCACCAATCTAAGCCTTACGGAACTGCAGAATCCACAGGACACCGCCCACGCCCGTATCTATGACCGAGTGCTTGAAATGTGTCTGCCTATCCTCTTTACAGGCGAGAACTTCCGAAAGGAAACGGCACAAACCAAGCTCAATGGACTAAAAGAACTGTTGAAGTGAAAGGAGTTGCCTATGACAGAAAACAAACAGAATAACAATGACCGCACCGACCGCCGCCCGGACTGCGTGACGGAGATCCGCATGGGTAACACCGTGCTTGTTGTGTCCGGCTTTTTCAAGAAAGATACCACAGCCACCGCAGCCGACAAGATGATGAAAGTGCTGGAAGCGGAAGCTGCTACACAAAAAACAGCGATTTGACCGACCATAAAGAAGCAGATTTGACGCTTTTGCCGCTATACAGACAGCCGCCCCATGTGGTACAATCAAGGTACGGAATAGTGGGGCTGGCTGTCGGAAACGGAGGATTTTATGTTAAGACAGACCACCCAGAAAATCACTGCCCTTTATCCAAGACTATCCCATGAGGACGAGCTGCAAGGCGAAAGCAATTCCATTTCCAACCAGAAGCGTATTCTTGAAACCTACGCAAAGCAGAACGGTTTTTCCAATCTGCGCTGGTACACGGACGATGGTTATTCTGGTGCAAACTTCCAAAGACCGGGCTTTCAATCCATGCTTGCGGATATTGAAGCCGGGAAAGTGGCTACTGTTATCGTAAAGGATATGTCACGGTTAGGGCGAAACTACCTGCAGGTGGGAATGTATACCGAGATGATTTTCCCACAAAAAGGCGTCCGCTTTATCGCCATAAACGATGGAGTGGACAGCGCACAGGGCGACAATGATTTTGCCCCTTTGCGGAACATTTTCAACGAATGGCTGGTGAGAGATACGAGCAAGAAAATCAAAGCCGTAAAACGGTCAAAAGGCATGAGCGGCAAGCCTGTTACGAGCAAACCCGTGTACGGCTACCTCATGGACGAGGACGAAAATTTCATCATTGACGAGGAAGCCGCACCCGTAGTCAAGCAGATATACCGTCTGTGCCTTGCCGGGAACGGTCCGACCAAGATAGCCCGTATGCTGACCGAGCAGGAAATCCCAACGCCGGGAACGCTGGAATACCGCAGGACGGGCAGCACACGCCGCTATCACCCCGGCTATGAGTGCAAATGGGCGACAAATACCGTGGTGCATATCCTTGAAAACCGGGAGTACATGGGCTGTTTGGTGAACTTCAAGACGGAGAAACCGTCCTACAAGACCAAGCACAGCATAGAAAATCCCATTGAGAAACAGGCAATTTTCGAGAACCACCATGAGCCTATCATCGACACCCAGACATGGGAGCGTGTGCAGGAATTACGCAAACAGCGCAAGCGTCCGAACCGCTATGATGAAGTGGGCTTGTTCTCTGGTATGCTCTTTTGCGCGGACTGCGGCAGCGTCATGTATCAGCAGCGTTACCAGACCGATAAGCGGAAACAGGACTGCTATATCTGCGGGAACTACAAGAAGCGCACCCATGACTGCACCGCACATTTTATCCGCACCGACCTTTTGACTGCGGGCGTTCTCTCCAATCTACGGAAAGTGACGAGCTATGCGGCAAAGCATGAAGCCCGGTTTATGAAGCTGCTGATCGAGCAGAACGAGGACGGCGGCAAACGCCGGAACGCCGCCAAGAAAAAGGAACTGGAAGCTGCCGAAAAGCGTATCGGTGAACTTTCCGCTATTTTCAAGCGGCTGTATGAGGACAGCGTAAGCGGTCGCATTTCTGACGAGCGTTTCACGGAGCTTTCGGCAGACTATGAAGCCGAACAGCAGGAATTGAAAGAGCGCGTTGCCAGAATACAGGCGGAGCTTTCCAAAGCACAGGAAGCTACCGTAAACGCAGAAAAGTTTATGAACATTGTCCGCAAGCACATGAACTTTGAAGAACTGACCCACACCCTCTTGCGTGAGTTTGTAGAGAAAATCGTTGTGCATGAGTGCAGCTACGATGAAAACGGCACACGCAGACAGGATATTGAGATTTACTATTCTTTCGTCGGCAAGGTGGACTTGCCCGAATGACCGCCCGCCCTATCCGATACCAAAGACAAGTATCGGATAGGAAAGGCAAAATTTTTTACACTTCTATTACTTCTTTATCACACATAAGAAAAATCACAGGGCATCAAGCAGCTTATGAGTGGCGGTGGCATCATCATTGTGGCACAGACGGTAATTCCACAGCTTACCACTCTGTTTTCATAATTCATGGGTGGGATCATTGATAAGATTACTGAATTCATAAAGGAACTGTTGCAGGGGTGGGTTCTGACCAACTTTGAAACCATGTTTACCGATGTTAATGACAAGGTAGGCACGATTGCAGGGGAGGTCAGCAAAACTCCAAGCACATGGAACTCCGGTATTTTTGATATGATAAAAACCTTGTCCGACAATGTGATGATTCCCATAGCGGGAATGATCATCAGTTTTGTACTCGTCTATGAGCTTATTTCCATGGTCATTGACAAAAATAACCTGCATGACTTCAATACAGCCATTTTTATCCGCTTTTTTATGAAAGCGTGTATTGCAGTCATGCTTCTTAGCAAGACTTTTGACATTGTAATGGCAGTATTTGATGTGGGAAGCCATATCGTAAATTCTGCCGCATCAGCGATTACCGGAAGCACCAGTATTGATGTGGCAAGTACGCTGCAGACGATGTTCAATGAGCAGTTTTCGGAAATGAGCATAGGAGAGCTGTTGGGACTGGGAATGGAGACCATGATCGTCAGTTTATGTATGAAAATCATGTCAGTCCTTATCACCGTCATTCTTTATGGGCGAATGATTGAAATATATCTTTATGTATCAGTAGCACCAGTTCCCTGTGCAACCGTAACCAACCGGGAATGGGGAACGATAGGAACGAATTATTTTAAGGGGCTTTGTGCTCTAGCATTTCAGGGATTTTTTATGATGGTATGCGTTGCAATCTATGCAGTGCTTGTGGCTGGTGTGGCAGTATCCGACAACCTGCATACGGCACTCTGGTCGGTGGCAGCATATACCGTTATTTTATGCTTTTCACTCTTTAAGACTGGTTCATTATCGAAATCTATCTGGAATGCGCACTAAGGGAGGAACGATATGGCAATATCCGTGCAGGTGCCGAAGGATTTGTCCGGTATCAAGACAAAAGTGGCACTGAACTTAACAAAGAGACAGATCATCTGTTTCAGCGGTGCGGCAGTAGCCGGGATACCCTTGTATTTTTTAACCAAGGGACTGATCGGAACATCAGCCGCATCACTTCTTATGATGGGAGCAATGCTTCCATTCTTCTTTTTTGCAATGTATGAGAAAAACGGATTTCCGGCAGAGAAGATTTTGTATTTTATGCTCCGGCAGAAGATACTCACACCGGGCATAAGACCATACCGGTCAGAGAACTTATACAAGCGGTTGGAAGAAAAAGAAAAATTACGAAGGGAGGTTCGTTATCTTGAAGAAAAAGCAAAAGGCAGAACCGGAAAGCCGCAGAAAAAGCAGTTATCAGGGCAATAGCAGGAATAACAGCAAAAGCGGTGGACTTACCTTTTCAGAGAAGAAGCGTCTTATACAGTTGAAACATATTTTATCGGGAAAGAGCAATGAGAAAGAAAAGCCGACTACCGCACAAAAGACGATTACTTTTGAAAAGATGTTCCGTGACGGTATCTGTCAGGTCAGCCACCGTTATTATACAAAGATGGTGGAATTTTTTGATATAAACTATTCGCTTCTGGAAGTGGACGAGCAGGCGGACATACTGGCACAGTACAGCAAGCTCATCAATTATTTTGATCCGTCTGTGAGGTTTGAACTGGTGCTTTTCAACAGGCAGGTCAACGAACAGATGCTTACAGAACAGTTTGACATTCCGTGGCAGGAGGATGATTTTAACGACATTCGTGAAGAATATACGGAGATGTTAAAGAAGCAGGCGGCAAAGGGAAACAATGGCATCATCAAATCAAAATATCTGATTTTTGGTGTGGAGAGCAATGGCTACAAGGAAGCCAAGAGCCGCCTTAACAACATTGAAAAAGATGTCATACGGAACTTAAACAACATAGGAACCCTTGCGAGGGGACTGGACGGAAAGGAAAGACTGCGTATCCTGCATGAATATTTTAATCAGGATACCATGGAGCCTTTCCGCTTTTCGTTTAAGGATCTGGCAGAATCCGGTAAGTCGGTCAAGGACTATATTGCACCGCCGGGGTTTGATTTCCGCTATCCGAACCGCTTCAAGTCGGGAAATATGTATGGCTGTGTGTCCTATCTGGATATTATCGCACCGAAGTTTACGGACGAGCTGATCAAGCAGCTTCTTGACATTGATGCAAACCTTACTATCTCCATGCACATGCAGACGGAAGATCCGGTAAAGGCAATCAAGAAGTTAAAAGCGGTCATTTCCAATATCCAGAAGATGAAGATTGAGGAGCAGAAAAAGGCAGTCCGGAGCGGCTACGATATGGATATTCTTCCAACGGATATTGTGACCTATGAAAAGGATACGCTGGAATTTCTGGATGATTTGAATACGAGCAATCAGAAGATGATCAACATGACATTCCTTATTACCTGTTATGGCAGAACCAAGCGGGAACTGGAGAGCTTAATGCAGAGAGTGTCCGGTATCATTCAGCAGGCAAACTGTGACCTTAGATGTTTACAGTATTTACAGGAGCAGGGCCTTATGGCATCTGCACCGATTGGGTGCAATGAAACCGGAATTGAGCGTACCCTTTCCACAAAGAGTACCGCAATCTTAGTACCATTCTGCACACAGGAATTATTTATGCCTGCACCGGCAATCTATTACGGATTAAATGCACTCAGCAACAACATGATTATGGCAGACCGCAAAAGGCTCCGTACACCAAACGGAGTTATCTTAGGTACTCCCGGAAGTGGTAAGAGTTTTAGTGCAAAGCGTGAGATTTTAAGCTGTTTTCTTATCACAAAGGACGATATTATCATCTGCGATCCGGAGGGAGAGTATTTTGCTCTTGTGGCAGCACTACATGGACAGGTGGTAAAACTTGCCACCAATTCCAAAGACTATCTGAACCCTATGGATATACAGTTATCCCATAAGAGGGATAAGGAAGCGTTAAAGCTGAAATCCGATTTTATTATTACTCTGTGTGACCTGATTGCAGGCGGCAAGGATGGATTGCAGAACGATGAAAAAGGTATCATCGACGAGTGTATCCGTCATATTTATGATAAGTATTTTGAAAATCCGGTGCCGGAAAATATGCCGCTGCTGGAAGATTTATATGATGCCCTGTTAGCACACAAAAATCCAAAGGCGGAGCGTATCGCAAACAGCCTTGTGCTGTATGTGCATGGTTCCCAGAATTACTTCAACCACCATACCAATGTGGACAGCGGCAATCGTATCATGTGCTTTGACATCAGAGACTTGGGAAATCAGTTGAAAGAGCTTGGAATGTTAATCGTGCAGGATGCGGTTTGGAACAGGGTATCGCAGAACAGGGAGCGAAAGATTGCTACCCGTTATTACTGTGATGAGTTCCACCTTCTTCTGAAGGAGAAGCAGACAGCTATTTATTCCGTGGAAATCTGGAAACGTTTCAGAAAATGGGGCGGTATTCCGACAGGTTTGACGCAGAACGTGGGCGATTTTCTTCGTTCTGAGGAGATTGAAGGTATTTTGGGTAACAGCGATTTTGTGTATCTGTTAAATCAGAATGCCAAAGATCAGGCAATTCTCGCTGATAAACTGGGACTTTCTGATAAGCAACTTTCCTATGTCACCAACTCCGAGCCGGGAAGTGGTCTGATACTGTTTGACAATGTGGTAATTCCATTTGTAGACAAATATCCGACAGACACCAAGACTTACAGAATTATGAATACCAAGCCGGAGGAATCGGTGCAGAAGGAGGACGCAGTATAAATGGCGGAAAAGAGACAGAAGAAGCAGGCGGCAAAGGCATTTGAAAAAGAGACATTTTCCAAAGATAAGGAAGTGACTGGAGCAAAACATACAGAACACAGGCAGGATAACACCTTTTCAGCGGAAAATCAGTATAGTGCCAGTGAGAAGCCTGTGAGCAATCTGCCACGGGATGCGAACCATGGCAGTCATAGAAGAAATGCAACTTCTGGTTACAGCGTCCAGAAGTCAGAGTTTAATACTGGGACAGAATACAGGAAAAATAATAAGAAAAAATATTACCGACAGCAACAACAGGACACTTCTGGTCACAATGTCCAGAAGTCGGAAGCCGAAGCGGAAAAGACATTCTTAAAGGAAAACAGCTTTATCAATGAGGAAAACGGTAATGCTACAAATTTCCATACAGAGGACGCAGACAGTTTTCAGGACAATTACCACGTTAGAAATACCTACCAACGGTCTGAGGAAAAAGGAAAATATCACAAAAGGCGTGTGCAGAGAGAACACGCACACAGAGAGCGTGCAAAGTCAGAAAATGCAAAGCAGTCCGATTATGGAGATCTTCAGACAAAGGACGCCACATTTTCGCAGGGGCAGGCGGACGAATTTACAGACCAAAAAGTACAGAAGGCTTTTGATAAGTCGGAAAAGAACCGCCGAAAGTTGCAGAAAGCAAAGGACAAGATGCCGACAAAGCGGCAGTATGAGATGAAGCGTGTCTTTGATGAACAGACCGGAAAAGCAAAGTATGTTGTGGTTCCGGTGGATGTGGAGAAGCCATTTAAACCGGATGGACTGGGAAAAACTGCGGTTCACAAGCTCCAGACCGAAAATATGTATTTTGTGCATCGCAAGATTGCAGAGACAGAAAAGGATAATTCTGCTGTGGAGGGCGCACACAAGACGGAACAGCGAGCCGAGGATATTTACCACTATATGAAGTATCACCGCAAGAGCAAGGCACAGAGAAAGCGTGACCGCTTAGAGCGATTGCACAAAAAACAGGTTACAGCGGATATGAAGCTGGAGTATGAGAAATTCATCAGTGAAAATCCACATCTAAAGGGCAACAGTCCAAAGAAGCAGTTGCAAAGGCAGCTACAGAAACAGCGCATCAAGCGTGAGTATGCCAAGGCAAGGCGGGCAGGAGCAGAAGCCAAGACTGCAAAGGAAACATTTACAAAGACAGCCAATGCTGCAACCGGGATTGCAAAGAAGTTACAGGAAATTGCCACGAAAAATAAAACACTGATTATCACAGTGGGTATTTTTGCACTTCTGCTCATTATGATCATGTCGGCACTATCAAGCTGCGGTTCCATGTTTACCGGAACTGTGACAACAACGATGGCAAGCACATATCTTAGCCTTCCGGCAGAGATTGATGCAGCAGATTTATCTTTTACAGAAAAGGAAATGGAACTGCAAAATAAGATTGACCGGATTGAAACTGATTATCCGGGATATGATGAATACGATTATAACCTTGGTGCAATCGGGCATGATCCGTACACACTGATCAGTTATCTTTCCGCAGTCCATACGGAATTTACTGCCGCAGGAATAGAGAGTGAGATTCAGGAATTATTTGATGCCATGTATTCACTCACTACCGAGGAAGTAGAGGAAACACGGACAAGGACAGTCACAAAGACCGGAACCAGAATAGTAACAAATCCGGACGGGACTACCCGTACCGAGGAATACGAGTATGAGGAGGAAGAAGAATATACCGTAACAATTCTTCGTGTCACACTTACGGTCACACCGCTTGAGAGCATTGTAGCCGGACGCATGGACAGCGAACAGACGGAAATTTTTGGAGCCTATACGGAGACAAAAGGCGGCTTACAGGTCTTTGCTTCTCCGGTTGATTATTACTGGTATTACTATATCAGCAGTTATTATGGCTACCGGAAAAATCCAAACACCGGAGCCGAGGAGCTTCACAGGGGTGTGGATATAGCGGTGCCGACAGGAACGTTTGTATATGCGGCACATGATGGAACGGTAACAGAAGCAACTTACGATTCCTATTATGGAAATTATGTGGTGATTACGGACAGTAAGGGATATACCACAAAATATGCCCACATGGACAGCTTAAATGTGTCCGCAGGGCAGAGTGTAAAAAAAGGTGACAGTATAGGCAAAAGCGGAAATACAGGAAGCAGTACCGGAAGCCACCTTCATATCGAATGTCTGTATAACGGGGAATATTATAACCCGTTATTTTATTTTGAAGCAGGAGAACAGACCATTTATGGAGAAACAACGGGCGGCACCGGAGGAGGAACCAGCAATGTGATACCGCCGGAATCCTATGATGATGCAACCGTACAGACGCTTATGCGTGAAGCAAACAGGTATCTGGGAATGCCATATACTTTTGGCGGCACAGCTCCGGCTAGTTTTGACTGTTCCGGTTTTGTATGCTGGGTATTTTCAAACAGTGGCGTACATAACCTGCCAAGAACCACAGCACAGGGCATTTATGACCAGTGTACTCCGGTATCAGCGGCAGATGCAAAGGCAGGGGACATTATATTTTTTACAGGAACCTATAATGCAGGACGTCCGGTTACACACGTTGGTATCTACTGTGGAAACGGTACGATGGTGCATTGCGGTGATCCAATTCAGTACACATCAATCAATACTTCTTACTGGCAGAGCCATTTCTATGGTTTTGGAAGATTGAATTAGCGAAGGGAGGAATTATTTTTGTCAGTAGAACGAATCAATTCACAGCTTAAAAAGGTCAGAGAGCAGATAGCACAGCTACAGGCAAAGGAAAAAGACCTTGCAGAACAGAAACAGATGGCGGAGGATGCCGAAGCCATGAAGATCATACGAAAATATAAAATCTCATCGGAGCGTTTGCAGATGTTAAACAAGCTCAGTGAGGATGAAGTCAGAAATTTATTACAGAAACGGGAACAGGAAAAGGAGGTTTCAATCAATGAAAAACAGGAAATTATCGGCTAGGGCGGTAGTGTCCCTTATGCTGTCGGCAATACTTTTTTGTATGCCGATTGGTGCATTTTTTGCCAACAGGACAAATACGATAGAAGTTCATGCGGAGGATACTGCCGAGCAGAAAACGGAAAGTGCAAGTGACGCAGAAAATACAGTTACACCCGGCAATGGCAGGGAAGAAAATTCAGGAACAGATACCGGAGAGGGAAAGACGGAAAATTCCACAGAAGGCACAACAGAAGATTCGTCTGAAGAAACACAGCCTGCCGCAAAATGCACCTGCAAAGAAAAGTGCAGCCAGTATGCGGTGGATGAAGATTGTGAGGTGTGTGCAAAGGATTATAAGGAATGTGCTTATATCAATCCGAGCGTAAAAATTACAATCAATACACCTTCTGGGTGGCATAACGATACCACGAAAGTAACAGTCAAGGTGGAGGATACTATTGTATCCGGCAATTTTACCATTCAGACAGTAAAGGCAAAAGTCGGACAGAATGGAAGCTGGACAGATATTACCGAAGATATGTACATAGAGATTTCCGAGAACAGCACCATTTATGTGCAGGTCACAGACCAGAAGGGCAAGACCTACGAGAAAAACCGTTATATCAAGTGTTTTGATTTTACCAAGCCTACCTTAAATGCGGCAGTCAGCGACGGTCTTTTGAGCATTCAGGCACATGATACGGATTCCGGTATCAAGGCAATCTATGTCAATGGCTATGAGTTTACAGAGCATACGAATGGAGCCTTGAATATCCGTCTGCAACAGTTCGATGCAGGGTATCAGTATTTCACGATTTCTGCCATGGATAATGCAGGAAATACCTCTGAAATCTATAAAACAGCCAATCCGTATTACACCGATCCGGAGAATAAGGACAGCAATGAAAAAGATCCGGCACAGCAGCTCCCGGTGGATGCGTCGGCAACCAAACCTAGCTCTGCAACCGCACAGGTCACAGAACATACAAAAACGGATGTGAATGGAAATACAGTTTCCCAGACAGGCAGTGGAACAACTTCAAGCAGTTCCACAACAGCAAAGCAATCTCCAAGTACGGGAGATACTTCTAAGGATGCAGACCAGAGCAGTGACAGTCAGACTTCTGAAAAAGGCAAGGAATTTTACACAATCCAGACTGCATCCGAGAAAGTATTTTATCTGGTAATTGACCGTGACGGGGAGGATGAAAAGGTGTATTTCCTTACCGAAGTCAGCGAAAATGACCTGTTAAATACCACAACGGATAACAGCGAGACACTTCCGAAAAATTCAGCGGCTTTGGAATCTGCAATCCCTACCAAAGACAGCGCATTATCCAACAATAATGCTGATACCACAGGAGAGAAAACACAGGAAACAGAAAGTGTTGAGGACAGCACCGAAGATAGCACGGAGGATACAAGTGAGCCGAAAGAGGATACCGCAAAAGCAGATGGTTCCGGCTTTACATATATTTTAATGGGAATTGCTGCGGTAGCTGTGATCGGCGTAGTATATGTTGTGAAGTCCAAGAAGAAAAAGGAAAACTTTATTGATGAGGATGAAGATGAGGACGAGCTTGACGAGGACTATGATTATGAGGACGAGGAAGAAAATGAGCAGAGTTCCGACGAATCATTCTTAAATGGTGGGGACGATGCTGTGAATGACACAGAATCAGAGAATACCACGGAACATGACAACGATGATGAAGAAAATGGGGAGGAATAGAGATGGAGCTTGTAATTGCGGAGAAGCCGAGTGTGGCACAGAGCATTGCGGCAGTTCTTGGTGCCACACAGCGTAAGGACGGATATTTGGAAGGCAATGAGTATCTGGTATCATGGTGTGTGGGACATCTGGTAGAACTGGCACAGCCGGAAAGCTATGAGGAAGCATGGAAGAAATGGAGCTATGAGAGCCTTCCGATCATTCCGCAGGAATGGCAGCATGAAGTGAAAAGTGATACAAAAGCACAGTATCAGATTTTGAAAAAGCTCATGCATGATGACAGGGTAGATGCCGTTGTATGTGCTACCGATGCCGGAAGGGAGGGTGAGCTGATCTTTCGCCTGACCTACAACATGGCAGGGTGCAGAAAACCGATGAAGCGGTTATGGATTTCTTCCATGGAGGAAAGTGCTATCCGTGACGGCTTCCATAATCTTCGCCCAGGCAGCGACTATGATAACTTGTATCATTCAGCATTATGCAGGCAGGAAGCAGACTGGCTTGTGGGTATCAATGGGACAAGACTTTTTACGGTATTATATGGTGGCAAGGCATTAAAGGTCGGCAGAGTGCAGACACCGACACTTGCCATGCTGGTAGACCGTGAAAGTAAAATCATGAATTTCAAGAAAGAAGCCTATTATATGGCTCATATCATGGAAAATGGTCTGGATGCTGTATCGGAGCATATCAGTGATAAAACGGAAGCAGAGAGGATTGCAGGAGCCTGTGAAAACGGACAGGCTCTTGTCACTTCTGTGATAAAGGAAGAAAAGTGGGTGGCACCACCGAAACTCTATGACCTTACCACACTCCAGAGGGATGCAAACCGTCTGTTTGGCTTTACTGCCAAGCAGACATTGGAATATACGCAGAGCCTTTATGAGAAAAAGTTAGTAACATATCCGAGAACAGACAGCCAGTACCTTTCCGATGACATGGAGGGAACAGCGAAAAATGTGATTGAAGCAATTTTCAATTCGCTGTTATTTGAGCAGAATATCATGTTCAATCCAGATATTAAAAGAATTTTGAATAGCAAGAAAGTGACAGACCACCATGCAATCATTCCGACCATGGAGATCATCAAACAGGACTTAAAGGTGATTCCTGAGAGTGAAATGAAGATCCTTTCATTATGTGCGAACCGTCTGCTGTGTGCAACCGGGGAGAAGCACATTTATAATTCCACAAAGGCAGAGCTTACCTGCAACGAGATTGTGTTTAAGGTATCCGGTAAGGAAGTATGGAAAAATGGATGGAAGGAATTTGATGATTTCTTCAAAAATTCCTATAAGACCACAGAGGATAAATCAGATGCCGAGGAAGAAAAGAAGCTGCCGGAGCTTCGTGAGGGCATGATGATTGCAGTGGAGCAGACAAAGGTTTCCGAGCATTTCACACAGCCACCAAAACATTACACTGAAGATATATGCTGTGAAAGGGGGATAAGAAATCACCCATAGAAAGGAGCGTTCCCATGAAACCTAAGAAATTAGGCAACGGTAAAATCACCGCCCTTTATGAGAGATTGAGCCGTGACGATGACCTCACAGGTGATAGTAACAGCATTATCAATCAAAAGAAAATGCTGGAGGACTATGCGAAAGCCAACGGTTTTACGAATTGCGTCCACTTCACAGATGATGGTTGGTCTGGTGGAAGTTTTGACCGCCCAAGTTGGAAGCGCATGATTGAGGGCATTGGAAAAGGCGAAATCGCTGCTGTCCTTGTTAAAGATTTGAGCCGCGTCGGTAGAGATTATTTACAGGTGGGCTTTTACACCGAAGTGATGTTCAGAGAGAAAGGTGTGCGGTTTGTTGCCATTACCAACGGAGTAGATAGCGACAAACGGGAAAGCAGCGAGTTTGCACCCTTTTTGAACATTATGAACGAATGGTATATTCGTGATTGCAGCCGTAAGATAACCTCTGTTTTACGGGCAAGAGGTATGTCCGGCAAGCACACAAGCAACCACTGTATCTACGGTTACAAGAAAGACCCCAACGACAAAGACCATTGGATTATCGACGAGGAAGCTGCCGAAGTAGTACGCCGGATTTATCGCATGGCCATTGAGGGAAAAGGCCCGTATGAAATTGCCCGCATATTGGCAACGGAAAAGGTTGAGCGCCCCTCTTACTATCTTGCACAGCGCGGTATGGGAAACCATCAATCAAACTACAATGCCGCAGACCCCTACACATGGCGCGGCGGTACAGTTGCCGACATACTCTCCAAGCAGGAATATATGGGGCATACGGTAAACTTTCGGACTTATAAGGAGAGCTATAAAGATAAGCGCGTCAAAATGACCCCCAAAGAGGATTTAGTCATTTTTGAGAACACACAAGAAGCTATCATCGACAAGGAAACATGGGAACGCGTACAAACTCTACGGAAAACCATTCGCCGGACAGACAGCATAGGAAAGGCCAATCCACTAACCGGCTTGATGTTTTGCGCGGATTGCGGTGCAAAGATGTATAACCACAGGGGCAAGGCCGGAAACGCGCGTGACTGGGCGGGCAGACCCAACGGGAAAAAGCGTCCGGATCGTGACGAGTACAACTGTTCCCGTTATGATTTGGGCAACCAGCATTATGATAAATACTGCACGACGCACCTTATTCGTACTGCTGTTGTAAACGAGCTTTTGTTGGAAGCCATCAAGGGCGTTTGTGACTATGCGTTGAACAATGAAGCTGAGTTTATGGCACAGGTCTGCTCCGCTTCCGAGGACAGGCAGGAAAAAGCTGCAAGATCCATTCGCCAGCGGAAGCAGCGCAACGAGAAGCGTACCGATGAACTGACCCGCCTAATCCGAAAGCTCTATGAGGACAATGTAAGTGGCCGACTTTCCGATACCCTTTTTGAACAAATGCTCAGAGATTTCGAGGCCGAGCTAAGCGATTTGACAGAAATCGTTTCCCAAGACCAACAGGAACTTGAACGCATAAGCGGGGAAACCATCAACGCCGAAAAGTTTCTTTCCCTTGTCAGAAAATATACAGACTTTTCCGAGTTGACCCCTGCCATGATAAATGAGTTTGTAGAAAAAATCCTCGTCCACCAAGCCCAGGGCAAAGGAGCAAGCAGAATACAGGAAATTGAAATTTTCTTTAATTTTGTTGGTAAGGTGGACATCCCTCACAAGGAAGTGGAACTGACCGAGGAAGAAAAGGCCGCGTTAGCGGAACAGGAACGCCGCCGAGCGAAAAAAGCAGAGTACAATCGACGCTATATGGAAAAGAAACGCAGGCAATGGAAAGAGCAGCAGGAGCAGGAGCAAGCCGAGCAACTGCCCCTTGCCGCCGAACAGAAAGGAGAACACATAGCATGAGCTAATTTATGTTTGACGGTCAAGAGCCGGAAAAAACAGAAATCTTGCGATAACAGCCGCCCTGACGATACACTCCCCGTCCGGGCGGTTTCTATTTGAAAATCCTCATTTTCCCCAAGTCAAGAGCCGGGAAAAACACCCGAAAAATGCCCCTATTGCGTAACAGGGGCGCAGAAAGGAGAGTTTATGAGAACAGGGCTTACGAAGCAGGAAAAGACCACCGATATTTGGTTTGACGAGAAAGACCCGTTAATCCATATCCGCACCCACAACACCGACTTAAAGAACAGGCTGACCGCATACAGCCGCCGCTACCCGGCGATCTGCAAGCTGACCGACGAGGACGCAGAAACAGGCTGCATGGAGTTTGAAATCCGCAAGGGGCGTTTCTCTTTCCGTCTGACCGCCCCATACAGCGAGGAACGGCGCAGGGCGACAAGCGAAGCGGCGAAAAAACACTCTGGCAATTTGACACACACTATTCAAAAAGATGTGGTATAATTTTTTGAAAAAGTTTGAGATTTGATGTAGTATTCGCCGCTGAAACCGTAGTATATAGGTGAAGCCGGAAAGGAGGCGGTGTGATGATAGAAGATGAAAAAATCATTGAAATGTTTTTTGGGCGTTCAGAACAGGGCATACGGGAGCTGGATATAAAATACGGTAAAGTTTGCCACAAGTTATCGTATAACATTGTAAACAGCAGACAGGACGCGGAGGAGTGCGTCAATGACGCTTACTTAGGGGCGTGGAACGCAATCCCCCCGGCGAAGCCAAACCCGCTTTTGGCCTATATCTGTAAAATCGTTCGGAACATTTCACTGAAAATCTATTACAGAAAGGAAGCAGCCAAACGCAGCAGCACTTACACGATTGCTATGGAGGAAATCGAAGCCTGTATAGCAGACCCGAACACAGTGGAAGCCGAGATTGAAGCCAGAGAGTTGGCCCGTATCATTGAAAGTTTTCTGGACACGCTGACCGTTGAAAACCGCGTTATTTTCATGCGCCGCTATTGGTTTTCCGACAGCTATAAGGACATAGCCGAGTTTATGGGGCTTTCAGAAAAAAACATTTCTGTCCGGCTGACCCGTATCCGCGAGAAGATGAAGCAATATTTGATTGAAAGAGAGGTATTCGTATGAATGCAAAGAAGTTTTCCGACGCTATGAGCGAGCTTGACACAAAATATGTCGATGAAGCTCTCAACTACAAGAAGAAAGCCAAAAAGCCCATTTGGGTAAAGTGGGGGGCTATTGCAGCTTGCTTGTGTTTGATGATACCATTGACCGCATTTGCCGTTGATATAATTCAATATAATGCAGCGGTTGATTATCTCAATTCTCTCGGCATTGCTGTTGAAGATTTGAGCGACTATTCTCATAAAGAAATAAAAGAAGCTGCAAAAACGATTGACGCAGGAGAAAGTAACCCGTTGACTGAAGAAATCCTTAGTCTAATACCAGAAAACAAAAAACCGCTCGATACACCGACGCAGGTAACATCTGAGCAAATTAAAGAACTAACACCGACCATGACAAGAGAAGATGTTCTTTCTCTTTTAGGTGACACACAAGATGTTGGCTCAGGCATTTATATATATCTTTACGAAGTAGACCAACAATACCTGCTGCGTATTCCTTTTGCAAGCGATGAAGCACAATTAGGTGTAACAGGAGAAGATTTGCTAAAGGCATTGGTTCCCATTTCTGGAGATATTGCTCCTATGGTCTATGTAAATGATACGCTTTATCAAATCGTTGACTCTCAACCCAACTTCGCAGATGAAAAAAGTTCTTTCAATTTGTTAGGAAAAATCGAAAACACAGTTAGTTCTTCGGAAGAACCAAAAGAAAATTTCCAAGCAAATGATGATATTGTAGGGGCTGCGGTTTATCAGTACGGCGATAACATTGTCGTTGAGTTTGAGGGAAAATACTGGTTATATGAACACTATCATAACACAGACTTTGACGGAAACTCAGACTGATATGCCCCACGCCCAAACAAGCCATACTTCTGATGAAAAAGTATCCGAACAAAACCTTCTTGCAAAGTAAATAAGTTTTCTATTTTACAAGGGCAGCCGAGAAAATCGACTGTCCTTTTTCTATGCTTATGAGCAGAAAGGAGCAACCAACCATGACAAAGCCAAGAGAGAAAACCCGCGAGGAGCTGCAAGCCGAGATTGAGGACGGAAAGAAGAAAATCCGGCAGTTTGAGAACCGGGAAAAGATGTTGCGTCAGAAGTTATCCAAAGAGGAACGCCGGACGCGCAGCCACCGCCTTATCGTCCGGGGCGCAGTCTTTGAAAGCGTTGTGCCGGAAGCAAAGAACATGACCGACGAGGAAGCCACAGCACTTCTCCGGCTTGCCTTGACGAGCCAGCCAGCGCGGGAGTTTTTGAGAAAAAGAGCCGAAGCCGGGAACGCCGAATAAATCCCTTTGGAACAAAGGGCGCACTTATACACCCTTGCGGGCGTGTGCGCTCTGCCGAGGGCTTATCTCCGCACAGGGAGATTTCCCCGCGCTCCGATATGGCGGCTTTGCCGCAACAAGGGGCTGCACCCCTTGCGCCGCTTTGCGGCTATCCCTGCACACCCACAAAAACAGTACACCCGCCGTTGGCGTCTGTACCATTTTTGCGGGTTTTATTATCCTATCCGGGAGGTGATACCCATAGCCATTTACCATTGGAACATCGGCATTGTGAGCCGAGGAAAAGGCAAATCAGCTGTTGCCGCAGCCGCCTACCGAAGCGGTGAAAAGCTGACAAACGAATGGGACGGAATGACCCATGACTACACTCGCAAAGGCGGCGTTGTCCATACCGAAATCATGCTGCCGTCCCACGCACCGCCCTCATTCGCTGACCGTTCAACCTTGTGGAACAGCGTGGAGCTTTACGAGAAAGCCGGGAACGCCCAGCTTGCGCGTGAGATTGACGCAGCACTCCCCATAGAATTATCCAGAGAGGAACAGATCCGGCTTGTCCGGGACTACTGTTCCTCTCAATTTGTTTCCAGAGGAATGTGTGTGGATTTTGTTATCCACGACACCAACAGCGGCAACCCCCATTGTCATATCATGCTGACTATGCGCCCCCTTGACGGGCGCGGCGCGTGGGCGGCAAAGTCCAAAAAGGAATATGACCTTGATGAAAACGGTGAGCGTATCCGCTTGCCAAGCGGCAGATACAAGACGCACAAAGTTGACCTTACAGGCTGGAACGATAAGGACAACACCCTCTTGTGGCGCAAGGCATGGGCTGACTTTGCCAACGACTTTTTGGAGAGGAACGGAAGCCCGGAGCGTATCGACCACCGCAGCAACGCCGAGAGAGGAATTGACGAGATACCCACCGTCCACATGGGCGTGGCGGCTTGCCAGATGGAGAAGAAAGGTATCGCCACCGAGAAAGGCGAACTGAACCGAAATATCCAAAAGGCAAACCGCCTTATCCGGGAAATCCGGGCGCAGGTTGGGAAGCTCAAAGAATGGATTTCCGACCTGTTCAAAGCGCGGGAAACCGCCCCGGAACAGCCGCCGCAATCTCCCAACCTCGCAAATCTGTTGATGAAGTATTTGAGCGTTCAGAGAGAAAAGAGCCGGAAGTATTCGCAAAGTTGGCAGCACCAACACGCAGCCGACGAACTGAAAACCATAGCGGCAGCGGTCAACTATCTTTCCGAGCATGGCATCTCGACCCTTGACGAACTGGACGCCTCTCTTTCCTCTGTCAGCGATAAAGCCTATTCAATCCGGGAGGGAATGAAAACCGCCGAGCAGCGCATGAAAGAACTGCAAAAACTCATGGAGTACGGCAGAAATTATCAGACCTACAAGCCCATACAGGACGAGTACCGGCAAATCCGCTGGAAAGGAAAACAGGAGAAGTTTGCGGAAGCCCGCCGCGCCGAGCTTACCCTATGGGACGCGGCAAACCGCTATCTCCATGCAAATCTGCCGAAAGGAACAAAGACCTTGCCTATTGCGGAATGGGAACAGGAATATGCTGACCTCAAAACGCAGAGGGACAGCGATTATACCAAACTGAAAGATACCCGCGCCGAGGTTGCCGAGCTTCAAAAAATCCGCAGGTGCGTGGATATTGCACTCCGCGCCGATCAGCCGGAGCAGACGCAGAGCCGCACCAAGCGGCAGGAACAGGAGCGATAAAGAAAAGGACGGGCAAGCTGCTTTGCCTGTCCGTCCTAAATGTTTTTCGATAAAATGGACGCTATTGATTCCTAATATTAAAACCAACTTGCTCTTTCGTCCCTAAATTCGGGCAGGTCACTATGCTCATAAGGATTATAATTATTCAAATTGCAGCCAAACTCTTTCAATGATTTTATTTTATTATCCTTTGTCCATTCAACCAGGGAAATTCCATCAAATTCCTCTATGCTCCCATTGTTCATTTCATTTTTGAAATACCACTCCACAATCGTCTGATTTCCTTTGTGGAAAAATTGTTTGATTTCCCAAGCAACGACTTTGCCACGAGTATTCCATTCCTGAAACCAGTGTTTTACGATTTGACGGTTATTATATTTTGGACTCCAACTTTCAGTATAAATTACATCTTCTGCAAAAATATTATCAATACCTAAATCCTGTTTTGTAAGCCACATTTCAAACCATAAGTGAATAATTCTTTCTCTTTCATTCACAATCCAGCACCTCACTAACTTCCGATTTTTCGGTTTCATTCTACATCAAAACTATGAACAATTCAACCACAGAAAGAGAGGTATCAGCCATGTATTACACCCAAGAACAGATAGACCACGCCAACCAAGCCGACCTTGTTTCTTTCCTGCAATCACAGGGCGAGCAGCTTACCCGCGCCGGAAATGAATACCGCTGGAAGCGGCACGACAGCTTGACCGTCCGGGGAAACAAATGGTACAGGCACAGCCAGAGCAAGGGCGGCGCACCTGTTGATTTTGTCATGGAGTTTTTCGGCAAGAGCTTTACCGAAGCCGTTGAACTGCTGACAGGAGAAAAAGGCGCAGCACCGCCGCCGGACAGACCAAGCCCCGCGCCCATTTCTGACTTCCGGCTGCCGCCCCGCAGCGATACCGCCGGACAAGTGAAAAGCTACCTTACCGAAGCCCGCCGCATTGATGAAGATGTGTCGGGCTTTTTCTTTTCCACCGGGGATATTTACGAGGAAGCCGCCCACCATAACGCCGTATTCGTAGGACGGGACGAGGACGGAGTACCACGCTACGCCCACCAACGCGGTACAGCCGGGAGCTTCCGGCTTGATGTGAAAGGCAGCGACAAAGCCTTTAACTTCTGCTACCGTGGCGAGGGCGAAAGATTGTTTGTCTTTGAAGCCCCGATAGACCTCTTATCTTTCCTCTGCCTGTTCAAAAAGGACTGGCAAAAGCAAAGCTATCTGTCATTGGGCGGCGTGGGCGAAAAAGCCCTGCTCCGCTTTCTCTCTGACCGTCCGAACATCAAGACCGTTTACCTCTGCCTTGACAACGACAACGCCGGAAACGATGCTTGCAGCCGCCTTGCAGAGCTTGTGCCGGAGGGCTTGACCGTCCATCGGCTTATCCCTCTTTTCAAGGACTGGAACGAGGTATTGCAGCACCGGGCAGAAATCACAGACGGGAAGTATTTGCGGGAAGCAATCTACGGCTTGAAAGAGCCGCCGCAGGAAGAAACCGTTGAGATTATCCGCATGAGCGAGGTTGACACACAGACCGTTGAATGGCTATGGGAGCCGTATATTCCCTTTGGGAAAGTAACCATTGTGCAGGGCAATCCCGGCGAGGGCAAGACCACTTTTGCCCTACGCCTTGCCGCCGCCTGCACCACCGGGGGAACGCTGCCGGGAATGAAGCCCTTGCCGCCATTCCAAGTAATTTACCAGACCGCCGAGGACGGGCTGGGCGATACCGTCAAGCCACGCTTGATAGAAGCCGCCGCAGACCTTGACCGGGTGCTTGTGATTGATGAAGCCAAGCGGGAGCTTACTCTGTCCGATGAGCGCATAGAAAAGGCAATCACGCAGAACGGGGCGCGTCTGATTATCCTTGACCCCATACAGGCGTACATGGGCGAAAAAACCGACATGAACCGGGCAAACGAAGTGCGCCCCATGTTCCGCCGCCTTGCCGATGTTGCCGAGCGTACCGGGTGCGCCGTTATCCTTATCGGACATCTCAACAAAGCTGCCGGAGGGCAGAGCGCATACCGGGGCTTAGGTTCTATCGACTTCCGCGCCGCAGCAAGGAGCGTCCTGCTGATCGGGCGCGTGAAGCGAGAACCGAATGTGCGCGTTATCGTCCATGACAAATCTTCCCTTGCGCCGGAGGGCAAGCCCGTTGCCTTTTGCCTTGACCCGGAAACGGGCTTTTCGTGGATAGGCGAATATGATATAACCGCCGACGAGCTGCTGTCCGGCGCGGGCGGCAACACCGCCACCAAGACCGAACAGGCGGAACGGCTGATACTGGATTTACTGGCAGACGGGAAAGAGCTTGCCAGCGAGGACATAGAGAAAGCCGCCACAGAAGCGGGCATATCCGCCCGTACCGTCCGGGCGGCAAAGAGAAACCTTGACGGGCGCATTACCTCAAAGCGCATTGGCGCGGCATGGTATCACGCTCTTAAAAAGTGAAACGGCAAAATCCAAGTGGCAAAACCCAGATACCTTGCCACTTTGCCACTTCGCCACTTCAACCTCAAAACCACCGCCCCATGTATGACCGCATGGGGCTTTTCTCATGGAAAGGAGAGCCTATGAACAACGACACCAGCAACCGCAGCACCCCCGCAACCGCTTCCCCTCTGACCGTAAAGGAAGCCGCGCCACCTGTAATGATAAAGAAAATCGGAAAGACCACCTACCGCGTCAAAATCCATTTCAGTGAAACGAGCAAAGAAACCATGAGCGACAAAATCAAGCGTCTGATTTTGAATGACAGCGAAAAAAGTTCTTAAACACCCTTGACAAAACGTATCAGAGGACAGCCTGCTGTCCGCCATGGAGCGAGCCGGAGCAGAGGATATGGGCGATGAAGTGGAGAGAAAAGGACTTGGCACACCTGCCACCAGAGCGGATATAATAGAAAAACTGGTAAAAGACGGATTCGTAAAACGTGAGAAAAAGCAGATGATTCCGACAGAGGACGGAATGAAGCTGATCACGATACTTCCGGATGTAGTAAAATCTCCGAAACTGACTGCTGACTGGGAGAATGAGCTTACTCTTGTATCCAAAGGAGAAGTTGCTGCAGAACAGTTTATGTCAGGTATTGAAGCAATGGTAACTGATCTTGTAAAGACCTATCACAGCGTTAGTGATGAACATAAAGCCATGTTTGGCACAGGCAAGGGTGGACAAGAAGCGCTAGGCAAATGCCCGAAGTGTGGTGCTGATGTAGTCAAGGGAAAATTTGGAGCGTACTGTACCGGGAAGTGCGGTATGAATGTCGGCAGGGCACTTGGGGTAACACTTTCCGATTCACAGGTCAAGAGCCTGCTTCAAGGGAAAAAGATACTTGTCAAAGGTCTGAAAGGAAAGAAAGGCAGTTATGATGCGTACCTGATTCCAGAGAGTGTAGAGGAATTTTCCTATACGAAAGATGGTAAAGAAATCATAGGATTCCAGTATAAGTTTAAGATGGAATTTCCACAGAAGAAGGATAAGTAGAAAAAACTTGAAAAACTTTGAAAAACATTTTTTATAATAATTTGTAAGATTTTGTCGAAAACTGTCATGTATATAGTGAAGGGAGAATTTTAGCATGAGTAAGGAAGAAGAAATAGAGATGTTGAAAGAAAAACTTGACTATTATACGTTGGTAGCCACCGATGAGGAATTTGATGCCGAAGAAGTTATAAAAATTGTAAAAAGGCTGGAAGAACTTGAGCCGACAGAAGCACCGGAAAAATCTGTCGCTGAATTTTTGCACGATTTCTGGAAATATTGCGAGGAACGAGAAAGGGAGGAAAAAATACTAGAAGAATTTCGGAAGCAGAAATAGCTGTATCTATGATGAAAAAAGTGTGGTATTATGAGAGAAAGAAATTTGCAAATCGATATTTGTGGAGGTAATCTACATGGCAAAACACGAGTTTGGAATTATGATGGATGCTCCTCAGCAGGGCAAGCGATATGACGAGTATGAGCCGTGGAAATATGCCTGTATTTCTGTTGATGACGCCTATTTGGACGGCGTTGTCGAAAGGCTTACATCCATTGACTTCTATTGGCATACACTTTCCGTCAAAGGCAAAGGGCTTGCATACTGTGGTGTTACACTTGTTCCACCTTGTTCGCTAAAGGCATTTATTGATGTCATTGCAGATAATTCTGAACTATCCGAACTGAAAAAGCTGTTAGAAAATGCATTAAGCAATAACAAGTGGGTAATTCATTACGGACTCTGATAGAGACAAATTCAAGTTTGTCGGTGCAACACTAATACCACACATAACTAAAATAACAACACAGCGTCAGAGCGTATGGGAAAACCTGTACGCTCTAATTTTTTATCAAAAAATGGAGGAAAACACATGGAAGAAACAAATGTAACAATGACAGCAGAGGAAATGCAGGGTGAGCCTGCGGCAAAGGAAAATGAGACAAAGGCGGAGAAGTTTATCCGTATTGGTGAGTACCGCATGAATAAGGCGGTGGATGCTATTGGCAGACTGGAGAATCTTGCAAATCGAGGTTCCTACGAATATACACAGGAACAGGTAGATGCTATGTTTCAGGCATTAGAGGGGAGGGTTGCGGAAGTTAAGGCGAGATTTACGCCTAAGAAAGCGGCTGAGAGTAAGACTTTCAGCTTTGGTACAACGGAATAGGAATGTAACGGGAAGTAAGGGAAAGGCAGTCATGTAGTGTATGTGGCTGCCTTTTTGTCGTATCTATGACAGGAAGGAGAACTGTGTGAGAAAATATGATTTTATATCGGCTCTGGCAAAAGAGACAGCAGCCGAGGTTGTCAAAAATCGTGAGGAATGGATGAAATACCTGACTACAGCGGCAAGGCTGTATAAGTATCCGTTCCGGGAACAGCTTTTGATCTATGCACAAAGACCGGACGCAACAGCGTGTGCTTCCATAGAACTGTGGAATGAGCGGATGCACTGCTGGGTAAACAAAGGGGCAAAGGGTATTGCACTTCTGGACGAGGACGAAGCACATGGCAAGCGTCTGAAATATGTTTTTGATGTTTCAGATGTCCATGCGGCAAGGAGAATCGGACGGTATCCGGAACTCTGGGAATTACATGAGGAACATAAGGAAGATGTAATTAAGCGTCTAGAGCAGACTTATGGTGCTACCGATGATAAGAAGCTGTTTGAAGAAAGACTTATTGAGATAGCTGAGAGGATTGCGGCAGATTATTATGAGGAATTGCTGCCGGATTTGAAGTACATGATCGAGGGCAGTTTTTTAGAAGGACTGGACGAGCAGAATGTCGGTATCCGGTTAAGAGATACTTTATCGGAGAGTATTTCTTTTACACTTTTATCTGCCTGTGGTGCAGATATGGAGGAGTATGGTTCGGAATTTGCTTTTGATTTTATCCATGAATTTAATTCCATGAACACCCTTGCGGTACTTGGAGATGCAGCCAATGAGCTTGCAAAACCGGTACTTTTAGAGATTGGAAGAACCATAAGGGCATATAACAGGAGCCACGAACAGGAACAATCGCAAAATTTAACGCAGAAAGGACTTGCAAATACTTCTAAAATAGACTACAATGCGTTAAAGCGTGAAAGCGAGAGCAGACATGAAGAACAGATAGACAACAACCAAAACAGCGTAGAAAGGGGCAATAGAGATGAATCTGACATACGAGAAGAACGGGGATTACCTGATCCCGACATTACAGGCGGACATTCAGCCGGAGGGAACGGTAACGAAGTACGGAATGATGAGAGAGACTTATCTGAAGGAGAACCACAGGGGCGTGTACTCAGCGTTTCTTCTGAAAGGAACATTGAAAGAACACCTGCTGACGATCCAGAAGCAGGCAGAGGAGAGAATGGAGAAGCTGACGAGCCAGATGGCGGCAACCGAGGGAGTGACCGAACAACTCAAGGAAGCCGATCAGATGCTCTGGGTAGCGAAGATGAACAGCATTCGAAACCGAGCAGAGGAAGTGGTTCTGGGAGAACTGGTTTACAGTCTGTAACAGACACAGATGATCTTCTCCGGGGAGAAGCACCGGAACCCACCTTTACACAACTCAGTCTGTTTCCTTCTTTTGAGGAACAGGTCGGCACAATCGCAGCAGCGGAAGCAAGTATTCAATATACCATGCCCGCTGCTTTTTCTTTGCCACAGGAGCAGATTGACAGTATCTTGCGTAGTGGCGGCGGTAGGGATAACAGCAGAAAACGTATCTATGCCAAGTATCAGCAGGGTAAGACACCGGAAGAAATGGCAGAATTTTTAAAGAACGAGTATAAGACTACCGGAAAAGGTTTTGAGTTTGACGGAAATCCTGTTTCACTGTGGTTTGATGAAATGGGTATGCGTATCGGTTATGGTACATCGGCAAAGGAAAATACCCTTGCAGTGATGAGCTGGAGCGAAGTGGAGAGCCATATCCGTGTTATGGTGGAGAATGGTACTTATATGAGTGCCAATGAAGTATTCCTTGTGGATGCGGTGGAACATGAGAGAATTGCTACGGACATTAACAATTTCTTCCGTGACGGTATATCGGAAATGCCGGAGAGTCTGGAGCTTAAATTTTCTAACTACCCGGCAAGCATGGAAAGGCTATGCGAGCTTTTATCCACCACTGAGGGCAGACAACTGATTCAGGATGAGCTTGAAAAGGCAAAAGCAGAGCTTGACAGCGGAGAAAAGCAGATTAAATGGCGGTATGTGAAAAGACCGGATTATTTATTAGAACAGCTTGCGGATTTAGGTGTGGAAAAGAAAGAATTTCCGGTGCTTGATACGGTGGATGTAAGGAATGAGGATTTTATCACACAGGACGAGATTGATTACAGGCTGACTGGTGGAAGCGGCTTTGAACATGGAAAGTTCCGTATCTATGAGTATTTCATGGAAGGGCATGACAAGAAAGATAACATTGCTTTTCTGAAAAATGAATATGGTACAGGTGGCAGCTCCCATGCACTTCCAGGAAGTGACAGTGGGCACGAGGATCACGATGCCAAAGGTATCCGTCTGGAGAAAGGTAACTATGGCAGTCCTTACGCAAAGGTGCTTTTAAACTGGAATGTTGTCGAGAAACGTATCCGGGAGCTTGTGCAGGCAGATAAATACCTTTCGCCAGAGGGAAAGGAAGCCTATGCACAGTACAAACAGGAACAGGCAGAGAAAGCCATGCAAAAAGAACAGGAGAAGTTAGAGCATGGCACCCGCCTGGAATGTAAGGAAGCTATTGAGAAGGCGATTGCAGAAAACTTTGACGGTACCACGCTTCCGAGAAATACCGCAAAGGGTGTTATCGAGCAGTATGGAAAGGAACGTGTGGAATATGTCCTTGCCAACACCATTATGCACTTATCCCATGATGGGCGTTTTTCTGACAATAACAAGGAATGGGCAAAGGGCATTGTACCGAGTGCAGAATGGAATACGAGAGATCTGATTGTAACCTCGCACCCGGCTGTGCTTGACGGCTTTACCAATCAGGCAAGGCGGTATCAGGAATTAGATAGGGAGCCGGAAAAACAGCCTGTACCGGAGAGGGAAGAAACAGAAACCATTTCTGAAGGAGAAGCAAAAGCTCCGAAAACCGAAAAAGCAGACATAGAGCAGTTAAATAAAAGGCTATCTGAAATGTCGGCTGTGGTTAAAATCTGCGGAGCATTAGACCGGAAAGATGTGGTTGGCTTGAACGAAGAAACACAGGCAGTCACGATTACTGACGATGAGCGAACTTTAGAAGGAAAAGAGGTCTATGATTTCCTTTTTGCAGAAGCTGCAGACTATGTAATGATGCAGACAATCAGCGGCGAGACAGAAAAAGCTCTGGATATGGACAGTTTGTTAAAGGATGCCAGACAGTATGCGGCACGTTATGAGGGCGAGCCTGCCATAGAGCAGACAGAAGAACCGCCTTTGACTGCGGATGATGTTCAAAACCTTGTATTGATAGACCGGAAATATATCAGAGGTACACGAACAACAGTCTATGATTTTGAGTGTGATATTCGTGGGGAACATGATAAGCTGCAATATACGCTTGAGTACCATGATGACGGAGAAGGCTTTACCATTCATACGGAGAAGGATGATATTTGGGAACGTATGCCGGAGCCTGAACTGGCACGATTGGAGGGCATTCTTGTCAGGGAAGCATTATATTTTAAGTACCATGATAAAATAGCCGGGGCAAAGAGCCTTGAGGACATGGAGGAGATTCGCTTCAGCATTATGGAAGAAGAATCTCCTTATTTTTCTGCTGTTTCCCAAAGAATATGGGGTGAATATGAACAGAAAAATGAAGAATTGTCCAATCCTATGCAAGAAAGTGAAGTGATTGCCGAACCAGAGCCGCAGAATGAAGCAGAAGCGCCAAAGGAACAGCCACAGATTGACAAATCGGGTGCAGTCAACTTCCACATTGCTCCGGAAACAGAGAAAAGTGACGGGAAAGGCTTTGCGGCAAAAGAAAAATTCCGTCAGAATGTGGAAGCAATCAGAACGCTTGAAAAGATTGAGGGCGAAAACCGTATTGCCACGCCAGAAGAACAGGAGATTTTAGCAAAATATGTGGGCTGGGGTGGTCTTGCTGATGCCTTTGATGAAACCAAAACGAATTGGGCAAGTGAATATCAGGAATTAAAGAGCCTGTTGTCAGCCGAGGAATACGATTCAGCAAGGGAAAGTACCTTAAATGCCCACTATACAAGCCCTGTGATCATCAAGGCTATTTATGATGCGATGGAACGAATGGGCTTTTCCAAAGGTAACATCTTGGAGCCGGCAATGGGTATCGGTAACTTTTTCGGTATGTTGCCGGAAAAAATGCAGGAGAGCAGGCTTTATGGTGTGGAGCTTGATGGAATTACCGGAAGAATTGCAAGGCAGCTATACCCGAATGCCGATGTGAAGATCACTGGCTTTGAAAAGACGGATTATCCCAATGATTTCTTTGATGTGGCAATCGGAAACGTGCCATTCGGTCAGTACAAGGTGGCAGACAGAGCCTACGATAAGCATAACTTCCTCATACATGATTACTTTTTCGCCAAAGCCTTAGATAAGGTCAGACCGGGCGGCGTGGTGGCATTTGTCACCTCAAAGGGAACAATGGATAAGAAAAGCCCGGAAGTCAGAAAGTACCTTGCGCAGAGAGCGGAGCTTCTTGGAGCGATCAGGCTTCCCAACACAGCCTTTAAGGAAAATGCAGGGACGGAGGTTACTTCGGACATTCTTTTCTTAAAGAAGCGTGACAGGGTAATTGACATCGAGCCGGATTGGGTGCATCTTTGTGAAAATGAAGATGGCATAGCCATGAACCAGTATTTTGCAGACCACCCGGAAATGATCATGGGAAAAATGGAAATGGTCAGCGGGCAGTTTGGCATGGAAGCCACCTGTACACCGGATACCACCATTTCATTATCCAAGCAGCTTGAAAAGGCTATATCCCATATCGAGGGCAGCATTGACGAGGTAGAGTTCGATGAGCTTGATGATGAGCTGGCAAGAGAAGCAATCCCCGCCGATCCAGGCGTGAAGAATTACAGTTACACTATCGTGGACGAGAGGGTGTATTACCGGGAAAATTCCATTATGAAGCCTGTGGACGTATCAGAAACGATGGAGCAGCGCATGAAAGGCATGGTGCAGATTCGTGACTGTACACAGGAGCTGATTGACTATCAGTTGAACGAATATCCGGAAGATATGATTAAGAGCAAGCAGGCAGAGCTTAATGAGCTGTATGATGCGTTTTCCAAGAAATACGGTCTGATCAATTCACAGACCAATAAGAGAGCGTTTAATCAGGATTCAAGCTATTGTCTGCTTTGTTCATTGGAGAAATTAGACGATGAGGGCAACTTCAAAGGCAAGGCTGATATGTTTTCCAAGCGAACCATTAAAAAGGCAGAGGTTGTTACAAGCGTGGATACCGCAAGTGAAGCACTGGCGGTGTCATTAGGGGAAAGGGCAAGGGTAGACCTAGCCTATATGTCGGAGCTTACGGGAAAAAGCGAGGAAGAAGTGGCAAAGGAGCTTGCCAGAGTGATCTTCCAGAACCCGGTCACAGAAAAGTGGGAAACCGCAGACGAGTATTTAAGCGGAAATGTCAGGGAGAAGCTGGCAACCGCAAGGGTATTTGCAGAGAACCGTCCAGAGTTTGCAATCAATGTCACAGCTCTTGAGGGCGTTCAGCCCAAGGAGCTTGATGCAAGCGAGATTGAGGTGCGTATCGGTGCCACATGGATTGAGCCTAAGTACATCGAGGATTTCATGCGGGAAACCTTTGAAACACCGGATTACCTCTTTGACCGTAACCTTGTCGGGGTGCAGTATTCCGATGTGACAGGACAGTGGAACGTAAAGGGCAAAAATGCGGATCATGGCAATTCACTTGTCAATATGACCTACGGAACGAGCCGGGCAAATGCCTACCGTATTCTGGAGGATTCCTTAAACCTTCGTGATACCCGTATCTTTGATACGATAGAGGAAGATGGGAAGGAAAAGAGAGTTCTTAACAAAAAGGAGACCATGCTTGCCAGCCAGAAACAGGAAGCCATAAGGGAAGCCTTTAAGGACTGGGTATTTCGTGATCCGGAGCGCAGACAGACCTTGTGTGCCAAGTACAATGAGCTTTTCAATTCCACCAGACCGAGAGAGTATGACGGTTCCCACCTAAAGTTTCCGGGCATGACACCGGACATTACATTAAGACCGCATCAGCTTAATGCGGTGGCACACCAGCTTTACGGCGATAATACCCTGCTTGCCCATTGTGTGGGTGCGGGTAAGACCTTTGAAATGATTGCTGCAGCAATGGAGAGCAAGCGGTTAGGGCTTTGCCAAAAGAGCTTATTTGTTGTACCGAACCATTTAACAGAGCAGTGGGCGAGTGATTTCCTGCGCCTGTATCCGGGTGCAAATATTTTAGCTGCTACAAAGAAAGATTTTGAGCCTGCCAACCGTAAAAAGTTCTGTTCCCGTATTGCAACGGGAGATTATGATGCGGTCATCATCGGGCATACGCAGTTTGAAAAGATACCGCTTTCAATGGAAAGACAGGCTGCCATGATTGAGCGGCAGATAACGGAAATAGAAATGGCAATCGAAGCGGTCAAGGCGGAAAAGGGAGAGCGTTACACCATTAAGCAGATGGAAAAAACAAAAAAATCATTAGACGCAAGGCTGAGCCGATTGAACGATACTTCCCGCAAGGACAATGTAGTAACCTTTGAACAGCTTGGTGTTGACAGGCTGTTCGTAGATGAGAGCCACAATTATAAGAACCTTTTCTTATACACCAAGATGCGGAACGTGGCGGGCATTGCACAGACAGAAGCACAGAAGTCCTCGGATATGTTTGCAAAGTGTCAGTACATGGACGAGCTGACAGGCGGCAAGGGCATTACCTTTGCCACAGGTACACCGATTTCCAACAGTATGACGGAGCTTTATACGAATATGCGCTATCTGCAATACAGTACGCTCCAGAAACTTGGTCTTGGCAATTTCGACAGTTGGGCGGCTACTTTCGGAGAAACGCAGACAGCCATAGAGCTTGCACCGGAGGGAACCGGATACCGGGCAAAGACAAGGTTTGCCAAGTTCTTCAATCTGCCCGAGCTGATTTCACTTTTCAAGGAAAGTGCAGATATTCAGACACCGGATATGCTAAAACTGCCTGTACCGGAAGCAGAGTATGAAAATGTGGTGTTAAAGCCGAGTGAGTATCAGAAAGAAATGGTACAGTCCCTTGCGGATCGTGCGGAGGCTGTTCGTGATAGGAAGGTAGAGCCACACGTTGACAATATGCTCAAAATCACCAATGACGGTAGAAAACTTGCATTAGACCAGCGTTTAATCAACGATATGCTTCCCGATGAGGATAATTCTAAATCCACCACCTGTGTGGACAAGGCATTTGAGATATGGGAGGAAACAAAGGAACAGAAGTCGGCACAGCTTATCTTCTGTGACTTATCGACACCGAAAGGAGATGGTACATTCAATGTTTATGAGGACATTTGCAACAAGCTGAAAGAAAAGGGTGTCCCACCGGAAGAAATCGCATTTATCCATGATGCCAATACGGAGAAAAGAAAAGCGGAGCTGTTTGCAAAGGTAAGAAGCGGACAGGTTCGTTTTTTGTTGGGTTCTACTGCCAAAATGGGAGCCGGAACCAACGTACAGGACAGACTGATTGCATTACATCATCTGGATGTGCCCTGGCGTCCGTCTGACATTGAACAGCAGGAAGGTCGTATTTTACGACAGGGCAATATGAATGATAAGGTCAAGATTTTCCGGTATGTGACGGAAGGCACCTTCGACAGCTATTCATGGCAGCTCATTGAGAACAAGCAGAAGTTTATCGGGCAGATCATGACGAGCAAGTCCCCGGTGCGTTCCTGTGAGGACATTGACGAAGCGGCGCTCTCTTATGCAGAGGTCAAAGCACTTGCAACCGGAAACCCTTACATTAAGGAGAAGATGGATTTGGATATACAGGTTTCAAAGCTGAAGCTCTTAAAGGCAAACCACACAAGCCAGCGTTACCGTCTGGAGGACAATATCGCAAAGCATTACCCGATGCAGATCACAGCCTTAAAAGAAAGGCTTGAGGGATACCGGGCGGACATTCAGACCTATGCGGCGCATAAGCCTGTGGATAAGGACGCTTTTTCCATGAAGATAGGAAACCGTACCTATACGGACAAAAAGGAAGCGGGTGCGGCGTTGATTGATATGTGCCGGAGTGCCAAACAGCCAAACATGGCGGTCACAATCGGAGAATATCAGGGCTTTAAGATGAGCGTGTCTTTTGACTCGTTCTTCTCCAAGTTTACGATCAGCTTAAAAGGAAGTCTGAGCCATGAGGTGGAAATCGGAGCCGATCCACTTGGAAATCTGCAAAGACTGTCCAATGCGTTAGAGGGAATGACCGGGAAAATGGCAGACGTGGAGCAGAAGCTTTCTAACGTGGAACATCAGCTCGAAACTGCAAAGGTGGAAGTTACAAAACCTTTTGCGCAGGAGCAGGAACTGGCGGAGAAGCTAGAACGCCTTGCAGAGTTAAATACGCTTCTGAATATGGACGAAAAGGGCGATAATGCACTGGATATGGGCGATGATGAGCCGGAGGACGAAAACGGAGAGCAGAGCGCACAGACGCAGGAAAGTGAGCCGAACAGGGCAGAAGATATACAGGCGGTGGCAGAGGAACCGTTAAAGCCTGTTGCAAGTTTCCTGATGTCGGAGCGTATCGCAGAGCATGACAAGGAGCGGATGTTAGCAGACGGTTCCGGAGGGAGGGTATCCGTTAAGGAGAAACTTGCCGAGATGAAGCAGAAAATATTCGATCAGAAGATGCCGGAGAAACTTAATACTAAGAGCAAAGAGGAATGTTTGTAAGGAAATTTGGTACAGGGCAGTTGGGAAAAGACTGCCCTGTAGTGCAGTAATGAAATGCAATAGTATTTCGCACCTAAATATCAGTATTTCACACCATAAAGTCAGAGAGAACCCTTTATTTGCCGATATAATAGATGATGGTTTATGTAGCCTAAAAAGATTAGAAAGGTTTGATTTGAAATGAAGATTGCAGTTGTAGATGATGATAAGGCAATTTGTGAGGCTATTGCTCAGTTGATAAAGAATCAGGAGTCGGAAGCAGAGGTGTGTCAGTTTTCATCAGGAAAAGAGATGCTGGAAACAGGAGAAAACTTTGCAATTTCTTTTCTGGATATTGCCATGGAAGAAATGTCTGGCTTAGAGCTTGCGGGGAAACTTAGACAGGAGCAGGAAAGAAAGGGATGGGTAAAAAGTATTCTTATTTTCATTACAGGTTATCGGGAATATATGGAGGAAGCCTTTGATGTAAATGCTTTTCATTATCTGGTAAAACCAATTGATGAGGAAAAATTTTCAAAGGTTTTTCGTCGTGCATGGAAAGAAGTGTCTGCTTTAGAAGAACAGAGTAAAAAATACATCGTTATAAAAAACTCTGGCACACAGCAGAAAATATATCTAAAAGATATTTATTACATTGCAAGCAGCAATAAAAAAGTGATTTATCATACAAAAAATGGTAGGTTTGACACTTATGGAAAAATGGAAGAACTGGAAAAAGAATTAGGGAATGCCTTTTATCGGTGTCATAGATGTTATCTTGTGAACATGGAAAAAATTTGTGCATATAGTGCAGACACGATTCAAGTTGTAGGAGGGGATGAACTGATACTTGCCCAAAAGAAATATACTGATTTTGTAAAGCGTTATATGAGATATGCAAAGGACGGAGGAATTGTCAATGTTTGAAATGTTGTTTCCTGTTTTTATGTATTTTATTGACAGTATATTAAGTGTTATTTATACATGGAGTTTTCAGGAAGGTAGATATAGGAAAAAAATAGTTTTCGTAGTATGGAGCATAGTCTGTTTTTTTATTCAGATTGCCATTTTTGAAATGTTGAACAGTAGATTTTCTGTTAATGAAGTTGCTGGAATAATCTTGAATATTTGTATCCTGTTGTTTATGCAGTTTCTATTCTTTAAGAAAGATATACAAAAACAGTTATTTATTGCATTTAGCTTTGTGGCAGGGAAAGAAATGGTAAAATATATTGTCAGTGTATTTAGCATTGCCTTTACTGGATTATGGAATAAGACTTTTGATATTATACTTGCAAAAAGTGAGTCAAACACATTAGACAAACTGTATAGTTGGGAAGACATTTCACTTGCAGTTATAGTGATTATTTGTGTATTGTTTTATGCTTTTCTGTTGTCCGTATATCTGCTTTTGATAAGCAAAAAGTTTGTAAGAAAAGATTATCTGTTACAGACACATGAGAATGTTTTTTTAATTTTGCCCTGCATTGCCACATTATGTATTTCAATAACAATAAAAATGATGATTATATCGGTTGAAAATGGAATGACTGTAATTGTTTATGATAGCGTTCCGACAACAAAGTTTTGGATACCCGTTATCTGCGTATTGTTGCTTTTTACTATTATCGCAAGTGTCATATTGTTTCAGAAATTGGTACAGTATAACGAGGAAGCCGTGAAACGTGCCATACTGGAAAATCAAGTGCGGCAAATGCAGAAAGAGATTGAAGAAATACAGGATATATATACAGATATGAGAGGGCTTCGGCATGACATGAGAAGCCATTTGTCAAATATTTCATTGTATGTAAAAACTATAATCGGTACAGACAGTGAAGAATTGAAAAGCTACATCGGGAAAATGGAAGAAACGGTTAGCAGGCTGGATTTCATTTATCAGACAGGCAATCCGATTACGGATATTATCATTCATCAGAAAAGTCAGGAAGCGCAGAAAAAGAAGATTCAATTTGATGTTGATTTTATATTTCCGTCAAAACAGAAAATAGATGCTTATGATGTAGGTGTTGTTTTGGATAACGCACTGGAGAATGCCATAGAGGCGTGCTGTGAGGTGGAGGGGGAAAAGAGTATTTATTTGCATGCTTTTGTAAAGGGCAATTTATTTTTTATAGAGATTGAAAACAGCTATTCGGGAAAAGTTGTATTTGATGTGGAAACCCGATTGCCTGTAAGTCATAAGAAGGACGCGAAGTTACATGGACTTGGCATTTCCAATATCCAAAGATGTGCAAAGAAGTATATGGGCGATATTGATATTGTGCTTAGCGATACAGGCAATAAAAAGAGATTTAATCTTACCATTATGATGTATGGAAAGATTTCACACCCATAAAATCGTTGTTCACACCATTTGAGTGAAATCATTGACAGGAAGTTTCGATAAACTATGTAGAAACTATAAATTGAATGGAAGGAATGGTGATTACTATGTCAATGGAGATTAATAATTATAGTAGTTATGCAACAAATTACACGGAGAGAATAAAAAAATCGGATAGTAAGGCGGCTACAGAAGTAAAGACAGGCACATCAGCAAACAGCAAGGATGGGGTACAGGAGTATTATGAGAAACTGTGTAAAAAGTTCCCGGAGATTACTTTTAATACGGGTAGCAGTCTTATGAGTGGAAATGAAAATAAAGTGGTAATAAATCTTTCTAGCGAATGTCTAAAGAAAATGGCAAATGATCCGGAATTTGCCAAGAAAGTAGAGTTTAATTTAACTGGTGCAGTACCGGGACAGAATAGAATGTTTGCACAAGCCAAAGCTGATAATGCAGTGATACATGGTGTTACAACTGTAATAGATGCCGATGGGAATGCTTCTGTTACTTGCGGAGGTATGACAAGAACCAGTGGTTCAAAACAAAATTCAACTATATTGAATGCGGAAAAGAAACAAAAAGAAAGATTACAGAAAAAGCGTGAGGAAAGAAAAATCTCAGAAGAAAAGGCAGCTAAGAGACGGGCAGAGAAAAAGGCGCAGTTGGAGAAGCTGACAGAAGATGAAACGTTTACAATATCAGCTACTGGCACTGATGTAAAAAGTGTTACGCAGAACCTCTTAGCTGCGGTTTCTGGTACATCTGCGCCGACAGGGGCAAGTTTTGATATAAAGGCATAAGGAGAAATTGTTCATATTCCGCAAGGCGCATAAACCTTTGCTTTTGCGGACTGCCCGGACTTATTGCAAGGGGGCAGGGGCGGCAATATAAAAAATTGATGACAATGGTGGATTAGGAAATGGCTATTAATGGAGTCGGACATAATTATGATTATTTGGGAACGACTACAAATTATATACGGGGAAAAGCAACTGTTAGGGAAGCAATCTCAAAGATGGTGAAGCAGTCGGCAAATCTTTCTATTTCTGATGCAGGAAGAAATATGCTGCGGGAAATGATATGAAACCCGTTATAATGAAATCGTAAAAGAACATGAAAATGGAGATCGTGAAGTTTCCTACGAACTTACGGGGAAAAGGTCATTGACACTTGACGAAGATTTAGCCGGATTGGACGAAGCCTTTAAAATGCGTCTGGCAAATTTAGAAGGATATATTACCTGTCAACAAACCAATAAAGCATTTGAAAACGCAGACAGTTCATGGTATTTCCGTAGAAATAGCCCTCAAAATGAGGTAAAAACACAAGATAAGGCTCAAATGTTTGATACAAAATATCAGAAAACCGCAGTATCAATAATGGAGCAGGCTAAAGAGAAGTTTTTGGTAGCCTTTAAAAGTATAAATTACAAACAAGGAACAGCAACAAGCATACTATCGGATATTATGAAAAAGTGCTGATAAAGGAGGATTAAAAGTGATATGGGAAGATGGAGGTATCGTCCCGATGACAACGAAACAGAGCGATCTGCCGGATATTTTGATGGAGCATGGAATAGGGTTAAAAAATGTAAAGAATGTGGCAGACCATTATCTTGGAGATATGGATATCAAAATAAAAAACGATGTGTTTAAAGTCACAGTAATGCTGCAGCAGAAGGAAATAAAATAAAAAAATATGAAAAAGGAAGGAGAATGTAGTAATGGATGTAGGTTCAGTTTATGGCAGTTATTATGAAACAGCAAAGAGTTACATGGGTTTGAGGAAGGAGGAAAAACAAGCGGGATTTGCGGAAAAGGTCACAGACAAAAGTCAGGTTTCCTCGGAAGATATGACCTTGGAGGAATACAAGGAGTATTTTAATGAAAAGATGAATTCATTATATACACATCCATCGCAGCGGAATAGAAATGATATTATAGATATTACGGATGCCGCTTATAAAAGAATGCAGACTGATCCGGAATATGAGAAGAAAATATTAGACGCTTTAGCGAAGAATAAGGCAGTTAATTTTGGAAACTATATTCCACAAATATCATATATGCATATAGATGACACATATGAGAAATGTTACGGCTATACGCAGGGCATGAAGGAGAATGACGGTTATTCCTGGAGTTCCTCCGCAAAGGGCACTGATGCCGGACGGCAGAAAAAGGCAAGGCAGAAGGAACTGCTGGAAGAATATTTGGAAAAGCGGGCGCAGATGAAGGAATTTCAGCAGGAGGCGTTGGAAGAAAAGATTGCAAAGCAGGAATTGGAGAGGAGCAGGCTGACAAAGGCATGGAGCAGTAAGAGGCAGATGGCGATGGCTTCCAATGCTTATGACGCAAATGTTATGACGGAAACCGCGACAGGCAGTGAGGTATAGTGTAATGAATGGTGTATCATTATCAAACCAAGTAATCCATTGGAATCCGAAGAAATTTGCCGTGAAGCAGAATTTCAATAAAGTTATCAAGGAAAATGAAAAAGTTTTCAATGATTATTACTGAAAGAGTAATAAAGCTGAAGGCGTGGACTGCTTTGGGAGGACGATTGACCTGACTTCGCTTATCAACAAGCCGGACGGATATCTGCAGGGGAGCAACGGAGGGGAGAAACAGCAATCTTGCTGAAAAGAAGTTTACCCTGGCAAGGGGCGGTACGCTTACCTGCTCGAGCAGGCAGTTACATAAAAACAACTTTGCAGTGGACTGTCTAAAATGGCAGGATTAGTAAATGGTCAATCATACGAGGAGAAAAATGTATGTCAATTAGTATTTCCAATTATCCTGTACATTTGCAGGATGGCTTTAAACCTAATAGAGAATGTTTGAAATCTCAGGGAAGTCAAAGTGAATACCAGAAAGTATTTCATAGGGATTCCTTAGAAGTTTCCCAATTATCGAAAAACAGGGAAATCTTAATGGATAAAATTAAGCATACAGTGGTGCAGTCGGCGGCATCACTCAGCGATATGAGAGCTGGAATATTAAAGGAAATCAGGGAAGAAAAAGGGCAGTATGGCTATTCGGATGTTGTGAATGCTTGTGGGCTGAGTTATGCAAGGCTGTATTCTGAAATTGAACAGCGCTATGAAAATGAACAGTATTATAAGGTAGATGGGACGCCGCTGACAAAAGAAGATGAGATAGAGTGGCTGGATATACAATTTGAGCAGGAAGTGGCATGGCAGAAATCCTGTGCCAGAATAACAGCCCAGGGGCAGGTCATTCAGGGGAATATTCCTGAAATGCCAACAGAGGAGATGGAAGAATTGGAGGACAGCTTTTATCAGGCTAAGGATGCCTATATGAAGCTGTACCGAGAAAACAGACGGGCAGAGAAACCGCTTGTTTTGCAAAGTTATATGTTTGGCAATAGCCAGATGTATCAAATATTGAATAGACTAGGAAATTTACAGGAGAGGGTGGTATAATGCAAGTTAATTCGTCCAATGGTTCATTACAACAAAGGTTCTTTTCTGGAACAGGCAGTATAGGCGGCATCCATCTGCCGGACTTCAATGACAAATATATTTTCTCTAAAAAGAAAAGCGGTGTCAGTGATAAAGAATACCGGAAGCAGATCAGGGAACAAGCTTATGAGGATTTTGAAAAAGGGCAGTTCCAAAACAAATCCGAAGGATTTAATAGGCTGATGAAAAGCTACACATCAGAAGTATCCCCAGACAGAAAAGGGATTATTACTTCCGGGCTGAAAGCTATTTCAAGGAACAGACAGAATGTGCTGAAGCCAATAGATTTTGTGGCAACACTGCTTGAAGGGAAAGTGAAATATCAGAAATTGCCGTCAGGCAACAGCGATTACATAGAGTTTTACGATAAGAATGGGGAGATGGTCGCGACTTATTCCAATAATGGGTGGACGATGTATACAACCAATGCGGAGGCATCCAGACAGACGGAAATGTGCATGATCTACAATGAAGCATGGGGGAATGCAAAGAGAGGGATTCCGCTGGCAAGTGAAGAGACGGTAAATGTGGATAATATGCAGAGTAGCTTTGATGCCAAGGCATAGCAGAAAATTATCCCTAATAAGCCACAGAGGACGGGCAGGGCAGTTCCTGCAACAATGAAATAGAGCTGTCTGCCGGATGTGCTGATGTAACATGGCATTGGTTTGAAGAATGCGGAAGCGGTGTTAGAAAAATACGATGGCAGAATTGCATTTGACTGTGATGAGAAAGAGTTTAGGGTAGTGGTAATTTTATAGTCAGTTAGTGCAACAAATAGTCGATAAGTGCAAGGTGGATTTGCAAGAGAAGAAATCTGGTCGATATGAGAAATAAGAACACATTTCGCTTGGAGGAGTGGTATGTGAAAAAGAGAAAGATAGTATTGTCAATTATGATAACAGTCTGCACTATGTTTTGTCTGTGTGGATGTTCGCAAAAGGAACCATCTGTCGTTAGGACTTATGAAAAAACGGATTCGAAAGAGGCATTTGAGAATACTGAGCCGGTTATTATGGTTAAACATTATGAAATGAGTGATGGTACATGGAAAACGGATGATTATACCTATCAATACCGATTAGAGATTACCGGAAGAATGAATAATGCAGAAAAAGATAGCACATTTATTTTTTTAAGTAATATTGAAAATATAACATTTGATCAGGCATGGAAGGCAGCCGGATTCAGTAGTAATATGGACGACTATTTCGATGTGGAGGTTGCAAAATTTGTTGGCATGAAATAGGTAATGAACAATAGAAACGGATTTCATATTAAATTTTTCAAGGAGGATGAGGTTATGTCGAAAATAACAGATTACAGTTTTTTATTTCACAGTATGTTTGGAACAAAAAGCACAAAAGGTGCAAGTGCTATAGGCAGCTTTCAGTTGTCGCAGTTAAACAGCAGTTCTGTACAGGCACAGTTAAGGGCGGCGGGCATTGATACGAACAGCAAGCAATATAAGGCGGCAATAAAACAGATGATGTCAAATGCAAATGGGGCAATGTATGGAAACATTCAAGGTATTAAAAATCTGATGAAAAGTTACGACAAGGACGGAGATTATATTGACCCGACGACAGGACTGGCGGGACTTCTGGTGACAGAAGAAAATGAAGGTAGCCGGAAACGTATCATTACCATTCCTGAGAGTAGCAAGGATGAGATGTTTGAACAAACAAAGAAAGAATTTCTGCGTGAAAATGGCGTACTGAATGGAGACACGACAAAACGCTCAGACGTGTATACGAATATGTATCACAAGGTACAGAAAAATGACCGATTGGCGGCAGGATATACTATGCAGCAGTATGAGCGTGCATATCGGCAGGCGTTCTTGGATGCCGCAAGAAAAGCTGATCCAAAGTGGGAGATTGGAAAGCCAGTTCCGTTTGGGGTATTGGATGGCATTACAAGAGAGTCTGTTGAAAGTACACTTGCAAATAGCGGAAGCGGTTTTGTGAAGAAATCAATAGATGTCAGTATTTAAAAACTGTAGCATTAAATAATGCTTGCGGAGCTGAGGGATAGGTGGCTTACATGGGTAAATATAAAGTATTAGATATTTTTTCTTTTTTACCTGCTAATGTGATAAGTTTAGAACAATTAGAAAAAATGTTTTTAGATAGCTTATCAGAAATATCTAATAATACAAAATTGGGTAATGAAGAAATTGTTGTTACTTGTAGTTCTCAATCTTGGTTTACTGAAAACATAAAAGAATGTGCCACAGAATTAAAGAGTGAGGGAAAGCAAGTAGCATATATCGTATGCAACGAAAAAGTAATTTCCGTTATAGGATATAGGGAAAATGAATAAGAAAAAACAAACAGCAGATAACATACTGCTTGGCTGGATATGGGAATCATTCTTTTGTATTGACCAGAGCTTTAGCAGTAGATAAAAGTAATAAGGCAGGTGATGTGTATGGGAAAATGCTAGTTCTGACATTTGAAGATAATGAGGATGATATGATGAACCGCATATTGTCGTTGATAAATACCAGAGATGAAATCACTCAGATGTCAGGTTTGAATAATCATCTGTTGAATTTCAAAGGTCTTATGATTGATGAGGTTCAACGGGTAATCATTCAGGAAAATCAGGAGATAGAGCTTACATATACCGAGTTTGAAATCTTGAAGCTTCTTGCAAAGCATCCGGGAATAGTGTTCAGCAAGGAACAGATTTATGACATTGTGTGGAAGGAATCCTATTCCGGCGATTACAACATTGTCATGAGCCATGTCCGGAATATTCGGGAAAAGATAGAGGATAACCCAAGCAAGCCAATCTATATACAGACTGTTTGGGGAGTCGGCTACCGGTTCAATAAAAATTTAATAGCATAGAAACAGGCAATTAAGAAACAAAATCTTGGTTGTCTTTTTTATTTGTAAAATACATTTACAGCGACATGAGCAGAAAGGAGACAGGAGTAAATTGCAGAAATCAAAACGAATACGGGCAGTAATGATAAAGGTTTATAAGTGAATATTGTAGTTATGCGAAGGCAGTCAATAATGGCTGCCTTTTGTCATGCAAAAAAATAAGCAGATGGAGGAAATACTATGGCAGACGCTAAAACAGAAAAACAGAAAGTACAGGAAATAACAGAGAAGCTGGAGCAGGGTATCAAGGAGCTTTTTGAAAGCGAGAAGTACAAGACTTATCTGAATACCATGTCAAAATTTCATAATTACAGCTTTAACAACACCATGTTAATCGCAATGCAAAAGCCTGACGCTACGTTAGTGGCCGGATTCAAGGCTTGGCAGAAAAATTTTGACAGGCATGTTAAGAAAGGGGAAAAGGGTATCCGTATTCTTGCCCCGGCACCATACAAGATTAAGGAAGAACAGGAGAAACTTGATCCGGTAACAGGAGAGATTATGCTTGACAAGAACGGAATGCCCATTACGGAGGAAGTAGAGATTAAGATACCCGCCTTTCGTGTGGTTCCGGTCTTTGACGTGTCACAGACGGACGGAAAGGAGTTGCCGGATATAGGGGTAAATGAGCTTTCGGGAAGCGTGGAGGACTACGAGGATTTTATGCAGGCACTTACGGAGGTTTCCCCGGTTCCCATTACCTATGAAGATATAGAAGGGGAGGTAAAGGGATATTTCCATACCACAGACCACAGGATTGCCATACAGGAGGGCATGAGCCAGAGTCAGACCGTAAAGACCGCTATCCATGAGGTGGCACACGCAAAGCTCCATGATCGGGAACGGAATCAGGATATAGATGCGGTCTTAGACAAAGACCGCAACACGCAGGAAGTGGAAGCAGAGAGCGTTGCCTATACGGTGTGCCAGCACTTCGGCATTGATACCTCGGACTATTCCTTTGGGTATATCGCCGGATGGAGCAGTGACCGGGATATGAAAGAATTGAAATCTGCCCTTGATACCATACGAAAGACCGCTTCGGAGCTGATCACAGGCATTGAGGACAGGTTAGCAGAGTTACAGAAGGACAGGGCAGTGGAGCAGGAGCAGAATAAGGAGAGTATACTTCTGATACAGAATGATGATCTGACAAAATACAGTCTTGTGAGTGTTATGGGCATGGACAGACAGGAACTTATGGACGTTCTTTCAGCCATGAGTGAGGACGATAAGCTGAGTATTCAAGCATATCTGGAGAGTAAAGGGGCATGGACTACCGAGATTGCCAACGAAAATACAAAAGAATTTGGAGAATACCACCTTGATGTCCGCTACAATACTGACACAGAGGAGCTTGTGGATATGAAAGAACGAAAGGCAATCTATGATAAGTCTATGGAGCCGATTGCCGCCGGAGATGTAGTGGTAAAATTCTCCGGTTCGATGGGAAGCGAATGGGAGATTTCCAAAATCACAAATATGTCCCCGGACGAAGTTAAAAAGCTGCTTTATGATATGGCTCTGCTTAATGAGAGTGAGTGGGACGGAGATTATAATGCGTATCTGAAAGAACATGGGGCAGAAATGACTTTGATTAGTTCCAGTGCCGGACTGAATGAACACGCACCGCAGTTTTTTGATTTTGCATACGATGCAGATACAGGCGTGAGTGCATCAACGGAATTGTCTGCCATACAGCAGGCAGAGAACCTTATCAACCGCATGGAGCATGGGGCAACGGTCTTTACGGATGATGAGAGAAATCTGATTGTGAATTACAATTACAAGCTCGATGACATGGAAAAGACAAGAGAATTGGCGGAGAAACTTGCATACATGATAGAAAATCAGCCTGTCAATGAAGCGCTTACTGTCATAGATGCACAGGCGGAGATTGATGCCCTTCCGGATGGCATGATAGGTCTTTCCGAGATGCACGAGTATGGTTATTCCTGGAATGAAATGCTGCCTTTGACAAAGGATAAGGCAACAGAGCTTTTTGGGGAAGATGTGGCTGTGTATCAGCTCCATGAGGACGGTTCCGAAACGCTCATTGAAGATTCGGAAGAATTAAAGGAGCATGAGGGCATTTTCGGTGTGGAAAAGGACGATTGGAGCGCCTATCTGGAACACAAGAGTATGAAACAGGAGTTAGAGGAAAGCCCTGCAAACAGGGAAGCACAGCTTTTGTTTGGCAGTGAGGACAGATTTGGCATTTATCAGCTCAAAGATATAGAGGAAGCAAGAGACATTCACTTTATGGGAATGGACTATCTTGAAAGCAAGGGCATTGCGGTCACAAAGGAGAATTATGATCTGCTTTATACCGCACCGTTAGAGGAGGGCACAAGCCTTGAAGATATTTACACCCGCTTTAATATAGATCGCCCGGCAGATTTTCGGGGACATTCCCTTTCTGTCAGTGATGTGGTGGTGCTTCATCAGAACGGAGAGAACACAAGCCATTATGTGGATTCTTTTGGTTACAGGGAGGTGCCGGAGTTTACAAAGGAGCTTATGGCAGAGCATACAAAAGAACAGACTTCGGTCATTGATGAAACGACAGAGATACTTTCGGAGATAGCACAGGAACACGCAAACGATGAACCGGACAGGGAAAATGAAGTGTTTCTCGTCAATTACAACGAATGGCGTGAGGTCGGTACGCTTGACTTGGAACAGAATTACTTTGCCATTGACGATCCGTATGCGGACGGGGATTTCAGACTTTTGCATTTGCAGAACCAGATCAAGGACATCACGCCTGCAGGAGTGCATTACGATACCTATGAGGAAGCTGCGGCTGCCTTATATGAAGCAGAGCGGGAAATGGCGAATATGCCCTTCAACAAGGAAAATAACATCGGTTCCTATATGTTAAACGGAAGGGCACAGCTTGAGCGCATCATGGAAGCAAGACAGCTTCAGAAGCACATGGACATTGAAAATGACAAGGTATCCTACTATGTCATTGCCGATTTAAGCACATGGGCAGAGAACAGTCCGGAAAGGAGCAAGCTGGAGCGTTTTGACAGTATTTCTGAAGCAATGGAAGCATTTCAGGCTTATCGTGGCAAGGATGCGCAGTACAGTGATGACAAGGCAAGGACAACCTTTGGTGTCAGTGTGCATGGCATTGAGTTTGATGTAATCCATGTAAGGAATAACGAAAACGTCCTGTCCCTTGATTTTACCCACAGCAGTGAAGCAAAGGAAAGTAAGCACTTCATGGACGATTTGCAGACGTTGAGTGACAGTATCGGTATCGAAAAAGTAAGAGTCCACCGGGATATGTCACCGGAGGAAGTGAAAGACTTTGTGAAGCAGCGTTTTGAACATCAATTAAAACAAGGCGGTCTTGATGATATTTCCCTTTATATGAGCCGGTTCAATACGCTCTATGAACAGGGAAAGATGGAGAAGTTAATGCCTACTGCCAATCAGAAGCACATCGAGGAAGATGTACCGATTACGGAGTGGGACAATCCGTATTTTGAGGTGAAAGATCCGGAGCAGATGGCATTTTCCATAAAAGATAAATTTGTCAGTATACAGACCTGTACGGAGGGATATGATTATTCCGTTTTTGATACGGATTACAGGCTGATTGACGGTGGTGTGTATGATAATCCTGATATTTCCATTCATGCGGCGTTAAAGGACATTCTGGAGGATTTTGGACTGTCAAAACAGGATAAGCGTATTCCGGTGGACTATGAGGAACTTATGGAGAAAACAGAAGCGGTGGAGCGTGAACAGTTAAATGAGCGTATCCGGGAGGAAGTGCCGGAAGCAGACAATGTTGTTGCTGATTTCAAGGCAAAGACAGAGAAATTATTTAATGGGATCAACGGACAGACACAGGATGATATAGAGCAGACGGTATGGGCATATCTGCAATCAAAGCTCGACGAGTATGAGATAGATGTTGAGCTTTTGGATGTGGTGGTGTCCGGAAGCAGATGCAGAGGTCTGGAGAAAGCAGGCTCCGATCTGGATGTGGTTGTGGAGTATAAGGGCAGGGAGCATGAGGATGATCTATTCAATGCCTTTAACGAGGACGGTCTTATGATCGGCGGCATAAAGGTTGACATCAATCCTATCACAGAGGGCAAGACCGGAACACTTGCAACTTATCTTCCGGGAGTGGAGAGCTATCTTGCAGAGAAACAGGCAATGCAGAAAGCGTCTGCGGTGGAAGCCACACCGGAGAAAACCGTTACCTTAACGGTTGCAGAGTGTGGCGAATTTCACAGTCTGGGAGAGTTCCATGAGAATATCGCAAGTGTGGAGGAAGCAATCGCTGTGTGGAAAAGCATACCGCCGGAGCGCATGAATGGGATTCCGAGTATCGGCATTAACATACACACTGAGGGAACCGAGCACTATGAGGACGTGGAAATGGATATTCTCTCCGGCAAGGTCATTGATCTGGAGGTTTTGGATTATGTACCGGACATAACAGACGATCCGAAAGCAATCGAGGTCATAGCGGAGCTGATTGACAAGTTACCGGACATTGAGGTGCGTGGTTCACTGGAGAAGTGGCAGGCGGCTATCCTTGCTACGGAGATAGACCAGTTTTCTTATGATTATGACACTTATCAGTATCAGGATACGGTTGAGGACAGAGAAGCACAGGTTGCCAACATCACTGAGGACATCAGAAACGGAAATACTGGGTATCTGAATGACTTTCTCAATGCGGTCATTTCTGAAGGCGTCAGAGAGGCCATTACGGACATTTTCGGACAGGGTGTGGAGATTGATGACAGCGAAGCGGTTCAGACTGCGAGAAGGGCAAAGGAGCTGCTTGACAAGCTGGCAGAATACAAGCCGCTTGCAAAGGTGGAGGAGCTTACCGAACAGAATTACAACATGATTGATAATGTATTAAACAACGGAGCCGAGAAAAAGGAACAGGAGCAGACCAAAGGCAGAATTTCCATAAAGGAGAAGTTGGCAGAGAAAAAGGCAGTCATAGAGCAGAGGGATAAGGCGGAACGTACTTCACCGGAAAAGGAAACCGAGAAAAAATCACAGAGGGAGATGTAAGAAGATGAGTAAATTCACAGTAGAAGAAATCAATTTCATGTGTGTGCTTGAGACACAGGACAGGACGGATATGATTGGACAGATTAGACAGGTAATGCCGCACATAAAGGATAGCGATATGGAGGAGCTTGGAGAGCAGGTGTTAGGTAAGCTCCAGAACATGACAGATGAGGAATTTGCAGAAATTTCTCTGGAAGCGGCAGAATGAATGTGAGTCGGTACTAGCAAAATTCGACACCACATGGGGAGTATCCCAAAGTTTGTGTAAACCTCCAAACTGATGTAAGATAAAATTACTCAGTTTGGAGGTTATTTTTATGGCAAGAAGAAAAGACAGCCCACAAAAAGCAG
>CABJBK010000018.1 GCA_902363825.1 Lachnospiraceae bacterium
GATATGGGCAGAATCCGGAAAATCGGCTCTGCCCATTTGTAACTATTCACAAATCTTATATCAGTTTTAAACGTTTACACAAAACTTGAAACGGTCTCCCCTTAATTATTATATCTCCCCCTCTCCCCTTTTTCACCAATTTTTTTACCTACTTTTTCGTACTTTTTCGTACTTTTATTCTTAGAAAAACAAAGAGAGCAAGCTGTTATGCTTACTCTCTTTGCTATTTTAGCTCGGATACTCCTCTGCTGTAGAACGCAGCTATCTTCTCTCGCTTCTAATTTATTTTCTCTACAAACTTATATTTTCCAGCACCGGCCCCCTTCACCTTGCATATAATTTCTGCCTTTTTCATTGCATTCATAACATTTGTTGCCTTAGACTTTGAACAATCCAGCCACCTCTGAACATTACTCTGTCCAAATGGTTCTGCTATATTGCATTTGTCATATACAACATTGATATTTGCAATAAATTTATCTGTTATTCCAGCCTTTATAAGCAACGCTTTGTATATTTCAAATGTATTGCTTACTTTTTCCGGCTCATTGCTTACTTTTTCCGGCTCATTGCTTACTTTTTCCGACTCATTGCTTACTTTTCTGAAAATTGTAACCTTAAAACCATCTCCAAATTCTTCAAACAATGGCGTTCGCAAACCATACAACTTGCATTTATTGATAATTCTGGGCAGCCCGGTACCCCAGGCTTCTACAATATGCATATAATGAAATGCTTCAGCAACTGCTTCATTTCTACATGTTGATTTTCCGACCTTGGCAGTTTCTATATCTATTCCACCATATAACATTCCCGGAGATATGACTTCCACTCTGTCGTCAAATACACAAACCTGCACACACGATCTGTCCAGATAACTTCTATGAAGAACAGCATTTGCCACCATCTCTCTGATTGCAGAAATCGGAAGCTCATACTCATCTTTTCTATATACCCCTTTAATTTCTGCTCCCATATCAATATGTCTCAATACAAAATGATATGCTTCATCTACCTGCTCATAGATAGGTCCATCAAATTCTTTCCTGTCAATAAACAGATCTCTTGACGTTCCTTTAAATAACGCACACTGAACTTTTGCCGCCTTATTCCGATTGTCTGTTAAAAGGTCAAACGCGTGTGTTGGATATAATTTTCTTCCGACTCGACAGAGCACCCCAAGATCCTCCAGCTTTCAATCGTCATATCCTTTACCGCAGCCTTCTCTTCCTCAGTTTCATATGCATCTATCGCGATTTTTTTCATTGTTCTGCACAATAGCAATGCCTTGTCCTGGTCATACTCCCGACCTATATCCTGCATGGAATCATATGAAATGCTTTGTCCCTCCAGTTCCAATTCTTTCAGTTTCCTTGCATCTGCCGGCCTGCTTGTACCATTAATTCTGATATATGCTGTAGTTTCTTTGCCTTTGCTTGCCAGATAATATGGTCTGAATTTTCCAGGAGGCACATCTATCTCCAATATGGTTTTATCTTCTATCGTTTTAATTGAAATATCCGGCTCTATCTGTGGTGTACAGGCATCTGATATCATATTAGAGATAGCATCCGATAGCTTAAACGGACTTTGATCTCCTATTCCATATACAGTTCCATTTTCATCTTCAACACCTAAAATCACTTTTCCTCCCGTGCTGTTTGAAAACGCTATGATATCTTTTAGAAACTTTTCATGATTACCCGGAATTTCTCTTTTAAATTCAACACTCTTGCCTTCCCAAAAATATTCTTTGCTTATCATAATACCCACCTGCCTTTTATATTTCAATTATATATCCGTGTAATATTCTTCCCAGAACCTTCTTCTGTACTTACTATTTTATTTCTTTCAAACAATAATATCAATTTTATTTCTCCCTATCCCCCGAAGCCTATCCCCCGAAGTAATACCCCGGAAACACCCTGCGCAAAACGCCCACCGCGGGCACATAAACCGAGAGATCAAAAAATACCGGCGTAAACAGCACACTTAGGATCAGCACACCGAGCATCCCGCAGAGATATTTTTGTTCACTGCGAAAACAAAACGAAAAGAGAAATGCCCACAGCACAGATTGTATCACAAGCAACGCCATCGAAGGGATCAGCGAAAGTATGGATTTATTCTGCATGACCGCAAAAATAACCGTAAGAGGAACAGATAACAGAAAAAGCGGGATCAGGATCTGCAAAAAGCGGATCATTTCCCTGCTTCGTCCCGGCAGTTTTCGCCCAATCGTCTCATACTCTGTTCCAAACCGGTATCTGCCGTAGAGAAGTGCCGCCGCAAAAATGCAGCTTCCAAGCACACCGGCCGCCGTATCCGCGCCGCTTTCATTCCCGCTTTTTGCTGCATCTGCACTTTCTGCCGCATCTGCATTCCCTGCTTCCACAAAATTTACCGTAAAGATCTCATCCCCGCCAAGATAACGCTCATTTGCGGCAAGAACAGCCTCTGCCGCTTCGGTACTGCTTTCTTCAAACAGTGTGCCATTTTCCGATTCCGCTTTTAATAGTTCACTGCTTAAAAACCGGAACACCACCGCATATACGCTCTCTTTTGCGACCATCCCTTTGGTCGTGGCAGTACTGTAAATATAAGTCACGCTGTCTGTAATATCCCGATCCGCCATTGCCTCATCGAGGCTCTGCGGCAAAACAAATCCGCAGTCATATTCCCCCCGGTAAACAGCATTTTTTAATTCTTCTTCTCCGGAAACTTCCACAAACGCAAGCCCGCCTTCCTGATGAAGCAGTGCTTCTTTGGTCTTTTCCGCGTAGATTCCGTTCTCCGCAAAGATCCCGATACGCGTATTTTTCGCACTTGGCAGGATCATATTCTGCACCAGATACAGTAAAAACAGGACACCAACAAGAAACAGATAAAAAGAGGACTTTTTTAACTGCCGTTTCCCTGCCATCCGGATCCATTTTCCATAAAAAACAAAGTTATCGTTTTGTTTTTTCATATAACACAAAAGCTCCCGCCCCTCCAAAAAATATGCTGCCAAAAATGAGCACAAGCATCGTTTTTATTTCCACCTTCGTCCAGAGAAGTCCGGTCAGATATTTCTGCCACCACGCAAGCGGAAGTACACCGGAAAGTTTTTGCATCCATCCCGGGAAAGCCGCCATCGGAAACAGTCCGCCCGCGCAGATGATCAGAAATACTGCTATCAGAAGATAGATGAGCCCTCCGTTTTCCGAATCTCCCAGTAACGCGAAAACAAAGTGAAAAAACGCCGCAAGCGCCAGTGCATAGAAGAAAAATCCCGCGATCTGCCTTGGGAAGATCATTGCAACGGATCCGATCATTTTTGCATACACGATGTTAAAAGCGACATAGCAGCCGGTTAAGACCAGCCAGAGGTCAAGCGCCATCACAAAGATCCGCATCACCGACTGAAGCGGCGCATTCACGCCGATCCTGCGCAGACACCGCATAAAATCCAGGCTCTCTGACCGATACAGCGACAGAAAACAAACTCCAAAAACGAGACTTAACACCTCTGCCCCGCACACGATATAAAATTCGCCCAAACTTACAGCCCCAAGCGGAGTCTCTTCCTGCTCCGCAAAAGTGCTGTTTCTCGCAAAAGCATAGGAAAGATAAAGATAGGACAGTTCATATTCCATATCACTTTTTGACATGGAAAGCCGGTATTCTCCCGATGCTTCATCCACGGCATAGACCGCCGCCTGCGCAGTCTGAAGCATGGAAACTCCCGCGCGCACGAGTTCCGTAAATACCGCTTCATCAAATGGGCTGTCCGGCGCAAGCAGGATATCCACCGGCGTGTTGACACCGTCATTTACGTCATCATAAAAATCCTCCGTCAGAAGGATCACCGCCGCGAGTTTCCCATCCGCCAGCTCCTCTCTTGCTGTCTCCTCATCCGGATAACTGAAATTGCAGATACTGTCCACGCTGTCCATTGCGGAAACAAGCTTCATTGCCATTCTTGTATTCGTCTCCTGATCCGGCACGACAACTCCGATATTCATTTTTACAAAGGTCTGCGACTGTAACATGAAATGGCAGATCAACGCAAGCGCCAGTCCAAGCACAACGGTCGTGACCAGAAACGATTGTATAAAAAAAGGGATCACTCGAATCCCTTTTTTTAATTCAATTCGCAAATATGCAAATATTCTCTTCATCTTTTTATCCTAAAACAGACCTCTGGTAAGATCCTGAATGTCATAGACCAGATCATAAAAATCATCCTCAGAAGCCGTTCCGATATCAAAGACATCGCCCTCCGGTTTCTTGATGTTTGAGCCACGCTTTAAGGTAAGCTTTAACGTGGATGCACTGTACAGATCTTCCATGTCAATGATGAGTCCCTTGTCAGAATTGTCGATGGTCGCCATGATATCCCCGTCATCCGTTTCGATCTCCAGTTCCTTGTTCGCATAATCATAATTAATGCTTGCAAGTGTTGTCTTTTCTCCGTCATAGACCTCTACGATCTTGGTCTTTTCCACGGAATCCTCTGTCTTTCCAAGGATTTTGAGCGTACCGCTATCCCCGTTTAAGCCATAGGTAATAAATGTATTCTGAGTCGGTGTGGTACCTCCGCGGAATTCCACATCAAGTTCCATATCACCAGTTTCATCGGTTCCTGTCACAACAACTGCTGCCAGTCTGTTTTTGTAAATATAAAATGTCACATCAAGATCCGGCATTCCATCGATCTCATCCTTTAAAGAATCAAACGCATTGCAGTCGAAATCTTTCAGGTCTTCATCATCCAGTCCAAGCTCTTTGCACATGGTCTTGACATCATCGATCGTGTTTTTATTATAAGTATCATAAACTTCAGAAAGTTCATCCAGACACGCATCCACATTTTCTTCTGTGAGCGTAGTGGTATAACCCTTGCAGGACACATCCTTGCCTTCGATCTGGAACGTTGCCTTCGGAGCGTTCACAAACTCCAGCGCATCATAGTTTTCTTTTAACACCTGCAGATAGTCCGCACTCATCTTTGCGCTTGCCGCCATATCATTCATGGAGGTCAGGCAGAGATCATCAAACGCGTCAAAGAACTTGTTTCCAAGTATATCTGCCGCATATCCGTCTTTTTCTTCATTAAAATAGTAACCAAATACATCCGGATAAAGCTTCGGAACACTGATGAGCAGTCCATCTTCATCCATATATTCATGAAAATCCACACTCACACCGGAATATTCCACTTTTCCGTTGACACTGTGCATTTTCTGCTCTGCATTCTGCTGATAGGATGCCTTGATCCCGATATCTTCCCCGTCTGTCTCGCCTGCCAGTTCCACTGCCAGTGTATAGTTTCCACCGGCGATCAGGGTTGTTCCCGGATTCAGATCCTTCATAAGTTCATTTGGAACAAATGTATTTTTTGCTGCTTTTAAAACCTTTTTATTTTTGCTTGTAAACACGCCGCTTGCCGCACAACAGATGATGGCGATCACGATCACCGCGATCACGCCAAAAATAACGCCAAGCAGTATCTTCATATTCTTTTTGTTTGACGGCTGAGGCGCTGCCAGCGGATCATATGGATTCTGCGGCGGTGGTGTCTGTGTCGTATTCTTTCCTGCCACATATGGATTTTCCGGCTGTGGTGCCTGTGCCACATTCTGTCCGGTCACATATGGGTTTTCCGGCTGTGGTGTCTGTGCCACATTCTGCCCGGTCACCGGGTCAAATTTTGTTTCATTGTTCTCACTCATGCTTGTTTCTCCCTTTTTTAATTTTTTCCAGAACATTTCCGGTATCTGCTATCTCTTCGGTTCGTCCTTCTTCCATATAATAAATGCGGTCACACAGCGCAATTTCCGACGCATCATGCGTTGCCATAACGACAATGCCGTTCCGCGCAGTAAAATCACGGATAAATTCATGGATACTCTCCTTAAAGAAAATATCAAGCGCCGCCGTTGGTTCATCCAGTACCAGGATCGGCACATCATCCGCTGCCGCACATGCGATACTGAGCCTGCGTTTCATGCCTCCGGACAGTTTTTTCACCGGAAGATGAAGCATCTCTGTAAGTGCAAAACGGCTGATCACCTGCTCTAACGCCTTTTTATCCTTTCGGCTCCAGAGCGCAAGGTTATCACGCACACTCAAATCTTCCAAAAGAGGATTTCCCTGCGGCACAAATCCGCACATGCGTGTAAAAACTCTGTGATCCGTAAGCGGTTTTTTCTGAAAAAACGTAAGATCCCCGTCATCCGGTTTCTCTATTCCGGCAAGAATGGACAAAAAAGTACTCTTTCCGCATCCGTTCGCACCAATAATGCCGATACATTCCCCGGGTGCCCCGAATATGGAAACATCTTTTAATATCTCACGTCTGCCAAGTTTTTTCCTAATATGCTCCGCTTTTACCATAAGTCTCCCGTCTCGCCAAAAAATAGCACTTTTATTATATGGTATCCTGCTGTCTACTGTCAAACATTTCCCGTTTTATCTCGGCGATCAGCTCCCGCTCATCCATCGGATACTTCTTTCCCTTGATCTCCTGATAATCTTCGTGGCCTTTTCCGGCAAGGACGATCACGTCCCCTTCCTTCGCGTTTGCCATGCAGTAGGCGATCGCTTCTTTGCGATCCGGGATCGCGACATATTTTCCACCGATCTTTTTTACCCCGACCAGAATATCATTAATGATCGCGATCGGCTGCTCAAAGCGCGGATTGTCTGATGTCACCACCGTAAAATCCGCAAGTCTCGCGGACACCTCTCCCATCTCATAACGCCTTGCCTTTGCGCGGTTCCCCCCGCAGCCAAACAGGCAGATGAGACGTTTCGGCTCATACTCCCGCAATGTGGTAAGCAGGCTTTCAAGCGCCATTGCGTTATGCGCGTAATCGATCATTAACGTATAGTGTGAGGACACCGGTACGATCTCGATCCTGCCTTTTACCGCCACATCCGCCAGTGCTTTTTTGATCTCAGGCACAGTGACTGCAAAATGACGGCAGACCGCGATCGCCGCAAGCGAATTGTATACACTGAAACGCCCGGGCACGTTGATATCCACATCAAAATCCATAACTCCGCCCACATGATAACGAACCCCGATCTTTCCCGGTTCATGCACAAGTTCCATCTGCTCCGCCCGCAGATCGGCATCCGCGCCAAATCCAAAGGTTTCCACACTGCAGGTGCGTCCCTCTAAAACGCCGGACACATGCTCACTGTCCACATTAAACAGACCGACTTTGCACTGTTTGAACAGGAGGCTCTTGCAGTACATATATTCCGCAAAGTCCTTGTGCTCATTTTCCCCGATGTGATCCGGCTCGAGATTGGTAAATACCCCATAATCAAACTGTATTCCCGCCACGCGGTCGAGTTTTAAACCCTGCGAGGAAACTTCCATGACCACTGCGGAAAGTCCCGCCTCTGCCATCTTTGCAAAAAATTCCTGAATATCATAGGACTCCGGCGTTGTGTTTTTCGCGTCCTGCCGCCTGTCTCCTATGATGACCTCGATCGTGCCGATCAGTCCTGTTTTGATTCCGCCCTGTTCCAGAATGGATTTTATCATGTAGGAAGTCGTGGTCTTTCCCTTTGTCCCGGTGATTCCGATCGTTTTCAGTTTTTCTGCCGGATAGTCAAACCAGGCAGCCGACATGAGCGCAAGCGCCAGACGGGTATTTTTTACCCGGATGACCGTAACATCTTCCGGTGCTTCCACCTCTTTTTGCACAACAAGCACTTTTGCGCCTTTTTTTACCACCTCAGGGATAAAATCATGCCCATCCTGCATACTCCCCGAAATGCACGCAAACGCAAATCCCTCACTCACTTTTCTCGAATCATAGGCAAGACCCTTCACTTCCTGATCCGTGCTGCCCTGTCTTACCTCATATTCCGTTTTTTCCAGTAACTCAGCCAGTTTCATGGAACTCCACCCTTTCTCTATCTGATTGTTTCGATTTCTCCTTCATATACTGTGACTGCCGGCCCGGTCATAAAGATATGATTGCTCTTTTCCTCATACTCTATGGTCAGATCTCCGCCAAGGAGATGTACAAGCACCCGGTGCCCGGTCCGTCCGGTTAAAATACACGCCATCACACTTGCGCAGGTTCCGGTTCCGCACGCCAGTGTCTCTCCCGATCCGCGCTCCCAGACACGCATGTTGATCTCTTCACGGCTTAACACCTGCACAAATTCGGTATTGACCCGCTTCGGAAACATTTCATGGTGCTCAAAAAGCGGTCCGTAAGAAATAAGATCAAGCCCTGCGGTATCCGGCACAAACACGACCGCATGTGGATTTCCCATGGAAACGCATGTCATCTCCCATGTTTTTCCTCCAACCTCGACCGGAACCCCGATAACTTCCGCTTTGTCCGATACCACCGGGATCTGTGCCGCCGCAAGAACCGGTTCGCCCATATCCACACGCACCTGCACCACTTTTCCCTGTTCTGTGAAAAGATCCAGCTGCTTGATGCCGGCTCCGGTCTCAACCGAAAGCCTTGTCTTTTCCACGATATGATGATCGTACACATACTTCGCCACGCAGCGGATGCCATTGCCACACATCTCGCCCTCCGAACCGTCCGCATTGAACATGCGCATGCGCACATCCGCCCGATCGGAAGGACAGATCAGGATCAGCCCGTCGGAACCGATGCCAAAATGACGGTCGCTCACACGTCTGGCAAGCTCTGCCGGATCGTCTGCTTTGTCTTCCAGACAATTTATATAAACATAATCATTTCCACAGCCATGCATCTTTGTAAATTTCATCATCCATTCTCCCATCCTTTTATTTTATGCAGCACACTGCCGCCGCGACAGCATTTCTTCTTATTTTATAAAAATATTATACATGGCACTTTTTGAAACAAATATATATTATGTGCTAAATACATTGCAGATAGTGCTTTTTCGAATATTGCTTGAAATTTACCTCTATGCATATTATAATGAAGTCACAAAAAGAAGCAATCGCCCACAAAGTGGTTCGCTTCCCGTTTAAGGCTAAAGCCTACCTCGGACCGCCAAGTACAAGGTAGGCTTTTTTATTTTCGCTTATTATTCCTATCAATGTAGGTAAGCAATGCTATCAGGAACGAACCGCCCAAAAACAATAACTCCAGGATCTGGTATGTATCCATCCGCATCACCTCCCTTCTTTTGCAAGTCCGGGAGGGTATCCACCTTGTAACACGATGCTTCTTGTCTGAAAGTGTAGCATAGTTCTTTTTCCCCAACAACGCATTTCATAAACTTTTAATGTTTCCTTTATCCCCATTTTATATCTTTTTGTTATAATGATAAATGTAGAAATTAAACGGGGGATTTTACATGAAAGGAAAAAACAATTCAGAATCAAACCCATCAAATATTACAAACATAGAAATCAACAACCACATCGAGGTCAATCAGTATGTAACCGAACAGAACAATGTCTTTTCGGTCAATGAGCTCGTGCCGATGCAGCGCGGTGTAGATGACAGCATGGAAAAGATCGCGGATATCACCGATGAATTTTCCCAGACGATGGAACCGATCTTACGGATGTACAACGCCGCCATGTGTGTGACAACGGCAAGGCTTGATATCATCAAGGATGAATTCAAGTTCCGCAAACAGCGCTGTCCGATCCACCATATCGACACGCGCTTGAAATCCGCGCAGAGTATTCTTGGCAAGTTACAGAAAAAGGATCTGAATCTGACCCTTGGCTGTGCCTGCAACAACATTTTTGACATTGCGGGGGTGCGTGTCGTGTGCCCGTATATCAAGGATGTCTATCTGATCCGTGACCGCATTATGGCACAGGATGACCTTTACATCATTGATGTCAAAGACTACATTGAGAATCCGAAACCGAACGGCTACCGCAGCTTACATATGATCGTACGCGTTCCGGTCTATTTCATGAACAAAAAACAGCTGGTTCCGGTGGAGCTTCAGATCCGCACGCTCGCCATGGATCTCTGGGCAAGTCTGGAGCATGATATCAAATATAAGACCATCAGTAACGGCATTGTAAATACCGAAGATTTTTCCGATGAGCTTTTAGAATGCAGCCGCCTCATTTATCAGGCAGAGGAAAAGATGGAACACATGAATTCCGCACTGGAACCTTAAACCGTCACCTCTGCTCCGTCCTCTTTTCCGCCGCAAGCGGAAGCAGCACCCGGATATCCGCACCCTTTTTTGCCGCCCTGATCTCAAATTTTCCGCCATGGGAGAGAACGATCTGCTTTACCACAAAAAGCCCCATGATATGCGGTCTGCTGACGGATTCCTTCTCAGTCTGCGGCTGCCCGGCTATTTGCCCGCTCTGCTGTCCGCTTCCCATCTGTTCTTCTTCCAGTCCCTGTATCACGTTCTCCGGTATCCCGCAGCCATCATCCTTCATCTCCGTCACAAGCCAGCCCATCCCGCTTCCATCTGTGCAGGTATTCATAGTTATGTCAACCGTGCAGCCATTCTCATTATGGCGGATGCTGTTCCCGATCAGATTTTCAAACGCCCGCGTCAAAAGGCTCACATCCCCTGTGATGAGGATCGGCTCCACTTTTCCCGCCGCATCGAAATGGATCTCATAGCACCCGGCAAGTCCGTTATTATAATACGAGGTAACGATCTGCCGCATCAGCTTTGCGGGATGAAACTCCTCCTGCCGCAGCGGCTGCATCTGATACTGCAGTTTTGATGTCAGGTTCAGATCCTCGATCAGATGCTTGATCTTCACGCCCTGATCCCATATGATACCAAGCTGTTTTTTCTGCTCGGTGTCCATATTTTCCGCAGAAAGAAGCTGCTCGGCATAGCCCATGATCATCGAAAGCGGTGTACGGATATCATGCGACACCCCAGCGATCCAGTTTGTCCGCGCTGTATCCCGCGCCTCGATCACGGCTTTCTGCCGCTCCAGACGCTCCGATGTCTGATTTAACTTTTCTGCCAGTTCTCCCGTCATGCCCTTTTCCTGCAAATGAATACTCTCTTCTTTTGCAAGATCTTCGATCCCCGCAGCCAGCGGACGAAGCGAACGGTAAAAATGCAGTCCGAAGAAAAAACAAAATAAAAGGATCAGCCCTCCGTTTGCCAGAAGTATGGTTCTAAACATCGATCCGATCTTTTTCATAAACGGCATTCCAAACTCCATCTGGTGTTTCCAGACACTGTCCTTTTCCTCTCCGACTACAAGCAGCTTTTCACCCTGCTTCCAGCACTGCACCGGGTAGTCGTCCAGATACCACTTGCTGAACGCCGCAACATCCGCCGCTGTATACCTCTCGGGGAAATCCTCCGGTGTGTCATAGCTCCAGATGACATTTCCCCCGGCATCCAGCAGAAATGCCCATGCATAACCATTTAAAAGCGTTTCTCCCTGATCTGTAAGGACATAACCGTCCCCGCTGTTTTGGATCTCCCGCGCGATCTGCGAGATTTTTCCCTTTGCTTCGCTCTGCGTTCCATAATGCAGGGTCAGTCCTGCTAACAGCATGAAATTCAGCACTAAAACCATACAGGTGATGAAAACTGCCGTGCCGACGTAATTTCGCATGATCTTAAATAGACTTTTCATTCCGCCACCTCTTTTGCCAGCCGGTAGCCGAGTCCCCGCACGGTCAAAATATATTCCGGTTTCGACGGATTGTCCTCGATCTTTTCCCTGAGATGCCTCATATGCACCATCAGCGTATTTTCATAGCCATAATAGCCATCCCCCCAGACTGCCTCGCAGAGCATGTCAAAAGTCACGATATTGCCCCGGTTGTCCGCCAGCTTCTTTAAAATAGCAAGTTCCTTCGCCGTAAGCGCACTTTCTGCGCCATCTTTTTTTATCGTTGCGCTCCGAAAATCCACCATAGCGTTTCCAATCTTTATCCCGGCAGTCTGCACGGGATTTAGCACCGTGCGGTAAGTCCGTTTTAGGATCAATGAGACCCGAAGCAGCAGCTCCTGCGTCAGAAAAGGCTTTGTGATATAATCATCTGCACCAAGCCCAAGTCCGAACAGCCGGTCCTGATCCTCATCGCGCGCCGAAAGAAACAATGCCGGAACATCCTCTTTTGCCCGGAATTCCATAAATAAATGAAATCCGTCGCCGTCCGGCAGATTCACATCAAGGATCATAAAATCCGGTTGTTCATTCTCAAAAAGCTCCCTTGCCTCCCTGCAGTTTTTTGCGGGAAACAGCCTGTTATAACCTTCCCCGGTCAGTATTTTTAACAGCAGTTCCAGAAGTTCTGCATTATCGTCCACCAGTAATATTTTTGCGTCCTGTATCCGTTCCATAAAATCTGCTCCCATCTCTTTTCTTTCCACAATTATAGCGGTTTTCTATGCTTTCCAAAAGAAATATGGGCAAAATTTAAGGCAAATTTAAGGCAACGCAGATTTTCAATTTATTTTTCAGTGCGTCTTGCTTTTTTTTACAGAATGGTGTTATAATAAACTTCGTCAAATGGGGATATAGCTCAGTTGGGAGAGCGATACGTTCGCAACGTATAGGTCAGGGGTTCGAGTCCCCCTATCTCCATTTTTTCTATACCCAAATTTAAGCTAATCTTAATGGGCACTTCAGTCAGATCTAAGACCTCTGCTTTATCTTAGACTTATCGCAGGACAGCGACAACACATCTGTCCCGGCTAAGAAAGAGAGGTATCCATCATGAACTACGCAATCCAGACAAAAAATCTATGCAAGGAATATAAGGGTGAACTGCGTGTTTCCCACTTAAATTTAAACATACCATCCGGCTGTGTTTACGGTTTTTTAGGTCCGAACGGTGCCGGAAAAAGTACGACCATGAAAATGATGCTAGGACTTGTAAAACCGACCGAAGGAGCTGTGCGCATTCTCGGCAAAACCATGAATGAGAAAAACAGACTTACCGTTCTTTCCATGATCGGTTCGCTGATCGAATCACCTGCCTACTACGGACATTTAAGCGGACGGGAAAATCTTGAGATCGCCGCAACGTTAAAGGGTGTAAACAAAAAATCCGTCTCCCATGCCCTTGAAATCGTACATTTAAACGACATCGGGAATAAGAAGGTAAAACATTACTCGCTCGGCATGAAGCAGCGTCTCGGCATCGCCTGTGCCTTACTCGGAAATCCGAAACTGATCCTGCTTGACGAACCGACAAACGGTCTCGATCCTGCCGGTATTCAGGAGATCCGCGAACTGATCTGCCGCCTCCCGAAACAGTATGGAATGACCGTACTCGTTTCCAGCCACCTGCTGTCTGAGATCGACCAGATGGCGGCCGAAATCGGCATTATCGATCACGGAGAGCTCTTATTTGAAAATTCTCTCCATGTACTGCACGCCCACAGCCAGGAAAGTCTGCATCTGCGCACCTCCGAACCGAAACGCGCGCTTGCCCTGTTAAAGGAGAAGCATGTTCCGGCATCGCTTTCCACCTCCGGGCCGGATCACAGAGATACTATCCTTTCTCTGCCAATGCTTTCCGACTCTGAGCTTTCCGGCGTTCTACATGCACTGATCACGAATCACATCGAAGTTTTTCGGATCGAAGAATCCAAAAAGAGTCTGGAAGACATCTTCTTAGACCTGACCGGAAGGAGTGTGTGCTTATCATGATCGCAGCTTTTCATACAGAATTGAAAAAAATGCGGCGGCGCCATTTTCCACTGCTGATGCTCTGCCTGTACGGCTTTCTGTTTTTGTGGTGCGCCATGGATTTTCGAAATGTGGATGATGCTGCCCGTGCAAGTGGTTATTTTTCCATGCTTTACAGCCTTCCTACCATCAACACGGTCGTGTTTCCTTTATTTCTTGCGGTACTTGCGAGCCGCATCTGGGACACCGAGCACAAGGGAAACACACTGAAGCTGTTATGTACACTGGAAAAGCGCGGGAATATCTTTTTTGCCAAATCCCTGATCGGAACCCTGCTTTTTGCGGTAACTGCGTGCTTTGAATGCCTGCTTATCCTGTTCTTTGGAAAAAAACTTGCATTCACACAGCCGCTTCCGGTCACACATCTGATCAGCTTTTTTGTGACCACTTTTCTGACCGGCACATGCATCTATCTGTTTCAGGAAATCCTTTCGTTTTTCTTTGATAACCAGATCATTCCACTTGCGCTCGGTCTGATCGGCTCCTTTTTCGGACTGTTTTCACTGTTTTTTTCGGAAACATTTGCCCAGTTTGTCATCTGGTCCTATTTTTGCCAGCTCGCGACCGTCCACATCAACTGGGATCCTGCGGCGCGCACGGTTTCCTACCTGGAATCACCGCTCTCCACCGGTCATCTGCTCGTTATCCTGATCCTGCTTGTTCTGGCAGGTATCATCGGAACCGCTTTATTTGAAAGAAAGGATGTTTAATATGTTAAGATCATGCATACGCGCAGAACGAAAGAAACTGAGATCCTCTGCCATCTGGCTCCTGTTTCTGATCGTACCTGTTTTTCCCGCCATTATGGGAACCTTTAATTACCTCGGCAATCTTGCCGTCTTAAAAAATGGCTGGTACAGCCTGTGGACCCAGCACACGCTGTTTTATACGGACTTTTTCTATGCTCCTCTGATCGCCGCCTATGCCGCGTATCTCTGGCGCATGGAACATTTAAACCACAACTGGAACTTTCTTATGACCGCGCCGGTTCCATTAAAAGATCTGATCCTGGCAAAATTCATCGTCCTGTTTCAGATGACCGTTTTCACCCAGATCTGGATCGGCATCCTGTTTTTCGTTTGCGGAAAACTCGCCGGTCTGCCCGGTCTGATGCCGCTTTCCTGTATTTTCTGGCTGTTTCGCGGCTGTATCGGAAGTCTCGGGATCATTGCGCTGTCCCTACTACTTTCCATGGTCATCCGGAGTTTTTCCGTTCCGGTCATCCTTGCCCTGTTCGGCAGCATCGTAAGTCTTGGCATAGTTGCAAAGGGCGCCGGCTATTTCTGGCCTTATGCGCTTATGATGCTCGCAATGAACGCGAATTCCGCTACGGATAATATGGCAGGCACTTATGTGCCGTTTCTGTTTTCTGCCGCGCTTTTCCTGTTTTTATTCCTGGAAACCGCCATTTTCCTGTTAAAAAAGAAAGATGTTCACAGCGTTTAACTGCTGCGAACACCTTTCCCTCTCTTATATGCTCTATCTTTCTGCTGTTTTCCAGCCCTACTGCGCCAGATTTTCGTTGCAGAACAGTTCAATGTCATTTTCGATCATTGTGCTGTCGCAGTCTGTTGCAATACCGGATGCAAGCCAGTATGCATACGGGCCGACATCCTTACTTCTCCTCACCCCGCCGGAATACTTCCATCATCTCCGCTGTCAGCGAGATATCATTGTCGGTCGGCGGCATATTTTCCCTGGTAAACCAGGTCGCCTCTCCGAGCTCGTCCTCCTCTAACGTGATGTCATCCGCTCCATCCAGTTCCGCGAAAAAGCCGACTAAAAGTGTTCCCGTAAATGCCCACGGCTGGTTTTTGTAATAGCGGATGTTCTTGACCGAAAGCCCGACCTCCTCTTTTACTTCCCTTGCCACGGTCTGTTCCAGTGTCTCTCCGATCTCCGAAAAGCCGGCGATCAGCGCGTATTTTTTATAATCACGGTCCGCATATTTTGTAAACAGGATGCGGTCTCTTTCCGGATCGATCAGACCGATGATGACCGCCGGTGAGATCACCGGATAGACGATCTCTCCGCACTTCGGACAGCGCATTGCGCGCTCCTTTTCATCCGGCTCTAACTGCCCGCCGCATCTTCCGCAAAACTGATGACTCTCCCGCCACTGATACAGATTAAATGCCGTAATGCCCGCAAACGCAAGATGACGCGGCGCGTAGGTACGGAAAATGTTTTTCCTGCACCTGCAAAGCCCCGGTATTTTGTCCACATCCGCATTGCGCAAATAGAAAAATCCGGTGTCATCGATCTGAAAAAGATAGCGGTACTCTGCCTCCTGTTCCCCGATCCGCGCTTTTACCTCTTCAAATGTGAGCATCCATTTATTCTTTTCATCTAACAGCACCTCATTTCCGTCAAAGATCAGCACGATATCCTGCGCCTTCGGTGCGTGCGGTGTAAATTCATTGTGATAAACATGCGGAAAAATATCCTGTATCATATCTGCTTCCTTTCCTCGTCCCCATTACAGAGCCGAAATGCTTCCCGCATCCCGCTCTGATCCGTGGCCGTCAAATAAAAAAAGTATAAGACCTGCATCATCAGCCAGTGTCTTATACTTCTGTACTCTTTTTTATCGGGCATCCCGCTTTGAATCCGGACCACAAACGTTACCTCCGTAGTTAGCTCGGCCCAGGCGACCTCACGGCACATAAGAGCTCTTACTTAGTGCTGCTTTGTTCCCAACCTGACACGGTTCGTAAGTTCCTATTGCGTAAGACCCAGACTTCAACGCCACTTGCGAAGGGCAGCTTTACAGCCCAAAAACCCGCGGCGGGATATCACCCCAGCTCTAGCGGATTGCTGGTACAGGGTACCGCTACTCCCCCGGCTGCCCGAGTTCTTTTAGTATAACGGTTTTTCATGGGGTTGTCAATTCCTGTTTCGCCTTTTTGTTGCGCACACGCAGCTCCTTAAAAAAGCGGCTTAATATCTCTGAGCACGCTTCCTCAAGCACTCCCCGCTCAAGCTCCACCTGATGATTAAACTCCTGCATCTGAAGCAGATTTAACACCGAGCCGGCGCAACCCGCTTTGGGGTTCATACATCCGATCACGACCTTTTTCATGCGCGACTGCACGATCGCCCCGGCACACATCTGACATGGCTCTAAAGTCACATACATCGTACAGTCCTCCAGCCTCCAGTCACCGGTCTTTTTGCTGGCTTTTTTTATCGCCGCGATCTCGGCATGCGCCAGCGTGACCTTGTCCGTATTTCTGCGGTTGTAACCACGGGCAATGATCTTTCCGTCCTGCACGATCACGCAGCCGATCGGCACCTCTCCGATCTTATACGCCTTCTTTGCCTGTTTTAGCGCTTCGCGCATGAATTTTTCCTGTTCTTCCACCGGCTCATCCTTCCTTCCCGCACATATTTTTATTTCGCATCGGTCAATATCTGCTATAATAATAACATAGAATTCAAATATAGCAAAATTTACGGAGTAGACCAAACTATGAACCTGATTTATGAGACTGACCGACTGATCTTAAAAGTACTGCGCCCGGAGGCCGCAAAAAAAGTCCTCTGTTTCTATCTGGACAACAAAGAACTTTTTGAAAAATATGAAGCCAGCCGGCCGGACAATTTTTATACCGTAAAATACCAGAAATCCGTTCTGCTATGCGAATATAATCTGACCGTGCAGCTTTCCGCCGTGCGCTTTTATGTGTTTTTAAAAGACGATCCCGACCGGATCATCGGAACCATCTGTTTCCGCGACATCACACGCTCTATCTATGACAGCTGTGAGGTCGGTTATAAATTTGACGAGCGCTTCTGGCACCATGGCTATGCGACGGAAGCTCTGATCGAGGGCATTGATATCATGTTCGGCGATCTCGGTCTGCACCGGATCACTGCATGCGTCATGCCCGGAAATACCCCGTCCATCCGCCTGCTCGAATCCCTCTATTTCAAGTGCGAGGGACTGCTCCGGCAAAACGCCCGGATCCAGGGCGAATGGGCCGACCATTATCTTTACAGTCTCATTCATCCATAAAACGATACCAGTAACCAAATTGCCCGGTCTTTACCCCGGTGTCCTTTTCCTGCCGGAATTCCGGGAATCCAAAGACCGCCGCAAGCACTTTTTCCTGGTTCTGGTAAATGCCCGGCACGCCGATAAACCACTTTCTCCCGCTCTCATTTTCCACTTTTCCAAGGAGCAGATGGCGGTAATTGAAAAAACCGTGCAGCAAAAAACTGTTGCTGCCGAGATACCAGTATTTCTTTGGCAGTTCCCGCAAATCCTTTAATTCCATGTGGATCCCGGAGATCTCCGGCATACTTTCAAACAGGTTTTTTGCTCCGTACATCCCGTTAAGCTTTTCCCATAAATCCATCCACATATCCCCGGATCGCTGCGTTTCCGGCTGCAGTTCCTCCGTCTGCTGTTCCCGGGATTGCTGTGCCTGCACGCTCTCGACCTGCAATTTCTCCATCTGACCGGATTCCTCCGGCTCCTCTGCCGCGTCCTCCGCCTGCTCCACCGGGATCTCTTTTGTCTCCTCATAGGGCTTAAAGTTTTTCCGGTAGATCGCCTTTTCATCCCACTGGCTCGCAAACATCACCGTATTATCCAAAAAGATGAGAATCCCTTTCATATCCTTCATGCAATAGGGTGTCTCGCCCACTCCATTACAGTTTAACTGGCGCACAAAATCGCCGCAGCCGTTTACCAGCGCGATCTCGCCGATCTCCACGCCGACGATCACCTCATTTTCCCGCACAAAAAGATAGACCGGACACTTCACATTGGTATATCCGGTTCGTTTCAAATGGATCTCCACCTGACAGTAATCGCCCCGGATATCCACCTTGGCAAACCCGACATTCTGATTTTTGTTATTATTCTCATAAGCATAGATATATGTAACAAATCGCTGCATAAAAGGCCTCCCTGTATCTACTATGTTCTATCCTATTCCGAAAATATTTTATTCATACCTACAATTATTCACTTTTGCACATGGCAGTTTTTTCCTTACGGTGCTATAATAATTGCCAAAAAGAACGGAGCGATTACATGAACATTCATTATACCATCCACAAAGTCGCAGACCTGCTTGGTATTTCCGCCGACGCGATCCGCCTTTACGAGCGGGAAAACCATACCGTAAAATCCAATATGACCGCACTTCACGACCACACCAAGGATATGCAGAAGATCATCGGTATCATCCAGCAGATCTCCTCACGCACGAATCTACTCGCGCTAAATGCCACGATCGAGGCAGCCCGTGCCGGGGAAGCCGGAAAAGGCTTTGCCGTTGTCGCGGAGGAGATCCGTATGCTTTCCGAACAGACCAAAGACTCTACGGAAAATATTGAATCGATCATCATCAAGTTAAATGACAACGCGACCGATACCATCACGTCGATGGATACCGTGATGAATGAGATGGAAAAATCTGAGGATATGAATGAAAAGACCAGACTTTTGACAGAGACCAATAAGACGCTCATCGATGACACCAACACGCTTTCCTCAACGAGTGAGGAGATCAGCGCTTCCTCCGAGGAAACCTGCGCGATGTGCTCCGATAACGCAGAACGATTTAAGACGGTAAACAATGTGATCGCAGAACTTACGGCAGACGCCGGTAAGACGAATGTGTTTATTGAGGAATATGACCGTATGCACGCTTCCGGCACAGAAGAAATTCACGAAACCGTAGAACGCACAGCCTAGTTCTTTACTGTGTTTTAGCGTTTTTACACATTGTTCTTTTATATTTTTTGTATTTTTTATGTTTTTTGCACAAAAAGAAGTTGACTTTTCTTAAAACCTGTATTATATTATATGCAGAAACACAAACAAGCCAAACTCCTTAAAAGGATACCTTCCTTTTATTTTATCCTAAACTCCCCAAAAAGAGAGGACGTCACGTCCTCTCTTTTTACTGTCTTTTTTCTTTTTTATTTACCGGGAAATCTTTGTTATGAGATCATTGGATAAAAAGTACGGCGCGTCATCAAACGGATTGATCACGATCCCGTCATTCCCGTTTCGACTGAGCGCAGCTGCTTCCCCAAAGGTCTGCACTGCCGTCTTCTTCGGATGTTTTTCGTCAAAGACATTCTGCCATCTAAGCAGCGCTTCCGGATCCGTAAAGACCGGGATCGCAGAGGTTCCATCCGTGTTTGCCACCGTTGGGAAGGACAGGTTTGTTCCATCCGCAAACACCGCCATCATAAATTTGGCATGCGCGATGCTGTAATGAAACAACCGCAGAAACTCCGGCTCCTTTTCAAACTTCGCGTAACCCGAAAGCAGTCCGCGCAGCTGTGGATTTTCCACCGTTTCCTTCTGCTCCGCCATCTGATCCGGACGGATATTGCTGAGCACGGCAAATCTCTGTATATTTTCCCGCCGCATATTTTCAAAATGCAGAGAAACCATGCAGTTTTCCGCTTCCTCTGCGCCTCTTCCCGGAGCAAGCTCTAACTTATCTACTCTCGCCGCAGCAAGCGGAACGCCGGGATGATACAGATAAACGGCATCTCCCACATGCACCTTTCCGCTCACGGTTCCGACTGCCGCGATCCCGATCTGCCCCATGGAAAAGATCTGCTCTGTCAGAAATATAAACTGTCCCGCCTTCTCACGGTCTTTCTTTCCAAATAATCCCATGTTTCTTTCCCCCCGTATCTTATTTGCTGTTTGCCGGTTCGATACTGATTGATTTTCCTTTGATCTTTACGTTTTTCATCGCCTGAAGCACTTCTTTTCCATATTCACACGGAACTTCAACAAACGTATATTTATCATACATGTCGATCGCGCCGACCAGTTTACCCGGCATTCCGGATTCCCCTGCAAGCGCTCCCAAAATATCGCCCGGTTTTACCTTCTGTTTCTTTCCGATATTGATAAAGAGACGTACCATACCGTCTTCCGCGCCGGTATCACCAAAGTTGTAGTTGGCGTCATCCGCCTCGCTGCTGTCGCCCTCGCCCAATGCCATTTTAAGGAATGCCGCCGCAATATCCATCGAAGTATAATCCGACTCATTGACCTGTTCATCGATCAGATTGATCATATCTGTCAGATCTTCCTCATCAATGATCTGCTCGATCTTATCCATGATCTTTTCCATCTTGATCTGCGCGACATCTTCGCTGGTCGGGATCGGCTGTGCAAGGATCTTGGTCTTGCAGTAGCGCTGGATATCCTTTAATTTGTATACTTCTTTTCCACGCACAAACGTAAACGCGCGTCCGGTACGGCCTGCACGTCCGGTACGGCCGATACGGTGTACATAGTACTCGTCATCCTGCGGAATGTCAAAGTTGAATACCGCCTCGACATCGTCAACATCGATACCACGCGCCGCCACGTCCGTCGCGATCAGGATCTCGGTCTTGCCGTTTCGGAAACTGTTCATGACACGGTCTCTCTGGGACTGCTTCATATCTCCGTGCAGTCCTTCCGCGAAATATCCCCTGCCCTGCAGTTCGCTCGCGAGCTCATCTACCATACGCTTGGTGTTGCAGAATACGATGGAAAGCTTCGGATCGTAGTAGTCTAACAGTCTGGTCAGCACATCCACCTTATCCTTGCGCTTTACATCATAGTAATACTGATCGATGCTCGGAACGGTGAGTTCCTTTTTTACCACCTTGATCGTTACCGCGTCTTTCTGGTATTTCTTTGTGATATCAAGGATCGCCTTTGGCATGGTTGCGGAAAATAAGACCGTCTGGCGTTCCTCCGGGATATAGGAAAGGATCGTCTCGATATCCTCACGGAATCCCATGTTTAACATCTCATCCGCCTCATCCAGCACAACGGTATGCACATGTTCACAGCGGATCGTTTTTCTGCGCAGATGATCCATGACACGCCCCGGTGTACCGATGATGATCTGTGCGCCGCCTTTTAAGGAACGGATCTGCTTTGTGATATCCTGTCCGCCATATACCGGGAGGATCTTGATCCCGTGCATATATTTGCTCAATTTGCGGATCTCATCCGCCACCTGGATCGCAAGCTCTCTGGTCGGGGAAAGGATAATGACCTGTGTCTTTTTATTGTCCGGATCTACTTTTTCAAGCATCGGGATCCCGAATGCGGCTGTCTTTCCGCTTCCGGTCTGTGCCTGGCCGATCACGTCTCTGCCGCTTAACACAACCGGGATCGCCTGTGCCTGGATCGGAGATGCTTCTTCAAATCCCATATCTTTGATACCGCGCAGAATCTGCGGGCTTAATTCTAATTCATCAAACCTTAATGTCTCCATTTATTTCCTTTCTTTCATCAAAAAAAGCTGCTATACAATCTACAAAGTTACCAAGGATTGCACAACAGCCCATAACTCTACATGTCGTTGCTATCATAGCAGAGGTATCTTTAATTGTCAAACGGTATTTCTGTGACCTGACGCACCAGCGCCAGGGATTCCTCCGTCTGTATCAGCGCCTCTTTTTCCCTCCGCGTCAGCTTTTTTATGGCAGCCTCCCGTTTCATTGCCGCCTCTTTCGTATCCGAGATCTCCAGATACACCAGCTTTAGCGGCCCACGGCCTTTCGTGTATTTGGCTCCCTTTCCACTGTTGTGCGCCCGGATGCGTTTGCGGATCTGATTCGTCCATCCGGTGTAATACGTCCCGTCCGCGCACAAAAGCATATAGGTATAATTTTTTATTTCTTCTTTCATAGACTTTCCAAAACCTTCATAAAACATACGGGCATACGATTTTATGTACACGGGATTGCATCTGCCATCCCGCTCTATAGAAAGCAATCGATAAACCGGTAGTTAAACCTGATCTTTCCTGTTGTACTTCTTCTGGTAAAAAGAGATTCGATTGCGAATTTTTAAATCCCGTCTTACCATATTATACGAAAGAATCGCTTTTCGGTTCCTGTCCGTAGATCGTTCCTTCTTTTTCTCCGAAAGCGCCGATGCTTACGTTGCTTCGCTTCTGCTTTTTCACCTGATACAGCATTCCATCCGCCGTATGTAAAAAATCCCAGATCTTTCCATCCTCGCGCGGGACATCCAAACAGATGCCCTGTGAGATCGTGACATACTCCGCCGCCGGGAAACAGCTGTGCTCCAGTCTCAGATTTATAATGCTTTCCCGCAGCTGAAGCGCCAGTTCCAGTACTTTTTCCCTGGTGCAGCCCTCGTAGATCAATATAAATTCGTCCCCGCCGTAACGCGCACCGAAGATACCGCTTTGCCGCATCAGATCCCGGATGCAGTCGGCGATATGACGGATACAGTCGTCCCCTGCCTGATGTCCGTAATGATCGTTATACTGTTTAAAGTAATCAATGTCAAGAATCTCCACGGCAAGCGGCGTCTGCTCCCGCATTGCGCGCTGAAACGCCTCTTCCGCGTAATCGTTCAGCCGGAAACGGTTGTACATGCCGGTCAGCGCATCCGTCTCCGAGCGTTTCTGCAAGATACGGTTCTGCTCTTCCATGGCTTTCCGCTGTTTTGCCGTCTCCTCTAAGGATTTTCGGATATTTAACATGCTGAGCACCGTGTAACGGTTTTCGTTTTCCATCAGTTCTGCCAGCTCAAAATATTGCGCCGCCGCCTCTTTGTAATGCTCCGTCTCACCCTTCACCTTGTAATAACGGATCTTTAACGCCAGAAGCTGTCTGCGGATATGGGTGATCCCCGCTTTTGTCGCAAGCTCCTCCATGGAAGATAGCACCGCGAGGAAATCCTCACTTTTTCCGATCAGGAAAAGCATTTCGCAGTACGCGTAAAGATCATCGAACACCGAGAGAAATTCCATCGGCTGCTCCATCATCCCACGGATCTGTTCAATGCAGTCGTCCCTGCTTTTTGTGTGTCCCATGGAATTGTAACAGCGCGCCTTAAAACAGCAAAGTGCGATCTCCTCGATCTTTCCGAGTCTGTCCTTGCAATCCACCTCGGCTTTTTGGATGTAATACGCCGCTTTTTCCGGAAACTCCCGGTACAGGTAAGTATTTCCGATCCCAATATAATAGGTAAGAAGATAACTGAAATACTCCGGTGACATCTTGGTCTTACAAAGCGTCTGATAGCCGATCTCATAGTACTGCTGCGCCTGACTGTACTCCCCGAGCCGGTTGTAGAGCGTGCCGATGTTCATATTCACGATGATCCCGACATCCTGCATGTGATATTTTTCACAATAGGAGAGCGCGCTTAAGTAATAGTCCATCGCAAGCGGCGCGTTTCCACGGTTTGCGGATGTGATCGCAAGCAGATTGTAACTGCGCGAAAGAAGCTCCCACTGTCCGCTCCGGTCGAGATACGCAAGCGCGACAGACAGACTTTCAAAGAGTTTGTCCACGTTGTTCAATATGTAATAGGCTTCCCCCATGTAATAGGCGGAGAAGCCGAGTAATGTTTCATCTTTGGTCTTTCTTGCGTACTCATATAAATTTTTACAATAGTATAATGTTTTTTCCGCATCGATCCCACGGTTTCCAAGTGCGCTGCGGATCCAGTCCTGCACCTGTCCGTTCTGACTGAGTGACTCCATATGTCCCTCCTTATTCTATATCCTGATGTCGTTCATTATACTATAATTTTTCGAAAATCAAAATGTTTGTACCTGATTTTATTCAAAAAACGTGATCGGATCAATGGTCTCTTCCCCGTGGCGCAACGCGAAATAAAGGTTGCTGCCCTCAACGGAATAGTATTTGGTCGGCTCACTGACATAGCCGAGCACATCGCCCGCCTCCACATAAGCGCCCGCATGGAACGGAACTTCTTTTAACTGACCGTAAACGGCGGAATAGCCGTTGCCGAGATCCATCGTTACCGTGCATCCGGTCTCCTCGTTTGTGGAAATATCCGTAATGATGCCGTCAGCCGCGCAGGTCACCTTGTCATTGACCTCACCGGCAATGATGACCGCCGGATTGTAACGATAGGAATCGAGCGTCGCGTAATAGACGGTCTGATCCATACTGTAATTCATGATCACATTTCCCTGAAGCGGCCAGAGCAGTTCGGAGCTCTCCGAGAAATTTAACTCTGCCGTGGTCGTTCCGGTCGGAACCGCCGCCTCTGCCTCTTCTTCCACAGACTCCGTCTCCACGTCCGTTTCCACGGAAGGCATGACCTGCTCGGTCTGTGGTTCACTCACTTCCGGAAGCAGGATATTGGAAACATCCTCTGCCGGTTCCACTTCGGTTTCTTCCTCTGTCACATATTTTTCGCCATCCGGCTCTGCCTTCTGCTCATACTGCTCATTCCGATTCGTCTGCTCCGAAACGTAAATTCCTGTCATTCCCGCCGCCGCAACGACCATAAGCCCCGCCGCAAACATAAACTGTTTCTGTTTTAAAAATTTTCTCCATTTATCCTTTCTCATATCATCACCATCCATAGTCTTATTTTCTATGTATAGTGTTGACGTATTTTTACTTTTTATTCTGTTATTTCGATATTTGGAAAATAATATTTTAAAATTTCCACGCAGTCCTTCCCGTCCTTCGCGAGTTCGTTGGCTCCCCACTGGGATAATCCGTAGCCGTGTCCGAGACCTTTCGTGACAACACGCACCCGTCCGTCCACTTCCGCGATCGTAAAACACGCCGAGGCAAGCCCGAATCTGTCCCGGAACTCATCCCCGGATACCGTCGTGCCGCAGACCGTCACCGAAGTCACATAACCGCCGTCATCCCTGCCGTCGATCGCGATCTGTGAGACCGGATCCGTCTCCTGAAATGCCGCATTCGGAAATATCTGCTCTAATTGTGCCAGAAATTCCGTTTTTTCAAAATAAATCACTTTCAGATAATCTTCTGACGGAAGATCCGCCTGACTGTCCACGCCGGTCAGATAAGGAAGTTCTGCCGCAGTCCTTGTCTTTCCCGCGCTGACTGCATGGTAGGGCAGCATCAGCGTGGTATTGCCGCCGTAAGATACCGTGATATCTGCCGTGTCATCCACTGCGTCCGCAAGGATCTGATAATCCGTGGCAAAGTTTTTCTCGCCGAACGCCGCCATCATCTCCTGGACGGAAAGTCCGCTCTCCGGCTCCCTGCCCGCCGCCACGGCATAGTCATAATTTGCGCGCGCGATCACTGCCTGCGCACGGATTGCCTCGCGCTCGCTGTCTACATGGATCTCTTTTGCCAGAATGGCGATCAGCTGTTCCCGTTCCTTTGGCATACTGCCCTGTGCCATCACCGCAGTCTCGGTAGCTGTCTCATAGACCGACTCCCCCGCAACCGGTGTCCCCTGAAAAAACACGGTCACGATATAGGGAAACAAAAATAAAAAGATTACGAGCGACAGCATGATTTTTATTTTTTCTTTCACTTTATGATCCCACCTTGTCCGTTTATTTTATGCATGGGATCTGTTTTTATGCTGTCGCTCTGCCAAATTACATTTTCTTTAAGATGATATTGCTCAGTTCGGCGAACTGTGCGAGTGAGAGCGCTTCGCCGCGGATCGTGACCGGAACGCCAAGCTCTGTGATACTCTCTTCGATCACTTCTTTGGAAAGCGTGAGCTCCCCGGAATTTTTCAGTCCGTTCGCGAGCGTTTTTCTGCGCTGGTTGAACGACGCGCGGATAATACGGAACATCAGCTTTTCGTCCTCCACCTGTACCGGCGGCTCCTTGTGTCTGGTCAGACGGATGACCGCGGAACCGACCTTCGGGCGCGGCATAAAGCAGTTTGGCGGTACGATCGCAACAATCTCCGGTGCTGCGTAATACTGCACTGCCAGTGAGAGCGCGCCATAGTCCTTGGTGCCCGGGCCGACCTGCATGCGGTCTGCCACTTCCTTTTGCACCATGACGGTGATGGAATCGATCGGCACATGGCTTTCAAACAGTCCCATGATGATCGGCGTCGTGATATAATAAGGAAGATTCGCAACGACCTTGATCGGTCTGCCTCCATTTTTCTCATCTGCCAGTTTTCTAATATCTACCTTTAAAATATCCTGGTTTATGATCTCCACATTGTCATACGCCCCCAGCGTATCGCCGAGGATCGGGATCAGGTTTTTGTCGATCTCCACTGCCGCCACTGCCCGTGCGTGCTCACACAGATACTGTGTCATCGTGCCGATCCCCGGTCCGATCTCAAGGACAAAATCATCCTTTGTCACATCTGCCGCCGCAATGATCTTTTCGAGTACATGCGTATCGATCAGAAAGTTCTGTCCAAATTTTTTCTGAAAATTAAAATGATATTTCTGCAGAACCTCTATCGTATTCTGCGGAATCCCAAGTGTTGCCATACGTTTTCCTTCCTTATTCTTCTATACCAAGCATAAATTTGTTCACAACGTGACAGACGCCGTCCTCATCATTGGAATAGGTGATAAAGTCTGCCGCTTCTTTTACCTCTTTTTGCGCATTTTCCATTGCCACGCCAAGCCCGGCGAACCGGATCATGGAGAGATCGTTAAATCCGTCGCCACAACAGATCATGTGGGACTTGTCCTCGCCGAGAAACGCGAGCAGCTTTCCAAGGGAGTATGCCTTGTCGATCTCCGGCGGCATGATCTCAAGGAAAAACGGTTCGGAACGGAAAATATTGAGCCGCGCGCCAAACTGTTCCCGCAGCTCTTTCTGTGCGTCAAAGATCTGTTTCGGTTCCCCGGTCATTAAGAATTTGTTTTCCGGGAAATCAATGTACTCCACAAAATTGTGAACCTCCTGCGTCGGCAGATGGTTGATCTTCGCCTCAAGCTCACTGTATTTGTCTTTTCCGTTTCCGAGCACGATCCCGGATTCCGTGTAGGATAAGATACCGATGTTCATTTTTACCGCGTAATCATAGAGATGCTTTACATACTCTTCCGGAACGGTCTTATTGTAAACGACTTCTTTTGTCCTGCAGTTGATGATCTTTGCGCCGTTAAAAGAAAGGATATATCCGCCGTATTTTTCCAGCTCAAGCTCCTCCGCCAGCGGCAGTACGCCGGGTGTCGGTCTTCCGCTCGCAAGCACTACGGTCTTTCCCTCTTTCTGGATCCGCATCAGCGCTTCTTTTGTTTTCAGTGTGATCTCTTTTTTTGAATTGGTCAGTGTTCCGTCCAAATCCAGCACTATAATCTGATAAGCCATATTTTTTCTCTCTTTCGGAATTTCCTTATTTTATACCTGATTTTATTTCATATTTTACCATGTAAGTAAATATATCATACTCTGCGGCGAAAAGGAATCATTTCCCGCGCGCATCCTGTTTTTCGTACTGCGCCGCCGCCTCCACAAAATGCCGCGCAAACGCCGGGTTGGACGGATAGTACAGATGTGGGAAGCCCATATAGCAGGTGTCCGTCTCATGCACACAGTCCCAGCTTTTGCCGGAAACCGGCTTTTTCGCCACACAGTCCGCTCCATTATCCTCACTGTCGTAATAATGAAATTCATGACCGAGGATACGCGCGCCCTCATTTAGAAAATGCGGCTGTCTTTCCCGGACTTCCACATAGCCGAACCGCACGAGTTTTCCCTTGTATACACATTCTTTTGGCAGAACACCGCACATCGCATGGGAAACGCCATTTTCATCGACCAGTGCGCTGTGCAGATACATAAACCCTCCACATTCTGCGATCACGGGCATCTTTTTTTCCACGGCGTTTTGAACCGCCTTTCGCATTGCCGCATTTTTTTCCAGATCCGCCGCGAAAAGCTCCGGATAGCCGCCGCCCAGGATCAGTCCCGCGATCCCCTCCGGCAGTTTTTCGTCTGAAAGCGGGGAAAACGGGATGAACTCCGCCCCGTATTCCTCCAGCAGCCGCAGGTTGTCCTCATAATAAAAACAGAATGCCGCGTCTTTTGCGATCCCGATCCTTACCGCCTGCTTCGCCTTTTCCCTTTTGGCTTCGCGAACCGGAAACGCCTCTGTTTTTTCCCGCGCTGCGGCAAGGATCTTTTCCAAAGAAATGTGCTCCGAAAAAAGTTCGCCCGCCCGCTTTGTCTGCGCCTTTAAATCGGCGATCTCCTGTGGCATTTTAAGCCCCAGATGGCGGCTCTCGATCTTTAGATCTTTCACATTCGGGAAAAATCCAAACACCGGGACGTTTAATTCTTCCTCGATCACCGGCGCGATCGTCTGATAAAAGCTCTCCGACACGCGGTTTAGAATGACACCGCAGATCCGTTTTTCCACATCATAATGCAAGAATCCGGCTATGAGCGGAAGCAGGGAACGCCCCATGCCGTGGGCATCCACGATCAGAACGACCGGCATTTTTAACGTACACGCGAGATCATAGGCACTCCCCTCCGCCTTAATGCCGCCAAGTCCGTCATAAAGTCCCATCACGCCTTCCACGACGGAAATGTCACAGGTTGCTTCACCTGCCGCAAAAAGCTCGCGCACCCCGTTTTTATCCGAGAAAAAAGTGTCCAGATTCCTTGATGGCACACCGATCACTTTCTGGTGGAACATCGGGTCGATGTAATCCGGCCCGCACTTAAACGCGCGCACGGAAAGCCCCCTGCTTTTTAACGCTTCCAAAAGCGCGCAGGTAAGCGTGGTCTTTCCACTGCCGCTCTTCGCCGCGGCGATCAGGATCCTTGGCGGATTCAGTGTTCTAACGTTTTCTTTTCTCATAAAACCTCTTTCTTTTACATCCAGTGGATTTTTTCAAAAATTCCACCCTACATCTGCATCGTACATAAATACACCGGATTTTCCGCCTGCATCAGATGGTAGTTCCCGACAGTTTTCGCACGGCTCACCTGCAATGCCACGACCTCCGACTGTGCGACTTCCGTTTCTTTTAGGAGTGCCGTGATCTCCGAAACGGTCTCCAGACTGATCGCAGTGATGACAATGCGGATATGCGGATTTTTTTCTCTTAATACGTTTATGATCTCACGCAGGTTTCCACTGCTGCCGCCGATAAACGCATGGGTCGGCACCGGCAGTTCTTTTAATGCGTCCGGCGCTTTTCCGTGAACGACCGTGATATTTTTTAAATGAAATTTTGCCCGGTTCTGTTCGATCAGCGCCACGGCTTCTTCCTTTTGTTCCACTGCAAAGACATGGAGCTTTGCGGAACGTGCGGCTGCCTCCACTGCGATCGAGCCGGTTCCGCTTCCGATATCATAGACCACGGAATTTTCCGTCAGATGGAGCTTGCATATCGCGACTTCGCGCACTTCCTCTTTTGTCATCGGTACTTTTCCACGGATAAACATATCATCCGCTTTTTCCGGCGCAAGGTATCGATCCGCACAGGAAGCATTCTGCACCGCGCAGATATAGAGCCCTTCCTCCGTCACCTGTTCACACGCTTCCGGCGTGAGCGTGTCGATCTTCTGTTCCGGATAAGAGAGCTGGTAGCCGACTTTTACCGTACAGTCAGAAAGACCTGCCTCCTTTAATACCGCTCCGATCTGCCGGATGTCTTTCGCTCCGGAGACTAAGAGGATCGTTTTTTCATGGCAGCGCACAGCCTCTGCCACTTCCGCTTCCCATACATCCCTGCCGCCTTTTCCATGAATGCTCAGTATCTTGGCGTCCTGCCAGTTCATGCCGCAGGCAGCCGCAAAACAAGACACCGACGAGATCCCGGGCTGTATGCGGATTGAGATTTCTTCCGTTCTCTCTTTCTTCCACGCAGTCAGCTTCTGATACAGCTTTTCACATCCGCTGTAAAATCCGCTGTCACCGGAAAAAAGGATGACTGCGCGCACGGTCTCTCCCGCCGCCTGATCCAGCGCATCGGAAAGCACCGGGATGATGTCTTCTGCCAGATAATACGGAAGCGTTTCTTTTTTCGCGTGAAGTCCGGCGAGCAGCCGCTTCGCGCCAAAGAGATAATCCGCCTTTTCCATGGCATCCTGCGTCTCCACGGTGCGCGTTCCCATTTCTCCCATGCCCGCTCCCGCAAGCACAATATCCATTCTGTTTTTAACCGGGATCGATACTCCCGTCAGTTCTTCCAGCTTGCGGCACACCGCAAGAAATGTCATCCCCGGCTCTTTCTCCGGATTTCCGATCACGCAGAGTGTGATCCCGGCATGCGCTGCCGCCTCTGCTTTTTCCTGGAATCCGCCCGTGATCCCGCTCTCTTTTGTGACCAGATAGCGGATATCATACGCATGGATAAACGCCAGATTCATTTCCTCTGAAAAAGGCCCCTGCAGCGCAAGGATCTGTCTGCCTTCCAGTTCTTCCTTTTTGCAAAGCGCAAGGCTTTCCATCCCCGGCAGCACCCGCACATAAAGTCTCTTTTTTAATTCCGGCTCCGCACAGTAGACCGAAAGTTCCTTGCTTCCGGTCGTAAGCAGGATGTTTCCCGTTCCGCCCTTTTTTATCTCTTCCTGCAATGCCTTCGCGCATGCGTGGCTGTCCGAAAACCAGAGCTCACGCTCCCCTCCATCCAACGCGGGAACCGCGGCTCCTTTGGTTTCCCGCTTTAACCGAAAATAAGACAGCCCGCTTTCGCGCGCACTGCCTTTTATATTTTTGGAAACCTCCGTCGCAAACGGATGTGTCGCATCCACGACCGCAAGAAACGCGCCGCTTTCCATAAGCCCGCGCATCTCCTCTGTATTCATTCTGCCCTGACGTACCGTAATACCAAAAAGCTCCGGCATCACTTCTTTCCCATACTCGGTCGCCACGCAGACCACTGCCTCGATTTTTGCCCCGGAAAGCGCCACTGCCAGTTTTCTGCCTTCGGTCGTCCCGGAAAAGATCAGCACTTTTTTCATAGGCGGTATCCCCGCTTTGTCACCAGTTTTCCATCCATGATCTGTGACTGTGAATTGCCGATATAGACCGTTGTAAACATGTTGACCTCACGTTCCCGCAGTTCTTTTAGGGTACACACCGAGATCTTCTCGCCCTCGCGCCCGATATTTTCCACATAACCGCAGGCGCGTGTCTCCTCCATATGCGGCAGGAGAATGTCGCAGGCGCGCTTCAGATAATCCGCACGCTTATGGCTTGACGGATTGTAGATCGCAATCGCGAAATCTCCCTGTGCCGCCGCGACAAGACGCTTTTCGATCTGTTCCCACGGCGTCAGAAGATCACTCAGACTGATGACGCAGAAATCATGATTGAGCGGCGCGCCAAGTCTCGCAGCCCCGCTGTTTGCCGCTGTGATCCCGGGGATCACGGTAAGTTCACAGTCCGGATATCCGACTTCGATCTCATACATCAGCGACGCCAGCCCATATACACCCGCATCTCCGCTGCATACAAGTGCCACCTGTTTTCCTGCCATGGCGTTTTCAAAACACAGCTTGCAGCGCTCGATCTCCTGTTTCATCGGTGTCGATAACAGTTCCTTTTCCTTAAAACGCTCGCCAAGCAGCTTTAAGTACACCGGATAACCCACGATCACATCGCTTTCTTCCAGCGCGGCGATCGCCTGTCCGGTCATCTGCTCCTCCGCGCCCGGTCCCATTCCTACGATATAAATATTATGCTTCATCTGTCCGCTCCTTTATTTATTACATACGCACATTATACCATAGTTTTGCTCTCTGCCCCACAGAAATGATTTCTGATATTCCGCAAGGATGCGCCCGTCACTCTCGATCACATATAAGCCGATATAAAGATCCTCGCCCTTTTCTGCGGAAACTGCAGTACCGTCACGGTATGTGTCTCCTTCTCCAGTGCCTGGAATTTCTCTAGGATCTTATCATTTTCCTTTACCGCGGCAAGGAAATCAAACGTTTCCAGATAATAGCCGCAGGTCCAGAGTTCCGGGAAAACGATAAAAGGGAGCCGGAAAATTTCCGACTCCTTTCTTCTATGCGCCATAATGTGGACTCTGTCATACATCAAAATCTTTTAACAGCAGATGCAGGATCCGATACAGCTCTTTTGCGTCTTTTTCATCGAGCGCTACGCATCCTCTCATCTTTCTGATCCCGCCTTCTTGCCACCATTCTCTTTTGTTCCAGTCTTTTTAATACCGGTGTCAGTGTTCCCGAATCGAGATACATTTTTTTCCGAGATCTTTTACATTGATCTCTTTTCCCTCCCACAATACCATCATCGCAATATACTGCGTATAGGTCAGATCCAGCTCATCCAGAAACGGTTTGTATCTTCTTACGATCTCCTTTGCGCATGCATACAGGGGAAAACAGATCTGATTGTCCAGTTTTATCGCATCAACATGAATCAGTTGTGTTAAATTTACATAAACATCATTTTTCTTTTTATTTATTTTATTTAAGAGCCTGAAAGTGCTGAGAAATAAAGGATCTTTATTTAAAACTATGTACTTTTTAGGAAGAAGATATGTACTTTTGCGTAGCAAGTCATGTACATCCGTGTAGTAAGTCATGTACATTTGGGGAGTTTTTTGACAAGTAAAACATGTACTTTTTAGGAAAAAGATGTGTACTTTCATGTAGTAAGATATGTACTTTTGGGGAAAAGTATGTACTCTTTAGGAGTTTTTTGCTCATAAGATTCCTTTAAACAGCTATTTTTAAAAAAATGTTTACTGGAAGAGACTTAAAAATATAGCAAATTCCTTTTTTTGCACATAACTTCTGTACAAATAGGGAGCAATTTTTCATAAACTTCTGTACTTTTTAGGAGCAAATAACATTTCTATTATGTAACTCATGTACTTTTTAGGAGTAAGTATGTACTTTTTAGGGGCAATACCCGCTTATTAATATATAACTTCTGTACTTTTTAGGAGTTTTTTGCTCATAAAGGTCCTTTAATCCGTTTATTTTTGCAAACTTCTGTATAAAAAGGCGTTTCTCAAATAAACTTCTGTACTTTTTAGGAGCAATATTTTCTTATCAATATATAACTTCTGTACTTTTTAGGAGTATACACTCATTTAGTACACCAAACAAAGTTTTCATGTACAAATCGGGAGTTTTTCATGTACAAATTGGGAGCTTTTTTATTGACATCATATCAGATCTACTTTACAATACAAATCATGTACAAATTAGGAGTTTCTTAAATCAGAGCAAAAAACGGAAAGGAGAAAAGCAGGATTTCGGTAATATCGTTCTGCTGTTACCTGTATGGAAAATACCAAAGATATTATACTGCGCAAAGAACGCGAAAATTTTACGAAAAGCAATTTCCTGATTTCGTGTAAATATAAATCTTCTTTGTTGGAAAATAAACTCATGGTTATATCATTATCACGAGCAGATGAGTTAAAAAAAGATCCTGAGAATGGAATCTTATACCAACAAATAAAAGTCAGTGAAATAAAAAAAGAGCTTGGCTGTAATGGCGGAAGCTTTTACTCCAATCTGGCTAACGCCGCAGAATCTATGACATCAAAGTCAATCGGTGTGTTTGATCCAGAAAACAAGATGTTTGACTATATGTCTATTATAATTCGTGCTCATTGCGAAAAAGGCATATTTACAATAGAGTATAACCCTCGTATAGCAGAATACATACAAAACATAAAACAAAATTTTACCTCTTTACCGAAAAAGATCATGCTGTCCTTTCGTTCTGTATATGCCTTTAGAATATATGAAGTCCTTCGTTCGAAATGCTATTATGGAAAAAAAGACATTAAGACTGACAATGATGTATTCGAGATACCATTTCTCCTTTCGGAACTAAAATTGCAGATCGGAGTTGTAAATTCAAATCTTGATAAAGTACGAAACATACTTAATAAATCTAAGAACCCGGATTATGATTATGCTGTAGAGGCATCTCCTGAAAAAGTTTTAGAAAAATGGAGTGAATTTAAAAGAAAAGCATTAGATCCATCGATTAATGAAATTAATGAGAAAACAGATATGGAAGTTTCTTACAATACAGAAAGATCTGGACGCGGAGGAAAAGTCCACAAAATCATTTTTTATGTAAAATATAAAGCTATTACAGAAGCTGCGCTTGATGGTACGGATACGAAGCCTGAACTCACCCAAGAACAAAAAGATGAAATCGTAGATATCGTCTCGGATCTTATTGAGGAACCAGTAAAAACAAAAGATATCCGTGCTATCTGCGAATCTGCACACTATGATGTGGAAAAAGTAAAAAACGCATACGCTGTTTTAAAAAAGTCTACCGGTGTAGAGTCAGTTGTCGGTTTTATGATTTCAGCGATAAAAAACGGATACGATCTTCCGGTACCTACAAAAGAAAAAAAGGAAACCAAGAATAAGTTTAATAATTTTGAACAACGAGAATATGCGAAAGAATTTTGGGATGGTATGGAACGAAAAAGATATGAAAAAGGCGAAGAAACACACGAAGAAAAAGACAAGCCCTAAGATTAGGACTTGTCTCAGATTGTAGTAAAAGTCCAAACGTCAATTCGGGAGTATCCCAAAGTTTGTGTAAACCTCCAAACTGATGTAAGATAAAATTACTCAGTTTGGAGGTTATTTTTATGGCAAGAAGAAAAGACAGCCCACAAAAAGCAG
>CABJBK010000019.1 GCA_902363825.1 Lachnospiraceae bacterium
CTGCTTTTTGTGGGCTGTCTTTTCTTCTTGCCATAAAAATAACCTCCAAACTGAGTAATTTTATCTTACATCAGTTTGGAGGTTTACACAAACTTTGGGATACTCCTGTTCTCCACCATTTTATCCTTTATTTTTCCTGATCGCCATTTTCCTATTCTAAAAAATCTTCTGGCAATTTATAAACTGCTCTACTTCCTCTTTCTTAGGTATTGCCGGTATTCCACCTCTTTGCTGCACACACAATGCTGCTGTTGCATTACCACATATTGCACATTTTTTTATTCCGTCCCATGTAAAATCTTCGAGATCTTTCTCCTGTTTCAGATATTCACTTAAAAATCCGCCCCAGAAGGAATCACCTGCTCCAGTTGTATCAACCGCCTGTACTTTAAATCCTGTTACTTTTTCCTGTCTCTGCCTGGTTGCCAGAAGAACTCCCTCACTTCCAAGTGTCACCGCTATTAACTTTGGTCCCATATCAAGAAGCTGCGCAGCTGCCTGACTATAATCTTCAACTCCTGTCAGCAAAACAAGCTCTTCATCAGAAACTTTCATCATCTCTGCATACGGAATCACTGATTTCATTGTCTCTACTGCCTTTTTCTTATCTGTCCATAAAGACTCACGATAATTCGGATCGTAAGAGACAATGGCTCCTGCTTTTTTTGCGATTTCCACAGCTTCTGTTGTTGCCGTTCTTGCCGGTTCATCCGTCAGTGACAGAGAACCGAAATGAAAGATTTTACAGTTTCCAAGCAGCTTCCGATCCAATTCTTCTGCACAAAGCTGTGTATCGGCACCTGGTTTTCTGGAAAAAGAAAACTGACGCTCTCCATTTTCCGCAATCTCTACAAACGCAAGCGTTGTAAAGTATTTTTCGTCCTGGATCAGATATTTTGTTCCGATCCCTTCTTCTTCCAAAACCCTTTTCAGGAAATTACCATGCATATCTGTACCGACTTTTCCTATAAACTCTGTCTGATATCCCATATGCGCCGCCACTGTCAGAAGATTTGCCGGCGCGCCTCCCGGGTTCTGCTCAAAAAGTTTTTTTCCATCTCTACTGCTCCCGGCCTCCGTAAAATCTATCAACAATTCACCTAGCGCAACTATATCAACCTCTTTTTCCATTTTTCAGATCCTCCACAATTTCATTATAACGTTTTTTATTTAAACGATAGAAAAACAACACAGCCGCAGTAACTATCCACAGAATTCCTGGTATCGTTGAAAATGCATGTTTCATAATCGCAATCACCTCCGGATTCTGTGTCTGATTTGCCACATAACCGTATTTTCCAAGTAATGCTGCAAGAAGTGCAGTACCTACTGCCATTCCGATTTTGTTCCCAAGAGAAACAAATGCATACTGGAATCCATCATTTCTAAGTCCTGTCTTCCACTCACCATATTCAACACAATCTGGAATGATTGCATAAATTGCTGTATTAAATCCTGAGAAGAAGAACTGTGTAATGCCTGCAAGCGCATAAAATGCAGCCGGTGATTCTTTTACGTTGAAGAAATACATGGCAAACATTGCAAAACCTGTAAGTAATGCGAAAATAGAAGCTGTTCTTCCTTTATTATTCAATTTACGAAATACCGGCTGAAAGCACGCTGCACCAATAATGGAAGGAATAATAATGCACATAGAGTACGTCGTATAATAAGATGCGTTTCCCTCAACATATGTAAAATAATACAAAATATCAGCATTTCTTCCATACAGGGTAAATCCGAACAAAACCTGTCCAACCAGCGCAAGCAGATATGGCTTATTCTGCAGAACAGCCTTCAACTGTACTTTTATCGAAATTTTCTCTTTCTCCGGAATTGTCACCCGCTCTTTTGTCTTTGCGAAGCAAAAGAAATGACAGGCTGCAAAAATACATCCATAAATAATTGCAACTAACAGATATCCTGTCTTTGGGCTGTTGCTTCCAAGTTTACTGATCAGTGGTACAGTCACAATATTAATGATTCCGATTGCGATCATCGCTGCTACAGAACGAGATGTATTGATCTTCGCACGCTCATCAATATCCTGAGTCATTGCTCCGCAAAGTGTTCCATATGGAATATTTACACAGGTATATCCTAATACCAGAAGGCAGTATGTAATTACCATATAGATAATCTTTGCTGTATTGGACCAGTCCGGATGTGCCCAGAAAGAAATCATCAGAAGCACTGCCGTAATCGGTGCTGCCACAAGAAGCCATGGGCGGTATCTTCCCCATCTCGTATTCGTCTTATCGGTCAGTCCTCCTACAATCGGATCGTTAATTGCATCCCAGAATCTTGAAAAAAGCATCAGGGCTGATACCGCTGCCATGCTGATTCCAAATACATCTGTATAAAAGATCATTAAAAAGTTACTGACAAACATCCAGCTGAAATTACATCCTACATCTCCAAAGCCATATGCGATCTTACTGATCAGCGGCACCTTTCCATTCTTGCTCTCGTTTCCCATAGCATCCTCCTTATCAGAGTTTCTGACAGAACTCTATTCTTTCCTGATTCGGTCCTTTAATCATGAAAAACTTTACTCCATTCTCCCAAAATGGAAGTTCTTCAATCCCGTCTGTAATTACCTCATAATTATTTGCGCAGATCCTGGAATAAGTTTCTTCAATATTTTCTACGTCCAGTGCAACATGTTGATAAGCCCCATCTTTCATTGCTGCCTGCCCATTTTCAAAGCTTTCTATGCAGTAGTTTTTGATTCGAATAAAAGCGACTTTTTCTTTTGCTTTCTCATTAACTGTTTCCATGATCACTTCAAATCCAAGTCCCTGATAAAATTCTATTGTCTTCGCCAAATCATTTGTCGGCAGCCCGATATGGGCTGTGCCGACAATCCCGTATGTATTCTCTCTCATTGCTATTTCTCCTGTACGTTAATGATTACTTTCATCGTTGTCTCGCGGTTATCATCAATATACTGATATGCTTTCAGATAATCTTTGAATGCAAATGTCTTGGAAATCAATGGTCTTAAATGCACTTTGCCTTCATTCACAAGCGCAATTCCATCTACATAATCATCATGGCGGTACATCATTGTACTCTTGATATCCAGTTCATGATCATTGGCAACTGCAAGATCAACGGTTGCCATACCTGCAAATACAGCTACAAGAACGATCACGCTTCCTTTTCTCGCATATTTGATTGCCTGACCCATTGTGATGTTATTTCCCGCACAGTCATAGATCACATCTGCTTTGTCAGGTCCAAATGCCTCGATCATTGCCTCTCCGAAATCTTTCTCTTTTGTATTGGCACATACATCAATTCCACATTCCTTTGCCTTATCCAGGCGGAGATCGCTGACATCTGTGATCATAACCTTTGCTGCTCCCATTCCTTTCGCTGCCTGAGCCACCAGATTACCGATTGGTCCTGCTCCAAGAACTGCAATGTTCATTCCCCTTACATCTCCAACCTGCTTTACCCCATGTACCGCTACCGCCAGGGGCTCGATCATTGCACCCTCTTCATAAGACATATCTTCCGGAATCGGAGTTACTTTAGACGCGTCCACGGCAAAATATTCAGAGGCTGTTCCGGTTGTCTGAAATCCCATAACCTTCAGTTCTTCACAAAGGTTATATTTTCCATGGCGGCACGGATAACAGTGTCCACAATAAACCTGCGGCTCAATCGTTACTTTCTGTCCCTCATGAAATTCAGTAACATCTTTTCCGACTTTTGCGATCTCACCAGATACTTCATGTCCCTGCGTAACCGGATATTTTGTAAATGGATGTTTTCCATGGTATACATGGATATCCGATCCACAAATTCCGATATTCATAATCTTAACTAATACCTGGTCAGCCTTCACTTCCGGAACTGGTACCTCTCTGAAACTAATTTCTCCTGGATTTGTCATTATCTGCTGTAACATAATGTTTTCCTCCTTTATTTCATCTTTTATTAAATGTTTTATTAAAGTAATTACATTATTCTTCAAGAAGCAGAATTTGTCAATATGTCATTGTTCATTTCTGCCTATTGTACAAGATTAAGCAAATAAATTTGTGCAGTTTAGACAAAGAATGAATTTTTCTTCCTTTCTCTGCTTCCTTCTACAAAAAAATCCAGAGAGAAACATTCTTTAAACTGTTTTCTCTCTGGATTTTTAATTACTGTATTATCATATCTGCTTGAATGGCTGTTCACAACATACTATGATCCGTTACATATTTTTAATAAAATCCTGCAAAAAATGTTTTGCCACACCTACCGCAGAGGCCTCTCTCTTATAAGCGCATGTCCTGAGATACCTTACATCATGATCAAATCCATTATATTCCATTACTTTTTCTCCCAAAGGAATCATATAATCTGCAAGATATCCCCCTACTTCACCTCCAAGAATAATATCCATATCATACGCCATCCGCAAATTTGAGATCAGGATTGCCAGATTATTCAAATACTCCTGCCAAGTCTGTACTGCATCTGGCTCCTTTTCTTCTACCCGCTGCATAACCTGCTCTAATGTCTGACCGGTGTCATCTGTCAGTGCGTTTGCTGCACAGTAAGCATCCGCACATCCCATCTTTCCGCAATAACATCTCTTTCCTCCCGGAACAAGGATCATATGTCCAAACTCACCTGCCTTCTGGTTCTCTCCCGGGATCAGTTTTCCATCAATACAAAATGCTCCGCCAAGCGTGCTGTTTAATGACAGATATAGCGCATTTCTACGCACATTTAAATCCTCCGCCATCATTGCTGCATTCGCGTCATTCTCAAAATATACAGGCAGTGAGAACACCTGCTCCAGGAAACTCAGACTATAGTTTTCCAACTGAAGTGCATGCGATTTGACCAGCATTCGCTCTTCCGGGTTAATAATACCCGGAATGGAAATACCAATTCCAAGTATCCGCTCCCTGTTCTCTATATCTGTGAGAAATCGCTCCAGTTCTTCCCTCATCTGCAAATAGTACGATGTTTCTGTTGAAAATTTCAAACGGATTCTTTCATACTTTTCGATCTCATAGTTCAAATTTACAAGTACAAATCCTACATGTTCTGCCGTAAGTCTGATTCCAACTGCATAGCGATATGCCGGATTAATGCTAATCCTTTTCGCTTTGCGTCCGCCTGTGGATTCGTATTCTCCTGTTTCAATCGCCACCCCGTTAGCAAGCAGATCATTTACATTGGTCAAAACTGTCGGCATACTAAGATCAAGATTTTTTGACAGTTCAACCTTTGACGCTGCCTCATGATTGATAATATAATTTACAATTTTAGATTTTGTAATGTTTTTCTTTTCCGTTCCGACCATCTGGAAGGCTCCTTTTATAAAATATTTTATAAAAGCATCTTACCCTCTCCTGGAAAATTTGTAAAGTCACTTTTCTGGTATCTCTGTTTATTCTCCTTCATTGTTAAATAATTCTGCCAGCACTGTCCTTTCTTCCTGAAGCACTTTCAAGACATATTTATCAAAATGTCTTGCATCCTGTGTGGCAGAACCAAATTCATAAGTTTCCTGTCCATAATCTACAACATCAAAACCCGGAATTGCCTTGCTGGCACCTCTGGTCCTGTAGGAAACAGCATCCTCAAGAGCAAAATTCACCTGACCATTCAAATAAGATACCCAACTGCTGATATCTGCTCCTGCTGCTTCAGAAGCCGTTCCGTTTTTTGTCTGCGACTGTGCTGCTGCTTTGGTTATTTCCGCAGCTCCTTCTACATATTTTCCATACATCTCGTCAATATAAAGCGCCAGTGATTCTCCGAAAATTTCAGATGGAACATGTCCACCATCCCACTGCCATTCCAGCTCTGCATCTGTTCCGCTATTGAGCCACGCAATCTGCATATTCATGGACGCAAACAGCGACATGTCTCCTTCGGAAGCTCCCATTACCACTCTGGTCCATGCAGGACTTTCCGTATCTTCACTGCCGATGTAGTTCATTGGATTATACAGATCTACAATATTGTTTCCATATTTGTCCCCCTCTTCAATAGATGCAATATCGCTTTCATAGGACTTAAGCATCTCCTCATAACTGCTGTAGTTTGACGAATCTGTTTTCGTACCTGCTGACTGGGTGGTTCCTGCGTCCGGAGTTCCGACTTCATCCCCCATTCCGCTTGTAACCAGATCCTCGTCCAGCTTCTTTTCACCCTTTGGTCCATTCCCGTCTGGTATTCCACCTCCAGGACCAGCCTTTTCTCCGGACTGACCCTTTGCATATCGTCCTTCCAGAAATGCCTGTGCTTTCTCTTCTGTTGTCATCTGTGCTACATTTTCATCACTGAGTACATTTCCATCGCTGTCAAACCATGTCCAGTCATCGGCATAATCAAGATTTTCCAGATACCATTCCAGATTTTTTTCAAATTCTTTCAGATAAAGTGTAAGATATGTTCCTCCGTATCCGTTGGTATCTGCGTATTTTTTCTCATCATATTCTATAGTCAGATCAACTACATCCTCTTTATCCCCATCTTCATTTATATCAATATCCACTGCAGACTCATGAACACTTAGTTTCTGACTATTGATATAATCCATATATTCCTGAGACAAATATTCTGCCATCTTTCTCTGAAAATCTGTATTAAATTCATAATCCGTATCAAGATAATATTCAAATGCCATTGCCATATCCGCTTCCTGCAAAGAAGTAATTGCACTGTATGCAACACATCCCCAGACACCATCTGAAATTTCAATACCATCAGATCCGACTGCTTCGGAATAAGTTCCATCCTCCTCCTGATATATACCCACTGCTCCTGCCTCTGCCTCATAGGGAAAGAAATCCGGATTATCAGAAGTTGCCGCTACCATTGCCGCATGTGCTCCACCGCCAGATCCTCCTGTAGATACAAAATACTCTGTATTCCCCGGAAGATTCCCAAGCATGATATTATATTTCACAAAACGGATTGCATTTTTCTGATCAACCAGGCAGAGCGGTGCATCACCCGTATAATACTTCTCCCCATTCTCATCTGCTGCCGTACTCTGCTTTCCACGATTTCCGCATGCCACATTTATATATCCATATGCAGCATTTCCGGAAGATGCCTTTTGGTTTTCCTGTGCGCTGTATCCTGCGGCTCCTGTATTAATAATAACCGGCGCTGTTGATGCTGCATAGGTCTGTCCATTCACATTGGTAATTTCTGCTGTGTCATCAATAACCAGCTGTCCGTTTACTTCCTCCGAATAAGTCTGTCCGGTCACATCCTCAATACCATCTCTATCCGTATCAATGCCTTTTACATACGCACCGGGAACATTTACTGAAACGCCCTGATAATCCGGCAGTTCCGGATCTGCGACTGCGCTTGTTACAGACATTGTCCAGGAATCTGACTGACTGTCATACGTCCATGTAATTTCATCATTGTCTGCAATATTTAAAGCACTTTCAATTTCTGTTTGTTTTTCTTTATTGTCCTGCGCTGCATTCTCATTTTCTGATCCACATGCTGTAAATCCTATTAACATTGATACCGCTATTACTGTGATTATCTGTTTTCTTTTCATAGGCTGTGCTCCTTTCTCAAGCATTCTGTTTTTTATTCCCGTTTACGAGCACGATTATATGAAAAAAACCTTGAAACTTCCTTGAAATTTTTTGATTTCAAGAAAAATCACAAGGTTTTCACATTTTTTATTCGTTGCAAAGAAGCGAAAAAGATATTTTAAAACAATTCCATCCGTCTTTACTTAAAACGGTTATCTCCGTATGATATTTTCTGGCAATCGACTGTGCAATAGCAAGTCCCAGACCATAATTCCCCTCCGACGGATCCGAAGCATGATAAAACTTTTCAAAAATACGTTTTCGCTCTTCCTCTGGTATCACGCTGCCCTGATTTTCTACAGAAAGCATTGCTTTTTTCCCTTCTCTTTTTAAAAGAAGCCTTACTTCTTTTCCAGACCCGGTATGCCGGATCGCGTTTTCCAGAAGCGTTTCCGCCATCCTCTGCAGTGTTTCCCTGTTACCTGCAATAAATATATTTTCCTGTATGTCACCTGTTAATCTGATTTCTTTTTCAAAAGCCATTGCCTCAAATTCCAACAAAGTCCCTTCCAGACACTGGCTGAGATCCACTTTATCCTCTGTACGGTTTTCTTTCTGATAATCCAGTTTCGAATAATCCAGAAGTTCTATTACCAGTTTTCGCATCTTCTCGTTTTCTTCCATTGCATAATTTAGATATTTACTGTGGATTCCTTCTTTTTCCATCATATCCAGACTTGCTTTCATAACCGTAATAGGTGTCTTTAACTCATGTCCTGCAAACATAACAAATTCTTTCTGCAGCCGATCAGCTTCCTCTAACGGTGCAACCATCTTTCCCGCAATTCTCCAGGCAAGGTAAACCCATAACGTTCCACATGCAACAGCCATCAATAAGGAGAGATAGAAATATTTTTCTTCTTCCTGTTTCACAGATGCTATATCCGCAAAGGCAATCAGCAATTCTCCCTCGTGAACAGAAATTTCAAACTGATAATTTTGATAACTGCCTGAGGTCTTTCCGGTTGCCAGAATGTTTTTTGCCGTTTTCAGAATCTGTTCTTCCGGAATTTTTGTGTCTGGCAGCATATTTTTTATATATAATGTTCCACTCTCTGACTTAGCCGCAAGATAACTATTCTTTATATAGCTTTTTTCTTTTTCCTCTGTCGTTCCCCCACTCTCCGTTTCCGGATTATTATTTTTCTCCGGTTCTTTTGAAATTTCCTGTTGTCCGTCTGCACTCTGACCGGAAACAATCTGAAATTTCATATTCAAAATTCTGGAAATACTGTTTTTATTATTCTGTATATAAGAAATATTCAGAAGAAACAATACCAGTGCTGCTGCAATACCATAAAGGAGCAGGAGCAGTCCCATAATTTTCTTTTTAAAATTCTTCATCTGCTTTACCTCTCAGGCGATAGCCCACACCTCTGACCGTCTCAATAACAGAACTGGTTTCAATAAATTTTAATTTTTTCCGCAGGAAAGAAATATATACCTCTTCATTGTTATATTCTATATCCGTATCATAACCCCATATGCGAACTGTAATCTGTTCCTTTGACAGCACCTGTCCATAGTTTTCCATAAAATAGAATAATAATGTATATTCTTTTACCGACAATTTCACACTCTTATTGCTGGTAGGATTGTTTAGCGTGCGGCTGTTTTTTTCCAGAATAAAATCCGGACCGTTCAGACATTTTGTTGATTCTGTTCTGACTGTTTTCCCATTTTTTTTGAGCAAAACTTTTATACGGGCATCCAGTTCTTCTATTTCAAAAGGTTTTGTAAGATAATCTTCTGCACCTGCCCCAAATCCCTGCAGTTTGTCCTGCAGTTCTACTCTGGCTGTCAACATGATAACCGGTGTCCGCACTTTCATGCTCCTCAATTTTTTCACTATGGTAAAACCATCCATATCCGGAAGCATAACATCTGATATAATTGCATCATATGAGACTTTTAATGCTGACTCATATCCGGATATTCCATCATGACAAACTGTAACCTGAAAATCCCTGTTACAAAACCAGTCGTACAGTATTTCTGACAACCGTATTTCATCTTCTATAATCAAAAGTTTTATCATCATCTGTTCGCTCACTTCCTTATACGTTCACTATACTTTCCCTTGTATGATATCTTCCTGTATGATTTTATGAACTCTGATAAGGTAAAAACAGGACACAAGATATCCCATATCTGCCAATTATGCCTGTACATTTCTTTTCATACATATTAACATATAACGGGCACAAAATTAAGCCGTCTTAAAAAAAGATGGAAGCGCCCGCTCCCATCTTATCTGCACCAAACATCTATCCTGCACATTCCATTATGATTTTCTGACACATATCATATCCCAGCCCGGAACTGTTGAGTGACAGCGTATAATTGCCCGCCATTCCCCATTTTTGTTCCGTATAAAAATTATAATTTGTTCTGCGTCTTTTATCGGTATCATTTATCATCTTTATCGCCTCTGCTTTTGTGACCTCATATAACTTACAGATACGTTTTACTTTTTCCGGCATGTTTCCGTGTATGAAAACATTCAGCACATCCTCTCTGTCTTTTAAGATAAAGTCCGCATTTCTTCCTATGATCACGCAGCTTTCCTTCTCCGCGATCTCGAGGATCACCTTTCTCTGCGCTTCGTATACCATATCTTCCACTGATTTTCCTGTGATATCCCGTCCCAGAAAAGCGTATGCAAATAATCCTTTCTTTGGAGACAATTCTGCATTTTTCTGAATATACTCCGGTGAAAATCCTGATCTCTCCGCGATCTGACCTATGATATCCTTATCATAATAGGCAATTCCCAGTTTTTTTGCCACTTCCTCACCGATAAAACGGCCGCCACTTCCGAACTCTCTGCTGATTGTAATAATTCTTTTTGCCATTGCCGATTCCTCCTTAATCTAAACTTTCCACTTTGCTCTTTCTGATTCTCTTTAAAAATACATATCCCACCAGACATGCTATAAACTCTGTGATTGGAAATGCCCACCAGATCAGTGAAACTCCCATCTGGCCATTTCTGACAAAGATTGAAAAAATTCCTGCCAGTGGCAATATGATCACAAGCTGTCTGAGCAGTGAGATCACAAGTGACTCAATGCCACCGTCCAACGCCTGATAAATTCCCTGATATGCCACATTGATTCCCGCAAAAATGAAGCTGATGGAGATAATCCTCATTGCTCCAATAAAATACTCTCTGGACTGCGCGGCATTAAACAACGTTGCAAATGCTCCCGGAAAGATTTCTGTAATTGCCACGCCGATAATCATAAGTGCGACCGTATAGATCAGCCCATATTTTATTCCGTCTTTTATTCTCTTTTTACTTCCCATTCCATAAGCAAAAGCAAGGATCGGTGTGATCGCATCTCTCAGTCCGAATGCAAGGAACAATACAAACTGCTGCACTTTATAGAACAGGCCGTATGCGGTCTGCGCGGATGGATTGAATTTCAGAATAAGATTCATCACATATACCATGATCGACATAAGCGCCTGCGCAATGATCGCCGGAAGCCCGATCGCATATATTTCCTTCATGATTCCGGCATCCGGTCTCATATATTTCACGCCGCGTTCAAACTCTTTATTTAATTTCATATGGAAAATGAACAATAACACCGCCGATGCCACCTGCCCGATCACAGTTGCATAGGCAGCACCCTCTACTCCCATTTCCGGAACCGGTCCGATCCCATAGATCATAATCGGATCAAGAATAATATTTACTACTGCTCCCACTACCTGACCGATCGTAGAATAGAGTGAACGTCCCGTTGCCTGCAATAATTTTTCAAACAGCGAAAAGAAAATGATTCCAAAAGAAATCACACAGCATATTCTAAGATAGCCTGTTCCCATTGAGATAACTTCCGGGTCAACAGTCTGCGACGAAATATATGCTCTTACTCCGAAAATTCCAAATACCAGACATACGACATAGATAATTGCTCCGAGGAATAAACTGTTTCCTGCAACTTTTGCAGCCTTTTTCTCATTTCCCTGCCCCAGTGTTCTTGCAAGAAGTGCATTTGTTCCCACACCTGTTCCGATTCCTACTGCCACCATGAGCATCTGAACCGGAAACACCAGTGTAAGTGCGTTCAGTGCCGCTTCACTTCCCACCTTCATGTTTCCCACAAAGGCGCTGTCCACAATATTGTAAACCGCCTGCAATGCCATAGATAAGATCATCGGTATCCCCATCTGAACCATGAGCTTATTTACCGGCATTTCTTTCATCTTGTTACTTTCTGCCATCTTAATGAAATCCTCCTTTTTCTGCATAAAAAAAAGTGTATTCCTATCATATAAGCTGGACTTACGCTGATAAGCTACACACTTTTTCATGGCATTATAAACTTAACAATGTGCGGCATCAGGCGCACATAAAAAACGAGCAGCAAAACTGGATTTACGCTAGTCTGCTACTCGTTTGAAAGTTATTATATTTCTCTTTTGGGGAAAAGTCAAACAAAAATTTTCTTTACTGTTCTTCTGTTCTCCCCGATCACTGCCTTTCTCGGATCTTTTGGATCATAGATCACCGTGACCTTTGTTCCCTCTTCAACGGCTCCCATGACCGGCACCTGTCTTTGTCCGATCGGGATCGGTCCGAGGCGGATCGTCTCCGATTTCATTCTGACTGACTCGGTAACGGAATACGCCACGCCGCCTGCCTCATATGCAACCGTGATCACAGAGGAGGAATCCACGCCCCGCAGACGAAATTCTGTGATGATCCCCTCTGTTTTTGTTCCTGTTTCCGCTAATTTTTCTTTTCTCATTTTGATCCCCTTTCATGTTCATGCCGCTGTCATTGCTCCAGTTCCAGTGAATCCGCAATATAAAAATGAAATCCTTCTTTCTTACAGTATCTTTTTATTTTTCTTATCATTTTCCAGTCCGTCGTATATTCCAACAGATACACTTCCATGCCATCCGCCTTGCATGCTTTCAGATAATTGCAGAAATAATCCCGTTCTTCCTCCGCCTGTGCATGAAACGTTCCTGTATCAAAATCGATGCTGCTCCATACCGTCTCTTGATTTACGCCAGTCATAATATCCTCTGCAGACCCATAACGCTCCTGATATGCTGTCACATAAGTATCGCCGCCGTTGATGATAACCGCCTTCCCAAGAGATCTGATATTTTTAAGAATCACAGTAAGACCTTCAAAAATATCCTTTTTCGGAGCATAATAATACACATCGCAATTATCAATAAAAAAGCCGTCCACACCCTTTTCATCCAATTTCTGCACCAGTTCTCCAATAAATTGCTGCCAGTCCGGACTTGCGACATCCACCCATTTTTCCTCTTCCCAGTTTTCATAATCACCGATTGCCAGATCCGCATAGGTTTTATAATATTCCCGGAATGTCTCAATGGAGCCGATATTGAGATATGTATATACTATCGTTCCATTTTCATGCAGCATTTCAATATCTTTCTCTTTAAAATACTGTGCATCGATCACAACGGTTTCATACGCCCCCAGCTGATCCAGCACCGAATCATCTACATTTAAAAATACTCCGTAATCTTTCTTTTCCTCTTTTTTCTGCTGCATTACATGACTGCCCAGTAAAAATGCACTCGCAATAAGTATCAGAAGCAGGGCAAAAAGCCCTGCTCCTTTTCTTCTTTTATCCAATAATCTATACCTCAAGCTTTAATTCCACTTCATCCTCATCTTTTCTGCCTGTCTCCGCAAAATCCATATTCCTTTCCCTGCATACTTTCATCGATCATAAGATGCAGATATTATAAGTTTTCTCATCAATCTTTCTTAACGTAATATTACTCACGAATCTCCTTTTCCGGGGTTATCCGATGACACCCCCTTTTGCCGTATTTTCGGTTACTGGTCTTTTTGTTCTTCTTTCTGTCATATAGGAACATCCCCTTTCATGAATAATTTACCGCGGTACTTTCTTATCATACACAATTTTTTGCAGTCGTGTCAATCTTCCCCCTTCTTTTAATAATCATGCATTCTTATCCTGCTCTAAAATTCCCCAATGTCCACTATATCCACTCCCTATATATCGTACTTCTTTTAACCAAATACAGCGGACAAAAAGAAAAGACAAAAGAAGCTCTTCTCCTTTTAGATAAACAGATTGAAGAGTTCTTTCGCCTTTATCATGTTGGCTGATCCGTACCCATACCGTTTTCAATTACTTTTCCTGGCTTTCCATGCGTTTTTTCAGCTTCCGGTTCATCCGGTCAGCGACACGGCTCTCCATATAATAACTGATTGCGACCACACTGCAATAGACGAATACGATACACGCCTCCATCCCGGCGATCATCCGCCAGTCTGAAATATAAAACCAGCCGAACCAAAAGCCACAGCCCAAAACCACCATATTTACAAACAGAAAATAGAGCAGATTCCGGATCAGCATTGCCTGTTTCGATATTTCTTTTTCCGAATCGGATACCGGAAAGGCAATTACCGATCCAAGACTTGTGAGAAATGAAACGCCTAAAATCTCCCACAGGATCGTAACATTCAGCTCTGTCTTCCATCCCCAGAACACCACGATATACACTGCGGAAACAAAGACAACCAGTGTGACCACCCGCATATATACCGCCAGAAAATTCTGTATTACTTTTCGCATCTTTTCCATGGCATCCTCCTATATTCCAAGCCGTTCTTTTAACAGCGCGACATACTGTCTGGATATAATGACTTTTTCCCCGTTTTTTAACAGTGCCTCAAAGCGTCCGCCAAAGGCAGGCGACAGGCTTTTTATCTTGTCCAGATTTAAGATCGTTGATTTTGCCGCGCGCATAAAGCTTGCTGCGTTCAACTCCTCTTCGAGCTCATACAGCTTGCTTTTTACCTCGTAAACTTCTTTTTCACAATAAGCAAATACCTTTTGATCCACACTTTCAAAATAGTAGATCTGCCCCGGTTCGATCCGGTGGATCATGCCGTTCTGATATACGATGAGCTTATCATTTCCCTGCTTGAATCTCGCCAAAAGCCGCATCATATCTTCGCTCAGCTGATTGCATTTTACAATGATCTCTTCTTCCTCTCCGGGCAAAAGATCTAAGATCGTAACTTTCATACCGTCCTCTTTTCTCTATCGGTTCAGATGTTTTTTCTTTGATACAAGGATCGTAAAGATCAGTGCCACACACCCACATCCTATCATAAATAAGAGCTGCGTTCCAGTACTTACAAGCTTATCATTCATATTTACCGTAATTCCCATATACTCCTCATATCCGTCCATGACCGCCTCCGGCAGACCGGCAAATGTCTCCTTTAATATCTCCCCGCAGCAGACTTTGCGCATCACGGATGCTCCATGCAAAACGGGCAGATATTTTAAAACACGCGCCACCGAGTCCGGCAGATATCCCATCGGGAGATAAATTCCTCCCACAAAACCGACCAGTGTTCCGACCACAGTCGCGATGCCTGACCACGCGCTGGTACTTTTGATAAAAAGCGCAAGCAGATACAGGATGATCGCAAACACACAGACATTAAGAAACGTATAACCGATGATCTTAAGGACTGCGCCGGCAGAAAGCATCGCTCCGCCGCCGATCCCGATATATGCCACTGCTGCGAAAAACGTGAGAAGGCAAAAAAGCGTTCCGATCACCACCGCTGCGGAAATGTAGGAAAGCGCCACCACGCTTTTTTTTACCGGCGCCGCGTAAAAGCTCTCCAGGCGGTGTTCATTCTGATCGCTGATCATCGTTCCGATCACCGTCAATGTGACCGTCAGTGAATTGACCACCAGAATCCCCGCCAGTGTCCAGTACTGCACCAGCTGTGTCGCATGCTCTTTATCAAGTGCGGCATCACGCACGCCGCCGTAAGTGTTTAACAGATCTGTCACACTATCCACATTCATTCTCGCGAGAAAAATACCCATTAACATCAATACGATCAGCATGGACAGCAGCGAGAAAAATACCGCCGACCGGTCTCTTAAAAATACAAGACAGTTTCGTTTCGTCAGATTGAAATATTTACGCATCTTTTTCCCCTCCTGTCACATGTAAAAACACATCATCCATCGTTCCCTGGATCACTTCAAATCCATTGATATCATCGCGCAGTTCCTCCAAATACCGCATGGCATCCATCGTCCGGTTCAGGCGCAGGGAAACATAGGTGTCTTTCCTGAAACAGGCCACGTTCTGTTCTTTCAGCCTTGTAATAAGTACATTTTCTTTATCCGGTTTATAATATAAGCGCAGCTTATCTTTGGCAAATTCATCCTTTAGTTCAAACGGCGTGCCATATGAGATCAGCCTGCCGTGATCCATGATCGCGATGTGGTTTGCCCGCGCCGCCTCCTCCATATAATGTGTTGTCAGAAATACGGTCATTCCCAGTTCCTTTTGCAGGTTATGTATCGTCTCCCACACCTTTTTTCTGGTCGCCGGATCCAACCCTGTCGTCGGCTCATCCAAAAACAGGATCTCCGGTGCGTGCATGAGCGCCGCCGCGATCTCCGCCCTCCGCTTCTGTCCGCCGGAAAGCTTTTTATACTGTCTCTTTAAAACATCGGAAAGCGCAAGGATCTCGGTGACATGCTTTAAATTCCTGTTTAACTTTTCGCGGTCTGTCTCATAAAGCCCGCCACGGATCAGCAGATTTTCCCGGACACTCAGCAGGTCATCCAGGCAGTTATTCTGATATACCACCCCGATATGATGTTTGATCTTTTCATCATCTTTCCCAAGTCTGTCTCCTAAGATCACCGCGCTTCCATCCGTAGGTGGAAACAGTGTGCAGAGCATATTGATCGTTGTGGATTTGCCCGCGCCGTTCACTCCGAGAAACCCGAATAATTCACCTTTCTTCACCGAAAAGCTGATATCATCCACCGCTTTTACCTCTTTATAATATTTTTTCAGGTGCGATACTTCAATAACATTCTGTTTATCTTTCATATCTTGTTTATTTTCCATATATTCTATATCTTTCATAAATCATGCTCCTTTCCCGGTTTTTCCATGCTTTTCTTCACTTCTCCTACACTATATACATTCCGTTTTCCCTTTTCAATACCATACATGGTAAGCTGTAAAAAACATCCGGTAAGATGCAAAAAGGAGACGGTATCCGCCGTCTCCCTGCTATCTGATGCACTCCATATCCATTTTTTATTTTTCCACACGGTTCATCGAATCCATGAATTTTACATATTCTTCTTTGGTATAGATCGGCTGATAGTCCGCCACGGTCTTTTTCGCCGCTGCAGCGCCGTCCTTTAACAGGTGATATGCCGACAGCGCAAATATCTTGGCTGTTGTGATATAGGCGAGCTCCTCATCTACGATATCAAAATCTACCGAGTGCAGTCCGCTTACTTTTCCGCCGGTATTAAAGGTAAGTACCGGCTGGATGTGCTTTAAGTCACCAACATCGGTAGATCCGCCGGAATGCAGCCCCGTATCCGCCTTTGTGACTTTGTAGGAAGTTCCCGCTGTCGCTGCCTCTGCTGCGGCAAGGACCGCCGGATTTGCTTCTTCCGCCAGATTTGGCAGGTATCCCGGCAGTGTTGTGATCTCATAGTCCGATCCGATCGCATATGCCCCGGCTGTAAACGCTCTGGAAGTTTTTTCATCCGCGTCCACGATCGCGTCAATGTTTGCCGCGCGCACCAGAGTTTCAATGACCACTTCGTCCGGTACGACATTTACGAGGTTTCCGCCCTTTGTGATGATCGGATGTACACGGACAGAATCTTTATCCTGGAAAGTCTCACGCTGAAATGCCAGTGCGGAAAGTCCGAGTGTCGCTGCGTTTAACGCATTGACTCCAAGATGCGGCGCTCCTGCGGCATGTGCTGCCTTTCCTTTGTAACGGATGATCTTTGAGACAAATCCGTTTCCGGTTCCGCTCCCCACCAGAACATCCTCATCGCCGGTGTGATGTACCACACTTAAGTCAATGTCATCAAACGCGCCTTCCCGGATCAGCTCGCATTTTCCACCGCCGTACACGATCTTTCCCTGCTCTTTTAACTGGTTCTTATACTCGATCTCACCGTATTCCTCCGCTGGAACCGCAAAAAATACGACCTGGCCATCCAATGTTTTTGCGATCTCAGGATCCGTCAGCGCGATCGCCGCGCCGATGATGCCGGCAAGCTGCGCATGATGTCCGCAGCAATGTGCCGCCTGTGTTTCCGGATTCACATATTTGTGCTCCGGGATGCGAAGCGCATCCAGCTCCCCGATCAGCGCAAGGCTGGTATTTTCTTTTTTCTCCGGATTCAAATATCCCTTTACGCCGGTGATCGCAAAGCCGTCTTCTACTTTGAGTCCCAGTTTTTCTAAAAACTCTTTTGCTTTCTGTGAGGTACGGAACTCTTTATAACCGAGTTCCGCGTGTGTATAAATGTCTCTGGCAAATGCGATGATCTCATCTCTGTGCCGGTCAATCTGTTCTATGATCCTGCTTTCTGTTGCGTCCATGATCTTTCCTCCTGATTTTCTTCCTTTTATTTTCTGTCTTCGCTGTGATTTCTTCTACTTTATTCAAACAGGGAATCCGGTACATACCATAATCCGTCGTTGTTCTCATCCAGATACTGTTTGAATTCATCGGAATGATATGCGTCTACGATCGCCTGTGCCCATTTTGCGTCTTTGTTTTCTTCTTTCACTACAACCTGTAAGATCAGATGATCTAAAATATCTTCATTTAAAAGTGCGGTGGACGGATCAATGCCTGCATTGTATACAATACTTCCGGTGACGACCGCATAGGAGAAATCGCTCAGTGTCGTCGGGATATTGGTGGAGGTCAGCTCTACAAACTCCAGGTTGTGCGGATTCTCTACGATGTCAGCCTGTGTCACTTCCGCGATATTCTTATCCGGGTCCAACTTGATCCAGCCTGCTTTCTGGAGCAGTGCATAAGCACGCGCTGTATTTGCCGCATCATTTGGTACCGCGATGGTATCTCCGTCCTTTAACTCATCCAGTGATTTGTGTGTTGCGGAAAAGATACCTGCCGGAACGGTCGGGATCGGTGAGATCGGAACCAGATCTCCGTCATAGGTCTCATTGAAGTTTTCCGCATATGCGGTATGCTGCTCTACGTTAAAATCGATCTCTCCATCGTTTAACGCGATATCGCTCTGCAAAAGATCGGAAAAGTCCACTGCTTCAACCGTATAGCCTTCTTTTTCCAGGATCGGTTTGATCGCGTCCTCAAATAAGATCGTATATGGTCCTGCCGCTTTTCCGTATTTGATCGTTGTTTTGTCGGCATTTGCCGTTCCTACCGTGTCTGCCGCCGTGGAATTCTCCACATCCGCACTTCCTGCGCCAGTCTCCGTTTTCGCTGATCCGCATCCTACTGCCTGGAATGCGGTTGCTGTGATAAGTAATGTTGTTGCGATCTGTTTTGCTAATTTATTGAATTTCATATTTTCTCCTCTTTCTGCCGGTTTCTCCGGACTTTCTGATTTATTTTTTAATTTTATTTTTTGCTTTTGTTTTGCTGTTTACTTTTTTATCTCTTTTTCGCTATCGTGCCCGTCTGATCTTTGCGGATGCCCAGGTTCCAAGGTTCTGGATCAGCTGGACTACAATGATAAGGATCAGTACGGTGAAAAACATCAGTCTGTTATTGAACTGCTGATATCCATAGGTCAGTGCGATATTTCCGATACCGCCTCCGCCAATGTAACCTGCCATTGCGGTTGCTCCGATGAGTCCGATCGTTCCTGTGGTGATCGTAAGGATCAAAGAGCCAAGGGATTCCGGTAAAATGAAATGCCATACGATCTGAAGCGGTGTCGCGCCCATTGCCTCCGCAGCCTCAATGATACCGGCTTTCGTCTCAAGCAGCGCTCCTTCCATCAGTCTTGCCAGATAAGGCGCAATGTAAATGGTGAGCGGAACCAGTGCTGCTTTGGTTCCGATCCTCGTTCCCACAAGCACCTTTGTCAGTGGCATTACGCATACTAACATGATGATAAACGGTGTGCTTCGGATCACATTGATGATGATATTTAACAGTCCGTTTACGAAACGGTTCTGATACATCCCGTTTTTTCTCGTCAGATAAAGTAAGATTGCAAGCGGAAACGCGATGATCGCGCCGATAAACAGTGAGATGCACACCATGTAAATGGTCTCCGCCCCTGCCGTCAGCAGTTTGTCTGTTGAAATTCCAAGATATGCTTCCATTTTTTCCCCTCCTCTTTTTAAGATACTTTCGGTATTTCATACGGGATGTAGGCAACTCCCGACTCCCCGAGATACTGCTTTGCGCGGTCAAGTTCCTCTTTTTCCCCTGTCATATGTATGATAATGATTCCAAGTACTTTATCTTCCAGCTGGCTGATATTCGCGAACAGGATGTTGGTTTCCACATCAAACTGCTTGTTGACCTGCGCCAGCACCGAATCGGTATTGCTGCTGTCCAAAAACTTGAGTCTCAGCAGTTCGCCGCTTCTCTTGTCTGCCCGGATGCTCGAAAGCAGGCTTTCCGGAACCGAATCGTTGATCACGGAATGTACGAAATTTCTTGTGGTCGGGTGTTTCGGATCACTGAAGATATCAACCACGCTTCCCTGTTCCACGACTTTTCCAAATTCCATGACTGCCACCTGATTGCACAGCTCCTGGATCACATTCATCTCATGGGTGATGATCACGATCGTAATCCCCAGTTCCCGGTTGATCTTTTTTAACAGCTGCAAGATGGATTCTGTTGTCTTTGGATCGAGTGCACTCGTTGCCTCGTCACAGAGCAGGATCGATGGGTCTGTCGCAAGCGCCCTTGCGATCCCGACACGCTGTTTCTGTCCGCCGGAAAGATTTGCCGGATAGGCGTCCCGCTTGTCGGTCAGCTCTACAAATTCTAGAAGCTCCGTAACTTTCCGCTTGATCTCCGCCGCGCTCTTATGATTCAGCCGCATCGGGATCGCGATGTTGTCGTATACGGTTTTGGATTCCAGCAGGTTAAACTGCTGAAAGATCATGCCGATCCGCTTGCGCAGTTTCCGAAGCTCCGGTTTGGGAAGCGCGTTCACATCCTTGCCTTCCACAAGAACCGTTCCGCTGTCCGGTTTCTCCAACACGTTGATCATGCGCACCAGTGTGGATTTCCCTGCACCGGAAAAACCGATGATCCCGTAAATATCTCCTTTCTCGATCGCAAGGCTTACATGGGACAGCGCCTCGATCTTTTCTTTTTTCTGTTCAAATGTCCGGCTGATATCATTTATTTCAATGACCACTTTTTTTCTCCTCCTGGTTTCTTCTATGATTTGATTCCTTACAACGCAAAAAGCAGGTGGCACATTCATGTGCCACCTGCTTCCTTTCGCTCTATCTTAACTCCGGAATCAGATATGAACATGCATGCGCAAATAAGCCATATGGTTACACATACAGCAGCACATCATCATATCCATACCTTTATTCACTTTTACAAAGTTGTTATTGCGTACCTGATATGTCTTCATATCTGTTCTCTCCTTTCTCTTACTATTTTAATTCCTACAAATCATATAATTCATATTGATTTGATAGGATTACTATACATTAGATCCATACCGTTGTCAATACTTTTTTTCAAAAAAATAACAGAAGAACCGGAAATCCCCATTTTTCAGGGATTCCCGGTTCTTCTGTTTTATTTTCCCATCTGTTTGCGCCGGATCAGCACAAAACATAAGATATGTACCGATAAAGTAATGATCCAGGTGATCGGATACGACAGATATACGGTCGTCACCGTATGATAGCGGTCGATCTGGAATACTGTCGCGAGCCAGAGCAGCCGCAGACCACACGCCCCGATCAGCGACACGATCATCGGCATGATCGAATAACCGACACCACGCAGCGCACCTACCATGACATCCATGATCCCGCAGAGGGCATACGTCCGCGCGATGATGCGGAGACGGTGCATGCCGGCCTCAATGACCGCAGGGCTTGAGGAATAGATCCCAAGCAGCGGATGTCCGAACAGCACGCAGGCATTTCCAAAGACCAGTCCGACCACAATAACACAAAATTCCCCGGTGAGTGCGATCCGGTTGATCCGCTCCTGCTTTCCGGCTCCGAAGTTCTGGCTGGTAAACGAGATCGTTGCCTGATAAAATGAGTTCATTGCCATGTAGACGAATCCCTCGATGTTGGCGGCCGCTGAATTTCCTGCCACCACAGTCGCGCCAAACAGATTGATCGAGGACTGGATCACAACGTTTGAGAGCGCAAACACGATCCCCTGGAATCCCGCCGGCAGCCCGACTTTTAAGATCTGGACAAATTTATCCGGATAAATATGAAGTTCCCGCAGTTCCAGGTGGATACTTCCCTTCTCTTTTATCATACAGCGCAGTACGAGCAGTGCGGAGATTGCCTCTGAGATCACCGTTGCAAGCGCCACTCCCGCCACATCCATATGGAAGCAGATCACAAACAGCAAATTCAGTACGATGTTGACACAGCCTGCGCCAAACAGATAATAGAGCGGGCGTTTCGTATCTCCCACGGCCCGAAGCAGCGCGCTGCCGAAGTTGTAGATCATCGTACCGGTCATTCCCACAAAATAAATGCGCAGATACAAAACCGCAAGCTCTAAGACCTCTGACGGTGTCTGCATCCAGATCAGGATCTGTCTCGCGCCGATCACACCGATCACAGTTAAGATGATCCCGCTGAAAATACTGAGTAACATTGCCGTGTGTACGGTCTTTTTTACCTCCCCGTCCTGTTTTGCCCCGTAAAACCGCGCGGCAGCCACATTTGCACCGATCGACAGCCCGACAAACAGATTGGTGAGCAGGTTTATGAGCGCCGTGTTCGAACCTACCGCCGCCAGGGAATTATCCCCGGCAAATCTTCCGACCACCACGATGTCCGCCGCGTTAAATAGCAGCTGCAAAATGCTCGAGCACATCAAAGGTATCGTAAAGATCAGCATCTTTTTTAAGATGGATCCGCTGCACATGTCCATCTCGTATGTTTTCTTTTGTTCTTTCGTTCTCATGATCTGATACTGTTCCTATACTAATGGAGAGAACAGCCTTAATACACCTCTTCCCATTCTCGCAGGCACGGATTTCCGTCCATTATATTTCTCCGTCACTTCGGTACTTGCCGCAAATATATCTTCAAAATCCTTCCGGATCTCCGCCACCGCGTCATAGTGGTACATCAGGACGCCGTTTTCAAAATGCAGATACAGACTGCGGTAATCCATATTGATCGTTCCGACCGTTGCCGACTCCCCATCGCATACACACTGTTTTGCGTGGATGAAACCAGGGGTATACTCATAGATGCGCACACCGTTTCTCGCAAGCTCGGAATAATAAGAGCGCGTCATCTGATATACCATCTTTTTATCCGGGATCCCCGGTGTGACAATGCGGACATCCACGCCCCGTCTCGCCGCCATCCGGAGTTCTCTGGACATTTCGTCCGTAATGATCAGGTATGGCGTGGTAAAAAAGATCTCGTGTTTGGCGTTTTTGATCAGGTTCATGTAAACATTTTCGCCGGTCGTCTCATGATCGAGCGGACTGTCCGCATACGGCTGGACAAATCCCTGTTCTTTTGCGGTATACTCCACCTTCGGCAGATATTTATCATAGTCCATATCGGTCTTTCTTACGGCGTTCCACATCTCAAGGAACATCACGGTAAGATTTCTTACCGCGTCACCGGTTAACATAATACCGGTGTCCTTCCAGTATCCATACGGATGTGTCCGGTTAAAATATTCCTCCGCCAGATTGTAGCCTCCGGTAAAACCGACCTTTCCGTCGATGACCGTGATCTTTCTGTGGTCGCGGTTATTCATGAAAATATTTAAAAACGGATGCATTGGGTTGAATACCCGGCACTGGATGCCGACCGCTTCCATACGTTTGATAAAATCCTTGTTAATAAAGACGAAGCTTCCGACATCATCATAGAATACGCGGACTTCCACACCCTCTTTTGCCTTCTGAACCAGGATTTCCTTTAATTCCAGAAAAGCGCTGGATTCCTCGATCGCATGGTATTCCATAAAAATAAACTTCTTTGCCTTGCGCAGTTCTCTTTTTTGCGCCTCCAGACCTTCCTCCGCTGTCTTATGAAATTCCACATCGGTATTCTGCCATGCCGGATATCCTGCGCACTTCCAGAGATAACGCGCCTGATTCGCGACCGCGAAATCTGTTGCTTCCAGATTTTTTAATACGTTTTCATCCTGCACTAAGGTCCCTTCCAGATCCGCGTCGATCTTTTCGAAATGCTGCCGCATATGCTTCGTTGCACCGGGCCGTCCGAACAGGAAATACAGACACAGTCCCAAAACCGGGAATGCCAGTATCGCGATGATCCAGGGCAGTTTAAATCCCGCATTCATGTCTTTCCCGTAAATATAGAATGCCACGCAGAGTGCCAGAACGCTGCTTCCCAATGAAATTGCGGCAGAATAGTCATTCAGTTTGAGGCAGAGCATAATGATCCAGACCACCTGTATCACAAATCCAAGTGCCGCAAACATCAGTCTTCCTATGCTGTTTTTTACCGCCGCTTTCGCTTCTGTACGCATATTACCATTCCTTCCCTTTTCGTAGTATTACTACTCTACTCCTATTTTGCACAAGATACAAGAAAAACTCTCACTTTACTATATCGTATTTCCAAATCTTTTTCAAATCAATATACCTTTCCGCTTCCATATCATGGTGCTCCCGGTAAGCCACCTCAAAAATCTCCGCATTGATCAAAATCCACTGCCGATACACGTCCCAGCAAATATCGATAGTCCTTTGGCAATATGGTTATGTCATCCGCTATGGATAACACAACGGAAACCAAATAGACGCAGGCAGAAATATCATTTCTGCACTGCGTCCTGGCATCTGGCTCCTCATATCCTCAATATTAAGATGCATCTTTTAGTCTATATTTCCAATGACTCCTTTTACAAGCCAGTTATAACCCTGCACATCTTCTACCGTTGGTGAATACCCTTCTTCTACCACCATATTTCCGTTTTGGTCATAAACAGGACCTGTAAAAACATTAAATGTTCCGGCTCTCATTTCTTCTTTTATTGTCTCAATATTATTTTGTGTTTCCGTATCTACGTTGTCTCCAAACTCAGCCAGATCAATTAGTCCCTCTTCAAATCCACCCCTGAGAGACTGTGGTTCATAATTACCCGATATAATATTTTTTACCATATCTACATATACAGACCAGTCATTAACCGAACCTGTAAGCCAGACATCCGGAGCCAGATCCTTTTCATCGACATGAAAACCAACGGTGTAAATATGATTTTTTTCACATAACTCGATAATTGTTTTTGTAGAATCCTGAAATTGTGCTATGACATCAACATTTTGCGAAATCATGGAATTCACAGAATTTGTCTGTAATCCGGCATCCGACCATGAACCGATAAAAACAACATTTGTCGTAATATCCGGATCTACCGACTGGGCACCGAGTTCAAATGCGTTAACAGCTGCAATTACCATCGGAATTGCATATGGAGCAACGAATCCCAGTTTTTTACTTTGTGTAACACTTGCAGCTGCAATTCCACATAAATACATAGATTCCCAGAAATTTCCTCCTACAGAAGACATATTTCCTTCTGCAATTATACCTCCCTGATGAATAAATGCAACCTCCGGATGACGTGCTGCACAGTTCTCCATAGATTCCAAGTAACCAAAAGAAGTTGCCAGAATAATCGTACATCCCTGAGCAATCATTGCCTCCATCACAGTCTCGGCCTCGCTTGTTTCTGGAACATTTTCTTTCCGCAACACGGTGAGACCGTCAATATTTTTTTCCAAAGCCTGACACATTTCATAACAGGACTGATTAAATCCGGCATCGTCAATACTTCCTTGCAGAATAACTCCGACTTTCACAGCGCCTTCACCAGGTTTTCCCTTATATTCTTTCACACTTCCACATGATACAAGAGAGAACATGAGCGCTATAGTCAGAATGATGCATATTATTTTTTTATAATTTTTGTTTTTCATTTTTCCCACCTCATCTCATTGTTAACAATTTATGTTCCATCTGTCATATCTGATATTTTTGTCAATTCCTCTGGCATTTTAGCCTTTCCTTTCACAGACACAATAGCCAAAGAAATAATCGTAACAACATAAGGTAACATCAGCATAAAATAGGTCGGAATTTTAATTCCTGTCATCTGAAGCAAAATCTGAAGTGCCTGTGCTCCTCCAAATAAGTAAGCTGCAAAAATACTTTTTTCTATCGACCAACCGCAAAGAATAACAAGCGCAGAAGCGATCAGACCTCGGCCTCCTGAAATATTATCCACCCAGGACATCGTATATGCCGTACTTAAGTGTGCACCGCCAATTCCAGCCAAAGCCCCCGCAAAAACAACAGCTACATACTGCATTACTTTTGGATTTATTCCATACGCTTCCACAGATTCTTTATTCTGCCCTGTCGCTCTTAACTCAAAGCCAAACCGTGTTTTATTGAGCACAAGAAAAAGTATCACAATCACAAAATAAGATAAATAGGTGATCGGATCCTGATCAAAAAAAACTCCGATCACAGGAATCTTTGATATAACTGGAACCGCAATTTTGTCAAATCCAACGATTTCTTTTGTCAAAAGATTTCTTCCTGCAAAGCCTGTTATTCCTTGTGCAAAAAAGATAAGTGTCAATCCGCTTGCCAGCATATTGGCTTTTCTCGAAATAACAAGATATGCCTGAATCAATCCGATGAATGCCCCTGCCAATGCTGCAGCCAATATGGTAAGAATCAGATTATTGGTATATGCAGCAACGGCAAATCCTGCGCATGCTCCCATTAACATGCTTCCTTCAACACTCAGACTGATAATTCCGGTCTGCTGACCAACCAGATCTCCCATGAGTGCAAATAAAATCGGTGTTCCAGAAGAAATCATACTCATTAAAAAGCTGTCAAATGTCTGCATTCTTTTTCCCCCTTCCCACACAAAGAACCGCCAATAAGACCAGTGTCATTAAAATATTAATTGTCGATGACGGCAAACCCGAACTGATCTCCATCGCGTTTCCAGACACTGTCAGTAAGGAAATTAAAAATGTTGTAAATATTGCTATTATTGGATTATTCCATGCAATTCCGGCAGCCAAAAATCCCAGATATCCCAAATTGCTTCCGGTTGTCGTCCGCAATCTGCCTTCAACACCACAGATCAGGATAGCACCTCCCAGTCCTGCAAGTGCTCCGGCACATAAAAAAGCCCTGTTTTGTATTTTCTTTACATTTAATCCATTCAGTGCCGCAGCTCTATAATTCTTTCCCACTAGCTGCGTATACAATCCATTTTTTGTCTTATAAAGAAACACTGCAGTCAAAATTGTTGTAACAAAAGCCAGGGCAATGCCAATATTTAATCTTGTTCCACTGATTGTTGTAAAACGCAAACTCGCTTCTATTGGTGCCGAATATGGATAATTGTCGCCAGAAGTATCCTTGATCGGTCCATAAATCATCAGACAGGCAATATCGACCATTACATAATTTAATACCATAGTCGTTAATGTATCATTCATCTTTAATTTTAATTTGCAAAAAGAGGCCACACCCGCCCAAAGCATTCCTGCGAGCATACCGCACAACAGAACAAGAGGGATTCCAACAATACGGATCGTCTCGTTAAAAATATAAATTCCTGCAATCGCAGACCCTAATGCCCCCGCTATTAACTGCCCTTCGCCTCCAACATTCGATATTCCTGCCTTTGCCGGGATAATTGCAGCTAAAGCAGTAAGCAGAAGTGGCGCCCATTTTATCACCACCTCGCAAAATCCATATTTATTGATAATAACCGTTTTTATCATATCAATATAAACATTGACAGCAGATTTGCCCTGTGAAGTCATAAATATGCCAAATATAACAAATGGGAGTATGATTGCTAAAATCATGGCATAATTGACGGTATTTTCTTTTTTCATATTTTATGCCTCCCTACCTGCTTGCGCCTTGCAGCATATATTTTCCAATTCTTTCATACGTCATTTCCTTTGCAAAAAAAGGTCCATACATTTTTCCATCATACAAAACAACAATCCGGTCGCTCATATGAAGTAATTCATCCAGGTCTTCGCTTATGAACAGTATTGCACATCCACTATTTCTCAATCGGATAAACTCCTTATGTACCATATTTACAGTGGAAATATCCAAACCTCTGCTCGGATAACTTGCAATAAGGAACTTGGGATTTGCCATTGCTGCCCTTGCCAAAATCATTCTCTGTATATTTCCCCCCGACAAAGATGCCACTTCCTTACTGCCTTCCTGTACTCGGAATTGCTCAATGTAGGGATTATGCTCATAGTCTTCCTCTGCCTTTTCCCAGTCAATATTCCCATATTTTGTTGTCGGAATCTTTTCATTAAACATTTCTACATGTTCTAACAGCGTCATTCCCCGAAATACAATATCTTTTTTCGGTTCCTCTGGGATCCAGAAAAAACCATCTTCTTTACGTTTCTTAATGGAACAGTTTTCTTTCGATACATTATCGAAGTATAATTCACCTGTTTTCTGCTTTCTGAGCCCGATCAGAGATTCTGCCAGTTCTTTCTGACCACTTCCGGATATTCCCGCAACACCGAGTATTTCATGCGGTCGGATATCAAAATATGCATTTTTGATTACTTCCCTGCCATACTCGTTTTTAATTGTCCATTGTTTTACCATGATCCTGGAAAAAAAAGAATCAAATTCTTTGCGGTCATTTGATACGGTATCTTCTGTAAAGGAATCATTTTCAATCATCGCCGATACAATTTCTTTTTCTGTGACATTTTTTGTATCACTAAAATATGCTGATACCTTTCCCTTTTTTAATACCGTTATCTCATCTGCCACTTTTAAAATTTCCTGTATCTTATGAGTAATGATAATGATTCCGTAACCGCTTTCTTTCAACTGCACAAGCAGATCTAGCAATCGTTCTGCTTCACTAGGTGATAAGGCACTTGTAGGTTCATCAAAAATCAAAAGCCTGTTATTCTCTCTTAATAGAACTTTTAATATTTCGATTTGTTGACATTCCCCTAAATCCAGCTGATACACATACTTATCCAGGTCTACGTTGATTCCGTATTTCTCACAAAGTACTTTGATTTTGCCTTTTAATTCTTTTTTGTGAAAAATCTTTCCATATTCCTTTAACGACAAATAAATATTTTCCAATACGGTAAATGAACGAATTAGGCGAAAATCCTGAAACACCATTCCGATCCCTTTTTCAGCTGATACCGATGGGGAATGAGTTTTTACTCTTTCCCCATCAATGTATATCTCGCCTTCTGTTGCTTGATATACTCCATACAACAGCTTCATCAACGTCGATTTTCCCGCACCATTTTCTCCGGCGATCGCATGGATTCGTCCACTGTAGATGCGAATATTTATTTTGTTGTTTGCCACAAAATTTTTAAATTGAATTGAAAGATCTTTCGTCTCGATCAAAAGATGTTCCATAATTTTCACCTCCTGACTTTATCGTGTATACCGTACCGTTTTATAGAACTCGGTTGCCTTTGCAGACATTTTTTCTTCATCAATTCTTGTTAATTTACCGTTTCGTACAACGATTTCTCCGTTTACCATTGTTAACGCAGCCGGTCTCTTATATCCAACCGTTGCAAGCATTGCGACCGGATCATCATATGCACCTACATTATCCAGATCATCTACCTTAAGCATAAACAGATCCGCAGCTTTTCCTTCTTCCAGACTTCCTGTATAAGAATCAATTCCTAAAATATGAGCGCCTCCTATAGTAGCCATATTTAATAACTGCGCACCGGTCGGTGCATCATAACTTGAAGTCAGTCTATGTACCAGGAAAGAAGTTCTAAGTTCTTCTAACATATCCGATCCATCGTTGCTTCCGCTTCCGTCCACTGCCAATGAAAGAGGAACCCCCAGTTTGATCATTTCTGGAACCCTGCATACTCCAGAAGAAAGTTTCATATTGGAAATCGGGCAATGAGCAATTCCGGTTTTTGTCTCCGCAAGGATTTTTAACTCTTCATCATTAAAATGAATTCCATGCGCATACCATGTATCCGATCCAATACATCCTGTTTTCTGCATCCATGCCAATGGTCGCATTCCATACTTCTCCAGGCAGAATTTTTCTTCATCAAGTGTTTCACACAGATGAGTATGTAATCTCGCCCCTAATGCTCTTGCCAGCTTTACCGTTTCAATCATAGTATCTTCATTTACTGTAAATGGCGAACACGGAGCAACCACTGCGCCATGCATAGCAAATGGCTTTTTATCATTATATTTTTCAACAACCTGTGGAATTGTTTTAAGTGCGTGATCCAGATCCTCGACAATGGTTGCCGGAGCTGTTCCGCCTTCCGCTGTACTTCTGGTGATCACTCCTCTTCCAATAATATACCGAATTCCCAGTTCATCAGCACCTCTAAACTGTTCATCGGCTAACTCGATACACTGTTCCCGTGGATATGAATACTGGTGGTCAAACAAAGTTGTACATCCGTATTTTAGCAGTTCTCCTCCCGATACCATCATGCTGTAATACATAAATGCAGGATCCACTTTTGAAAGTACTTCAAAAATAATTCTTAACCACTCAAACAATTCCATATTCTGTGATGCAGGAATGTTACGGGCAAAACACTGCATTAAGTGATGGTGCGTACATACCAGTCCCGGATATACAACCATTCCTTTTGCATCGATCACCTCATCTGCATCCTCGCAAATCAGATTTTTTCCGATTTTTTCAATTTTATTGTCAGCGATTATCATTGAGTTATTGCTGATGTCAAAACTTCCCTCTCTTAATTTCAAACTGTCTACTGCATTTAATTTTGTATTTGTTGCTACGATTGCAACCGCATTTTTAATTAATATTTTCTTCATTTTTGTCCTCCTTGGTTTTTCAAGGAAAGATGGCCTTCCCAATTTGGGGTACAAAAAAATTGCCATCTATCCCATCAACTTAACCACTCGGTTTTGTTATGCAGGATATGACCGCAACTGCAACATATTTTTATATTCTGTTTTTATTTTTCTGTTTCTTTTTGTTTCTTAAGACTAAACAGTCCCTGTAATACCAATGCAACAATACATCCAATAACGACATTAGAACCGCTTAAAATGGTCTGTGCCATTGATGGAAGGTTCTCGATTACTTCTGGCGCATAACTGTAACCGATGCCGAAAGCACTCGCCACACCAACAATTGTCAGCTGTTCTTTGCTAAGATTGTTCATTTTAACGATGGAGATACCTGATGTAAAAATCTGTGAAAAGATCACCAAAGTTGCTCCACCAAGCACACAGTTCGGAATAGTCTGAAAAATTGCTCCAATTTTAGGTGAAAAACCACCTAAGAACAATGCAACTGTACTCATTGCAATTACAAATCTGCTGACAACTTTATTCATTGCAACCATCGCGCAGTTCTGCGAATATACTCCAACCGGCATGCCATTAAAAATACCAGATACTACGGAACCGAGTCCAACTCCAACAACAAGAGAAGACACTTCTTTATCCGTAACATCTCTGCCAAATGCTCCATTGGTACATACCGTTGTAGCACCCAAATAATCCGCAACCGCAATGATATAGAGCAGAATGACCATGATAATCACGCTTGGGTTAAATTCCAATGCTCCAAATGCAAACGGCTTTGGAATTGCAATCCAACTTGCTTCTGCTACACTTGAAAAATCTACAAGCCCCGCAAAAACAGCAACAATATAAGCCACTATCATTCCGATCAATATGGATAGTTCTTTTACAAATCCTTTTCCGAAATGTCCCAGCAATACAATCAGCAGTGCCGTTCCCAAGCCAAAGAAAAAGTTTATGCTTGATCCATAGGTATCTGAACTTGTTCCACCACCTATATTCCGCATTGCCACCTTTATCAGATCACATGCCAACGCCAAAATCACAACAGCTGTTACTGTCGGAGTAAAATATCTTAGTATTTTCTGAATAAAAAATCCTAAAAATACCATAAAAATACCGCCAACAACAATTGCTCCCATCAAAGCATTCATTCCAAAACTGGAACTTGCTGACAGATATACTCCAAGGAATACATAATTCATTCCCATTACAATAGGCAATCCAGATCCTGTTCTCACGCCTTTAAAGATCTTAACTGTATATAACTGCAATAATGTTCCGATTGCTGCACTTAACATCATGCACTGAACAAAATTTGCCGCCCTGTTCCCTGTATAGCCTAATATTCCAGCGATCAAAACACCAGGCAGCATATTACTCACAATCATTGCTAATGTATGTTGAAATCCCAATGGCAAAGCTTCTTTCAACGATGGAACTCCATCTACATCATATTTCGATGTATTTCTCATATTCACTTTTCTCCTTTCAATAACTGCTCGTGCGTTCACCTCCATGAAATTATTATCCGGATAAATATTTCGCGGGTGCGCACCCCGCAACTCCTCAGTTGAGGATAAAAAAAACGACAAAACCATTCGAGCTTCCCTCGACGCCTTTGTCGTTATTGTCATTATAGATTACATTTATTTTTTTGTCAATAAAATTTTTAAAGTTATACATTGTATTTGATCCCTGCATTACATTTGAAACTTTAAAGCGGTTGCGTTTCTTTCCATACAGGAGTATCATTGCGTTGATACAAACACCAAGGAGGATTCTGTTTATGAAATTGAAAACCAGACAAATTACTATCACCGCGATCATGCTTGCAATCTGTATTGTAAGCCAGTTTTTCAAAAATTTGAGTGTATATTTAACCGGACCGATCATTAATGCAGCCCTGATACTGACTGCCATTTATGCCGGTGCTGCCTGTGGTGTAATCTTAAGCATCATTACCCCGATCACTTCCTTTTTCATTACGGGAAGCCCGATCATGGCGGCTATTCCGGCCATGTTTCCGTGTATCATGATCGGAAACATCATTCTGGTCGTTGCCGTAGCGCTTCTTCGAAACAAATTCGGAAAAACTGCCGGTCTTCCGGTATCGATCGCGATCGGCGCTGTACTGAAAGCTCTGTTTATGGGAATCCTGATCTCCCTTATCATTCTGCCAAACATGCTCCCGGCAAATATGCTGCCGAAAATGCATGTGTTACAGCTTCAGTTTTCTGTCACACAGCTGATCACCGCTCTGATCGGTGGTGTCTACGCTATCATCATTTTTGCTGTACTTCGCAAAACTTCACTTGGCGAACAGGCATAACGCGGTCTGTGGCTGCATAGAAAAAGAAACCGGGATGAGATCCATTCCGGTTTCTTTTTCCTGTTCTTTCCATTTCTGAAATTGTATGCTGGCAATTCCAACGATTTCTTCTTTTAATTATAATATTTATCCGGGTCGCCATATTTCAGAATCGCTTCATTCAGTTCATCATCACTTAACCTTCTCATGATCAGCCAGTTTTCTTCATACATGTAATGCGGATATCTGAATCTTGTTCTCACAAAAGTATTGTCCACATACAGCGCTATATGCTCATCATATTGTTCTACTTTTTCCTCAAACTTAAAACTGTATAAAATCCAATTCCAGGCAAGAAACAAAACCAGAAAAATAGTAGCTGTAACCGTTGGCACCATTAGGATAGTTTTGACCCAGCCGCAAAAACGTTTTTTTAGCTGCGCTGATAAGAAACATACCCCTGTTATCAACGCCCCCTGCCAAAAGATACATAAGATCAAAGCAACTGTCATCGCGCTGCCCGGGATATAATACTCGCCATCCGCCAGCCATTTCTCGCCTGAAAAAAAGAGGATTGTAACCGCACCGATCACACCTAATACGAGAAGTACAATATAGATCCGCTTCTTTTTCTGTGTCTGCATTATTTCACCGTCACCATCTCTTTAAATCATCATCCACCTTTTCAAACTGTCTCCTGCCTTCCAGCGTTTTATATTCTGTAAAATGATTTTTATTATCCTTAATGTCTGAAACGGAACAACAATAGTCAACCGCTAACTGCCGGAACAGTTTTTCTTTGATATAATCCATACCCATCATCTCACACTATGATAAACTGATCATCCATTTACGTTTCTTAAAAATAATAAGTGATACAACCAGCCTAAATATCTCTTCTGCCGTAAGCAGTGTATATACACCTACAATTTCCCACCGGAACACATATGCCGCAAGAAAACACAGAGGAATTCCGATACACCATGTTCCAACAATGTCAATCATCATGATGATTTTGGTATTTCCACCACTTCTTATAATGCCTCCGCCAAGAATCATATTTTCCACCTTAACCGGCGCATACAAAGCAAATACAACAAGCAGAATTTTTCCAAGTTCTTTTACGCCAAAATCCACATGATACAATCCGGTATAGGCACCTGCCATCAGAATGAGCACTGCCGATACGAGCACTGCACCGATCAAGCCGGCATACATAATCTTCTTAGATTCCCGATATGCGTCATCATACTCCTTCTTACCAAGTCTCTTGCCAACCATTACTCCGGCCGCTGCGGATAATCCACTTAAAGCACCTACGATTAGACCCTGTATCGGACATGTGAGCGTATAGGCGGCAAGGTCTGATGTGCCGAGATGACCATATACCGCAGATTCCACATTCTGTCCAAGGCTCCACAAAAATTCACTGACCAGAATCGGCACAATCATTATAAAATAATCCCCAAAACTAATCTTTTCAAAATGAAATGACAGTACTGGCTTATCTCCATCTTTTTTAATGCAAACTGCAAATCCAATGACAATAAATACCAGATTAAACAACTGGGAAACAAGAGGGGAGTATCCCAAAGTTTGTGTAAACCTCCAAACTGATGTAAGATAAAATTACTCAGTTTGGAGGTTATTTTTATGGCAAGAAGAAAAGACAGCCCACAAAAAGCAG
>CABJBK010000020.1 GCA_902363825.1 Lachnospiraceae bacterium
AGCCAGTATATCCGCAAACCAGAGCCGCCGAGGAAAGCGGTAGTTTTTTAGAGCAAGATTCTACCACGGTGCCAAAATTCGCTTATCGCTCCTTTTGCCCCGGTGGGAATCTTGTTGGGGAGTGCCTTCCCCAAACCCTGCTATGGCGGCTAAAGCCGCTTGAAAATTCCCGCAAATTCTTTTCGGATTTTTTCAAAAACAGTTCCGCTGCACACCCCGTTTTTCTCCTATTAGTGAGAGAACACCACGCACAGAAAGGAGGTCAACCACCTATGAAACGATACAACACGCCCCACCGCAGCCATGTAGTCAAGACCCGGCTGACCGATGAAGAATACGCCGACTTTACCGCCCGGCTTGCCCCTTATGGTATGAGCCAGTCCGAATTTATCCGGCAAGCCATTACACGGGCAACCATACGCCCCATTGTTACCGTGTCCCCGGTCAATGATGAACTGCTTGCCGCCGTTGGGAAGCTGACCGCCGAATATGGCAGGATCGGCGGCAACCTCAATCAGATTGCCCGGTATCTGAACGAATACGACGTACCATACAACGCCCTGTCCGGCGAAATCCGAGCCGCCATTTCCGACCTTGCCGCCTTGAAGTTTGAAGTCTTGCAGAAAGTGGGTGAAGCTGTTGGCAACATTCAAACATATCAGCTCTAAAAATGCCGACTACGGAGCAGCCGAGCAGTACCTTACTTTTGAGCATGACGAGTTTACCATGAAGCCCACCCTTGATGAAAACGGGCAGCTTGTCCCCCGTGAGGACTACCGTTTTGCCACGCTGAACTGCGGCGAGGAAGATTTTGCCGTTGCCTGTATGCGCTCCAATCTCCACTATGGCAAGAACCAAAAACGGGAAGATGTGAAGTCTCACCACTATATCATCAGCTTTGACCCACGGGACGGAACGGACAACGGTCTGACCGTTGATAAGGCGCAATCGCTGGGCGAGGAATTTTGCAGAGAGCATTTCCCCGGACACCAGGCCATTGTCTGCACCCACCCGGACGGACACAACCACTCCGGCAACATTCATGTGCATATCGTCATAAACAGTTTGCGGATTGAAGCTGTCCCGCTTCTGCCCTATATGGACAGACCAGCAGACACAAAATCCGGCATGAAGCACCGCTGCACAGACGCAGCTATGGAATATTTCAAGTCCGAAGTCATGGAGATGTGCCACCGGGAAAATCTGTATCAGATTGACCTTTTGCATGGCAGCAAGAACCGAGTGACCGAGCGTGAATACTGGGCGCAGAAGAAAGGACAGCTTGCCCTTGATAAAGCCAATGCCTCGATGATAGCGGACGGTATCACGCTCCGGCAGACGAAGTTTGAAACGGACAAGCAGCGGCTCCGGCAGACCATACGGAAAGCCCTTGACCGGGCTGGCAGCTTTGACGAGTTTGCCGCCCTGCTTCTCCGGGAAGGTGTAACCGTTAAGGAAAGCCGGGGGCGGCTGTCCTACCTTACCCCGGACAGAACCAAGCCTATCACAGCCCGGAAGATGGGGGACGATTTTGACCGTACCGCCGTCCTTGCCCTTTTGGAGCAGAACGCCCACAGAGCCGCCGAACAGACCGCAGCCATACCCGAATACCCCGGCAGCATTATGGAGCATTTACAGCGGAAAAAAGCCACCAAAACCGCCCCGAAACAGGACGGTTTACAGCGCATGGTTGACCGGGAAGCGAAACGAGCCGAGGGCAAGGGCGCAGGCTATGACCGCTGGGCTTCCCTGCACAATCTCAAACAGATGGCGGCTACCCACAACTTCCTCATGGAAAATGAACTGCTTGACCTTGACAAGCTGGACGCAGCCGTGGAGAGCAGCCGGAAAGCCCTGTCCGAAGCGAGGGAAAGTCTGCGGGGCATTGAACAGAGCATTTCCGATAAGAAAAATCTGCGAAAGGTTGTCAGCGATTACCGCCGCACCCGCCCCACCATTGACGCTCATAAAAAGCTGTCCGGGAAGAAAGCGGAAGCCTACTACCGGGCAAATGAAGCGGATTTTATCATCTATGAAGCTGCCCTGCGTCAGCTAAAGGTACTTGCACCGGGAAAGAAGCTGCCAGCCACTTCCAAACTGAATACGGAGATTGAAGCCCTCATTTCCGAGAAAAACGCAGCTTACAACACCTACCGCACCGCCAAAGCGGAGTATGAGCAGCTTGCCACCGCCAAACGGAACGCAGAGCAGATACTACACGGCACACCGAGCCGTCAGAAAAAGCACGAACAGGAGCGTTAAAAACCGCCCCGAAATGATACCGAAACCATACAAAAGGCTGGGGGTATAGCTTACCCTACCCGCATACCCCCGCCCTTGCAAACGGGGCTTACAGGGCAGATTTTTCCCGAAAATGATACCGGGAACATACAGATTTTGCCCCTGTCCCGTTACACCCGACCAAACCGAAGAAAGGAGCGTTTTTTCATGCCGAGAATGAGCAAGAAGCGGCGGCTGGAATGGGCGTTCTTCCTCAATGAGCGAAACCGCATTACTTTCAATGCCCTTTGCCGGGGCTGTACCCATGACTGCAAGCAGAGTTTTAGGGCTATCGTGGTACTCTGCCCCCGGTATTACTCAAAGAGATGGAAAGCCCGCCCCGCAGATAAGGAGAACCAAGATTATGTCAGATAACCGCAAATATTATTACCTCAAACTGAAAGAAAGCTATTTTGACGATGACGCTATCGTGCTGCTGGAAAGTATGCAGGACGGTATGCTGTATTCCAATATCCTCTTGAAGCTGTACTTAAAATCGCTGAAATACGGCGGCACTTTGCAGCTTGACGAGAATATCCCCTACACCGCCCAAATGATAGCCACCATTACCCGCCAGCAGGTCGGCACAGTCGAAAGGGCTTTGCAAATCTTTATGAAGCTGGGGCTTGTCGAACCGCTGGACAACGGGGCTTTGTATATGAGCAATATCGAGCTTTTCATCGGTCAGTCCTCTACCGAGGGGGAGCGCAAGCGCAGGGCAAGAATGAAGATTTCAGAGCAAAAACGACTTAGTGGACAAGTGTCCGAACCAAAAGCGGACATTTGTCCACCAGAGATAGAGATAAAGAAAGAGATAGATATAGAGATAGAAAAAGAGAGAGAGTCAGAACCGGGACAAGCCGCCCCCGCAGCTTACGGCAGATATGAAAATGTGATTTTGACAGATACGGAACTTTCCGAACTGCAAGCAGAACTGCCCGACAAGTGGGAGTATTATATTGACCGTCTATCCGGCTATATCGCTTCCACTGGGAGGAAATACAAGAACCATGCAGCCACTATCCGCAGATGGGCGGCTGACGATACCGCTAAAGCTGCCCCGAAAAGAGGCATACCCGATTACAGCTACAAGGAGGGAGAAAGTCTATGAAACCAGCTTTTGAAGATATGAATTTACAGATACCAGCAGCCACCGCCGAGCCGGAGGACTACACAGGTGAGGACGGTCTGCTCTACTGCGGCAAGTGCCGGACACCGAAAGAAGCCTATTTCCCGGCTGATAAGGTTGCCCTGTTCGGGCGTGACCGACACCCGGCAGAATGTGACTGCCAGCGGGCGCAGCGCATGGAGTGTGAAGCCGCCGAACAGCAGAGAAAGCACCGGGACAAGGTGGAAGAACTGAAACGCCGGGGCTTTACCGACCCGGCTATGCGGGAATGGACTTTTGCCAATGACAACGGCAGAAACCCGCAGATGAAAACCGCCCATTTCTATGTGGAACATTGGGAGGACATGAAAGCCGGGAACATCGGTTATCTGCTCTGGGGCAGCGTCGGCACAGGCAAAAGCTACCTTGCTGGGTGCATTGCAAACGCCCTCATGGAGAAAGGAATCTCCGTCCGTATGACAAATTTTGCCCTTATCCTCAATGACCTTGCAGCCACCTTCGAGGGCAAGAACGAGTATATTTCCAACCTCTGCCGCTATCCGCTGCTTATCCTTGATGATTTTGGAATGGAGCGTGGCACAGAGTACGGATTGGAGCAAGTCTACAATGTGATTGACAGTCGTTACCGAAGCGGCAAGCCGCTGATCGTCACGACCAACCTCACGCTTACCGAGTTACAGAACCCGCAGGACACGCCCCACGCCCGGATTTATGACCGACTGCTTGAAATGTGCGCCCCGGTCTGCTTCTCCGGCGAGAACTTCCGCAGGGAAAGCGCACAAAACAAGCTAAACCGCTTAAAGCAACTGATGAACGATTGAAAGGAGTTCGCCTATGACCGATAAAAAAGAGCATATCAGACACAGCATGAAAAGCACCGCACCCGCCGACTGCGTGACGGAAATCCGCATAGGGAACTCTGTTCTTGTGGTGTCCGGCTTTTTCAAGCAAGGTGCAAAGGAAACCGCCGCTGACAAAATGGCTAAGGTGCTGGAAGCGGAAACCGCTACGCAAAAATCGGCAATATGACGGGCTGTAAAGAAGCATTTTTCACATTTTGCCGCTATACACGCTGCCCCGCTGTATGGTACAATCGAAGTACGGAATAGTGGGGCTGGCTGTCAGAAACGGAGGAAACCATGTTAAGACAGACAACCCAAAACCTTATTACCGCCCTTTATCCGAGATTATCCCATGAAGATGAATTGCAAGGAGAAAGCAACTCTATATCCAACCAAAAGCGCATTTTGGAAACCTACGCCAAGCAGAACGGCTTTACCAATCTCTGCTGGTACACGGACGACGGTTATAGTGGTGCGAACTTCCAAAGACCCGGATTTCAAGCCATGCTTGCAGACATTGAAGCCGGGAAAGTTGGCACAGTCATTGTCAAGGATATGTCCCGTTTAGGGCGAAATTATCTCCAAGTGGGAATGTATACAGAAATGCTATTCCCACAGAAAGGCGTCCGCTTTATCGCTATCAATGACGGAGTGGACAGCGCAATGGGCGACAACGATTTTACCCCGCTGCGTAATCTTTTCAACGAATGGATGGTGAGAGATACGAGCAAAAAAATCAAGGCAGTTAAGAAAGCAAAAGGTCTAAGCGGAAAGCCTGTTACCAGCAAGCCCGTGTACGGCTACCTCATGGACGATGACGAGAATTTCATCATTGACGAGGAAGCCGCCCCGGTGGTCAAGCAGATTTACCAGCTTTGCCTTGCCGGGAACGGTCCGACCAAGATAGCCCGTATGCTGACCGAGCAGCAAATCCCCACGCCGGGGACGCTGGAATACCAGCGCACAGGCAGTACACGCCGCTACCACCCCGGCTATGAATGTAAGTGGGCGACCAATACCGTTGTTCATCTGTTGGAAAACCGGGAATACACAGGCTGTCTTGTGAACTTCAAGACGGAAAAACCATCCTACAAGATGAAGCACAGCGTAGACAATCCCATTGAGAAACAGGCGATTTTCGAGAACCACCATGAGCCAATCATCGACTTGCAGACATGGGAACGGGTGCAGGAGTTACGCAAGCAGCGCAAACGCCCCAACCGCTACGATGATGTGGGCTTGTTCTCCGGCTTGCTGTTCTGCGCCGACTGCGGTCATGTGATGTACCAGCAGCGGTATCAGACCGACAAGAGAAAGCAGGATTGCTACATCTGCGGCAGCTATAAGAAGCGCACCGCCGACTGTACGGCGCACTTCATCCGCACCGACCTTTTGACGGCGGGTGTGCTGGACAATCTGCGGAAAGTGACCGCCTATGCACAGAAGCACGAAGCCCGGTTCGTGAAGCTGCTTATCCAGCAGAATGAAATGGGCGGCAAGAGGAAACAGGCGGCAGCTACCAAGCAGCTTGAACAGGTGCAGAGCCGCATTGCAGAACTTTCCCGCTACATCAAGCGTCTGTATGAGGACAATGTAAACGGGAAAATCAATGACGAGCGTTTCATGGAAATGTCCGTAGACTACGAAGCCGAGCAGCGGGAACTGAAAGAGAAAGCCGCCGCATTGCAGGGCGAACTGGACAAGGCACAGGAAGCCACGGTAAACGCTGAAAAGTTTATGAACGTTGTCCGCAAGTACCTTTCTATTGAGGAACTGACCCACACCCTCTTACGTGAAATGGTGGAGAAAATCGTTGTCTATGAATGTGAGTATGACGAGAACGAAGTACGCCGCCAGCGCATTGATATTTATTACAGCTTTGTAGGCAAGATTGACTTGCCCGAAGAATAAAGCCCGACCTATCCGACACCCTGCGCAAGTGCCGGATAGGAACGGCAAAATTTTTTATACTTCTATTACTTCTTTATCACACATAAGCAAAAACTGCAGGGATATTTTCAAAAAAACAGAGTCCGCATACATTTCTGTACGCAAACCCTGTTCGATTAAAATACGTTTTTATTGTCGGTAAATGATTAGAATTTACCAGCCTTTGCAGCTTCCTCTACGGATACTGCAACTGCAACAGTAGCACCAACCATCGGGTTGTTACCCATTCCGATCAGACCCATCATTTCTACGTGAGCCGGAACAGAAGAAGAACCTGCGAACTGTGCATCAGAGTGCATACGTCCCATAGTATCTGTCATACCGTAGGAAGCAGGACCTGCTGCCATGTTGTCCGGGTGAAGTGTACGTCCTGTACCACCGCCGGAAGCAACGGAGAAGTATTTCTTGCCCTGTTCGATACATTCTTTCTTGTATGTACCTGCAACCGGATGCTGGAAACGTGTCGGGTTGGTTGAGTTACCTGTGATGGAAACACCAACGTTTTCATGATGCATGATCGCAACACCTTCCTGAACGTCATCTGCGCCGTAGCATTTTACTGTGGCACGAAGTCCGTTTGAGTATGCTTTCTCATATACAACGTTTAATTTTGCTTCTTTGTAGTCATACTGTGTCTCTACAAATGTAAATCCGTTGATACGGGAAATGATCTGTGCAGCATCTTTTCCAAGACCGTTTAAGATAACACGAAGCGGTTTCTGACGAACTTTGTTTGCTTTCTCAGCGATACCGATCGCACCTTCTGCTGCTGCGAAAGACTCATGTCCTGCTAAGAAGCAGAAGCATTCTGTCTCTTCTTCCAGTAACATCTTACCAAGGTTACCATGTCCAAGACCTACTTTTCTGTGGTCTGCAACAGAACCCGGGATACAGAAAGACTGAAGTCCTTCACCGATTGCTGCTGCTGCATCTGCTGCTCTTCTGCATCCTTTTTTGATTGCGATCGCAGCACCTACTGTGTAAGCCCAGCATGCGTTTTCAAAACAGATCGGCTGGATTTTCTTAACCTGATCGTATACATCAAGTCCAGCGTCCTTTGTAATCTTTTCAGCTTCTTCAATAGAGCTGATTCCATAACTGTTTAATACAGAATTGATCTGGTCAATTCTTCTTTCATATGATTCAAATAAAGCCATTGTCGTTTCTCTCCTTTCCTACTACTCTTGTCTCGGGTCGATGATCTTAACTGCGTCATCTACACGGCCATACTGTCCCTTAGCTTTTTCCCAAGCTGTGTTAGGGTCATCACCTTTTTTGATGAAGTCAGTCATTTTTCCAAGAGAAACGAACTGATATCCGATTACTTCGTTATCAGCATCCAGTGCGATACCTGTTACATAGCCTTCTGCCATTTCCAGATAACGAACACCTTTTTCTTTGGTTGCGTACATAGTACCAACCTGAGAGCGAAGTCCCTTACCAAGATCTTCCAGTCCTGCACCAACTGCAAGTCCGTCATCAGAGAACGCACTCTGTGTACGTCCGTAAACGATCTGTAAGAATAACTCTCTCATTGCTGTATTGATGGCATCACATACAAGGTCTGTATTTAATGCTTCAAGAATGGTCTTACCCTGTAAAATTTCTGCTGCCATAGCTGCAGAGTGTGTCATACCGGAACATCCGATGGTCTCAACCAATGCTTCTTCGATCACACCGTTTTTTACATTTAAGGAAAGCTTGCAGGCACCCTGCTGTGGTGCACACCAGCCTACGCCATGTGTAAAACCTGAAATATCTTCAATTTTTTTGGAATGAACCCATTTTCCCTCTTCCGGGATTGGAGCTGGTTCATGTTTTGCGCCCTTAGCTACCGGACACATGTTTTCAACTTCCTGAGTGTAAATCATTATAAGACTCCTTTCAAAGATATAAAATGATGTATTTTGTTAAACTTTGTTAGACATTTAACATACCGCACTTATTTTCGCACATTTTCTGCAATTCATCAAGTAGTATTTCATGTTTTTTTCCCGGTGCATACTCACAATAACTGCGCTGCTGACACAAACGTGATCTAGCACTCCTTTGTTACTACTTCCCCCTGTTTTTTATAGATGGAATCCGCCGGGATCACACCGCGCACCATGGAGAGCGGATATACATTGGTGTTTCTTCCGATCACAGTTCCCGGATTTAACACGGAATTACATCCCACTTCCACATGATCGCCGAGCATGGCTCCGAATTTTTTCAGCCCTGTCGCGATCTGTTCCTCACCGTCTTTTACCACTACAAGGGTTTTGTCGGATTTTACATTGGAGGTGATGGAGCCCGCCCCCATATGGGATTTATAACCGAGAATGGAGTCGCCGACGTAATTGTAATGCGGCACCTGCACCGAATTAAAAATGATAACGTTCTTTAACTCGGTCGAATTTCCGACCACAGAGCCTTTTCCGACAATCGCGCTGCCACGCACAAACGCGCAGTGGCGGATCTCCGCTTCCTCATCGATAATGAGCGGTCCGTTTAATGCGGCTGTCGGCGCCACCTTTGCGCTCTTTGCCACCCAGATATCTTCGCCCCGCTGTTCAAATCTTTCCGGATCCAATGTCGGTCCGATCTCTCTTATCACATCCGCGATCCCCTTTAACGCCTCCCACGGATAGGTGTAACGCGCAAGGTATTCCCCCGCGATCGTCTGTGTCAGATCATATAAACTGGTAATTTTTGCTCTTTCCATATTCCACCTCGTACTATTGATATCAATTCATTCTTTTCGTTCCCATTCTACTCCGCCGCCGGTTCTTTTACAAGTGGCGGTTCGCCCGGATTTTCAAAATCAAACCGGATCCTTTCGTCCGCATATTTCAGACAGGTATCAAAGGTATTTCCGCTTTTGGATACAAATCCATTCACTTTTGCTTTCGTCTTTCCGGTTGTAAGCAGCTCTTTTATGGTCTCCTCGGGAAGTTCCACCTGCGCCACATGGTATGGAAGCCTAAACCCGCAGTCACATTCGTAATACCACTGCGAACGCTTCAGGTGCTTTCCACACTTCGGACAGTCCACTTCCGTTTCAACCGGCTGTGGTTTCTCCGGGAAATCAAACGCGACTCTTCCATCCTCTGTAAGCTTTAACGGCGCATCAAATTTCATACCGGTCTTTGCGATAAAGCCCTCGATCACGCCTGTTTTTTTGCGCAAAAGCAGTTCTTTTACCTGACTTTCGTTTAATTTCACGCCCGCGATCTGCCCGATCGCGAATCTGCATCCGGTTCCGTCCGCCTTACTGTAATTTGCGCAGCCAAACCCGAATTTCGTATGCACAATATCTCCGCCGCAGAGCGGACAGAACACGCCTTCTACTTTTTTTGGCTCCACATCCTGAAAGTCAAATTTAAGCCCCGTGATCTTTCCGTCTTCCTCTTTTGCGAAAGTAACGCGGGCGTCAAAACTGTTGCCGGTCTTCGACTTAAATCCGCGGATCGTCGATGTACGTCCGTCTTTTAACAGCTCGCGCACCTGCGTTTCCGTCAGATTTTTTCCCGCCATTTTTCCGATCGAGAACCGGCAGCTGTTCTCGTCCGCGGAAGAATAATTGGCACAGCCGTATCCAAACGGTGTCTTTACGATCTCACCCCCGCAGAGCGGACAGACCACATCCTTTATTTTTTTTGCCTCCACATGATCAAAATCAAATCTGACCTGCGTCACTCCGTTTTCATCCTTTTCAAGCTTTAAGCAGGCATCGAATTTCTTTCCGCTTTTTGATTTAAAGCCACGGATCGTCTTTGTCATTCCATCGGTAAGAAGCTCCGTAAGCTGCGCTTTGTTCAGATCTTTCCCGGCGATCTGTCCCACCGAAAAGCTGCATCCGTTTTCCCCGTCTTTTCCATGATGCTCACAGGAAAAGCCATAGCCGCGCTCCAGGATGGCTCCGCCACAGACCGGACATCTGACGCCCTCCACAACCGTCGGCTCATTCTTTGAGAAATCAAACTGAATGGCTGTTTTTCCATCGTCCTCTTTCTTTAAAACAAGCGCTGCTGAAAATTTCTTTTTCTTCTGGGACTGGAAACCGGAAAGTACCTCCGTATATCCCTTTTCCAGAAGATCCTTTACCTCTTCCTCCGATAAGTCGCGTCCGGCGATCTGACCGATCGCAAATTTACAGCCGCTTCCGTCTTTTTTGTAGTTGCTGCATCCATAGCCAAACGGTGTCGTCTCGATCTCGCCACCGCAGACTGGGCAGGACACGCCCAGCTTCTTCCGCGCTCCGATCCCTCTGCCGTTTTTGCCTGCAAACGAGCTGATCCGTCCGGCGATCTGGGAAAGCAGATCCCGGTCTATGATCGCAACGGTCTCTTTGCGGATAAATTCTTCCAGCTTTTCCCGGTAATCTTCCACTGCCACGGTTCCGTTCGTGATCCCGTCGAGTCCTTTCTCCCAGGAGGCCGTCATCTTTGGGTTTAAAAGTGCCGGAACGGTAAGGCTCACGACCTCAAACACCATCTCCCCGAAGCGCTCCGGTGTCAGCACCTGTGTCTTTTTATTCAGATTCAGATACCCGATATGTACCAGTTTTTTTATGATCTCCGCGCGTGTCGCGGAAGTTCCGATCCCGGAGCCCTTGATCTGCTCACGCAGCTCCTCGTCCTCGATCAGCTGACCGGCATTTTCCATGGCAAGCACCATGGAACCCGAGGTATAGCGTTTCGGCGGGGAAGTCTTTCCCTCTTTGATGGAATAACCGTTTACCGGAAGCACATCTCCTTTTTGCAGGGAAGCAGAAAGCTCGATCAATCCTTTGTTTTCCTCATCCTCTTTTTTGCGCCCGGCGATCTCTAAATACCCTGCGGATTTTAAGGTCTTTGCTGAGGCAAACAGCGTTTCCGTATCGACTGCGACCTCGAGCTTGACATTCTGATATTCCGCCGGCGGATAAAATACCGACAAAAATCTGCGGACGATCAGATCGTATACGCTTTTTTGCAGTTCTGTCACCGAGGAGAGATTTCCGGTCTGTCCGGTCGGAATGATCGCGTAGTGGTCCGTTACCTTGCTGTCATTTGTATACTGGCTCTTTGCCAGATTCCGGTACATTCCCTCGCTTAAAATGCGCTCGGTATACGCTTTGGTCGGCTCATACGACTTCAGGCGGTTCAGATTTTTGGTGATCTCTTTTGCCACTGCAGTCGTAAGCACCCTCGCATCGGTTCTCGGATAAGTGGTAAGCTTCTTCTCGTAAAGTTCCTGCGCCGCCTTTAATGTCTCATCCGGGCTGATCTTAAAAAGCTTGGCGCACTCCGCCTGAAGCTCCGCCAGATTAAATAAGAGCGGTGCCCTTTTCCGGCTGACTGTCGATTCGATCGTCTTTACCACCGCTTCTTTTCCTTCCAGCTCCCCGATCAGTTTTTTGGCGTCCTCCTCTTTTTTAAATCCGTTTTCCTTATATAAAAGCGGATTTTCAAAATACCGGGAACCGGCAATACTTTTCCACTCCGCCTCGATCTCTTTTTCGGTAAAGTTTCCGATCACGCGGTAAAACGGTGTCTCCTTAAAATTGCGGATCTCGCGCTCGCGGATCACGACCATGCCAAGCACACAGGTCATTACCCGGCCGACCGCGATCGGCACATAATGTCCGGTTCCGACCGCATCATTTAAAAGCTTTCCGTATTTGACGGACATCGCACGGGAAAAATTTATGCCCATCGCATAATCCTCGATGGAACGCATGATCCCGGACTTTCCGAGATTCTTGTAAGCATCCATGCTCTTTGCTTCCGTGATTCCGCGCTTTATCTCCTCATCGGTCTGGGAATCGATCCAGACGCGCAGCTCCGTCATTCCCTCGCGCACGCCGCCGTAATTTCTGATATTCTCCTCAATGGTCTGTCCTTCTTTTCCCGAGTCGCCTGCCCAGTAAACCGTTTCAATATCCTCGCGGTGCAGCATATTGTTTACGATCTCATATTGCTTTTTGACATTCGCAATGACACCGTATTTGTACTCACGCGGCAGAAACGGCAGATCCTCCAGCTTCCATTTTTTATATTTTTCGTCATATTCCTCCGGATAGACCATCTCCACCAGATGACCCACACACCAGGTAATGACAAACTCATGATTTTCAATATAGCCGTTATTTCTTCCGGATACACCGAGCACACGCGCAAAATCCTGTGCCACGGACGGTTTCTCGGTTATGATCAGTTTTTTACCCATAATTCTCCCTTAGTTCTTCCAAAAATTCAATAACGAAATCATAACACAATTCCATTTTTCCCGCAAATCTTTTCACCGGATCCCACAAAGCGAAAAAAGAACAGGTATGGCAGGCTTTTTGCCTTTTTTCCTGCACTCCCGTTCTTTTTGTTTACAGATAATATTCAATTTCAACCTCTGAATTTTCAAAGAATTCCTGATAGATCGCTCTCCGGATATTCACGAAATCATAGCTGTTTCTTCCCCGCGGTCTTGCCAGATCCACCCGGATCTCCTTTTTGATCTCTCCCGGATTTTTGCCCATGACGAAGATCCGGTCACTCAAAAAGATCGCTTCATCAATATCATGGGTAATGAGTATCATGGTCGTCTTTTCCTGCTCCCATATTTTCAGTATGCCGTTTTGCATATGGATCCTTGTAAGCGCATCTAAATCCCCGAACGGCTCATCCAGCAAAAGTACCGCCGAATGATTGATCAGTGCTCTTGCGATACTGACCCGCTGCTGCATGCCCCCGGACAACTGCCCGGGCAATGCCTTCTCAAAATTTTCCAGTCCGACCATTTTGATATGTTCCGCGACCAGTTTTTTCTTTTCCTCCGCCGGAAGTTTCTCATGGATTCCAAACGCGATATTTTTTTCCACGGTAAGCCATGGAAACAGCCTGGCTTCCTGAAATACCATCCCGATATGGACAGACGGCTTCTCGACCCGCTTTCCGCCGATTTTTATCTCACCATCTGTCGTTTTTTCCAGTCCGGCGATCATGCGCGCAAGCGTACTCTTTCCACATCCGCTCGCCCCAAAGATACTGATGAATTCTCCTGCGCGGATTTTCAGATCGATATCCGTAAGCACCTCAAACGAAACATCTTTGATCTGAAATATTTTCTTTACATGTTCAATCTCTAAATTTTCGCTCTCTTTCATAGGCCTGTTGTCCTTTTCCCTGTATGATTTATTTCTAATTTCAGACGATCAAGCGCTTCTGCACTGCCAGAATGACCGCGTCGGTAACCAGCCCGATCACGCCTATGGACAGTAAGCCCACAAACAGTTTTTCGGGCTGCGACAGTTCCCTTGCGTATTCGATCATATAGCCAACGCCTTTGGTAGCCGCAAGCATCTCTGCCGCGATCCTTGTCGGGACAGGCATGACCGCACCGCTGATCGCGCCGCCATCCCCCAGAATCTGCCACAGGAGAAGTATTGCAATCGGTACGAAAAAGAATATCACGGTGTCTGTTTTCTTCTGTTTTTTCATGGCTGTTCCTTTCTGACCGCGTCAAGGTACGTCGCATCGGTAAGATCAGCCACGTCCGGTCTGTTTTTTATGGTTCCCTGCTCATAGAGATAGGATATGGTATCGTCAAGTGCGTCTGATACACCGGCATCCAGTTCATATTCAAATGTTCTCGTATTATAATAAAGCGCTATATTCTCACTGGTGTCCCCCATTTCCTCTGCCACAACAGAAAACGCTTCCTCCTCATTGTCTTTGATCCAGTCTGTCGCTGCAAGAACTGCCTGTAAAAATTGTCTTGCATGCTCCGGATGGTCTTTCATATAGGCATCATCCCCGACAATGACCGTAAGGACATCATCATAACCTTCCGCATCCGCCACCTCATATGCCCCGGTCTCCGCCTCGATCGCCGTACTCATCGGCACCTGTGTCACTGCTGCATCCACCGTATTTCCGACAAATGCCGCGAGCTGATCCTTGTTCTTTAAGGAAACAATATCGATATCATCTTCGGTCAGATGCTCGGCACCGAGATATTTTAAAAGCAGTTTATGATTGGTGCTTCCCGACATCACCGCGACCCGTTTTCCCCTGATATCCGAAATATTCTTTATTCCGGAATCTTTTGCTGCGATCAGCTGATAACCGCTCGTGGAACGGAACAGACTTGAGATCACTTTTACGTCCAGTCCGTTCGCTTTTGCCTGAACAACCGGCATATCTCCAAGCGCGGCAAACTCCACGCCGCCGGACGTCATGGTTTCCATAATCGCCGAACCAGAATCGGCAGCCGTAACTTCCACGTTTACGTTCTCTCCGAAGGCTTCTTTAAAAAAGCCCTTTTTATCCGCAATAATGATCGGAAGATAATTTCCCGGTGTCATGACCCGGATCTGCTCCGGCTCATTTTCCGCCTTTTCCCCACATGGTAAGTTTTCTGCCCACCTGTGAAATTGGATTTCCATTTTCCCCAACCGCGCTGATCACAGAAATGGTTTCTTTCTCTTCGAGCAGCTTTTCTATTTTTTCTATATCCTTCTGCAATGCCATGATCAAACCTCCTATATTCTGTCCAGATTGATGCTCGCGTGCATGCTGCACTTTCTGTAATTATCCATTTCCGTACTGATACCGTACTTTTGCATGATCTCATAAAAGCCTTTGGTCAGTTTCACATAATAATCCAGAGAAGGCGTGGTCTGCTTAAAAAAGATGGAATTCGGCACCACGTTCCACACATCATGCTTTAACCCCACACCATGGGAAGCCAGTTCTTCCGCAAATTCAAAATCTGCCTTTAATGCCTCTTCCTCCGTCGCAAAGCCATTCAGTTTCGCAAGTTCCACACCGCTCACGATCCCGATATTCACCTGTCCTTTTCCAAATATCTCAACCGCTTTGTATAACCGGTGCTTCCACTCATCAAATGAAATGTGCACCGCTTTCCCCGGGCATACCCACTTGTAGATTGTCTCATCAAACACTTCCAGATCGGTCGTATAACTGGTAAGTCCTGTCTCCTCGTACAGACGGGTCAGCTGTCTTTCGTTCAGGGCCGTACTGTTTACCTGACTCGGGAATTTTTTGGTCGTAAACGCTGTCCCGGCGTGTCCCAGAAATGGCAGTATTTGTTTACGGAAAGAGAAAACCTCTGGGGTCTGGCATCCACCACTTCCTGCATCAGCGTGCCAAAGCTGGTCTTTTTATCGTAAAATTTCGGTTTTTCCCAGTAGATCACTTCATCTATGATCCGGTCGTCATCTACAAGAACGATCCGGTCGTCCACCACATCCACCAGATATGGCTCCCTGCTGTTTTTTGTCCGCTTTGCAGTCGAAAAAACGAAGTGCGTTATAATACTGGTTCCATCCCGCAAAAGCAGCGATGCCGGGGCCAGACGTTCCCCATACGGGTCGGTCTGATGTATCGCCGGATCCACTTTATCCAGACGTTCCCACGGAAGATCGATATCTGTTCTTCCGAAATGTCCATATGCCGCCGTCTGCCGGTAGATCGGACGTTTCAGATCGAGTTCGCTTATGATCGCTTTTGGTCTTAAATCGAAGACTTTTTCAATGACCTCCGTGATCTTTTCCTCGGTGTATTTTCCGGTTCCAAACGTATCGACCGCAATGGATACCGGCTTTGCTACTCCGATGGCATACGCAAGCTCGATCTCGATCTGATCCGCCGCTCCTGCCGCGACCAGATTTTTTGCCACCCAGCGCGCCGCATAAGCTGCGGAACGCCGATCACGAAGCGTCCGGTCTTAAATATGGTAAGATTCCGTCTTTTCTGACCTTTGCGAGCTGTCTCGTCAACCGGTGCGCAAAAGAGATCGCAGGCGGCAGATATTCCGGTGTCTCATCGGTCGCGTATCCAAAGATAATGCCCTCCCGCTCCGGTTCCGAAGTCTTCGGTTGCGCCCTCCTGTCTGGATTCATATGCCTGATCCACACCAAGCGCGATATCCGCGGACTGTTCATCGATCGAGGTCAATACCGCGATCGAGTCGGCATCAAATCCGCCCGCTGAACGGTCATAGCCGATCTCCCGTATGGTATCCCGCACCACTTTTGAAATATCCACATACGCTCTGGTTGAGATCTCTCCGACCACCAGGGCAAGCCCGGTTGCCACCGTCGTCTCCGCTGCCACACGCGCATCCGGATCTTCTTTTAATAATGCGTCCAAGATCGCATCGGAAACCTGGTCTGCGATCTTATCCGGATGTCCTTCTGTTACTGATTCTGATGTAAATAATTTTCCCATAATTTTTGCTCCTTTTTGTTTTGTTGTTTGATTTTTCTAAACTATAAAATTATGGGCGGTCATTTACAACGCAAAAACGTGAAACCGATTGCAGTGCCTGCTTCAAATCTTACCTTTTTTCCTGTAATTTCCAGTCAAAGCCCTCACTTTTCTTTCCTGTTTTTTTGCATATATGAAAACGATGTCAGCCGCATTTTTCCCTGTTTCCGGCACAAAAATAAGATCCATTTTCCCGTCACCATCACAAAAAGAGATGCCCTCTTTCCGACACACAAGTCATTTTTGACCTGTATGCCCAAAAGAGAGCATCTCTTTTACTGATATAAAGTAATCGGGAACTGCCCGCCATGGAGCAGTTACTGATTGCGCAAGACCTATTTCTTTGTAATGTAACCCTGTGCTTTTAAGAGCTCTGCACAAAGTACCGCTCCACCTGCTGCTCCACGGACTGTATTATGGGAAAGTCCGATGAATTTCCAGTCATATACGGTATCCTCTCTCAGACGTCCAACGTTGATTCCCATACCGTTTTCGTAGTCAACATCGAGGGTTACCTGTGGACGGTTATCCTCTTCCATATAACGGATGAACTGCTTCGGTGCGCTCGGAAGTCCGAGTTTCTGCGGAACACCACTGTAATTTTCCAGTGCTGCGATCAGCTGTTCTTTTGTCGGGTTCTTTTTGAATTTTACGAATACCGCTGCGGTATGTCCGTTTAATACCGGAACACGGATACACTGGCAGGTGATGACCGGTGATTCTGCCGGAACGATCGCTTTTTTCTCAGGATCGATGTGACCCCAGATACGAAGCGGCTCTTTTTCTGATTTCTCTTCCTCACCACCGATGTACGGGATGATGTTTCCAAGCATTTCCGGCCAGTCTTTAAATGTCTTACCGGCTCCTGAGATCGCCTGATAAGTAGTCGCTACCACTTCATACGGCTCGAATTCTTTCCATGCGGTAAGAACCGGCGCGTAACTCTGAATGGAGCAGTTTGGCTTTACTGCAACGAAACCGCGCTTTGTGCCAAGTCTTTCTCTCTGATATTTGATGACATCCATATGCTCCGGGTTGATTTCCGGTACCACCATCGGCACATCCGGTGTCCATCTGTGCGCGCTGTTGTTGGAAACAACCGGTGTCTCGGTCTTCGCATAATCTTCCTCGATCTTTTTGATCTCTTCTTTTGTCATATCAACAGCGGAGAATACGAAGTCAACCTGTGAAGCAACCTTCTCTACCTCGTTTACATTCATGACAACGATGTTCTTTACCGCTTCCGGCATCGGAGTATCCATTTTCCATCTTCCGCCGACTGCTTCTTCATATGTCTTTCCTGCACTTCTCGGGCTGGCTGCGATCGTCGTCACCTCAAACCACGGATGATTCTCCAAAAGAGAAATAAATCTCTGTCCGACCATACCAGTTCCACCAAGGATGCCTACCTTTAACTTCTCGCTCATTACTACTAATCTCCTCTATTTTTCTTTCCTGTATTTCGTTCTAAGTGTCTTTGCGTTGCGGACACTTGTCTGCGTTAAAGTAATACTAATACATATCAGAGAAAAAAACAAGTCAAAATTTGTATGTTTAATATACAAATCTTTGTCAATTCTGCATAATAATTCGGATTTTATCTGGCAAGCAGCCTGTCTTCCCAATCCTTTTTCACGGTATCCTGCCAGTCATCTGCCAGAAATGCCTTTTCTTTTTCGATCGTCTGCTTCATCGCATCCACGCCGGGCGCACCGATTGTCAGTCTGGTGTTGACACAGGTCTCCATGGAGATCGCATCATAGATATCTTCCTCAAATACCGGACTGATCGCTTTTAATTCCGAAAGGCTCATCGCGTCGATCGGGATTTTTTTGTCCAGACAGTATAAAACGATACGTCCGACAATCCCATGTGCGTCGCGGAACGGAACTCCGTGTTTTACCAGATAATCTGCCGCATCGGTCGCGTTCGTAAATCCATGGTTCGCGCTCTCACGCATTCTGTCTTTGTTAAATTTCATTGTGGCAAGCATGCCGCGGAACAGCGCGAGACAGCCCTTTGCCGTATCCATCGCGTCAAAAGAAAGCTCCTTGTCTTCCTGCATGTCCTTATTGTACGCAAGCGGGATTCCCTTCATCGTGGTAAGCAAAGAAACCAGTGCGCCATAGACACGACCGGTCTTTCCTCTGACAAGTTCAGCGATATCCGGGTTCTTTTTCTGCGGCATGATACTGCTTCCGGTGCTGTACGCATCATCGATCTCCACAAACTGGTATTCGTTGGAATTCCAGATGATGATCTCCTCGGAAAAGCGGCTTAAATGCATCATGATCGTGGAAAGCGCTGATAAAAACTCGATCAGATAATCACGGTCTGAAACACCGTCCATACTGTTTAACGTAGGTCCGTAAAAGCCGAGCAGCTCCGCTGTATATTCACGGTCCAACGGATATGTCGTTCCAGCAAGCGCACCGCTTCCGAGCGGACAGTAATTCATACGCTCATAGATGTCATGCATGCGCTGTCTGTCGCGCCCAAACATTTCAAAATAAGCCGCCATATGATGTGCCAGCGTGATCGGCTGTGCCTTCTGCAAATGGGTAAAGCCCGGCATAATCGTGTCCAGATTTTCTTCCATGATCTTTAAGATCGTCTCTAAAAGTTCTTTTAAGAGTTCATCGGTCTCTAACAGCTCTTTTCTGGTGTAAAGGCGCATGTCCAATGCAACCTGGTCGTTTCTGCTGCGTCCGGTGTGCAGCTTCTTTCCGGTATCGCCAAGGCGGTCGATCAGGTTTGCCTCAACAAAGCTGTGAATGTCCTCATACTTTGTGGAGATCTCAAGCTTTCCGCTCTCGACCTCCGAGAGGATCTCCTTTAACGTCTTTAAAATGTCTGCTTTCTCCTGCGCAGTCAGTATCCCCTGCTTTTCCAGCATGCAGACATGTGCCATGCTTCCCTCGATATCCTGTCTGTAAAATTTCTGATCAAATGTAATGGACGCATTGAAATTGTAGACCAGCTGATCGGTCTCCTTTGTGAAACGTCCTCCCCATAACTGTGCCATACTAATTTTCCTCGCTTTCTTTTCTTTTTTCTGCGATCTCCTCATCGCGCTGTTTTTTTGAAAACACACAGCCGCAGTAATACTGGCGGTACATGTCATATTCTTTTGAAATCTCTACGGAACGCTTATAGCCGTTCTTTTTTTTAAAATCCGACACCAGATACGGAATGCCATACTCCGCGCCCAGTCTCTCGCCGATCTCATTTAATTTTACGGAATTTTTTAAAGGACTGATGGAAAGCGTCGTGGTAAAATAATCAAATTTCTTTTCCTTCGCAAGCTTTGCCGTGCTCTCAAGCCTAAGCTTGTAGCACTCCATGCAGCGTGCGCCGCCCTCTTTGTCCTGCTCAAAGCCCTTCGCCATCTCATAAAAGCGCTCTTTGTCGAATCTTCCCTCCACAAATTTCACTTCGTGTTTCATCGGGAAACGCCGGATAAATTCCTGCTGTTCCGCCACACGTTTCCGGTACTCCTCATCCGGATAGATATTCGGATTGTAGTAATAGACCGTAATGAAAAAATATTCAGAAAGATACTCGAGCACATAACTCGAACAGGGTGCGCAGCAACTGTGCAAAAGCAGCGTGGGAATCCGGTTTTGCTCCTGATTCTCCCGAAGCACGCCCTCCATTTCCCTTTGATAATTTCTCTGATTCATAATTCACCTTTTTTGTATAACATACGATTCTTTATATTCTACCTTATCTAAAAAAAAATAGCAATCTCTGTTCTTTCGCATAAGATAAAAATATAACCCGATATTATTTTCTTTTGTAAATGAGGAATGGCTATGAATACTTTCATTGAATTTCAGGATGTATCTTTTTCCTATCATACCGTAAGCGGAGAAACGCCTGCTCTGCATCATATAAATTTTTCAGTGAACCGAAATGATTTTGTTGCGATCGTCGGTCCAAGCGGCTGTGGCAAATCCACGCTTCTTTCCATGCTCTGCGGCCTGATCCGGCCGGAGTACGGGGCGATCAAGATAGATGGGATTCCGCTCTCCGAAAAGGACCTTACGTCCATCGGCTACATGCTGCAAAAAGATCAGCTGTTTGAGTGGCGCACGATCGAAAAAAATATTCTGCTCGGGCTTGAGATCCAGAAAAAACAAAATCCGGAAAGCCTTGCATACGCACAGACACTGTTAAAGACCTATGGTCTTTCCGATTTCCGGAATGCCAAGCCCTCCGAGCTTTCCGGCGGCATGCGCCAGCGTGCGGCACTGATCCGTACCCTGGTCTTAAAACCGGAGCTTCTGCTCTTAGACGAACCGTTCTCCGCGCTGGACTATCAGACACGTTTAAATACCGCAAATGATATCGGAAACATCATTAAAAAAGAGCATAAGACGGCGATCCTGGTCACACACGACATTTCCGAAGCGGTCAGCCTTGGCAGCCAGGTCGTTGTCCTGACCAGACGTCCCGCCACGGTAAAACGCGTCATCCCGGTTCAGTTTCCGTCCGGTCTCACTCCGCTGGAACGCCGGAACACACCGGAATTTAAAACTTATTTTAATCTGATCTGGAAGGAGTTAAATGAACATGCATGAACTTTCCGCAGCACAAATCGCATACATCAACCGGGAAAAGCGAAAAAATGTACGGATTTTCGTAAGCCGGATCCTGATTTTGATCCTCTTTTTCGCCTTCTGGGAGCTCTCGGCTGATACCAGACTGATCGACTCATTTATTTTCAGCAGTCCACACCGGCTGATCCAGTGCTTTTTTTCCATGTTAAAACAGCAGGATCTGCTTTTTCATATCGGCATCACATTATTTGAAACACTGCTTAGTTTTCTGCTTGTGATCTTTTTCACACTGCTCATCACCATCTTGTTGTGGCGGAGCAAAAATGCCGCAAAGATTTTAGAGCCCTATCTGGTCGTCTTAAACAGCCTGCCGAAATCCGCGCTCGCGCCGCTTTTGATCGTATGGCTCGGTGCCAATTACAAAACGATCATTTTAACCGGAATGTCTGTCGCGATCTTTGGCTCCGTATTAAGCCTGTATACCGGCTTTGTCCACACCGACCCGGAAAAGATCAAGCTGGTGCGCACACTTGGCGGAAACCGGGCACACATCCTGTTTAAAGTAGTGCTCCCGTATAACATACCCGGACTTCTTGGCATTTTAAAGGTCAACATCGGTCTGTGTCTGGTCGGCGTCATCATCGGTGAATTTATTGCAGCAAAATGCGGGCTCGGCTACCTGATCATATACGGAAGCCAGGTTTTCAAACTCGACTGGGTGATCCTCTCCATTTTGATCCTCTGCGTGATCGCAACCGCTCTGTACGGTGCGATCGGCGGCATCGAAAAATTCTATTTAAAAAGACGGTAACCGCGTTGCACTCCTCCTAAAATTGTTGTATACTACCAAGCATAGACAGGAGGCAACAGATATGAAACGGGTAACAAAAAACACCACGATCGGTGAATTATTACAGCTTGATCCTGATATCGCTAATGTTTTAACCGGAATCGGCATGCACTGCATCGGATGTCCGTCTTCCCAGGGAGAGACGATCGAGCAGGCAGCAGATGTACACGGTTTGGACGCAGACGATCTGATCGAAGATATCATAGGATTTTTAGAAGCATAAAAGAACTGCAGCTTCACGGCAAAATGCCGTAACGCTGCAGTTCTTTTTTATTTTTCATCCGCGTAAACGCGCTCGATATGCATGGCAAGATAGCCGATCTCGATATCCGCCAGTTTGATATTTAAATGCTGTTCCAGATGTCTGCATACGGTTGTCGCGATCTGAAATGACGCAGGAAATTTCTGCTCCATATACTCATTCAGATCCAGCTTTAAGACTTCTCCCGTCATCGCCCGCGCCGCCATATATTTGATATGGTTCATCATACGGTTATAGGAGATGGTCTGCACATCAATATTTTTTCCGACATCTGCCTCGATCAGGGAAATACATTCCCGCACCGCCGCCGCGATCTGCATCGCACCGGACACTTTCTCATCACAGATGGACGAATGTACATGAAGCGCGATATAGCCGATCTCATCTTCATCCAGCAGAATCCCGTCTGCCTCCTCCAACAGTTTTCTTGCCAGAGTGGCAACTTTATACTCTTTATAAAACAACACCTGGATATCCTGATTTAACGGATTGCTGATCTGCTCTCCGTTCCGGATCCTTCTTGCCGCGAACGCAATATGATCCGCAAGTGGGAATAATATGCCCCGGTCAACCTTTCCAAATTCCTGTTTCGCACTGTCTAAAATCGCATCAGCGATCTCCAGATATTTCGGATCTATCTCTCGAAGCAGTTCCCTTGCGCTTCCACGCTCGGAATCACTGCTCAGCGAATAAATCCGGCAGTCCTCCGTCGGCTCGATATATTCGCTTACCTTTCTGCCGAATCCGATCCCTTTTCCGAGCAGCAGGTATTCCCTGCTGCTCTTGTCCATAATCGCCAGCACTGCGTTATGATTGAGTGCTTTGGTCACTCGGTACATATTCTTCCCCCTCCAGACGGCTTTTCTTTATTCGTAGATATCTACCGCAAAAAGATCCTCTCCTGCTTTTACCGCCCCTGTTTTTAATAATCTTACTTTTTCATTTTCCTTTAAATCGGTGCAAAGGATCGGAGAAACCAGTGATGGCGCATGCGATTTCACATAGTCCAGATCGATCTTCATGAGCGCATCGCCCTTTTTCACCTTCGCGCCTTCTTCTACCAGTATCTCAAAGCCCTCTCCGTTTAATTTCACGGTGTCGATACCGATGTGTAAAAGCATCTCCATACCGTCTGCTGTCACAAATCCGATCGCGTGATGTGTCGGGAAAATAAAGCTGATCTCGCCGTCTGCCGGTGCTTTGACTACCGGATCGGTCGGTTCCACTGCTGCCCCGTCACCCATCATTTTTCCTGCAAATCCTTCATCCGGTGCGGTCGTGATGTCACCCGCGATACCGTCAAACGGGCTTGCGATCACATAAGATGCCTTCTTTTTTCTGTTTTCTACTGTGTTTTCCTGCTGTGGTTCTTCCACATCGGACACGTCAAATGTGACTTCTTCTTCCGGCGCATGTTCCAGATAATCCTCAAGGTTCGATTTGATCACGGTAACCTTCGGTCCGTAAATGATCTGGACACCCTGTCCCTTATGGATCACACCGCTTGCTCCGGTCGCTTTTAACAATGCATCATTTACCTTTGCCGCCTCAAATACGGTACAGCGCAGACGGGTCGCGCAGCAGTCCACATCAGAAATATTTTTCTTTCCGCCAAGTCCTGCGCAGATCTGTGCGGAAAGTTCACCCTCCACATGTGCGCCATCCGCAGCTTTTCCACCGTTTTTCTTTGCTTCTACGTCTTTTCTTGTATATAATTTTACTTCGTCGTCGTTATCCTCACGTCCCGGTGTCTTGAAATTGAATTTCTTGATCAGGAAGGAAAACAGGAAATAGTATACCACAAAATAACCGATTCCGACAATCACAATCCATATCCAGCTGGTTTTTTTGTTTCCCTGAAGGATACCAAACAGGAACATATCGATCAGACCGCCTGAGAATGTCATTCCGACACCAACATTAAATACATGCATCAGCATATATGCAAGACCTGCAAATACACAGTGGATGATGTATAATACCGGAGCTACAAATAAGAACGTAAACTCGATCGGCTCTGTGATACCGGTGAGCATGGAAGTAAGTGCCGCAGAAAGCAACAGACCTGCGACTGCTTTTCTCTTTTCCGGTTTTGCGGTGCGGTACATCGCAAGTGCTGCTCCCGGAAGTCCGAAGATCATGAGCGGGAATTTACCGGACATGAATCTGGTTGCTGAAACTGCAAAATGCTCTACACTCGGATCAGCAAGCTGTGCAAAGAAGATGTTCTGCGCACCTTCGATCAGCTTTCCGCCAACTTCCATTGTTCCGCCGACACCGGTCTGCCAGAACGGAAGATAAAATACATGATGAAGTCCAAACGGGATCAGTGCTCTTTCCATGAAACCGTATACCCAGGTTCCGGCGTATCCGGATTCCAGTACCAGATTACCAACACTGTAAATACCTTTCTGGATCGGCGGCCATGCGAAGAACATCAAAATACCAACTACTGTATAAGTCAGTGCTGAGATGATCGGCACAAATCTGGTTCCACCGAAGAACGAAAGCACCTGCGGCAGTTCGATCTTATAAAACCGGTTGTGCAGTGCTGCAACACCAAGTCCTACAATGATACCACCGAATACACCCATCTGTAAGGATGTGATCCCGCAGACATCCGCTGTCGCACCGCTTAACATGCTCTCAGTTCCGCCATTGATCGTGATCATGGCACTGATCGACGCATGCATGATGAAAAATGCGATCACCGCGGATAATGCCGCAACTTCTTTTTCCTTTTTTGCCATACCGATCGCGACACCCATCGCAAACAGGATCGGCAGGTTGGCAAACACGATATTTCCCGCGTCGTTCATGACCGTAAAGATCATGTACGGGATAGTTCCCGGACCCATTGCATTTAAAAGTCCGTAAGTCTGGAGCATCGTTTCATTTGTAAACGATCCACCAATGCCAAGCAGCAGACCTGCTACCGGCAGAATTGCGATCGGAAGCATAAATGATCTTCCGACTCTTTGAAGCACTCCAAAAATTTTGTCTTTCATAGTTCTATACACACTCCTTCTCGGCATTTTATGTATGCCCTTGCTTCTAGTGTGTGCATTTTTCGTTCATTCTATATAACAAAAAAGGCACTAACATACATAAACACCTAAATTATTTATGTATAGTTAATGCCTGCTGACCAGTAACATACTATGCATTCAGTATAACACCCATATCTGCATTTGTCCAGTTATTTTTTTTCTTTGATAGTGTAAGTTTGTTGTAGGAATTAATAGAGCAGACTTGCCCCTTGAACCAGTCAGAATTAGTTGACTGATTT
>CABJBK010000021.1 GCA_902363825.1 Lachnospiraceae bacterium
GAATCGCGTTCTTTGAATTATTCTCTTACGAATCTTTCAAGGTTATTTCACTGTTCAGTTTTCAATGTCCTTTGTCTTTTCGACAGCTTATTCATTTTACCAAAATGTTTTCGCCGTGTCAAGAACTTTTTTAACTTTTTTATTTTTTGTTGCTCCGTCATTAGCGGAGCGATATTTATATTATCACGCTGTCCATGGTTTGTCAACGCTTTTTTTCATCTTTTTTAACTTTTTTGTTCTATCGAAATATAATAGCAGATATGGTAGGTTTCATTTTATTTTTCTACCATATCTGCCTTTTTATAAGAACCACATGAGAAGCCCCAGTAACGGATTATTGTTATACAGCCATGTCAGCAGACTGCTCTGATCGATGTACCGGTTCATTTGTATTCCAAAACTGCTGGTACAACAGATCGCGATCAGATAAAAGAACAACCATATGTAGAGCATTCCCTGTATAAAACCGGCGGCAACTCCAAGCATTTTGTTCACTCCATGGATCACCGGAAGCCGTGATACCAGATTTAACAGTCTGGATATGACTTTTAACAGCACTACCGCGATCACATACGCAAGAAAGAACGCGATCCCGGATATGATATAATGTGCAAGGATCTCCGCGATCTGGGTGTAGACTCCGCTGTTTTCCAGGAACTGATCCGCCACTCCGATTCCATGATCGATCAGCTGCTGTTCCCACGCCTTCGGAAGCACGATCCCCGCCATTTCGAGGCTGCTCTTCGGTTCATTTCCTTCTTCTGCGTTCGGATCCGCACCTGTATCTTCGCCCGTATTCTCTACATCCTGCGATGCCTGTTCTTTTTCTTCCGCATTTGCGCCGTTTTCCACAGATTTTTTCAGCTGCTCTTCACATTTTTCCTGTATCGCCGTATAGATTCCGGTATTGTTTTCCAGATAATCGCTGATGTATGGTTCTGCCCACGTTACAAACGCGATGACCAAAAAGAATGACACCAGCGAAAACGCTACGCGGATAAATCCCTTCTGATATCCTTTTATTGTACAAAATGCCAGCGTAAATAACACGCCCACTAATAACCAATTCACTTTAATCTTACCTTTTCTGTCGTTCCATCTAATATAAATGTGTAATTCATCTGTGTTGCGCCCGACATGACACGGTACAGTTTGCGGTCAAACGTATACCGGAACCGCTCAACGCCGTACAGACTGTATATTCTGCACTCCACGTCACTGGTCACGCATATCTCATTGTTATCCAGAAAGCTGATCCTGCTGTAATCCATGTCAAAATCCTTGGAAAGCACCTGTTTTCCCTTCATATCATAGACTTCTACATGTCTTGTATTGCCGCTGTCTTCATTATTATATACAACTCCGATATACTCCGTATTGTAAAACACGCTTTTGATCTGCTTGTCAAGCGTTGTCTTTTGCGTCACCTTGGGCTTCTGTGTTCCCTCAAACAACAGGATGCTGCTGTCTCCAAATGCCACCATGCGATTGCTGCTTAGAAATTCCATCTGCGGGAACACTTCATCGGAATAGGTATAGGATGCCACAATATTATCGATCTCATTTTGTCCCACCGAACCGAAATTATAAAACGCGATCGTTGTCTGAAGTTTTCCCTCTCCGATATCAAGCATGGACACCGCCATTTTTTTTGCATCATCCGAAAGTGCGATTGTGATCGGATATCCGCTGTTTTCCTGATGCAGTTCTCCGGACGCAAGCAGCTCCCCTTCTTTATTATAAAGCTGGAGATAGCTGGTAGTATCCTCCCGCATCAGAACTGCGATTGTTCCCTGGGATGCCACGCATACGCGGGATATCGGCATGGTCGTCTTGATATTGCCCTGCATACCGTCTTTGGTGAGGATATAGACTGCCGTTCCTCCTCTGTCAAAGATCGCGAGGTATCCCTGACAGATATCTACTTTTGGATTTTGCATTTCGTATGTCTGATTCCAGATCATATGATCTGACTTATCTGTATAAAACGCTCCATCATTACTGTATTTTAATATGTTTCCGTCAAATTCCTCAAACTGCGCCGCCGCGGTATCCGACCGTTCCACCGTATTAAGCGCTGTGTAATCCGTAAATGTCCGGGTCGCGAGGTATAAATAAAAGCCGAAAAACAACGCCAGGATTACAACGATCACGATCAGCGTTCTTCGCATAATCTTTCTGCGATGTGCCCGCAGTTTCTGCTCAAGCTCACGCTCGTCCGTTTCTACCATGCGAAATTTTTTCTTCTTTTCTTTTATCACAATATTATTCTTATCATCCTGGTCAACGCCCATTTTGCTTTCTGCTCCTCATTACTGCCTTTTCATCTGCATGTACCATATTATAACTTATCCCCGTTTGTCCTGCACTATTTTTTCAAAATTTTCATAAAAGCATAAGATTTTCTTATGGCAGCAACAGTTTTTGCCCGATATAGATCGTATTTTCATCGGCAATCCCGTTTTTGGCACAGATCTGTGGCACCATATCTTTATTCTGATATATTTTCTGGCTGATCACCGCAAGGCTGTCCCCTTTTTCTACAATATAATAGCCCTGAAGTTTATAAGTCTCCGCTTCGCTCAGCATCGGCTGCGCGCCGTCCACCGAAACCGGTGCCGGATCTCCGGTGGTTTCCGGCTGCGGCTCCTGGACTTCCACACTTTCTGATGTGACCTGCGCAGTCTGCGGTGCCTGGGATGTTTGCGTTGCCTGCGCGGAAACTGCCACCGGATTCGCCTGTTCCTCGAGCGGTTTTATGCTGCTTTGCATATCTTCCACCTCGAAATTCGCCACTTCTTTTTCTGTATTTCCGGCCGCCGATTGGGATAATACCTGGATCGCATCCTGCATCCCCGCCATTTTTTCATAGTTGTTGATCGTCGTGATCCCGATCACACACGCCGCCATTGCTGTGAGCACGCCCGCTGCGCAAAGTATGGAATGCTCTGCTTTGGGTCTTATCTGCCTTTGCTTTTCCTGCATACGCGCGCGGTAACCCGCAACCGTCTTTTCCTCTTCCTGTACCCGCTGCTCCGTCCCCGGCTCTTTCTGATGCTGACGCACCATAAAATTCTGCATTGCCTCATTTTTCTCATAATATATGTAGTAACCCGACTGGCCCGAAAGATTTCCTCCCGCAAGCCGGTAAAAGTGTTCCTCCTGCTCTTCCGGATCCATTAAAAACATCACCTTGTCCGCCCCTTCAAAATACCGGCGGTGAAGATTTTCAAATTCCGGCAATAGATGTAACGGCCAGAACGATGTCATAACGCTCCATCCCACGATCTCGAAGTCACTGAAATATTCTTTTGCCTGCTGGTAAACGTATTCCCACGCCTCCTCGGTAAACTCGGGGAGTCCAACCGTTTTTAAAATCGGTTCCACCGCGACCGCACCGCTGATAAAAATATAATTTTTTTCCGCGCGATGCACTTTTCCAAACAGCACACACACTTTCTTTTCCGCGCGTTCCTGTTCTGCCGCCGGATGCAGATAAGTGTATACATAGTCTTCCACATATATTTTCCAGTTGCTTGCCGGATTTCCTATCTGTCGTATGTTTTTGGGAAGCTTGATCGTATCTTCGGTCTGTCGAATCATTTCTATCATGAAATCTTCACCCCTTATGTCATTTTTATGCCTCTACTCTAACACAGCAGCTGCGCTGTTTTTGCCGATTTAGGGAAAAGATTCCAAAAACTTTTTGACAGCATCCGCCATTTTTTCTGCCGCCATCACAAAAAGAAAACCGTCCGGTCTCTGCCAGGCGGTCTTGTCTTTCTTCTTTTTTTAGTTTTCTTTTACAAATGTTTTGATCTTGCCATAAACGCCTTCTGCGTCCAGTCCGTATTTATGAACCAGTTCTACTGCAGGACCGGACTCACCAAATACATCCTGAATGCCGACACGAAGCACTTTGGTCGGTGCTTTTTCGCTTAACACTTCGCAAACCGCGCTTCCAAGTCCGCCGATGACGGAATGTTCTTCTACGGTAACGACTTTTCCGGTCTCTTTTGCCGCTTTTACGACCAGTTCTTCATCTAACGGTTTGATGGTATGGATATTGACCACTTTTGCGCTGATGCCGTCTTTTTCAAGCATTTCTGCTGCTTCCAGCGCAGAACTTACGCAAAGTCCGGTTGCGAATACCGTTACGTCGGTTCCTTCTTTTAAGACGATACCTTTTCCAATTTCAAATTTGTAATCCGGGGTATCATTGATCACCGGGAGCGCAAGACGTCCAAAACGCAGATATACCGGTCCAACGTGCTCATACGCTGCCTTTACTGCTGCTCTCGCCTCTACATCATCTGACGGATTGATCACTACCATGCCCGGAATTTCACGCATGAGCGCAAGATCTTCCAGACACTGATGGGTTGCTCCGTCTTCTCCAACCGAGATTCCTGCATGGGTTGCTCCGATCTTTACATTCAGATGTGGGTAACCAATGGAATTTCTCACCTGCTCGTAAGCACGTCCTGCCGCGAACATGGCAAAGGTACTGATGAACGGTACTTTTCCACAGGTGGAAAGTCCTGCCGCGATGCCCGCCATATTTGCCTCTGCGATACCGCAGTCCAGATGTCTTTCCGGAAATGCTTTTTTGAAGATTCCGGTTTTGGTAGCACCTGCAAGGTCAGCATCCAGAACGATCAGATCGTCATGCTCTTTTCCAAGGTCTACCAGTGCGTTTCCGTAACTCTCTCTTGTTGCGATCTTCTTTACTTCTGACATAATGCTTCACCTGCTTTCTCTAAATCTGCCATGGCAACGGCATACTGCTCATCGTTTGGTGCGGAGCCATGCCAGCTTGCCTCATTTTCCATGAAGGATACACCTTTGCCCTTGATCGTCTTTGCAATAATGGCAGTCGGCATTCCCTTTGTCTCTTTTGCTTCTTTAAATGCCGCACGGATCTCATCGAAGTTGTGTCCGTCAATGTTGATCACATGGAAATTGAATGCTTCGAATTTCTTGTCGATCGGATACGGGGAACACACATCCGCGATGTTTCCATCAATCTGAAGTCCGTTGTTGTCCACTACAAGCACCAGGTTGTCCAGTTTCCGGAAGCCTGCCCACATAGCTGCCTCCCAGATCTGTCCCTCCTGGATCTCGCCGTCTCCGGCAAGCGCGTATACACGATAATCTTTGTTATCCAGTTTAGCTGCCATTGCCATTCCTGCTGCCGCTGAAAAGCCCTGTCCCAGGGAACCGCTCGACATGTCGATACCCGGTGTATGTTTCATATCCGGATGTCCCTGCAGGTAAGAACCTGTATGACGTAACGTCTTTAAATCCTCCGCCGGAATAAATCCTTTCTGCGCGAGTACCGAATATAATGCCGGTGCGACATGTCCTTTCGATAATACAAAACGGTCGCGGTCTGCCATCTTTGGATTTTTCGGATCTACATTCATCTCCTCAAAATACAGATAGGTCAGGATGTCTGCCGCAGACAATGATCCGCCCGGATGACCGGACTTTGCGCTGTGTACCGCAGTCACAATACCTTTACGAACTTCGTTTGCGATTTTTTCAAGTTCTAAATTTTCCATTTTCTTACCCTTTCTGTGTCGCCTCCCGGCGGCTTTATATTCAGCCGGGCATCTGACTCGCATCAGATCCCGCATCTGTTGCATGATTATAATTCGACTCTGCCCTCAAGCGCCCGAAGGAGCGTCACTTCATCGATGTATTCAAGATCTCCGCCCACCGGCACTCCGCTTGCGATCCGCGTAACCCTGATTCCGGTCGGCTTGATCAGTTTGCTGATATACATCGCGGTCGTTTCGCCTTCCAGACTGGAATTTGTGGCGATGATCACCTCATCTACGTCTCCCTGCAAGCGCTGCATCAGTTCTTTTAATTTGATATCGTTCGGCCCGATACCAAGCATCGGCGATATCGCCCCGTGCAGCACATGATACACGCCCTCATATTTTCCGGTTTTTTCGTACGCGGTCAGATCACGCGTGTTTTCCACGACCATGATCTCACGGTGGTTGCGCTTTGGATCTTTACAGATCGGACAAAGTTCATCATCCGTCAGCGTAAAACACTGCTTACAGTAACGGACATTTTTTCTGGCATTTATGATGGCATCCGAAAGGCTCTGCACATGATCCACCGGCATATTTAAAATATGAAATGCCAGACGCTGTGCTGTTTTGTGCCCGATTCCCGGAAGCGCCGCCAGTTCTTCTATCAGTTTTGAAATCTGTTTACTGTAGTATTCCATAATTTTCGTCCTTTTCCCTACCTATATTACTTGATAAAACGTAATTTTACAAGATGGTTTTCAAAATGCTATAATTATTTTACACGAAATTTTATGACCTATATTTTCAGGAAGGATTTTTAATATGAAAGAAAACATTTCTACCATACCGTTAATGGACGCATTCCACGCAGATGACGAGTGTCCGTTCTGCTATCTGGAGCGGGAAGCGGAACAGCACGCAGTGTCATTCATTTTGGGTTCTGCCTATATGGAGGATGATATCCGCGCGAAAACCGACGCGACCGGATTTTGCCGCCACCACTATAAAATGATGTATGATTACGGAAACCGGCTTGGAAGCGCATGGATCCTAAGCACACATTTAAAGAAAATCAACGAAGAACTCCACAAAGAGATCTCAAATTTTACCCCCGGAAAATCTTCTTTTGCCAACCGCTTTAAAAAGACAGACTCATCCGCAAAAGCAAATACTTCGCTTGGCGCATGGCTGGAAAAACGTGAGTCCTCCTGCTATGTATGCGACCATTTCCGATCTATTTATGACCGGTATCTGGACACTTTTTTTGATCTGTATAAAAAGAATGATGAATTTAGAGAACTTTTCCGGAAAAGCAAAGGCTTTTGCCTGCCGCATTTCCGTGATCTGATCGAAGCTGCCGAGATCCGGCTTGGTGATGAACAGAAAAAAGATTTCTACCCGGTGGTATTTTCCATGATGGAAGAAAATATGAAACGCCTTCAGGAAGAAGTCACCTGGTTTGTCGATAAGAATGACTACCGCAACAAGGATAAAGACTGGAGCAATTCCCAGGATTCCATTCAGCGGTGTATGCAAAAATGTGCCGGCGGCTATCCCGCCGATCCGGTATTTAAGATGAAGCCATAAAAAACAACGCGCTATTTTTTCTGACACGCGCGGATGTATTCTTCCGCCTGATCTTTTTCCAATCCAAAGCGTATCTGCAGCTTTTCACAGATACGCTCTTTGGATATTCCTTCTTCAAGATTATCCAGAACCAAGATCTTAATCCCCTGTTCCATGCCTACATCAATCCCATGCTGGTAAGCCGACGCCATGTCGTGCTCTATCTGTTCTCTGGCTTCGCACCGCATCTGAATCCGCTCATCTGCATTCAATTTGCGCATTATGGTTTCTGCCTCTTTGATCGTTTCGTTTTTTTCTGCTAACATGGCTATCTCCTCCCAACTTGCAGCCTGAAAAAGTTTTGCCCAATAATACAGATCCGTTTCTTTTTCTTTCTCCGGCACATTTTCCAGTTGAGTTAAGTCTAACACACGCAAAATAAATTTACTATTAAAAATTTTATGGTTTTTGGTATTCATCAGAAGATTTTCAGAATAGAATTCCGGCGCATCCGGAAATAATGTGAAATCAAGAATTCCAATGTGAATCGTTGTTTTTAATTCAGAATATTTCTCGCCCTTCGCCAGATCATCAAAGGCTCTGCACAAATATAACAGTCCACGATCCTGCCAGTCCCCGTAATTGGTTGTCTGCAATTCTATATTTAAACACTTACTGTTGTTAAGCAGTATCTTCACGTCCAAAATACAGGTTTTTTCATCAATGTCTTCTCCCAGTATAATCGGATTTTCGATCAGACATTCTTTTATCTCTACAGGCTTTAAATCCAGTAACGCACTCACCAGCCCTCGCAGCATTCTCTCACTGCTTTGCATTGCGGCACGAAACATATAATCATTTTTTAATCCATACTTTAATTTTTCTTCGTTCAAATTTATCCTCCTGTTATATTATATTTACCTGAATTTTATGCTGAAAATCTGGCGAAACGCCTGAATGACCCAGAGTGGCAGGATAGATGCTCCCGCCTGATAAATATAATATAACACAGAGAATACAAAAGAACTAATTAACATTTTATAAAATGCCGCGCCCTAAAACGGCAGTCCGCCGCCCATTCCGCCAAGTCCTCCGGTGATCCTGGACATGGATGCCTGCGAAAACTCTTCAATCTGGCGCAGTGCCTCGTTGGTTGCTGCCATAATAAGATCTTCTAACATCTCTACATCATCCGGATCTACGGCTTCCGGATCGATCTTTACTTTTGTCACTTCTTTTTTACCGGAAACAGTTACTTCTACGGCTCCGCCGCCTGCTGCTGCCGTCACTTCTTTTTCCTCTAATTCTTTACTGGCCTCTTCCATCTGGCGCTGCATCTTCTGCGCCTGCTTCATGAGATTTCCCATGTTTCCCGGCATACCGCCCGGAAATCCGCCTCGTTTTGCCATTCCTAATTCCTCCTAAAACGCTTTTATTGTTTATAGTAACACAGATAAAGATTTCTTTTCAACTGTTTATTCGTCTTCCTCAATCTCGATATCCATGTTGATCACCTGCGACAGATCCACATAACTCTCCGCGATCGGCCGGTTTGTCTGATTCTGCTCGATCTTGATCTCCACGCTCTTTCCGATCCGCTCCGCGATCGTATCTGATATCTCGGTGCGGTGTTCCGGCGTATTTAAAATATCCGCCGCCACCGGATCATCCGTAACCATTAACAGGATGTTGTCTCCGCCAAGGGAAAGTGTCACCTGGCGCAGATAACCGCGGATCAGCCCGGACATATCCTGAACCAGCGATTTCCAGTTCCGAACAACCTGTTCTACATCCTCCGGGATTGCCTTTGGCACTTCAAGTTTTTTCTTTGGTGCTTCCGGCTCCTGCGTCACCACCGCTCCTGTCTGCGGCACTGCTGCCACCGGGATCCCTTCTGCCATTTTCTGCTCAAGCCTTGCGATCCGGTCCACCAGCGCATCTCCGGTCGATTCCATTTCCGGTTTACATAACTTTATCAATGCGATCTCGATCAGGATCCGTTTCTGCGAGGAATACTTCACCTGATTGGCAAGATCTGAAAAAATACGGATATAACGCATCAGCACTTCCGGCTCGATCATCTGCGCCTCTTCTTTTAAGAGTGCAAGATTTTCACTTGACATATCGAGCACATCCTCCATGTCATCCGAACTTTTTACCAGAAGCAGATTGCGCAGATACCAGGTAAATTCGTTGACAAACTGACTTAATTCCTTGCCCTCAATCACGAGCCGTTCCAAAAGCGAAAGTGTATTTAAGATATTGCCGGCAATGATCTCCCGCAGCATATGCGAAAAGACCTCGGTATCTACCGCGCCGAGCACCTCGAGCACTTTATCGTACGTCAGCTCCTGCCCCAGATAAAACGCGATACACTGATCCAGGAGACTTAAGGAGTCACGCATCGAACCATCGCCTGCTTTTGCCACATAGCGGACTGCTTTTTCTTCCGCCTGCACGCCTTCCGCTTTTAAGATATCCGAGAGCCGTGCCGTGATCGTATCGATGGAAATCCGATGAAAATCATAGCGCTGACAGCGGGATAAGATCGTGATCGGGATCTTGTATACTTCCGTCGTTGCCAGAATAAATATGACATAGGAAGGTGGTTCCTCTAACGTCTTTAAGAGCGCATTGAACGCGCCTGCCGAAAGCATATGCACCTCGTCAATGATGTAGACCTTGTATTTTCCCTCGGTCGGACGATACGCGACTTCCTCCCGGATCTCACGGATATTGTCAACACCATTATTGGATGCCGCATCAATCTCTATCACGTTCATGGAAGTTCCTGCCGCGATCGCCCTGCAGGTCGGACACTCGCCACAGGGGCTTCCGTCTACCGGATGTTCACAGTTGACCGCTTTCGCAAATATTTTCGCAATGGTCGTCTTACCGGTTCCTCTGGTTCCGCAAAACAGATAGGCATGTCCGATCCTGTCGTACTTGATCTGATTTTTTAATGTGGTAACAATATGATCCTGCCCTTTTACATCCTCAAACTCCTGCGGGCGGAACTTTCGATATAATGCCGTATACGACATGAATAACTTCCTCGTTTCTATTTAAAAATGTTTTCGATCAGTCTCCGAAACTGATACCGATATATTTTGCTTCTTTTATCATCTGGCAATTCGGATCTACCGTCTTTAACTTGCCTGCAACTTCTCCAAGCGGGACACGTTTTGTCTCGTTGTTGATCATTGCGATCATGCAGCCGTAATCTTCCTCTACGATCGCCCTTGCCGCTGCGGATCCAAGCCGCGTACAAAGCGCACGGTCATACGGACATGGACTTCCACCGCGCTGTGTATGTCCCGGAACGGTCACGCGGACTTCTGTGCCGCTGATCTCACGGATCCGGTCCGCAAGTTCATAGGAAACGGACGGATATTTGGACTGTTCCATTTTCTTTTTGTATTCTTTTTTGGAAAGTGCGGCATCTTCTTTTGAAATTGCCCCTTCGGCAACCGCAAGGATCGTAAATCCTTTTCCCTCGCGCGTACGCTTGTTGATTGCCTCGATCACTTTATTGATATCATATGGGATTTCCGGAAGCAGAATGATATCCGCACCACTTGCAACGCCCGCATACAGGGTCAGCCAGCCGACTTTGTGTCCCATGACCTCCACGATAAACACGCGGTTATGGGATGCCGCCGTTGTATGAATGCAGTCGATCGCCTGTGATGCCACATTGATCGCACTCTGGAAACCAAATGTCACATCTGTACCATAAATATCGTTATCGATCGTCTTTGGCAGATGGATAACGTTTAAGCCTTCCTCACGAAGCAGGTTCGCGGTCTTCTGCGTGCCATTTCCGCCAAGGATCACAAGGCAGTCCAGGTTCAGCTTGTGGTAGGTGTGTTTCATCGCCTCCACCTTGTCCAGCCCGTTTTCATCCGGTGTACGCATCAGTTTGAACGGCTGACGGGAGGATCCGAGTATCGTTCCGCCTCTGGTCAGGATTCCCGCGAAATCCGCATGTGAAAGCAGACGGTAATTTCCGTAGATCAGTCCCTTATAACCATCAAAAAAGCCATAAATCTCAAGTTCATCAATATTTTCCCTCAAACCTTTTTCCACGCCGCGCATTGCCGCGTTCAACGCCTGGCAGTCCCCGCCGCTGGTCAGTATTCCAACTCTTTTCATAATGACACGCCCTTTCCTCTCGCATTCTATCTCATTCACATGTGACTAGACACATTTATATTTATTATATTATATTTTCGGGACAAGATAAAGATTTTTTCTGTACAAAAGCAATCCGCAATCTTGCAATTCTCTGTTTTTATGATATAATGACAGAGTTAGTTTATTTTTTAACGATCTGCAGACGTATCGAAGTGGTCATAACGGGGCTGACTCGAAATCAGTTTGCCGGGCAACCGGCACGCGGGTTCGAATCCCGCCGTCTGCGCTCATTGAAAATCCCCAGTAAACGCCGAAAGCCGGTATTTACTGGGAATTTCGATATTAAGATATTATTTCTAATTATCATTTGTATAACTAAAATCTCAACTTTCCTTATTTTATGCGACTTGGCGGTATGCCTTGCCACTCTATATGTATCCTTTTCCCTTGTTTTTGCCCTTATGAGGTATCTACAAGGGAAAGTTTTTCTTATTCGATTTTATTCTCCAACCACCTTATCAAGTAGTCGGGCTGAGTTTCGCTTACCTTCTCGGTTAGCGTGTGCATAGACATTCATAGTGGTACTTACATCCGAGTGTCCAAGTAATTCCTGTACATCCTTTGGTGCTGCTCCATTTGAGAGCAGGTTTGTGGTATAAGTGTGTCGCAGGGTGTGGAAGTGGAAATTATCATCAAGCTCCGACAATCGTTTCCTTGCTGTCCTTAAAGCTGTCTCAACCGTTGCAGGGGCTTCGTATGCTCCGTCCGGTCTGATACATACAAGGTCAATCTCGTTGTAATCAAGCGGAATGTCCTCTGTGCCATCCAAATGATAAAGCTCATAGTAGATACGATTCTTTTCCTTAACTTCCCTGTAGTAGTTCCTCTGATAGAGTTCTCCGTAACTGAATACCTGCTTTCTCTGTTCCTTTTTCGCTTTCTTTAAGATGTCAGCGAGCGTATCACAGAAATCCACGATACGGACTTTCTTTCGCTTTGTCGGACCAATCTCGGTCTTGTGCCTTGCTCCGTTGTAACGGACACTTCTTCGTACTGTCAGATACTGTTCCTCAAAGTTAATGTCACTCCAAGACAGTCCGCATACCTCTCCAAGTCTAAGACCTGTGTAGTACGCTATCTGTACCGGCAGGACAGCAGGCTTGTTTCTTTCTTCCAGATACTCCATAAGCGTTTGATACTGCTCTGGTGTAATCGGGTTGATAACCTCTGCATCCTCATCATTATCAGAAAACAAATCCACATCTTCCTCGGCTTTCCTACGCATTACCACATACTGCATTGGATTGAATGTGATGTACTGCTTTGGAAAGACTGCAAATCGGAAGGACTGTTGCAGGACTGCGTGGAAAGAACGGATATAGTCGATGGTGTAACCCTTTGACTTAAAATTTCCTTCCTCACCGCCAAATGCAAGTAAATCCATAAACTTCTGCAAATGCTCCGAAGTGACTGTCTTTAGTTTTCTGTTTCCGATTGGGTGTTGTTTAATCCTGTTTACTGCCTGTAAATAGTTACCGACTGTACCGTTGCTAAGTGAACCCGTTTTCAAATCTTCCTCTGCCCATACATCTAGCATCTGTCCGAGTGTGAGGTTGTCCGCTTTGGCTAGAAATTTCTTTGCGTCATAATCCTCCATAGCCTTGCGTAACATTTTCTCTGTCTCTGATTTGCTCTCCGTACCTGCAAATTCTTTCTGAACCAAGTTACCACTTGCATCCTCCACATAAAAGCGGTAGTACCATTTCTTGCCTTTCTTCCTTACAGAACCTTTTGCCATAATCGTTTCTCCTTTCGATATCGGCAATCGGAACTGGTGAAATGCTTCTTGCGTGTAAGTATATCATAGCTCCGTCTGCCTATCTATACCGAATCGGGATCTTTTTCTGATAAAAGATTGGCTAGTCGATTTTTCGCTGTCTCAGGATTCTTAGAATACAGTCTTACAATATCGCCCATATCGTTCAATGCGTTGACGGTGTGGGTGATTTCTCTAAGGAACATAATCTCATTGTATTCCTTATTGGATTCAAACCCCATTGTCTGGGCGAGCATTTTGTTATCTGTATTTCCTTTGAAATTCTTACAAGCGAACTGGAACGAATCCACGAACAGCTCGTATTCCCGTAACATCAGTAGTAGCAGGTCTTTGGAAAAATCACTTTCGGACTGTTCCATATCATAAGGGAGCTTATTCAGAATGGAAGTCATCACATCACGAATCTGTAATTCTCTTTTATCCGTAATGTCTGTTTCGTATTCGTCCGTCTCACCTTTCAGCCATTCCACAGATACATGAAGTGCATCTGCCAGACCTTCTAAGGTCATTTTCTTGGTGTTATCAATCGTTCCTGCTTCGTATCTCTGAATGGTTGAGGCTGTCACGCCCATTTTTTCAGCGACATAAGGCTGGTTCAATCCTAACTCCTGTCTACGGCTTTTTGCTCTGCTACCGATTGTCTTTCGCAATTCTTTATCTTTTAACATACTTGCGAACCTCCTTTTTCGGTATGTCATTACTATACCACATAACACGATATATTGCAATACGCAATTCTATAAAAGATGATAGAATTTCGTAAGGCTTGACATAGCGTTATAAAAGATATATACTTTAATCAGAATTGCGTAACGCAAGTTTTAAAAAAGGCTAATCCTTTCTTCAAAAAGGAACATCCTCTGATATACAAGACTTGTAATCCTACGCAGGAATGAGGTGATCGAATGACAGAATTAAAGTTTGCTCTCTCCATTGAAGAAGCTGCCGACTATACAGGTATCGGAAGAAACACTCTTAGAAATCTTGTGGAATGGGAAAAGCTGCCTATCCTTAGAGTGGGAAGAAAAATCTTAATCCGCAGGGAACGATTAGACGAGTTTCTGATTCTCAATGAGGGGAAGGATTTACGAGACAGACACGCAGTAAAAGCGGTCAAGGGAACAATGAAAAATGAATAAGGGACAGTCCTAAGACCATCCCTCTGGTATGTATCTGACTAAAAGCCATGATATACCTACACGCAAATAGATTATATCACGGACAAGTCCTCAGATACAACCAGAACTTTTGGAAAATGAGGACAAGATGGATGTGAATGGGTGCAATCGTCCACCCAGTTATAGCTTGTTGGTAGGACAAGTCCACCCAAGATGCAAAAGGTGTTATGAATAGTCCACCCAAGCCAGAAAATGAAGTGGGTGCAACCATCCACCCAAGTGAAGCCGACTGGTAGGACAAGTCCACCCAACTTACAAAAAGTGCTGTGAGAAGTCATACCAAGTGTAGCTATGAAAAAAGCTGTCCGACCTATGACAAAAAGTGTACGCTACTATGATTTTGAGTGTCCAATCTATGGGGTACATTTTCAAAGAGTTAATAGTAAAAAGCTCTATTAAAATCAAAATGTAATAAAACAATGCACTATTAAAAATGAAATTTAATAGGAACTTTTACTACCACTTCCTTGCCAGACACAGTTTAAAAGTAAGCGAAGTAACACAATGCTATTGTCAGGGCAAAAATGCTAACGAATCGTGCTATTGTTTTTTCGATTTTAATAGCAGACTTCTACTGTTTCTACGGTTTTTGCTAAAAAGTCTGAATAATAGAACAATGCTATTGTTAAGGCAAAAGTGCTAACGGATTCGTCTATTGTTTCGCTGATTTTCATAGCAATCTTCTAGCATTTCTGTTAAGAAAAGGGAGTGCCGGATACGGCACATAAAAAGTGTGCCATTAAAGGCACAAAATTAGGTGCTGAGGGAACAGTTACAGCTAAAAGTGAACTTCATAAGCAAGCCCTCGGCGTTTGAGAGCGAAATACACCCATCGCACAAAACTTCGTTTTGTACTCTGTGTATTTCGCTCTGCGAGGCTTAGCCGCCACAAGGCGGATGTGTTCGCAAGACGAGTGCCTATGCACTCGCTCACAGGGAAAGTTTACTACTCACATCTCATCTATCTTATCTGTCCTCTTTTCCAAAATCAAAACTGGGAAAGGAGGAAATCGCTATGCCAAGAAATTCATTTGTGCAGATGTCAAAGCTCCATAATGTTCGTGGAAGAATCTATTATATCTCCAGTGACAAAAAACAGGAAAATCTCTATGCGGTATATGAAACCACAGACCGAAAATTTTGGACAGAACTTGCCAAGTGCAATCAGGCAGAATTTAAGAAAAGCGGTACAGAGGGAAAATGTATCGAAGCAAGAGAATTTATCATTGCCCTGCCGGAATCCTTTGTGGATTATCCGCCAGACGGACTATTAAAATATATGACGGATAAATTCAAAAGTCGGTATGGTGTTGATTGTATTGCAGCACTCCATCATAACAAACGAAAGACGAATTATCATATCCATCTTATCTTTGCAGAACGAAATTATCTTGACGAACCGATAGAAAAGATTGCCACCAGAAATATGTTCTATGATGAGAAAGGTAATCATGTTCGTACCAAGAAAGAAATCCTAGACGAGAATGGAACTATCCGTAAAAGGTGTAAGGTGATCAAGAAAGGTGAGGTCTACGAAAGACAGATGTTTACCATCAAGGACGCTCGCTTTAAGCAGGAACATTTCTTAGATGAGGTCAAGGTATTTTATACCGATGTCATCAACGGACTTGTCAAAGATGAGAAAGAAAAGCTGTCTGCATTCAAGCGTGGGGATGTCTATCTTGCCACTAAGAAAATCGGTAAGAACAATCCAAAGGCAGATAAGATTACACTCAATAATAAGGTCATACAGGACTGGAATCGTACTGTGGATCACGCTTTGGTATCGGGGATGGAGCGAAAGGAAATCTTAAAGGTAAAGCAGGAACAGATTTCAACTCCGATTAAGGAATCCATTCACAAGTATGGCAATCATCCGGAGCTTTTGTTTATGATTATCTTTCGGGCAATCGAGCTGTTAAAAGAACTCATAAAGTTGCTGATACAGAAACAGGAACAACAGAAAGCCAGAATCTCCGACCTTATGGAGCGAAGAAATGAAAAACAAGAGAAACAACCAGCTCCATCCGTTACACAGACAGACAATCAGACAATTCCTGCTGTGACCCAACCATTCAAAGCACCTGCTACTACTACCGCAGAAAAGACCGTTATTCCGCCAAGACCAAGAATGTCTGAGCTGGCACACGATTATGAGATGCGACTTGAAGAGATTATGGAGAAACTTAAACGACAAAACAGAGCCATTCATACGCAGGAAGTGAAAAAAGACCTTATTGACGAGGATTTGAAGAACTGTACAGGATTATTCCAAGGAAAGAAACGAAAGGAATTGCAGGCACAGTCTAACAAATACGCAGAAACGATTAAGATTATGAAGCAGGGATTATCCCATATCGTGCAGGATTACAAATATCCAACGGTAGATGCGTTCCTGCAAGTCTATAAACAAGGCAAGTCCGAGTATGAATCCTATGTCAAAGCAAACAAGGAATGGAACTCCAAGTATGGAGAAAACTCAATCCATCGAAAGCTGGCAGAAAAACAGGCAGAAGTTCAGAAACGGGAACAGGACAGAGATTTTAACTATCGTTCGCCATCAGACAGAGGAGCTAGATAATCTAATTAAATTCAAAAAAGATAAAGACCATCAAATTCTTTATCTTTTTTGAATATTTATGAAAAGTCATCCTGCTATTTAAAGTGTCTCATTAGATTTTTAATTGTTTCGACTATCATAAGAATGATTACGCAGAAAAAGGAATAAAACAATGTGGTATTCATCTTCGTGTTTCCAATTTTATAAAACAGCAGAAATCCAATGCTAACAATTATCACAGAAATAAGTTTATGTATCCATTTTTGTTTGGTGGTTAAACATATTTTATGGTTACTTATAGGTGCAAATAATATACACATAAGGACAAGTATCAAATATCCTAGTACAGTTGGCTTTAAATAGATTATAGCCCACTTATCAAGACAACCGAGAAAAAAGCTGCCTAAGATACATGTTAACTGCGTTGGAGCATGGGCACCTCCGGTATAATGTCGTAACAATGAAAAGGTAATTACCCAAATTAGGGTATAGCCGAGTGTATGTGATAAAACTCCCCATACGAACAATAACACTATGGTTATAAAAGTATTCAAAAAACATTCTAAGCCATATATGTATATTTCTAATTGATCCGCAGAAACATCCTCCCCGGATAGTTCTGCTAACTTATTAGCAATAGATGTAGCCCACTTCGTAATCATTCAAAATCCCCGCTTGTATCAAATCTTGTTGTATATTTGGCAAAAGCACTTATCACGTCTTTGGAATAAGAACGTGCGATTTGTGTAGTTAGATGATTTGACAATTCAATCGTTCCTGATGTAATACGATAGATATGTGCCATATTTACAATATAAGAACGATGGGTTCGGATAAATTCACTTGGCAAATGGACAATAATCTTATTTAGGGTAGACATTTGTTCATAGCATTTGCCGTCTACGGTCAATATATCCACATAATGTAATCTGCTCGAAAATGTCAATATATCTGCATAGGGAATACTTACAATTTCCTGCTTGTTTCGGTATATGTAGGTATTATTAGATAACTCCTTCGCGATTTCATCCAAACACAGAAAAAGAGTATTTTCCTTGACGGGTTTTAGCAAGTAGTTTAAAGCTCTGACTTCATATCCTCGGAATACATATTCTCTAAAAGCTGTTAAAAATACAATAATACCTTGATAACCAGATTCACGAAGGCGTTTAGCAACCTCAATTCCATTCATTTGCCCCATTTGTATGTCAAGGAAAAATGCTGAAGCCTGTATAGTTGTGCCTTCAGAATTTTTTGAAAAATATTCTTCGCCCGATTCGTATTCGTCAATTTCAATATCCCAATCATATTGCTGCCCGTATTTTCTTATTCCATTTTTCAGCCGTTCTGATTCGATCACAGAATCTTCAAGTATGGTTATTTTCATTTTCATAGTAGTTTGTTATTCTCCTTATCCGGTATCAGAATATGTACGGAAAAAATTTTGTTATCAGATGTAATCTGCAATACGCCATCTGCCTTTTCTACAAGCTCTTTTACTCGTCTTATCCCAAGTCCATGTTCTTTTCCTTGTTTAACACTCAAAATGTCTCCATCAATGCTACCTTTTATCACACCATCATAATTATTTTCAATGTGAATCAGTATCATATTCTGGTAAGGTTTAATATAAAAATAAATGTATGGATGCTCGGTTGGATCAGAGATTATAAGTCTTTCTCCTGCTTCAATGGAATTATTCCATATATTTCCAAGTATGGATGAAAGCTCAACAGAATCAAGCGGAAAATTTTCAGGAGCCATAATAGAATATTCTGTCTTAATTCCGTGTTTTTCAGCATAATCAAGTTTTGCGGTAAGTATGCAGTCAATAGCAATATTTCCCGTTGCTATGGCACTTTGCGTAGTTGCAAGAGTGTTATGGTATTGCTCTGTATATGCTATAAGTTCATCCCATTTCTTGTCTTTTGCTAATACGTTGATTGCATCCACATAAATCTGCATATCATGTTTCATTTTTCGTAATCGTTCAGTTGTCTCAGATAAGCTATTGAACTCAGTCCTTTCCAGCTCATAAATCTTTTGTTCTTCCAGTAATCGTATGTTTTCTTCTTTTGAATAACCTAGCTGGTATATGTATAGCATCAATACTAAAAATAAAATAATAAAAAACAAGTCAACCAATGATAGCCTAGCTGAAAAGGATGAATCACCAAATTTATCAACAGATTCCAAAGTCAGCCTTAATATGTAGTGCCCGATTGCAAGTCCAGAAATTGCGATGAAAATATATGCAACTTTTTGGAACGGTGAAAGAGATATGTCTTTGTTTCCAATAGAATGAAATAACAAGACAAAAACAGCTATCATTGCCAAATATAACATGGTATATGGCTTCCGTAATGTTCCACCTAATAATAGCTCCAGAGACGCTCCTTTATAAAGAGTAACGGGAATAAAGAACGAAATCTGTTCTGCAACTAAGCAAATGATGGAATACGAAAAGCCCCAAAAGATACGGCGAATTATACTATCACGATAGAACAATACTGCATATCCAATGTCCAAAACACAAGATGACATCAAAGTGCTGTAGGATGATATTCCCATTTTATTCAGCGTGCATAACACAGCAAACTGAAATGATACGAAAAGAAACATCAAAACTGCTTGATGTTTATAATTTGCTCGAATACGCAATTTTTTATGGATAAATATTATAAACAATGCCAGTTCTAAGAAATTAACAATATATTCCCATATTGAGTCAATATATAGCATAGCTACCACTTCCTTTAATCATTCTCCGTCATATTTTATCATCAATAAAGTAGGTACACAACATAATATGCTACCGTTTGTGCATAGTGAGCTACCATTCATGCATAGAGGTATTGAAAAGTATAAAGATTTTGTTATATTCAAGGTATACTACTACATCTTAAGTATTCTGAGAATCTATAATATGGAGTGGAGATGATAAGATGTCGTACTTTAGGAATATTAACAGGATATATAATGTGTACTAGTGTATTGGCACATTGATTTTTAGCATTACAACAACTTCCTATTCGGAAGCTGTTGTAAACATAGGATACAATGAACTCAACTT
>CABJBK010000022.1 GCA_902363825.1 Lachnospiraceae bacterium
GGGCAGAATCCGGAAAATCGGCTCTGCCCATTTGTAACTATTCACAAATCTTATATCAGTTTTAAACGTTTACACAAAACTTGAAACGGTCTCCTACATTGAATGCTGTGCAAAAGTCACCTCGAAAATCGTTCCCCCAGTCTTGCCTGATTTGATACAAATACTGCCATCATGTACTCTAACGATTTCACGGACAAAAGCAAGACCTAGCCCTACGCCACCCAGCTCCCGGCTTCTGGATTTATCCACACGGAAGAATGGCTCGAACACTCTCTCCCTAAGCTCCTTTGGTATTCCGCTTCCCGTATCTTCTACAGACAGATAAACATGCTTGTTTCTCTGATATGCGGTTACTGTAACCTGTCCGAGCGGATGATTATATTTGATGGCATTCTCAACCAGATTGTATACAAGCCTGTAAATAAGGATATCACTGCCTATCATAGTGGCATCCTCACATTTTCCAATCAGCTTTATATTCTTTTCCACGGCAAGAGGCTCAAGGTCTGCCAAAACCTCTTCAACAATAGCATCCAATATAATTTTATCATCCCTTCCCACCGTCTGAAGCTCACTCATGTCAAGAAGAGTCTTTACCATCCTGTTTAATTTATCATTTTGTTCCGTAACCATTTTTATGGTCTGCAAAGTGTCTGCATCATTTCCCGGGTGAGAGGCAGAATTATATAAATCAAGCTGTACCTGCATTAACGCTAATGGAGTACGCAGCTCATGTGCTGCATTTGCAGTAAACTGTCTCTGTATCTCAAATGCTTCCGACAGACGCTCAAGCATCTTATTATAAGAAATACCCAGCTGGTTCAGTTCCTTAACATTGTTTTCCTCTATTCTTGAATCAGACAGATTCTGAGCCTGTACCTCTTCAATTTTATCTGAAAACTCCCTGATTGGTCTGAGTGCATGCCCGCTTATAAAATAAGTGACGACACCTCCCAAAAGCGCCAGCAAAACCGTGATTATCAGACTGTTTCTTTTATAGTCGGCCTTATTATTGTACACCTGAACCGAAAATTCATCCGCAAACTCATCCCATTTATCGTCCGGTATGCTGATATATATTTCATCTGATTTGTTTCCTTTTTCATCCCCCTGTGACTCTACCGCATCCTGCAGAGAATCGATGTAATTCACACCATTTTTATAGACAAACATAGTCAGGCAGCCACATATAATAGCAATACACAATGTAGTAATGCACGTAAGTCTCCACTGTAGCGACATTCTTTTCATCTGTCAGACTCCTCCCGTATTTTATAGCCTTCACCTACCTTGTTCTGAATGGGATCATATCCCAGCTTCGCCTTAAGCTTTTTTCTAAGTGAAGACATATGTACCCTGATTGCTCCGCTAAAGCTGTCTGCCGTGGCATCCCACACATGCTCTATCAGCTCCTCCTGACTCACCGGTCTGCCTATATTGATAAGTAAATATTCCAAAATACCATTCTCTTTTCTTGTCAGTGGAACCGGCTCTTCCTTTGCATATGCCTCGCGTTTAATCGTATCAAACTTTATTTCTCCGCATTTAAGACATATATCATTCTGTACAAATTTCCTTCTTGTCAGGCTTCTGATACGTGCCTCAAGCTCCTGCAGATGGAATGGTTTTTCCATGTAATCATTTGCTCCTGCATCCAGTCCCTCTACCTTATCAGCAATCTGACCTCTTGCAGATAATATCAAAACCTTAGTTTCATCATTGTATTTTCTAAGCTCCTTAAGAAGCTCCATGCCATCCATCCCCGGCAGATTCAAATCCAAAACTATCAGATCATAATTCTCCGACAGTATACATTCAAGAGCCTCTTTCCCATCATAACAGGTATCCACCTCATAACCGGCAGCATACAGACTCTTTGCAACCATATCACATATTTGTTTCTCATCCTCAACAATTAATAATCTCAAAATGTTCTCCTGCTTCTTAACAATAATTTTACAACCTATATTGTATAATACCAAAGTCAGCTGGTCAACAATACAACAAAAAGGAGCAACATTATGTTGAAATACCAAAAAACATGTCAAATCATTCTGCTTATCCTTGGTGTATCTATGATAAGCTATGGTGCAGTCAGAGGTGAGGCGGCTACAGTGCTTGGTAAAGCAATAAAAATATGTCTGGAGTGTGTCGGAATTGGATAAGGAAAAGAAATTACTATCAAGAAAACTGGCAAAAATACGTGGCTGGATACAGGCCGCAGCAACGCTGCTGACCAATATTCATATTCCAAATTTATTTAAGGGTAAAATATATCAGGGCAATGCAAAAACAGTATGCGTACCCGGATTAAACTGCTACTCCTGCCCTGCCGCGACAGGAGCCTGTCCAATAGGGGCATTTCAGGCAGTTGTCGGATCATCAAAATTTAAGTTTTCATACTACATAACCGGATTTTTTATTTTACTCGGTGTAACTCTCGGCAGATTTATATGTGGTTTTTTGTGCCCATTTGGATGGTTTCAGGATTTACTTCATAAAATCCCCGGAAAGAAATTATCCACAGCCAAACTAAAGCCTCTTAGGTACCTAAAATATGTCATTCTTATTGTTTTCGTTATACTTCTTCCGATGCTTGTAACGAACTCTATAGGAATGGGAGACCCGTTCTTCTGCAAATATATCTGTCCTCAGGGTGTTTTAGAGGGTGCTATACCGTTATCTATTGGAAATGCTGCTATCCGTTCTGCGCTGGGAAAGCTTTTTTCTTTCAAGTGTATGATTTTGATTGCAGTGATTGTATTAAGTATCTTATTTTACAGGCCCTTCTGTAAATGGATTTGTCCGCTTGGAGCAATCTACTCATTATTTAATAAGGTCAGCCTGCTCAAAATCACCGTTGATAGCAGCAAATGTGTCGGATGCGGTCAATGCTCAAAGGCATGTAAGATGGATGTGGATGTGTGTAAGACACCGGATCACCCCGAGTGCATACGCTGCGGTGCCTGCATAAAGGCCTGTCCGAAGGACGCCATCTGCTACCGGTTTATGGGAAAATCATGTCAAAAAAATGACAACAGATAGCTATTAAACATTTTACTATTATTTTAAAGGAGAAATTACTCATGAAAAACAAATTATCATTTATTTCTATTTTTACACTCTGCATAGCATTATCACTTACAGCATGTGGCGTAAAGCAAGCTTCCACAACAGATTCTAAGAACACTCAGACTGAAGCCGGCTCAGAAGCATCCGGCAAATCAGATTCCAGACTTGATGATTTATATCAGCAGGAAAATCAGCTTTTTGCAGATCACGCTGATGTGTGGAACAAGGCATTTGGCATGATGAACAAAAGTGACGCCGATCCAAACGGAAATTATGCTGATTATCTTGCCGGTACCGTAGAATCAAACAAGAATTCATTCACAGACGATGAGCTTAAAACACTTAATGAGGATATTGAAACCATACGAAAAATTGAGGAACAGATAGCAGAGCTTGAAAACAAAAATACATCATCAGACGATAACAAGAAGGACAGCTTTAAAGCCTCATCTGTATTCAGTGATTTTTCCGGTGAGGATTTTGATGGCAATAAGGTTGATGACAGCCTGTTTTCCGGTAATGCAGTAACAGTCGTCAATTTCTGGTTTACCGGCTGCAAACCATGTGTCGCTGAATTATCCAAGCTTAACGAATTAAATGATGCTATCAAATCAATGGGCGGAGAAGTTGTTGGCATCAACACTGAGACCTTCGATGGCAATAAAACAGCTATCAAAGAGGCTGCCTCTGTTCTTGAAAGCCAGGGTGTCAAATATCGTAATCTGTCAATTGACTCCTCTAGTGCTGCCGGTAAATATGCCTCAGAAATCATGGCCTTTCCAACAACTATACTTGTTGACAGAAATGGCAATATTGTAGGCGAACCAATGCTCGGCGGAATTGATAACAAGGACAACTATGATGCCCTTATGAAGCAGATTCAGTCTGTAATTGATGCAGACAGCACAAATAAATAGAGGTCTACATATAAAAAGCTCCTGAGCTAATATGCATCAGACACACTTTTGTAAAAAGGGAGTTTTTTATTTTTTGAAGGACACAACAAAATAAATCAATAAAAATGATTAAATTTAACCATTCATTTTTCCAATGTCCTGTGATAGGATATAGAAACATGAAAAGCTGTGAAAAGGAATAGTAACTGCATGCGTTTCCGAAAAGAGAGCTGTCGGGTGGTGCGAGACAGTGGGGACAAAGCGGCGAACTCACCTTCGAGCTTCCGGCTGAATCAGTTTTGCGTGACCGGCAAAGGATCCCGCAAAAGGAAATAGGTTGTGACGGATACCCACCGTTAGCGGGGCACGGCATGTTTGTGCCGGATGAGTGCATGTGTTACATGAAATAGAGTGGTACCGCGAAAGAATTATTCTTCCGTCTCTATGATCTTTCAAAAGATATAGAGGGCGGATTTTTTTTCGCCCAAAACGAAAAACATGGTATGGAGGTCAGGAAAAATGAAGAATGCAAACAAGTATATGAGACAGTATTTTATGCCGCCGGTGTGTGAATACGACTGGGTGAAAAAAGATTATGTGGACGCGCCGCCGATCTGGTGCTCCGTGGATCTCCGGGACGGCAACCAGGCATTGATCGAGCCGATGAGTTTAGAGGAAAAGCTGGAGTTTTTCCGGATGCTCGTAAAGATCGGGTTTAAGGAGATCGAAGTAGGATTTCCGGCGGCTTCCGAGACAGAATTTGACTTTATGCGCGCGCTGATCGAGCGGGATATGATCCCGGATGACGTGACCGTGCAGGTACTGACACAGGCGAGAGAACATATCATCAAAAAGACGTTTGAGGCGGTGAAAGGAGCGCCGCACGCAGTCATACATCTTTACAATTCCACCTCGGTGGCGCAGAGAGAGCAGGTATTTAAAAAAGATAAAGAGCAGATCAAAAAGCTTGCGGTGGACGGTGCAAAGCTGTTAAAGAAACTGGCGGATGAGACAGAGGGAGATTTCTCCTTTGAGTACAGCCCGGAGAGTTTTCATGGTACGGAAGTCGATTATGCGGTGGAAGTGTGCAATGCGGTACTTGAAGTATGGAAACCGACAGCAGAAAACAAGGCGATCATCAATATCCCGGCAACCGTAGAGACCGCAATGCCGCATGTATTCGCGACACAGATCGAGTATGTCAGCAAAAATTTGAAATACCGCGACCATGTTGTGTTAAGCCTGCATCCGCACAACGACAGAGGCTGTGGAGTCGCGGACGCGGAATTGGGTATGTTAGCAGGGGCTGACCGGATCGAAGGAACGCTGTTCGGAAACGGGGAGCGCACCGGAAATGTGGATATCATCACGATCGCGATGAACATGTTTTCCCATGGGATCGATCCGAAACTGGATTTCTCGGATATGCCAAAGATCCGTGAGACCTACGAGAGACTGACCGGCATGCAGGTCTACGCACGCCAGCCATACGCCGGAGATCTGGTGTTTACGGCATTTTCCGGCTCCCATCAGGATGCGATCGCCAAAGGTATGGCGTTCCGGGAGGAGAAAAAGGCGGAGAAATGGACGGTGCCGTATCTGCCGATCGACCCAGTGGATGTGGGACGCACCTACGACTCGGACGTTATCCGTATCAACAGCCAGTCCGGAAAGGGCGGTATCAGCTATATCTTAAAACAGAACTTCAGTATTTCGCTGCCGGAAAAAATGCGTGAGGAAGTCGGTTACGCGGTAAAACAGGTATCAGATGAGGAACATAAGGAACTGTCTCCGCAGTGGGTATATGAGATCTTTGAGGAAAATTACATGAACCATACGCCGTATTTCCACATCAGCGAGTGTCATTTCAAGCAGAATGACGGGATCATGGCGGAGGCAACGATCTGCCACGGAGAGAAAAAGACCATCGTGGATGCAAACGGAAACGGGCGTCTTGACGCAGTCAGCAACATTTTGAAAGAATTTTTCGGGATCAGCTATGAACTTTCGGTTTATGAGGAACATGCGCTCTCCCACGGATCGTCATCCAAGGCAATGTCCTATGTCGGTATTACCTGCGATGGAAAGATGTACTGGGGCGCGGGCGTGAACGAAGATATCATCAAGGCATCGATCCATGCGCTGACCGTAGCGGTCAATAAACTGCCGCAGGTAAAAAATGATGAAAAATGTGAAGACGACAGACTGGTTTCTATGTTAAACTTTATACAGACCAACTATCAGACCGTGACACTGGAAGATATGGCGGAGCAGTTCCATTTATCCGAGCCGTACATTTCCAAATACATCAAGGACAGATCCGGGCAGACATTCGGAGAACATGTGGCGGGGATCCGTATGAAACGTGCGAAGAGCCTGTTAAAAAACGGAAACATGACGGTTGAGAATATTGCATACGCGGTTGGCTATCAGAATGTGGAGCATTTTAACCGGGTATTTAAAAAGAACATGGAAATGACGCCGGTCCAGTACCGGAATTTGAGCCGGGAGAACGGCGGCGTATAACAATAAAAAAGCAGGTGGAATATATGATAACGATCAAAGATATGGCGGAGATTGCGGGAGTGAGCCCGACAACAGTGGCGAATGTCCTGCATGGAAGGACAAAAAAGATGTCAAAAGAGACGTTAAAAAAGGTTCAGGATGTCATTGACCGTTCGAATTATGTTTCCAATATGGGCGCGCGGGTTCTGGCAAATTATGGCTCCAGGATCATTGGAGTCATTATGAATTACGACAGAAGAGCCGAGAACAACGCACTGTCCGATCCGTTTTACGGAACGATCGTCGGAGCGCTGGAAAAAGAGATCCGTGAGCACGGGTATTACATGATGCTCTATATGGCGGGGAGCATTGAGGAGACGGTGCGCCTTGCGTCTTCGTGGAATATCGAGGGGCTGGTGGCGCTTGGATGCCGGCCGGATGAGGCGCGAAAGATCCGTCAGCAGATGGAGCTTCCGGTCGTTCTGATCGATTCTTATTTTGAGGATGGGGTGGAAGACTGCTATAATGTAGGGCTGGATGACTTTGGCGGAGGCTATCGGATGACCAGTTATCTGATCCGCCAGGGACACCGTCATATTGCGTTTTTAGCTGATGAGAAAGAGCCGGTGGGGGTAGATCGTGAACGGCTCAAAGGGTATCAGAAGGCACTGGAAGAAAATGGGATCGAATTCCGGGAGAAAGATTATATCCCGCTCAGTTTCCGGAAACAGACGAGACACACCAGACTGTGGGAATTTTCGCAGGATCGGATCTCAGAATACACGGCGCTTTTCTTTGCGTCAGATTTTTACGCGAGTGACGCGGTCAATATTTTCCGGACGCAGGGGATCCGTGTGCCGGAGGATATTTCCATCGTCGGGTTTGATGATAATGTCTTTGCGGAACATTGCAGACCGATGCTCACAACGGTGCAGCAGGTGGTTGCGGACAAAGCGTACTATGCGTTTGATATGCTTCATAAGCTGATCAAAGGCGAGGAGTGCCCGGAATCGAACATTCATCTGCCGGTAAAACTGGTCATCCGGGAAAGTGTGAAGAAACTGGGTTAAGGATCGCAAACGGAAATAAATAGGTAAGACAGACAGGAGACATCTGTTGTGCAAAATGCACATAGGATGTCTCTTTTTATTGTGAAAATAATAGGTGTTACACAACACCTATTGCCGTATGTAGGGGAAAATGATACCATATGCATTGTAAGGGAAAGGTGTTACGCAACACCAACATTATTTAGGAGGGATTTATATGAAAGGGAAAAAGATTGTAGCACTTGGATTGATCGCTGTAATGACAGGGAGCATGCTGGCAGGATGTGGGGGTACATCCGGCGGCGAAAGCGGAACCGAACAGACGGCAAAGAGCGATGGAGGAACGGTGGAACTTGAACTGTTTTCCAGTAAAACAGAGAATGCGGACGCACTGCAGAAGATGATCGATGGATTTATGGAACAGAATCCGGACATCAAGATCACGCTCACCTCAGAGTCGGATGCCGCAACAGTTTTAAAAACAAGACTGACCAAGAATGATATTCCGGAGCTTATCTCAATGGGCGGTGATTCCAACTATACCGAGCTTCAGAGCGCGGGCGTACTGCTTGACTTGAGCGGAGACGATTTCATCTCCGAAGTGCAGGATGCATATCTTGAGATGCTTTATGATGTAAATGTTGACAAGGAACAGGCAGCATATGGCGTACCGTACGCAACCAATGCTTCCGGCGTTTTATATAATGAAGACCTGTTTGCGCAGGCTGGAGTGGAAGTGCCAAAGACCTGGAGCGAGTTTCAGGATGTTATAACAAAGCTGGAGGATGCGGGAATCACACCGTTTGAATTCACCTTCGCGGACAGCTGGACCTGCCTCCCGCCGTGGAACAGTATGGCACCGGTCATCCCGGCAGCAGACTTTACCGATCAGAGAAAAGAAGGAAAAACAACATTTGTCGGTACACATGAAGAGATCCTGGAAAAATATCTGTCGCTTTTGGATCATGCACAGGATGATTTCATGGGAACCACCTACACAGACGGTAACGCAGCATTCGCAAATGGCAGTGCGGCAATGATGATCAACGGAAACTGGGCAATTTCCGAGTTCTTAAATACAAATCCGGATATGAATGTCAATATGTTTGCATTCCCGTCCGTAGATGATGAGAGCAAAAACACGGTAACTTCCGGTGTAGACGTATTATTCGCAGTATCCAACCAGGGAAGCGAAGAGCAGCAGGAAGCAGCAAAAGAATTTATCCGCTACGCGCTGACCAAAGATGTTGCACAGGAATATATTGACGATCAGTTCGCATTCTCCGCAGTAAACGGTGTGGAACAGCAGAATGAGACGGTATCCGGTGTCGCAAAAGATATCGCGAACGGCAAGGTATCCAACTTCCCGGATCACTACTATCCGAACGGATTTGATCTGTCAACGATCTTACAGCAGTTTGCTTTAAATAAAGTAAATGGCATGGATGATACCGAAAATATATCAGAAACACTGGCATCCTGTGACGAGCAGTACGATGCGGCAAATGTAGAATAAAAACAAAAGAGGCGTTTGTATGAGACAGAAAAATAGAATTAACAAGGCATTTTATATTATGACAGTGCCGATGGCGATCCTGTTTTTCTGTTTTCATACCTTTCCGTTTCTGCAGGGTGTGTTTTACAGCTTTACGGACTGGAAAGGATATGGAAACTGGAAATTTGTAGGATTGCGTAATTATCTTCATATCTTTCAGGATAAAAATGTGCTCTCTGCATACCTTTTTACTTTTGAATTCGCGGTCTGCGCGACCATACTGGTCAACGTGTTAAGTCTTTTGGTGGCATGCGCGCTGAATGCGAAGATCAAATGTAAAAACTTCTTAAAAGCAGTCTTTTTCCTGCCGTATATGCTTGGAACACTGATCATCAGCTATGTATTTAAATACATTTTTTCCAACATCATTCCGGCGTTCGGAAAGGCACTCGGCATTGCGGCGTTAAGCAGCAATGTACTCGGAACCAATCATGCGTGGATCGGGGTACTGGTGGTTACGGTATGGCAGTCCATGGCGTTTAATACGCTGATCTATCTCTCAGGACTGCAGACGGTAGACCGTGATCTCTATGAGGCTGCGGCACTGGATGGCGCGACCGGCTGGAAACGCTTTATCAAGATCACGTTTCCGCTGATCGCACCGTTCTTTACGATCAACATGGTCCTTAGCGGAAAAAATTTCCTGATGGCATTTGATCAGTTTATCGCAATGACCAACGGCGGACCCGGAACGGCAACCACAACGATCTCCGTGCTGATCTATAAGAAAGGCTTCAGTGGCGGACAGTTCGCATACCAGTCGGCAAATGCGGTGGTACTGTTCTTAGTAGTAGTATTGATCTCGGTATTTCAGCTTCGGGTATTGGAGCGAAGGGAGGCGAAGGTGAACTGATGGAACAGGTGATAAAAACAAAAAAAGAAAAGGCAAATCTGCCACTTACACTGCTTTTATTTCTGATCGCGATCCTGTTCATTTTCGGACCGCTCTATATGACAGTAGTGATAGCCTTAAAAAGTCCGCAGGAGATGGGAAATGTGCTTGCACTTCCAAAGAGCATCCAGTGGAGCAATTTCACGAAGGCATGGGAGATGACAGATTATCCGAGAAAATTCGGAAACACATTGTTTATTACGCTGGTAAATCTCGTATTTACCGTATTTACCAATGCGATGGCTTCCTACGCGATCGCGAGAAACCGTAAAAAGAGCAGATTTTTCAATTTCCTGTATTACTATTTTATCAGCGCAATGTTCATTCCGTTTAATGTTCTGATGCTTCCGTTAGTAAATGAGGCAAATAAATTTCATATCGATAATGTCATCGGTATCACATTTTTGTATATTGTATTCGGTATGCCGATGAATACGTTTCTGTATACCGGCTATATCAAATCCATACCGGAAGCGCTTGATGAGGCGGCAGTGATCGACGGCGCAACGCCGATCCAGACCTTTGTGCTTATCATGTTTCCGATGTTAAAGCCGATGACGGCGACGGTTGCGATCCTGTCCGTGATGTGGACGTGGAATGACTTTCTGATGCCGCTCGTACTTTTAAGTGACAAGAGCCAGCAGACATTACAGCTTGCGCAGTACATTTTCCAGGGACAGTTCAATACGCAGTATAACCTGGCATTTGCCTCGTATCTGCTAGTTCTGCTTCCGGTGCTGATCTTTTATGTGATCTGCCAGAAATGGATCATTTCCGGTGTTGTGACCGGTGCGGTAAAACAGTAAAGAAAAGAGAAAAGTGAGGAAAAAGATATGAAAAACGCATGGTGGAAAGAATCTGTGATCTACCAGATCTATCCGAGAAGCTTCTGCGACAGCAACGGCGACGGCATCGGAGACATCCAGGGTATCATAAGCAAGTTAGACTATTTGAAGCGGCTTGGGATCGATATTATCTGGCTTTCTCCGGTCTATGAATCACCGAATGACGATAACGGATATGATATCAGTGATTACAGAAAGATCATGAAAGAATTCGGAAGCATGGAGGATTTTGACCGGCTTCTGGCGGAAGCGCATGTGCGCAACATCCGTATCATCATGGATCTCGTGGTCAACCATACATCCGATGAACATGCATGGTTTGTGGAGAGCAGAAAGAGCAGGGAAAACCCGTACCGTGATTTTTACATCTGGAAAGAGGGAAAAGACGGAAAAGAGCCGAATAACTGGGGATCCTGGTTCGGCGGAAGCGCATGGCAGTATGATGAGATGACCGATATGTATTATCTGCATATTTTCTCGAAAAAGCAGCCGGATCTGAACTGGGATAACGCGGATGTAAGAACGCAGGTCTATGATATGATGCGCTGGTGGCTGGAAAAGGGCGTGGATGGTTTCCGCATGGATGTCATCAGCCTGATCTCCAAAAACCCGGATTTCCCGGATGGTGAGGTAAAAGGGCTGTATGGGGATCTGACCCCGTACTGCGCGCATGGCCCGCATGTCCATGAATATTTACAGGAAATGAACCGCGAAGTGCTCTCAAAATACGATATCATGACGGTTGGAGAGACCGCATGCGTAACACTTGAAGAAGCGAAAAAGTATGCGGGAGAAGACAGAAACGAGTTAAATATGGTATTCCAGTTTGAACATGTGGAACTCGGAAGCGGAAAATACGGAAAGTGGAACGATGCTCCGGTCGATCTGGTGCAACTTAAGAAAGTGTTCAAAAAATGGGAAGAAGGCCTTGAGGGGATCGGCTGGAATGCGCTGTTCTGGGGCAACCACGATCAGCCAAGGGCGGTTTCCAGATTCGGGGACGACAAAGAATACCGTGAGTGCTCCGCGAAAATGCTCGGTGTCTGCCTGCATCTGATGAAGGGTACGCCTTATATCTATCAGGGCGAGGAACTCGGCATGACAAACGCCGGTTTTGAGAATCTTTCAGATTACAGGGATCTGGAATCGATCAATGCGTACCATGAGCTGGTGGAGGAACAGGATGTCCCGGCAGAGCAGATGATGACTTATTTAAAGAAGATCAGCAGGGACAACGCGAGAACCCCGATGCAGTGGAATGATGAGGAAAATGCCGGATTCACGACCGGAACGCCGTGGATCGCAGTCAATAAAAATTACAGAGAGATCAACGCGAAAGCGCAGATCAAAGATCCGGATTCTGTATACAATTTTTACCGGAAGCTGATCCAGCTGCGGCATGAGGAGGAGATCGTGGTACACGGCAGCTTTGAGATGCTCTCAGAGGACAGCGAGCAGATCTTTGCGTATCAGCGTGTGCTCGATGATACAAAGCTGGTGGTGTTATGCAATTTCACGCCGAACCATGTGGCATTTGACGGATTGCCGAAGAAAGCAAAGATCGTGATCACAAACTACAAGACCGAGGGCGGATCGTTTCTGCGGCCTTATGAGGCAGTGGCGTATAAAGTTCCGGTGGAGGAATCTTCAGATAAGTAAATCGCTGTATGTAACATCAAAGACATTCGTGTCTGGTAAAAATACCGGGCGTGAATGTCTTTTTTGGGCATCAGATAAGTTTGACAATGAAAGCGTAATTACCCGCATATTTCGTATGTTATGGACAGTATGAGGAAAAATTCAGGGAGCGATAAAAGAAAAGGGCGTTTGGTTAATTCCAGATGATGCGATAATATCAATTCTATATATACAATGATTGACTCGTTAAGTGAGGAAGAACTGTTTAAGCCACACATGAGAAAATGGAAGAAGATTGGTTGTAATCTGAAATATGGGTAAAATATCACAAAAATCGAATGAGAATTTTGTGGCTGGTTACACGTTTAACCTTTGTAAAAACCATATTTCTATTGTAATATTGAACCAGAATATCAAAAATCAGAAATCAATGTGGCACAGAACAGAGGAGAAAAAACATGAATAAAGAAATGACCGTAAATGGGAAAAGCTATACAATAATTAAATTGTTAGGAAAGGGGAAAGGTGGATATTCTTATTTGGCAGAGTCTGGAAATAACAGGTATGTTTTGAAGCAGATACATCATGAACCTTGTGATTATTATCAGTTCGGAAACAAGCTTGAGGCAGAAATCAGGGATTACAAGAAATTGAAAGAAATCGGAATAAAGATGCCTGCCATGCTTGAAACAGATGTGAAAAATGAACGTATTTTGAAGGAGTTTATTGACGGTGACACGATTTATCAGTTGGTTTTAGAAGACAAGATGAAAACTGGCTATATCGAGCAATTGCATAAAATGTGTGCGCTGTTATATGCTGCCAATACAAATATTGATTATTTTCCAACGAATTTTGTTGTACATAATGAAGAAATATATTATGTGGATTTCGAGTGCAACGATTACATGGAAGAATGGAATTTTGAAAACTGGGGTGTAAAATACTGGTCAAAGACACCGGAATTTCTGCAGTATGTGAAAGAACATTCATGATACAAGTATTGTTTTCGTGCAGTGATAATCAATAATTACTTTCCAGATGTGTTTTACAAAATCGGAAGTTGAAGGAGAAATTTATGCAATGAAAGAGAAAATATCTACCAATAAAATATTGGCTTCGACATCACTTGTGTTTGGTATACTCTCATTATTTTCATTTGTGCTTTACTTTTACAGCGCAAATCATGCGCCGTATACCTATATTGATGTTATATTTTTGGGACCATTATGCTCGTTTATTGGAATCGTGATTTCTATTATCACACGAAAGAGTCGAAAAATACATCCTGCGCTATGGATATTAGGGATTATTAGTTGCATGCTTGGCTTTATTGTATGTATGTTTGTTTTTAGTATGTTGATAGTGCTAATGGCAGCTAAATAGGTAATAAAACCACGAGATGTTCCCCAATTATTGGAGCAGGCGGAGTGCCCGAAGCAATAGAAGCTGCAAATATAGATAATCAGAAGAATACACTGAAAAACAAGCATTTGCGGGAATGATACGAATCGTATCACGTATGTGAATGAGCGTTTCTTTCATAGTTTTAAGCTTTTTGATAGGGTGGAGATGTCGGAAAGACAAACCAAAACAGAAAGGTGGAAAAAATTATGAAAAAGAACGAAAAAAAAAGTTTACTGATTGGAAGTATATTCATTGCAATGTTTGCAGTATGGACAGTTTTGATTTTGACTGTGGATGTGCAGCCACTTGGTCAAAACGGAACAGGTATTGGATTTGCGGCATTCAATTGTTGGTTTCACCATTTTACAGGGGTAAACATGGTAATTTATACGATTACCGATTGGATGGGGCTTGTGCCTGTCGCAATATGCCTTAGTTTCGCAGGTATTGGTCTGGTACAGTTGATTAAAAGAAGAAGCCTTTTCAGGGTGGATGCAGATATTATGATCCTGGGTGTATATTTTGTCATCGTGTTTCTGGCATTACAGCGAAACGAATTATAAAGATTGTGGCAATCGCTTTTTCGGCATTTATGGTGATTGGAAGATTGGTTTCCGGAGTACATTGGTTCACAGATATCGTAGGTGGTGTCCTGTTAAGTGCTGGTGTGTTTATGCTTTATAAAGCGGCAGTTATGCTGGCATTAAAAGAAAAATAGAACAGGCATGGGAGGTATAGATTTTGGAATTTCATGAAAAACTTCAGGAATTAAGAAAAAGTCGGGGTTTGACACAGGAAGAATTAGCCGAGGCATTATTTGTTTCCAGAACCGCTATTTCAAAATGGGAATCTGGAAGAGGATACCCAGGCATAGATTCGTTAAAGGAAATATCCAGCTATTTTTCTGTATCAATTGATGATTTGTTATCTGGAGAACAATTGATTTTCATAGCAGAAAAAGAAAACAAATCAAATCTCAATAGTGTATGCGATTTGTTATTAGGGTTTGTTGACTTATTTTCGCTGATGCTGATATTTCTTCCGCTGTATCCGAAGCCGGTCAATGGATATATCTATTCAGTAAATCTCTTTGGGTATGTAGGTAATAATACCTTTATAATTAAGATTTATTGGGCATTGTTTGCCAGTTTAACGATTATTGGAATTGTAAAAATACTGATGGTCTATTTCAAATTTGAACAAGGCAAAAAGATAGTTACATCTTTGTCTGTAGGACTCAGTATAATTGCTGTTTTGTTTTTGGCTATGGCGAGAGAACCGTATGCGATAACCGTAACATTCCTGTTATTGCTTATCAAAGGCATTTTGCTTTATAAGCAAGCTAAGGCAGGTTGAGAAGTTTGTAAGATCTCTTTCTATTACCATTCCGGCTAAATATGAGGATGAGATCTACAAATTATATCCAACAGATATATATTATATTGAGACAATTGACAGGCGTACATATCTGTATACAGCCAGTCGGGTTTATCAAAGTAGTGAGAAGCTGCTCTCGTTAGAGAAACTCTTAGAGGCAGCTGATAAAGGAAATAAATGATTTACAGATAGATGGATTGCCACGGGTAGACAGATTAAACGCACTTGGGGGAAAATATGTGAATCTGGAATATACACTGCCAAATGGACAGATATATGAATCGATAAAAATATATAAACGTACCTGACTTTTTTGCAGATTGGTATTATCGTAAAGCTAACGATGAGTAGCAATAAAGCTATAAAACGGTAAACTATATATCACAGGGAGACAGGTACATAATGAGCAATAGCCGAAAAGAAGAGATCGTTCTTGTAACACTTGAACTTGCAGCCGACAAAGGTCTTGCAAATGTTCCTATGAGTATGATTGCAGACAAAATAGGGATAAAGAAGCCTTCACTTTATAAACATTTTGCTTCTAAGGATGAGATTGTAGAAAATTGTCGGAGGCATATATGATGACAGATTACTCGTGAAACCAATGAAATCTGCGATTTCTTATATGTCGGCAACAACTTATGAATTACCGTATGATGGAGCAAAAGAAATGTTGTTAGTAGAAGATGTTGACAATAAAGAATTCCTGGCGGGGCTGTTTAATGCAATGTACGATGAATTGCCAGCTCATAAATCAAAAAACAAAAAGAAGTAGACAGCCCAAGATATAAGAATCGCATTTGAGAAACGCTGGTAAAAATAAGTTAGTGTATGTTAAAAAATATGCATTAGCTTATTTTTTATTGTCAATGTATAAAAATATCCTTGACATTAGTACGATCTTTTCCTTTTGCAGAACATAGATCTTCATGGTCATTCCGGCGTTAGTATTGCCACAGATATTAGGAATCAATGGAGTATGGCTGTCAATCACGGTGGGAGAAGTATGTAGTATCGTTATGAGTATTTATTATTTCAGGAAATACAGAGAAATTTGGACAGGTTTGATATAATAAATGTAGTTTCGAGTAGTTAAATTGAAAATCTTTTGATAAAATGAGATCAATAAGAAAAATTTTTAGTTGTAACAGAACGGAGGATGTACTTATGGATGAGAATATCAGAAAACGCAACGAATGTCTGGCACAGACTGTGATCAGGGGGTTACAGTCCCGGAATATGTCCGGTTATTATGCGGCAAATAAGGAAGAAGCAAAAAAGCAGGCATTGGAACTGATCCCGGAGGGCAGCAGGATCGCCATGGGTGGCTGTATGAGCGCACATGAGATTGGACTGATCGAGGCTCTGGAAGCAGGAAATTACAACTATATTGACCGTTCCAAGCTGGATGCCAGAGCGGGACTTATGGCAGCTTATGATGCCGATGTCTTTCTTTCAAGCGCGAATGCCATCACAAGCGACGGTATCATGGTCAATATCGATGGAAATTCCAATCGTGTTTCCTGCATTGCACAGGGGCCGAGGAAGGTTGTATTTATCGTTGGACTGAATAAGGTATGTGACGATCTCGACGGTGCCATGAAGCGCGCCAGAAATGTGGCGGCTCCCTGCAACGCGCAGAGATTCGACATTAAGACCCCATGTAGGGAGACGGGAAAGTGCTTTGACTGCAAGTCCCCGGATACCATCTGCTGTCAGTTTCTGATCACCAGATATTCCAGACATACGGACAGAATTCATGTGATTCTCGTCAATGAAAATCTGGGATTCTGATGGAGGAGAAAAGGCAGTTTATCATTGTGGAAAAATTCAAGTATTTATAGAAAGAGGCAATGTGGTATGAAAAAGGAAACATATTCGATAATATTTAGTAGTTTAACAGGTAATACAAAGAAACTTGCTGATGCAATCCATGAAGTGTTACCAAAAGATGAGTGTGAATATTTTGGTACGACAGAAGCACAAGTACCTCAGTCAGAATTGCTGTATATTGGTTTTTGGACAGACAAAGGTAATGCGGATAAGAATACTTTAGATTTGTTGCCTAAATTAAAACACAGGAGAATTTTTTTATTTGGTACAGCTGGTTTTGGTGGCAGTGATATATATTTTCAAAAGATTCTCGGACAGGTCAAACAGTCCATTGATTCAAGTAATGCTGTTATCGGAGAGTATATGTGCCAGGGGAAAATGCCCCAGTCTGTGCGGGAACGCTATATAAAAATGAAAGAGGATCCTGAGCATCCGGCTAATCTTGATGCATTGATTGAAAATTTTGACTGTGCTTTGTCCCACCCTGATATGGACGACTTGGAAAGACTAAAAATGATCATTATGAAATGATGACCTGCTTTTCTTGCTTGCAATATTTGCAGGAATAATCCTTATAAAAGGAATATTAGTAAAAAGTAACAAAACGGTGCTTTGAATTTTGGAACGGGTTATGCGTTTAACCGTTGAGAAAACGGTGTTTCTACTGTACTATGTAATTAAAATATCAGAAAAAAAAGGAATGGGTATGGCGCAGAACAGGGTTCGCATCGTGGATGTCGCAGATGCATTGGGGCTTAGTACAGCGACGGTTTCAAAAGTGATTCATGGTAAAACCGGCAAGATTTCAGACGAAACAGTAAAACGTGTCCAGCAGGAGCTCGAAAAGTCAGGATATATCCCCAATATGGCAGGAATATTGCTTGCAAGAAATAATTCAAGAATCATCGGCGTGGTGGTGAATGACCATGTTAAGTATGAGGGCAGGGTTTTAGAAGATGGATTTGTGATGGCATCATTAAATGCTCTTTCTCACGAGGTGAATGAAAAAGGATATTTTCTGATGATAAAAACAACATCAGATATCAGTGAAATTCCGGTGTTTGCTTCCATGTGGAATATGGATGGCCTGATTTTGATGGGGTTTTGCGAAGCGGATTATGAGAAGCTCCGCAATCAGATGAGAATCTCTTTTGTTGTGTATGATGGTTATTTTGAAAAATGCTCAAAAGTGGTTAATCTGGTAATTGACCACTATGACGGAGGATGTCAGGCAGGAAAATATTTTAGAGAGCTTGGTCATGAAAAAGCATTATGTATAGCAGATAATTTCATATGCATGGATAAGGAGCGAATCGAAGGATTTTGCAAAGCGTTTGAGCCGGGTGAGACATTGATATGGCAGATTCCAAAGACCGAAAAGGAAAGAGTATGTTTTTATCAGGATAAATTCTCAGAATTATTAAAGAGCAATGTTACAGCTGTTTTTGCGGTATCAGATTTTTATGCACTTGAGTTTATGCGATTTTTACAGGGAAAGGGCATACAAATTCCTGGGGATATACAGATAATCGGATTTGATGACAATATGTCCAGCAGAGAAAGCAATCCTGCACTTACGACGATTCATCAGGAGGCATCCATCAGGGCAAAAACTGCAATTAAATGTCTTGAGGCAATGCGCGATGGATTAGACTGTGAGACGGAAATCGTGTTACCGGTTGAATTAGTAAAAAGGGAAAGTACGAGGTTGCTATAATGTCAAAGTTTATGAAATCATTATGTAAAATAGCAATTCCTGTTACCTTACAAAGTATGCTGCAGGCATCATTTTCAATCGTTGACCAGATAATGATTGGGCAGTTAGGAGAAACTAATATATCAGCAGTTGGATTATGTGGTAACTTTTCTTTGATTTTTTCCGTGGTGATTGGTGCAGTAAGCACTGTGGCGGGAATATTGATAGCACAGTTTATTGGCGCTGACGATACGAAGGAAGCCTGGAGCAGCTTTCATGTGAGCCTCATTTGTGGAATTATAATTTCTGCGATGTTCCTGTTTGCATCGGGAGTTTTTTCATCACAGATTTTGGGACTTTATACTAAGGATATGAGCATTATAAATGCAGGTGCAGTCTATTTTAGAATTATAGCGTTTACATATATTCCAATGGCAATCAGTGCTTGTTTATCCTCATGGCTGCGCTGTAAAGAGCATGCAGCAATACCGTTTTTAGCAAGCTTTGCAGCGGTTGTTGTAAATACAGGAATGAATTATGTACTGATATTTGGAAAATTCGGATTTCCATGCATGGGAATAAAAGGGGCTGCAATCGCAACTCTTGTTGAGACCGTTTCAAGTTTTGTGTAAACGTTTAAAACTGATATAAGATTTGTGAATAGTTACAAATGGGCAGAGCCGATTTTCCGGATTCTGCC
>CABJBK010000023.1 GCA_902363825.1 Lachnospiraceae bacterium
CACTTTATTATACCATCTTTGAGCAGAAAACACAGTAAAATCAATAGTTTTAAGCTCATTTTCTTTTAATCAGCAGACACTATATAAACTTTTATTTCTGCTTCCGTACTTCTTCCACCATCGCCATAAAATCTTTTTCCTTTATCAGCGCGATCCCCTGTGCCTCATCACCGAGTACGATCAGATTATCCCCCGCCTGAATATCAAACACCTTTCTTGCCTTTGCCGGAATAACGATCTGCCCCTTTTCCCCGACTTTTACCACACCGAAGGCGTGTCTGCCCTTCGGAGGCACCGGAAGGCTGTCCGGACCGTTTTCATAGTTTACCAGTTCATCCAATGACACTCCAAACGCATCCGCGATCGCTTTACTCCGCTCAATATCGGGAATGGATTCTCCGGTCTCATACTTTGACAGTGTCTGCCTTGATATTCCAAGCTTCTCTGCCAGTTCTTCTTGTGACATATGATTCAATTTCCGCAGGGAAATCAGATTTTCCTTAAACATGCTTCTTCTCCTTTTTGATTCCGAGCACACACCAGTTTAACAGCGGGATTCTCGAAATGATCTCATAGAGCGCCAGTCCTCCGCCGAACGCCGCCACTGCGGAAAGCAGATACGCGAAAAATCCGGTCACCGGTGTATACTCTTTTAAGAAATACGCCATTACTGACAATGCCAGATAATGGAACACATAAAGCCCGAAGCTTTTTTTTGACATAAAATCAAAGAAACGGCAGGTACGGTCTCCCCATTTTTTCATGCATCCGAGGATTGCAAGGCACGCGCACCATGCATACACGATTGAAAACGGACTGTTTACAACCGGCTTTTCGGCATAATTTTCTCCAAAATAAACTGCAACGTACCAAACGGCAAGTATGATCGCTGTTGCGGCAAGCGGAATGCACCATTTTTTCAGCCGATCCGTCACTTCTTCATGGGAAAATACATAATAGCCAAGAAGAAAACAACATCCATAGATCCCAAAACGGTAGACGCATATAACCGGTGCAGTTAAAATCTGGGCAGCGCCCCACACCGGGATCACAAGCAGGATCAGACCTAATATATTTATCTTTCCACCGATATGATAAAGCCGGTCTTTTTCCAGCTTCCGTACAACAAGTAACAGCATGGAAACAATCCAGAGCACCTGGATGTACCAGAGTACGCCCGTTCCCGATACCACCATGATCAGATACCGGATCGCACCCGGGATCTGGTCCGGCATCGTATCAAACGCATTACTGAATGCCATATTAAAATATCCCTGGATCCACTGAAACACAAAAAGCCCGATCGTGGACGGCACGAGCAGTTTTCTGGTTCTTACACGGATAAATTCCCGGTCGGTATGCTTTTCCAGATAATATCTTGCGCACATGCCGGAGGCCAAAAACAGCAGCGCCATAAACCATGGATACAATACATACTGCACCGCGTCCTGATACTGTACTACGTGAAACGGTCCGGCCACACCGCCTTGTATCACTCCATTATACATATAGATCACATGATAGATCACAACGAACACTACCGTCATCCAGCGAATGTTGTCAATGTAATGTTTTCTCATATCTTTCCCACCTTTGCTCTTATTTTTAACATTATTATAGCAAAGGCCGTTTTTATATACTACCACGCTCTCTTTACATTTTAGTGGTGTTTATGTAAAATATCGTTGCATTTTCCCTTTTTACCCGTTTCTCACCATTTTGCGGTAATCTTTCGGTAAAAGCGCTTCTACACATGCAGCTTCCGAAATTCCACCGGTGTCATTCCGGTGAGTTTCTTAAACATCACAATAAAATGGCTTGCATCCGTATAGCCGACATCATGGGCGATCTCCTGGACTTTTCTGTCATGTTCCATGATAAGAAGCTCCTTTGCCCGGTTGATCCGGTAGGCGGTCAGATACTCATAGACGGAACAGTTAAAATAACGCACGAAAAGCCTGGAAAGATACTGCGGAGAAACATAAACGCTCTGCGCCAGCTTTTCGGCGCTTAGGTCTTCCATATAAGAAGTTTCGATCCGTGCTGTTACCGGCTGGACATATTTCTCCCACACGGGCTGCGTTTCTTTTGCTTTCTGCGGAGTTCCCTCCATAAAAAGTAAAAGCATATGATAGCAGTCCAGAGAATGCTGTCTTGTATTCGCTGAATTTTCCTCAAAATCCCTTACCGCTTCCGCGATCACCTTTTCGATCTCCTCACCTTTCTCCCCGCTGATCCAAAGCCAGTCCTCGCTTCCGATGATCGATTTCAAATACGGTTCCATCGTGCCTGTAAACGTCGCGAACTCGGTGATCCAGCCTTCCTGTTTTGCCCGGTAACTGTGCGGCACAAACGGAGCCAGCAAAATTCCCTGTCCCGGCTCAAGCAGGATATCCTCACCCTTTACCGATACAATCCCGCATCCGCTCTCTGTCTGAAGATAATGATAACGCGGATAACCATCCGGTCTTGCGACACTCTCCTGCTCCCAGTGGTTTCCAACCGAGTCAAACTGAAACGGCTCTCTTCCAAAATGATTTCCAAAATAGATACCCATAGTTCTCCATTGTTTCAAAATATTATATAAAATGGTTTCTCCTGTTATACAAATAGCAAATCAAATGTATTATAATAAGCATAAATCAAAGAGATTTAAAAAGCAAGACGCAGAAGTTTTCCTCGCGTCAGATAGATTCAAAAAGCACAATATCAGGAGGTTTATCATGGAATCCAAATTTAAGAGAATCCTTTACGGAGGAGATTACAACCCAAATCAGTGGCCGGAAGAAGTCTGGAAAGAAGATATGCGCATTTTTAAAGACGCGCACATCAACACCGCAACGATCAACGTTTTTTCCTGGGCAAAGATCCAGCCGTCAGAAAATGTTTATGATTTTTCCTATCTGGATAAAGTCATCGACATGCTCTCAAAGGAAAACTACGACATTGTCCTTGCGACTTCCACCGCAGCACTCCCTGCATGGATGGTAAAAAAATATCCGGAAGTCATGAGTACGGACTACGAGGGACGCCATCACACGTTCGGCGGACGGCACAATGCCTGCCCGAATTCACTGGTATATCAGAAATACGCAAGAGCACTCGCTTTTAAACTGGCAGAGCGCTATGGCAAGAATGAGCACGTTACCTGCTGGCACATCAACAATGAGTACGGTGCGGAATGCTACTGCGACAACTGCGAGAAAGCTTTCCGTGTATGGCTTCAGGACAAATACCATACCTTAGACGCATTAAATACCGCATGGAACATGGAATTCTGGGGACATTCCCTCTACGACTGGGATGAGGTTGTTGTACCAAACGCGCTCAGTGAAGGCATTGGCAGAGAAAAGACCGCTTTCGCCGGAATTTCCATCGATTACAGACGCTTTATCTCCGACAGTCTGCTTTCCAACTATAAAATGGAACGTGACGCGATCCGCGAAGTGGCACCGGACGCGTTGATCACAACCAATCTGATGGGAACTTTCAAAGGACTGGATTATTTTAAATGGGCAAAGGAAATGGATATCATCTCCTGGGATAACTACCCGGCATATGATACCCCATGGAGCCAGGTAGCTATGACACATGATCTGATGCGCGGACTCAAAGACGCGCCGTTCATGCTGATGGAACAGACGCCAAGCCAGCAGAACTGGCAGAAATACAACTCCTTAAAACGTCCGGGACAGATGCGCGCCCAGAGTTACCAGACCATCGCACACGGCGCAGACACCATCCAGTTCTTCCAGCTCCGCAGAAGCGTTGGCGGGTGCGAGAAATTCCACGGTGCCGTGATCGCGCATGTCGGCAATGAGAACACCCGCGTGTTCCGCGAAACCGCAAAGCTCGGCAAAGAGCTCGAAAGCTTTGGCAATAAGACCCTCGGCTCCAAAAATCCGTCAAAGGTCGGCATCATTTTCGACTGGGATAACTACTGGGCTCTGGAATATACGAGCGGCCCTTCCGAAGATCTGAAGTATGTAGATCAGATCCACCAGTACTATAAATTTTTCTATAAACAGAATATTTCCGTTGACATGATCCCTGTCGATGCGGATTTTTCCAGATATGACATCATCGCCGCTCCGGTTCTCTACATGATCAGGGACGGCATGAAAGAAGCGCTTGAAGATTTCGTTAAGAATGGCGGCACACTCATCACCACGTTTATGAGCGGTATCGTCGGCCAGTCAGACAATGTATACCTTGGCGGCTATCCCGGCCCGCTGCGTGAAATGGCAGGCATCTGGGTCGAGGAGATCGACGCCCTTGCCCCGGAGCAGAAAAACTCTGCTGTCTTTGACGATAACACCAGCTTTTCCTGTGGAATGCTCTGTGACCTCATCCATCTCGAAGGCGCAAGCTCCCTGGCTTCCTATGGGGATGACTTCTATGCAGGTATGCCGTGTGTTACAAAAAATAACTACGGAAAAGGTCATGTATACTACATCGGCAGCCAGTTAGAAGAATCCGGACTTGCAAAGATCTTAAATGAGGCTGTTGCCGAGGCAGATGTTTCCGCCGTTATCCCGGAAAGCACTGCGCTTGAAGTTACCTGCCGGGAAAGCGACACAACACGTTTTTATTATGTCATCAATTTCTCCGACGAGAAACAGCCGCTTCCGGCAAGCCTTTCCGGAAAAACGGATCTTATCACCGGAAAGACTGCCGGCAAAGATGATATGCTTGAGAAATGGGATGTTCTCATTTTACAGGAACAGCTCTAAGAAAAAGTTATTTTTTCTCATCCTGCCCTCCCCGTATCACGATAATATCATTGAGCTTTAAGACCGTATCCTTCTGGGGCAAAATGGACAGATCCTCCCGCAGGATGAGAAAGATCGTGATCTGATGGTCTTCTTCGACTTCCTCTACTGATTTTTCCGCATAATTCCTGTCCACAAAAATCTCGGCGATCTCATGGATATCCGCATCCCTGATGTTGGAAAGGCTGCTTTTCCGCTGATACTGTTCCACGAAACCGGCACTGATGATACCGGTCGGAATGGCAACCGCTCCGACTCCGAGATAGGCGATGCAGATCGCCATAACCCGACCAAGCGTTGTGATCGGATAGATATCGCCATAGCCCACGGTAAGCAGCGTGGACATACTCCACCAGATGCCGCTGAACGCATTCCGAAATACCTCCGGCTGGGAATCGTGTTCCACACTGTACATGCACAGACTGCTTGCCAGCATCAGGATCAGGACAATAAACACCGAGGAAATGATCTGGTTTCGCTTTTCATACAAAACCGTTGTGATCACATTAAAGGAATCATATCTGGCATTGAGGCGGAACAGATGAAAGATCCGTGCCACCCGCAGCATGCGAAAGATCACCATACCGGATAAGAAGAAAAATGGAAGGATCGTCAAAAGATCAATGATCCCATCAAACGACACCACGAACCTGAGCCGGGAACGGAACTCACTTTTCCCCGGATACAGATAATCCGCTGTCCAGATCCTAAGCACATATTCCACACAGAAGACAAGGATCGTAAGGATCTCAATCACATGGAAAAAGTCAAACAGAAAAGACAGTTCCTCAAAGGTCTGTAAAAACATGACCAGGATATTGGAAAAAATAACGACTGTAATGAAAATATCAAACATGCGGCTGAGCTGGTTGCTCTTGTCGCCAATCTGGATAATATTAAATACTTTTCGTTTCATAGCAAACTTCTCCTGCATTTTTTGCGAATTTGCGGCAATTTCCACTGCTTTATCGCAAACCGCCATTCCATTGTAACACATATCCGGCAATAATTTTATTTATTTTCCTCGTTGCCATGACAAAAAAAGCCGCGGCGGATCCACTCCACCACGGCTTATCTTTCCTGTTATATCGCTTTTCCCATTTCATATGCCTTTTCCAGCACCTGCATTCCCTTTACATCCCCGGGTTCTCTGGTGTCATACGCAAAAAGGATACCGCCCTCTTTACTTCCACCTTCCTCAAAGCATGAGACATACTCTCTGAAACCGTTGATCATCGTCTGCATATACTTTTCTTCCGGCGCAGCACCCGCACTGAGCAGATAGAACTTTTTATTCTCCAAAAGCGCCTCCACCGCAAATGTCCTGTCGATCATCCGTTTCATCAGGGAAGTCCAGCTGTAAAAATAAACCGGAGACGCTAAAACAATGACGTCTGCCTCTTTCATAGATTCATAGATCTCTGTCATGTCATCTTTCTGGACGCAGTTTCCACCGTTTCTCTGACAGACAGCACATCCGATACAGTCTCCGATATTTTTTTCTTTCAGAAAGACTTCTGTCACTGTATTTCCACTTTCTTTTGCCCCATTTCCAAACGCGTCTGCCATGACAGACGTATTTCCGTTCTTCCTTGGGCTTCCTTTTATCAGTAAAACCTGTTTACCCATGATATTTTCTCCTCTGTTTTTTAGTTTGTGATACCAAGGCTCTCATTAACGCCAGGCTGTTCATTCTGGATGAGATCCAGCATACACTGCGCAATCCGCTAAACTGGTGATCTTTATAGATGTTTTATTGTAAGGACAATTTGAAGCATACCGACTAAGCTGTTTATGTAAATTACTATATTTCAGTCAACTTATTTTTTCTATATTGCAATGGGGACACCTCATATGTTTTTTTGAAACTTCTGATAAAATAGCTTATATTCTGGTACCCGCTCTGCATTGCTATCTCTGTAACCGGAATATCAGTATCCTGTAACAGCTGTTTCGCATGCTTCAAGCGTAAATATGTTACATATTGTGAAATCGTAATATGAAAATGTTCCTTAAAATATCGCGATATATATTTTTCCGAGAGATGAAACTGTTCCCCAAATTCCTTTAACGAGATCGTCCCTGTAAAATTCTGCTGTATATATGAAACCATCTCTTTTTCTACAGTATTTCTACCACTTGTATCATTTTCTGTTACAAATCCTTTCTTCCACATTTCAAGAATAAACTGTAATAGAACTGTTTTTGTCTTTATCTGCGCCGTTATGATCGACTCCCTTTCATCATTTTTTGCCAGATAAATCTCAATTAACTGCTCACACAGTTCTTTTGCCGTATCCTTTACTCTTGGACTTATCATCAGATGACCGTTATTTAGTGGTTCAAGCAATTTATCATCTAATATGTCATTCGAGCGAAAAGATATATATTTTAACGGAAAAAGGAAAGTAAAATAATCCACAGTGCCGGTCTGTGAACCCATGAAATGCAGATTACCCGGCGATACAACAAACACATCCCCTGATTTTCCAATATAGTTCTCTCCTGATATACTTACAAGCAGGGAACCACTTTTTACATATATAATTTCAAATTCGTCATGCCAATGTACAGGTATCTGAAATGACCGCCCCGCATTCTTTATGTGATATGTGCTAAACGGATCGTCCTTTGTACCATGTGGTTTGTTCTCCTTTAATTCAAAATACATAATCTCTCCTATAATTCCACAAGATTTTTACTCTTCCATTTTCCGCTCTTCCATCTAAGTACCATTCCAACAGCTCTCGCGCACTCATCACCTGCCATTGCAATATATGCTCCTACTGCCAGAAGTCCCATGCGTATTCCAAGAAAATATGTTCCGCCAACTGCAAACAGGTACATAAATATCGCACCCATTATAACCGGAAAAAGCGCGTCTCCACTGGTTTTTAACGCCTGACCATACACAAGATTTGTCACCCTTCCAAATTCAAGGAATATATCTACTATTAACAACTTTACCACAAGATTTATCATCTGCGTATCATCCGTAAATATATGCACTATAAAATGTCCGGATACTGCAAATGTCACAGAAAAGCATGTCGCTGTTATAAGACCATATATCACAGCTTTTCTCGTCCCCCTGTCACATTCTTCAAACTCCTTTGCTCCAATTCTCCAGCCAGTCATAATAGCATTAGCCTGCGCAAGGGCAGCTCCTACACAATACGAAAAATTTGCAATCTGCATAGCATACGAACGAGCTGTAACATTCATTCCATCCGCATCCATCTGATTCATAAAACGTACTATAAATGTCATTGCTACATTATAAAGTGCTGTTTCGAATGCAGAAGGAAAACCTATCTTAACAATCTGCGCAAGTATCTTTCGTGGTGGAATGCGCTCAGGACTCTGCTTTGCTTTTATAAGTACCGTACCCATAACCGCTACAATAATAAGATTTACAACCCTGGAAATAACTGTGGCAACAGCAACTCCCATTACTCCCCAGTCAAACACAAACAGGAATACCGAATTGAGTATTATATTAAGAGCATTTCCAACAACAGTTCCTATTAAGGAATGCTTTGTATATCCAAACACTCTCAAATAGCTGGAAAATATAGGAATAAGCGCATTTAAAAAGCATGCGCCTCCAACAATTCTAAGGTATGTTTCAGCCGGCTCAAGCAAAGCCGGCGCAATACTTACTATTCTAAGTATTCCACCGGAAAAAACAGCAAGAGCCACGGACATGAGAATACCTATCAATGCATTAAATATAAGTCCAAGCTGCCTGGCCTGATATGCAATTCCGGGTCTTCCAGCTCCTATATTTTGTGACATAACGGCTACCATACCTGATGATATTACCCCGAACATAATGATAAAAACACCTATATACGTATTTGCTGTTCCTACTGCTCCCACTGCCTGGTCACTTACAGACGATAGCATAAGTGTATCGACCATACCGGAAAGCATATAAAATAAATTTTCTAAGCATATTGGTACAGATAGTTGTGTCAATGTTTTTCTTTCCGCTGCCATGTTTTTCTTCTCCTTTACATATTAATATAACATATATTATCAATAATACGATATATTTCCATGTATTTCTTGTATAATATCATGCAAAAATTGTACTATTTCTACTTTTTACAGTTTTTCCTGACTGCCACCTGTCTTTTTATTTTTTTCTCTGTTTCCATTTTCTTTTCCGGCTCTTGCCTGCCACGGTAGCTGCGGTCTACTGCGGTATTTCCGCCCGGTAAGGTCGCCGCATTTCCCTTTCCGTCACCATGCCGTCTGCCTTTTTTATGGTCCGTTTCCCATAGTGGGAAACGGAAGCATCCGCGCATACATATTGCGGTTTTACTTCATACTTTGTGCTGTCAGATTTCACCTCAAACCGGTATTCACCGGCAGGCGAAGCCGCTGTCGCCTGCGTTACCATCGAAAGGCTTTTTTCAACCTCCTCCTCGGTATCTCCGGTAACCAGATCCGTAACCCAGTCCGCATTTCCGCAAGCAAACGCCGGATTCGGCTCGCCATAGGTCTTTCCCCGCAATCAAAACTGCCAAATTGTTAAAAATGGACTTAACTGTTTCGGATCTTACGGACATTCCGATTCATGGCACGCTCCTGACTGTTATTTTTGAACTTGGTTAATTTTATAAAACACACTGTCAATATCTTCATCTATACAGATGGATTGATGCTCTATTTCTTTCGGGCAGCCTGCGTTTCCTGCATTGATGCAGACATAAACTGCCTGCAGATTCTGCACTGTCATTTGCCAGAATGGATATTTAATGATAACCGGGGTGTTGTATCCAACGCCCAGCTCAAGAAATACTGTTTTTAATCCCTTATGTCTTTGCAGGAATAAATCATAGCGCATAGCCGCTTTGTTCCATCCATGATCTTCAACAAAAGTATCATCGGATCGAAGATTCATCGTAAACATCTTCCCACAGTGCGGACAAACTGGCAATAAGGATGGGGAAATTGTCATTTTGATATTTCCCTGATCCGGAAATTCCAGCGTACCATCGGATCTGATATCAAATCCCTGATCCCGCAGCATTTCCTGTATGATCTCTTTATTATCAAACGTTTCTTTCCTGCATGCTTCACTGCATTGAAATAAGCCATAATCTCCCTGGGTATAAAACAATCTTTTATGGTCAAATCCGGCTTTCTGAAAACAATGATCCACATTGGTCGTCAGGACAAAATAGTCCTTATCCTTTATCATCTCCAATATATTTTCATAGGTATTTTTCGGCGCATTCATATAACGGTTGATGTAGATATATCTGCTCCAGTATGCCCAATGCTCTTCCAACGTATCATAGGGATAAAAACCTCCGCTATACATATCATGAAATCCATATTTTTCTTCAAAATCAAAAAAATATTTATGGAATCTTTCCCCTGTATAAGTAAAACCGGCAGAAGTCGAAAGTCCCGCACCCGCTCCAATGATTACCGCATCTGCCTCTGTTAATGCGTGTCGAAGCTGTTTTATCTTATTTCCTGTCATCAACTTCCCCCTCCTGTCTAAAATCGCAGAATACGTTTTTCTTTTCTTGGTTTTGCCGTCGGGTGCTTGTCCTCCTTCCTGGGATACCCTAAAAGCAACTGCATAACCGCATAATAACCATCCGGTATTTCCCATTTTTTTAATATTTCCTGTCCATATGGGTCTGCAAACGCAGTCCATCCCTGACCGATATAGCAGGAACCTATTCCCAGAGAATCTGCCATAATCATCATATTTTCAGCTGCAACTGCACAGTCATCTACCGAAAAAAGGAAATTTCTCAGTGCAAACATTGTGATAACGGTTGGTGCATCGTAAAAAGCATTGACGATCTTCGGATCATCGGCAATACTGGGCTGCTCTTTCGATACATAGCTTGTAGCAGTTGCCATGTGGGGATTGGAATTCGCCCGTTTAATCTTTCCGAGTCTTTCGTTTACTTTTGCGTCCTGGCATACCGCAAAGATCACACCCTGCCGTCCGCCTGCACTTGGAGCGTACATGCCTGCCTGTAAAATCTGTCCCAGTTCATCTTCTGCAATCTGCATTTCCTCAAAACGACGAATTGCCCGACGATGCATAATCGTTTTCATCACTTCATTTTCTGTCATGATCAAATGACCTCCTTCCAACACTGTGGATCTGCTGCATAAAAGTTACCATCCCTGCCACTTGCTACCGCAGGACATCCTCGACAAAATGCCAGCAGTTCGCATTTTGAACATTTTTCAAATTTTGTATAATCCCTGTACTGTTCCATCTGACTGATCCACACATCGGCAAGTCTTTCTGTAAATACGTTTGCGACTTTGCTGTTCTGGACACGGCGGCAGGCATAAATATCACCATTGGGAAGTATGGTCAGGTGGCAGTTTCCGCAGTTACATCCACCATAAATCATTCCATCTTCTACATTTTGAGGAATGTGGAATGCTCCTGTTTCGTATTCATAAAGCGTCCACAGATGATCCTTTTTATTGAAATAAGTCTTGCATCCGGCAGCTTCGTATTCTTTGAATTTCCGATCACACTCAGCTAATAACTGCCTGTAACGAAGCGGTTCGATATTCGTATCTTTTTCTTCGCTGGTCGGGCAGTAGCGTGCAAAAGCATATACATTTGCCCCTGCATTTACGACTGCGTCAATGATACCCGGAACCTCATCAATATTTGTTCCTGAAACCGTTGTCATTACAACAGAACGTATTCCTGCACGATTGATACATCCAATCTTTTCCAGTGTAGTATCAAAACTTCCCGGCTTGCGGAACCAGTCATGGGTTTCACACAATTCATCAATGGAAAGCTGATATTTTTCGCAGCCACACGCTTTTAAACGCTGACAGACATCATCTGTTAAGTGAAACGGATTGCCAAGGATCGTAAACGCGATCCGGTGTTCTTTCATAAGCGCAATCAGCTTCCAGAAGTCGGGATGAAGGATCGGATCACCGCCTGTAATATAAAAATACGGAATTCTGTGATAGACTTCACAAAAGTCCAGACAGTTATAAAAGGTATCCTGCATCTGTTCCCGGGTCATCGATTCCAGCTCTTTACAGTTATTTTCGGAAAAGATATAGCAATGTTTGCATCTCTGGTCACAGTCATCCGTAATATGCCATTGAAAGGAAAAATATTGTCTCATAAATTTTATGTACCTCCGTTGATCCTCTGGGACGCATTTTTCAAGATACCGTTTTTCTATATTTTGAAAAATACGCCCCAAGTCTGTATTTGTCTCTTGGGGTGTATTCCTGATGGAATCTTACCGGGATGCTTATTTATCGCCAGCACCACATGCAGAACCGCAGGCTGCCGGTTTTTCTTCCTTATCGCCTGCTCCACACGCAGAACCGCAGGCCGCTGGTTTTTCTTCCTTGTCACCCGCTCCGCACGCAGAACCACAAGCCGCTGCCGCAGTGTTCCCCATTTTTTTCGTCCATCCGAATAAATTTGAAAGTGCCATATTTTTTACCTCCATGTGATTTTTTGAACATTTCCTGTTCGCAATATCACTGTATAATAAATCCCATTGCGAAAAAAGTACGCACAAATCTATTACTTAGTTACAAAAAAGTAACCCATTGCCCTGATTTTACTATTGCATTATAATTAAAATGTAACATTTAAATTTGCACTATTGGAGGTTTTTGCTTATGAGAAATCTTCTTGTCCGCCCCTGGCGTTTTAATGAATTAAAAAAAGATTTAGAGGGAATCAGTCAGAAAGTTTTAACAGACAGCCTTCGCTCTATGGAAGAAGATGGGATCATCACAAGAACCGTGTATGCAGAAGTCCCTCCAAGGGTAGAGTACGCATTAAGCGAACTTGGCGAATCGATGCGGCCAATTATCAAATCTATGGAGGAATGGGGAATCTCATATAAAAATATGCAGTAGTATTCAGGTCTATAAAACTTTTCTGTATTTTTAATCTGCATTTCTTTTCCCCCCTGCGTAATCACAATTTTGTTTAACCTAGAAAAGACGATTTTAGAATGAACAGATACATGGCATTACAGAAAATGATCGAACTCGGAAACTTCACAAAAGCCGCTGAGTTCCTCGCCTATACACAGGCCTCTATCAGTCAAATGGTTGCTTCGCCGGAGATTGGGACAGTCTGCCGATTGCAAGCAAATATTTTATTGATTATTTAATGGCACATAAGGACGAATTGCCATAGACAAAAGTATCAGCAGGGACGACACGTCGTCTCCTGCTGATGTTAGTTTGAGAATTTCAGGGTTCTCTGGAGACCGTTTCAAGTTTTGTGTAAACGTTTAAAACTGATATAAGATTTGTGAATAGTTACAAATGGGCAGAGCCGATTTTCCGGATTCTGCCCA
>CABJBK010000024.1 GCA_902363825.1 Lachnospiraceae bacterium
CATTGTATCCTATGTTTACAACAGCTTCCGAATAGGAAGTTGTTGTAATGCTAAAAATCAATGTGCCAATACACTAGTGTTATTGGTTATAGTAACGTAAAAAGCAAAGAATTCCTAAAAGCTGTTATTGCCGATTTCTGGGCAAAGTATGGTGGAAAAGAATATGAAGGATTAGCACCTAAAATGGCTATTTTTGGTGCAGAGATAGCAGAAGTTCGTGATGAAATCAGGCCGGTTGTTGAAGAAGTACTATCTGAATTGGGAATACCTCTTGATAAAATTTTAGTTAATGTTGGAGACGAAAAGATTACTAAATCTGAAGACATAAGAGATTTTAACAATCTTGATATAGATGGAACAGCAGGCAGTAAGAAGCAGTTTATATTGCTTGTTAATAAAGGTAGAGAGGGGTGGAACTGTAGATCATTATTTAGCGTGGCTCTTTTTAGAAGTCCAAAGTCAAAAGTTTTTGTGCTTCAAGCAACAATGAGATGCTTGAGAAAAATTACAGATGAACAACTAACGGCCACAGTGTACTTGTCAAAAGAGAATATGGATATATTGGATGATGAGCTTAAAAAGAATTTTAGAACTAGCATAGAGGAACTTGTAGTTAAGAAGGATAAAAAACGTAAGAAAGTTCCTGTACGTGTGAAAGAACCACCTAGAACATTGCGCATGAACAGATTGCATTATAAATATTCTTTGGAAACTAAGCATTATGATAGTAGATTATCGTTTGGTTTGAAAGAAATAGAAATAGAAAATTATGATGCGACAATGTATGTTAAAGAAGGACTTACAACTTCGTCGGTTGTGCGTGAAAGCAATGTTAACTATATGGTTAGTAAAACAGCGTATACTGAGATAACGTTGGTGGCAGAAGTAGCAAAATATTTTCCTGATATTAGATGCACAGAAGTTGCTAGGATACTGAGGGAATCAGAAGAAGGTATTGATAAAATATTAGTAGCAGTCAATGAGTATAATGATATTATTTATGATAAAATTGTTCCAACCATATTTGAGGCATTATATCGGGTTAACAAAGAGATTGTAAAAGAAAATGTTGATGTTAAATTACTTAAGAAGCCAAAAGAAGGTGGGTATTATGAGTTTAGTGGAAATGAAGATTTGATTCTGACACAGAATTCAGAGGATTCTGTTGTTGTGAAAAATAAAGACAAGAGTTTTCACGCAGATACTTATGTTTTTGATTCGAAGCCTGAGTTACAATTATTTTTACAGTTGCTTGCAAATGAGCACGTAAAAAAAGCTTATTTCACTGGAATGTTTACTGCTGACCAGACAGATTTTTATGTTCCATATATTGATCCGGAATCTAATAGATTAAGGAAGTATTATCCAGATTTCTTAGTAAAAATGGACGATGGAAGTTATTTGATTTTGGAAGTAAAAGGTGACAATATGATAGATGATCCGGTAGTGAAGGCGAAAGGAGCAGCGGCTGAGGAGGTTGCAGTAGAGAGTTCAATGAAATACGAAATGCTTAAAGGAACAGACATTATGGAAGGAAAAGCAAAGTTTTAGCTTAGACGGGTCTCATTCAACCTGAATGGCGGATAGTAATTAAAGATGATATTAATATGGGAAAATCAGGGATAATAAAAGATTTTGTTTTGCCACAAGAAATATATATTGGATGTAGACAGCAGGAAACAGTCGCTGAGAATAACAATAATCGTATGTTACATAATAAAAAAGAGAATGAGATGTATGCTGATCTAGATGAGATACTTCAATGGGCGGAGAATAACTATATTGATGTATATATGCTAATAATAAGTAGAAAAGAATATAAAATGATGGATAGAGCGTTACGATTGATTTAGCAAGTTTTAGCAGAGGTGGCTATATGTCAGATTTTGAAGAAAAATATGATTATCAGGAAATTATGGTAGAAGATATTTCGCAGATATATCAAATTGCAAATGATTATAATTCGTTCTATGATTTACCAAGATCAGGTAGAGGTGACCCAGGTGATGAACGAACTTACTTACAGGCATTTTATAGAGGACAAAGCGATTCTTCTTGGAAAATCACTCCAAGTATATGCAGAGATACATCTGTGGATGAGAGTATATCGGAATCTGGAGATTTACTATTTGAAGTAATGGCATATAATCAGCATTATATACATGCTACAAGATTAATTGACTTTACAATGGATATAAATGTAGCATTGTTTTTTGCTTGTTGTGAAAATATTGAAAAAGATGCGGCTATATTTATATGGTCATATTCTCCGTATGATCCTAAATGGACAAGAATAAAGATACAGTGTGAACTTGTTAATGTTAAAAAGCAACGTATAAGTGTAAGTGAATATGCAGAGATACTTTTGCAGAAATATCCGGAATTGAAAGACAATTATACTTATAAAAAGGATTTCTATACGGATTTAGTTTCTTATTTGGACCATGGCTTTATGATTATGCAACCACGTAATCCGTATTTGGAAAATATGAGAATACAAAGACAAAAAGGGTGTTTATATGTTTGTGGTGTGAAATTTGAAACTCCGATTGATAAAATGAGAACAAGTGTTAATGCGGGGAATAATATATTGTGCCCGCATGAGCCGGAAGCTCCTAAAGAATTGGCCGGAGGTAATTTTTTGGTAAAGGTGGTCATTCCTGCAAGATTAAAAAATGTGATAATGAAACAATTGGAAGAAAAGGGAATTACAAAAGAAGCTTTGTTACCCATGTGATGTAAATAGGCACTTGTTTAATGTAGAAGGATGGTGAGAACTATGGATATAAAGCAGCTAATCGGCGAAACCACAGATTACGATAAAAAGGTTGCACTTGAGACAAAGAAACCCAAAAGCTGGTGCAAGAGTATAAGTGCATTTGCAAATTGCTATGGTGGTAAGCTGGTATTTGGTGTGGCAAATGATGATGCGTTGGTTGGTCTTTCGGATGCTGAAGGAGATGCAGAAAAAATTAGTGAGATAATTAAAACACACCTTAATCCGATACCAGAGTTTAAGCTTTCATTTGAAAAAGATAATGACAAGACATTCGTTATTGTAGAAGTTATGAAAGGGCAGCAGACTCCATACTATTATGAGGGTGATGGGCAACTTATTGCATTTATGCGTATAGGAAATGAAAGTGTTCCGGCGACACCTTCGCAGTTAAGAGAGTTGGTACTTCGCGGAAGTGGTGAAAGTTATGATAGTCTGAAGTCAAGATATGATTTTAACAATATGTCCTTTACAAAATTAAAATCAGTATATAAACAGAGAACGGGGAATACATTTGAAGATACAGATTATGAATCTTTTGGGCTGATTGATGAAAAAGAAAATCTAACGAATGCTGGAGCACTTTTGGCAGATGAATCACCGGTACGTCATTCCAGATTGTTTTGTACAAGATGGAATGGACTTACTAAAGCATCAGGAATAGTGGATGCACTTGATGATAAGGAATATACTGGCAGTCTTGTCACATTGTTGCAGGCAGGAACTGATTTTGTGAGAAATAATTCCAAGAAAGCATGGCGTAAGGTTGGTGACGGCAGAATTGAAATGCCTGATTATCCGGATAGAGCAGTGCTTGAAGGTGTAGTAAATGCATTGATTCATAGAAATTATCTGGAGATAGGTAGTGAAGTCCATATAGATATGTTCGATGATAGAATTGAAATATATTCACCCGGTGGAATGGTAAGTGGAATATCTCTTGAGGGGAAAAATCTATTGAAAATTCCGTCAAAGCGAAGAAATCCGATATTAGCTGATATATTCAGCCGTTTAAAATATATGGAGCGTAGAGGTAGTGGATTTAAGAAGATATTGGCAGATTATGAGGGACAAGTAGAATTTGATGAGACTAAGATGCCAGTCTTTGATGCAGATAATGATGATTTTACATTGACTTTGTATAATCTGAATTATGGCACTAATTATGCAACACAGGTGAATGAAAATGTCATAGAAAATGTCATAGAAAATGTCATAGAAATTTCGGAAGAAAAAATGAAGCAGTTAATGCCAGAGTATTCTAAGAAGAAGCTTACTAAAGCATGTGACATCATAAAAATGATTTCCGAAAATCCGAATATTTCTATTGATGAATTAAGAATAGCCTTAGATGTCACAGATAGAACAATTGCTAGATATATATCAGAATTAAAGGATAAAGGTATCATAGAACGAAAAGGTCCAGATAATGGTGGTAAATGGAAAATTAAGTAAGTGAATGACAGTAAATATGGCACTCAATGTGACACCCAAACTTTTACTCAAGAATATTCCGAAGTTAGTCTCAATGAAGTCTCACGAGATTTGAGACTGAGTGAGACTCTATGATATAGCAAAATGCGATAAAACCGGGATTTGCAGGTGAATTATAAAGTTGTAGTCTCAAGTCAGTCTCATTTTTGAAATCGTTTGTTGAGACTAACATGAGACTGAGGAGGTTCAAAATCATGGACATAAGTAAAAAAGATTGGAAGCTATTTCGAGAAAAATTATCAGGCTGGCAGGAAAATTATATGGAAGGTCTTGTTAAAGAGTATGCAAATTTTCTGAATGATGATACAAAGCCTGCATCAGATAAATTCTGGGAACTGGAAATGCGGATAAAGGAAGATAAGCGTCATCCGGGAGTTATCATGGAGATGAGTAAATCAGAGGTAATATGGGATATTGTTCGTCTTATAAGATTGAAAGTAATTGCATATGATGATTTATCAGACTTCAGTGATGAATTACAGATGGAAGTGAAAAGAATACTTGAGATGAGCAGGTGATACACATGGAGATTGGTGCTACAAAAGCAGTTCAAGATCGATTAAAAACAACAAATATTGAAGAAAGCAAAGGTGCTTCACTTGTGTTCTGCTGGGACACACATTTGACGAAAATAAAAGGAAGAAATGTCTTGTTTATTGTAAATGCCAGTAATCGTTATACAATAGCAATGACAGATATTGAACCAAGAAACTGGAATTACTATGCAATGTATATCAGCCGTGTGATTCATGGCGTGATGCAGGGAATGGGATATTCCGAGGATCAGATAGGGCAGTATTTTAAAATGTCAGGTGATACAACTGTAACAAAAACCCATGGTAGGAAATCGGTTGGTGGCATTAACAGAATGGTAATGGATGCACAGTATTTTGGTAAGAAGCTGGAGAAAGAAGCAAAGTATCAATGGGAACTTAGTGAGTATCTGAACAGAGATATTTGTCAGCCAGAGGGATTTGATGCGTATGGATATCCGAGTGAACTTTTTAAATTAGACATGGAACGATTAGGGATTGCTGCTAAGAGAAAGCCAGCAAAGGTAATTGATTTTGCTCAGTACATAGAAAACAATCGTGGTACTAACGATTAGTACCACAAAACTTTTTCTTGCAGAAATATCGCTTGGAGATTATAATTTCCATAGGTGGACAAGCAAACCAGCAGAAAATTATTCTGTGAATAGTAAACCAACCTGCAAGCCACCGGAACTACACACAATAATGAAAAAATGCAATGGTACTGGATTGGTACTAAAAATATGTGAAACGAAAAATAATGTGTGGAAAAGGCGTGAGTTATCAATACTAAATGGTATAGATAACTGCATTAAAATAACCAAAATCAAACTAGATTCTGCGAGTTTGAATAATTGAGACCGTTTCAAGTTTTGTGTAAACGTTTAAAACTGATATAAGATTTGTGAATAGTTACAAATGGGCAGAGCCGATTTTCCGGATTCTGCCCATATCTGCATTATACAGGAGTTTTTGGGCATGTCAATAAAACCTGCCTAAAACAAGCTGTTTTTACAGGTTGCGTCCGATTAGACGTTCTTCAAAATAGATTTCGAGACCGTTTCAAGTTTTGTGTAAACGTTTAAAACTGATATAAGATTTGTGAATAGTTACAAATGGGCAGAGCCGATTTTCCGGATTCTGC
>CABJBK010000025.1:2500-4943 GCA_902363825.1 Lachnospiraceae bacterium
TAGTGACCGATAGCGCATAGTACTGTGAAGGAAAGGTGAAAAGGACCCCGGGAGGGGAGTGAAAGAGAACCTGAAACCCTGTGTTTACAAGCTGTGGAAGCACGTTAAGGTGCGACCGCGTACTTTTTGTAGAACGGTCCGGCGAGTTACGCGTGCTGGCAAGGTTAAGGACTTAAAGTCCGGAGCCGAAGGGAAACCAAGTCTGAACAGGGCGAAATAGTCAGTACGAGTAGACCCGAAACCGGGTGATCTACCCATGTCCAGGTTGAAGATGCCGTAAAAGGCGTTGGAGGACCGAACACACATCCGTTGAAAAGGGTGGTGATGAGGTGTGGGTAGGGGAGAAATTCCAATCGAACCCGGAGATAGCTGGTTCTCCTCGAAATAGCTTTAGGGCTAGCCTCATTTTAGTCTTATGGAGGTAGAGCACTGAATTTCCGCGGGGGCGTCAAAGCTTACCAAAGAATATCAAACTCCGAATGCCATGTAGATGATGAATGGGAGTCAGACTGCACGAGATAAGTTGGGTAGTCAAAAGGGAAAGAGCCCAGACCGCCAGCTAAGGTCCCAAAGTGCGTGTTAAGTGGAAAAGGATGTGGGATTTCGAAGACAACTAGGATGTTGGCTCAGAAGCAGCCACACATTCAAAGAGTGCGTAACAGCTCACTAGTCGAGAGGTCCTGCGCCGAAAATGTACCGGGGCTGAAACACGACACCGAAGCTGCGGAATGACGTAAGTCATTGGTAGAGGAGCATTCTTAATACCGTCGAAGCCGTACCGGAAGGAGCGGTGGAGGGATAAGAAGAGAGAATGCCGGAATGAGTAGCGAGAGATAGGTGGGAATCCTATCGGCCGAATATCCAAGGTTTCCAGGGTAAAGCTGATCTGCCCTGGGTAAGTCGGGGCCTAAGGAGAGGCTGCGAAGCGTATCCGATGGACAACAGGTTTAGATTCCTGTACCTTATATGGTCAGAACTGCAGGGACGCAGAAGGAAAGCATGAGCCGGGAATGGAAAGACCGGTGCAAGCAGAGGGGATGGTATGCAGGCAAATCCGCATACGGAAATCCCTGCTGTGACGCGGAGTGAACCATAAGTAACGAAGCATGCGGACCGGCTGCCGAGAAAAGCTGCTATTGTGCCATATAAGCCCGTACCGTAAACCGACACAGGTGGATGAGGAGAGAATCCTAAGGCCGGCGGAAGAAGTATTGTTAAGGAACTCGGCAAAATGACCCCGTAACTTCGGGATAAGGGGTGCCCACGCAAGTGGGCCGCAGAGAATAGGCTCAAGCAACTGTTTAGCAAAAACACAGGTCTATGCGAAACCGTAAGGTGAAGTATATGGGCTGACGCCTGCCCGGTGCTGGAAGGTTAAGAGGAGAGGTTAGACTTAAAGTCGAAGCTTTGAATTCAAGCCCCAGTAAACGGCGGCCGTAACTATAACGGTCCTAAGGTAGCGAAATTCCTTGTCGGGTAAGTTCCGACCCGCACGAAAGGCGTAATGATTTGAGCACTGTCTCGACAATACATCCGGTGAAATTGAAGTACCAGTGAAGATGCTGGTTACCCGCGCCAGGACGGAAAGACCCCATGGAGCTTTACTCCAGTCTGGTACTGGGATTCGGTACTGCATGTACAGGATAGGTGGGAGGCTTTGAAGCTGGGACGCCAGTCTCAGCAGAGCCGCTGTTGGGATACCACCCTTGCAGTATTGGGTTTCTAACCAGCCGCCGTGATCCGGCGGTGGGACAATGCCAGGCGGGGAGTTTGACTGGGGCGGTCGCCTCCGAAAGGGTATCGGAGGCGCTCAAAGGTTCCCTCAGAATGGACGGAAACCATTCAAAGAGTGCAAAGGCAGAAGGGAGCTTGACTGCGACACCGACGGGTGGAGCAGGTACGAAAGTAGGACTTAGTGATCCGGTGGCATAAAGTGGGATTGCCATCGCTCAACGGATAAAAGCTACCCTGGGGATAACAGGCTAATCACTCCCAAGAGTTCACATCGACGGAGTGGTTTGGCACCTCGATGTCGGCTCATCGCATCCTGGGGCTGTAGCAGGTCCCAAGGGTTGGGCTGTTCGCCCATTAAAGCGGTACGCGAGCTGGGTTCAGAACGTCGTGAGACAGTTCGGTCCCTATCCGGCGCGGGCGGAGGATATCTGAGGGGAGCTGGCCTTAGTACGAGAGGACCGGGCTGGACGGACCACTGGTGTACCTGTTGGGAACCAATCCCATGGCAGGGTAGCCAAGTCCGGAAGGGATAAACGCTGAAGGCATCTAAGCGTGAAGCCCCCCCCAAGATGAGATATCCCTTCCCTAGAGGAAGTAAGACCCCTGAGAGAGTATCAGGTAGATAGGGCAGAGGTGGAAGTGCGGCAACGCATGGAGCTGACTGTTACTAATCGGTCGAGGGCTTGACCAAGAAACATCAGGCGAAAGC
>CABJBK010000026.1 GCA_902363825.1 Lachnospiraceae bacterium
TTTGATAGTGTAAGTTTGTTGTAGGAATTAATAGAGCAGACTTGCCCCTTGAACCAGTCAGAATTAGTTGACTGATTTTAATATAGCTGTATTTATTATTTTCTACAACCCCCAAATGTGATTCTTTAGGGATGCAATTTTTTTGATTTGTGGATATGGTATTGAATACACCAGAATATCTGCCAATTCTCCAAGCTCCCGTTTGTTCTTTCTTTCTGAACTCAATATATTTGCTGCAGACAATTCTAATGCTTCGGCACCTGCAGCCATTGGCAGCTGCATTTTCTGGTATCGCACCAGTTCCAGCATACTTCTTCCGTTGCGCTTATACACTCTTAACTGAGCCATTTTATCTGCGCCAATAACAGACCAGCCCAACGGTCTGGAACTTAATCTGTCCGAAAAAATATGACTGATATGCCCTTCAGCACTGCAATGAATGTTGTCTTTCCTGTTTCTTACGCCAGTCATAATGGCAGACCAGTGCCCAAGTATATATTTCTTAGATGCCTCCACTGCCTTTTGCTTACTTTCAGCTTCCGTTAATTCAATTATCTCGTCAAATGTTTTTTCAGCCAGCTTCTTGTTTTTCTTGTTTATGGCATGCCAGATTTCACTTCTGGCATCAGATGCTGAGTCCATAAGGTGTGAAGTTGCCGCTGCAATGTATTTATGCATATGATATTTATCCAGTACGAACTTTGCTTTGCTATGAACCTTTGCTCCATACTTAATCCAGTCTGCTCCATCCCCATTTACATAAATGTGTTCGATAGAATCCTCATCATAAGCATTTGCAATGTAATCAAATACTTCCTTCCACAGACGGTCCGTTCCTTCTGGACCCTGATACCCACCACCGAAATATTTAGCATTAATTAATTCATGTCTATCATAGTCAGCATCAATTCCCTCATAAATATAAACTAATTTAGGCATAAAGGTGTTGCTATTAGAAATCTTTACATCACCCTTCTTCTCTAAATGCTGGAGAGATACATGGTCTTCATCAGCATCTATATATAAAGTTTTAACTGACTTCTTTTCATCTGGAGCCTCGAGTAGTGGAAAACATAATGGATGAAGTTTCTCCATAACGGTTTCCTTGCTTACTACAGCACCGGAAATGCATGCATTTGTCCCACCTTTGCGATAACTGCTATCTGCAGCCTCTTCAAAAATCCTCGCAACAGCATCCTCTGTTAAATATTCATTTTTTTCAAATCCAATAAGAGTGTCTAACAGATAGCAGCGTTCTCCTGTCTTCTTATTCCTGAAATATGTTCTGAAATAAGTGACTTCTCCAAGCGAAGTCAGCCTGGTAATCGGATCACGACGAATTATTTCCTAATCAGGACGAAGATTCCTGCGTTCACGTAAAACGGTATCATAAAATTCCCATTCTTCTGCAATCATGGAACATCCTAATTCCACTACACTTTTAGTTACTCCTTCTACCATTTCAGCAATTTTAGAAAGATTTGATGAATAGGAAACAAAAATATCTTCTAATTTTTTTACCCCTTCTGTCTGAAAATGTTGTATACTCTTAATCATGAAAGCACCCTCCTTTGGATTTTTGTTTTTCGTCAAACTCAATCCTAACATAAGGAACAGGTGCTTTCTTCTTTTTCTATTAAATTTCCCTACAAAAACTTTACCCTAGC
>CABJBK010000027.1 GCA_902363825.1 Lachnospiraceae bacterium
AGCCATAAAAATGTAAAAAGTATCCGTGACTGTATCTTGAACAGATTCGTCACAAATACGGATAACGCGATTGAAGTTAGGGTTGTGTCATAAAGTTTGGTTCTGATCAAGCCCATTCCATAGCAGCGCTTGCTTAAGCTGAAGGCTCTTTCCACCTCTATTCGATCCGTGTTATCCTGATATTCCTGTTTTTTCTCTTTTGCTGGCTGTTTTTCAAGACTTGGTCTCCCAAGCTTTGGACCGGATAATCGTATTCCATGCATCTTGCAGTATTTTCTGTTTTCTCTGGTACGATAGATCTGGTCTACTAATATACGTTCCGGATAATGACCGGTTCGTTCTCTGAAAAGCTCTGCCGCTTCTTTCAACACTGTACTTTCATTGTAGGCATCATAGGATATCTTTTCTATTCTGCCAAGACCGTTATCATCTATGCTCAGGTCAAACTTCGCCCCGAATTCTACTGGTGACTTTGTTTTTCCTCTTACGATTGGTCTGATCCATGGCTGTGCAATGCTGACAATGCGGTTGTCTACGCTATGGGTCTTGTTCTGGTACATGTATTGCTGTTGCTCATACAGTTTAGAGATTGTCAGCAGAAGAGTGCTCTCTTTCAATGTCGGTGCATAACCGTCCTGCATGAAATTTTCGAGGTATCCGATATCTCGTCTGATGAATGCCAACTGTTTACGAATCGTTGCTCTGATCTTCTTAGTGCTGCGCTTTTTTGCTTTTGCAAATGCAAGATAATTTTTTCTTGCTATCCTGCGGTACATGCGGGGTCTGGAAAATCCATATGTTTTGCAGAAGCGTATGATAATCGTTTCCAGTTTTTCCCTTGCTTCATTCAGCAGGGAAAAATCCTGTGGATATCGGATATTAGATGGAGCACAGGTGGCATCAAGCATCAGGGTTCCTTTATTTTCAGGGAACTGTTCCTGCTTTGTATCCTGCCCATTACCTTCTCCTCCTGAAGGTGGATTGTTATGATCATCATCCTTTTTGTCACTGGATTCCTTTTCTTTGACTGCATCCAGCATATATTCATTCGCTTCCATGATAACATCCATTTTCAGACGTTTACGGAACAGGACTAAGGTACTTGCGTCAATTGGCGGTTCTTCCTGATAACCTGGAAGCCCAATGAAATACTGGTAATACGGATTTTCTGTCAGCTGTTCAACGAGTTCTCTGTCAGAATACTGATATTTCGTTTGGATGATCAATGAGCCAAGAGCAAGACGTAATGGCTTGGCTATCCGGCCATTCTTTCCTTTGAACAGGCGGGAATATTTCTTTTCAAAGACTTCCCATGGAATCGCATCTGCCATTTTTACCCATCTGTTTTCAGGGTTCATGTGAAGTCCTATTGGCTGATTGAAATCCAAGAAGTTGCTTTGTGTATTATCAGTATATTTGTACATTATTTTTCGCTCCGTAAATGGTATTTTTCTATTGAAAACTGCACGAAAAAAGATTTAAGATCTGTTAAAACCGTGCACTTTATTATACCATCTTTGAGCAGAAAACACAGTAAAATCAATAGTTTTAAGCTCATTTTCTTTTAATCAGCAGACACTA
>CABJBK010000028.1 GCA_902363825.1 Lachnospiraceae bacterium
CTAGTGTATTGGCACATTGATTTTTAGCATTACAACAACTTCCTATTCGGAAGCTGTTGTAAACATAGGATACAATGAACTCAACTTCACTCTTGCATCGGCAGTTCGGAACTGCCAATTAACTTTTGCTGCGACTGTATTACGCTCGACTTCCCACGCAGCTAACTCTCCACGAAGTTTTGCAATGTTTTCAATCCTTCGTGACAAACACTGTCTGGTCATTACATTCAGTTCTATTTCTGCAATGTCAAGCCAGCTTCCATGTTTGGGTGTATAGTGAATTTCCAAACGCTTGATAATTCGTCTTGCCTCATCTGCTGGATACCTTTTATACAAGGACGCCGTTTTATGGGTGTTAAGGTTATCCATAACAAGAATTACTTTTTCTGCATCAGGATACATGACATCAACGAGATATTTTATCTCTTCTGCCCAGTCAAAGGCAGTACGTTGTTCTCGCACGCTGACATGATGAGTGCCTCCAAGCGGTTCGACAAAAGCAAATATGCTGCAGGTACCATTCCTGACATATTCCGAATCTGTTTTCTGATTGTCACCCGGACGCATGGGCAGTGGTTTCCTTGCATCGCCCAGTAACTGGTAAGGCTTTTCGTCCATGCATACAACTGGTCTTTCAGGATTGTATGGGAGTTCATATACATCAAGGACATCTTCCATACATGCTATAAATTCGGCATCATCTTTTTTGGGGATGCACCAGTAGTCGTTTTTGTGAGGTCGAAGTTTGTTTTTTTTAAGGCTCTTCGGATTGCCTCACGGCTGACCGGAGTATCAAGAACAATTTTTGATTTCTCTTCCAGCAGCCGGATGGTCCACCTTGAATGTCCTTCCGGCACCGGACCACAGGCAAGTTCAATGATACGGGCTTCAGCACGTCCATCGAGCACACGCCTTGCATTATCAGAATTAACATTACGCTTAAACTCAGTTACTGCATCAATACCACCCTCAAAATATTTTTTCACAGTATTGGTTACTGTTGCCAGACATACACCATTTGATTTTGCAGACTGCTCATGAGTCAATACTTTTCCGTGGGACTCATCCAGGTCAATAATAATCTGGCATCTGCATCGGATTGTTTTGGATGTTTTATTTTTTCGGATGACAGATTTAAATTCTTTTAATTCATCATCCGTAAGTTTGATTTTGTACTTTTTTGGTCTTGCCATAGGATATCACCGCCGTTTCTTTTATTGTACCATAAAACGGCAATAACAGCCAGAAATATTTAACTAAATATCAATATGTCAGTACACTAGT
>CABJBK010000029.1 GCA_902363825.1 Lachnospiraceae bacterium
ATTTTGGCACCGTGGTAGAATCTTGCTCTAAAAAACTACCGCTTTCCTCGGCGGCTCTGGTTTGCGGATATACTGGCTTGCTCCACCAATATAGCGATTGCGGCGGCGTGTTCTGCCCGCTGTTCACCACTACAACGGTGAAAAGGGGGCGTTTTGGCAAACGCAGCGAAAATTTTTTTATTTTCCCTGTCTGCTCCCTACAACAATCCGGCGGTGTGGTTTGCCAAAGATTTTTGAAAATGGGCGCAAAAAAAGCAGTAAACCTTTTCAAGATTTACTGCTTATCTGCCGCTGTGATGGGCGGCGGTATTAAATTGTCAGCCGTTTTTCAAATGGAATTTATCTGCAATCGCTTTCTTTCCGCTTTCCAATTCCTTTTCTGTAATCTTCCATAATCCTAACGCAATGATCTGCTATCTTTTGCATTCCGAGTTCTTCAAAAAAGGCAATTTGTATTTTCATCAGTTCTTCACAAACAGTCAACTTCTGCTCATCCATATTGCTAATAGCAAGCCATGGGAACGCTTTATATTTCTTAGTGTCCCCAATGAGAAAATTGTACCCTATCAACTCATTTTCACGGAAAACGAAATAGAATTGTGGGCCTGAACCTGGAACTGACTTTTCCATAATTTGCTGCATTGTTCTCACGCCGCCGTATGCCGGAAAAAAACCTATTCGCTCAAGAGCATTTAATATGTCAATCCTTTTATCTGTGGGTATGTCTCTATAATTGATAATCTGTTCCATTTGCTCTACCCTCATTGAAGTTTAATTTGTCAGGCTCTAATTATACAACTTTTCTGTTTAGCGGTCAAAGCGGAACTTCAACAGGCTTTCTATCAGTTGCCTGACGATATGCTCCTGCATATCCGTGTTAATCTGTCCGTCCATTTTCGCACAAGAGCGGACATATCCCGCATAATGGGATA
>CABJBK010000030.1 GCA_902363825.1 Lachnospiraceae bacterium
AAAATCCTGCCGATTGTAAAAGAATGGCAGGAACGCCCTCTGGAAGAAGTGTATGCTGTAGTATTTATGGATGCAATCCATTATCATGTCCGCAGTGAAGGACGTATTGTAAAACGTGCGGTTTACATTGCCCTTGGTATCGATATGAATGGGAAAAAAGATGTTCTTGGAATGTATGTTGGAGAAAACGAAAGTGCAAAGTTCTGGCTTTCTATCATGAATGGATTAAAAAACAGAGGCGTTGAGGATATCCTGATTGCATGCGTTGATGGTTTAAATGGATTTCCACAGGCAATCGAGGCTGTTTATCCCAAAACAGAGATTCAGCAGTGTATCATCCATCAGATCCGTAATTCAACGAAGTTTGTTTCATACAAAGACATCAAAAAACTGATGGCTGATCTGAAGCTTGTATATGCAGCTCCAACGGAAGAAACCGCTTTAAATGAACTGGAACTGTTCAAGGATAAATGGGATTCCAAGTACCCAAAAATCTATAAATCCTGGCATGATAACTGGGCAACACTGTCCACTTATTTCAAGTATCCAGAAGCTGTAAGACGTTTGATTTATACCACAAATGCCATTGAAGGATTCAACCGTCAGCTTCGGAAAGTGACCAAAA
>CABJBK010000031.1 GCA_902363825.1 Lachnospiraceae bacterium
TTGCTCCTCCCCGCAGCTTTTCGCAGCTTATCACGTCTTTCGTCGGCTCTTAGTGCCAAGGCATCCACCCTGCGCTCTTTCTTGCTTGACCTTTTCACTGTTCCCATAGCGTTGGAAACAGGGTCCTTACATCTTTCGATGTTCTTTCTTAATTGAGTTCTCGGTTTGTTTTCTCGGATGTCTTGATATCTGAAGTATTTCTACTTCCATCAATTCATTTCTCTGTGTGAAATTTTCAAGGTACATTTCTGACTGATGCTTATCAGCCATCAGCACACCCGATCCTTCGGATGCTCTGATCGCTGGTAAACCAGCTTTCATGGACTCTCGTCCTTTTTATTCTTTTTTTTAAAATCTGGCAGCCACCTGCTCTCCCATGCCGTCCCCGGCATAGTACCATCGGCCGCTTATGTCTTAACCAGCGTGTTCGGGATGTGGACGGGTGTTTCCCATAAGCGCATCGCCACCAGAGTCGTTGTCTTCATTGAAGACTCAACAGTGAAATAATCTCTACTTGATTTCCTTAGAAAGGAGGTGATCCAGCCGCACCTTCCGATACGGCTACCT
>CABJBK010000032.1 GCA_902363825.1 Lachnospiraceae bacterium
ATTTTTATGGCTACTGGAACTATTAACACATCAATCTGCTGATTTTGAGCTGGAAGCAGTTTAATCAGCAGACACTAATTAGCAAACACCCTGAGCTAACATAGCGGCTTCTAAGGTGTCCGCAGATTTACCGGGGTTTTGAGGTCGGTTGTATATCACGTGTATAGAGTGATTGTCGGAGAATTTCGATTAATTACTATAAATATAAAATCGAATACCAAATGAAAACATTTACCACGGTGTATTGCCATAAATTGAGACCGTTTCAAGTTTTGTGTAAACGTTTAAAACTGATATAAGATTTGTGAATAGTTACAAATGGGCAGAGCCGATTTTCCGGATTC